>JAXHLD010000034.1:0-19068 GCA_034522655.1 Burkholderiaceae bacterium
CAGCACCGCATAACCCGGTGCGTAGCGGAACAGACTGCGGTCGTCCATCCTGGTCGGACGGACGATCTTGCCGGGGTTCAGCAGGCCGGCCGGATCGAAGAGTTGCTTGATCTCCTCGAACGCTTGGGTAAGGCGCGGCCCGAACTGCCACGCCACCCATTCGCTGCGCACCAGGCCGTCGCCGTGCTCGCCGGAGTACGCGCCCTTGTATTGCCGAACGAGCGCGCTGGCTTCCTCGGCGATCGCGCGCATCTTGGCCGCGCCGTCGTTACGCATGTCGAGGATCGGCCGCACGTGCAGCGTGCCCACGGAGGCGTGCGCGTACCAGGTGCCTTTGGTGCCGTGCCGGGCGAAGACCTCGGTCAGCTTCGCGGTGTACTCGGCCAGGTGTTGCAGCGGCACCGCGCAGTCCTCGATGAAGCTCACCGGCTTGCCGTCGCCGCGCAGGCTCATCATGATGTTGAGTCCCGCCTTGCGCACCTCCCACAGTTCCTTCTGCGGCTTGTCGGCGGTCATCTCGACCACCGAGTTCGGCAGGCCGAGCGTGCCCATCAGGTCCGAGAGGCGCTTGAGCTGTGCGACGAGAGAGGCTTTGTCGCTGCCTGCGAACTCCACCAGCAGGATCGCGTCCGGCGCATTTCCCTGATGAGCGATCAGTGCGCTCTCGATCGTCGGCCGGAATGCCGGGTTGGCGCGCGACAGCTCGATCATCGTGCGGTCGACCAGCTCCACTGCGGTCGGACCGAGGGTGACGATGTGTTGCGCGGCATCCATCGCCGCGTAGAAGGTCGAAAAGTTGACGACGCCCAGCACGCGCTGCGCCGGCAGCGGCGAGAGCTTCAGCCGCAACCGCCGCGTGAAGGCGAGCGTGCCCTCGGAACCCACCAGCAGGTGCGCGAGGTTGACGCTGCCGTCGGCGGTGTACGGCCGCTCGGAGCGCGGGCGGAACACGTCGAGGTTGTAGCCGCCCACGCGACGCATCACGGTCGGCCACAGGCGGTCGATCTCGTCCGCTTCGCGTTCGGCGATCGCATGCACCGCCTCGCCGAGCTGGCTTGCGCGGCCGGTGGCCCGGGCGATGGGGCCAAAGCTAGCGGCCGTGCCGTCGGCGAGCCACGCCTCGACCCCGGCCACGTTGTGGACCATGTTGCCGTAGGCGATCGAGCGGCTGCCGCAGGAGTTGTTGCCGGCCATGCCGCCGAGCGTGGCCTGGGCGGAGGTCGACACGTCGACCGGGTACCAGACGCCGTGCTTCTTCAGGTGCGCATTCAGTGCGTCGAGCGTGATGCCAGGCTGCACTTCGACTTCCTGGCGATCGAGGTCCAGCGCGGTGACATTGCGCAGGTGCTTGCTGCAATCGATCACCAGCGCCGCACCGACGGTCTGACCGCACTGCGAGGTGCCGCCGCCGCGCGCCAGCACGGGCACCTTGCGGCTGGCCGCGATCTGCAGTGCCGTCAAGGCGTCTTCCTCGCGCGCCGGCACGAACACACCCACCGGCTCGATCTGGTAGATCGAAGCGTCGGTCGCGTAGCGGCCGCGGCTCGCCTTGTCGAACAGCACCTCGCCCTGCGCGTGCGCGCGCAGCTCGCGCGCGAGGTCGGCGGCTTCCAGCCGTGCGTCGAGCGCGACGGGTTGGGTCTTGCCGCGGGCGACGAGCTGCGCGGTCATCAGGCGAGCCTCCGCGCGGTGCGCTTCGAGGCGAGCGCTTCGGAGCGGCCGGGCACGTTCACGCCCGCTCCTGCGCCGCGGTGTCGCGCAGTTGCGCGAGCACCACGTCACGCTTGTGGTTCAGGTGCGAAATCAGGATCGCCCGCAACTCGGCGCCATCGCGCGCCGCGAGCGCGACCACCATCGCCTCGTGCTCGCGCACCGCGACCGCCCACTTGTCGGCATCGAAGTTGGAGCGGAAGCGGAAGGCCTGGATGCGCGCGTTGATGCGGTCGTAGGTCTCGGTCAGCACCGGGTTGCGCGCGGCGCGGTTGATCGCGCGGTGGATCTGCGCGTTGACGCGGTAGTAGCCCGAGAGGTCCTTGCGCGCATGGTGCGCCAGCATCTCGAACTGCAGCGCGCGGATCTCGTCGACCTCGGCTTCGGTGATGCGCGCGCAGGCCAGTTCGCCGGACAAGCCTTCGAGCGCGGCCATCACCTCGAATGCGGCGGCCACGTCGTCGGCATCGAGCTGCGCGACCACCGCGCCGCGGTTGGGCAGGTGCTCGACCAGGCCCTCGGCGGTCAGCAGCTTCAGCGCCTCGCGCAGCGGTGTGCGCGAGACCTTCAGGCGCGCGGCCAGTTCGCGCTCGTTGAGCTTTTCTCCGGGACCGAGTCGACCTTCGACGATCAGCGTGCGCAGGCGTGCGGCGACCGCCGTGTGCAGCACCTCGGGCGGGCGGGTGTCGGAAAGGGAGACGACGGTCATGCAGGTCGGCAGTCTTGGTATACAAAGTCTGTGGAGTGGTGCAGCGCAGCGCGTCACACCTAGGGAAAAGCACGCAAGGGTAATTGCGTTTTGTATACCAAGCAGGTTAGCCTTCGCCGCTGGCGCATGCAAGCGACGCTGGCCCGAGCGCCCTTACTCGGCGTTCGACAGCGTGCGCACAAGTCGAATTCGACAGGGCCGGCTCGCCGCACGCCGGACGGGCGTCGGCCGAGGCTGACGTTTCGAATACAGGAGACACGATGCTCAAGCTCAACTCGCACCCGGCCGGGCGCCACTTCCTGCAGATCCCCGGGCCGACCAACGTGCCCGATGGCGTGCTGCGGGCGATCGATTACCCGACCATCGACCACCGTGGTCCGGAGTTCGCGCAGCTCGGCAAGAAGGTGCTGGCCGAGATCAAGCTGGTGTTCCAGACGAAGAACCCGGTCGTCATCTACTCGGCCTCCGGCACCGGCGCGTGGGAGGCGGCGCTGGTCAACACGCTGTCGCCGGGCGATCGCGTGCTGATGGTGGAGACCGGCCAGTTCGCCACGCTGTGGAAGAAGATGGCCGACCAACTCGGCCTGCAGGCGGAATTCATCCCGGGCGACTGGCGCAGCGGGGTGGATGCCGCGCAGGTCGGCGCGCGGCTGGCCGAGGACAAGGCGCAAAGCATCCGCGCCGTATGCGTCGTGCATAACGAGACCTCGACCGGTGTCACCTCGGACATCGCTGCCGTGCGCCGCGCGATCGACGGCGCCAACCACCCGGCGCTGCTGATGGTCGACACGATCTCGGGCCTGGCCTCGATCGACTACCGGCACGACGCGTGGGGCGTGGACGTCACCGTGTCCGGCTCGCAGAAGGGCCTGATGCTGCCGCCAGGCCTGGGCTTCAACGCGGTCAGCGACAAGGCGCTCGCGGCGCAAATGACTGCGAAGTTCCCGCGCACCTACTGGGGCTGGAACGAGATCATCGAGGCCAACAAGAGCGGCTACTGGCCGACCACGCCGTCGACCAACCTCCTGTATGGCCTGTCGGCGGCGCTCGACCAGCTGCTGGCCGAGGGCCTGCCGAATGTGTTCGCGCGCCATCGCCGCCACGGCGATGCCACGCGCGCCGCAGTGCGTGCCTGGGGGCTGGAGATCCTGTGCCGCAACCCGGCCGAGTATTCGGATGCGCTGACCGCCGTGATGCTGCCGGCGGGCATGGACGCGGACGCGCTGCGCGCGCTGATCCACGCGCGCTTCAACATGTCGCTCGGCACGGGCCTGGGCAAGGTCAAGGGCAGGGTGTTCCGCATCGGCCACCTCGGCGACTTCAACGACCTGACGCTGATGGGCACGTTGTCCGGCGTCGAGATGGGCCTGGCCGAGTTCGGCGTGGCGCTTAAGGCGAGCGGCGTGCTGGCCGCGCAGGAGGTGCTGCGCGCCAGCGGCCGGCAGGAGCCGCAGCAGGAAGCACGGCGCGCTGCTGAATAGGCACGTGCGGCGTCAGCAGCAGAGAGATCGCAACCCACCACGCCCGCCCCGGGCGACAAGACAGCCAAGGAGACAAGCGATGAAGCAAATGACCCGCCGCGGCATCCTCCGCGCTTCACTGATCGCCGGCGCCGTCGGCGCGCTGCCGTTCACGGCCAGCGCGCAGCAGGCCTGGCCCAACAAGCCGATTCGCATCATCGTCGGCTTTGCGCCCGGTGGCGGCACGGACATCGTCGCCCGCGTGCTCGCGCCGCGGATGAGCGAAATCCTCGGCCAGCCGGTGGTGATCGAGAACCGCTCCGGTGCGTCAGGAACGATCGGCGCCGACGTCGTCGCCAAGGCGGCGCCCGACGGCTACACGCTGCTGATGGGGCACTCGAATTCCAACGCCATCGCGCCCTACGTGCTGCCCAAGGTGCCGTACAACGCCTACACCGACTTCACGCCGATCACCTACGTCGGCTACGTTCCCAACGTGCTGGTCACGCACCCCTCGGTGCCGGTCAAGAGCGTCAAGGACCTGATCGACATCGCCAAGAAGAAGCCGGGCGGCTACACCTACGCGTCCAGCGGCATCGGCAGCACGCAGCACGTGGCGGGGGAGCTGTTCGAGCGCATCGCCGGCGTGCACCTGGTGCACATCCCGTACCGGGGCAGCGGCCAGGCGGTGCAGGACCTGCTGGCCGGCAACGTCAACATGAACTTCGACACCATGCCGCCCGTGCTGCCGCATATCCGCAGCGGCGGCCTGCGCGCGCTGGCCATCTCCACCCCGCAGCGCATTCCGCAATTGCCGGACGTGCCCACCTTCGCCGAAGTCGGCATCAAGGGCTTCGACGTCACCAACTGGTACTCGGTGATGGGTCCGAAGGGCCTGCCGAAGGACATCGTCGACAAGATCAACAACGCGGTGCTGACGGCGATGAGCGATGCCAAGGTGCGGCCGACGCTGGAGGCGCAGGGTGTGCAGTTCGGCACCTTTCGCACGCCGGACGAGTTCGGCAAGTTCGTCACCGACGAGCTGAACAAGTATAAGAAGATGATCCCGGAGCTCGGCATCAAGGCCGAATAGCCTGGGCGCTTCGACTCGCGAAGTGAGCGACCTCGTCCTGACCGAGCGTGACGGCGGCCATCCGGCCATTGTCACCGTCACGCTCAACCGCCCCGCCAAGCTCAACGCGCTGACGCGCGGCATGTGGCGCGACCTCGGCGCGACCATCGCGCGCCTGTCCGCCGACGACTCGGTCCGCTGCATCGTGATCCGCGGCGCGGGCGAGAAGGCGTTCTCGCCCGGCAACGACATCGCCGAGTTCGAGACCGACCGCAGCAACAAGGCGCAGGCGATCGGCTACGGCCACGACATGCACGCAACCGCGCAGGCGCTGGCCGACTGCCGCCATCCGCTGGTCGCGCAGATCCACGGCATCTGCGTCGGCGGCGGGCTGGAGATCGCAGCACTCTGCGACCTGCGCATCTGCGGCGAGAGCAGCCGCTTCGGGGCGCCGATCAAGAATCTGGGCCTGGTGATGGCCTACGCCGAGATGGCGCCGCTGGTGAAGCTGGTGGGGCCGAGCGTGGCGCTGGAGATCCTGCTCGAAGGGCGGATCTTCGGCGCGCGGGAGGCGAAGGAGAAGGGGCTGGTCACGCGCATCGTGCCGGACGGCGAGGTGTCGGCCGAGGCGCGCGCCACCGCTGAACGTATCGCTGAAGGCGCGCCCTTGGTTGCGCGCTGGCACAAGAAGTTTGCGCGCCGCCTGGCCGATCCGCGGCCTTTGACGGCAGCGGAACTCGACGAGTGCTTCGACTGCTTCGATACCGAGGACTTCCGCATCGGCTACGCCGCCTTCCTCGCCAAGCGCAAGCCGCAATTCGTCGGCAAGTAAGGTGATCGATCGCGTGAACACGAAGAACGGAGCCGGACCGCTGGCTGGCCTGCGCGTGCTGGAGCTGGCGCAGATCATGGCTGGCCCCACCTGCGGGATGCTGCTCGCGGACATGGGCGCCGACGTCATCAAGGTCGAGAAGCTGCCCGGCGGCGACGACTCGCGCGGCTACCGCGAGCCGCGCGTCAACGGCGTGTCGGCGCCGTTCATGATCCTGAATCGCAACAAGCGCGGCATCGCACTCGACCTGAAGAAGCCGCATGGCCGCGAGGTGCTGCGGCGGATGGTCAAGACCGCCGACGTGCTGACCGAGAACTTCCGCGCCGGCACGCTCGAGAAGCTCGGCCTGGGCTACGACATGCTCTCGGCCATCAACCCGGGCCTGATCTACTGCGCGGTGTCCGGCTATGGTCGCACCGGACCGTTCGCCGACAAGGGCGGCTTCGACCTGATCGCGCAGGGCTTCGCCGGGCTGATGTCGATCACCGGCGAGCCCGGCGGTCCGCCGCTGAAGCCCGGCAATTCGGTGGCCGACATCAACGCCGGCATCCTCGCCGCCACCGGCATCCTCGCCGCCTACGCGCACAAGCTGAAGACAGGTCAGGGGCAGGTGGTCGACACCTCGCTGATGGAGGCGGCGCTGCAGCAGACCTACTGGCATGCGGCCATCTACTTCGCCACGGGGCAATCGCCCGGGCCGACCGGCTCCTCGCACATCCTCGCCGCGCCCTACCAGGCGTTCTGCACCGCCGATGGCTGGATCAACATCGGCGGTGCCAACCAGGCCAACTGGGAGCGCATCGCCGACGCGCTTGGCCATCCGGAGTGGAAGACCGACGCCCGCTTCGCCACCAACACCGGCCGCATGACCAACCGCACGACGCTGGTCGAGGCGATGACCGCGGTGCTCGCCGGGCGCGGCAATGCGCACTGGATCGCGGCCTTCGACGCGGCCGGCGTGCCCGCTGGCCCGGTGCACTCGATCGGCGAGGCGCTCGAGCACCCGCAGGCGCAGGCGCGCGGCATGGTGGTCGAGGTCGAGCACGCCGAGGCCGGCCGCACGCGCGCGCTCGGTTGCCCACTGCACTTCTCCGCCACCCCGACCGCCGAGCCGAAGGCCGCACCCGCGCTCGGCCAGCACTCGCGCGAGGTATTGCGCGAGTACGGCTACAACGATCCAGAGATCGACGATCTGGTTGCCAGCGGCGCGGTGGCTTGAACGATAAGCGGTGCGCGGCCAAGCGTCGCCGCGGCTGCCATACAGGAACTCAGTCGGCGTGCCGCCAGGGGTTGACGACTGCGACCCCGCAGTTCGCGAAGTCCGACTCGTTGCGTGTAGCGAGTTGGGCGCCGTGCAGCCGCGCAATCGCGGCGATTTGCGCGTCGAACTGGGCGATCGGCCGACCCGCCGACCGCCGCGCGCTGACGATCTCGACGTAGGCCGGGACGGCCAGCGTGTCGAACGGAAGCACGCGACCTGCGAAGTCATCGTCGAAGATCGCGCGCAACGCTGACTCGATCGCGGCGCGACGCTTGCCGGCGGGCAGCAGTCGTGCGCCAAGCTGCATTTCCGCCTGCGTGACGGCGCTGACGAACAGGCCGTCGGCGCGCTGTGCGCCGAACCACGCAAGCACTGCTGGCGCCGGTTCTGCGCGCAGCAGTTCCGACAGCACGTTGGTGTCGACCAGCGTCGTCATCTGCGTCGCAAGCCTCGAGAGGTCGCCGGCCGCTTGGTCGTGCCGGTGCCTGAATGTGAGCCCGACAGGTCGGGCGGTGTGCGCACCGCCTCACGCGGCGCGATCGGCAGTTCGACGTCGCCAACTTTCGCAAATCGTCTTCGAATCCGGGCGCCGAGGTCCGACTCCGGCGCGGCCGCCTCCATCAGCACGGCGCGCAGGATCTGCCGCGCCTCCTCCTCCATCGAGCGGTTGCGCGCCGCTGCGCGCATGCGCAGCCGCCGCTTGAGCGGGTCTTCAATGTTGCGGATGGTCAGGGTTCCCATGAGCAAGTCTCCAATGACGCTGCATTGTAGTCAGTGACAGCATTGCTTTCACACATCCGATCCAGGTTGCTCCGACGGCCTTGAGCTGCGGCGGTGCGTTCGGGTTCGACCGAACGCGCGCACCCTGAAGCTCGGCGGCGGCGCAGGCCGAACAGGCCGCATGGCGCGCGTCAGGACTTGGGTGCCCTGCCTCCGTTCGGTCGCTTTTCGCCAGCCGCCGGACGTCGCGGTCTATGGCCTCCCTGCGGCCGGACCCGTCACGGTCGACGCCGGCGCCGGCCTCTGCGAGCGACATGTTAGGTCGAGCTGCTGGCGGATGGCGCCGTCATTCACCGGGTCCAGCCGAACACCACCACGTACACGTTCAACTGGCAAGCCGCAGTCAAGGGCTTGTACAACATCAGCGCCCGTACGGTCATCCCCGGCGGCGGATCGGCCACCTCGGGCGTGGCGCGCATCCTCGTCAGCGCCGCCGGCGGCCCGCTGGCCGACGTCGAAGTCACCTTCCTCCACAACGATGCCGCCGGAAGCCCGGCGGCGGCGACCAACGCGGCGGGCGCAGTCAAGTGGAGCCGCGGCTACCAGCCCTACGGCGAGTTCAGCTCACAGACCGGCACCGCCAGCGACACCCGCCAGTTCTTCCACGGCAAGCCGCTCAACGGTGAAAGCGGATTCCAATACTTCGCCGCGCGCCGCGACGGTTCGACGATGGTCGTGTCATCGCCCGACGGCACGCGGGTCTGGCGCTATGGCCATGTGATCAGCCCGGACGGCGGGCCGACCTATCCGTTCCTGGCGCAAGTGCAGCGCCCGGACGGGCGCTGCTGGCGCTTCGAGTACAACCTGACCGCCGCCTAATGATTTGATCTGAGGCACTCGGCTACGGCTGTGACGGGCGCTGTGACGGGCGAATTGACCCGGGAGGTGCCTGACGCCTGAGGCTGTTGTAAGGAGTCCGGCTGCCCGACTCACTACAATCAGCGCCTTCGCAGTTTCTTTCAGGCAGGACCTCGATGGCAGCAACTCCACGGGCCGCGCCCCTCGTCGGCGTGGTGATGGGTTCCAATTCCGATTGGGATGTGATGCAGCACGCGTGCAACGTGCTCAAGGAGTTCGAGGTGCCGTTCGAGGCGCGCGTGGTCAGCGCGCACCGGATGCCCGACGAGATGTTCTCCTATGCGGAGGAAGCGCGCGAGCGCGGCCTGCGCGCGATCATCGCCGGTGCCGGCGGCGCTGCGCACCTGCCGGGCATGCTGGCGAGCAAGACGGTGATTCCTGTCCTCGGCGTGCCGGTGCCGTCCAAGTACCTGCGCGGCGAGGACAGCCTGCTGTCGATCGTGCAGATGCCCAAGGGCATCCCGGTGGCCACCTTCGCCATCGGCGAGGCGGGTGCCGCCAACGCCGGGTTGTTCGCGGTGGCGATGCTCGCCGCCGGCGACGCCGAACTCGCGCGCCGGCTGGCGCAGTACCGCGCCACGCAGACCGAGAAGGCGCGCAACATGACGCTGCCGCTATGAGACATCCTGGGTCAACCTTTCTGCGCGGAGGCGAGCGCGAGGGCGCCGCCGTGAAGGCTTGGGTCGTAGGGTTTGCGGTCGATCCAGGCGCGCCAGATGACGCGCAGCCAGGCGCGCGCCAGGATGCGGATGGCATGGGGGTGATCGCAGCCGCGGCCTCGCGCGGCTTGGTAGAGGCTGCGAGCCCAGTCGTTGGCGTGGCGCGAGTTGTCGGCCAAGCAGGTGATGGCTTGGCGCAACCGGTGGTTGCACGCCCAGCGGAAGGCCACGCTGCGGGTCTTGCCGGACTGATACGTCACGGGCACGGTGCCTGCTTCAGCGGCCAGCAGATCGGCGTTGGGGAAGCGCTCTCGCACGTCGCCCAGCTCGGCCAGGATCTGGGCGGCGCAGACTTGGCCGGCGCGGGGGAAGGACATCATCAGCAGGCCATCGGGCAGCGCATGCATGAACTGTTCGATGTGGCGCGTGAGACCCGCGATCTGAGTCACGATGGGCACGAGCACGGCGACTTGCGCACGCACGACCTCGGCCATGGCCCGCTCGGTTTGCTCGCCCGCGCGGCCGCTGGCTGCGGCGCGCAACCGCGCCAGCAAGTCAGCCGCGCTGCGCCGACCGCTGTAGTGCTGGGCCTTGCAGAAGCGCTGCAACTGCGCTTCGGTGAGTCGCTGGGCGCAACTGGGCGACGGATAGCGGCGCAGGAACGCCAAACCGATGGGCGAGGCCACGTCTGCAAAGATCGCCGCTGCGCCGGGCCAGAAGGCCTGCAGCGTGCTGGTGAGCTGGTTGGCCGCGGCCACGCGCGCGGCGACAAGATCGTCGCGCGAGCGCACCAGCGCACGCAGCGCGCGGATGGCGTCGGACTGCTGAGCCAGTGCGCGCCAGCGGTGGCCGTCGGTGCGCAGCAGGTCGGCCAGCAGGTAGGCATCGCTGGCGTCGCTCTTGGCGCCGTGGCTGCGGTAGCGAGGGCGACTGGCCTTGACCGCGTTGGGGTGGATCGGGAACACCTCGTGGCCGGCGTCCACGAGTGCGTCGACGATCAGCCCCGAGGGTCGCTCGATGGCGATGCGCAGGCGTTGGCCCCAGCGCGCCAGTCGGCGCATCAAATCGGCCAAGCCGTCGCGATCATGGGCGACCTCGAAGCGCTCGAGGACCGAGCCGGCGGCATCGATGATGCACACCGCGTGCGTGTGCACGGCCCAGTCCAGCCCGACAAAGACATCGTTGCTCATGGACAGACTCCTTGGGGTTGCGGTATGACTACCCGTGTCGGAAGGCGCGGCGGGGAGCTCATAAACAGGCGCTCCAGCTGGGTTGGCGTGGCGCTACATCTTGGGGCCCGTCGTGGCCTTCCGGGCACCCTGTGGGCTGCGGGTCTCACAGGGGCCTTGCAAAGGCAAGCGCACCAGGCAGTCACCGCAGGGGCACGGAAGTCGGTGGACACCCTCGGCGGCAACGCACCGAGCTGTCAAGAAGCCCGCACCCAAAGCGCAGCGCGTTGAACACGGGTTGACCACCGGGTGCTTCGCAGTTGTGGACAACCCGCCTCCCGGCCTAGAGAAGGGCCAGTCGGGTTGTCCCACAACCAAGCCCGGTGGACAACCCTGCACCGCGCTACTCGATCGGCCCTCATCGGCCGAGAGGTTGCCTTATGAGCGCGCCCGGCTGGGCCACGGCGCGGCTGGCAGGCCGCGCCTGCTGCGCAGGCACAGCAGCACGCAGGTGCTGCTGCGAATTCCCTGCTTCGCCCAAAGCGCTCGTCCCGGAGCGCGTAGCGCGGAGGGAAGTCCGGTGAGAGGCCAGCCCGTCCGCAAGGCGCTGCCGCCCGGCAGCCTGCTCGGCGTGCTCGGCGGCGGTCAGCTCGGCCGCATGTTCACGCAGGCCGCGCAGTCGCTCGGCTACCGCGTGTGCGTGCTCGATCCCGATGGCGACAGCCCCACCGGGGCGGTGGCTGACGAGCACCTGCGCTCCGGCTACATGGAAGACACCGCGCTGGCGACCATCGCCAAGCGCTGCCAGGCAGTGACCACAGAGTTCGAAAACGTGCCGGCGGGCGCACTGATGCACCTGTCCGAGTTCTGCCACGTCGCACCCGGTGGCCATGCGGTGGCAATCGCGCAGGATCGTGCGCTGGAGAAGCGCTTCTTCGCCAACCAGGGCGTGCCGGTGGCGCCGCATGCGGTGATCGGCCGCATCGACGACTTCCGGCTGGCGCCGTCGACGGTCTACCCGGCGATCCTGAAGACGGCCAAGCTCGGCTACGACGGCAAGGGCCAGGTCCTGGTCGAGAGCGAGGCGCAGGCACGCGAGGCCTGGGTCAGGCTCGGCCGCGTGGCCTGTGTGCTGGAGAAGAAGCTCGACCTGCGGCAGGAGGTCTCCTGCATCGTCTGCCGCGCCGCAGACGGCTCGTGCGTGACCTTCCCGCCGTCGGAGAACGAGCACCGGCACGGCATCCTCGCGGTGGGCATCGTGCCGGCGCGCGTCACGCCCGCGGTCGAGGACAAGGCGCGTCAGTACGCCACGCTGCTCGCCAATGCGCTCGATTACGTCGGCGTGCTGTGCATCGAGTTTTTCGTGCTCGGCGACGGGCGCCTGGTTGCCAACGAGATGGCGCCGCGCCCGCACAACAGCGGCCACTACACGATCGATGCCTGCCACACCAGCCAGTTCGAGCAGCAGGCGCGCATCCTGGCCGGCCTGCCACTCGGCGACACCACTGCGCACAGCGCGAGCGTGATGCTCAACCTGCTCGGCGACCTGTGGTTTCATCACGGCGAGCGGCGCGAACCACCCTGGGCCGAGGTGCTGCGCGACCCGCGCGCCAAGCTGCACTTGTACGGCAAGAAGGAGCCGCGCCCCGGCCGCAAGATGGGCCATCTGACGCTGGTCGCTCCCACGCGCGAGGAAGCGCTGGAACAGGCTGTGCACGCATCGCAGGTGCTGGGACTGGCGCCGCCGAAGTGAAGGCGGCAATCCTGCGTCGGTGCCGAAGCGCGCGTCGCGCTTGCCGAGCGGCCGTGGTACCGACGAGTTGAGTCTTCGATGCCGTCCCCTCCGCCCGCTGACCTGATTGCCCGGGCCGCCGAGGTGCTGCGCGCGGGGGGCCTCGTGGCTTTCCCCACCGAGACCGTTTACGGCCTCGGCGCGGCCGCCGCGCAGCCCGAAGCCGTACGGCGGATCTTCGAGGCCAAGGGGCGGCCGGCCGACCATCCGGTCATCGTCCACGTGAGCGGCGCCGCCGACATCGACGCCTGGGCGCGCGAGGTGCCCAACGGTGCACGGCGCCTGGCGAAAGCTCTCTGGCCGGGGCCGCTGACGCTGGTGCTCAAACGCAGCGGGCGTGCGCATGACCTCGTCACCGGCGGGCAGGACAGCGTCGGCCTGCGCTGCCCGTCGCATCCCTGGGCGCGCGCGCTGCTGACGGCGTTCGGCGGCGGCATCGCGGCGCCGAGCGCGAACAGCTTCGGTCGCATCAGCCCGACCACGGCCGCGCACGTGCGCGCCGACCTCGGCGAGAAGCCGCAAGGCAAGGTCGACCTGATCCTCGACGGCGGCGCCTGTCCGATCGGCATCGAGTCGACCATCGTCGACTTCAGCCAGGGCGCGCCGCGCCTGCTGCGGCCGGGCAGCATCACGCGCGAGCAGCTGCAGTCCGTGCTTGGCGCGCCGGTGCCCGATGCCGGGCGCGATGCGCCGCGCGCCTCCGGCCGGCTGGAGAGCCACTACGCGCCGCGCACGCCGCTCGAATTGGTGGCGCCGAGCGAACTGCCGGCGCGCATCAACGCGCTGCGCGGCCGCACGCTCGCCGTGCTGGCGCCGGCAGCCGCCCTGCTCGATGCCGGCCCGGATGTCGTGCTGCGCCTGGTCGCACCCGCCGCGCCCGAGGCCTACGCGCAGCGCCTGTACGCGCTGCTGCACCAGCTCGACGCCGCCGGCGCCGCGCGCATCCTGGTCGCCCGCCCGCCGCAGGGCGCGGACTGGGAGGCGGTGCACGACCGGCTGCGGCGGGCACAGGCGACGGCGTGACGCAGCGCGGGAGGCCGCCGACCGACCGTTGTTTCCGGGCCACGCCCGCTCGCCCGCAAGGGCCGCGGCCTGCCCGCACCGGATGCGCTGAGTATCATCGCTCGCGGATCGGCCGTGACGGTGCAGGCACCATGCAATCCGTACCGCGCGCCGGCGAAGAACAGAACGACACCCCAGGAGACCTTCGATGCTGAACCCGTTTGCGCGCGCCGCGCGCACTTCCCTGTTGAAATCGTCGCGCGTCGGCGCCATCGCGCTGGCCGCGATCCTGGTCGCCGCCTGCGGCAGCGACGAAGCGGACACGCCGCGCCTGTTCAGCACGACGGTCGTGATCGGGTCGAGTCTGTCCGACACCGGTAACGCGTGCCCGACGGCTGCCACGCCGGGCTGCCCGCCCGTGCCGCCTTATGCGGCGGGTCGGATCTCCAACGGCACGCTGTACGTCGAGACGGTCGCTGGCCGCTATGGCGCCGCGGTGAACCCGTCGACGCGCGGTGGCAATAACTTCGCTTACGCCGGCGCGCGCACGGGTGCCATTCCCGGCCTGACGACGCAGTCGACGACGCCGAGCATGCTGGCTCAGGTGCAGTCGTTCATCGATCGTCCGACGTCGGCGGCGCAGCTGAATCCGCAGACCCTGTTCGTCGTCGAGGCGGGCGGCGCCTACTTCAACAACTTCAGCGCTGGCCTGCCGCTGATCCAGGCCGGCACGATCACGACGACTCAATTCGTGACGGCAGCCGTGACCGACGTCGTGACGGTGATGACGCGGCTTTATGCGGCAGGTGCTCGCAACATGTTGCTGATCACCTCGCCGAACCTGGGTGGGACGCCTGGCGTGCAAGCGCTCGGACCGGCGGCCGCCGGGGCTGGCACGCAGCTGGCTGCCGGCTTCAACCAGGCGCTTGCCGGGCAGGTGACCTTGCTCGTCGCCAATTCACCGGGCCTGAAGGTCTACACGCTCGACGCCTTTGCGCTGTTCAACGAAGTGCAGGGCAATCCCGCCGGTTTTGGCCTGACGAACACGACTGCCCCGTGCGTGACCACGACCGTCTGCGCTACGCCCGACACCTACATGTTCTGGGATAGCGTTCATCCGACCCGCGCGATGGGCGCAATCGTAGCGACGCGCGTCGCGACGCTGCTTCCGTCGCCTTGATCGACACGCTGGCCTGACGAAAACGGCGCCCGCGGGCGCCGTTTTTCATCATCCCTACGGGTTCAGCGCGCCCCGCCGTCGCCGAACTTCAGCCGCATCGCCAGGATGAACAACGCCAGCACCAGCGTGACCACGTTGGCGACGATCACCGGCCAGGCGCCGATCATCAGCCCGTAGGCGAGCCACAGCGCCACGCCAAGCGTGAAGATCGCGTACATCCGCAGCGAGACACCGGCCGCGGACTTCGTCTTCCAGGTCTTCCACGCCTGCGGCACGAAGGCGATGGTGGTCAGGGTGGCGGCGACGTAGCCGATCGCATCGGCGGCGATGTTCACGCCAGTTCTCCGTACAACTGCGCGATCGCGTCGATCACCGCTTCGGGCTGGTCGCGATGCGGTGCATGCCCGCAGCGGTCCAGCTTCAGCAGCCGGCACGGCCCGCTGACGGCGCGCGCGATGCGGTCGAGCTGGTCCATCGTGCCGTACTGGTCCTGTTCGCCCTGGATCGCCAGCACCGGGCAGGTCACCGCTTCGATCTCGCGTTCGATGTTCCAGTGCGCGAATGTCGGCTCGAGCCAGATGTCGTTCCAGCCGAAGAAAGCGCTGGCGGCATCGGCGTGCACGGCGGCCAGACTCGTCTGCAGCTTGCCCTGCGGCCCGCCCACGTGCCAGGCGATGCGCGCCGCGCGGATGCCCTGCAGCGACACGTCCTCCAGCAACACGTGCGGCGCCATGATCGCGATCGCCGCAGGCAGCGTGCCCGGATCGTCGGTCGCCCGCGCCGCGTGCAGCAGCGCGATCGAGCCGCCGTCGCTGTGGCCGACCAGCAGCGGCACGGCGATGCCGAGCGCCGCCAGCAGCGCCGGCAGCACCTCGTGTGCCTCGCGGTGCAGGTAATCGGTGCCGCGCGGCTGCGGTTCGGGTGAGGACAGGCCGTAGCCGCGCCGCGAATAAACGAATCCCGGCGCCGCGAGGCGGTCGCACAACGTGCGCGGGAAGTCGCGCCAGGCCGCCACCGAGCCCAGCCCCTCGTGCAGGAACACCAGCGTGCGGCCGGGCCGATCCGGCGCGATGCGCAGGTACTCCAGCCGGTCGCCTTCGATGTCGATGAAACCGATCGTCATGGGCAGGCGAGTCTACCGATGGGCGACACGCGACCTGGTGTGATTGTGTGAGTCCCGCGCCGGCCCGTTTGTGGCGCAAGCCGGTACTGTTACGGCTGACGACGAGGGCGATCGAGGCGGGCGCCGTGGACCTGAACTACACGCACGAGGAAAACGAGTTCCGCGCCGAGGTGCGCGCCTGGCTGCGCGAGGCGCTGCCGCCCGACCTGCGCGAGCGCGTCGAGCAGGGCGAGCACGTGACGCGCGGGCAGATCGAGGGCTGGCAGAAGATCCTGCACGCCAAGGGCTGGGGCGCGCCGAGCTGGCCGCTGGAGTGGGGCGGCCCCGGCTGGGACCCGATCCGCCAGCACATCTTCGAGGAGGAGTGCGCGCTGGCCGGCGCGCCGCGCCAGCTGCCGTTCGGCCTGCGCATGGTCGGGCCGGTGCTGATGAAGTTCGGCGACGAGGCCCAGAAGCGCCGCTTCCTGCCGCGCATCCCGAGCGCGCAGGACTGGTGGTGCCAAGGCTACTCGGAGCCCGGCGCCGGCAGCGACCTGGCGAGCGTGGCCACGCGCGCTTATCTGAAGGGTGACCGCTACATCGTCAACGGCCAGAAGACCTGGACCACGCTGGCGCAGCATGCCGACTGGATGTTTGCGCTGGTGCGCACCGATCCGCAGGCGCGCAAGCAGGAGGGCATCACCTTCGTGCTGATCGACATGAAGTCGCCCGGCGTCACCGTGCGGCCGATCGTGCTGCTGGACGGCGAGGCCGAGGTCAACGACGTGTTCCTGGATGACGTCGAAGTGCCGGTTGCGCAGCGCGTGGGCGATGAGAACCAGGGCTGGACGATCGCCAAGTTCCTGCTCGAGCACGAGCGCACCAACATCGCCAACGTCGGCATCAGCAAGCGCGAGCTGGCGCGTGCCTGGCGCCTGGTGCGCGAGCGACGCCGCCACGGCCGCCCGCTCGCGGACGACTCGCTGTTCACCACCCGGCTGGCCGAGGTCGAGGTCGAGCTGATGGCGCTCGAGGTGATGCAGATGCGCGTGCTGACGCAGGCGTTCGATGCCGGTGGCGGCCCGGGGCCTCTGTCGTCGATGCTCAAGATCAAGGGCTCGGAGATCCTGCAGAAGATCAGCGAACTGATCCTCGAGACGCAGGGGGCGAACGCGCTGCGCTGCGAACTCGACACCGCGCCGCCGGGGCGCTGGCTGCATGCGCCGGAGGCGGCGTCGTACCTGAACCTGCGCAAGGTGTCGATCTACGGCGGATCGAACGAGATCCAGCGCGGCATCCTGGCCAAGCATGTGCTCGGCCTCTAGCCGTCGCGCGTGCGCGCCGGCTGCCGCGCGGGTTGCGGCCGCCGGGTGGACGAACGAGGGGGCCCAGGGGCACCGGCGCAGCCGAGGAGTCGAACAAGGCCCGACGGGCCAGCGCGGAGCCCTGGCCCCCTCGTGCTCCCCGAGCCACTTGTGGCAAGCGAACTGAGTGGGCCGAAAGTGAGTCGATGAACTTCAACCTGACCGACGAACAATCGATGCTGGTGGCCAGCTGCGAGAAGCTGGTCAAGGCGCGCTGCACGTTCGATGCGCGGCGCGAGCAGGCGCGGCAGTTGCCGCAGGCGTGGCCGGCGTTGTGGGCCGATCTGGCCGAACTCGGCCTCACCGGCATCCAGGTCTCCGAGGACATGGGCGGCAGCGACCGGCCGCTGATCGACGCCGTGCTGGTGGCGCAGGCGCTCGGGCGCGGCTGGCTGCTTGAGCCCTACGTCGACTGCGCGATGGCGGCCACCCGCATCCTCGAGCTGTGCACGCCCGACGCCACGCGCGACACGGCGCTGCACTCGATCGCCACCGGCCACAAGATCATGGTGCCGGCGCGGCGCGCCAGCTGGCGCGACGAAACACTGATCGTCGAGGCGCATCACGCCTGCTACGCCGACGGCGTGCTGACGCTGATGGACGACCAGCTGCTGCTCGGCCTGACCGCCGGTGGGCGCAAGGTGTGCTGGCGCCAGTTCGACGGCACGCCGGCCGGGCGCGTGCGCTGCGCGACCTCGGCTGTCTACACGCTGGCCGAGGGCGACGCCGCGCGCGCCGCGTGGCGCGCCGGCGACCACGCCGCGCGCATCGGCCGCATTGCCGAGGGCGTCGGCCTGGCCAAGGCGATTCTCGACATCACCGCCGACTACCTGGGCACGCGCAAGCAGTTCGGCCAGCCGATCGGCCGCTTCCAGGCGCTGGCGCACCGGATGGTCGACTGCCTGATGCTGCACGAGCAGGCCTACTCGCTGCTGCTGGCGGCCGCGCTGAAGGTGGGCACCGTCGAAGGCACGCGCGCGCTCGATGCGGCGCAGGTCATGGCGCACCGCGCGTTCCGCCGCATCGGGCAGGAAGCGATCCAGCTGCACGGCGGCATCGGCATGACCGACGAGTACCAGATCTCGCATTGCGTGAAGCGGTTGCTGGCGATCGAACTGGAACTCGGCGACGTCGAGATGGCGCTGCGCCGCGTGGCGCTCATGCGCACGCGCGGCGACCTGTCGGTCGATCCGCTCGATCGCGCCACGGTGTCGCCCGATTCGCAGGGCCACTGAGCCGGTCCGGCGTGGCGGGCATTCGCTCGACCGAATCGAGCCGAAGCCGTCAGCGCAACGTCGCGCGCAGCACGCGGCCAGCGCGGGCGACGTCGGCATCGTCGACCCAGACGATCGCGCCCCAGCGGCCCTCTCCGGCCGCCAGACCGTCGACCGCGCTGACATTGATGCCGCGCTCAGCCAGCCGCTGCAAGTGCGCGGCCAGGGCGCCGGTGCGGTCGGCGCCCTGGATCAGGAAGCCCGCCTTCTTCTGGCTGAAGGTCAGGCCGGCCTTGCGCACCGCTGCGCTGAAGCGGCGCGCATCGCCCGGCACCACGTCGATGTGCGCGCGCCGCCCGCGCGTGGTTCCCGAGCAGGCCAGCAGGTCGATGCCGGCGCAGACGAAGGTCTGAAGCACGCGGAATGCCTCGCCCGGTCGGTCGGGCACCGAGGTCGAGTAGTAGTGCACCTTGCGAACCGTGTCGGCCATGGCGTTGCCCTCCGGGCTGCAACTGCCAGTGCAGCCTACTGCGCGCTGCGCGCAGTGGCAGCCCCGCGCATTGGTGCGGGCCGCGCAATTGCTCGCCGCATCCGCCGGCGCCATCAGGACCGCCGGTTCCCGTAACGAGTGGCCGAGGATGCTGAGCCGGGCGCTGTTTGCTTGCCTCAGCAGTTGTGACTTCTCAGCCCAGTTCGGCCGGGAACGGCTGTTGGCAGATTGGCCACGCAGGCCTGCCGCGGCTCGGGCGCCTGGCGCGAAGATTGAGTGGCGGCTTGCGGGCACCCCGCGTGCCGCGCTGTTCGGCCACTTCCGGCCAATCAAGCTGCCGGCAGATCCTCCGTAACCGTCCGGCCAAGTCATCTGAGGCCGGGACTGAAAGAGCAAGATGGAATCTTACCAAGG
>JAXHLD010000035.1:0-203382 GCA_034522655.1 Burkholderiaceae bacterium
GAATGTCGTCACCAACTTCCGCGGCGTCAACCAGCGCATGCACGACAAGACGCTGGTGGTCGACGGCAAGGTCGCCATCACCGGCGGCCGCAACATGGCTGCGGAGTATTTCGACTACAACCACCGCTACAACTTCCGCGATCGCGACGTGCTGCTGCTTGGCACCGCTGTCGCCGCCGTGCAGGCGAACTTCGACCGCTTCTGGGCTCACCCGCTGTCGGTGCCGGTCGAAGCCCTGTACGACGGCCTGGGCTTGATGAAGAAGAGCGTCCAGGTCAGCGATGCCGAGATCCAGCAGATCTACCGCGACCTGCACGCCTACGCGAAGTCGCCCGAGAACTTCGCGCCCGAGGTGCGGGTGGCGATCGACGCCACGCCGACGTCGTTTCCGCGCGTGGCGCGCGAGATGGTCTGGTGCGAGGTCGAGTTCATCAGCGACCCGCCCGGCAAGAACACGGCCACCGCGGGGCTCGGCGGTGGTGGCGAATCGAGCGCGGCGCTGGCCCGCCTGATGGCGGGTGCAAAGCGCCGCGTGGTGATCCAGTCGCCCTACCTCGTGTTCTCCGACCCAGCGCTGGCGCTGTTCAGCAGCCTCCGCGAACGCGGCGTCGAGGTGCGCATCAACACCAACTCGCTGGCCGCCACCGACAACCTGCCCGCGTTCAGCGGCTACCGCAACCAGCGCGCGCAGATGCTGGCGCTGGGGTTGCGCATCTTCGAGTACCGGCCCGACGCGCAGGTGCAGCGGCGCCAGATGGAGCAACGCATCCCGGCCCTGCAGGGTCCGGCGCCGATCTTCTCGTTGCACGCCAAGACCCTCGTCATCGACTCCGAGGTGGTGGTGATCGGCACGTTTAACCTCGACCCGCGCTCGGAGAACCTCAACACCGAGGTCGGCGCAGTGATCCGTGATGCGTCGGTGGCGCGCGCCGTCGAGGCGCTGATCGAAGCCGACATGGCCACCGGCAGCAGCTGGGACGCGGCGCGCGACGACCCGGACCAGTACGCGGACCAGCTCAAGCGCGCCCAAGTGCGCGTGCTGCAGGTGCTGCCACTGCGGCCGCTGCTTTGAAGTCGCACCTGACGGCACGCTGAAGCGCTTGCGCGCTGGCCGCTGGACGCGCGCCAGCTCAAGGGGCAAGGGCCAGGTCGGACCGGTGGCCGCGTGGACCGCTCGTGCCGAGCAAACCTGCCCTGCCGGTGCGGCGGCGCACGCCGCGCCGGCTCGCGTGCAAACTTCCGGCTGCGCGATACGCGCTCACCCGCTCCGGCCATGAAGCGACCCGCTGCCCTCGACACCGTCCACCTCGAAGCGCGCCGCCGCGCGATGTTCGCCACCGCGGCGCTTGCGCTCGCCCCCAGCCTGCGCAGCACACCGGCCGCTGCCAGCGGGCCGGCGTTGACCCGCCCGATTCCGTCCAGCGGTGAAATGTTGCCCGTCGTGGGCCTGGGCAGCTGGATCACTTTCAATGTCGGCGCCGACCTGGCCGCGCGCGCCGCCTGCGTGGACGTGGTGCGCGCCTTCTTCGCCGAGGGCGGACGCCTGATCGACTCCTCGCCCATGTACGGCTCGTCGCAGCCGACCATCGGCTACGCGCTGGCGCAGATCGGTCGACCGGCCAGCCTGTTTTCTGCCGAAAAGGTCTGGATTGGCGATGGCGCGCGCGGCCCGGCGCAGATCGACGCGTCGCGCCAGCACTGGGGCGTCGCGCGCTTCGACCTGATGCAGGTCCACAATCTCCTGGCGTGGCAGCAGCACCTGCCGCGCCTGTTCGAGATGAAGGCCACCGGGCGCCTGCGCTACGTCGGTATCACCACCTCCGAGGGCCGGCGTCACGCCGAGATCGAGCAGGTGATGCGGCGCGAGCCGATCGACTTCGTTCAGATCAGCTACAACCTGCTCGATCGCGAGGTCGAGCAGCGCATCCTGCCGTTGGCACAGGAGCGCGGCATCGCCGTCATCGTCAACCGACCCTTCCGCGAAGGCGCGCTGCTGCGCCAGCTGGCGCGCCATCCGCTGCCGGCGTGGGCGGCCGAGATCGACTGCGTCGCGTGGGCGCAGATCGCGCTGAAGTTCGTCGTGACCCATCCGGCAGTGACCTGCGCCATTCCGGCCACCAGCCGGGTCGCGCACCTGCGCCAGAACATGGCCGCCGCACGCGGACGCATGCCGGATGCCGCGCTGCGCCTGCGCATGGCGCGCGAGGTCGCCGCGCTGTGACCGGCATTGCGGAGGGCGATTCAAGCGGAACCGCCCCGACCAGGAATGGGCGATGAGCGAGTGGTGGACCTACCGGCCGGCCGACTTTCTGATGTTCGCGCCGCGCCTCTACTGGCGGTTGTTCGAGTCGCTCAACGCCGCCTGGTGGCCACTGCATCTGCTGCTGGTCGGTGGCGGGCTCGTGTTCGTTGCCTGGCGCGTGCGCGCGAGGCCGCCGGGCGAATCCATCGGCCTGCGCCTCGCCCTGGCGGCGCTGGCCACGTGCTGGCTGCTGGCGACCTGGGCGTTTCTGCACACCCGCTTCGCCCCGATCAACTGGGCGGCGCACGGCTATGCGCTGGCGTTCGCGATCCAGTCGGGCGCGCTGCTGATGGCAGCCGTGCTGGGCAACCTACGTGCCGCTGCGCCCCCGCATCGGCAGCGCGCCGGCCTGGCGCTGCTGCTGTGGGCGCTGCTGCTGCATCCGCTGCTACCGCTGGCGCGCGGCGCACCCTGGGCGCAGGCCGAGGTCTTCGGGCTCGCGCCGGATCCGACCGCCATCGCCACGCTCGGCGCGCTGCTGACGCTCACGCCGACCACGGCCGCTGCGCGCTGGGGGCTGCGGCTACTGTGGTCGATTCCGATTCTCTGGTGCGCGCTGAGCGCAGCCACCCTGGCCACCATGGAATCGGCGCAGGCGGTGGTGCCGCTGGCGGCTCTCGCAGTCGCCGGCGCGGCGCAGTTCAGGCGCTGATCGCGGCGTGCTTCGACGGGCCGGCGGGTCGGTCCTCGTGTCCGTCGGGGCGACGTGCAAAGCGCTGCGGCGTGGTGCCATGCACCGGTGCCTCGCTTGGCCAGGGCCAGCCGCCGAACTGCGTCTGTCGATAGTCGGCGAAGGTCTGCACGATCTCCGCCTGCGTGTTCATCACGAACGGGCCGTGCTGGACCACGGGCTCGCCGATCGGTCGCCCCTGCAACAGCAGCAGCTCGCTGGCCGCCTTGCCGCTGGTGACTTCGAGGTCCCGCGCGGCCGCGACTTCGATCGCGACCCGCCCGTCGACCCGTTCGCCCTCGATGGCGACCGACTCGCCGTTAAAGAAATACAGCATGCGACGCGTGCCCGTCACGCGGGCCGCCGGCAGGGTCCAGCGCGCGCCGGCCTCCATGCGCACGGTCCAGATGGCGACATCCGCATCCGCTCGCGCCGCCCAGGAATCCGGCGGCGGTGCCAGCGGCGCGCCGGCCAGCAAGGTGCCGCTACCGGGCCCGCGCAACTCGCCGGCCACCACCACGATTTCGGTGACTCGGCCGTCGCTGTCGCGCAGCGTGGCGCGCGGGACATCGCCGCCCCAGAACATGGTGAAGTGCGGCGGCACCATCTTCGAGGCCGCAGGCAGGTTGAGCCAGATCTGGAACAGCTCGAGCGGATTGGGCCGCTCGGCGGACAGCAGCGGGAACATCTCGGCGTGCACGATGCCGCGCCCGGCAGTCAGCCACTGCACATCGCCGTCGCCGTAGCGCGCCGCCGCACCGAGCGAGTCGGCATGATCGACCAGCCCCTGGCGCACCACCGTTACGGTCTCGAAACCGCGATGCGGATGCGCCGGAAAGCCCGGCACCGCCGCGCCGTGGTACATGCTCCAGCCGTCTTTGCGGCTGAAGTCCTGGCCGATGGCGCGCCCGGCGAGCGACGCCGCCGCACCGAGCTGCGCGTTGCCGCGCGGGTAGGCATCGTCGTGATGCACGCAGAACAGGAACGGATCGAGGGTCTCCCACGGCATGCCGAGGGGACGCAGGCGAAGGATCGGAGAGCGAGGCATCGGCAGCCGAGGCGATGAGGAGCGCGGCCGCCGGCAACGCGAACGCGGCGCCGGCGGAACGCGCCGATTCTCGCATCGGCGCCGCGGCGCGCCAGCCGGCGGCTGACGCGCGTCACAGCGTCCGGCCTCAGACCTCGATTACCCGCCGCTGCCCTGCCCCCGGCAACGTGCGCAGCGTGCGGCCGACCGACGCCGTGTAGCTGCGGCTGAACACGGTGCTGACGTAACGCCACTCGGCGCGGCACTCCGCATCGCTGGCGGTCAGCACCAGGAAGCCGCGCTGACTGGTATCGGCATACACCAGCGGCCCGATCAGCGCCTCGAGCCCGCGCGCGAATGCCACCGGGTTCTCGTTCGGGAAGATCCCTTCGAAGCCGGGCGAGGACACCGACGCCGTGGCGAACTCCACGCCCACCGCATTGCCCTGCAGGTCGGCGAGGTCGTTGGCCCAGGCGTTGTGCGTATCGCCGGCCAGCACGACCAGGTTCTTGTTGAGCTGGCGCGCCGTGCCCAGCACCGTCTCGCGCTGCACCGCGTAGCCGTCCCAGGCGTCGAGGTTGTACGGGATCGACGGTGCTCCCAGGATCGCCAGCTCGGCCGGCGTCAACGTCTGCGGCGCGGTCTGCGCCTTCTGCGCCAGCGCCGCATAGCCGCTGACGCTGATCTGCTGGAACAGGATCGGCGCCGGCACGTTCATCCGCCCCATCAGCACCTGCTGCCCGAGCACTTGCCAGGTCGCGCTCGAACGCGCCATCTGGTTCTGCAACCAGGCGGTCTGCTCGGCCCCGAGCAGCTGGCGCGCCGGGTTGGCCAGCGCCGCGCCAATTGCCGCGCCGTCGAAGCCGGCCGCGGTCGTGAAGTTCGCATACGACAGCTGCTGATCCCGACCGATGATGCGAGTGTCGAGCATGTGCAGCGACAGCAGCGTGCCGAAATCGAAGCTGCGAAACGTGATGTCCGGCTGGCCCGGCCGCGTCTCGCGGATCGGCATCCACTCGTAGTAGGCCTTGATCGCCGCCGCGCGGCGTGCGGTCCACTCGCCCTCGGTGGCGGGCTGATGGTTCTCGGCCCCATTGCGCCAGGCGTCGTTGGCGATCTCGTGGTCGTCCCACACCGCGATCAGCGGCACCTTGGCGGTCAGCGCCTGCAGGTCCGGGTCGGTGCGGTACTGCGCATGCCGCGTGCGGTAGTGCGCGAGTGTGACCAGTTCGGCATCGGGCTCGGACAGGCGATCCAGTTCCGTCGCACGCTCGGAGGCATAGCCGCGCCGGTCGTACTCGTAGATGTAGTCGCCCAGATGCACGGCAGCGTCAAGGTCTTCGATCTTCGCGGCCTCGGCATAGGCGTTAAAGAAGCCGGCCGGATAGTTCGAACAGGAGAACACCGCCAGCTTGACCGCCCTCGCGGCGCCCGCCAGCAGCGGCGGCAGCGTGCGCGTGCAGCCCACCGGCGAGTTCATGTCGCGCCCGATGAAGCGGTAGTAGTAGGCGGTGCCGGCACGCAGGCCGTCGACGTCGACCTTTGCCGTGTAGTCACGCTCGGGCAGGGCGAAGGTCACGCCGACGCGCACCTTGCGCTTGAACTGCGGATCGAGTGCCACCTCCCAGCGCAACGGAATGCGCTTCAGGTTCTCCAGTTCACCGGCCAGGCGCGGAATCTTGCGCGCCTCGACCTCGGCCGCGGCGACATTGGCCAGGGCTTCGGCCGACAGCGTGACGCGGGTCCACAGGATCACGCGATCGGCGAGCGGATCGCCGCTGGCCACGCCATGCTGGAAGTCGGAGGCGCCGAAGAAACAGCCGGACAGCGACAGACTGCCCCAGGTGGCCGCGCCGCCGGCAGCGATCAAACGCAGGAAATTTCGACGCGGCTCGGTCGACGGGGTTTCATTCGACTCAATCCGCTCACTCGATGCTTTCATCATCACGCTCCTTGGGTGGAGCGCGAAGGCTGATCAGGTCATGCGTCAGCGATATGACAGCACCGACCGGCGCCGCCTTTCCCCGGAACCAGCGGCTCAGCCCTGCGGCGGGGTCGGCGCCGTCGCGGCGCGCTTGCGCGCGGCCGGGCGCGGCGCAGTGGCCGCGCGCGCTTTCGGCGATTTTGTCGCAGCCCGCCGGGTCCGCCTGGCCGCCGGCGGGGCAACCTCTGCCGGTGCCGGCGTAGCCGCTTTGCCGACGGCACTGGCGGCTGCCATCGCGGCACTGGCGGTTGCCGCGGCAAACGTCTCGTCTTCGATCGCATCCCGCGCGCCGGCGCGGCTGGCTGCCCACAGGTCAGCCAGTTCCTCACGCGACTCGGCGACGGCGCCTGTCAGCCGCTCGACGCCGCCCGCCAGCGAGCGCATCAGGCGCCGCAGCAGGGCCGGGTCCTTCGCCACCAGATAGCCCGCCGCAAATCCGAGCGCAGCCGCGGCTGCGATGCCGACCACCACGGCGCCAGGCTTGACCAGGTCTTCCGCTTTCATCAGTGCTCCTTTGTGAGTCGCGTGTCAGAGTGCCGGGTGTGGCTGCGGCGTTCAGTCCGTTGTCGCGTTCGACGCCGCGGGGGCGTGGCGCGCGGGGGCCGCGGGCGCCGCGCCGCGCAACCGGGCCAGCCGGCTCGCCTGCTGCAGCAGCGCGACGCTGGTGCCGTGCTTGACCATGGCGGTGGCGATCGGCGGCAGCCAGCGCATCGCCGCCGCCACCATCAGCGCCGCATTCAGCGTGACCGCGCCTGCTGTCTGCCGTCGCAGCCACGTCCGAATCAGATGCGCCGTGGCGCGCGCGGCCACGAGCGAATCCAGCGGATCGCCCAGCAACACGCCGTGCGCGCCCGCCTCCGCATCGACCGGGCACAGGCTCAACCCGCCCGCCGGCAGCAGGTCGCGCAGCCCGGTGTGCACGAGTGCGACGCGCTCGCCGCGCTCGACGGCCTGCGCGAGCCAGCGTTCCTGCGCCGCGCGGTCGCGGCTGACGATCGCGTCGGCTCCGAGCGCGGTCAGCGCGAGCGCCGGTTGCGCCGTCGGGTCCTCGGTGAAGATCGCGATCCGGCGCACGCCGAGCGCCCGCAACTGGGCGAGGTGCTCGGCCACGCCCGGGCGCAGCGCGCAACTCAGATGCACGATGGCAATCAACTCACCCGCCGCAACCACGCCGAGCCGCCGTACCAGGCTGCGCCGGTCGGGCTCAGGCATCCGCAGCGACCAAGTCTGCTCGATCTGGCGTGCGCCGGCCACATGCAGCAGCATGCTGCCATCGCGCAACAGCGCGCCGTGCTCGCGCCAGCGGACGACGATGCTGTCTGGAAAGCCCGCTGCGATCAGGCTCGTATCGCCATGGCCGGCGAGGCGTGCGAGCCAGGCCAGCACCTCTGCCGCACTCAGGTCGGCGCGCAGCGGCTGCACGCGCTCGATCTGCCAGTACGGGGCGGCGAGCACGCCCACGTCTTCAAATGCGATCGCGGTGGCGCTGGCGAGCCGGTCGAGCGGCTCCAGTCCGCCGAGCAGCAGGCCGCTGCGTGCGGTGGCGTACACAGCCGCCTCGCGCGCCACCGGCTGCGCGAGCGAGATGCCGATCTGCGGATCCGCCTGCAGCATCGCCGCCGTGCGCGCCGTGTCGCCGGTCAGCGCCAGCACCAAGCCGGCGGCGGTCAGCGGTACCGCCACTAGCCGCTCCAGGTCCGGTGTCAGCGCACCCGGCGCATCGCGTGTGCGCAGCAGGTGGCGCACGTGGCCGCGCAGGCGCGCCACACGCGATTCCGTCGCGTGCCGCTCAACGCGCAAACGCAACGTGCCGCTCAGGATGTGGGTTCCGGCCGCAAGCCGGGCGCCGGGCCCTGCCGCTTCCAGCGCAGCGTGATCGTGCGGCAAGGCGATGACCTCGCCACCGCCTTCAACCACGATGCCATCGGCCGGCACCGTCTGCCCCTGCGGCAGCCAGATGCAGTCGCCGGCCTCGACGTCATCGAGCGCGACTGTGCGCGACTGGCCATCGCGTTCCACCGTCACCGTCGCCGCGGGCGCGCTCGCCAGCTCCGCCAGCAGGCGATCGGTCTGCTGCAGCAGTGCATTGCGCCGGCGCTCAGCCAGGCTGCCCATCAGCAGCGACGTCGTGGCCGTCAGCGGGTGCCCGGTCAATGCGGTCGAAACGAGCGCGACCGAGTCGAGCGCCGCCGCGGTGACGTTGTCGCCGCGCCGCCAGGCGCGCCACGCCTTGCCGGCCACCAGCCCGAGCGCCGCCGCCGGCCGCGCCGCAGGCGGCAGTAAAGGCGTCAACGCGGCCGCCAGCAGCGGTAGTTCGATCGGCAGCGACTCATCGCGACGCGCCGGCAACGCAGCGAGGTCGGCCCGCGCGGGCAGCCCCCGCACCAGCGCCAGCACCGCAGCGCGCGTGCGCTGCCGGCCGTCGTAGGTGACCACAAGGGAACGCGCGGAACGCGACGCACGGGTCGCACCGACGCCGGCCAGCATGTCGACCGCTACGCGCGCCGCCAGCGCCTGCTCGCCGCGCGCAAAGTGCAGCCGCAGCCGGGTGGCGGTTTCATGCACGACCACCGGTTGGGCCGGATCAATGCGCGGGCTAGGCATTGCGATGGCCTCGTCAGCGGCGCCTAGGCGGCGCCTGCATCGCGCGGCGCGTCGTGCCAGCCGGTGCGCGGCGCAGCCGCTTGATCGCCTCGCGCCCGAGCGTCGGCGCCGCCGCGCAGGCCGCAATCACCGCGGCATCGACCAGGCCGATCGGCGTCGTTCGCAGCAGCGCGCGCAGCGGCGGAAACAGCACGGTGGCGGCCTGTGCGCCAAGCGACAGCACGACGGTGCGCGACAGCCAGGGGTTGCGCCGCAGCCGCCCCTTGCCGAACACGACCAGCGGCGTTTCCGAGCGCGCGCTCAGCGCGTACAGCAGCTGCGCGCTGGTGAGCGTCATGAAGGCGATCGTTTTGGCGCGCGGCGTCGGCCCGTAGCGGCCGATGCCGTAGAGGAAGGAGGCCAGCGCGGCGGCGGTGATCATGCCGCCGTCGGCTGCGACCGTGCGCCAGTCGCGCGCATCGAGCAGCGCCGCGCTGCGCGGGAACGGCGGCCGCTGCAGGATGTCGGGCTCGGGCGGCTCGAGGCCAAGCGCGATCGCCGGCGACACATCGGTGATCAGGTTGGTCCACAGCAGCGCCAGCGGATCGAGCGGGTCCGGCAGCCCGGCGATCATCGCGCTGCCCATCAGGGCCAGTTCGCTGACGTTGGTTGCGACCAGGTAGCGCACCGCTTTCTTCACGTTCAGGTAGGACGTGCGCCCCTCGGCGATGGCCGCCAGCAGGCCGTCCGGGTGGTCGTCCTGCAGCACGAGGTCGCTCATGGCTTGCGCGAAGTCGGTGCCACTGGCGCCCATCGCGACGCCGACGTCGGCCGTCTTCAGTGCCGGGCCATCGTTGATGCCGTCGCCGGTCATCGCCACCACGTGCCCGCGCGCCTGCAGCGCGCGGATGATCGCGAGCTTCATCGCCGGACTGCTGCGGGCGAAGCCGCCGGCATGCTCGACCACCTCGCTCAGCTGGCTGGCGTCCTCCGGCAGCGCGCCGGCATCCGCGATCTGCCGCTCGCCGTCCAGGCCGATCTGCTCGGCGACCGCGGTGGCGGTGCCGATCTGGTCGCCGGTCAGCATCAGCGGCCGGATGCCGGCTGCACGGAAGCGCGCGATCGACTCGCCGATACCGGGGCGGATCGGGTCCGACAGGCCGATCAGGCCGAGCCAGGTCAGGCCTTCGGTCGTGCCCAGCGTGCGACCTCGCTGGCGTGTGATCGCCAGCGCCAGCACGCGCTGCCCGCGCGTGGCCATCGCGTCGTTGGCGGCCAGCAGCCGGCGGCGCTGGGCCGCGCTGAGCGCCACCGTGCGCCGGCCGTCGAACCAGGCCGTGCAGCGGGCCAGCACCTCGGCCGGCCGGCCCTTGACTGCAACCAGGGCGTGCGCGCGGTCGTCTGCATGCAGCGTGACCATGTACGGGTGGTGCTCGGAACGCTGCTTGACCGCCAAGCGCCGGTGCTTGGCTCGCAGCGCCTCGACGCGCGCGCCATGGCGCGCAGCGAAATCGAGCAGCGCGATCTCGGTGGACGAGCCCTGCCACGGCGAGGCCGCATTGGCGTTCTCGGCCGGTGTCAGGTCGTTGCATAGTGCGCACACCAGCAGCCAGTCGGCCGGCAGACGCAAGTCACCGGAGTCGGGCTCAGCAATGCTGACGTGGCGCCCGCCCACCAGCACTTCCGCCACCGACATCCGGTTCTGTGTCAGGGTGCCGGTCTTGTCGAAACCGACCACGTCGACCGCGCCCAGGTTCTCGATGGCATCGAGCCGGCGCGCGTAGACATTGCGCTTCTGCAACGTGCGGATGCCAGCCGCCAGTAAGCTCGTGGCTACCGTCGGCAGGCCTTCGGGAATGGCGGCCACGCCGAGCGAGACCGCGGTGCGCACCAACGGCAGCAGCGGACGGCCGCGTAGCAACCCGACCATGAACAGGCCACCGCACAGCGCCGCAGCGCCGACCGCCAGCCGCTTGCCCAGCCCGTCGAGTTCGCTCTGCATGCGCGTGCGCGGCGCCTCGCTGGTCTGCGCCAGCGCGCGGATGCTGCCGAGCACCGTGTGCTCGCCAATCGCCACCACCAGCGCGCGGCCGGTGCCGCCGGAGATGACAGTGCCCATGTGCAGCATGTTGCTGCGCTCGCCCAGTGACGCATCGCGCGCGACCCTTTCGCCCGGCTCCTTGCGCACCGGCAGGCTCTCGCCCGTCAACGGCGCCTCGTTGGCCGACAGCCGGTGCGACTCGATGACGCGTGCATCGGCCGCCACCGGCTCGCCCGGCTTGAGCACGAGGATGTCGCCCACCACGACCTCGCGTGCCGGCACCGTGGTTTCGACACAGTCGCGCAGGACGGTAGCGGCGCGCGGCGCCAGCTTGCGCAGGGCGGACACGGTCTGTTCGGCGCGCCGCTCGGTCACGTAGCCAATGCCGCCGTTGGCCGCCAGCACGGCGCCGATCGCGGCGGCATCGCCGAAGTCGCGCGCCACCAGTGCCACGCCACCGGAGCCGGCCAGCAGCGCCACCGGCACCGACTTGAACTGGGCAGCGAGGATCTCGAGGTCTGAGCGCGCCGTGATGTCGCGGATCTCGTTCGGCCCATCGCGCTGCAGCCGCGCCTGCGCCTCATCGGCACTCAAACCCTGCGCCGAGCTTGCGAGACGGCTGAGCAGGTTGCGCAGCGAAACGGCGTGATGATCGGACGCCACGCCACGGGCCGGTGTGCCAGATGCCACGGACGGCGCCGCCGAGGCCGGCAGCACCGCAGTCGGACGCGCCGCTTCGAGCGCTGGCCCGGTTCGCGACCGCGATTCGTCGGGCTCACGCGGCGCCGACACGACCGGTCGAGTACGACGCATCGCCGACGCACGCGGCACCCTGACCGCATCGAAGGAATGCCGCGCCGACTCGAGCGCCGCCGCCAGGGAACCGACCAGCGCTTGCTTGGCCTCGCGGCGGGCTGCATGCGCATCGCGCAGATCCACGCGCACGATGCCGGTCTCGCTGCTGGCAAGTAGGCGCGCACCGCGCGGCAGCGTCGTACTCGCGGCCAGCCACTCGGCCAGACCCGGGCAGCCGCGCAGGCCGCGCACCCGGAAGCGCGGGCCGAGTGGCCCGGAGGTCAAGGCAAGGACGTGCGTGTTTGCGTGGGGTGGAACAGCGGGATCGCGCGGCATCGACGGCACTTCGATGGCCGGTCAGAGCGACCATCTGTGCCAGTCAATCTACCCGCCCGCACTCGCCTGACGATGACAGTACGATGACAGGTCGCACGCCCTTGCCGAAGCGCAAGCGGGTGCGACCCTCATGCGCGCTGTGCGCATCCGCCGCGGACGCGCTAGCGGGTGCGTCACGCCTCCTTGGCGACGCTCGCGCGCTCGGCAGCGGCGGGGGTGCCTGCACCCACGTCGCCGGCGATCTCCGGCAGCACGTCGACCAGGATGGTGTCCAGCAGTTTCAGGCGCGCGGCGTAGTAGCGATCCAGCCGCCAATCGCGCATCAGTTCGATGGCGAGGTCGAAGGCCTCCATGTCGAGGCCATACAGCTCGGATAAGGGAAACGCGCGCTCGTCGGCGAGGCAGGCCGCCAGATGCGCCAAGACGCGCGACGCATCCGCTTTTGGATGCGCCTGCATATACCGCCGCACTTTCTTGATTGCGTTCATCGTGGGCTCTAGCCAGGTGTTGGGCCAACATTGTTTCACTCGACCCGGTGTGTTTACATGACAATCCGATGACATCTCACGCGCGTTGCGCTGCGGCAACCGAGCCATCGTGCAAAACGCAGAGCCACGGCTGCACCCATACGCCGGTCATGAAATCGGCCGTCCGCGCCGCGCCGGCAGCACGCCAGCGGCGCCGACGGCATCGGCCGCCGCCGGCCTGACTAGCGACCGCGCAACAGCGACGCGCTGAACTGCTCGAAGCGTTTGCGCTTAGCAGCCAGGTAGTCGCGGTTGAACTGCGTCGGCGGGATCTCGAGCGCCAGCGTGCGCTCGACCGTGACCCCGCCGCTTTCCAGTTGCAGCACCTTCTCGGGGTTGGCGGTCAGCAACTGCACGCGATGGATGCCGAGCGCGAGCAGCATCTGTGCAGCGCTGGCGTAGTCGCGCGCGTCGGGCGGAAAGCCGAGCGACTCGTTGGCAGCGAAGGTGTCGAGGCCCTGGTCCTGCAGCGCATAGGCCTCGATCTTGGCGCGCAGGCCGATGCCGCGGCCTTCCTGGTGCAGGTACAGCAACGCGCCGCCGTGCTGCGCCAGATGGGCGAGCGCGGCATCGAGCTGGGGCCCGCAGTCGCAGCGTTGCGACCCGAACAGATCGCCGGTGACGCAGGCCGAGTGCACACGCACCCACGGCGTGCCGGGCACGCGCTGGGCAAACACGAGGGCGAAGTCATCGGGCCGGTCGAGCCCGTCGAAAGTCACCATCTCGGGCGTGACCCCGCCGGCGCGGGTCATCGGCACCGCGAGCTTCTGCCGCACCGAGACCGGAGCGGCACGGTCCGCCGCCGGCATGGCCGGCTCGGGCCTGACAGCATTCATTGCATCCTCGGGCATGGTGCGTGGCACGGAAAGCGTGTAAGGCTAGCGCGATTCGCGCGACGACGCAGTGCGGCATCCCGCCCCGGGGCCCGCGGGGCCGCGCAAAGATGGGCGGCCTTTGGCACGAACATCCGGCTGACGCGGCCGCACGGCGATGCGACACTGATCCGTCGCTCGAGGAATCGTCGCAGGCGCGTTGCGACCGTGCCGCGCCAGCGCATCACGGACCTGCACCGCGCTCGGACTTCTTGCACCGAAACCACCATGCGCCGGGACTCATCCAGTTTCGTTCATCTGCTGTACCTATACCTGTGGCCCTTCTGGCTGTTCCGCGACGCCAATCGCGGCAGCCTGCTGGAGCGTGCGGCCGCGTATCGGCACAACCGCGCCCAGCGCATCCACCTGCCGGGCTACGCGTTCAAATGGAGCGTGCTGCTGGCAGCGCAGGGCGCGCTGCTGTTCAGCGCAGAGCGTGGCCAGCGCACCGTGGGCGATCTGCTGCTCTGGGTCGCTGCGGGCCTGGGCACGACCGTCAGCGTCAGCGTGGTCGTGATCGTGCTGTGCCTGGCTGCGTGGGGCTACCTGAGCTGGGTGGACGGATAGGCGCACGGATCGGCGCACGGGAGTTTCGGCACGAGCCGCGGCGCAGCCTTGCGTGCCCAGGCTGCATCCCGCACGGGCAGCGGATCCGCAGGTCGTGTGCTCAGCCGCCGGCTCAGTAAGATCCTGGCCTGTCTTGTTCATGTTCGCGTCGGCGTGCCGTATCGCGCCCCCCTCGACCGTCCGCTTCCTTCGCGCGCCGCTCCGCTCGCCTCACCGATGACCTCTTCTGCCCGCCCGCTCGCCACGCCGCTTTCGCCTCACGCCCTGCGCGTGCTGCTGCTCGGATCAGGTGAGCTGGGCAAGGAAGTGATCATCGCGTTGCAGCGCCTCGGCGTGGAGGTGATCGCCGCCGACCGCTATCCGAATGCGCCCGGTCATCAAGTGGCGCATCGCGCACATGTTCTGAACATGGCCGATCCGAGCGCCTTGCGCGCGCTGGTGCTGCAGGAGCGCCCGCATCTGATCGTGCCGGAGATCGAGGCCATCGCCACCGAGGAACTGCTGGCCATCGAGCGCGACGGCCTGGCCCAGGTGATCCCGACCGCGCGCGCGGCTCACCTGACGATGAACCGCGAAGGTATCCGGCGCCTGGCGGCCGAGACGCTCGGCCTGCCGACCTCGCCCTACCGCTTCGCCGACTCATTGGCCGAACTGCAGGCCGCCATCGCCCACACCGGCCTGCCATGCGTGGTCAAGCCGGTGATGTCGTCGTCCGGCAAGGGCCAAAGCAAGGTGGATCGCGTCGACGATCTGCCGCGCGCCTGGGCTGCCGCACAGGCCGGCGCCCGCGTGGGCCTGGGCCGCGTGATCGTCGAAGGCTTCATCGACTTCGACTACGAGATCACCCAGCTCACGGTGCGCCACCGCGCGGCCGACGGCTCGATCGCGACATCGTTCTGCGAGCCGATCGGCCACGTTCAGATCAGCGGCGACTACGTAGAGAGCTGGCAACCGCACCCGATGAGCGCGCAGGCCCTGGCCCGCGCGCGCGATTTCGCGCAGCGTGTCACCGACGACCTCGGCGGGCTGGGCGTGTTTGGCGTTGAGCTGTTTGTCCGCGGCGACCAGGTCTGGTTCTCTGAGGTCAGTCCGCGCCCGCACGACACCGGGCTGGTGACCTTGACCAGCCAGTGGCAAAGCGAGTTCGAGCTGCATGCGCGCGCCCTGCTCGGCCTGCCGGTCGATACCACGCTGCGCACCCCGGCCGCCAGCAGCGTGATCTACGGTGGCGTCGAGGCCACGGCGCTGGTGTTCGACGGCGTGGCCGAGGCGCTGGCCATCGACAGCACCGACCTGCGGCTGTTCGGCAAGCCCGAGTCGTTCGTCAAGCGGCGCATGGGCGTGGCGCTGGCGCGCGCCGCCGACATCGACACCGCGCGGCGCAACGCCAAGGCGGCTTCTGCCCGGATCAGGCCGCGCGCGGCTTGATCCGCGGCAGCACCATCGCTGCCGATCCAGCTGCCGACGCCATCACGCGCGCGGCGCGCGACTAGAATGCGCACGATGCTTTGCTGACCCCGGCGCCGTCCACCGTGCGCGGCCGCCCTGTTGAGGCTCCCCGATGAAAATCCTGCTCGTCGACGATCACTCGCTGATCACGGACGCCTTGCGCGTCCTGCTGCTCGATATCGATCCCAATGCCAGCGTCTTCACCGCAGGCGACGCGGCCGGCGCCGAGCGGCTGCTCGACCAGCATCCGGATGCTGACCTGATGCTGCTCGACCTCGGCATCCCCGGCGCCTCCGGCACCAGCGTGCTCGAGGCCCTGGTGGCGCGCGCGCCGGACCTGAAGATCCTCGTGCTCTCGGGCGTGCAGGACCAGCGCAGCGTGATGCGCGTTCTGCAACTCGGTGCCGCCGGCTTCGTGCCGAAGTCGATGGCGAGCGAGACCCTGGTCTCCGCCATCAAGTTCGTGCTGAGCGGCGGCGTCTACATCCCGGCCGACCTGCTCGATGACGTGACACGCGGCGCCGCGATGCTCGGCCTGCCCGAGCGCGGCCGCGACATGCTCGGCCAGCCGACCCAGAACCGTATCCAGCTCACGGAGCGCCAGGAGCAGGTGCTGCAACTGCTGGCGCGCGGTGCGCCGATCAAGATCATCTGCCGCGAGCTCGGCCTGTCCGAGGGCACCGTCAAGACGCACGTGACCGCCATTTACCGCGCGTTCGGTGCCTCCAACCGCACCGAGGCGCTGCTGGCGGCGCGGCGCCAGGGGTACGACGTCGGCTGAGCACGCGTCGACGCCACGCACGAAAACGCCAGCCCACGGGCTGGCGTTTTCGCTTCAGGCATGCACCGTCGAGCCGATCTCAGCGCAGCCGCTCCTCGCTGCCCTCCAGCACCTGTTCGGTCGGAATGCGTTGCGCGCCCGTGTCGGGCTGGGCAATGCCGAGCGCATCGGCAATCGTGCGGTTCAGCACCACGGTCGTGGTCGGCTTCTGCAGCACGATCGGCTCTTCGACCCGACTGCGCGCAATCGCCGCCGCCTGGTCCGGATTCTTCGAGAGCCGATCCCTCATCTGCCGCTGGAACTCGGCCAGCACCTCCAGCTGCTGCACGGCGGTCAGCATCACCACCGGCACCGGAAAGCCCACCAGTTCGCGGATGCGGAAGGCCGCTTCCACGCCGCTGATGGTCGAATTGCCCAGATTCTGGTCCGCCAGGATCACGTCGATCTTGGGCTGCAGCGACAGCTTCTTGACCAGCGACGCGTTGAAGCTGATCGACGAGATGATGTCCGCGCCCCAGGAGCGCAGCAGCCGCGTCATGCTGTTCAGGATCTCTTCGTTGTCCTCCAGCACCACCACGGTGTAGCCGGTCAGCGCCCGCAGCACGGTTTCCACCGGTTCCGGCGCGCGAGCGCGGCGGCGCGGCTGCGACGACAGCTGCGCCTCGACCCGGAACACGGTGCCCGAACCCGGCCGCGTCGTGACGATCAGCGGATGGCCGAGCACGCCGCAGATGCGCTTGACGATCGACAGCCCGAGCCCGAAGCCGCCGCCGCCGCCTTCGCTCTTGCCGCTCTCGCCGCGATAGAACTCCTCGAACACGCGGTCAAGCTCCTGCTGCTTGATGCCGGCGCCGGTGTCCCACACTTCCAGACTCATTACACCGCCTCGCGGCCGCGCCGCCAGCAGCACGCCGCCCTTTTGGGTGTACTTGATGGCGTTGGCGAGCAGGTTGCGCAGCACGCGCAGCAGCAGCAGCGGGTCAGACTCGATCGCTGCCCCGCCACGGCGCACGCGCAGTTCCAGGCCCTTGTTGGCGGCCATCGGCGTGAACTCCTGCTCGAGCGCCTTGAACATGTCGTCCAGCAGCACCTGCTGCACGCGCGGCTGGATCGCGCCGGAGTCGAGCCGCGAGATCTCCAGCAGTTCCTCGACCAGCTTGGACAGCGACTCCACCGCGCTCGACAGGTTGGCCACCAGCGGCTCGGCCGGCCCCTGCACGCGCTTTCTCAGCAGCGACACGTAGATGCCGATCGCCTGCAAGGGCTGGCGCAGGTCGTGGCTGGCGGCGGCAAAGAACTGCGTCTTCGAGCGGGTGGCGTTCTCGGCATCGCGCCGGGCATCATCGGCCACACGCTTCTCGTTCATCAACTGGCCGACCAGCACTTCGTTCTCGTAGTTGTTCTTGACCGACTCGAACATCGCTTCGCCGAAGTTGCGGCCGAAGAAAGAGGCGAAGCCGAACACCGCTAGCATCACGATCGAGGCGGTGTAATAGGCAGGGTCCTGTTCGGCGATCATGCGGCCCACGAGCGGCAGCAGCGCCAGCGGCAGGAAGAAAAACAGCGCCGGCCGATGCGTTGCGTACAGCGTCAGCGAGCCGAAGGCCACGCCCAGGATCACCGCCACCAGCACCAGCTGCTGCGTCGGCTCCTGCGGCGAGAAGAACAGCACGCCGGCCGCTCCCCACAGCACGCCGGCGCTGGCGGCCAGCGCCACCCACCAGCTGGCCCAGGTGTGCACACGGGCGAAGGCATCGGTCGACTTGGCGAAAGCGCGCGCGATGCGCAGCCGCACCAGCGATTCGATCAGCATGGCGGTGAACCACGCCACCAGCACGTTCTGGTTGTGCGTGTTCCAGAACACGGCCACCAGAGCGAATCCGAGCACGATGCTGCCCAGCACCGACTGCGGCACCTGGCGATACACCGTGGCAATCACGCCGGCGAGGATCTTCTCCTGCCGCTGTTCACGGGACTCGGAGTCGATGCCGAAGCGGGTTAGTGGACCAGACATACAGGTCCACATCATAGGCGCGCCGCGCGTTTGATTGCGCGGCGGCAGTCGGCTTGGCAGCCGTGCTGCCCGGTCCGCCGCGCGGTTGATCTGCCGCACGGCGGCTCGCTAAACCTCCCCTCAGCCCAACCGGCATGGCACAGTGCCGAGTCGGATCGCGGCTGCGCGGCGGGTGTAGCGGGCCTGGCGTGGTGCGCCGGCGCCAGCCAGCCTGCGTGCTAGCCTCCGCGCGCCTCGGACTTGGCCGACCTTCACGGTGTCGGTTGCGCTGTCTGCAGGCTGCCTTGGCCGGATCGCCGGCCTGCCCTCGGTTCGCCGGAGATCGCCCTCATGTCCCGCTCGATCATGCGTCGTCTGCTGCTGCCTGCCGTGCTGCTGTTTGCCTTCACCTCGGCCAGCGGGCAAGCGGTCAAGATCGGCATTGCGCAAGACCTGACCGGGCCGTTCTCGGCACTCGGTGCCGAAGCACGCGACGGCTTCAACCTCGCCATCAAGCAGCTCGGCGGCAAGCTTGGCGGGGTCGACGCCGAGTTCGTGATGCAGGACATGGCCGGCAATCCGGACAATGCCCGCCAGCTGGTGGAGCGATTCATCAAGCGCGAGAAGATCGATCTGTTCACCGGGCCGATCGGCTCGAACGTCGCCTTGGCGGTGGGTCCGGCGCTGTTCGCGGAGAAGATCCCGTACCTGTCGAACAACGCGGGGCCCTCGCAGTTCGCGGGATCCCAGTGCAACCCGTACTTCTTCGGCACTGCCTATCAGAACGACTCCTATCACGAGGCCGCCGGCCGCTTTGCCGCGACGCGCGGCTTCAAGAAGGTGGCGATCCTCGCGCCGAACTACCCGGCCGGGCAGGACGCGCTGACCGGCTTCAAGCGCGGCTTCGGCCAGCCGGTCGCGAGCGAGACCTTCACCAAGCTCGGCCAGCTCGACTACGCGGCCGAGCTGGCGCAGCTGCGCGCGCAGGCGCCCGATGCGCTGTTCATCTTCCTGCCGGGCGGCATGGGCATCAACTTCATCAAGCAGTTCGTGGGCGCGGGGCTATCGGCCAACACGCAGCTCATCGGGCCCGGCTTCTCGGCCGACCAGGACGTGATTCGTGCGGTGGGCGATCCGATGCTCGGCATGTTCAACAGTGCGCACTGGAACCACGATTTCGACAATGCCGCCAGCCGCGCCTTCGTCGACGCGTTCCGCAAGGCGTATCAGCGCACGCCGTCGATTTACGCGGCGCAGGCCTACGACGTGATCCTGATGATGGACGCCGCCGTGCGCGAGGTGAAAGGCAAGGTCGCCGATCGCGAAGCGCTGCGGGCCGCTCTGAAGAACGCCGGCTTCAAGTCGGTACGCGGCGAGTTCCGCTTCGGCCACAACCAGTTTCCGGTGCAGGACTTCTATCTACGCGTGGTGCGCAAGGACGGCGGCGAGCTGAACAACCGCACCCTGTCGAAGGTGATGGAAAAGCATGTCGACGCTTACGCGGCGCAGTGTTCGATGAAATGACGGCAGTGCATTGCACTGCCCGTCACGGCGCGCTCCGCGCGCCTTTAAGGCGCCGGCGAGCGCGCAAGGCACCCTCCTAGTTCGCGCAGCGGCGGTCATCGCCGCCGCCATCAGCGTCATCCATCATGCAACTGATCGCAGAGCAATTGCTCAACGGCCTGCAGTTCGGGCTGATGCTGTTCCTGCTGGCTGCCGGATTGACGTTGGTGTTCGGGATCATGGACCTGATGAACCTGGCGCACGGTTCGCTGTACATGATCGGCGCCTACCTGATGGCGACGATCGCCGCAGCCAGCGGCAGTTTCTGGATTGCGCTGCCGCTGGCGATCGTGCTGACCGCCGCCGTCGGGCTTGCGCTCGAACGCCTGCTGATTCGCCACCTGTACCACCGCGATCATCTGGCCCAGGTGCTGGCGACCTTCGCCCTGATCCTGATCGCCAACGACCTCGTGAAGCTGATCTGGGGCTCGGCGCCGCTGATGCTCAACGCCCCGGCCTCGCTGTCCGGTCCGGTCGAGCTGGTGCCCGGCTTCTACTACCCGGCCTACCGGCTGCTGATCATCGGCGTCGGCCTTGCCTCTGCGCTGCTGCTGTACATCCTCGTCGCGCACACGAAGACCGGCATGCTGTTGCGCGCCGGCGCCGTCGAACCGCGAGATGGCCGCCGGCGATGGGCGTCAACATCCGCCGCCTGTTCGCCGCGGTGTTTGCGCTCGGCGCTGCACTTTGCGCAGTGGCTGGCGCGCTGCTCGGGCCAGTGCTGGCCGTCGCAGGTCGGCATGGGCGAGAGCATCCTGATCCTCGCCTTCGTGGTGATCGTCATCGGCGGCATCGGCTCGATGCGCGGCGCGCTGGTCGGCGCGCTGCTGGTCGGCCTGGTCGACACGGCCGGCCGGGCCTTCCTGCCCTCGTTGCTCAATGCGGTGATGCCTTTGAACCTCGCGGCCAATCTCGGTCCGGCGCTCGCAGCGATCGCGATCTACCTGCTGATGGCGGCGGTCCTCTTCCTCAAGCCGAGCGGGCTCTTCCCGGCGCGGGGGTGAGCGTGGTCGTCGCGCGTCATCGGCTGGCCGTCGTAGCCGACGCTACCGACGCCTCGCCCGCCCGCCGCTGGCGTGCTGCGCGCTGCGTTGCCGTGGCTGCTGCTCGCGGCCGCGATCGCGCTGCCATGGCTGGCGCAGGCCACCGGCCATGAGTACTACATCGGCGTTGCGCGGCGCATCCTCATCTTCGGCCTCGCCGCCGCGAGCCTGAACCTGATCCTCGGATTCGGCGGCATGGTGAGCCTGGGGCACGCCGCCTTCTTCGGCATCGGCGCGTACGTGGTCGGCGTGTTGATGGTCGAGGGGGTATCGAGCGCGCTCGTGGCCTGGCCGCTCGCCATCGCCCTGGCCGCGCTGTTCGCGCTGCTCATCGGCGCGGTGTCGCTGCGCACGCGTGGCGTGTACTTCATCATGATCACCCTCGCCTTCGCGCAGATGGTCTACTACCTTGCGGTCGGCCTGAAGGCCTACGGTGGCGACGACGGCCTGAGCCTGCCGGCCAGGTCGGTGCTGCCGGGTATCGACCTGGCCCACGACACAAGCTTCTACTACCTGGTGCTGGCGCTGCTGGCCGCGACGATGTTCGCGCTCAACCGGCTGGTCGACGCCCGCTTCGGCCGCGCGCTGGTGGGCATCCGCGAGAACGAGACACGGATGGAGGCGATCGGCTACGCCACCTTCCGCATCCGCCTGATCGCCTTCGCGATCGCTGGCGCGATCGCCGGGCTCGCCGGCGTGCTGTTCGTCAACCACAACGGCTTCGTGTCGCCGGCGGCGCTGCATTGGACACAATCAGCCACGCTGGTGATCATGGTGATCCTCGGCGGCATCGGCTACCGCTACGGCGGCCTGCTCGGCGCCGCCGCGCTGCTGCTGCTGGAGGAGGTGCTGTCGCAGTTCACCGAGCACTGGCACCTCGCGCTCGGCATACTGCTTTTGATCGTGGTGTTCGCCGCGCCGCGTGGCCTGGCAGGACTGTTCGGCCGGAGGCTCGGCGGATGAGTCTGCTGCAGGTGCAAGGGCTGATGCGGCGGTTTGGCGGCCTCGTCGCCACCGACGACGTGACTTTCAGTGTGGCCGCCGGCGGCATCCATGCGCTGATCGGCCCCAACGGTGCCGGCAAGTCGACGCTGATCAACCAGCTGTCGGGCGCGCTGCGGCCGGACGCCGGCCGGGTGCGGTTCGACGGCGCAGACGTCACGCCGCTGGCGATGCACGAGCGCGTGGCACGGGGACTGGCTCGGTCCTACCAGGTGACCACCGTCTTCAAGCGCTTCAGCGCGCTCGACAGCGTGGCGCTGGCGGTGCAGGCGCGCAGCGGCAGCAGCCTGCGCTTCTGGCGCCCGGTCGCGGCGGAACGCGCGCTATTCGACGAGGCCGCCACCGTGCTCGAGCGCGTGGGCCTGGCGGCGCGCAAGGAGGTGCCGGCCGCGGCGCTGTCGCACGGCGAGCAGCGCCAGCTCGAACTGGCACTGGCGCTCGCCACGCGGCCGAAGCTGCTGCTGCTCGACGAGCCGCTGGCCGGCATGGGTCCGGAGGAGTCGGCGCGGATGGTCGAACTGCTGGAGCGCCTGCGCGGCGAGGTGACGATGCTGCTGGTCGAGCACGACATGGACGCCGTGTTCCGCCTCGCGGACGACATCTCGGTGCTGGTCTACGGCCGCATCATCGCCACCGGGACGCCGACGGCGATCCGTGCCAACGATGACGTGCGCCGGGCCTATCTGGGCGACGAGATGCGCACCGAGGCGCCGGTCGGTGTCGAAAGTCGACCATGAGCACGCCGCTGCTCGAGGTCCGGGGATTGACAGCCGGCTACGGCGCCAGCCAGGTGCTGTTCGGCATCGACTTCGCGATGGCACCGGGCACGGTGGCGACGCTGCTCGGCCGCAACGGCATGGGCAAGACGACGATCCGTGCGCTCGATCATGCGGACCTGCGCCACAGCGCGGCGGCGGCAGATCGCGCTTCGCGCGGCGCAGCGCATCGACGGCCGGCGCCACCGACCGCATCGGCACGGCGCCGGCATCGCGCTGGTACCCGAGGGCCGGCAGATGTTCCCCAACCTCACCGTGCGCGAGAACCTGGTGGCCTTTGCGGCCGACCGCAGCGATCGTGCGGAGCCATGGACGCTGGCACGGGTGATGGAGTTCTTCCCGGCGCTTGCCGCGCGCGCCAACCACCTGGGCAGCCAGCTCTCCGGCGGCGAGCAGCAGATGCTCGCGATCGGGCGCGCGCTGATGACCAACCCGCACCTGCTGATCCTCGACGAAGCCACCGAAGGCCTTGCGCCGCTGGTGCGCGAGGACATCTGGCGCTGCCTTGCCCTGCTCAAGCGCGAGGGCCAGACGATCCTGGTGATCGACAAGCACATCGAGCGGCTGGTCGCGCTCGCCGACAGCCACACGATCCTCGAGCGCGGCCGCGTGGTCTGGCAGGGCGCATCGCGGGAGCTCGCGGCCGACCGCGAGCTGTGGCATCGCTACCTGGGCGTGTAGCGCGACATCAGGTCACGCGACGGCCCGGCGCGGTCGGCCGGATCAGCGCAGCGAGCAGGCGCCCGGACCGTCCGGATGTCCGCACGTGCCGCAGGGCCCCGCCATCGCCGGCGCGGCTTCGGCCGCGGTCGCGGTCGCGGTGGCGAACACCGACAGCTTCTTCTGCAACTGCACCGAGTGGCATTGCGGACACTCAGGAACGGTTTCCGAGCGGACCAGCGCCTCGAACTCGCGTCCGCAGTCGAGGCAGGTGTATTCGTAGATTGGCATGGCGAGTGACCTCCGGCGGACCCGATTATCCCGCGCCGGCGCCAGCCACGACAGCGAGCGACGCCCGCCCGGGAGCAGCCGCGTCGGACTATCGGCTCAACTTCGCGGCGAGGCGGGCAACACCTTCGGCGGCGTGCAGCGTCACTTGTGCGCCCACCGGTAGCGTGAGCTTGCGCGCCACGTGCCCGAACGGCAGTCCGGTGATCACCGGGCAGTCCAGCCGCGACCGCAACCGCGCGATCACGCGGTCGAGCGAGAAGCCGTTGTCGTTGGGCATCGGCGTGATCGGGTCGAACTGACCGAGCAGGATCGCCTTCTGGCGGCCGAGCACGCCCGCCTGCTCGAGCTGGACCAGCATCCGCTCGATCTTGTAGGCCGGCTCGTTGACGTCCTCGACGAACAGGACGCCCCCACGCACCTTGGGGAAGTACGGAGTGCCGAGCAGCGCGCAGACGAGCGCCAGGTTGCCGCCCCACAGCAGGCCGCGCACGCTCGTCTGCGGGCCATCGGCGTCGAACTTTGCCTCGAAGCTGCGCTCGCTGCGCAGCCGCTCGACCGTCTCGAAGAACGTGTCGGCCGTGAAGGCGTTCGGATGCTCGGCGCCGAAATCCGTGGCCGAGGGCCCGTGCAGGCTGACGCCGCCGGCGCGCGCCAGGTAGGCAAGGTTGAACGCGGTGAAGTCGCTGTAGCCGCAGACCAGGCGATCGGCCGCGCGTATCGCCGCGAAGTCCAGCCGATCGAGGATGCGCGTCAGGCCGTAGCCTCCGCGCGCCGCCAGCACCAAGTCGAGCGCGCGGTCGGTGCAGAAGCGCTGCAGTTCGGCGGCGCGCAAGTCATCGGTGCCGGCGAATCGCTCGTGCTGCTCGAAGCAGGTCTCGCCCGCCTGCACGCGCCAGCCGCGCGCGGCGAACACACGCGCCGCGCGATCGACCGTCGCCGGATCCGGCAGGTAGCCCGAGGGCGCGACGATGCCGAGCGCGGGGCGGCACACGCTAGCGGTCGGCGCCATCGTCCATCGCGGCATCGGCGCCGGCCGCGCGCTTCAGTTCGCGGCGCTCGGCAAAGAAGCGCGAAAGCAGGCCGCCGCAATCGCTTGCCAGCACGCCCGGTTGTACGCGCGTATGGTGGTTGAGCCGAGCCTCGGCGAACAGGTCGACCACGCTGCCGCAGGCGCCAGTCTTGGGATCGGCGGCGCCGTAGATCACGCGCTGGATGCGCGCGTGCTGCATGGCGCCGGCGCACATCGCGCACGGCTCGAGCGTCACGTACAGCTCGCAGTGGTTGAGCCGGTAGTTGCCGAGCAGCTCGGCCGCTGCTCGGATCGCCTGGATCTCGGCATGCGCGGTGGGGTCGGCATTGCCGATCGGCTGGTTGAAGCCGGTGGCGATCACCTGCCCATCCTTGACCACCACGGCGCCCACCGGCACCTCGCCGAGTGCCCAGGCGTTGTGGGCCTGGTCGATGGCAAGGCGCATGAATGTCTCGTCGGCCACCGTGTGCTCGGCCGGCGGGGGCACGTCCTCGATCACCTCGATTGCCGCCACCGCCTGCTGGGCTTCCATCGAGCGCGCAATCCAGGCCGCCTTGCGCGCGGAACGCTCGCGGGCGCGGGACTCGCGGGCGTCGCCCGCTGCCTGCGCCAGACAGTCGCCGTCGAGCTGCCGCGCAGCGTCTGCCAGCCAGCCGGGCATCGCGCCTCGCCGGTAGTCGCTGCCGTAGTCGCTGCGGTGGACGAACCCGAGATCCGCGAGCCAGCGGCGCAGCTCGACGTGGTCGGTGTCTAGCATCGCGCCGGCGGTGGCGAGAAAGCGTTTCAGGCACGCGTTCGCGCCGCGCTCGTCGAGCAGCTGCGACGGCGGCAGGAACAGCGCCGCGCTCGCCAGCACCAGCTCGAAGTCGCGCACGTCGCGCTCGCGCAAGGTGGACATCAGCAGCCCGTCCCGCGTGGCGAGTTGCGCCAGCCGCTCGATCCAGGCCTCGGCGCTGAGCGGCCGGCTGTCCGCGGTGGAAGCGTGTGTCGTCGGCATGGCCGCAAGTGTATTGATGCGCATGCGACCCGGGTGCCCGGAGGAAGGAAGCCGCCCGGCAGCAGTCAACGACGCCTCGCGGCGAGTCGCGGTGGCCAGGCGCCGGTCCGTTGCGGGTTTGGTCATCGGGCGCCGTGGCGCGCTCGGCCCCTCCACCACGCTTCAGCTTTCCCCCGGTTGCCGTTTGACGCAGCACAACGCCGGCGCGCGCTATCGACCTACGCGGGTTTTGAGTGTCTGTCGCAGGAGGGTGAGATGCGCAAGGCGGGAGAGTTGTTGACGTGGTGCGGCGCGCTGGCTGCGCTGATGCTGGTCGGCGGACTGGGAACGCCGGGAGCCGCGTGGAGCGCCGACATCGCCTGGAGCCAGACACGCACATCGGGAACGATGGCAACGGGCAAGCGAACCAGCGTTGGGGTCGCCAGCTTCGCGGGCGGCGAACGGGCGGACGTGTCTACTGCATGCAGTTCGGGGCCGCTCGATGCCGACGGCTTGGTCACGTCCAAGTGCGATGCCGAATTCCGATTCGCGGACGGTTCGCGGATCAACCTCAGCTTCGACTCGAGACACGATGAAAAGACGATGAACGCCAAAGCGACCGGCACCTTCACGGGCGGTGCCGGGCGCTTTGCAGGCATGACGGGCACGGTGACAGGTGCGGGCCTGACCGGCAGGATGGACTGGGTCGGCTCGTATACCCTGCCGTCCAAGTAGAAGACGGCGTCTGCCGGGCGGCGCCGCATGCGTCGCCTTGGTCACCCCAGTTGATCAGGAGCTGCCCGTCAGTGGCCGCGCCGCGCCCACCACAGGCGGGCGCGGATGCCCAGTTCGGTCGTGTAGCCCTGGGTGACGCTGTGAACCACGCCCCGGCGGTCGACGAAGATCAGCGTTGGCACGGCGTCCACGCCGAGGCCTTTGCTCAGCGCACCGCTCGCGTCGACCAGCGTCGGCCAGTGCAGGTTGCGCTTGGCGAGTTCGCCGCGGACGGCATCGACCGAGCCGGACTTCATCGCCAGCGTCAGCACCGGTATATCGCGCGCCACGTCGTCGACGCTGCCTTCGATCACCTTGCACACGCTGCACCAGGTCGCCCAGACATACAGCACGTAGCCGTCGCGACCTGCACCGGCATGCCAGTCCGCGAGTGAGGCGCTGCTCGCCTCGATAAACGGCGCTGCGAGCGCCGGCACCGTTCCGCGCACGACATCGCGCGTAAGCCACCACTGCAGCCCGAGAAAGACGACCGCGGCTAACGCGATGTCAAAGCTCCAATGCCAGCGGCGGCGAGGCGTCTCCGTCGGCACAGCTCTTGAATCACGATCGTGCGCATCCATCGGAATCGTCCTGCTCCTGTTGACGATCGCGTGCCTTTGACCCGGTTAATTCTCACGGGCTTATCCGCCTGTGACTGGCTAACTGCTCGCGACGTCGAGGACTTGCGTCGTTTCGTCTTGGGTCAGTCGAACTCAATCAGGCGGGTCAATTCGGCGCGATCCTGCACAGTCCTGCGCCTGCCGCAATATTTGGCACGCCGCTTTTTCGGAGCTGATCAAGAAAAACGGTAGCCCGGCTGTTCACAGCCTGGACCGACGGCGAAATCGACGAGGGCTGACATCGCCGCCCATAGCGCGACGCCGCCTGCCGCACGGCTGGCGCGGCAGGCGTGGCAAGCGGTCGCTCCGCCGCGCCATCGCTCTGCATGTACGTCAGCGACCTTCCAGACCGCCAGCCATCACCGTCGACATGCGGAACATCGCGTCGTGAGCGCAGCCATCTTCAGGCCCTCCGCGATGCCCCCCAAATGCCACCAACAGCGGGCTGATGTCGGTCGGTGCCGTGGCTGCGCGGGCGCCGGGCTCCAGCAGGAAGATCGTCTTGCCTTCCTTGACCGTCTCGGTGACCTTGATGTCGGCGATGGTGCTGGGTTCGACCGCAGTGGGGTCCTTGGACAGGATGGCGAAGTCGGCGAGCTTGCCGACCTCCAGGCTGCCCTTGGTCTTCTCCTCGAAGTGGTGGTAGGCGGGCCAGATCGTCATGGCCTTCAGGGCCGTGATCACGTCGACCCGCTGCTCGGGGCCGACGATGCGGCCCGAGCCGCGGGCGCGGCGGGTGACGGTGGCGTCGAGCACGCGCATCGAATCCGGGAAGGCGACCGGCGCGTCGTGGTGGCTGGAGAAGATCATGCCGCGCTTGCGCGCCCAGCCGGTGGGCGAGATGTTCATGCCGGCCTGCGGGCCGACGGTGTGGTCGAGGTGCCAGTCGCCCCAGTAGAAGGTGTGCATCGGGAACAGCGAGGGGATGACGCCGAGCGCCTTGAAGCTGTCGAGCTGATCCTCGCGCAGGAACTGGCCGTGGATGAGCACATTGCGCAGCGCCTTGGACTGCGGGAAACGCGCCTGCGCTGCGCGGTGGGCGGCGATCAGCAGGTCGGACGCACGTTCGCCATTGGCGTGGGTGATGACCTGGAGGCCGTTCTCGGCCGCCCACTGGACGGCGTCCATCACCTGCTCTGCGGTGACTGCCGGATAGCCCGAGTAGCCCGCGGGATAGGTCCCGACCGGCTTGAAGTAAGGCCGGTCGCGCCAGGCGGTGAAGCCCTGCGGGCTGCCGTCGATGGTGAGCTTGGCGCCGGCGACGCGGAAGCGGTTGGTGAAGGTCGCGCTCTGGTTGGTCTTGATGTAGGCGCGGTCGACGAGCACGTCGACATAGGCATTCACGTCGTTCGCGAAGCCGCCTTCGGCAGCCACCTGCTTGAGGATTTCGGCGACCTGCGGCGTGGCACGGCCTTCGTCAGCGGTGGTGTAGCCGAACTGCGCCCACAACTTGGAACCTGCGCGCGCGAAGGCCTTCAGGCCATCCGGGCCGACTCGGCCCAGCACCACCGGGGCGCCGATGAAGAACGCGGTCTCCTCCAGCGTGCCATTCGGCTCGGTGGTGCCGGGTTTGCGCTGGATGACGCCGCCCGCCGGGTCCTTGGTGTTGGCGTCGTAGCCCATGGCCTTGAGCATGGCGGAGTTGACGGTCGCCAGATGCCCGGACTGGTGGACGATAAGGATGGGAACATCCTGCGAGACGGCGTCCAGCTCTTCCTTGGTCGGGTGGCGCAGCTCCTTGAGCTGGGCGTTGTCGTAGCCGAAGCCGACGATGAGCTTGGTCTTCTCGACGGCGGCGGCGTTCTTCTGGGCCCAGTCGCGCAGTGTCTGCTGCAGTGAGGCGATGTCCTGCACCTGGCCGTCGGGCGGCGCCAGCAGGTTGGCCGACAGCGCCTGCAGGCCGCCTACGACGATATGCCCGTGGGCGTCGACAAAGCCGGGGACAAGGGTTCTGCCCTTCAGGTCAACGAGCCGCGTATTTGCGCCTTTCAGTTTCATGACTTCGCTGCGCCTGCCCACGGCAAGGATCTTGCCGTTTGCCACGGCCACCGCCTCGGCACGCATGGCCTTGTCGTTCATGGTCAGGATGGGGCCACCTGACCAGATGCTGTCGGCAGTCTGCTGTGCAGCAACCGGTGAAGCGATGGCGATGCTCATCACCAGTGCGGCACCGATGCCGAGCACTTGCGCGGACCATTGGCGTGCGGCCGGGGCCTCCAATCCGCCTGGTAAGCGCTGCGCCAGGCGCAGCTCCGTGCTGTTTCCTTCGCTCATGGCGTTGCTCCTGAACTTGTGCGGGGGATGCTGATCGGTGCTTCGAGTTCGTCCGTGCCGTGTACGGCCCGGCGCCGTCGTGTGGCGCACGGCGCGGTGAAGTTGAGGGGTTGGACTTCGCGATAGATCTCGATACACCGCGACAGTCGCGAAACACCCCTCACTCCCACTCGATCATCAACGGCGCTTGCAAGTCGTTGTCACGACTAGAACTTTCTTCGGCACCGCAGATTTTTACCGTCATTTTTACCGTCAGCCTATTAGGCACCAGCATTGGCGCGGCTTTCCGGGCGGATTCGCAAAAGCGCACCTTTCGAGATCTATCGAGACCTATCGGTTCCTGAGCACCCCGCGAGCCCTCTGTTGCACCTTGCCGTGAGCCTCGAATGAACACCCCAGAAGCCCGGGCATCAAACAATCTAAGTGCTTGTCGCATATCACTTTTCTGCCAGACATTTTACCGTCACCATCGGCCAGATCCTGAAGGGCCTGATGTCGACGGCATCCCGCCCTCGCGCGCGGCGATCAGTGCGCGTCCGCCGTCGGCTGGGCCGCTTCCTTCCACGGCCTGATCTTCGCGAGGGTCTTCGCCCGGCTCGCCCTCGCGGCCTCGGTGTCGTAGTCCGCCTGCAAACACAACCACCAGCCGTCGGCGAGTCCGAAGAAGCGGCTCAGCCACATATCGGTGTCCGAGGTGATGGGCGCGCTTGCCGGCCAGATCTGCAGCCGCAGCAGTAAAGAGGCCGGGGGCTCCAACGAACCGACGGCTTCGGTGATCGGGGCATTCGATCCACAAGTCATCGGTGCGACGCGCTTGGGTGAGCCGATTGTGACATCATTTCAATCTTTCATGTATATTTGAAACATGGAACCGCTTGGTGCAACCGCAGTCTTCGAGTGCTTGTCGTCAGGGGTGCGGCTCGAGGTGTATCGGATGCTCATCAAGAAGGGCCGCGAAGGCATGGTGGCTGGTGAGATCGCCGCGACCCTCGCCATCCCGCCCACGAACCTCTCGTTCCACCTGAAGGCGCTCACGCAGGCTGGCCTTCTCAGCGTCGTTCAGGAGGGGCGGTTCCAGCGCTACAGCGCCAACCTGACCCCGATGCTGGAACTGATCAGCTACCTGACACAGGAGTGCTGCGCCGGCCATCCGGAGCAATGCCTCGACCTTCGCGAACTGTCGCAGCGCTCGAACGCCCTGCCGTCACCTTCGTGACCCATCGCCCGAGATCCTGAGCCATGAATGTTCTCTTTCTCTGCACCGGCAACTCGTGCCGCTCGATCCTGGCCGAGGCGACCTTCAATCATCTCGCGCCTGCGGGTTTGCGGGCAATGAGCGCCGGCAGCCAGCCGACCGGGCAGGTGCATCCCCGCTCGCTCGCGCTTCTGGCGCGCGAAGGCATCGCCACCGAAGGTCTGTCCAGCAAGTCGTGGGACGGCTTGCCGCTCACTCCCGACGTCGTCATCACCGTCTGCGCCAGCGCCGCCGGGGAGACCTGCCCCGCCTACCTCGGCCCGGCCGTGCGGGCGCACTGGGGGGTCGACGATCCCGCGCGCGCCACCGGAACGGAAGCGGAAATCGCGGCGGCATTTGAACACGCGTATCGCGTCCTGCGCGGCCGCATCGAGGCCTTCCTCAGGCTGCCGCTCGACCAACTGCAAGCCGACCGCCAGCGCCTGAAACAGGAGCTCGACGGCATCGGGCGCTCGCAGTCCGAGCATTGCACCACCTTGAATACGGAGCAACCCACATGACCACGATCCAGATCTTCGACCCCGCCTTGTGCTGTTCGAGCGGCGTGTGCGGCGTCGAGGTCGACCAGGCGCTGGTGACCTTCGAGGCGGACGTCGACTGGCTGAAGTCGCAGGGCGTGCAGGTGGTCCGGGCCAACCTCGCCCAGCAGCCGCAGGCCTTCGCCGACCATGCGCAGATCAGGCAACTGCTGCAGGCGCAGGGCGAGAAGGCGCTGCCGGCGATCGTCGTCGACGGCGGGCTGGAGTCGACCGGACGCTATCCGTCGCGCGATGAACTGGCGCGCTGGGTCAATCTCGCGTCGACCTCGTCGCTCTTCACCGAGCAGGTCGCCGAACTGGTCGCCATCGGCGCGGCCATTGCATCGAACTGCGAGCCTTGCTTCAAGTTCCACTACGACAAGGCGCGCAGGCTGGGCGTGGCCGACGCCGACGTGCGCCGCGCCGTCGACCTGGCGCAGCAGGTCAAGGAAGCGCCGGCGCGCGCGGTACTGAACCTCGCCCACCGCTACCTCGACAAGAAGGACGCGCTGAGCGCGATCGGCGTGGCGACTGCTCCGCAGGCTGCGAGCGCGTGCTGCGCCACTGCGCCCGCCGCGACCGCCTCGAAGTGCTGCTGACCGCCGTCTCAAGCGACAAGGAGTCCGCGTGAAATTCCTCGACCATCCACCTCGCTACCTGTTCTTTACCGGCAAGGGCGGTGTCGGCAAGACCTCGCTCGCCTGCGCCGCCGCCGTCCATCTGGCCGAAGCAGGCCGGCGCGTGCTGCTGGTCAGCACCGACCCGGCCTCCAACGTCGGGCAGGTGTTCGGGGTGGCGATCGGCAACCGGATCGTCGCCATCGACGCCGTGCCGGGGTTGTCGGCGCTGGAGATCGATCCGCCGGCCGCCGCGCAGGCCTATCGCGACCGCATCGTCGGCCCGGTGCGCGGCGTGCTGCCCGATGACGTCGTGCGCGGCATCGAGGAGCAGCTCTCCGGCGCCTGCACCACCGAGATCGCCGCCTTCGACGAGTTCACCGCGCTGCTCACCGACGGCAGCCTGACCGCCACCTTCGACCACATCGTGTTCGACACCGCGCCGACCGGCCACACGATCCGCCTGCTGCAGCTGCCCGGCGCCTGGAGCGGCTTCCTCGAGGCGGGACAGGGCGACGCCTCCTGCCTGGGCCCGCTGGCCGGCCTGGAGAAGCAGCGCGCGCAGTACAAGGCCGCCGTCGACGCGCTGGCCGATCCGCAGCGCACGCGGCTGGTGCTGGTGGCACGCGCGCAGCGCGCGACGCTGCTGGAGGTGGCCCGCACGCGCGAGGAACTCGCCGCGATCGGGCTGGCGCATCAGCACCTGGTGGTCAACGGCGTGCTGCCGGCCACGGAAGCGCAGGGCGATCCGCTCGCTGAGGCGATCGTCGCGCGCGAGCAGGCCGCGCTGCGCGAACTGCCGGCGGCACTTCGCGACGCTGCCGCTGGACCAGGTGCCGCTGCATGCCGTTCAACCTCGTCGGCATCGACGCCCTGCGCGCAACTGCTCGCGCCGGCGGCCGCGGCCCGGCAAGCCGCGCCGACCGCGTGCCCGCAGCGTTGACCGCGCCGCCGCTGGCGGACCTGGTCGACGCCATCGAGGCCGACGGCCACGGCCTGGTGATGGTGATGGGCAAGGGCGGCGTCGGCAAGACGACGCTGGCGGCGGCGATTGCCGTCGAACTGGCGCAGCGCGGGCATGCGGTGCACCTGACGACCACCGACCCGGCAGCGCACCTGACGCAGACACTCGAGGCGACGATCGACAATTTGAAAGTCAGCTGCATCGACCCCCAGGCGGAGACCGCGCGCTACCGCGAGCAGGTGCTGGCGACCAAGGGCAAGGATCTCGATGCGCAGGGACGCGCCCTGCTCGAAGAGGACCTGCGCTCGCCATGCACCGAGGAGATCGCCGTGTTCCGCGCCTTCGCCGGCGTGATCCGCGAGGGCGCCAGGAGCTTCGTGGTGATGGACACGGCGCCGACCGGCCACACGCTGCTGCTGCTCGACGCCACCGGCGCCTATCACCGCGACATGGTGCGCCAGCTCGGCCCGAGCGGCCGCCACTTCACGACGCCGATGATGGTGCTGCAGGACCCGAAGCAGACCAAGGTGCTGATCGTCACGCTGGCCGAAACCACGCCGGTGCTGGAGGCCGCCGGGCTGCAGGCGGACCTGCGCCGCGCCGGCATCGAGCCCTGGGCCTGGGTGATCAACGGCAGCCTGGCGATGGCGCGACCGGCCGCGCCGCTGCTGCAGCGTCGTGCTCTATCCGAAATCGCGCAGATCGACATCGTGCGCGACCGTCACGCGCAGCGGCTTGCCGTGCTGCCGCTTCTGGCCGAAGAACCGGTCGGCGCCGAGCGGCTGGCGCGCCTCGTGCAGCCCCTGGACTGCGCCATCCCTTGAATCGCATCGCAAGAGGCCGTCCGCCATGTCTGCCCAATGTGAGGTCACTGCCAAGCGCGCCGCCGCTGCGCCGCTGAGCTTCTTCGAGCGCTACCTGACGGTGTGGGTGGCGCTGTGCATCGTCGTCGGCATCGGGCTCGGGCAGCTCCTCCCGGCGCCGGTGCAGGCGATCGGCGGCATGGAGATCGCGCAGGTCAACCTGCCGGTCGGCGTGCTGATCTGGGTGATGATCATCCCGATGCTGCTGAAGATCGACTTCAGCGCGCTGGGCCAGGTGCGCGAACACGTGCGCGGCATCGGCGTGACGCTGTTCATCAACTGGGCGGTCAAGCCCTTCTCGATGGCGCTGCTGGCCTGGATCTTCATCCGCCAGGTCTTCGCGCCCTACCTGCCGGCGGAGCAGCTCGACAGCTACATGGCCGGGCTGATCCTGCTCGCCGCCGCGCCGTGCACGGCGATGGTGTTCGTGTGGAGCCGGCTCACCGGCGGCGATCCGTACTTCACGCTGTCGCAGGTGGCGCTGAACGACACCATCATGATCTTCGCCTTCGCGCCGATCGTCGCGTTGCTGCTCGGCATCTCGTCGATCACCGTGCCGTGGGACACGCTGCTGATTTCGGTCGGCATGTACATCGTGATTCCGGTGGTGATCGCCCAGGCGATCCGCGCGCGCGTGCTCGCCCGCGGAGGGCAGCCTGCGCTCGACGCCTTGCTCGCGCGCATCGGCCCGTGGTCGATCGGCGCCCTGCTCGCCACGCTGGTGCTGCTGTTCGCCTTCCAGGGCGAGCAGATCCTGCGCCAGCCGCTGATCATCGCGATGCTCGCGGTGCCGATCCTGATCCAGGTCTTCTTCAACTCCGGCCTCGCCTACTGGCTCAACCGCGCCGTGGGCGAGAAGCACTCGGTCGCCTGCCCTTCCGCGCTGATCGGCGCGTCGAACTTCTTCGAGCTCGCGGTGGCGGCGGCGATCAGCCTGTTCGGTTTCAATTCCGGCGCGGCGCTGGCCACCGTGGTTGGCGTGCTGATCGAGGTGCCAGTAATGCTCCTGGTCGTCAAGGTGGTCAACGCCAGCAAAGGCTGGTACCAGGCGGGAGTCCGGACGTGAACTGCCTGATGCGGGCTTGGCAGAGCCACGAAGGCGAGTTGCGGGCGTGGTTGCGGCATCGCCTCGGCAACGCTGGCGACGCCGAGGACATGCTCCAGGACCTGTTTCTCAAGGCCATGCGCCAAGGCGACCGCTTCTGCGCGATCGAGAACGCGCGCGCCTGGCTGTTCGAGGTCGCGCGCAACGCGGTGGCCGATCGCCTGCGGATAGCGCGGCAGATGGTCGAGCTGCCGGACGACCTGACCGCCGAGACGACCGAGACGGCCACGGTCGACAATTTAGTGGCCTGCCTGCCGCGCGTGCTGTCCGAACTGAGCGAGGAGGACCGCGAGGCGATCACGCTGTGCGACCTCGAAGGACTCACGCAACACGAATACGCGCAGCGCAAGGGCCTGAGCCTGCCCGGCGCCAAGTCGCGCGTGCAACGCGCGCGCCAGCGTCTGCGCGAGCGGCTCACGGCGGCCTGCCAGGTGACGCTCGACTCATCGGGGCAGGTCGCCGACTTCGTTCCGCGCCCGCCTGCCGCCTCCTGACGCGGTGCCCCGGTGCAGCACCCGAGCCGGTGCTGCATCCTTTTGACGGCTGGAACGTCATCCGACGGTGGGGTCCGCATGTGGCCCTTCCCTTCAAGGACGCCTACGGACCGATGAGCACGATACCCGCCCAGCATCTGCGCTGGCCCAGCCGGCAGCCCGTTGCCTTTCTGGTGCTGGCTGCCCTGACGTGGTTGGCTTTGTACCTGGCCCTGCTCCCGGCCTCCGAAGCGCTCGTGGGGCTGCTGCCGATCGATCGGGCGAGCCATCTCGGGGGCGCGTTGCAGTTCTTCCTTTATGACACCCCCAAGGTGCTGCTGCTGCTCACCGGCATCGTGTTCGTGATGGGCATGGTCAACTCCTACTTCACGCCCGGGCGCACGCGCGTCCTGCTGGCCGGGCGTACCGAGGGCATGGCCAACGTGATGGCAGCCAGCCTGGGCATCGTCACGCCGTTCTGCTCCTGCTCGGCCGTGCCTTTGTTCATCGGCTTCGTGCAGGCCGGTGTGCCGCTGGGGGTGACCTTCTCGTTCCTGATCGCTGCGCCGATGGTCAACGAAGTGGCGCTCACGCTGCTGTTCGCCCTGTTCGGCTGGAAGATCGCACTGCTTTACCTGGGCCTGGGCTTGAGCGTGGCCATCGTCGCCGGCTGGGTAATCGGCCGACTGAAGATGGAGCGGTACCTCGAGGACTGGGTGCGCGACATGCCGAAGGTGCAGGCCCATGCGGAGGATGCGGGCATGCCCCTGGCCGAGCGGATCACGGCCGGCTTCGCCAGCGTGCGCGAGATCGTCGGCAAGGTCTGGCCCTACATCCTCGGCGGCATCGCCATCGGCGCAGTGATCCACGGCTGGGTCCCGCAGGACTTCATGGCCAGCTTCATGGGCAAGGAGGCCTGGTGGTCCGTGCCGCTAGCCGTGGTCGTCGGCATCCCCATGTACACCAACGCGGCCGGCGTGATCCCGATCGTGCAGGCGCTGCTGGCCAAGGGCGCGGCACTCGGCACGGTGCTGGCCTTCATGATGAGCGTGATCGCGCTGTCGCTGCCCGAGATGATCATCCTGCGCAAGGTATTGAAAGTGCGGCTGATCGCCACCTTCGTCGGCGTGGTCGGCGCGGGCATCCTGCTCGTCGGCTATGTGTTCAACGCGGTGCTGTGAGACATCCTGGGTCAACCTTTCTGCGCGGAGGCGAGCGCGAGGGCGCCGCCTGAAGCGGGCGTAGGGGCGTTCGGCGAATCGCACCAGGCGCGCCAAAGGTACCCGCCTCCGCAGCCGTACGCCAACTTCGCCCCAAGACCCGTCTACCGCTTAGTCTGGGCCTTGAAATCTTCGGTGAGTCGCTGGGCCAACTGGGCAAGCGGCGCAGGAACGCACATGGGCGAGGCCGTCTGAGATCGCCCTGCCCGCAGCCTGAGCGTTACCCCCCCCCACTTAGCAGTGCCCCAGCGGTGCCGGGAAGTGCAAAGGCATCGCTCCCCGGCGCCGTGGCGCAGCGAGGGGATCCTCACCGTGGGTACGGAACCTCTGGCCGGCGTCCAGAGTGCGTCGAGTACCCCAGGGTCGCTGATGGCGATGCGAGGCGTTGGCCCCAGCGCGCCAGTCGGCGCCAATCGGCAAAGCCGTCGCATCATGGGCGACCTCAAGCCCAGGACCAGCCGGCGTGATGATCGGCGTGCGTGTGCACGGCCCAGTCAGCCCGACAAAGAGTCGTTGCTCATGGACAGACTCCTTGGGGTTGCGGTATGACTACCCGTGTCGGAAGGCGCGGCGGGGAGCTGATAAACAGGCGCTCCAGCTGGGTTGGCGTGGCCTACATCTTGGGGCCCGTCGTGGCCTTCCGGCACCCTGTGGGCTGCGGGTCTCACAGGGGCCTTGCAAAGGCAAGCGCACCAGGCAGTCACCGCAGGGGAACGGAAGTCGGTGGACACCCTCGGCGGCAACGCACCGAGCTGTCAAGAAGCCCGCACCCAAAGCGCAGCGCGTTGAACACGGGTTGACCACCGGGTGCTTCGCAGTTGTGGACAACCCGCCTCCCGGCCTGAGAAGGGCCAGTCGGGTTGTCCACAACCAAGCCCGGTGGACAACCCTGCACCGCGCTACTCGATCGGCCCTCATCGGCCGAGAGGTTGCCTTATGAGCAGCAAACTTCAGGAACCCCGGCTTTTCGAGGAGAACCCCACCATGGACATCAAGGTACTCGGCACCGGTTGTGCCAATTGCAGGACCACCATTGCACTCATCGAGCAGATCGCGCACGCCAGGGGCGTGAACGTCGGCCTGCGCAAGGTGGAAGAGCTGCGCGAGATCATGGGCTACGGCGTGATGAGCACGCCGGGCGTGGTGATCGACGGCAAGGTGGTGCATGCGGGTGGTGTGCCCAGCCGCGACAAGATCGAGCAGTGGCTGGCCGCTGCCTGAACGACAGAGAAGGTGACCAACCATGCAACCGCAAAAGAAGTTCCAACTCGTCTTCTCGCTGCTGATGGGCGCGATGATGATCTTCGTAATGACCTTCGTCATCACGCTGGTCAACGTCGGCTGGAGCAGTGCCTTCCTAGGCCTCTGGATGAAGGCCTTCGCAATCGCCTACGTCGTCGGCGTACCGGTGATCTTTTTCCTCGCGCCGGTGGCGCGCAAGATGACCGCCGGGCTGCTGGGCGTGGCGCCATAGTTCGCTTCGAATCAGGGACGGTGCACAGGAACCCTAAAGTCGATCCGCCGGCGGCCCGCGGGGTCTGCCCCGCAGATCGACGGCCTCGTTAAGCAGGGGAGTGCGCATTACCACCTGCATCGGCCTGGCGCAGAGGGCGCACGCCGAGGCTGCGTTCCAGGCCCGCGGGCTGGCGATGGAGTCCGCCGCCACGGCCTTTCCGCGCTTTGCCGTCGAAGCTGCAACCGTGATTACGTTCTGAGCGGCCGGGCCATGGAATGCGCCGCGCTCGGCGCGCCGAACGAGATGAACGGACCCCCGACAGCGGGTGCCTATGCAACAGCCTCGACGGCGGCGCCCTGTGCTGCCCGCAGCATCCTTTTCGGCCTTGCCCCGTCTTCGTGAGGTGGTTCCGATACATCTGCGATTTGCATCTCTTCCAACGACACGATGACTTCGGCTGACATCGCGCACGAAACCCGCCTCTTTCTCGTCGACGGGGCGGGCGGGGTGCACGCGCTGGACCAGCACCGATATGCAGCGCTGGCACGCGGCGAGACACATGCGCCCGAACTCGCCGGCCAACGCTTCGTGCTCGTCGACTGGTATCTGCGCCTGGTCGGTGGCCGCCCCGAGGCGGCGGTGAGCGAGACCTGCAGCTGGATCGTCTTCGACGAGCGTGGTGCCGTGGACCTGCATGCCGCGCTGGTGATCGATGCGGAAGCCGCACCGACCGAGGCGCAATGGGCCCGCATTCGCGAACTCGCCTTCGGGCCGGCGGCCTCTACCGCGAGACCCAAATGAAACACCTGCAGGAGCACCTGAACCGCTGGCTCGTCGCCTACGTCGCGCTGGCGATGGCCGCCGGCCTGGCGCTGGGTCACCCCAACGCGATCTGGATCCGCGGCCACCAGGGCGCAGTGAGCACCCTGAATACCGTGGCGGTGTTCTTCATCATCTATCCGATGATGATCAACATCAAGCTCGGTGCCCTGCACGAGGCGAGTCGCAACATCAAGGGGCTCGCGCTGACGGTGGTTTTCAACTTCCTGTGGGCGCCGCTGGTGGGCTGGCTGCTGGCGCGCATCTTCCTCACCGACCCGACGCTGGCGCTGGGCTTCCTGCTGGTGATGGTGGTGCCGTGCTCGAGCATGAGCATCGGCTACACCGGCCTGTCCAAGGGCAATCTGGAACTGGCCACGGTGGCGGTGGCGCTGAGCTTCGTGCTGGCCGTGGTGGCGGTGCCGCTGTGGATGACGGTGTTCGCGGCCGGCTACGACGTGCCGGTGCCGGTGGGTGACCTGCTGAAGTCCATCCTCACGGTGCTGATCGCGCCGATGGTGCTGGGCCACATCACGCGCCACCTGCTGAACCGCCGCCTCGGCGAGCAGCGCTTCCAGAAGCTGCAGCCGCTGTTCCCCATCGTGTCGATGCTGGCCATGTACGGCATCGTTTTCATGATCTTCCTGGCCAAGGCCCCGCTGATCGTCGACCAGTGGCCGACCGTGTTGCTGCTGCTGGTGCCCAACGGTCTGTTCATCGCGCTGACGCTCGTGGTGGCGACCTGGGTGAACCGCCGCTTTGGCCTGAGCTACGCCGACAACATGGCCGTGGTGTTCGCCAGCACAGGCAAGAACAACGGCACCGCCATCGCCATCGCCACGATGGCGTTCTCGCCGATGGTGGCTATCCCGGCGGCCACGATGCCGGTATTCCAGATCCTCTTCCTGGTGCTGTACCTGAGGATGGCCCGGTGGCTGCAGGCCTACTTCGACCGCAGTGCGACCGCGCTCGGCATGGCTCACTGAAGTGCCTGCGGCCATGACGACAGCACCGAAGCAGAACTTCAGCGTGCGCGCGCAGCGCGTCGACGCCCACGGCAGCCTCGCACACCGCAAGGACGCGCAGATCACGCTCGATACCGGCCAGGACGACCGCCGGCTGGCGCTGCTGCACGACAACGTGAAGAAATTCGGCACCGTGTTCAACACGGTGACCCATGGCACGGCCCTGAGCGGCGTGCTGCCCCGCCTGACCCCCAACGATCTGGAGCGCCTACCGTGAGCGCAGGACACGACCACGCGCACGACCATGCGCCCGCCAATTTCAACGCTGCCTTCGCCTTCGGTATTGGCCTGAACATAGCCTTCGTACTGGTGGAGGCTTTCTACGGTTGGAAGATCAACTCCCTGGCGCTGCTGGCCGATGCCGGCCACAACCTGAGCGACGTCGCCGGCCTGGTGCTGGCCTGGGGCGGCGTGCTGGCGGGCAAGCTGCAGCCCGACGCGCGCCACACCTACGGCTGGAAGCGCGGATCGATCATGGCCGCCTTCGCCAATGCGCTGATCCTGCTGGTGGCGATGGGCTCGCTCGGCTGGGAAGCCGCCCACCGCCTGCAATCACCTGAAGCCACCGAGGGCTGGACCATCATCGCGGTGGCCGGCGTGGGCATAGTCATCAACACCGCCACGGCCCTGCTGTTCATGCGCGGGCGCGAGAGTGACCTCAACATCCGCGGCGCCTTCCTTCACATGGCCGCCGACGCGCTGGTGTCGCTGGGCGTGGTGATCGGCGGGGCGCTCTACCTCTGGAAGGGCTGGGGCTGGATCGACCCGGTGATGAGCCTGGCCATCGCCGCGGTGATCGTGGTCGGCACCTGGAACCTGTTCAGGCAGTCGCTGCACCTGCTGTTCGACGGCGTCCCGGAGGGCATCGACCTGGCAGCCGTGCGGCGATTGCTGCTGGGCCTGCCGGGCATCGACGAGGTGCACGACCTGCACGTCTGGGCCATGGGCACCGCGGAGAACGCGCTGACGGCGCATCTGGTGCTGGGCGACGAAAGCAGCGACCTGACCGCCGTGCTGCGCAAGGCCGAGCACGAGTTGCACAAGCACTTCGAGATCCGCCACGTGACACTGCAGCTGGAGCCCCCGGCCTTTGCGGAGCTCTGCGTTCGTCGGGCAGGAACAGGGTGCTCCTAGGCCAACGATGCGATGCGCGCCGGCAGCGTCGACCCTGTCTAGGATGATTAATGGCGCCGTGATTGTGTCGGAATGTTGCAAAGGTAAGCGCGCTTTACGAGCAGCGTCCTTTCCTGCGCTGGCTGCGTCTTCATCTACGTAGGCTCGATGTGGAGGCATCGACGAGCCTGGTGGGCTGGCGGTCAGGCGGTGCGGCCGGCAGCCCGCGAGTCCGGTTGACGTGGGGCGCACGAATCGGGCGGGTTCGATCTATCGAAGTGAAAAGGCAAACATGAAACCCCCACAAGGCAAGCCCGGACGCAGGCTGCTCACGATGACGATGCTGGCAGCGCTGGCTGCCGCCTCCGGAACCCTGCTGGCTCAGCGCGGCCCGGGCATGGGCATGGGCATGGGCGGTGGCCGCGGCATGGGCATGATGGGTGTGCAGGCGCCGGCCGACAATCCAATCACGCCCGAGAAGACGGAGCTCGGCAAGCAGCTCTATTTCGATCCCCGCCTGTCGAAAGACGGCACAGTGAGCTGCAACTCCTGTCACGACCTCGCGGCCGCGGGCGCGGACGCCAGAGTGGTGTCCACCGGCGTCGGCGGTGCGCAGGGCACGCGCAACTCGCCCACCGTCTGGGATGCGGCGCATCACAACGCGCAGTTCTGGGATGGGCGCGCCGTCAGCCTCGAAGAGCAGGCCAAGGGGCCGCTGGTCAACCCGGTCGAAATGGCGATGCCGAGCCACGATGCGGTGGTCGCGCGCGTGAAGTCGATCCTCGGCTATGTCGCGCAGTTCGACCGAGTGTTCGGCAAGAACTCGGTCACCATCGACAACATCGCCAAGGCCATCGCGACCTACGAGCGAACGCTGGTGAGCGGCCGCTCGACGTTCGACACCTTCCGCTTCGTCGACAAGGGCGCCCTGACCCAGGACGAGTGGGCCGGCTTCCAGACCTTCCGCCAGGCCGGTTGCATGGAGTGCCACATGGGCCCCGACTTCAACGGCCCGCCGCCGCTGGCGCGTGGCGCCGGCTTCTACCAGACCTTCCCGCGCTTTGCCGACAACGCGCTGGTCGCGAAGTACAAGCTGCTCGACGATCCCGGCCGCTACGTGGCCACGAAGCAGGCCGCCGATCGCAACGTCTGGCGCGTGCCCTCGCTGCGCAACGTCGCGCAGACGGCGCCGTACTTCCACAACGGGCGCGTGCCGACGCTAGAGGAAGCCGCGCTGCTGTGCGCCAAGGGCGGCAGCAATCGCGACCTGAGCCCGGCCGAGGTGCGGTCCCTGGTGGCCTTCCTGGGGACCCTTAGCGGCGAATTGCCGAAGCAGACGCCGCCGAAGCTGCCGTGACGACGCCGGTGCATGGTTCCCGCGGATGACGCGCTGCTCGCCATGACCATCGCCGCAGAGCTGCAATGCCGATAGCGGCGGTCCAGGATCTCGGGGTGCCGCTCGCCCCCGGCAACTTGGCGAGGCTCGATGCGTCGGATGGCGCCAGCCGGCGCGAACAGCGCGCAGGTCGTGGAGATGCGGGCCGTGTCCGATGGAGGCGTCGGCTGCGCCTCGCTCTCACCGCGCTGGCGCTGGTGGCCAGCGTGCTGTTTGCCCTGCGCAGTTACTGGTCGTATGAACTGCTGCGCTCCGCCTACGCGGTCGGCGTCCCGGCGCTGAGCAACGTGCGCGGCTGGATGACGCTGCGCGAAGTGGCCGACACCTACAACGTTCCGGCACCGGCACTCACCCAGCAGTTGAACCTGCCCGAGCAAACCGATTCCGGATCGACGTTGCGGTCGCTTGCTGAGCGCGAAGGCACCTCGCCGATCGACTACGTGCAACGCGTTCAGCAGGCCGTGGCCGCCGCCGCGCCGGCAGTGGGTGCCGGCGGCGTTGTCAATCGCAGCGGCTGGTTCACCTCCGTCGGCGATCGGCTAGCCGCAGGGCTGCGCGCCTACGGCTACCCGGTCCTTGCGGCGGCGTTGCTGCTCGGCGCCTTCGGCGTGCCCCTTCCCAACGGGCTGCTCGCCGCGCTGGCCGGTGCTCTGGCCGCGAAGGGCGAACTGAGCCTGCTTTGGGCCGGCGTCGTCGCGGTGTCGATGTCGGTGTGCGGTGATATGGCGGGGTTCGGGCTGGGCCGTGCACTGGGAAACCTGCAATTCGCGCCATGGACTCGGTGGCTGGGTTTCACGCCCGCGCGCAGCTCACGCCTGCAGCAAATCCTGGCCCGCAATGGCGTGCTGACCGTTCTGGTCAGCCGCACGCTGGTATCAGGCATCAGTTCACTGCTCAACTTGATCGCCGGCGCCGCCGGCTATGGGCTCTATCGCTTTCTCGCGCTGACCGTCGTCGGTCGCGTGTTTTGGACCGGCGCCTACCTCGGGGCGGGCTATGCGGTCGGCGGCGAACTGGACAACGCCAATCGGCTGCTGCAGAACCTGACCGGCGTGATGGTGGCGACGGTGCTGGCCTTGATCCTGATCCGTATGGAAATCCGGCAACGGCGGACGATGGTTTGAGCTCGCCGGACCGCGACCGCAGCCGGCAAGGAAACGACATGCCCAATCCCCAATTGACCAAGCCTTGGCACGGCGTGCCGCGCGAGCAGATCGCCTGGAACCCGACCATCCTCGACGAGGCGTGCATCGGCTGCGGCACCTGCGTGACCGGCTGCAGCCGGCTCGTCTACCGTTTCGATTACGTGCGCAAGAAGGCGGTCGTCGTCGATCCGCTGAACTGCATGGTGGGTTGCACGACCTGCGCCAACACCTGCCCCTCCCATGCGATCGCCTTCCCGTTGCTGGATACCGTGTTCGCGCTCGAGGCGAGGTCCGAGGTGCGGCACGCGGTTGAGGACGAGCTGATCGCGCGCCGCGCCGAACTGTCATTCGCCGAGAAGATCCCGCACCCCGACCGCATCGTCGAGCTGCGGGTCGAGGCCATCGCGCGGCCGAGCCCGGACGTGGTCGAGCTGCGTCTAGTGCCGGTCGTCGCTGGCGAGTGCTTCTGCGAATTCGCGCCGGGGCAGTACATCGAACTGTGGATGCCGGACAGCGCTTACATGTCGCGCGCCTATTCGATAGCCAATGCGCCGCGCGGCCACGGCGCGATCGAGTTGCAGATCCGCCGCGTCGCAGGCGGCCGCTTGTCGCAGTGGGTGCACGAGCACCTTCGCGAGGGCGACCACGTCCGCGCGCGTGGGCCGCTAGGGTCCTTCACTATGCGCACGCCGGTCGATCGGCCGCTGATTTTCGTCGCCGGCGGCACTGGCTTCGCACCGATCGAAGCGCTGATCGAGCAGCAACTGAAGCTCGCGCCGACCCGCGACATGCTGCTCGTCTGGGGCGCGGCCAGCCTGCGCGATATCTACGCGATGGACCGCATCGAGAGCTGGTCGCGCCGGCACCCGAGCGGCCTGCGCATCGTGTTGGCCGCCGAGCGTGACGCCCGGGCCTTTTCGGTCCCGGTGGGGGTGACAGTCGTCGAGGGCAACGTGGCCGACGCACTGCGCGCGAGCCCGGCGCCGATCGCCGCCTGCGACGCCTATGTCGCCGGGCCGCCCGCAATGATCCGCGCCGTGCTTGACGTGCTGCACGGCGCTGGCCTGACGCCGGAGCAGATTCATGTCGACGCGTTCGGTGCTGCTTGACGCACTCAACTGCCGTCGAGACGCCGCTAGTCTTTCGCATGACGATGCCAGCACCGCGGTCGAACTTCATCGGTGCGGCCGCGTCCCGCCGGCCGCAGGCCCGAGTCGCGGACGGGCGTTGCGAATCCTCGACGCAGCGCGTGCATGGCGGCGCATGTTGGCTCTCAGGCTCTGCGTGGAGTTCCATCGTCCGCAATCGCAGTGCGTGTCGTCGCTTTGACCCAATTCCACTGGAGGCTATCCATGAGCAAGATCGAAGTCGTTCTCTGCAATCCGGTCCGTACCGCCATCGGCACCTACGGTGGAAGCCTGAAGGATGTCCCGGCGCCTGAACTCGGCGCTGCCGCGATTCGCGAGACGCTGAAACGGTCGGGCCTGGCGCCCGACAAGGTGCAGGCGCTGGTGATGGGCAACGTCATCCAGGCCGGCGTGAAGATGAACCCGGCGCGGCAGGCCGGCATCGCCGCCGGGCTGCCGGTCGAGGTGCCGGCGCTGACAGTCAACCGCGTCTGCGGCTCCGGCGCGCAGGCGGTGGCGAGCGCCGCGCTGGAGATCTGGAGCGGGATGATCGACTGCGCGATCGCCGGGGGCATGGAGAACATGGACCGTGCGCCCTACCTTCTGCCGCAGGGCCGCTGGGGGGCGCGCATGGGCGACGTGACGATGTTCGACAGCATGCTGTACGACGGCCTCAACGATGCCTTCAGCGGCCAGCACTCCGGCTGGCACACCGAGGACCTGGTGGCAAAGAACGGCATCAGCCGCGACGACCAGGACCGGTGGGCCTTGCGCTCGCAGAGCGCTTCAGCGCGGCGCAGGCGGCCGGCAAGTTCGACGCCGAGATCGTGCCGGTCGAGATCAAGAGCAGGAAGGGACCGGTGCCATTCGCGAAGGACGAGCACAACCGGCCCGACACCACCGCCGAATCGCTGGCGAAGCTGAAGCCGGCCTTCCGCAAGGACGGCACCATCACCGCCGGCAACGCGCCGGGCCTGAACTCCGCCGGCGCGGCGATGCTCGTCGCCGAGCGCAACTGGGCCGAGAAGAACGGCCTGAAGCCGATAGCCAGGCTGGTGTCCTACGGCGTGGGCGCGGTCGAGCCCGGTTTCTTCGGGCTCGGCCCGGTGCCGGCGGTCAGGCAGGCGCTGGCACGTGCGAACTGGACCGTGAAGGACGTCGGCCGCGTCGAGATCAACGAGGCGTTCGCGGCGATTGCACTCGCCTGCCTGCGCGAGCTGGGATTCGCCGAGGACATCGTCAACGTCGAAGGCGGCGCGATCGCGCACGGGCATCCGATCGGCGCCAGCGGCGCGATTCTCACCACGCGGCTGCTGCACTCGATACAGCGCGACGGAGTGAAGCGCGGCATCGTCACGCTGTGCATCGGCGGCGGCCAGGGCATCGCGCTGGCCCTGGAGACGCCGGGCTGACCCACTACCGCAAGTCTGGCTCTCGGCCCAATGACGCCAACAAGTGATGATCGCTCTGCTGGCTCTGCTCACTTTCGCGCTGACCGCCGTGATGGCGATGGCGGGCGTGGGTGCCGCCTTCGTGCTGATCCCGACCTTCCTGGCCTTGGGCGTGGAATTGCACACCGCGATGGCCACGGCGCTGCTGCTCAATGCGGTCGCGATGACGGTCGCCTCGGTGACCTTTCTGCGCAAGAAGCTCGTCGCCTGGCCGCTCGCCTTGCCGATGCTGGCCCTGGCCGTGGCGGCGTCGCCTGTCGGCGTGCGGCTGGCACAGCGGCTCGACCGGGCGTTGCTGCTGTGGCTGTTCGTGGCCTTCATGGTGTTCGCCAGCGCAATGATGTTGTGGTGTCGGCCACGGACGCGGCCGGCACTGAGCTCGACCACCGGGGCACTGGCCCTGGGCCTGCCGGTCGGCGCGGCGGCGGGTTTTGTCGGCGGCTTGCTGGGCGTGGGCGGCGGCAACGTCATCGTGCCCGCGCTCGTGGCGTCGGGTCTCGAGCCCAAGCGCGCGGCCGCCACCGCCTCGTTCGTCGTGCTCTTCGCTTCGCTGTCGGGCTTCATCGCCCACGCCAAGGTAGCCGACATCGGCACGACGTTGCTGGTCTCGACGGCTGCGGCCAGCGCCGCCGGCGCGGCGCTGGGCGCCTGGCTGGCAAGCGAGAAGCTTCGCGCCGAGCAATTGAAGCGCGTCATCGCCTTCGTTCTCATCGCGGTCGCGGTCAAGACCGCCTGGGGCCTGCTCTGACACGGACAGCGCCGTGACCGAGCCGTGTTCACGCTCAATCAACCGATCCCGGAAAGGACAAACACCATGCACGACGATCGCGAGATCCTCTCCAAAGCCATCGACTTCCACGGACACCGCTGCTGGGCCAGCGTCGCGGGTGTGCGCGCCGGTCTCGCGGCGTTGCGCGAGCTGGGCGTGAAGCGCTCAGGGGGGCACCAATTGCACGCCTTCGTGGAGATCGGCGAGGGCCACGGCGCCATGTGCTTCGCCGACGGCGTGCAGTACGCCACCGGATGCACGCTGGGCAAAGGCAACATGGAGAAGACGCCGCTCGGCAAGCTGGCCGTCACGCTGGTGGAGTGCGCGACCAACCGCGCGCTGCGCGTGAGCTACAAACCCACGCTGCAGAAGCGCATCGGCGAGTCGGCCTTCATGGTCAAGCGCGGCCAGGGCATCGAGCCCGACGACATCCCAGAAGCCGAGCAGCAGGAGATGGTTGATCTGGTTTGGGGCGCGCCGGAGGCCGACGTGCTGAGCCTCGGCGGGGTGTTCAACTTCGAGCGCGAGTGGCAGCCGGAACTCCTGGGCTTCGTACCCTGCGCGGCCTGCCATGAACTCACCGCACGCGCCTACCTGCGCGTGGTGGGCGAGAAGCATGTCTGCATCCCGTGCTCGGGCTACTAGCGCTGAGCTCGCAACGCACTGCATCGATGTTGCGCCAGATCAAATGCAGCAGGCATCCAAACCCGGCCAGCACGGTCTCACGAAGGTGCGGGGCTTCTCTTCCAGTGTCGTGGTGGAGGCCTCTGCATCGCCGCGGCAACAGCAGCAGAGCTCTGTCGATCATGTCACTCAGCAGCGCCGAGTAGCGCCGCGCCACGACTCGTCGCTCGGAGAAGTCTGCTGTTGGCGAACGTCCGAAAGACGGTCTTGGTGCCGCCTCTTGATCAATCGAATCGAGTGAGTGCGAGACTTGTGGGAATCGGCAATCTGAAGCAGCAACTGAGAGCGCAAGCGCTCGTGCTCCGCCTACAGCACGGCCAAGCGATCGCGCTCCGCCGTCGCGCCCCTGATCGGCACTGATCTCACCGAATCCGTCACTGCCGCGCTTCCAATCTCGTGGCATCAACAGGCCCGAATACCGGTCCGCGATCGACCGTCAAGGACCGCATCGCTGCGTCACAGGGGACACGAACGAGTTCGTTACGCCGGTGCCTGCGAAATCCGCTGCATCACGCGTAAGCGCCGCCATTCGTCTCACCGATAACGCAAAGTCGCACGGCAACATCGCTGCTGTTAGCGTGCCAAGAAGTCATGCGTCGGCTGCCGTGAGGGCAGTGCGTCAACTGACAGTCTACGAAGTGGCGATACTTGCTGCTCAGTGGAGATCTGGACCCAGCGATCCGGGGACGGCGCCACAGCTTTGCCGACTGCCGCCGGTCCCGTCAGAAGCTCTTCGGATCTACCGTCAGGAACGGCCTCGTAGCCGCTTTTCAGCAGTATGCGGAAAGCCCACACCCAACTTTTCAATCAGGCGGTTGCCATCTATCGGTCGCCATTGATGATGCGGTATACATCGCGACGAAAGCTGTCAAGTCGTTGATTCAAAACGTCTTTCCAGCCGCCGGCGACACCCCTACTCCCACTCGATCGTCGCCGGTGGCTTGCCGGAAATGTCGTACACGACGCGGTTGATGCCGCGCACCTCGTTGATGATGCGGTTGCTGACGCGGCCGAGCAGCTCGTGCGGCAGGTGCGCCCAGTGCGCGGTCATGAAGTCCTGGGTCTGCACCGCGCGCAGGCTGACCACCCACTCGTAGGTCCGGCCGTCGCCCATCACGCCCACGCTCTTCACCGGCAGGAATACCGCGAAAGCCTGGCTGGTCATGTCGTACCAGCTCGTGCCGTCCGAGTCTCTGGTCGAGCGCAGTTCCTCGATGAAGATGTGGTCGGCACGCCGCAGCAGATCGGCGAAATCACGCTTGACCTCGCCCAGGATCCGCACGCCCAGGCCCGGTCCGGGGAACGGATGGCGGTAGACCATCTCGTGCGGCAGGCCGAGCGCGATGCCGAGCGCCCGCACTTCGTCCTTGAACAGCTCGCGCAGCGGCTCGAGCAGCTTCAGGTGCAGGGTTTCGGGCAGGCCGCCGACGTTGTGGTGCGACTTGATCGTGTGGGCCTTCTTGGTCTTGGCGCCCGCACTCTCGATCACGTCGGGGTAGATCGTGCCCTGCGCCAGCCACTTGGCGTTCGGCAGCTTGGCCGCCTCTTCCTGGAACACGTGCACGAACTCGCGGCCGATGATCTTGCGCTTGGCCTCGGGGTCCGCCACGCCGGCGAGTTCGCGCATGAAGCGTTCGCTGGCGTCAATGTGCACCAGCTTCAGGCCCATGTGCTTGTCGAAGGTGTCGACCACCTGCTGGCCCTCGTTCAGGCGCAGCAGGCCGGTATCGACGAACACGCAGGTCAGCTGGTGGCCGATCGCCTTGTGGATCAGCGCGGCGGCCACCGAGGAGTCGACCCCGCCCGACAGCCCCAGGATCACCTCCTGCTCGCCAACCTGCGCGCGGATCTTCGCGATCGCCTCGGTCACGTAGTCGGGCATGTTCCAGTCCCCACGACAGCCGCAGATCTCGCGCACGAAGCGGGTCAGGATCGCCTGGCCCTGCAGCGTGTGGGTGACCTCGGGATGGAACTGCACCGCGTAGAAGCGGCGCGTCTCGTCGGCCATGCCGGCGATCGGGCAACTGTCGGTCGAGGCCATCAGCTTGAAGCCGGGCGGCAGCTCGGTGACCTTGTCGCCGTGGCTCATCCACACCTTGAGCATGCCGTGGCCCTGCTCGGTGGCGAAGTCCTGCACGCCGTCCAGCAGCCGGGTGTGGCCGCGCGCCCGCACTTCCGCATAGCCGAACTCGCGCTGATGGCCGCCCTCGACCTTGCCGCCGAGCTGCTGCGCCATGGTCTGCATGCCGTAGCAGATGCCCAGCACCGGCACGCCCAGCTCGAACACCACCGCCGGCGCCTGGTCGTTCGCGTCTTCGTAGGCCGACATGTGCGAGCCCGACAGGATCACGCCGGCCGGCGCGTAGTCGCGAATGAACTGCGCTCCGACATCGCAAGGATGGATCTCGCAGTAGACCTTGGCCTCACGCACGCGGCGCGCGATCAGCTGGGTGACCTGCGAGCCGAAGTCGAGAATCAGGATGCGTTGATGGTGCATGGCAGGCCGTCGGAACCGCGCTGGCGCGGCGGGTGGGTTGAAAGTTCGATGGGCGGCGTCAGGCGAACCAGCCGACCAGCCAGACCGAGATGCCAAATACCGTCAGCGGCAAGGCGTAGACCATCGGCCAGTCAGCACGGGTCGCCTGCATGATCAGGTTGAAGCAGATCAGCAGCAGGCCGAAGTCGCGCAGCAGCTGCGCGCCGTCGCCGGCCTTGAGCGTGTCGGGCAGGCGCGCCGCGACGAACACCACGATGATCGCGCCGATCAGCCCCCAGGCCTTGGACCAGATCGCGACGAACTTCTGCTTGCCTTCCGATACTGGGCGCCGGGAGCCGGCCGATGCGGGCGGCGGCGCGTTGCGGTGCTTGGCCACGTCCGCCTACTCGACGCGATAGTTGGGCGCTTCCTTGGTGATCTTCACGTCGTGCACATGCGACTCGCGCATGCCGGCGCTGGTGATCTCGCAGAACTCCGCCCTAGTGCGCATGTCCTCGATGGTGGCGCAGCCGCAGTAGCCCATGCTCGAGCGCAGCCCGCCGGCGAGCTGGAAGATGATCTGCAGCACGCTACCTTTGTACGGCACCATGCCTTCGATGCCTTCTGGCACGAACTTGTCGACGTTGGCGTCGTTGTCCTGGAAATAGCGCTCGGCCGAGCCTTTGCTCATCGCGCCCAGGCTGCCCATGCCGCGGTAGCTCTTGTACGAGCGGCCCTGGTACAGGATCACCTCGCCCGGCGCCTCTTCGGTACCGGCGAACATGCTCCCCATCATCACGCTGTAGGCGCCAGCGGCAACGGCCTTGGCGACGTCGCCCGAGTAACGGATGCCACCGTCGGCGATCAGCGGCACGCCGCTGCCTGTGAGCGCCTTGGCCACGTTGGCGATCGCGGTGATCTGCGGCACGCCCACGCCGGCGACGATGCGCGTAGTGCAGATCGAGCCCGGACCGATGCCGACCTTCACGCCGTCGGCGCCTGCATCCACCAGCGCCTTGGCCGCCGTGCCGGTGGCGATGTTGCCGCCGATCACCTGCACCTGCGGGAAGTTGCGCTTGACCCAACGCACGCGATCCAGAACCCCTTGATGGTGCCCGTGCGCGGTATCCACGATCAGCACGTCGACGCCCGCCTTGACCATGCGCTCGGCGCGCTCGTCCGAGTCGGGCCCGGTCGAGATCGCGCCGCCCACCAGCAGCTTGCCCTGCTCGTCCTTCGCCGCCAGCGGATGCTCGACCGCTTTCGTGATGTCCTTCACGGTGACGAGCCCAAGCAGGTGGAACGCGTCATCGACCACCAGTACGCGCTCCAGGCGGTGCCGGTGCATCAGCGCCTTGGCTTCATCCAGGCTGGCGCCTTCCTTGACCGTCACCAGCCGCTCGCGCGGGGTCATGATGGCGGTGACCGGTGCGTCCATCTGCGTCTCGAACCGCAGGTCACGGTTGGTCACGATCCCGACCACCTTCCTGCCCTCGACCACCGGCAGGCCGGAGATCTTGTTGGCGCGCTGCAACTCGTGCGCTTCGCGCACGGTCATCGTCGGCGGAATGGTGATCGGGTCACGCAGCACGCCCGCCTCGTGGCGCTTGACCTTCAGCACTTCGGCCGCCTGCGCGGCCGGACTGAGGTTCTTGTGGACGATGCCGATGCCGCCCTCCTGCGCCAGCGCCACGGCCAACGGCGCCTCGGTCACCGTGTCCATGGCGGCCGACACGAGCGGAAGGTTAAGGCGGATCTGGCGGGTGAGCTGGGTCGCGAGGCTGGTCTCTCGGGGCAGGACGGCCGAATAGGCGGGCAGGAGCAGAACGTCATCGAAGGTGAGGGCCTTCTGGGTCAACCGCATGGGAATCCTCGTGACGCAAAAGCGAATTATAGGCAGGTCGACCGTGCCAACTTGGCCGACTGCGAGCGCAGCCGATCGGGCACGGTTCGCTCCACGGCGCCACCGGCCGTCCCACCGGCAATCCGCATGACTTGGCTTTGGCCGGCCGCGCAGGGACAATGTCTGACTCTGGAGGTATGCCCCGCATGAACGCCCTGTCCCCACGCGCAACCGTTTTTCCGCTGACCCGGCGCCTTGCTGCCGGCGTGGCGCTGAGTCTCGTCGTCGCGCTTCCCGCCGCGGCCCAGTGGGCCTGGCGCGACGACACCGGCCGCACCGTGTTTTCGGACCAGCCGCCACCCACCTCGATCAAGAAGGAACAGATCCTGCGCCAGCCGGCCGGTAATGTGATTTCAGCACCGGGGCTGCCTTCGGCGCCGCCCGCCCCCGGCAACGCGCCGGCGTCGCCGGCGGCCAAGCAGGCTGCGGCCAGTCCGCGCACGGTAGCCGAGCAGGAGCAGGAGTTCCGCAAGCGGCAGCAGGAACGCGCCGACGCCGAGAAGAAGCAGGCCGAGGAGCAGGCGCTGAACGCCCGCAAGAAGCAGGAGTGCGAGCGCGCCCGCGGCTATCTGCGGCAGCTCGAGGACGGCGTGCGTATCGCCCGCACCGACGCCCAGGGCAACCGCGAGATCCTCGACGATTCTCAGCGCACCGCCGAGATGGCGCGCGCGCGCGAGGTCATGGCCGCCACCTGCAACTAGCGATCGGCGCTTGCCCGCGCGCGACGGAACCTGCCGTACTCGTGGCGGGGTCCGATTACCGTTGCATCCAGTCCTCAGCCAGAGCCGCGCTGCCGCTTGACGTCGGCGCGAACGCGGCGCGCCACTTTCGGATCGACCGTCAGCGGTCGGTAGACCTCGATGCGGTCACCCGGCCGAACCCACCGGTGCGGCGGCTGCGGCCGGTTGAACACCCCCAGGTCGAGCGGCGCCGCGGCCAATTCCGGGCAGCGCTGCAGCAGCCCGCTCACTTGCACCGCCTCGCGCAGCGTGGCCCCGGCCGGAAGATCGACTGCGATCACGTGCTGTTCACCGGGCGCGCAATAGACAACGCCGGCGTGCACGCGCTCCTGGGTCGGCATCGCGGTCATCCGCTCAGGGCACGCTAGCGCAGGCCGTAGACGCTACCGGCGCGCTTGGAGAACGCATCGACCATCGAACTGGCAATGCCCTCGAACACCGGGGCGATTGCGCGCCCGACGACGCCGCTGGCGAACTGGAAACTCAGCCGCAGATGAACCTTGCATGCATCCTCGCGCAGAGCGGTGAAGATCCACTCCCCGCCGAGACGCCGGAACGGGCCATCGACCAGCTGCATGCGGATCTCGTGCGGTGCCGCGTGCGCGTTCAGCGTCGTGAAGCTGCTGCGGATGCCGCGGTAGTGGATGTCGACCGTGGCTTCGATCGAACCGTCGGCCTGCGGTCGGACGTGGGCGCCGGCGCACCACGGCAGGAAGTCCGGGTAGCTCTTGATGTCGGCCACCAGGCCGTACATCTCGGCTGCGCTGTATGGCACAAGCACGGAGCGCTCGACGCGATGCATGGCGGTGGTTCTGAACCTTGAAGAGGCGGTCCGGCCCGCTGCAAAGGCTCGGCCGCGGCGGCGCGTGACGTGGTTGTTACCATCGGATTGTAAGGACCTGCCCGGTCCGCCTTCGCCGCATCGATGTCCATCGCCCAGAACAAGAAGGCCTTTCACGACTACACGATCGAGGAACGGTTCGAAGCCGGTCTCGTGCTGCAGGGGTGGGAAGTCAAGTCGATCCGCGCCGGTCAGGTGCATCTGCGCGAGGCCTACGTGATCGTGCGCGACGAGGAGATCTTCCTGCTCAATGCGCACATCACGCCGCTGCGAACCGCTTCGACCCACTTCACGCCCGAGCCGACCCGCACCCGCAAGCTGCTGCTGAAGGGCGCCGAGATCCGCAAGCTGATCGGCAAGGTGGAGCGGGCCGGCTACTCGCTGGTGCCGCTCGACCTGCACTTCAGCAAGGGGGTGATCAAGATCGAGATCGGGCTGGCCAAGGGGAAGCGGCAGTTCGAGAAGCGCGACGCGGAGGCCGAGAAGGACTGGAAGCGCGAGCAGAACCGGCTGCTGAAGCAACGCAGCCGGTAGCGTTCATATGGCCTGGCGAACGCCGGGCACGCGCGGCGCCGCGCCTGCCTGCCGCCGTTGGGCCACGCCCGCTTCGCCGCGTCCTGGCGCGGCAAATGCACGGTCAGAACAGCCCGGTGCCCTTCAGTGCGTCGGCGGTCAGACGCGACAGTTCGCCCACCTGCTCGGCTTCGTTGACCGCGCCCGAACCGCGCGCGCGGCTGGACCAGATCAGCTTGCCGCTCACGGCGTCGTTCAGGCTGGTGCTTGCGGCCAGGGTCGGCCCGCTGATGCCGCCGATCGGCAGCGAGATGCCGATGCCCCCACCGGTGCGGCTGCCCCACCCACCCGAGGAGCCGCCCACGCCGATGCCCACCGAACCGCCGGACGGTGCCACGGCGACATTGGCGCGCTCCAGCGTCATTGCCAGCACTGCATCGGCCCGTACCGAGCGCGCCGCCTTGAGCAGCAGCTCGGTGGCGGCATTGGGGTCGGCAGGCGCCTCGCGCGCAACTTCGGCCCGCACCACGCGTGCACCGGCGACCTGGGCGTCGGCTGCCAGCCGGTCTTCGCAGATGCGCTCGAGCGTGAGATCGAGCCCGCGGCACACCACCAGCACCGTGCGCCCCTGTAGCGCCTTGGCGCCGAGTTGCGGATCGCGCCACTGCGCTTCCATCTGCGGCGTGGCACAGGCCGCCAGCAGCAGCGCGACCCCGGTCGCACCCAGGCTGCGTCGCAGCGCTCGGCGGCGGTTTTCGTCATTGGTTCGCATCGTCGTCGACTCCTGCTCGGAAGGGCTTGCGCCCGAGGCGACGGCAATGATGCATCAGTCGCAGCCGCTCGCGCCGGCCCTCACGAGTTCAGCCATTTGGCTTCGCGGGCCATTTTCTGCATCGCACGGAAGCTGCGCGCTCCCTGACGATGCGCCTCGGGCAGCAGGCGCGCTGCCAGCAGCGCGGTAGCGAAGGCGTCGGCCGCCGCCGAGTGCCGGCTTGACACCGTGATGGCGTAGTGACCGAGCCACTCGTCGAGCGCCTTGTGGCCCGGCTTGGGGTCGAGCGCGGGCGCCAGTTCGGCCAGATCGAGCCAGGGATTGTCGAACGGCTGGTTGACAAACACCTTTACCGCGCGCGCCAGGAAGCCGCGATCGAACGGTGCGTGAAAGGCGAGGATCGGGCTGACGCCGACGAAGTCAAGGAAGGCGCGCGTCGCCTCGGCGGGATCGGCACCGTCGGCCTGCGCCTGCACACCGATGCCGTGAATCAGGATGTTATCTCGGGTGCTGGCGACGTCCTGCTTGTAGACGATCTCGAAGCTTTCGCCCGGCAGCACGCGGCCGTCGGAGCGCATCGCCACGCCACCGATCGAGATGAGCCCATGCTGCGCCATGTCGAAGCCGCTGGTTTCGACGTCGACCACGACCCAGCGCTCGGGGGCGCTGTCATCGCTGCCGCCGAGTCCAAGGCGCTTGAGCAGGCCGAACATCACGCGCCTCAGCCGGGAAAGTCGAGCTCGAGCCGCTGCTGGACCTTGCGCGCCTGGCGGAAGCTCTCCTTCAGGATGCGCCGGTCCAGCGGCGACAGCTGCCGCGGATCGACGACATTCGGGTTGTCGTCCGCACCGGGCGCGGCTGCGCTGCGCCGATGCTGTTCGCGCAGTCGCATCAGTTGCAGGAACTCGAAAGCATCGATCCAGGCATCGACGTCGGCTGCCGGGACCCGGTCGATCTCGCTGAGCCGCCGCAGGCGGGCGCTGGTGCTCGTCTCGTGCAGGCCGCCGCCGAGCGCCCAGATGCGCGCGGCATCGACGAACGGCACCGTTCCGTTCATCTTGAGGTCGACCGAATTACCCAGGCCGTCGCCGAGCACGCTGTCGAGCACGCCACCGGCCGAGGGCGGCCGATTGCGCAGCGCGTTGTCCGACATCTGCTTGAGAAAGCGTGGCGTGGCCTTGGCATGGGCCACGACTTCGTTGCGCAGCGTCTGCGCCAGGCCGCGATCGCCGAAGATGCCGCGGAAGTCGAAGAACACGCTCGCATTCAGCAGTGCCTGCGGATCGCCGCGGTCGATCCAGTCGGCAAACAATCCGCTCCAGTAGCTCGCATTGCCGCACCACTGCGGATTGCGCGCCATGATGTTGCCCTTGCACAGCGGAAAGCCGGCTTGCGCGAGGCCTTCGTTGACCCAGTCGGCCAGCTTCAGCAGCGTGTCACGGTCGGCGGCGCCGTCCGCAAACAGGACGCCGTTGTCCTGGTCCGTGGCGATGGTCTGCTCGCCACGCCCTTCGCTGCCGAGCGCGAGCCAGCAGAAGCTGTCGTGCGCGACCCCGAAGCGGGTACAGGCCAGCGTCAGCAACCGCTGCGTCAACTGGTCGTTCAGGTGGCTGATCAGGCGCGTCAACTGCGCTGCCGACACGCCCTGCGCCACCAAGTAATGCGACAGGCGATTGATGTCGCGCGCCACCGCGCCGAGGGCGGCCGGATCCTCGGCGCGCCGCAATGCCACCGCGAGCTGGCGCACCGACAGGCGCTGCAGCGCGAACAGATCGCGCTCCGACAGCACGCCGATCACCCGCGTCACGCCGCCGCGCGCCTGCACCACCGGCACGTGGCGAATCGAGTGCTCCGCCATCAGCAGCGTCGCATCGGCCGCGGTGGCGTTGGCGTCTAGCGTCATCGCGTCGCGCGTCATCACGTCGCCGATGCGGGTCTCGAGTGGCAGCTGCGGCAGGATCACGCGGTCGATCAGGTCGGTGCGCGTGAGGATGCCCATCACCTCCTCTCCCCCCGGGAAGGATTCGGTCACGATCACCGAGCCGACATTGGCCTCGCTCATCAGCGTGAATGCCTCGCGCAGCGAGTCATCGGGCCGGCAGGTCAGCGGCGTGCCGCGCACCAGCGCCGCCAGCGACATGCCCATCGTGCGCTCGGCGCTCGCCTCAGCCGCGTACGTGGCCTGCATCTGCTGGCGCGACAGGTCCAGCAGCGACCCCAGGCGGCGCTTGCAGAAGTCGAGGAAGGCAGCGCTGCGCCGGGTCAGTTGATCGAACACCGCGCGCGACAACACGAAGCAGAACGTGTCGCCGACCGAGGTGTAGTTGAGCGTGACCGCGCGCCCGGCCAGCAGCGCGCCCACCGGGAAGCACTCGCCCGGGCCGGCCTCGAAGGCCGGTGCCGTACCGGCGCTAGCGGCGCCGCCACCCACCGGCGTGCCGCGTACCCGACCCTGCTTGACGATGTAGCAACTGGTTGGCGCGGCGCCACCGGGCGCGAGAATCACCTCGCCCGGTGCGAAGTACGCCACCTCGACTGCGCCAACCAGGTAGTCGAGATCGGCCGCCTCCATCTGCGAGAACGGGACGTGCGGCGCGAGAAGTTGCCGGATCCCGGCGGCGATGGTGGGCGCCGTCACGCGTGGCTCCGCCGCGCCCAATGCGAACTGACTGGCGCGCGCGGCTCAGTCGCCGTTACTGCCCCCATTGCCATCCTCACCACCGTCTCCTCCTTCGTTCTTGTTTCGGCCGCGGCCCGCCGCAGCCTGCCGGTCGCTCTGCGGCGGTGGCGCCCGCCGGCTGCGCTTGCTCGATGCCAGGATCATCGCGAAAGCGACCGCCACGCCAATCGCTGCCAGCACGAGTTCCATGCTGCTAGCGGCCTGCGGACTGGCTCTTGACCACCGTCATGGCGGCCGAGATCAGGCTGCTGACGTCGGCCAGGTTGGCCGGCACGATCAGCGTGTTGTTGGTCTTGGCCAGGTTGCCGAATGCATCGACGTAGCGCTCGGCCACCTTGAGGTTCACTGCCTCCATGCCGCCCGGCAGGCCAATCGACTGCGCCACCTTGCGGATCGCCTCGGCCGTGGCTTCGGCCACCGCCAGCACCGCCGCCGCCTCGCCCTGGGCGTTGTTGATCTGCGCCTGCTTGTCGCCCTCGGACTTGGCGATCGCGGCCTCCTTCTGGCCGGTGGCGATGTTGATCTGCTCCTGCTTGCGCCCCTCGGAGCTGGCGATCAGCGCACGCTTCTCGCGCTCGGCGGTGATCTGCGCCTGCATCGAACGCAGGATCTCCGCCGGCGGCGTGAGGTCCTTGATCTCGTAGCGCAGCACCTTGACGCCCCAGTTCATCGCCGCCTCATCGATTGCGCTGACGATCCGGGTATTGATGAACTCGCGCTCCTCAAAGGTCTTGTCGAGCTCGAGCTTGCCGATCACTGAGCGCAGCGTGGTCTGCGCCAGCTGCGTGATGGCGACGATGTAGTTGGAGGAGCCGTAGCTCGCCCGCTGCGGATCGGTGACCTGGAAATACAGCACGCCGTCGACCGCAAGCTGGGTGTTGTCGCGCGTGATGCAGACCTGGCTCGGCACATCGAGCGGCACCTCCTTCAGTACATGCTTGTAGGCCACCTTGTCGACGAACGGGATCAGGATGTTCAGGCCCGGCAGCAGCGTGGCGTGGTACTTGCCCAGCCGCTCGACCACCCAGGCGTGCTGCTGCGGCACGATGCGCACGGCCTGGATCACGAAGGTGATGACCACCACCAGCAGGACCAGCGTGACGATGGTCAAGCCATCGGGAGTGAATGCGTTCATGGCGCCTCGTTCGATGCGAAGTAAGGGATGCGGCGTTCAGCGCCGAACGGCAACGATCAGGCGGCTGCCGTGGATCTCGCGGATCACGTAGTCGCCGGGCAGCGGCTCTTCCCCGGCGGCCAGTTCGACGTCCCACTGTGCGCCGCGATAGGTGGTGCGCGCCGTGCGCGCCGCGCTCCAGTGGTCGATCCGCACCGGCTGGCCGACGTCGAGGTTCTGCATCGAGTCCGCCGCCGGCGAGGGCTTGCCGGCGCGCGCCCGCCGCAGCCAGAGCGACCCGGCCATGCCGATCGCTGCCGCCACCACGAGTTGCAGCGGCAGCGATGCGCCCGCCAGCGCCGCCACGCCGGCCACCCCGGCCGCGATTGCCAGCACCAGCAGATAGAACGTACCGGTCAGCAGCTCGGCCACGAGCAGCGCAAAGCCGATCACGAACCAGGTGACATACGCGCTCATCGATCCTCCAGCAAATCCGCCGCAAGGCACACTGCCCGATCCGCGAAAATCCGCACGTCGGCGCTGCGGTGGCACGCCACGCACTACCGCTGGCGCCAAGGCTACCGGAACCCTCTGTCCCGGCGGACCGCGGCCCAGGATGGCGGCAACTGCACCCGGGTCAGCGGGCGGGCGACGCCGCGGGTGCGCCTTTCGCCAGTCGCTTCCAGGTCTCGACCACCGTATCAGGGTTGAGCGAGATGGACTCGATGCCCTGCTCCATCAGCCACTGCGCGAAGTCGACGTGATCCGACGGGCCCTGGCCGCAGATGCCGATGTACTTGCCGCGCGCCCGACATGCCTTGATGGCCAGCGCCAGCAGCGCCTTGACCGCCGGATCGCGCTCGTCGAAGCCGTCGGCCACCAGGCCCGAGTCGCGGTCCAGGCCGAGCGTCAGCTGGGTCAGGTCGTTGGAGCCGATCGAAAAGCCGTCGAAGTAGTTGAGGAAGTCGTCCGCCAGCACCGCATTGGACGGCACCTCGCACATCATGATCAGGCGCAGTCCGTCTTCACCGCGAGTGAGGCCCTGCCCGGCTAGCAGTTCGGTCACGCGCCGCGCCTCGGTCAGCGTGCGCACGAACGGCACCATGATCTCGACATTGGTCAGGCCCATGTCGTTGCGCACGTGCTTCAGCGCCGCGCATTCCATCGCGAACGGCGCGCGGAAGCTCTCGGAGATGTAGCGCGCCGCGCCGCGGAACCCGAGCATCGGGTTCTCCTCGTCCGGCTCGTAACGGCTGCCGCCGATCAGCTTTTTGTACTCGTTGCTCTTGAAGTCACTCATCCGCACGATGACCGGCTTCGGCCAGAACGCGGCGGCGATGGTGGCGATGCCTTCGGCCAGCTTGGCCTCGAAGAAGGCACGCGGGTTGGCGTAGCCACGCGCCAGCGATTCCACCGCCCGCTTCAGCTCGCGATCGATGTGCGGGTAGTCGAGGACCGCCTTCGGATGCACGCCGATGATGTTGTTGATGATGAACTCGAGCCGCGCCAGGCCCACACCGCCGTTGGGCAGCGACTGGAACTCGAACGCCAGCTGCGGATTGCCGACGTTCATCATGATCTTGACCGGGATCTTCGGCAGCTCGCCCTGCTGCACGGTCTCCACTTCCATCGCCAGCCGGCCCTCGTAGATGTGACCGGTGTCGCCCTCGGCGCAGGACACCGTGACCTCTGCGCCGTCCTTGAGCATCTCGGTGGCGTCGCCGCAGCCGACCACGGCCGGAATGCCCAGCTCGCGCGCGATGATCGCCGCGTGGCAGGTGCGGCCGCCGCGGTTGGTGACGATCGCCGCCGCGCGCTTCATCACCGGCTCCCAGTTGGGGTCGGTCATGTCGGTAACCAGCACGTCGCCTGACTGCACGCGTTCCATCTGCTCGGCGCTCTTGATCACGACCACCTTGCCGATACCGATCTTCTGGCCGATCGCGCGCCCCACCGCGAGCACCTTGGATGTGCCCTTGAGCCGGAAGCGCTGCTGCACGGTGGCATGCGCCTGCGACTTCACCGTCTCCGGCCGCGCCTGCAGGATGTAGAGCTTGCCGTCGATGCCGTCCTTGCCCCACTCGATGTCCATCGGGCGGCCGTAGTGCTTCTCGATCGTCATCGCGTAGCGGGCGAGCTCCAGCACGTCGTCGTCGGTCAGCGAGAAGCGATCGCGGTCGGCATCGGGCACGTCGACCGTGCGTACGGTGCGGCCGTTGCCATCAGCCTGCGGATCGAACTCCATCTTGATCAACTTCGAACCCAGGCCGCGACGGATCAGCGGGAACTTGCCCGCCGCCAGCATCGGCTTGTGTACGTAGAACTCGTCCGGATTCACCGCCCCCTGCACCACCGTCTCGCCCAGGCCGTAGCTCGACGTGATAAACACGACGTCGGCAAAGCCGCTCTCGGTGTCCATCGTGAACATGACGCCGGCCGCGCCCCGGTCCGATCGCACCATGCGCTGTACACCGGCCGACAACGCCACCTCGGCATGCGCGAAGCCTTTGTGCACGCGATAGGCGATGGCACGGTCGTTGTACAGCGAAGCGAACACGTGCTTGACGCGCTCAAACACGGCCGCCACACCGACCACGTTCAGATACGTCTCCTGCTGACCGGCGAACGAGGCGTCCGGCAGGTCTTCGGCGGTGGCGCTGGAGCGCACCGCGACCGGGATGTCGTCCTTCGCATCGGCCTTCAGCCAGGCGTAGAAGCTGCGGATCTCGGCTTCGAGCTGCGCCGGCAGGGGTGCGGCCACCACCCAGTCGCGGATCTGCGCACCGGCCACCGCGAGTTCCTTCACGTCATCGACGTCGAGCGCTGCCAGCCGCTGGTTGATCTTGGTCTCGATGTCGTTCGCGCGCAGGAAATCGCGGAACGCCGCGGCCGTGGTGGCAAAACCATCGGGCACCCGGATGCCCTCCTCCGTCAACTGGCTCAGCATCTCGCCGAGCGACGCGTTCTTGCCGCCGACCTCCTCGACGTCGCTCATCCGCAACTGGCTGAACGGCACCACGTACTTTCCGCGTTGCATTACCCCTCCCTGGGACCCGGCTGGCACCCGGCGTGCCGCAGCGGCACATCGGGAAACACAGTGGGAAAGACCGCTATGACAGAATCGTCTCGATTCTACCGAGCCGCTTTCGCCGTTCACCCCGCCACCCGTTGACGTAACGCATCGCCATGCCCGATCGAGAAGGCTCCTTCGAACGCACCGTGTTCTTCGTCTCCGACGGCACCGGCATCACCGCCGAAACCCTCGGCCACAGCGTGATGACGCAGTTCGAGTCGTTGCGCTACCGGCAGGTCCGCGTGCCGTTCATCGACAACGCCGACAAGGCGCGCGAGGCGGTGGTGCGGATCGGCGAAGCAGGCCAGCGCGACGGCAAGCGGCCGATCGTCTTTTCGACCCTGGTCAATCCGCAGGTCAACGCCGTGCTGCGTGAGGCTGATGCCCTGCTGCTCGATCTGTTCGAGTCGTTCGTCGAGCCGCTGGAGAACGAGCTCGGCATCAAGTCGAATCACTCGATCGGGCGCTCGCACAACATCTCCGACTCCGAGGACTACAAGGCGCGCATCGAGGCGATCAACTTCTCGCTCGCGCACGACGACGGCCAGAGCTCCAAGGGGCTGGCGCAGGCCGACGTGATTCTGGTCGGCGTCTCGCGCAGCGGCAAGACGCCGACCAGCCTGTACCTGGCGATGCAGTACGGCGTGAAGGCGGCCAACTATCCGCTGATTCCCGAGGACTTCGAGCGCGACGAACTGCCGACCGCGCTGCCGGCGCATCGGCAAAAGCTGTTCGGGCTGTCGATCGCGCCCGAGCGTCTGGCCGAGGTGCGCAACGAGCGGCGCCCGAACAGCCGCTATGCCTCGATCGAGAACTGCCGGCACGAAGTCGCGGCGGCCGAGCGCATGATGCGGCGGGAGAACATCCGCTGGCTGTCGTCGACCACCAAGTCGATCGAGGAGATCGCCGCGACCATCATGCACGAGGTCCGGTTGGAGCGGCGCTCGTACTGAGCCGCGCGCACGCACGTTGTGGCTGTCAGCGCAGTGTCAGGCACAGGCCTCATCGTGACGCCCAGCGGACGATCTTGCGTTGCGCCCAGGGAGAACGGAATGATCAAGCACTTCATCGTGGCGGCCATGATCGGCCTGACCGCGCTCGTGAGCGGTTGCGGCGACAGCCGCGGCTACAGTCGCGGCATCTTTTGCGGCTTGATGATCGACAAGACCGAAGAGGAAGTCACCTCGAAGCTGGGCAAGCCCGAAAGCGTCGAACAGATGGGCGCTGACAGCGTGCGCTACGTGTATCGCAAGAAGACTTTCGATCCGGACAACCTCAACCAGATCGACGACAAGACCTTCATCGACTTCGAGAAGAAGGCGGGCCGGATGATCGTCACCGACGTCAGCTTCGGCTGAGTACGCCACCCGATACCCGACCCCCGGGCCGCGCACGCCACTGCGTTCGCTCGGTCGCGCGCGGCGCCAACCACCGCCGCGAGGCGTGCCCCGCGCCGCCGATGCTTGCCCGGGCCCGTCGACCGGACGCCCCGCAGAGGTTGGGCGGACCCTCGAGCGCCACCTGGCGCCAAAAGCAGTCGGCGCGACCTCCGCCAGTCAGTCCGATCTGGCGTGCAATCGGCGCGACCGCTCGAACAGGCAGACGGCCGCTGCCGTTGCCACGTTGAGCGATTCCACGCCGCACGCCAATGGAATGCGCACGCGTTGACTGCACGCCGCCAGCGCTTCTGCCGTGGCACCTTGCCCTTCGGCACCCACGACCCAGCCCACTGCCGTCGCTGGCCAGCGGGCGTCCCACAGCGAGGCGCCGGCTGACAGCTCGGTGCCGATCCAGTGCAGCGATGACGAGCCCAGCGCGGCGACATCGACCTGTTCGCGCAGGTCCAGTTTCAGGTGCGCCCCTTGCGCAGCGCGCATGACCTTCGGCGCCCACAGCGCCGCCGTCTGCCCACTGGCCAGCACGTGCCGCACGCCTGCCGCCGCTGCCACGCGCAGCAGCGCGCCGACATTGCCTGGATCCCGCAGTCCGTCCAGATAGAGCGCGTCACCGGTCAGCGCGGATGTCGCCGGTGCGGGTACCGGCAGCACCACGGCCAGGCCGATACCGTGCTCCACCAGGCCCAGGGCGTCGTACAGCGCGCCAGCCAGTTCGAACAGCGGCACGCCGGCGGCGCCCAGCCGTGCCAGCAGCGCGTCGCGCTCGCCGCCACCGGCACCGGCGCGGACGATGCCCGCGTGCAGCGGCCAGCCAGCTTCGAGCAGCGCTTCGCACACGTGCGCCCCCTCGGCCAGGGTCATGCGCTGGGACCGCACCTGGCGCGGGTGCGTGGCGAGCTTCAGCCACTCCCGGAAGGTCGGATTGGCAGCAGACTGGATCGACTTCATCGCGATGCCGCCGTGGCCAGCAGCTCTCGCACGGGCGCGAACGAGCGCCGATGCAGCGGGCACGGCCCCAGCTGCCGCAGCCGCGCCAGATGCGCCGGCGTGCCGTAGCCGGCGTGCTCGGCGAAGCCGTAGCCCGGGTGCTGGGCATCGAATCCCGCCATCAGCGCATCGCGGTGCGTCTTGGCCAGGATCGACGCCGCCGAGATCGCAGGCTCGAGCGCATCACCGCGCACCAGCGCGCGCGCCGGGATCGGCAACGGCGGCAGCTGGTTGCCGTCGACCAGCGCGAACTCGGCGGCCGGACGCAGTGCTTCGACTGCGCGCCGCATCGCCAGCAGCGTGGCCTGCAGGATGTTGAGTTCATCGATCTCGGCGACACTGGCCTGGGCCACTGCCCACGCCAGCGCCTGCGTGCGAATCCTGGCGGCCACCAAGTCGCGCTGGCGCGCCGTCATCGCTTTCGAATCGCGCAGGCCGGCCGGCAGGCGCTCGGGATCGAGGATCACCGCCGCCGCCACCACCGGCCCGGCCAGCGGTCCAAGCCCGGCCTCGTCGACGCCGCACAGCCGCGCAGCGGCACGCGCCGTGGCCTCGAACAGGTGCGTGTCGCTGCGCGTGGCACGCTGGATCAAGGTAGTTGTCGCGCGCCGGCTCATGCGGGCCGCCGCGGCAGGTTGTCGAGGATTGCCTGCGCCGTCAGGCCCGGCGTGTCGCGCAGCAAGGCCTCGTGCTGACGATCGAAGCGCTCCTGCAGAGCGGCCACTTCGTGCGGACGATCGAGAAAGCGCCGCACTTCGGACACGATGGCGGCTGCATCGACCCGCTCCTGCAGCAGTTCGGGCACCGTGTAGCGCCCCTCCAGCACGTTGGGCAGGCCGAAGTACGGGATCACGGCCTGGCGCAACGTGATCCACTCGGTCAGGCGCGGCACCTTGTAGGCGATCACCATGGGCCGCTTGAACAGCATTGCTTCGAGCGTGGCGGTACCGCCGGCGACGACCGCCACATCCGCCGCTTCCAGGCAGTCGTGCGAACGGCCGGCGGTCAGGTGCAGCCGATCCGGCTCGATCCCGGCCCGCTCGCACATCGCCTGCAGCGTCGGCCGCAGCGACACATCGGCCACGGGCAGCACGAACTGCAACGAGCGATCGCCGCGCGCCAGTTCGGCGGCCGCGGCCAGGAACGGCGGGGCCAGTGCGCTGACCTCCGCGTGCCGGCTGCCCGGCAGCAGCGCCAGGGTCACCTGCGCTGGCGCCAGGCCGAGGCGACGGCGCGCGGCCGGCGCATCCGGCGCGCGCGGAATCGTCCCGGCCAGCGGATGACCCACGTAGCTGGCCCGGATACCCGCCGCGCGGAATATCGCCTCCTCGAATGGAAAGATGCACAGCATGTGATCGACCGCGGCGCGGATCTTCTCGATGCGGTGCGGCCGCCAGGCCCAGATCGCCGGGCTCACGTATTGCATCGTCCGCAATCCTGCGCGTCGCAGGCGGGTCGCCACGCCGAGATTGAAGTCCGGCGCATCGACCCCGACGAACAGCGCGGCCGGCCAGTCCTGCACGCGCCGCACGAACGCGCGGCGCAGCCGCAGCAGGCGCGGCAGGTGGCGCAGCACCTCGGCATAGCCGCGCACCGACAACTCGCGCACATGAAACCAGGGCTCGCAGCCGGCGGCGATCATGCGCTCGCCGGCGATGCCCGCGCATTGCACCGACGGCAATCGCGTGCGCAGCTCCGGCAGCACCAGGCCGGCGAGAAGGTCTCCCGAGGCTTCACCCGCAGCGAAGGCGATGCGAGGATCCATCGCGCACGCCGCCGCACTCAGCGGATGATGCCGCGCGCGGAGTCCTGCACGAACGCGCGCATCAGGTCGAGGTGCGCGCGGTGAGCCGGGTTCTCGTCGGCCAGCCGGCCGATCGAAGCGACTGCATCGGCCGCCGTCAGGCCCTCGCGATACAGCGCCTTGTACGCGCGCTTGAGCAACGCCACGGACTCGGGCGCAAAGCCGCGCCGCTTCAAGCCTTCGCTGTTCAAGCCGTGCGGCGCGGCCGGATTGCCCTGGCAGATCACGAACGGCGGCAGGTCCTGCAGCAGCAGGCTCGCGCCGCCGGTCATCGCATGGCTGCCGATACGGACGAACTGATGCACGCCGGTCAACCCGCCAAGGATGACCCAGTCGCCGACGATCGCGTGCCCCGCCAGCGAGGCGTTGTTGGCGAGGATGCAATGATCACCGAGGATGACGTCGTGCGCGATGTGCGCGTACGCCATGATCCAGTTGTCGCTGCCGACGCGCGTGACGCCACCGCCTTGCGCGGTGCCGGTGTTGAACGTGCAGAACTCGCGGATCGTGTTGTCGTCGCCGATCACCAGTTCGGTGTCTTCGGCGCGGTACTTCTTGTCCTGCGGCTCGCCGCCGAGCGCCGCATGGGCAAAGATGCGGTTGCGGGCGCCGATCGTGGTGCGGCCGTCGATCACCGCGTGCGCGCCGATCGTGGTGCCGGCGCCGACCTTGACCTTCGGCCCGATCACCGCATACGGGCCGACCGCGACATCGTCCGCGAGCTCGGCGTCGGGATCGACGATGGCGGTCGGATGCACGCGCACCATCAGCTCTGGCCTCCGCTGCCGGCCACGTTCATCAACCCCGCACTGGCCGCCGTCTGGGCGATCTGCCGATAGGCACACAGCAGCTCCGCTTCGGCTACGAGATTGCCGTCGACCGTGGCGCGCGCCGCGAACTTGCCGATGCCGCGCATCTCGCGCACCAGCTCGGCCTCCAGGCGCAGTTGATCGCCCGGGCCGACCGGCCGCTTGAAGCGCGCGTTGTCGATGCCGGCAAAGTAGTAGACCGAGTTGCGATCGGCCTGCTTGCCCAGCGCGGCGAACGAAAGGATCGCCGCCGCCTGCGCCAGCGCCTCGATGATCAGCACGCCGGGCATCACCGGGTAGTGCGGAAAATGCCCCATGAAGACCGGCTCGTTGATGCTGACGTTCTTCAGCGCCACAATGCGCCTGGGCGGCTCGATCTCCAGCACGCGGTCGACCAGGATGATCGGATAGCGATGCGGCAAGTGGCGCAGGATGTCGTGGATGTCCATCGTCATGGCTGGGTGTCCCTGTCCTGTTCGGCAGGCGTGTGGCGCAACTGGGCTTCGAGCCGTCGCAGGCGGGTGCGCAGGTCGTCGAGGTGGCGGACCACGGCGGCGTTGCGCTCCCAGTCGCGATTGGGCATGAAGGGAAAGACGCCGGAATAGAAGCCCGGCGCCGTGATCGAACGGGAGATCAGCGTACCGCCGGAGACGATGACGCCATCGCAGATGCTGATGTGGCCGTGGATCATCGCCGCCCCGCCGAGTTGGCAGTGCGCGCCGATGATCGCGCTGCCGGCAATTCCGACACAGCCTGCGACCACCGTGTGCGCGCCGATCCTGACGTTGTGCGCGACCTGCACCTGGTTGTCGAGCTTCGCGCCTTCTTCGATGATCGTGTCGCCCATCGTGCCGCGATCGATCGTGGTGTTGGCGCCGATCTCGACGTCGTCGCCGATCACCACGCTGCCGGTCTGCGGGATCTTGATGTAGCGGCCCGCAAAGGGCGCGAAGCCGAAGCCGTCGGCACCGATGACGGCGCCCGGGTGCACGATGCCGCGCGCGCCGAGGCGGCAGCCGGCCATCAGGCGCGCCCCCGGGTACAGACGTGTACCGGCGCCGATGACCGCCTGCGGGCCGACGTAGCAGCCAGCACCGATCCAGGCGCCGGCAGCCACCACGGCCTGTGCATCGATCACCGCATGGGCATCGATCCGCGCCTCGGCATCGACCTGCGCATCGGCCGCGATGCGCGCGGTCGGATCGCGGCCAGGCCGATGCGCCGGCGAAGGGTTGAGTGCCTGCGCGGCGAGCGCGAACCACGCATACGGATTGGCGGAACCGATCAGCACGCCAACGGTGCGTCCCGCGGGGAACAGAGCCTCGACGTCGCGCTCGGCCACCACTATCGCGCTGGCGCGGCTGGCCAGGGCTTGCTGCCGATAGCGGACGTTGGCAAGGAAGCTCAAGTGGCCGGCGCCGGCCGCATCCAGCGGCGCCACTGCCGTGATCAGCATGTCGGTGCTACCGCGCACCGCGGCTGTCAACGCGCCGTCGGTCGCGAGCGCGATTCGCTCGGCCAGCTGACCGACCGAGAGCTGCGCGATCGGTGCGGCCGCGGACATCGCGCTACTTGCCGTTGTTCAGGCCGCGCAGCACCTTGTCGGTGATGTCGACGCGCGGGCTGAAGAAGACGGCGTCCTGCACGATCAGATCGTATTTCTCCTGCTCGGCGATCTGCCGCACCAGGCGTTGCGTGCGCTCCAGCAGACCCTGCAGTTCTTCGTTACGGCGCTGGTTCAGGTCTTCGCGGAACTCGCGCTGGCGACGCTGCAGGTCGCGGTCCAACTCAGCCAGTTCACGCTGCCGGCGGTTGCGGTCGGCTTCAGCCAGGACCGGCGCATCCTTCTCGAACCGCTCGGCCTGCGCTTTCAGGCGCGCCCCCAGCTCCTGCAATTCACGATCGCGCTTGGCAAACTCGGCTTCGAGCTTTTGCGTGGCAGCGCGCGCCGGCACCGAGTCGCGCAGGATCCGCTCGGAATTGACGTAGCCGACCTTAATGTCCTGAGCCGCAGCCGGTCCGGCGGCGGCAAGCAGCAGTGCCGCACTGAGCGACAAGCCTGCGATAACGAGTCTGTGCCAGAGCATCGGCGTCCTCGTGTGCGTTGAAGCGGCGAATTGTGCCATGGCCCGTGCGGTCGACGCCTAGAAGCCGGTGCCGATCTGGAACTGGAAGCGCTCGGTCCGATCGAACGACTGCTCGTTGTACGGCATCGCGTAGGACAGCCGCAGCGGGCCGATGGGCGAGATCCACGCCACACCGAGGCCGAACGAGTAGCGCAGATCGGAGGCACGCACCGGATCACGCGGTCCCCAGACCCAGCCGCCGTCGACAAACACCACGCCACGCAGGGTGCGGTCGGCGCCCGGAATGGGCACCAGGCCTTCGAGCGAGAAGTTGACGCGTCGCGTGCCGCCGAGCGGATCGCCGAAGCTGCCGTCGGGCAGGATCTGGCGCGGCCCGAGCGAGCCGGCGTCATAGCCGCGCACCGACCCGATGCCGCCGACGTAGAAGTTCTTGAACACCGGGTACGGCTTGCCGTTGTAGCCATCGCCATAGCCGAGCTCGGTGCGGAAGCCCAGGGTGACGAGATTGGTGACCGGCACGAACTGCTGCAACTGGTAGGTGAGCCGGTAGTACTGCAGGTCGAGCGCCGGCGTGCCGACCTCAGCGAACAGCCGCTGGTAGCGGCCGCGATTGGGAACCAGCAGGTTGTCGCGGCTGTCGCGCGACCAGCCGAGGCTGCCCACCAGCGCCTGGGTGTCTTCGCCGAACAGGTTGACGTAGTCGATGTAGGTCAGCGGACTGAACTGGGTCAAGCCGACGTTCGTTCGTTCGTAGCCGAGGCCGAAGAACACCGTGTCGAAGTCGGTGAACGGCACGCCGAAGCGAACCGTGGCGCCCTGCGTCTGCAAGTCGACGCTGCCGAGGCCGAGGCTGGCGAGGTCGGACTTGCGATCGAACACCTCGATCGAGCGGCTGATGCCGTCGAGCGTCACGTAGGGGTCGACGTGGGTGACGGCGATCGTCCGCACCGACTTGCTGGTGTTGATCTCGAAGCTGATCGCCTGCCCGCTGCCCAAGAAGTTCTGTTGCGAGTAGCTCGCCTGCAGCACCAGGCCCTCGGTGCTGGAGAAGCCGGCGCCGGCCTGCACGCTGCCGGTCGGGCGCTCCTTGATGTTGACGTTGACGTCGACCTGGTCGAGCGTGCCCGGCACCGCCGGCGTCTCCATCGCGACATTCTCGAAATAGCCGAGGCGGTCGATGCGGTCGCGCGACAACCGCACGCGCTCCGAGTCGAACCAGCCGCCCTCGAACTGGCGCACTTCGCGCCGGATGATCTCGTCGCGCGTACGCGTGTTGCCGGAGATGTTGACGCGGCGCACGTACACGCGCCGGCCCGGATCGACCAGGATGGTGAACGCGACCTCGCGTTTGTCGCGATTGGACTCGGGGATCGGGTTGGCCGAGGCGAACGCGTAGCCGAGCATCGCGAAGCGGTCGGTGATGCGCTTGGAGATCGTGTTCAGCTGCTGGGCGTTGAAGGTGTCACCCGGCTTGACGTCGATCAGCACCTTCAGTTCCTGGTCGAGACCAAGCAGCTCGCCCGCCAGCTTGACCTCCGAGATCGTGTACTTCTCGCCCTCGTTGAGGTTGATCGTGATATGGATGTCCTCGCGATCCGGCGTGATCGACACCTGGGTGGACTCGACATTGAAGTCCAGGTAGCCGCGGTTCAGGTAATACGAGCGCAGCGTCTCGAGATCGCCCTGCAGCTTCTGCCGCGCATACTGGTCGCGCTTGTTGTACCAGGTGAACCAGGTCGGAGTGGACAGTTCCATCTGCGAACGCAGCGTGCCTTCGGAGAACGCCTTGTTGCCGGTGAAGGCGATGGTGCGGATGCTTGCCGCCTCGCCCTCCTCCACGTTCATCACGATGTTGACGCGATTGCGCTCGACCGGCGTGACGGTGGTCGTGATCTGTGCGCTGTAGCGGCCACGCGCCAGGTACTGGCGCTTGAGTTCCTGTTCGGCCCGCTCGAGCAGCGACCGGTCGAAGATGCGCGCTTCCGCCAGACCGACCTCGCGCAGCGACTTCTTGACCGTGTCCTTGTCGAACTCCTTGATGCCGTTCATCTCGACGCTGGCGATGGCGGGCCGCTCGTCGACGATAACCACCAGCACGTCGCCGTCGACCTCGAGCCGCACGTCCTTGAACAGGCCGGTGGCATACAGCGCGCGGATCGCGACGATGCCGCGCTCCGGGTCGTAGCGATCGCCGACGCGCAGCGGCAGGTAGCTGAACACGGTACCGGCCTCGGTGCGCTGGATGCCTTCGACCCGGATGTCGCGCACCGTGAACTCCTGCGCGGCAGCGCCGAGGCTGCAGGAGCTCAGTACGCAGGCGACAAGACGACGCAACGGCACAGCGATGCCGGCCTGCAGCGGCCGGCGACGGGAACGCAAATGACTAGGCACGCGGGATCAGGACAGCAGCCGTGAGATGTCGTTGTAGAGCGCCAGCGCCGTCAGGGCGACCAGCACGCTGATGCCGGCGCGCTGGCCCCATTCCACGACCCAATCGGCGGGCGGGCTGCCTTTGATGATTTCGACAAGATAGTAAACCAAGTGCCCTCCATCGAGCATCGGGATGGGCAGCAGGTTCAGCACGCCGAGACTGATCGACACCAGTGCGAGAAAGCTCAGGTACGCCGCCAGTCCGATGGTCGCCGTCTTGCCCGCGTAGTCGGCAATCGTCACCGGCCCCGACAGGTTCTTCCACGAGGCCTCGCCGGTGATCATCTTGGCCAGCATGCGCAGTGAGAAGACGACCATGTCCCACGTCTTGTCGAGCGCCATGCCGAGGCTCTCGACCGGCCCGTAGCTGATGCGCACGAGTTCCGGCCGGTCACCCAGTTCGGCCCCGAGGCGGCCGATGTCGCGCGGCGCATCGGTCGCGGCGCCATCGCGCACGCGCGACGGCGTGGCGATCACGCTCAGGTTGCGGCCGTCGCGCTCGATCAGCATCTCGAGCGGCTGCTCGGCCGAGTTGCGAATGCGCTCGATGACCTCGCGCGCCGAAACCATCGGCGTGCGACCGATCTCGAGGATGCGGTCGCCGGCCTGAAGTCCGGCCCGCTCGGCGGCGCTGCCCTCGGTGATGCGACCGATGCGCGGCGGTCCACCCCACAGCGACAGTCCGATGCGCGGCAGCGGATTGCCTTCGAGTTCCTTGCTCGTCAACTGACCGAGGTCGAGTCGGGCCTGGCGGGTGACACCGCTGGCCGCGCGCAGGTCCAGTTCGACCACGTCCCGCTCGACCGCGCGCTGCAGGATCTTCCAGTTCACGTCGGCCCAGGACCGGGCCGGCTCGCCGTCGATCGCGATCACTTCATCTCCGGCGCGGATGCCGGCGCGCGCCGCCGGCGTCTGCGCCGCAGGGGCCGCCAGGACGGCGCGCGGTTCCATCACGCCGCCGACGTTCAGCCCCCAGTACACCAGCACCGCCAGGAGCAGATTGGCGAGCGGCCCGGCAAGAACGATGGCAATGCGACGGCCAACCGGCTGGCGATTGAATGCGCGCGGCAGGTCGGCGGCGCTGACCGGCGCATCGTCGTGATCGCGCTCGTCGAGCATCCGCACATAGCCGCCCAGCGGGAGCGCGGCGATGACCCACTCGGTCCGGTCGGCGCCACGCACCCAGCGCAGCAGCGGACGGCCGAAGCCGATCGAAAAGCGAAGCACCTTGACGCCGCACTTGCGCGCCACCCAGTAATGACCCAGCTCGTGGATCAGGATGAGGATCCCGAGCGTGACGAGAAACGCGGCAATTGTGGTGGCGAGACTCATGCGAAGCGATTCCTTCAGCCAGGAACGGACCGGATCGGCGCAGCGCCGACGCTGTGCCGCGCCACCTGCTCGCACGCCAGCCCGCGCGCACTGGCATCGAGCGCTAGCACATCGTCGATGCAGGTCGGATCGGTCTGGGGCATGCGAGCGAGTGTGTCTTCGATAACGGCGGCGATGCGGTCAAACGGCAGGCGATCGGATAGAAACGCTTCGACCGCGATCTCGTTGGCTGCGTTCACTCCGATGGTTGCACTTTGGCTGCTGCGCAACGCGGCGTACGCCAGCCGCAGGCACGGAAAGCGCTGCAGATCAGGGGCTTCGAAGGTCAGCGCACCGAGCGTGAGGAAGTCCAGCGTGCTCGAACCGCTTTCCACCCGCTCGGGGAATCCGAGGCAGTAGGCGATCGGCGTGCGCATGTCGGGCGTGCCCAGCTGCGCCAGCACCGAGCCGTCACCGAACTCGACCATCGAGTGGATCACGCTCTGCGGGTGCACCACGACGTCGATGCGGTCGGGCGAAAAGCCGAACAGCCAGCTCGCCTCGATCACTTCGAGCCCCTTGTTCATCAGGGTCGCCGAGTCGACCGAGATCTTGCGGCCCATCAGCCAGTTCGGATGCGCCACGGCCTGCGCCGGCGTGACGGCCGACAGATCGCGCTGCGTGCGGAACGGTCCGCCGGAAGCCGTCAGTACCAGCCGCCGCACGTCGCGCGCGCGGTCGGCCGCGCCGACCAGGCATTGGTGGATCGCGTTGTGCTCGCTGTCGACCGGCAGCAGTTCGGCGCCACCATGGCGCACGGCCTCCATCAGCAGGTTGCCGGCGCACACGATGGCCTCCTTATTGGCCAGCAGCAGGCGCTTGCCGGCGCGCGCGGCGCTCAGCGTGGGCAGCAGCCCGGCCGCGCCGACGATGGCGGCGATCACGATCTGGCTGCGCGGATCAGCCGCCACCTCGGCCAGCGCGGCCGCGCCGCTGCGCGCGATGGTGGGCAAGCCGCGGGCGCGCAGTCCGTCGCGCAACGCCGGCTCATGCGCCGGGTCGCCGATCACAGCGACCGCCGGCCGATGCCGCTCGCACAACTGCAGCAGTTGATCGACCTTGGTCTGAGCCGTCAGCGCGATCAGCTCGAACCGCTGCGGATGTCGCCCGATCACGTCGAGGCTGCTGGCGCCGATCGAACCGGTCGCACCGAGAAGAGTGATGCCGCGCCTCATCGAACCCAACGCTCCAGCAGGACCGCGATGGGCAGCACCGGCAGCAGCGCATCGATGCGATCGAGCACGCCGCCGTGCCCGGGCAGCAGGCCGCCACTGTCCTTCATCCCGGCGCGCCGCTTGAGCAGGCTTTCGAACAGATCGCCGACGATCGAAAAAGCCACCAGCGCCGCCAGCAGCAGCCAGGCGATGAACAGCGAATGGCGGAAGAAGGCATTCGACAACAGCGGTGCAGCGGGCCACGCCAGGTGGGCTGCGGTCGCCACCACCAGCACACCGACGATGGCGCCACCGACCCCGGCCCAGGTTTTGCCCGGGCTAATGTTGGACGCCAGCTTGCGCCGGCCGAAGGCGCGCCCGGCGAAGTAGGCCGCGATGTCGGCGACCCAGACGATCGCCAGGACCGAGAGCATCACCATCACGCCACGGCCATGCAGATAGAGCAGTGCGAGCCAGGCCGCCGGCAGCACGGCCAGGCCGAGCACGGCGGTCGCTCGCGCACCGATGTGCACGGACTGCTGCTGCGCCCGCACCAGCACCGCCAGCAGCGTGAGCCAGACGGCGGCCGCACCGGCGCAGATCAGGGTCAGCACCGGGCCGACCGGCGTGCGACCAGACACTTCAAGAAGCACCAGCCCGCCAACGACCGCGACGGCAAGCGCGATGCCAGGCGCCGGGCGCATGCCGGCCAGGCGCCACCATTCGAACAGCGCGGCGCCGAACAGCACCGCAACCGCCGCCACGAACGCAGCCCGGCCCAGCCAAAGCGCGCCGACCAGCAGCCCCAGCAGGACCAGGGCCGTGATGACACGCTGCTTCAGCACAACGCTCTCACGCTGCAGGGGTCGTGAGATGCGGGGCCAGGGCCGTGAGCTGCTGGCTGGTACGCCCGAAGCGACGCTCGCGCTGCGCATACCAGGCCAGCGCTGCTTCGAGCGCCACGGCATCGAAGTCCGGCCACAACTGGTCAGTGAAGTAGATCTCGGCGTAGGCCAGTTGCCACAAGAGGAAATTGCTGATGCGGCGCTCGCCACCGGTCCGGATCAAGAGATCGGGATCCGGCGCGAAACTCAGCGCCAGATGCGGCGCCAACCGCGCCTCGTCGATCTCATCCGGGCGAAGCGCCAGCGACGGGTCGGCAGCGATGAGTGCGCGCATCGCCTGCACCATGTCCCAGCGGCCGCCGTAACTTGCGCACACGGTCAGGTTCAGGCGCGTGTTGGCGGCAGTCTGTGCCTCGGCCGTCGCGATCAACCGTTGCAGTTCCGCATCGAGCGTGCTGCGGTCGCCGGCGATGCGCAGGCGAACGCCGTTCTCGTGCAGCTTGGCCACTTCCTTTTGCAGCGCGGTGACGAACAGTCGCATCAGCGTGCTGACTTCGTCCGCCGGCCGACGCCAGTTCTCCGAGCTGAACGCGAACAGCGTCAGGTACTCGACACCGCGTCGCCCGCAGGCCTCGGTCACGCGTCGCACCGCCTCCACGCCGCGCTTGTGGCCGGCCACGCGCGGCAGATGACGGGCGCTGGCCCAGCGCCCGTTGCCGTCCATGATGATGGCAACGTGGCGCGGAACAGCGGCCGGTCGGTCCGCGGCACTGCGGGTCATCGCCTTGCTTCCGTCCACTGGTCGAGCGTCCGAGGGGGGTCGCGCGTCAGACCGTCAGGATTTCTTTTTCCTTCTCGGCAATCAGCTTGTCGATGTCGGTAATGAAGCGGTCGGTCAGTTTCTGGATGTCGTCCTGGGCGCGCCGCTCGTCGTCCTCGGACACTTCTTTCTTCTTGAGGATTTCCTTCAGGTGGTTGTTGGCGTCGCGGCGCAGGTTGCGCACGGCCACCTTGGCCGCCTCCCCTTCGTGCTTGACCACCTTGGTCAGTTCCTTGCGACGCTCTTCCGTCAGCGGTGGCATCGGCACGCGGATCAGGTCGCCGGAAGTGGCTGGATTCAAGCCGAGATCGGACTCACGGATCGCCTTCTCGATCACCTGCACCATCTTCTTCTCGTAAGGTTGCACGGTGATCGTGCGTGCATCGCCCAGTCCGACGTTGCCCACCTGCGCCAGCGGCACCATTGCACCGTAGTAGTCCACGTGAATGTGGTCGAGCAGCCCGGCGTGGGCCCGCCCGGTGCGGATCTTGGCCAGGTCATGCTTGAGCGCCTCGATCGACTTCACCATCCTCTGCTCGGTCGATTTGCGGGTCTCGGCGATCGTCATCGTGTTCTCCTTGCCGGCGCGCTGCGCCTGGTCTTGCCCTGTATCTGACGTGCTCAAACGTGCACAAGGGTGCCTTCGTCCTCGCCCAGCACGATGCGCTTGAGCGCCCCTGCCTTCAGGATGTCGAAGACCTTGATCGGCAGCTTCTGGTCACGGCACAGCGCGAAGGCCGTGGCGTCCATGATCTGCAGGCGCCGGGTCAGTGCCTCGTCGAACGTGATGCTGGCATAGCGCGTGGCGTGCGGGTCCTTCTTCGGGTCGGCGCTGTACACGCCGTCGACCTTGGTCGCTTTCAGCACGATCTGCGCCCCCATCTCCGCGCCCCGCAGCGCCGCCGCGGTGTCGGTGGTGAAGAACGGATTGCCGGTGCCGGCCGCGAAGATCACCACCTTGCCTTCTTCGAGGTAGCGGATCGCCTTGGGCCGGATGTAGGGCTCGACCACCTGCTCGATGTTGAGCGCCGACTGCACGCGCGCCTCCACGCCGGCACGGCGCATGGCGTCCTGCAGCGCCATCGCGTTCATCACGGTGGCCATCATGCCCATGTAGTCAGCCGTGGCGCGATCCATGCCGGACGCCCCCAGCGCCACGCCGCGGAAGATATTGCCGCCGCCGATCACGACCGCCAGTTCGACACCGAGGTCGACCACGCCCTTGATGTCATCGACCATGCGCTCGATGGTGGTGCGATTGATGCCGAAGGCATCGTCCCCCATCAGGGCTTCGCCGGACAGTTTCAGCAGGACGCGCTTGAAGGCGGTGGGCATGGCGTGCGAACCGTGCGGGCGGCAGGATGGTCCGGTCAGCCGCGTGCGGCAGCCGCCTGGGCCGCGACTTCAGCGGCGAAGTCGCTGCTCTTCTTCTCGATGCCTTCGCCGACGATATAGAGGACGAAGCGGTTGACGGTGGCGCCCTTGCTCTTGAGCAGCTGCTCGATGGTCTGCTTGCCGTCGGCCGCCTTGACGAACACCTGGCCGAGCAACGTCACTTCCTTGAGGAACTTCTGCACGCTGCCCTCGGAGATCTTGTCCAGCATGTTCTCCGGCTTGCCCGACTCGCGCGCCTTCTCGATGGCGATGCGACGCTCGGATTCGATCAAGGCCGGCGCCACGCCGCTGGCGTCGAGCGACTTCGGCTTGCTCGCCGCGATATGCATCGCGATGTCCTTGGCAAGCTGCTCGTCGCCACCGGTCACATCCACCAGCACGCCGATCTTGCTGCCGCCATGCACGTAGCTGGCGATCCTGCCCTGCGCCGGCATGCGCTCGAAGCGGCGAATCGACATGTTCTCGCCGATCTTGCCCACCAGTGCGGTGCGCACGGTCTCGACGGTGCCCTCGCCAAGCGGCAGCGCCGACAACGCGGCGACATCCGCTGGGCTCTTGTCGGCCACCAATTGCGCCAGGTTCTTGACGAACGCCAGGAAGTCATCGTTCTTGGCCACGAAGTCGGTCTCGCAGTTGACCTCGACGAGGGTCGCCAGCAACCCGTCGGCCTTGAGCGAGATGCCAACCACGCCCTCGGCGGCGATCCGCGTCGCTGCCTTGCTCGCCTTGTTGCCGAGCTTGACGCGCAGAATCTCCTCGGCCTTGGCCAGGTCACCCTGCGCCTCGGCCAGCGCCTTCTTGCATTCCATCATCGGCGCGTCGGTCTTCTCGCGCAGTTCCTTGACCATGCCAGCGGTGATTTCCGCCATGACTGCTCCTGAATCGAAATCTGCAAAAAAGGGGCTTGCGCCCCTTGATCTGTGAGGTGGGCCCGCCGCTGCCGCCGCGGGCGGTCACGATGCGGGCTGAGCGCCTCGAATGGCCCGCTTACGCAGGCTCCTGCTCCACCTCGACGAACTCCTCGCCGCCCTGGGCCACGGCGACCACGCCCGCCATGGCCTGTGCCTTACCTTCCAGCACGGCGTCGGCGATGCCGCGCGCGTACAGGCGCACGGCCCGGCTCGAGTCGTCATTGCCCGGGATCACGTAGGCCACACCTTCGGGGGTGTGGTTGGTGTCGACCACCGCCACGACCGGAATGCCCAGCTTGGCCGCTTCCTGCACGGCAATCTTGTGGTAGCCGACATCGATCACGAAGATCGCGTCCGGCAGCGCGTTCATGTCCTTGATGCCGCCGATCGACTTGGACAGCTTTTCGTGCTCGCGCTGATAGGTCAGCGCCTCCTTTTTCGACATGCGCTCCAGGCCACCTTCCTCGATTTGCTGCTCCATTTCCTTGAGCCGCTTGAGCGAGACCTTGACCGTCTTGAAATTGGTCAGCATGCCTCCCAGCCAACGCTGGTCGACATAGGGCATGCCGGCGCGGGCCGCTTCCTCGACGATCGTCTCGCGCGCCTGGCGCTTGGTACCGACGAACAGGACGGTGCCGCGGTTGGCCGCGAGCTGGCGCACGAACTTGGTGGCGCCCTGGAAGTTCTCGAGCGTGCGCTCGAGGTTGATGATGTGGATCTTGTTGCGGTGGCCGAAGATGTACTGCGCCATCTTCGGATTCCAGAAACGGGTCTGGTGGCCAAAATGGACACCCGCTTCCAGCATTTCACGCATGGTGACGGACATTGCAAAGCTCCTGACGAGGTTGGGTCCTGCGCGCCGCCGACGCCGCATCAACCCTGATGCAGCACCTCGAGTGGCAGCGCGCGCGATTTGCCTGCGACGGCCCTGGCACGGCGAGCAATCGACCGTCACCGGTGGCACAGAGTGACGGTCAGCCCGACTTGCCGGGGGCCTGCCCGATAAGCTCCTGAGAGCTCAAGGGACTTCGACTATTTCCGACGTAAGCAGTCGTCTATTATACGGTTTTTCGCGGTCGCGCCCCTCGGCCGCGGCTCGCCTGACTCCCATGGCCATCGTTCTGAAGTCCGCCGAAGAAATCGAGTGCATGCGCGTCGCCGGTCGCCTGGCCTCCGAAGTGCTCGACTTCATCGCCCCTCATGTGAAGCCGGGGATCACGACCGGCGAACTCGACCGCCTGTGCCATCAGTACATGGTCGAGGTCCAGGGCACTACGCCGGCCCCGCTGAACTATGCGCCGCCGGGCTATCGCCCCTTTCCCAAATCGATCTGCACCTCGGTCAATCATCAGGTCTGCCACGGCATCCCGGGCGAGAAGCTGCTCAAGAACGGCGACGTCGTCAATATCGACGTCACCGTCATCAAGGACGGCTTTCACGGCGACACCAGCCGCATGTTCTACGTCGGCGAGCCCTCGATCGCCGCGCGCCGGCTGTGCGACGTTACCTACGAGTGCATGTGGCTCGGCATCGCGCAGATCCGGCCCGGCGCGACCCTGGGTGACATCGGGCAGGCGATCCAGACCCACGCCGAGAAGAACGGCTTCAGCGTGGTGCGCGAGTTCTGCGGGCACGGCATCGGCCGCAAATTCCACGAGGAACCGCAGATCCTGCACTACGGCCGCGCCGGCACCCTGGATACGCTGATTGCCGGGATGACGTTCACCGTCGAGCCCATGATCAACGCCGGCCGGCGCGAGATCAGGGAACTGGCTGACGGCTGGACCATCGTCACCAAGGATCACTCGCTGTCCGCACAGTGGGAGCACACGGTGCTCGTGACGCCGACCGGCTATGAAGTCCTGACCACGTCGGCGGGCGCGCCGGCCTCGGCCGCGATCGTGGCGCCGTCCCGGCCGGTCGCGGCGCTGGCCCCGGCCTAGCCCGCAACACGGCCAGGCGCGATGACCGCCCGGCCCGCGTCATGAACGACGTCGGCTTCTCCCTCCGCGAAGAGCTGCGCGCCCAGCGCGAGGTACTGATCGCCCGCTTCCAGCAAGCGGGCCACGTCGGCGTCCTGCTGCGCGGGCTGGCGCGCCTGGTCGACCACATGGTGGCGCGCGCGGCGCGCGACAGCGGCGTGGCGCAGTACGCCACCTTGATCGCGGTCGGCGGCTATGGGCGCGGCGAGCTGTTTCCGCAGTCGGACGTCGACGTCCTGATCCTGACCTCCGACGCCCCCAACGATGTGCAGCTGGGTGGCATCGAGGCCCTGATCGGCCACCTATGGGACATGGGCCTGCATCTGGGTCACAGCGTGCGCACGGTCGACGAGTGCCGGACCGAGGCCGCCAACGATGTCACGGTTCTGACGTCGATGCTCGAGGCGCGCTACATCATTGGTCCGCGCGGCCGCTACGGCGAGTTCGGCCGGGCCATCGTTGGCAGTTTCGACGCCCAGGCCTTCTTCCGCGCCAAGCTGCTCGAACAGCAGCAGCGCCACACCAAGTTCCAGGACACCCCCTACAGCCTGGAGCCGAACTGCAAGGAAAGCCCGGGCGGCCTGCGCGACTTGCAGGTACTGCTGTGGGTGGCACGCGCGGCCGGCCTCGGTTCTTCCTGGGGTGAGCTGCTGCGGCGCGGACTGATCACGCGCGAGGAGCACGCCATGCTCCTGCGCAGCGAACGCACGCTCAAGCAGATCCGCGCCCGCCTGCACATCGTGGCCGGACGGCGCGAGGACCGGCTGGTGTTCGACGTGCAAAACGCGGTAGCCACCAGCCTCGCTGCGCAGGCCAAGGGCGGCCGCCGCGCCAGCGAAGTGCTGATGCAGCGCTACTACCGTGCCGCCAAGATCGTCACGCAGCTCAATACGATCGTCCTGCAGAACATCGAGTCGCGCCTGTTTCCGCGCACTGAACTCACCTCGACGCCGATCGACGCCGTATTCGTCGCGCGCAACGAGATGCTCGACATCGACGACGACCAGGCGCTCGAGCGTGACCCGAACGCCATCCTGCGCGGATTCCTGATCCGCGCCCAGCACGGCGAACTCAAGGGCATGTCGGCTCGCCTGCTGCGGGCGCTGTGGCACGCGCGCGACCGCATCGATGCGCGCTTTCGCGCCGACCCGGTCAACCGCGAGACTTTCCTCGCGATCCTGCAGCAGCCGCTCGGGGTGACGCACGAACTGCGGCGCATGAACCAGTGGGCGATCCTCGGCCGCTACCTGCCGGTGTTCCGCCGCATCGTCGGCCAGATGCAGCACGATCTGTTTCATGTCTACACGGTCGACCAACACATCTTGATGGTGGTGCGCAACCTGCGGCGCTTTGCGCTCTCCCAGTTCGCCCACGAGTACCCGCTGTGCAGCCAGCTGATCGCCGACTTCGACAAGCCCTGGCTGCTGTACGTCGCGGCGCTGTTCCATGACATCGCCAAGGGCCGCGGCGGCGATCACTCCAAGCTTGGCAAGCGCGACGCCTACCGCTTCTGCCGCCGCCACGGCCTGTCGCGCGAGGACACCGAACTGGTGGGCTTCCTGGTCGAGCACCACCTGACGATGTCACAGGTCGCGCAGAAGCAGGACCTCGCCGATCCGACCGTGATCGAGCGGTTCGCGCGCACCGTCGGCAACGAGCGGTGCCTGATCGCCCTGTATCTGCTGACGGTCGCCGATATCCGCGGCACCAGCCCCAAGGTGTGGAACAACTGGAAGGCACGGCTGCTGGAGGACCTGTTCCGGCTCACGCGCCGACTGCTCGGCGGCGAGACCGTCGCCGCCACCGCCGAACTCGAGAACCGCAAGCGCGAAGCGCTGCGCGTGCTGCAGCTGTACGGCCTGTCGGCGCAGGCGCACGAGCCGCTGTGGAAGCAGCTCGACGTCGTCTACTTCCTGCGTCACAACGCCAAGGAAATCGCCTGGCACACGCGCACGCTGCTGGCGCATGTCGGCACCGACAAGCCGATCGTGCGCGTGCGGCTGTCGCCCGCCGGCGAAGGCATCGAAGTGCTGCTCTACGTACACGACCAGAAAGACCTGTTCGCGCGCGTATGCGGCTTCTTCGACAGCCGCAACCTCAGCATTCTCGATGCACGCATCCACACCACGCGCCACGGCTATGCGCTCGACACGTTCCTGGTGACCGACCACGGTCGCGCCAGCCACTACCGCGAACTGCTGGCGCGCATCGAGAAGGAACTCGCCGTCTGGATCGCCGCTGAGACGCCGCTGCCCGAGCCGGTCAAGGGGCGGCTGTCGCGCCACTCGCGCCACTTTCCGGTGGCGCCCACAGTGCATCTGCAACCGGACGAGCGGGGCAGCGCGCACCTGCTGTCGATCGCCGCGACCGACCGCGTCGGCCTGCTCTACTCGCTGACGCGCGTGCTCGCCCGCCACGGGATCAACGTGCAGACCGCAAAGATCAACACGCTTGGTGAGCGGGTCGAGGACGTCTTCCTGATCGACGGCGCGGAACTGGCGTCTCAGCGCAGCCAGTTGCAGCTCGAGACCGACCTGCTGGCCGCCCTCGCGCACTAGCCAGCGAGCAGCCGGGCCTCAGACGGGCTGCAGCGCATGATGCGGCGCGCCCGGCAGACCAACATCGATGCGATCGCCTGTGCGCACGACACCGCCGGCCACCACCACCGCCATCACGCCGGCCTTGCGGATCAGTCGTCCGTCCGCGCCCCGCTCGAGCAGGGCCGCCATCAGCCCGCGCTGAAAACCGTCGAGCTGATGACACGGGTTGCGCAGGCCGCTGACCTCGACCAACGCGGCCGGTCGCAGCGCCAGGCGCGTGCCCCGCGGCAGGGCCAGCAGGTCGATGCCACGGGTGGTCACGTTTTCGCCGATCGCGCCCGGCGCCAGCGCGAAGCCGGCGCGCTGCAGGTGCGCCAGCATCTCCTCGTGCAGCAGATGGACCTGGCGCAGGTTGGGCTGCGTTGGATCGCGCGCCACGCGCGACCGATGCTTGACCGCGGCGCCGCTGTGCGTGTCGCCGACCACGCCGTGACCCGCTTGCAGCTCGATCGAATCGACCGCCGGCTTGCTGAAGCCGTGGTCCGATGACCGGCAGACCGCGACCACCCGCCACGGCATGTCAGTCGTCCGGCTGGTCGGCCAGTTCGGGGAACAGCACGTCGGTGAAGCCGAAACGCGAGAAGTCGCGCACCCGCATCGGGTACAGGATGCCATCCAGGTGATCGACTTCATGCTGCACCACCCGCGCATGAAAGCCGTCCACCGTTCGATCGATCGGCTGCTGGTGCTGGTCGACGCCGGTGTAGCGCAGCCGCGCGTGGCGCGCCACCACGCCGCGCAGCCCCGGCACCGACAGGCATCCTTCCCAGCCCTCCTCCAGTTCATCGGTGAGCGGCGTCAGCACCGGATTGACCAGCACCGTCGGCGGCACCGGTGGCGCATCCGGATAGCGCTGCACCTTGTCGAAGCCGAACACCACCACCCGCAGCGGCACGCCGATCTGCGGCGCCGCCAACCCGGCGCCGCCGGCCGAATGCATGGTCTCGAACAGATCGGTGATCAGCGCTTCGAACTCGGCATCGAAACGCGTCACGGGCGCTGCCACGCGCAGCAGCCGCGGGTCTCCCATGCGCAGAATGGGATGGATCACGGTACGCCCGCATCGAGGTGGTCAATCGCCGCCTGCAACACGCACACTGCGCGCCGCACCGTGGTCTGCATCATCGCGTCCAGCTCCGTCAGTTCGATCTTCTGCGCGCTGCTGCCGCGCCCCGCGGCGTGGTTGACCACCACGCACAGCGCCGCATAGTCCAGCTCCGCCTCCCGCGCCAGCACCGCCTCCGGCATGCCGGTCATGCCCACCAGATCGCCGCCGTCGCGCGCAATGCGCTCGATCTCCGCCGCCGTCTCCAGGCGTGGCCCTTGCGTGCAGGCGTAGACGCCGCCGTCGAACACCGGCTCGCCGCAGCGGCTCGAGGCTGCGAGCAGCATCCGGCGCAAGCGGTCCGTGTAGGGCTGGGTGAAGTCCACATGCACGACCGCGCCACCGCCACCGCCGAAGAACGTGCTTTGCCGGCCGTGCGTGTAATCGATGATCTGGTCCGGCACCACCAGCGATCCGGGGCCATAGGCATCGCGCACGCCGCCAACCGTGGCCACCGCGATGATGCCCTCCACTTGCAGTTCCTTCAGCGCCCAGATGTTGGCTCGGTAGTTGATTTCATGCGGCGCGATCGTGTGGCCGTAGCCGTGGCGCGCCAGGAAAACCACCTCGCGACCGGCAAACCGGCCGAAGGTCAATGCCCCCGAGGGCTCGCCGAACGGCGTGCGCATCACCTGGCGTCGCGTGTCGGTCAACGCGGAGAGCTTGGCCAGGCCGCTGCCTCCGATGATTGCGTACATCTTGCGTATTCCCCTTGATTCGAAGCGAGCCGGCGCGGTCAGCCGCCCAGCAACTGCCTGAACGCAGCCTCGTCGATCACGGGCACACCGAGCAGGCGTGCCTTGTCCAGCTTGCTGCCGGCCTCTTCGCCGGCCAGCACGTAGTCCGTCTTCTTCGACACCGAGCCGCTCACCTTGCCGCCGGCCGCCAGCACCATCTCGCCCGCCTGCTCGCGGGTCAGCGTCGGCAATGTACCGGTCAGCACCACTGTCTTGCCGGCCAGCAGACCGGCCGCGCTCGTGCCCGAAGGCGCCGGCTCGGACTCGGGCCACGTCAGGCCGGCCGCGCGCAACTGCTCGATCACTTCGCGATTGTGCGGCTCGGCAAAGAAACGCGCGATCGACGCCGCCACTACCGGCCCGACGTCTGCCACCTCGAGCAGCTGCGCCTCGTCGGCAGCCATCAACGCATCGAGCATGCCAAAGTGGCGTGCCAGGTCGCGCGCGGTGGACTCGCCGACGTGCCGGATGCCGAGCGCGAAGACGAAGCGCTCGAGCGTCGTCTGGCGCGCCTTGTCGAGCGCTGCGACGATATTGGCTGCCGACTTCTCCGCCATCCGCTCGAGCGCCGCCAGGGTGCCCAGGCCGAGCTTGAACAGGTCGGCCGGCGTGCGCACCAGGTCCGCTTCGACCAGTTGATCGACCAGCTTGTCGCCCAGGCCCTCGATGTCGAGCGCGCGCCGCCCCGCGAAGTGCAGCAGCGCCTGCTTGCGCTGCGCCGGACAGTACAGGCCGCCGGTGCAGCGGGCGACCTTCTCGCCCTCCTCGCGGAACACGGCCGAGCCGCACACCGGGCACCGGGCCGGCAGCACGAAAGCGCGCGCCGTCTCCGGGCGCCGCTCGAGCACGCGCCCGACCACTTCGGGAATGACATCGCCGGCGCGTCGCACGATCACGCTGTCGCCGATCAGGATGTCCTTGCGGCGGATCTCGTCTTCGTTGTGCAACGTCGCGTTCGACACCGTAGTGCCGCCGACGAACACCGGCGCCAGCCGCGCCACGGGCGTCAGCGCGCCGGTACGACCGACCTGCACGTCGATGTCGAGCAGCAAGGTCACAGCCTCCTGGGCCGGGTACTTGTGCGCCACCGCCCAGCGCGGCTCGCGCGTGACGAACCCGAGGCGCTGCTGCAGCTCGATCGAGTCGACCTTGTAGACCACGCCGTCGATGTCGAATGGCAATGCCGCCCGCCGCTGCTCGATCTCGCGATGGAACTGCACCAGCCCGCCGGCGCCCTGCACCACGCGGCGGTCGGCGTTGACCGGCACGCCGAGCACGGCCAGCGCATCGAGCACGGCGCTGTGCGCTGCCGGCAGCGTCCAGCCCTGGACTTCGCCGACGCCATAGGCAAAGAAGCGCAGCGGGCGCGTCGCCGTCAAGCGCGGATCGAGCTGGCGCAGGCTGCCCGCCGCCGCATTGCGCGGATTGACGAACACCTTCTCGCCCGCCGCCTCCTGGCGCGCGTTGAGCTGGTCGAAGTCGCGATGGAACAGCAGCACCTCGCCGCGCACCTCGAGCAACGGTGGCGCACCGTCAGCGAGGCGAAGCGGGATCGACTTGATCGTGCGCACATTGGCGGTCACATCCTCGCCGACCGTGCCGTCTCCACGCGTGGCGGCACGCACCAGCAAGCCATGCTCGTAGCGCAGGCTGATCGCCAGGCCGTCGAACTTCAGCTCCACGGCGTAGTCGACCGGCGGCGCGTCCTCGGCCAGGCCCAACTCGCGCCGCACGCGCGCATCGAAGGCGATCGCTCCCGCATCGCTGACATCGGTCTCGGTGCGGATCGACAGCATCGGCACCGCATGCCGCACTTCCGCGAACGCGCTGCTGGGCGCGCCCGCCACACGCTGCGTGGGCGAGTCGGCCGTGATCAGTTCGGGATGCGCCGCCTCGAGCGCCTGCAGTTCGCGGAACAGCCGGTCGTACTCGGCATCCGGCACCAGCGGCGCATCGAGCACGTAATAGGCATGATCGTAGCGTGCCAGGTCGGCACGCAGCTGCCGCGCCCGATCTGCCGCTGCCGCGGTCATGCGTACAGGCGCTGCGCCCGCGCACTGCCGGGCTCGATGCCGGCGGCGCGCATCTCGGTGTACAGCGAGTCCAGCTGCTCGGCCACGCCGGACAGCGAGGCGGCGTTCACCGGCCGCCGGTTGTCGTCGACCAGGCGCGCACCGAGGTCCATGGCGAGCGTATCGGCCACGCGCAACAGCGTGCGCAGCGGATCGGCCGCCACGGGCACCAGCGGCACATCCAGTTCCAGCGCGAGCGTGCTGGTCGGCAAGGCCGTGGCACGCAACGTGAACAGCGTCCGCCCGTCGGCCGAAACGAATGCCCAGCACAGCGGATCGACCGCCACCAGGCCCGCCGCCTGCGCGGCCAGGTCGACCCGCGCGGCATCCCAGGTCCCCGCCGGCGCGTTCAGCGTCATGCCGATCTGCACGTCGAAGCGCGCGCACAGCTGGTCGAGTTCGCGCGCCATCTCGACCACGCGGCCGCCATCCGGCGCGTCGAAGTCGGCATCCAGCGCGAGCGCCACCTGCTGCACGGTGGCGATGAACGCCGAGCATCCATCGTCGTCAGCTGGACGTGCCTGCGATGCGCAAGCTGGGTCGCCACCAGCAGCTCCGAGTAGAAGCCGAAACGGTCCGGCTCCACCCATTGCTGCGTGCGCGCGTCCCAGGCCACCAGGAACACGGGCAAGGGTGATTCCATCCGCGCGCGCTGGCGCTGCGAGATCGACGACCAGACGCCATCCAGCCGCGTGGGCGGCAACGCCGACTCAAGCACCCGAGTCGGACAGTCGGGGGCTCCTCGACCCAGCCCCGCGCGAGCGCCACCGGCGCCGCTGGCAGCGGTGCTGCGCCGCTTGCCGCGGTCTCGCTTGGCGTCGCGCCCGGCCCTGCGATCGGCCCAAGGTGCGGCTGCGACTCCGACCCATCCGTAGAGCGCGTCGAGCGGCAGGTCGACTGTCCTCGACCGCCGGCACGCCGGCAGCCGCGGCTCGCCTGCCCTCGGCCTCACCCGTCGGCGCGCGGCGCAGCGGCCGTTACGGTCTTGCGCCAGCAGCCCATCGCCCGCTCGGCTGCATCAGCGGATCACCGACGGTGCCGCGCAGCGCGACGCCCAGCTCGCGCAGCATGCGCCGCTCCTGCCATTTGTTGTAGGCGAACAGCGCCACCAGCAGCACGCCAGCCAGGCCCAGCAAGGCCAGATGCAGGTCGCTCAAGGTCAGCCGCCCTTGCGTTCGCGCGGCGTCCCTACGCCGCCTCGGCCGTGAGGCGCTGCGCCGCCTCGATGTCGACCGCCACGATGCGCGACACCCCCTGCTCCTGCATCGTCACGCCGACCAGTTGCTCGGCCATCTCCATCGCGATCTTGTTGTGGGTGATGAACAGGAACTGCGTGCCCGGCTCGGCCGCGGTGCCGGTCATCGAGCGCACCAGGTTGCAGAAGCGGTCGGTGTTGGCATCGTCCAGCGGCGCGTCGACCTCGTCGAGCAGGCAGAACGGCGCCGGGTTGAGCTTGAACAGCGCGAACACCAGCGCGGTGGCGGTCAGCGCCTTCTCGCCGCCGGACAGCAGATGGATGGTGCTGTTGCGCTTGCCCGGCGGCTGCGCCATCACCTGCACGCCGGCATCGAGAATCTCCTCGCCGGTCATGACCAGCTTGGCCTCGCCGCCGCCGAACAGCTTGGGAAAGAGCTGGCCGAACTGCGCGTTGACCTGCTCGAACGTGTTGGCCAGCAGGTCGCGCGTTTCGCGGTCGATCTTGCGGATCGCGTCTTCGAGCGTGTTGATCGCCGCCTTCAGGTCGGCCGACTGGGCGTCGAGGAAGCCCTTGCGCTCGCGCGAGGTGGTCAGCTCATCCAGCGCCGCCAGGTTGACCGCGCCGAGCGCTTCGATCTCGGCCGCCAGCCGCGTGATCTCGGCCTGCAGGGCATTGGCACGCACCGGCTGCGCCTCCAGCCGGGCGGTCAGCGCCGCTTCGTCGGCGTGCGCCTCGGCCAGTTGCTGCGTGAACTGCTCGGCGTTCAAGCGCGCCGCCTGCTCCTTCAGTTGCAGCTCGGTGATCTTCTCGCGCTTCGGCTGAACCTCGCGCTCCAGCGTGAGCCGCTTCTCGTCGGCGGCGCGCAGCTGCTGCGCCAGCTCGTCCTGCCGGCTGCGCGCTTCAGCCAGCTGCGTCTCGGCGCCACCCCGCTGGGTCAGCCACTGGTCCAGTCCGCCGCGCGCGGCGGAGTCGTCGAGCTTGGCGATCTCCAGCTGCGACTGCTCGATGTCCGCTGCGAACTTCTCGGCGTCGCCGGCCGCCACGCCGGCGGCCTGGGTCAGATCGGCGGCGCGATCATGGGACGAGCTCAGCTCGAACTGGATGCGGCTCACCTCGGCCTCGACGCGCTGCTGCGCCTCGCGCGCTGCGCGCAGGCGGGCATCGGCGTCCTCGTAGGCGCGACGGGCGGTCTCGACCGCTTCCTGTCGCGTTGCCACTTCCTGGTCGAGCTGCTCGAAACGGCTGTCGGCCTCGCCGCGCTGCGCCCGCAGTTCCTCGTCATGGGTCGTGACCTCGGCCAGTTCGCCGTCGATCTGACCGGCGCGATGCTTGACGCGCTCGATCAACTCGCCCAGCCGCACCGCGTCGAGTTGCACGCCGTGCAGCTGATTGCGCGCCCGCTCGACGGCCTGCCGCTCGCTGTGCTGCGACTCCTGCGCCAGCCGCAGCGCCGATTCGGCACGCACCAGTGCTGCGCTGGCCTGCTCGACCAAGAGCGTCTGCGCCCGCAGCTCGCGCTCGATGTTCTCGATCTCCCGGCGGCGCGCCAGCAGGCCGGCCTTGCGATCGTCCGCCGCATAAAAACGCACGCCGTGGCGCGATACCAGGTGCCCACCCTTGACCACGAACTGGCCGCCCGGCGGCAACTGCGCGCGGTTGGCCAGCGCCTGCGCCATGTCATCAGCCACGTACACGCCAGCCAGCCAGTCGGCGAGCACGGCTGCCAAGGCCGCGTCGTGGCCGCGCACGCAGGACGCGAGCTTGACGAAGCCAGCCGGCGCCGGCGTCTCGGCGGCGATTGCACCCGTCGTCGAATAGAACGCGACGCGCGCCGGCGGCCCGCCCTGGGCCAGCCCACCGAGCGCGTCGAGCCGGCCCACCTCGAGGCTTTCGATGCGTTCGCGCAGCACCGCTTCGAACGCCACTTCCCAGCCCGCCTCGACCTGCAGCTTGCGGAACAGCCGCGGCAGCGAATCCAGCCCTTGCGCTTTCAGCCAAGGGTCGAGCTTTTCGTCGGCTTCCACCTTGGCCTGCAGGTCGCGCAACGCGGCCAGCCGCGCCTCGAGCCGCGCCCGGGTGTCGCTGTCGCGTGTGCGCGCCTCCAGGCTGGCCTGGCGCTCGGCCTGCAACTGCGGCACACGCTGGTCGGCGTCGGCCAGCCGCGCGCCGGCGGCGTCGAGGTCAACCTGCAGGCGCGCCACGTCGGCGTTGAGCTGCGCCAGCCGCGCATCGTCGGGCTGGCCGAGTTGCTTGCGCTCCTGCTGCAGGCGCTCGCGGCGTTGCGCGAGCGTCGCAAGCTGGCGGTCGAGGTTGCGTTGCTCGGCGCCGGCGGCGTCGATCGACTGCTCGGCCATCGCCGCCGCCGAGCGCGCGCCCGACAGCGCTTCGCGCGCCTGCTGATAGGCCTGTTCGAACGCGGGCAGCGCGGCGGCCTGCTCTTCGGCTTGCGCACGCGCCACCTGCAGGCGGCCGCCGCCGTCCTCGATCTGCCGCTGCAGTTCGGCGGCGCGGGCGCGCAGGTCCTCGGCCTCGCGCAGGCGGCGCTCGCGGTTGCCGGTCTGTGATTCGACCTGCGCCTGCAGCCGCGCTCGGCCGTCGACGATCATGCGGATCTCGGACTCGAGTTTGCCGATCTCGGCATTGATCTTCAGCACCTCGCCCTGCGCCGCATGGACCGTGTCGCCGGCGGCGTAGTGGGCGGCGCGCGCCTCTTCCAGCGCGCGCTCGGTGGCCCGCAGCTCGGCGATGTGCGCTTCGAGCGCCACCCCGCGCTGCTCGATGTCCTTGGCCACGCGCTCCTGTTCAACCACGGCGTCGCGCTTGCGCGTGAGCCACAGCAGCTGCTGCTGCTCGTCGTGCGTCGCCTGCAGGTTGCGGTACCTCTGCGCCACTTCGGCCTGCTGCTCGAGCTTGCCGATCTGCGCATCCAGTTCGCGCAGGATGTCTTCGATGCGGATCAGGTTGTCGCGCGTGTCGGACAGACGGTTCTCGGTCTCGCGCCGGCGCTCCTTGTACTTGGACACGCCTGCCGCCTCCTCCAGGAACACGCGCAGTTCCTCGGGACGCGCCTCGATGATGCGCGAGATCATCCCCTGGCCGATGATCGCGTAGGCGCGCGGCCCCAGGCCCGTGCCGAGGAACATGTCCTGCACGTCGCGCCGGCGCACCGTCTGGTTGTTGATGTAGTACGAACTCGCCCCGTCGCGCGTCAAGATGCGCTTGACGCTCAGCTCGGTGAAGCGGCCCCACTCGCCCTGGATGCGGCCCTCGGTGTTGTCGAACACCAGTTCCACGCTCGAGCGGCCGGCCGGCTTGCGGTTGCCCGAGCCGTTGAAGATCACGTCCTGCATCGACTCGCCGCGCAGTTCCGAGGCCTTGCTCTCGCCCAGCACCCAGCGCACCGCGTCGATGACGTTGGACTTGCCGCAGCCGTTCGGGCCGACCACGCCGACCAGCGCACCGGGCACGTCGATATGGATCGGATCGGCAAATGACTTGAAGCCGGCGAGCTTGATCTGCCGCAGACGCACGTTTTGACTTCCGGGGGAAAGCCGCGTCAGGGGCGACGCGAGGGGTTCAGAGGTACCGTCGGTAGAATCATAACGAACTCGTTACCTGCCTCTGTCCCCTTCCCTCTATGGCGCCGACGTCGCGACGCTGCGGATGACCGCAGTGACGCGAGCGCGCCATCACCGCCGATGACCACCCGCCCGCGCACCACGCTCGAGACCTTCGCCAACCCCAGCCCGGGCCGCGACTACTTGGTGCACATCGAGGTGCCCGAGTTCACCTGCCTGTGCCCGCTGACCGGCCAACCGGACTTCGCCACGATCGTGCTCGACTACGTGCCCGACAAGCGCAACGTCGAGTTGAAGAGCCTGAAGCTGTACATGTGGGCCTACCGTGATCAGGGCGCCTTCCACGAAGCCGTGACCAACAAGATTCTGGATGACCTGATCAAGGGGCTGGCGCCGCGCTTCATGCGGCTGACGGCGAGGTGGTACGTACGCGGCGGCATCTACACGACCGTAGTCGCCGAGCATCGCAAGAAGGGCTGGAAAGCGGCTGCGCATGTCGAACTCGGCCGCTTCGACCCGGGCCAGTCGACGCGTGGCTGAAGGCAGGCACGATGAACCCCGACCTGCAGACGCTGCAGCCCTACCCGTTCGAGCGCCTGCGCCAGCTGCTGGCGGGGCTGACGCCGCCCGCCGGGCTGGCGCACATCAACCTGTCGATTGGCGAGCCTAAGCATCCGACGCCGCCGCTCATCAAGGATGCGCTGACCGGGTCGCTGGCGGGACTGGCGCAGTACCCGACCACGCTCGGGACGGATGCATTGCGCGCGGCGATCGCCGGCTGGCTGCAGCGCCGCTACGGCTTGCACGCGATCGACCCGGCCACCCAAGTCCTGCCGGTCAATGGGTCGCGCGAGGCGCTTTTCTCGTTCGCGCAGGCGGTGGTAGATCGCACGCGCCGCGCGGTCGTGATCTCGCCCAATCCCTTTTATCAGATCTACGAAGGCGCGGCGCTGCTGGCCGGTGCGCAGCCGCTGTTCCTGCCGACCACGCCCGAGAACGGCTTCCGGATGCAGTTCGAAGATGTGCCGGCAGCCACCTGGCCTCGGGTTCAGCTGGTGTACGTCTGCACGCCGGGCAATCCGACCGGTCGCGTGATGAGCCTCGATGACTGGCGCGCCCTGTTCGCGCTGAGCGACCGCCACGGCTTCGTCATCGCATCCGACGAGTGCTACTCGGAGATCTATTTCGATGAGGGCCGCGCCCCGCTCGGCGGCCTGCAGGCAGCGCAGCAGCTTGGGCGCGGCGCGTTTCCGCGACTGGTGGTGTTCGGCAGCCTGTCGAAGCGCTCCAATGCGCCGGGACTGCGTTCCGGCTACGTGGCAGGCGACGCTGCCGTCATCAAGGGCTTCCTCCTCTACCGCACCTACCACGGCAACGCGATGAGCCCGCCGGTGCAGGCGGCCAGCGTGGCCGCCTGGAACGACGAGGTGCACGTGGTCGAGAACCGGCGCCTGTATGCGGCCAAGTTCGCCCAGGCCACGCCGCTGGTGCAGCGCGTGCTCGAGACCGAGGTGCCCGAGGCGGCGTTCTATCTTTGGGCGCGGGTGCCCGGCGGCGACGACAAGGCCTGCGCGCGGCGGCTGTTCGCCGAAGCGCACGTGACCGTCCTGCCCGGCCGCTACCTGTCGCGTGATGTCGGCGGCAGCAACCCGGGCCGCGGCTTTGTTCGCATCGCGCTGGTCGCATCGGTGGCCGAGGCGGCCGAGGCAGCGCAGCGCATTGCTTCCCTGAAGATCTGACTCCCCAAAAACCGAGAGACACCGCATGACTGCCCAACAGACTATCGAGACCGCGTGGGAACACCGCGCCAGCATCAGTGCCGGCGCCGAACTCGGCGACCTGCGCGCCGCCGTCAATGACACCATCGGCCGCCTCGATGCCGGCGCGCTGCGCGTGGCCGAGAAGCAGGGCAAGGACTGGGTCGTCCACCAATGGGTCAAGAAGGCGGTGCTGTTGTCGTTCCGCCTGCACGACAACCAGCTGATGGAGGCCGGCGGCTACACCCGCTTTTACGACAAGGTCCACAGCAAGTTCGCCGCCTACTCCGAGGCCGACTTCGTGGCCGGCGGCTTCCGCGTGGTGCCGCCCGCGACCGTGCGCCGCGGCGCATTTATTGCCAGGAACGCGGTGCTGATGCCGTCGTACGTCAACATCGGCGCTTATGTCGACGAAGGCACGATGGTCGACACCTGGGCCACCGTGGGCTCCTGCGCGCAGATCGGGAAGAACGTCCACCTGTCGGGCGGCGTGGGCATCGGCGGCGTGCTCGAGCCGCTGCAGGCCAACCCGACCATCATCGAAGACAACTGCTTCATCGGCGCCCGGTCCGAGGTGGTCGAGGGCGTGATCGTCGAGGAGAACTGCGTGCTGGGCATGGGCGTGTTCATCGGCCAGAGCACCAAGATCTTCAACCGCGAGACCGGCGAAGTCAGCTACGGCCGGGTGCCGGCCGGATCGGTGGTGGTGGCCGGATCCCTGCCGTCGAACGGCTGCAACCTGTACTGCGCAGTGATCGTCAAGCAGGTCGACGCCAAGACCCGGGCCAAGACCGGTATCAACGAGCTGCTGCGCGAAGGCACCCGCTGACGACCGCTCATGGCCGCTGACGGCACCGGCCCGCAGCGCCCGCAGCGGGCCGGATGCCCCGGACAAGCCGGTCTTTTCAGCCATTCGTGGGACTCGCGGTCGGCGCGGCCGCTGCGTATCCTGAGCCGTTGTGGCGCTTGGCGCCGCCCGCCGCCGCTGGAGCTTCAATGAGCCTGGATCGACTGTTCCACCTGATGTCCGAGAAGGACGCCTCCGACCTGTACCTGTCGGTCGGGTCGCCGGTCACGATCAAGATCAACGGCGTGTGCGTGCCGATCAACCAGGAGCGGTTGGCACCGGAGTCGGTGGTCAGCCTGCTCGCGGACCGCGTGACCGACGCCCAGTTCCGCGAACTGGAGGAGAACTGCGAACTGAACATCGGCATTCCGGTGCAGGGCATCGGCAGCTTTCGCCTGAGCGCCTTCCGCCAACGCGGTTCGGTGTCGGCGGTGATCCGCTACATCCCGCACGAGGTGCCGCGGCTCGAATCGCTGCTGCTGCCGGACATCCTCAAGACGCTCGTGATGGAAAAGCGCGGCCTGATCCTGGTGGTCGGCGCGGCGGGCTCGGGCAAGTCCACCACCATCGCCTCGATGCTCGACCACCGCAACGAGCTGACCACCGGTCACATCCTCACCTTCGAGGATCCGATCGAGTTCCTGTTCCGCAACAAGAAGTCGATCATCAACCAGCGCGAGATCGGCTCCGACGCCCTGACGCTGCAAACCGCTATGAAGAACGCCATGCGGCAGGCGCCGGACGTGCTCTTCATCGGCGAGATCCGTGATCGCGACACCATGGCGGCCGCGCTGGCCTACTCGATGTCGGGCCATCTGGTGGTCGCCACCATGCACGCCACCAACAGCGCGCACGCGCTCAATCGCGTGATCAGCTTCTATCCGACCGAGGCGCGCGACGCGCTGTTCCAGGACATGGCAGCCTCGCTCAAGGCGGTGGTGTCGCAGCGGCTGGTGCGCTCCCGCAAGGGCGGCCGCGTGCCGGCGGTCGAGATCCTGCGCAACGATGGCCACACGCGCGACCTGGTGGAGCGCGGTGACATCCAGGCCATCAAGGAATCGCTAGAGCAGAGCCTGGCACCCGACAGCCAGTCGTTCGAGCAAAGCCTGTACGTGCTGCTGCAGCGGGATGTCATCACGCGCGAGGATGCGCTTCAGGCGGCCGACTCGAAGAACAACCTGCTATGGCTGATCAACAATGCCGGCAAGCCGGCCAGCCGTGAACCCGCGCCGCGCAAGGAAGCGCAGCCCTTGAGCGCGTCGTTCTCGGAGTTCACACTGAATATCTAGCGCTTATCGTTTAAGCGACCGCTGCGCGGTCGCACGTGCACGAGAAGCGGAACGGCACCTCGCACTTCGCGCTCCGCGCTCAGCTCGAGCCTGATCAGGCGCCTGCGCTCCGGAGCGACCGCGCGCTCCGGAGTCTTTTAACCGCGACTACGGGGCTGGGGCGGCGCGGCAGTGCAGTGGCGTCCTGCGCGATACGCGACCGGGGCGGTTTCTGGATAATGCGGGCGCGCCGCAATTCCGGCGCTCAACGTCCGCTGCCGCCCCATGTCCACCACACTCGACCTCGCCCAGCAACTGATCCGCCGCCGCTCGGTCACACCGGACGATGCCGGGTGCCAGGCGCATATCGCGCAGCGGCTGGCTGCGAGTGGATTCCAGGCCGAGACGCTGGCCCGCAACGGCACCACCAACCTGTGGCTGCGACGTGGCGCGGCGCGGCCGACCGTCGTCTTCGCCGGGCACACCGATGTCGTGCCCACCGGCCCGCTGGACCAGTGGTCGAGCGATCCGTTCGAGCCGACGATCCGCGACGGCGTGCTGTTCGGCCGCGGTGCATCCGACATGAAGTCCTCGATCGCCGCCTTCGTCGTCGCTGCCGAGGAGTTCGTCCGCGCGCGGCCCGATCACCCCGGGTCGATCGCCCTGCTGCTCACTTCCGACGAGGAAGGTCCGGCCACCGATGGCACGGTGCTGGTGGTCGAAGCACTGAAGGCGCGCGGCGAGGCGGTCGACCTGGCGATCGTCGGCGAGCCGACCTCGGTCGATCGCCTGGGTGACACGATCAAGAACGGCCGCCGCGGCTCGCTGTCCGGCAAGCTCGTCGTGCAGGGCGTGCAAGGCCATGTGGCCTATCCGCAGCTCGCCAAGAATCCGGTGCACCTGCTGGCGCCGGCGCTGGCCGAACTGGCCGCCACCGTGTGGGACAACGGCAACGAGTTCTTCCCGCCGACCACGTTCCAGGTCTCTAACATCCGCGCCGGCACCGGCGCGCTCAACGTGATCCCCGGCACCTGCGAGGTCGACTTCAACCTGCGCTTCGCGCCCGTGAGCAGCGCCGCCGACCTGCAGCGCCGGACCGAGGACATCCTGCGTGCGCATGGCCTGCTATTCGATCTGCGCTGGACCGTCGGCGCGCAGTCGTTCATGACCACCCCCGGCGCGCTGGTCGATGCGATCAGCGCCGCGATCCGCGCCGAGACTGGGGCCGCGCCCGAGGTGTCGACCACCGGCGGCACCTCGGACGGCCGCTTCATCGTGACCATCTGCCCGCAAGTGGTCGAGTTCGGCCCGCCCAATGCCACCATCCACAAGATCGACGAGTGCATCTCGGTGGCGGACCTCGAGCCGTTGAAAAACGTCTATCGCCGTACGCTCGAGCTGCTTTTGCGCTGACCGTCCATCCAGAAGAAAACGAGACTACCCATGTCGATCGACGCCCAGGCCAACCTGCGCACCCTGCGCGATGCGCTGCGCTTTGCGGTGACGCGCTTCAACGAAAGCGCCGTGTTCTTCGGCCACGGCCAGGCCGATGCCTTCGACGAAGCGGTGTTCCTGGTAATGCGCTCGCTGAACCTGCCGATCGAGCGCCTCGATGTGTTCCTCGACGCCTATCTCACCCACGCCGAGATCAACACCCTGATCCAGCAGATCGATCTGCGGGTGAAGAAGCGCATCCCGGTCGCCTACATCCTGAAGGAAGCCTGGCTGCAGGACTACCGCTTCCACGTCGACGAGCGCGCGATCATCCCGCGCTCGTTCATCGCCGAGCTGCTGAAGGACGAATTGCAGCCGTGGGTGGCCGACCCGAGCAAGGTCACCGACGTGCTCGATCTGTGCACCGGCTCCGGCTGCCTGGCGGTGATGGCCGCGGATGCGTTCCCGCGCGCCAAGGTCGACGCGGTAGACGTCTCCAAGGAAGCGCTGCAGGTGGCCAAGCTGAACGTCGCCGAGTACCGCCTCGAGGATCGCATCACGCTGCACGAGGGCGACCTGTTCGCCCCGATCACCAGCCGGCGCTACGACCTCATCCTGTGCAACCCGCCGTACGTGACCGATGCCTCGATGGCGCGCCTGCCCAAGGAGTACACGCACGAGCCCAAGCTGGCGCTGGCCGGCGGACCCGACGGCATGAACGTCATCAAGCGCCTGCTGCGCGAGGCGCGCTCGCACCTGAAGCGTGGCGGCGTGCTGGTGGTCGAAGTGGGCGGCGAACGGGCCACGGTCGAGAAGCAGTTCAAGGACGTGCCGATGACCTGGCTTACCACCAGCGCCGGCGACGACATGGTGTTCATGACGCGGCAGGAAGAACTGTCCTAGCCACTCGACCCTAACGTGTGGCGCACGCGGCGCATTCGGCGTTCGACGTCGCGCGGCGCGCGCATCGAGCCCTGCGTCTGACCGAACCCATCCCCGTCCCGGCCCTGCCCCACCGATGTTGCGTCTGCTCGACCTCGCGCTCGCACGCGGCATCAACGTCCTCTACAAGAAAGTCTCGCTGATCGCCCCGCCGGGCGAGCGCATCGGTCTGGTCGGCGCCAACGGCTGCGGCAAGTCGACGCTGTTCGCGGCGATCCTCGGCGAGCTGTCCCCCGAGGCCGGCGCGCTCGAGGCGCCACCGCTGGCGCGCATTGCCCACGTGGCGCAGGACATCGACGTCACCGAGGAAACCGCGCTTGACTACGTTTTGGGCGGCCACGCTCCGCTGACGGCTGCGCGGGCCGAGCTGGCCGCGGCCGAGGCGGCGCACGACGAAATGCGGCTCGCCCACGCGCATGCCACCCTTGCCGAACTGAACGAAGGCGCGCTGGCCGCGCAGGCGCTGACGGTGATGCACGGCCTCGGCTTTGCCGATGCGGTCACGGGGCGCAAGGTGCGCGAGTTTTCCGGCGGCTGGCGCAACCGGCTGGCGCTGGCACGCGCGCTGCTGCGGCCGGCCGATCTGCTGCTGCTCGACGAGCCGACCAACCACCTCGACCTGGATTCGGTGGTGTGGCTGGAAAACTGGCTCAAGCGCCAGCAAGCCACGGTGCTCGTGATCTCGCACGATCGGGAGTTCCTCGACCGCTGCACCGAGACCACCTGGAACGTGGCCGACGGCAGCATCCGCCGCTACGCCGGCAACTACAGCGCGTTCGAGACCGCGTACCTCGAACAGTTGAAGCAACAGGACGCCGCCGCGCGCAGCTACGAGCGCACCTCGGCGCACCTGCAGAAGTTCATCGACCGCTTCCGTGCCCAGGCCACCAAGGCGCGCCAGGCCCAAAGCCGCATCAAGATGCTCGAGCGCCTGCAGGCGGTCGAGCCGGCGCGCGCGAAGCGCGAGTGGCGCTTTGAGTTCCCGGCGCCGGTCAAGCTGCCTGAGCGGTTGCTCGACGCGGAGGATCTGCGTCTGGCCTACGCCACGCCCGACGGCGAGCGCACGATTCTCGCGCAGGTGAAGTTCCTCGTGCGTTCGGGCGACCGGATCGGCATCCTCGGCGTCAATGGCGCCGGCAAGTCGACTCTGGTCAAGGCCATCGCCGGCGAAATGGCCCCGGCCGGGGGCGAACTGCGGCGCGGGGCCGGTCTGGCGATCGGCTACTTCGCTCAGCACCAGCTCGACCAGTTGCGGCCCGACGAGACACCGCTGCAGCATCTGCGTCGGCTGGCGATCGAGACGCGGCCCGATGTGCGCGAGCAGGAGCTGCGCGACTTCCTCGGCCAGTACCGCTTCTCCGGCGAACTCGCCACGCGGGTGGTCGGCCCCATGTCAGGTGGCGAGAAGGCGCGCTGCGCACTGGCCTTGATCGCCTGGAACCGCCCCAACCTGCTGCTGCTGGACGAGCCGACCAACCATCTGGACATGGAAACGCGCGAAGCGCTCACCATGGCGCTGTCCTCGTACGACGGTGCGCTGGTGCTGGTCTCGCACGATCGCCATCTGCTGCGCGCCACCACCGACCAGCTGTGGCTGGTGCATGACGGCCGCGTCGCTGCGTTCGACGGCGACCTCGACGACTATGCGGCGCTGGTCATGGCGAGCCGGCGCGACACGCCGGGCGAGGCGGCCGCACCGAAGGAGGTGCGCAAGGACCTGCGCAAGCAGGAAGCCGCCGAGCGCCAGCGGCTGGCCAATGCGCGCAAGCCGCTGCAGTCACAGCTGGCCAAGGTGGAACAGGAACTGGCGCAGGTCAGCGCGGTGCTGCGCGAGATGGACGCGCGCCTGGCCGATCCGGACTTCTACCACTCAGGCGATGCCGACGAGGTCGCGGCCATGATCAAGCGCCGCGGCGAGCTGGCGCCGCGGGTCGATCAGCTCGAAGAACGCTGGCTCGAGTTGCAGGCGCAACTGGAGGCGATCGCGTGAGCACGACGACCGCGCCGCTGGCCGGCCTGCGTGTCATCGACCTCACGCGGCTGCTGCCCGGGCCGGCGGTGACGATGCACCTGGCCGACTTCGGGGCCGACGTGATCAAGGTCGAAGACACCGGCGACGGCGACTACCTGCGCGGCTTTCCGCCGCAGGTGCCGACGGGCGACGGCGGCAGCGCGCACCCTAGCTTCATCGCGCTGAATCGTGGCAAGCGCTCGATCCGCCTCGATCTGAAGCAGCCGCCCGCCCGCGACGCGCTGCTGCGCCTGGTCGAACGCAGCGATGCGCTGGTCGAGAGTTTTCGCCCCGGCGTGCTGGCGCGGCTCGGGCTGGGCTGGGACGTCCTGCGGGCGCGCAACCCGCGCCTGGTGCTGTGCTCGATCTCGGGCTACGGCCAGCAGGGCCCGCTAGCGCAGAAGGCGGGGCACGACCTGAACTACATTGCGCAGACCGGGGTGCTCGACCAGATCCGCGCCGGCGGGCGGCCGGCGATCCCCAACCTGCAACTCGGCGATGTGCTGGGCGGCACGCTCAGCGCCTTGGCGAGCCTGCTGATCGCGCTGCTCGGCGCCCAGCGCAGCGGCGCCGGCACCTGGGTCGATGTCGCCATGACCGATGGCCTGCTCGCGCACCATGTGTTTCCGCATGCCGATCTGGATGCCGGTCTGGTGCCGCTGGCGGAAAGCACGCTGCTGACCGGCGGCGCGGCCTGCTACGGCGTGTACGAGACGGCCGACCGCCTGCATCTCGCGGTGGGCGCGCTCGAGGCGAAGTTCTGGCACGCGTTCTGCGATGCCGCCGGCCTGGCCTCGTTGAAGCCGCATCATTGGTCGCAAGGCGAAGTGCCCGGGTCCGCCGCCGCACGCCGGACGATCGATACGGTGGCCGCGCGCATCGCACAGAAGCCGCGCGCGCATTGGGAGGCTGTGTTCGCGCCGCTCGACTGCTGCGTGACGCCGGTCCTGACGCCGGCCGAGGCGCTGGCCCAGCCGCAGGTGGCCGCGCGTGATCTGCGGCATCAGGCCGCCGGCGCAACCTGGATCGGCCCGCTGGCGGCCATCGGCAACCATCGACCCGGCGCTGCCAAGTTCGTGCCGCCTGGCGCGCACACCCGCACCGTGCTCGGCGAGGCGGGGCTCGACGCCGCGGCGATCGAGGCCCTGTTCACCGCCGGTGGTGCTGCCTAGCTAGCTGCCCTTCTTGCCGGCGCCGATCCAGATCCGCTCGTCGCCGACGTCCACGTGCACGAAGCTGCGGCCAGGGTAGAACCCGGTGCCGCCCTTGCCGAGAATGCTGGCAATGCCCGCCAGCTTGACGTTGGTGACGCCGTCGATCGCGATGTCGGCCGCCTTGCCGAGCAGGTGGCGCGAGTCGAGCGCGGCGCCTTCGGTCTGCTTGTTGGTGGTCAGCGCGCGATAGCCGGAGAAGACCCGTAGCGGCGCCATGCGGCCTTCGCGGCCCAGCCATGCCTGCACACCGCACAGCACCGCGAGCAGGTCGTGATCCATCGGGAACACGCGATTGGCCTGCACGTCGCGCAACAGCCAGCACAGCTGCAGATACTGCTCGCGGTCATAACCGCGTTGCGCGGTCCAGTAGGTGACGCGCAACTCGTCACGCTGCGCGCCGTTTTCGCGCACGACCCAGAGGCTGCGTTGCTCGCGCAGCAGGTCGGCCAGGATTTCCTCGCGCGGCCGCTGCGCGCCGGGCTGCGCCGGATTGGCGGCAGCCCAGGCGGGCAGCACCGACAGCCCCGCGGCCGCCAGCAGGCGGCGACGACTGCAGCGCATAGCAAATGGCGGCGGGGACGTCGGCAGGCGCATGCCGCAATTATCCGACGCCTCCGCGCAGTCGTCAGCCGAGGAATCCCTCGGCTGCGAGCCGCGCGCCGCCGCCCACCTTCGCGGTCAGATGCGCTCGAACACGGCGGCGATGCCCTGCCCGCCGCCGATGCACATCGTGACCAGCGCGTAGCGGCCGCCGATGCGCTCGAGCTCGTACAGCGCCTTGATGGTGATGATGGCGCCGGTGGCTCCGATCGGATGCCCGAGAGAAATGCCGGAACCGTTCGGGTTGACCTTGGCCGGATCAGCACCGAGTTCCTTCACGACGGCGCAGGCCTGCGCCGCGAAGGCTTCGTTGGACTCGATCACGTCCATGTCGGCGATCTTCAGGCCGGCACGCGCCAGCGCCTTCTGCGATGCCGGCACCGGGCCGATCCCCATGAACTTCGGATCAACGCCGGCGTGGCCGTAGGCAATCAGTCGCGCCAGCGGCTTGGCGCCGCGCTTGTCGGCGACCTCGCGCGCCATCAGCACCACGGCGCCGGCACCGTCGTTGATGCCGGAGGCATTGCCCGCGGTCACCGTGCCGCTTTCCTTCTGGAACACGGGTTTCAGCTTGGCCATGTCGTCCAGCGTGGCCTCGGCACGGAAGTGCTCGTCCTTGTCGAACACCGTGTCGCCCTTCTTGCTCTTGAGCGTGACGGGCAGGATCTGGCTCTTGAAGCGGCCCTCGGCAGTGGCGCGGGCGGCGCGCTTGTGGCTCTCGACCGCGAGCTCGTCCTGCATCTGGCGCGTGATACCGAACTTTGCAGCGACGTTTTCGGCGGTCACGCCCATGTGAATGTTGTGGAACGGGTCGTGCAGCGCGGCGACCATCATGTCGATGATCTTGGCGTCGCCCATGCGCTGGCCGAAGCGGCCGGTGGGCATCGCGTATGGCGCGCGGGTCATGTTCTCGGCACCGCCGCCGATGGCGATGTCGGCATCGCCGAGCTGGATCGTGTTGGCGGCGCTGATGATCGCCTGCAAGCCGCTGCCGCACAGTCGATTGAGCGTCAGGCAGGGCGTGCCTTGGGCCACCCCGCCGTCGAGTGCAGCCACGCGCGACAGATACATGTCGCGCGGCTCGGTGTGCACTACGTTGCCGAACACCACGTGGCCGATGTCCTCCCCCGAAACCTTGGCGCGTGCCATCGCCTCCTTAACCACCATGGCGCCGAGTGCGGTCGGTGGCGTGTCCTTCAGGCTGCCGCCGAAGGTGCCGATGGCGGTGCGGACACCGCTGACGACGACGACGTCTCTGCTCATCTGGATCTCCCTCGCAAAAAGTTCTGGTCCGGTCCCGGTTACGGCCGGCTCTGTTGTCGGTGGGTGTATCGGTTCCGCGTACCGCATGCAGCAGTCGGCCAGCCTATCACCGGCCCCCGCCGCCGCACGACTTGGATCAAGCCCGCTGCACGCCGCGGATACCGGATGCCGCGGTCAGGTGACCAGCGTGCCGGCGAGATCGTGTTCGTCGCTCGATTCGATCCGCACGTCGACGAACTCGCCGACCCGCAGCTCGGCCTTCGAGCGCGGCGGCCGCTTCACATGGACCACGCCGTCGATCTCCGGCGCATCAGCCATGGAGCGGCCGACCGCGCTACCGCCCTTGGGCGCCACCGCGTCGATCAGCACCCGCTGCACGCTGCCGACCTTGGCCTGCAGCCGCGCCCGGGAGATCTCTTCCTGAACCTGCATGAAGCGCGCACGACGCTCCTCGCGTACGTCGTCCGGCAGCGCGCCGTCGAGTTCGTTGGCCGAAGCACCCTCGACCGGCGAATAGGCAAAGCAGCCCACCCGGTCCAGTCGCGCCTCGCGCAGGAACTCCAGCAGGTACTCGAACTGCGCTTCGGTCTCGCCCGGGAAGCCGGCGATGAAGGTGGAGCGCAGCGTGATGTCAGGGCACAGTGCACGCCACGCGCGCACGCGCTCGATGTTCCTCTCGCCGCTGGCGGGGCGCTTCATGCGCTTGAGCACGTCGGGGTGGGCGTGCTGGAACGGCACGTCGAGGTAGGGCAGCAGGCGGCCTCTGCTGCCACCACTGGCCTGCACCATCAGCGGGATCACGTCGTCGACGTGCGGGTACGGGTAGACGTAATGCATCCGCACCCAGACGTCGTTGGCGGCGGCCAGCGCGGCCAGTTCGCGCGCCAGATCGGACATCTTCGTCTTGACCGTGCGGCCGCTGACGAAGTCGAGTACGGTACTTGACGTCCACGCCATAGGCGCTGGTGTCCTGCGAGACGACCAGCAGTTCCTTGACACCCTGCTTGACGAGGTTCTCGGCCTCGCGCATCACCTCGCCGATCGGACGGCTCACCAGATCGCCGCGCATCGACGGAATGATGCAGAAGCTGCAGCGGTGGTTGCAGCCCTCGGAGATCTTCAGGTAGCCGAAGTGGCGCGGCGTGAGCTTGATGCCGGCCGGCGGCACCAGGTCCGTGAAGGGGTCGTGCGGCTTGGGCAGGTGCTGGTGCACGTGACCCATCACCTCTTCCATTGCATGCGGGCCGGTGACGGCGAGCACCTTGGGATGCACCTTGGCCACCAGGTTCTCGCCACCGTCGCTCTTGGCGCCGAGGCAGCCGGTGACGATCACCTTGCCGTTCTCGGCGTCGAGCGCCTCGCCGATGGCATCGAGCGACTCCTGCACGGCGCTGTCGATGAAGCCGCAGGTGTTGACCACCACCAGGTCGGCACCTTCATAGCTGCCGCTCATCGCGTAGCCCTCGGCGCGCAACTGGGTGAGGATGCGCTCGGAATCGACCAGCGCCTTGGGGCAGCCGAGCGAGACGAAGCCGACCGTGGGGAGCTTCGCTGCGGTCGAGGTGCGCGGCCGGGCGCGCTGCTGGGTTTGCGTCTTCATCGGTTCAATGATGGATGCCGCCGCCTGCGGCGCCAATGAGGCGCAGTGCGCCCATGAGAAAAACGCGGGCGCCCCGTGGGGCGCCCTCATCGCGGCAAAGCCGCATCATCGGCCGCGGCAGCGGCCGGCAGCGCGCGCCGTCAGGCGCGCATCACTTCTTGTCCCCGCCTTGCGGGAACGGGAAGGTGGTGAACATCGAACGCGCCTGGTTCTGCATGTTCTCCTGCATCTGCACGAACAGGTTCTTCGACTGCTCGATGTAGTTGCTCATCATCGACTGGATCATTGGCGCCTGCATGTTGACGTACTGCGTCCACATCTCCGGCCCGATCTTGTTGGTGCTGTAGAACGCCTGGCTTTGCTCCTGCAGCTTCTTCTGGATGTCGATGAAGGCCTGCACGTTCTTCTCGAGGTACGAGCCCATCATCCCCTGCATCGCGTTGCCATAGCTGCGGATGATCTGGGACAGCACCGGCGGCGTGAACATCGGCTGTCCCTCCTGCTCCTCCTCGAGGATGATCTGCAGCAGGATCTGGCGCGTGAGGTCGTCGCCACTCTTGGCATCGATCACATGGAACTCGGCCTGCTCGAGGACCAGCTGCTTGACGTCGGCCAGCGTGATGTAGGTGCTCGTCTGCGTGTCGTAAAGGCGGCGGTTCGGGTACTTCTTGATCAGGCGCATGGCGGTCGACATCGACGAATCCTTGGCAGGTTCTTGATGACCCGAGCGCGGTGCGTGACACCGCCGGGCAACTTGAAGCCGACATTCTATCCTCTGCACCGCGGCGGTGCAGCAACGATCCGACCGGGGTTTCCTTTGCCAAGACCGGCCCGCGGGTCGCGATCAATCTGCCAAAAGGAAAGCCCGGAACCGGCCGGGGCCGGTTCTGACGTAGTACGGCGCGAGACGACCGCGATGGTCGCGGTTCAGCCCATGTGCAGGCCGCCGTTGCACGAGAAATCTGCGCCGGTCGTGAAGCCCGAGTCCGGGCCGGCCAGCCAGGCCACCACCGAGCCGATTTCCTCGGGTGTGCCCAGGCGCTTCACCGGGATGGTGGCAATGATCTTCTCCAGCACCTCCGGCTTGATGGCGCGGACCATGTCGGTGCCGATGTAGCCCGGGCTCACGGTGTTGACCGTCACCCCTTTGCTGGCAACTTCCTGCGCCAGCGCCATGGTGAAGCCGTGCATGCCGGCCTTGGCGGCCGAGTAGTTGGTCTGCCCAGCCTGGCCCTTCTCGCCGTTGACCGAGCTGATCTGGATGATGCGGCCCCAGCCCTTTTCCACCATGCCCGGCACCACCTGCTTGGTGACGTTGAACATGCTGTTCAGGTTGGTATCGATGACGGCCTTCCAGTCCTCGGGCGACATCTTCAGGAACATGCGGTCGCGCGTGATGCCGGCATTGTTCACCAGCACGTCGATCGGGCCATGTTCGGCCGTGGCCTTGGTGAATGCGGCGACGGTGCTGTCCCAGTCGGCCACGTTGCCGACGCTGGCGTAGAACGTGTAGCCGAGCGCCTTCTGCTCGTCGAGCCACTTGTTGAAATCGCGGCTCGGACCGCAGCCGGCGATGACCTTGAAACCTTCCTTGTGCAGACGCTGGCAGATCGCCGTGCCGATGCCGCCCATGCCGCCTGTCACGTAGGCCACTTTCGTCGTCATGCTTGTCTCCTTGTGTTGTTCTCGATGTCGTTCAACGCTTGTCTCGACAGGTCGTAGCGCCTAGCGCTCGACCGCGAGCGCCACGCCCATACCGCCGCCGATGCAAAGCGAAGCCAGCCCTTTTTTGCTGTCGCGCTTGTTCATTTCATGCAGCAGGGTGACCAGGATGCGCGCGCCGCTGGCGCCGATCGGATGCCCGAGCGCGATGGCGCCGCCGTTGACGTTGATCTTGCTCGTGTCCCAGCCCATGTCCTTGTTGACCGCGCAGGCCTGCGCAGCGAACGCCTCGTTGATCTCCATCAGGTCAAGCTGCGCAGCAGTCCAGCCGGCGCGCTCGAGCGCCTTTCTCGACGCCGACACCGGGCCCATGCCCATGATCTTCGGATCGAGCGCGGTGGTGGCGTAGCTCTTGATGCGCGCCAGCACCTTCAGGCCGAGGGCCTTGGCCTTGGCCTCGCTCATCACCACCAGCGCGGCGGCACCGTCGTTGATGCCCGAGGCATTGCCGGCGGTGACCGTGCCCTCCTTGTCGAAGGCCGGCTTCAGGCCACCGAGGGCTTCGGCATTGGTCTTGCGATTGACGAACTCGTCGGTGTCGAAGGCGATCGGATCGCCCTTGCGCTGGGGAATCATCACCGGGACGATTTCATCCTTGAACCTGCCGGCATCCTGCGCGGCGCTGGCCTTCTGCTGGCTGGCAAAAGCGAATGCATCCTGCTGCGCACGATCGATCGACCACTGCTTGGCAACGTTCTCCGCCGTGATGCCCATGTGGTACTTGTTGTACACGTCCCACAGGCCATCGATGATCATCGTGTCGATCATCTTGGCGTCGCCCATGCGATAGCCATCGCGCGAGCCCATCAGCACGTGCGGCGAGGCGCTCATGTTTTCCTGCCCGCCCGCCACCATGATCTCGGCCTCGCCGGTGGCGATCGCCTGTGCCGCCAGCATCACCGACTTAAGGCCGGAGCCGCAGACGACGTTGATCGTCATTGCTGGCGTGGCCAGCGGCAGTCCGGCCTTGATGGTGGCCTGGCGGGCCGGGTTCTGGCCGCTGCCCGCGGTCAGCACCTGACCCAGGATCACGCCCTCGACCTGCTCGGGAGTGATTCCGGCGCGCGCGATCGCCTCCTTGATGACCAGCGCGCCGAGTTCCGGCGCCGGGATCTTGGCCAGCGCGCCGCCGAACTTGCCGATCGCGGTGCGGACCGCGCTGACGATGACTGCCTGTTGCATGTGTGCTCCCGTCCTCAGGTTGAGTGGCGTGCCGTGCGTGCGGCTACGCCTTTTCCTTCACGTAGCGACCGGGCGCGGGCTCGATCACCTTGTACTTCGCATTACCGTAGCCCTTGGGGGCGGCTTGCATCGGCCCGCCGAACTGCGCCAGCCACCGCGCCCAGTCGTTCCACCAGCTGCCCGCATGCTCTGCGGCGCCTGCCAGCCAGGTTTCGCTGTCAGCCGGCAGCCCGCCTTCCTTGCCGCGCGGCCCGTGCGTCCAGTAACTGCGCTTGTTCTTGCTCGCCGGGTTGATGCTGCCGGCGATGTGCCCGCTGGCGCCCAGTACGTAGCGCACATCCTTGCCCTTGCCGTCGGTGCCCGGCATCACACGCGCCGAGGCGTAGGCGGCCTTCCACGGCACGATGTGGTCCTCGCGCGCGGCGAATACATAGGTCGGCACCCGGATGCGACCGAGGTCGATCGACTCGCCGCAGCTCTTGACCTTGTTCGGGACGCGCAGGTTGTTCTCGAGATAGGTGTTGCGAAGGTACCAGGCGTACATCGGCCCCGGCAGGTTGGTCGAGTCACCGTTCCAGTACAGCAGGTCGAAGGCCGGCGGCTGCTTGCCTTCCAGATAGTTGCTGACCACGTAGTTCCACACCAGGTCGTTGGCACGCAGGCTGGAAAAGGTGTTGGCCAGGTCGCGACCCGGCATCAGGCCACCCGTGCCGAGCGACTTCTCGCGCCTGCGCACCTGCTGCTCGTCGATGAAGATGTCGAGCACGCCAGCATCCTCGAAGTCGATCAGCGCTGTCATCAGCGTCACGCTCGCCACCGGCTTCTCGCCGCGCGCGTACATCACCGCCAGCGCACTCGCCAGCAGTGTGCCACCGACGCAGAAACCGAGCGCGTTGACCTCCCTGGCGCCGGTGATCGCCTGCACGGCATGAATGGCGGCGATCGGCCCCAGCTCGAGGTAGTCGTCCCAGGTCATCTTCGACTCGGGCTCGTGCGGGTTCTTCCACGACACCACGAACACCGTGTGGCCCTGCTCGACCGCGAACCGAATCATCGAGTTCTCGGGCTGCAGGTCGAGGATGTAGAACTTGTTGATGCTCGGCGGCACCAGCACGAACGGCCGCGCGTAGACCTTCGGCGTCAGCGGTTTGTACTGGATCAGCTGGATCAGCGCGTTCTCGAACACGACCGCGCCCTCGGTGGTCGCCACGTTCTTGCCGACCTCGAACGCCGATTCATCGGTCTGCGTGATCTTGCCCTTCTGCATGTCGCCCAGCAGGTTCAGCAGGCCGGCCTTCAGGCTCTCGCCACTGGATTCCAGCAGCGTCTTCTGCGCCTTCGGATTGAGCGCCAGGTAGTTCGACGGTGCGGCCGCATCCACCAGCTGCGAGACCGCGAACTTCACGCGACCCTTGGTCTTGCGGTCGGCTTGCACGCTGTCAGCCATGCGGTTCAGGAACTCTGCATTCAGCAGATAGGTGCGGGCATAGAACGAGGCGAGCGAGTTCTCCTGCCAGCTCGGATCAGCGAAGCGACTGTCCTTGATCGGTGCGGTGGTGCGGTCCGGATGCTCGACGAACTCGCCCCAGAGCGCAGTCAGCCGCTGCTTGTAGTCGCGCTGCAGGTCGAGCATGCGATCGGTCGCCACCGAAACCGCCGGCTGGGCCGGCGGCGCCGCCATCTGCATCAACTCGTGCGTCATGCCCTGCCACATCTGCATCCAGTCGTTCATCGGCGTGGGCAGTGCCATCCCGGTCTGCGCCGCAGGGCTCGGCGCGGCGGACGCGGGCGGCGCAAACGGTGCCGCCGCCGGCGCCTCGGCCGCGCCACGCGCCGGCGTGCGGGCTGGCGCGGACCGTACGCGCGGAGTGGCCTTGGGCGCAGGCGCCGCGGCGCGCGGAGCAGCCCGCGCAGAGCGCGCGGCCGGCTTGGTCGCGCGCGTCGTCTTGGCCGGGGCTCGGCGGGTCGCCATACGGAAGTCTCCTCGATGAACTTATGGTGAAGGCGCACCGCGCACGGCAAGCCGCTTGCGCGTTGGGCCGGCTCGCGCCGCAGCGGGCCGCGGCGCTTCTCGCGGGCGCCGGCATTGTGGCGAGGCGCTTGCAGCACTGTCAAACCGTGATCGCGCCGCGGCCCCTCGCAGGCGACGGGGTTTGATGAGGGTCAGGCGAGCCGCGCGGCGTCAGCGTCCCGTCAGTCGGGCGTGCTGCCGGCGGTCCCGCGTTCGACGTCCGACGACTGACGCCAGATGAGCGCGGCATGGCGGCCAGTCGGCCCATCGCGCCGAAAGCTGTAGAAGCGCTGCGCATCGCTGGCGGTGCAGATGCCGCCGCCGTAGACACGCACCACGCCACATTGCGCCAGGGCCTGCCGCGCGAGAGCGAAGAGGTCGGCGTGGTGCTTGCCGGGCGCGCTCGGCATGAACGCGCGCGACGCCTCGGGCAGGCTCCGCTGCATCCCGTCCAGCACCTCCGGCCCGACTTCGAACCGCGCCGGCCCGATCGCCGGCCCGAGCCAGGCGATGATCTCCGATTGCGCGTCGCCCGCGTGTGCACCGATCCGCTCGCGCAGCCGCGTCACCGTCGCCTGCAACACGCCGGCCACCAGGCCACGCCAGCCGGCGTGCGCGGCAGCCACGCCCTGGCCGGCCGCGTCGACCAGCAGCACCGGCAGGCAGTCGGCCACCAGTACCGCACACACCGCGGCGGCGGCGACTGCCGTGCTGGCGTCCGCCGTGGGCGCCAAATCTGTAACCGATTCGGCATCGACCACTGTCGCGCCATGCACCTGCGTGAGCCAGGCGGGCGCGCGCTGCGGCAAGGCCGGCAGCAGCGCCGGCAAGCGGGCTCGATTGGCGTGCACGCTGGCCGGTTCGTCGCCGCTGTTCAGGCCGAGGTTCATGCCACCGCCAAGGGCCGGTGCCGCGCCCCAGGGCGGCGCCGACACGCCGCCGCTGCGCGTGGTCATCACCGCCCGCACGCCGGCCGGCGCCGGCCAGTCCGGCACGATCCAGTCCGACGGCGCCCATGCCGTGTCGCACACGTCCATCAGCGAAACGCCGCGCGCGGACGATCGGTGCGGCCGAAGCCGAGCGCATGCATCAGGCCCCGCAGGTCGGCCGGTGGTGGCCGGAACCAATGCATCGCGCGCCCGCTCGACGGATGCTGCAGTCCGAGTTGGCAGGCGTGCAGCGCCTGCCGCTCGAAGCGCGCCCAGGCCGGTGCCTGCGCCGCTTGCGGCGCGCCGGGACGACCCCGCCGGTAGACGGGATCGCCGACCAGCGGGTGGCCCAGGTGTTCCAGATGCACGCGGATCTGGTGCGTGCGGCCGGTCTCGAGCCGGCACGCCACCCATGAGAACGTGCGGCCATCGCACTCGACCAGCGCGACACGCCGGAGGTGCGTGCGCGCCTCGCGCGCCGCCGGCACGCGTCGAACGGCGAACTTCAGCGGATTGCGCGGGTCGCGGGCGATCGGTGCATCGATGGTGCCGGCCTCTGGCACCGCGCCGCTCACTACCGCCCAGTACTCGCGTGTGACCGTGCGCGCCTGCAGCTGGCGCACCAGGTCTGCATGCGCGGCCACCGTGCGCGCCACCACCATCAGACCCGAAGTGTCGGCGTCGAGCCGATGCACGATGCCGGCGCGCGGCACGTTGACGAGCGCGGCATCGTGCGCCAGCAGCCCGTTGAGCAGCGTGCCGTGCCAATGACCGGCGGCTGGATGCACGACCAGCCCGGGGGGCTTGTCGAGGACCAGGATCGCCTCGTCCGCGTACACGATCGACAGCGGCATCGGCTCCGGCGTGAAGGCGGAGGCATCGGGCGCGGCCTGCGGTGTGACATCGAACGCCTCACCGGCGAACACCGGATCCTTGGCACGCAGCGGCAGCGCCGGCTGCGCGACCCGCCGCACCCCGCCGCCGGCGATCCACTGCTGCAAGCGGCTGCGCGAGACGGCGGGCAGCAGATCGGCCAGCGCCCGGTCCAGCCGCAGGCCGTCCTGCGCCAGCGCGATGCGCAGATGCAGCGGCGCGCCGGCAGAGGCCTCGAGCGGAGCGATGTCGTCGATGTCATCGGCGTCGTCGACCTGCGCGGGCGCGACGGCATCACCCGCACGCAACCGGGCCGGCGCAGGGGCGTCGATATACTTCGCGGCCTTGGGCAAGTTGAGTTCCTGATGACGCGACGCCGGACGCCGCGGCAGCGTGCGGACAGTGGAGTGCGAATGCAGTCTTGGATGATGAAGGCAGGTCGCGTGGCGACCGCACTGCTGCTCGGTGCGACGCTGGCGCTGGCCGGCTGCAGCTCGGTGCAGCGCGATCCTACCGCCAAGTGGGATGCCGACCGCCTCTACCAGGAGGCCAAGGGCGAGATGCAGATCTCGAACTGGAAGGCCGCGCGCGAGTTCCTCGAGAAGCTCGAAGCGCGCTTCCCGTTCACGCGCCACGCACAACAGGCCCAGATCGAGATCACCTACACGTACTACAAGGAAGGCGAGTCGGCGCAGGCGATTGCTGCGGCGGACCGCTTCCTCAAGCTCAACCCGAACCATCCGAGTGCCGATTACGTGCAATACCTGAAGGGACTGGCGAGCTTCAACGACGACCTCGGCCTGTTCGGCCGCGCCTTCGGGCAGGACCCCAGCACGCGCGACCCCAAGGCGATGCGCGAGGGCTTCGATGCGTTCCGCGAACTCGTGCTGCGCTATCCGGACAGCCGCTACGCCGACGACGCGCGGATGCGCATGAACTACCTGATCAACGCCATGGCGCAGAGCGAGGTCAACGTCGCGCGCTACTACATGCGGCGCGGCGCCTACATCGCGGCGATCCAGCGCGCGCAGGGCGCGCTGCGCGACTATCAGGCCTCGCCAGCGGCGGCCGAGGCGCTGGCGATCCTGGTGCGCTCGTACGATGCACTCGATCTGCCCGAGTTGCGCGACGACGCCCAGCGCATCCTCGACCGCAACTTCCCTGGCGCTCCGGGCGCGACCAAGAAGTAGCACGGCCCACGCCCGGCCCCAACTCGCTGAGCGCTCAGGCGTCGCGGAAGAAGTCGCAGGCCTCGTCCAGCGAGCGCGTGCGCGTGAACGGCGGCAGGCTGGCGAGTACGGTGCGGCCGTAGGACTTGGTCAGCAGGCGGTCGTCGCACAGCATCAGTACGCCGCGATCGCGCTCGTCGCGGATCAGGCGCCCCACGCCCTGCTTGAGCAGGGTCACCGCCTGCGGCAACTGGTACTCGGTGAAGCCGTTGCGACCGAGCGCGCGCAGGCGCTTGAGTCGCGCCTCCACCACCGGATCGTCCGGCGGCGCGAACGGCAGCTTGTCGATCACCACCAGCGACAGCGCCTCGCCGCGCACGTCGATCCCTTCCCAGAAGCTGACGCTGCCGACGAGCACGGCATTGCCGGCGCGCCGGAAGTCCTCCAGCAGCGCACGTCGGGTGCGGGCGCCCTGCACGAGCAACGGCAGCTCGAGCCCGGCGCGGTCGAGTTCGCCCCGCAGCACCGCGGCCACACGATCGACCGCTCTCAACGTCGAGCACAGCACGAACGCGCGGCCACGCGCCGCCTCCATCACCGGCCACGCCACGCGCGCCACCTGCTCCGGGAAGTCGTGCGCCAGCGGTGACGGCATCGGCTGCGGCAGGTACAGCAGGCCCTGGTGCGCGAAGTCGAACGGACTGTCCCAGCGCCGCGTGGTCGCCTCGGGCAGGCCGATGTCGGCCAGGAACGCATCGAAGCGGTTGGCCACGGTCAGCGTGGCCGAGGTCAGGATCCAGGCCTGCGGCTGCTGCTCGCGCACGCGCGCGAACGAGTCACCGGGCGCCAGCGGCGTGGCCTGGAACTGCGCGCCGTGCTGCGACAAGGCCAGCCAGCGCACGGTGTCGTCGTCCTGCGCCGCGGGTGATGCCGCCTCGCCTTGCGCCTCGCTGTCCCGCGCGTCGGCCACGCGCAGCGCGGCCGCCCACGTAGCCACCTGTGCGCGCAGCGCTTCCGTGCGCGGCGCCAGCGCGTCGAGTTCGGGGTCGCGCCCACTGTTGACCTGCAGCGCCTGATGCAGGCTGGCCAGCGCGGTCACCAGCTGATCAAGCTGCTGCGCGACGCCGGGACGGCCCGGCACGCGGTCGAGCGCCATCCGCTGCCCGGGCCGCAGGCCGGCCTCGGCCAGCACCAGTCGCAGTTCGCGTGCCGCGGCCTCGATCGCCTGGGTCAGCATGACCCAGGCGGCACCATCGGCGGCACGTGCCAGTCCGATCGCGCGGGCGTCCTGTACCAGATCGGTCAGTTGCGCCAGCGACCAGCCGGTGCCGAAGAACTCGGCCGCGATCTTGGGCAGCTGGTGCGCCTCGTCGAGGATCACCGTGTCGGCAGTCGGCAGGAAGTCGCGCACCGCGTCGTCGCGCAGCGCGAGGTCGGCCAGGAACAGGTGATGGTTGACCACCACCACGTCCGCCGCCAGCGCCTCGCGCCGCGCCTTCGTCACGAAGCACTCGGCGAAGCGCGGGCACTCCTGCCCCAGGCAGTTGTCGCGCGTGCTCGTCACCTGCAGCCAGATCGGCGCGGTCTCCGGCACGTCGGGCAGGCCGCCACGATCGCCGCTGTCGCTGCTACGGGAGAACTGCACGATCGCACGCAGGTCCTGCGCGTCCTGGCGCGAGGCCAGCAGGCCCTCGGCCTCGGTGCGCGCCAGTCGATGCAGGCAGACGTAGTTCTGCCGGCCCTTGAGCAGGGCCACCGCGATGTCCAGGCCGAGCGCGCTGCGCACCGCCGCCAGGTCCTTGGCGAAGACCTGATCCTGCAGCGCCTTGGTGCCGGTGGAGATCAGCACCTTGCCGCCGGCGACCAGCGCCGGCACGAGGTACGCGAAGGTCTTGCCGGTGCCGGTCCCCGCTTCGGCCACCAGGGTGCCGCGTTCGGCGATGGCATCGAACACCGCCAGCGCCAGGTCGCGCTGCGAGTCGCGCGCCGTGAAACCGCGCACGGCGCCGGCCAGCTCACCGTCAGATGCAAATGCGGTTGCAACCCGGCCGCGCGCGATGCGCACGGCGATCTCGTCGGGGCTATCGACGCGGGCAGCGGCGCTGCGCGCCCCCGCGCCACTGGCTGCGACCGCCGCGCTCACGCCGAAATGTCAGGCACCAGCAGCATCTCCAGATGCACGATCGCATCCTTGATCTGCAGCTTGCGCTTCTTGAGCCGACGCAGCTTCAGCTCGTCGACACCGGCCTGCATGGCAAGGCGCTCGATGGCCTCGTCGAGGTCGCGATGCTCGACTTGCAGTTCGATCAGCCGCCGCTTGATGTCGTCGAGGTCCATGGGATTCGATGGCGTTCGACGCCGCCCGGTCGTCGGGCCATGCGCCTGCCGCGTAATCATCGAGGATGCTAGCAGCGCGACGCGCGCGCCCGGCACCAGCAGCCAATCGCCCGCCATTTCACGCCTTTGCGAACGAGTCGCGCTGATAGACTGAAAACGTCCCTGACGGCCTTGCGCCGCTCTCCAGTTCCCCACCTGCTGCTGCCGTGACGGTCCGATTCAAAGTCTCTGCCTGCATCGCCGATCACATCGGCGACCGGTCTGAACAGCAGGACCGCGTCGTACTGCTGACCAGCAAGCGTAACCCCGGTACGTTGTTGGCCGTCGTTGCCGACGGCATGGGCGGCCGCACCGGCGGCCGCATGGCCTCGGACCAGGTGATCTCCACCGCGGACAGCCTGTTCCAGGAGACCGCTGCCCAGGACGGCGAGTTGCGGGCCCTCCTGCAGCAGATCGCCGCCGAAGCGCACACCGTCATCCGCCTGACCGCGCTGTCGAGCGAGAAGGAACCGCACAGCACGATCGTGGCGCTGATCGTGCGCCGCCACTTCGCGATCTGGGCCCACGCGGGCGACAGCCGGCTGTACCTGTTCCGCGCCGGCAAACTACTGCGGCGCACGGCCGACCACACCTACGCCCACCACCTGCGCAGCGAGGGCAAGATCGCCGAAGCCGATGCGGCGCAGGAGAAGTACAAGAACATCCTGGTCAGCGCGCTAGGCATTGCGCGCGATCCGCAGCTGATGATCGACGAGGTGACTGACCTGCAGGTCGGCGATGCCTTCCTTCTGTGCAGCGACGGTCTGTGGGCCTACTTCACCGACTCGGAACTGGGTGCCCTGCTGCACAGCCTGCCGCCGCGCGAAGCCTCCGAGCACCTGGTGCGGCTGGCGCGCGAGCGCGCGGAAAAGCACGGCGACAACCTGTCGCTGGCCATTGTCAAGCTCGAAGCCGCAGAGCAGCCCAAGCGTCTGCCGACCACGACCCTGTGGTTCGACGAAGCCGCGACAGGACGCCCGAGCGGCAAATGACCGCTCGCCCCGGCATCGGGCCAGCCTGACACCGGGCACCGCTGCAGCGCGCCACATCGCAGGCGGCGCTTCGCGCCGCGTGCGCCTCGCCATCTCGAACGCCTGGTTCGAGCGCGGCCCTATCGACGGCTATCGCTTGGGCGCCGGCTTCGGCGGCTCCGGGCGATCGTCCACCAGCGCAGGCGGCGGCGGGATGTCCGGCGGCAGGTCGACCTTCGGTGCCGCGGCATCGCCGGCGCCGGACGGGCTCGCCACCGGCGGCGCACGGCCCTGCTCGATCAGGGTCTTCTCGCGCTCGCGCTGCCGCTCAGACCGGCGTCGTTCGTTTTCGGCCCGCTCCTGCGCCTTGCGCGCGGCATAGGCCTGCGCCTCGGCCTGCTTCTGGGCGAACTGGCGCGCACTCTGCGCCTCCGTAGCGGTCTGCGCGGCGCGCTGCGTCTCGCGCAGCTGCTGTTCGCCCAGCCGCTGCTCGTGCGCCTGGCGCCGCTGCTCGGCCGCGAGATCGCGTTGGCGACGATCATCGGCTGCCTCACGCGCGCGTTGCTGGCGTGCCTCGTAGTCGGCGCGCGCCGCCGCCTCGCGCGCGACCACCTGCTCGGGGGTCGGCGCACTGAGCTGCTGCACCGCCTTGGCCTCGGCACGCGCCTGATTGTCGAGCCGGCGTTCGACCGCGCCGGCCTCGCTCACGACCCGGCGCACTTCACGTCGCGCCGCCAGGTGCTGCCGGCGCGCAGCATCGCGGCAGGCCGTGGCGAAGAAGGCCTGCCAGCAGCGATCCTGATCTGCCTGCCACGCCATCTCTGCGGCGGCCTCCGTGGCCTGGGCCGCAGCACGGGCATGCGCGATGTCTTCGCGCGACGTCACGCTGCCTGGCGGCACCTTGACGGCCAGATCGGACGCAAGCTCGCCGGCCATGGCAGGCAGGGCGGCTGCCAACAGCAGGCCGACGACACCGGCCACGAATGTTCTGGAGATCGGATTCACCAGGCGCATGGTGCCGCGCCGGCGCGGCCGCTGCAGCCGCGCGCGGACGGCCTCATCCGATGTGCTCGACCACCGCGCGCCGCGGTGCGTCCAGATAGGCGCGCGACTGCATCTCGATCAGGCGCGACGCGGTGCGCTGGAACTCGCCGGCCAGCACCCCCGCCATGTAGAGCCCCTCGGGAGGCACCGCCGCCGACAGCAGCAGCTTGACGCGGTGGTCGTACAGCACATCGACCAGCCAGGTGAAGCGGCGCGCCTCGGACGCCTGGCCGGCCGACATCTGCGGCACGTTCGACAGCATGACCGTGTGAAAGCGCGCGGCGATCTCGAGGTAGTCGTTCTGCGACCGCGGGCCGCCGCACAGCACGGCGAAGTCGAACCACACCGCGCCGCCGGCACGCCGCCGGGCGCGGATCTGGCGCGCCTCGATCAGCAGGACCGGGCTGTCGTCCTCGGCTTCGGCAATGCGCTCGAATGCGAGGTTCAACTGCTCGTCGACGGCAGGGCCGAGCGGCGTCAGGTAGGCCTCGACCTTTTCCATCGCGCGCCGGCGATAGTCGACGCCGCTGTCGACACGCAGCACGTCGAGCTGCGCCTTCAGCAGCTCGATTGCAGGCAGCAGCCGGTCGCGGTGCAGCCCGTCCGGGTACAAGCCCTCGGGCGGGTAGTTGGAGGTCATCACGAAGCCCACACCCAGGTCGAACAGCCGCACCAGCAGCCGGTGCAGGATCATGGCGTCGGCGATGTCGCTGACGTGGAACTCGTCGAAGCAGATCAGCCGATAGCGGCGGGCAATGCGCGCGGCAACGGCGTCCAGCGGATTCTCGGTGCCCTTGAGCTGGTCGAGCTCATGGTGCACGCCGCGCATGAACTCGTGGAAGTGGATGCGCGTCTTGCGGATCAGCGGCACATCGGCGAAGAAGGCATCCATCAGGAAACTCTTGCCGCGCCCGACGCCGCCCCACAGGTACACGCCGCGCGGGATGATCGGCCGGCGCAGCAGCCGGGTCACCGCGTTGGAGCGCCTGCCCTTGTACTGGGACCAGTCCTCGAACAGCGTCTGCAGCCGGTCGGCGGCCGCCTGCTGGGCAGCATCGAGCGTGTAGCCGCGCGCCGCCAGCGCCTGGTCCAGGTGGGTCTTGAACATCAGCGCACTTGCAGGCCGCCGGCGAGGGGATGAGTCGCTCCGGGTGCGGCTCGCTCAGCCGCACGGCCCACGCGGGCGCCCGCAGGCTGGCGCAACCGCCGCTTCATGCCGATACCGCGCACGTCATGCTCGACCCGCCGCCACCATCGATCACAAGTTCAGCGTGCGTTTGTCCACCGCGAGTGCCGCCTCCTTGGTGACCTCGGACAGCGACGGATGCGCGTGGCAGATGCGCGCGATGTCTTCGCTACTGGCCTTGAACTCCATCGCGACGACCGCCTCCGCGATCAGTTCGGAGACCATCGGGCCGATCATGTGCACGCCGAGGATTTCGTCGGTCTTGGCGTCGGCGATGAACTTGACCAGACCCGTCGTGTCGCCCAACGCGCGCGCCCGCCCGTTGGCCGAGAACGGGAACGTGCCGGTCTTGTAGGCGCGGCCGCTGTCCTTGACCTGCTGCTCGGTCTGGCCGACCCAGGCGATCTCGGGCGAGGTGTAGATCACCCAGGGGACCGTGTTGAAGTTCACATGGCCGTGCTGGCCGGCAAGGCGCTCGGCCACCGCCACGCCCTCCTCCTCGGCCTTGTGCGCCAGCATCGGCCCACGCACCACGTCGCCGATCGCCCACACGCCGGGCAAACTGGTGCGGCACTCGTCGTCCACCTTGACGAAGCCACGCTCATCGAGAGCCAGTCCCACGCCATCGGCGTTCAGGCCGTTCGTGTTGGGCAAGCGGCCGATCGAGACGATCAGCTTGTCCACCGCCAGGGTCTGCGCGGCGCCTTTGTCATCCATGTACTCGACCGTCACCGACGTCTTGTCGGTCTTCACCGCGGCAATCTTCACGCCCAGGTGAATCTTCAGTCCCTGCTTGGAGAAGGCCCGGTTCGCTTCCTTGGCGATCTGCGCATCGGCCGCGCCCAAGAAGGCCGGCAGCGCCTCGAGGATCGTCACCTCGGCACCAAGGCGTCGCCACACCGAACCCATCTCCAGGCCGATCACGCCGGCACCGATCACGCCGAGCTTGCGGGGCACGTCGGGGATTTCCAGTGCGCCGTCATTGCTGAGGATGAGTTTCTCGTCGAAGGGCGCGCCCGGCAGCGCTCGAGCGCTCGAGCCGGTTGCAACGATGACCTGCTTGCCGACCAGGACCTCGTCATTGACCTTTACCTCAAAGCCGCCATCGACCTTGGCGCCGAAGCTGCCGCGGCCGTGGAAGAACGAGATCTTGTTCTTCTTCAGCAGGAACAGGATGCCGTCGTTGTTCTGCTTCACCACCGTGCGCTTGCGCGCCAGCATCTGGCCAACGTCGATCGACAGGCCCTTGACCTCGATGCCGTGGTCCTTGAAGTGATGCGCCGCGTGCTCGTAGTTCTCGGAGGACTGCAGCAGCGCCTTGGAGGGAATGCAGCCGACGTTGGTGCAGGTGCCGCCGGGCGCAGGGCCGCCCTTCTCGTTCTTCCATTCGTCGATGCACGCCACCGCCATGCCGAGCTGGGCCGCGCGGATCGCGGCGATGTAGCCGCCGGGGCCGGCGCCGATGACGACGACGTCGAAATTCTTGGCCATGTGTCTTCCGTGTTGTTGGGTGTGTGCCGGCCCGCCTCAGCGTCCCTCGCGCGGCACGAAGATCCAAAGCAGGACGTACAGAATGAAGGTGAAGCCGCCGGCGAACAGACCCGCGACGAACAGCAGTCGCCAGATCCAACTGTCGACCCGTGTGACCGCCGCGATGCCGCCGCAGACGCCGGCGATCCAGCGGTCGCGGTCCGACAGTCGCAGCCGATTGACCGCCGGCGACTCGGTTTCGGTCGGCTGGGCCAGCAGCTTCAGCTTGGCTTGCTCGAACTCCGACTGCGTGATCGCGCCCCGCGCCAGCAGGTCATGCAGCTTGGCGATCTCATCGGCGATGCTCATGACAGGCCTCCCTGGCTCGGCGGTCCGCGTTGCTCAGACTTCCAGCAGCAGCCGCGCCGGGTCTTCCAGCGCTTCCTTCATCGCCACCAGCACCAGCACGGCTTCGCGGCCATCGATGATGCGGTGGTCGTAGGACATCGCCAGGTAGTTCATCGGCCGGATCACGATCTGGCCGTTCTCCACGACCGGCCGCTCCTTGGTCGCGTGGATGCCCAGGATCGCGCTCTGCGGCGGGTTGATGATGGGTGTGGACAGCATCGAGCCGAACACGCCGCCGTTGGAGATCGAGAACGTGCCGCCGGTCAGCTCCTCCAGTTGCAGCTTGCCCTCGCCGGCGCGCTTGCCGAAGTCGGCGATCTTTTTCTCGATCTCGGCGAAGGTCATGGTGTCGGCGTCGCGCAGGATCGGCACCACGAGGCCACGCGGCGAGCCCACCGCGATGCCGATATCGAAATAGCCGTGGTAGACGATGTCGTTGCCGTCGACCGCGGCATTGACCACCGGGTACTTCTTCAGCGCCGCCACCGCCGCCTTGACGAAGAACGACATGAAACCGAGCTTGGCACCGTGCTCCTTCTCGAACCTGTCCTTGTAGCGGTTGCGCATGTCCATCACCGGCTGCATGTTGACCTCGTTGAACGTGGTCAGGATCGCCGCGGTGGATTGACTCTGCACCAGGCGCTCGGCCACGCGCTGGCGCAGACGTGACATCGGCACGCGCTGCTCCGGCCGGTTGGCCATCGCGCTCAAATCGATCGGCGCCTTGACCTCCGGCAGCGACGGGCGGGCGGACGCCGCCGGCATCGCTGGGGCCAGCCGGCCGTGCCGGTCGCCCTCCCGCCGCGGCCTCGATCGCGCCGATCACATCGCCCTTGGTAATGCGGCCGTCGCGGCCCGTGCCGGCCACCTGCCCGGCAGCCAGCCCGGCGTCGGCCATCAGCTTGGCGGCTGCGGGCATCGCCACGCCCGCCTTCGAGGCACTCGCCGGCGGCGCCCCCGGGCGCCGGGGTGTGCGACTCGCCGGCCTTGCCGCCTTGTCGATGCTGGCCATCAGCTCGTCGCTGACCACCGTGCCGCCGTCAGCCTTGACGATCTCGGCCAGTACGCCGCCGACCGGCGCCGGCACTTCGAGCACGACCTTGTCGGTCTCGACCTCGATCAGCACTTCATCGACGGCGACGGCGTCGCCGGGCTTCTTCTTCCACTGCAGCAGCGTGGCTTCCGCAACCGACTCGGACAGTTGCGGGACTTTCACTTCAACGATTGCCATGTCTTGTTTTCCGTTTCGGTTCGGTGACCGTTCAGCTGGTACTCGCAGATCGAGCACCATGTCCGCTGCCGACACGCTCAACGCACTGAGCCCGTCCGAACGCTCTACTTGTTCGAGCACGAATCCCTTGAGCTTGGCGAACGCCTGATCCAGCAGCGCCTTCTGCTGCTCATTGTGCTTGGCGTAGTAGCCCACCGCCGGCGAGGCCGAGGCGGGCCGCCCGGCGTAGCCGAGCTTCTGGCCTGCGGCATCGTGTCTCCAGCAGGTGATGCTGGATCCGGTACCAGGAACCCTGGTTCTGCGGCTCTTCCTGCACCCAGACCATCTCCGCGGCATTCGGATATCTTCTAGCTCGGCTGGCAAGCGCCTCGTGCGGGAACGGGTACAGCTGCTCGATGCGGATGATCGCCACGTCGTCGTCGCCGCGTTCCTTGCGCGCATGCACCAGGTCGTAATAGACCTTGCCCGAGCAGGCCAGCACCCGCTTGACCTTCTTGGCGTCGATCTCGTGCGTCTCGCCGAGCACGGTGTGGAACTCCCCGCGCGAGAAGTCGGTCAGCGGCGAGGTGGCGTCCTTGTGCCGCAGCAGGCTCTTGGGCGTCATGATGACCAGCGGCTTGCGGAACAACCGGATCATCTGCCGCCGCAGCAGGTGGAAGATCTGCGCCGCGTTGGTCGGCTGCGCGACCTGCATGTTGTTGCTCGCCGCCAGCTGCAGGAAGCGCTCGAGGCGCGCCGAGCTGTGCTCCGGGCCCTGCCCTTCGTAGCCGTGCGGCAGCAGCAGCGTCAGGCCGCTTTGCCGGCCCCATTTGACCTCGCCGGAACTGATGAACTGGTCAATCACCACCTGCGCGCCGTTGACGAAGTCGCCGAACTGCGCTTCCCAGATCACCAGCGCGTTCGGCTCGGCCGACGAGTAGCCGTACTCGAAGGCGAGCACTGCCTCCTCGCTGAGCACCGAATCGATCACCAGGAACGGCGCCTGCTTCTCGCCGACATGCATCAGCGGCACATAGGCGCCGGCATCCCACTTCTCGCGGTTCTGGTCGTGCAGCACCGCGTGGCGGTGCGTGAAGGTGCCGCGGCCGCAGTCCTGGCCGGTGATGCGCACCGGGTAGCCGCTGGACACTAGCGATGCGTAGGCCAGATTCTCGCCCATGCCCCAGTCGACCGGCAGCTTGCCCTCGCCCATCGCGCGCCGGTCGGCGATCACTTTCTCGACCAGCGGATGCACCTTGAAATTCTCGGAAATCGTGGTGATCCGCTCGGCCAGGCGCTTGAGCTCGGCCATCGGCACCGCAGTGTCGGCGTGATCGGTCCACGTGCGCCGTTCAGGAACGGCTACCAGTCGACCGCGTACTGTGCTCTTGTAGTCGGTTCGAGCACCGGGTCGACCGTGTGACGGCCGGCATCCATCGCGGCACGGAAAGCCTTGACCATCTCGTCCGGCTCGTCGGCCTTCAGCGTGCCCTGCGTGACCAGTTTGTCCGCGTACAGCTTGCGCGTGCCCGGGTGCTGAGCGATCTTCTTGTACATCAGCGGCTGCGTGACCGTCGGCTCGTCCTGCTCGTTGTGGCCGAGGCGGCGGAAGCAGACGAGGTCGATCACCACATCCTTGTGGAACTTCATGCGGTAGTCCATCGCCATCTGCGTGCACAGCACGACCGCCTCGGGGTCGTCGCCGTTCACGTGGAAGACCGGTGCCTCGACCATCTTGGCCACGTCCGAGCAGTAGCTGGTCGAACGCGCATCGCGCGGATCGGAGGTGGTGAAACCGATCTGGTTGTTGATGACGATGTGCACCGTGCCGCCGGTGCGGTAGCCGCGCGTCTGCGCCAGGTTCAGCGTCTCCATGACCACGCCCTGGCCAGCGAAGGCGGCGTCGCCATGTACCAGGATCGGCAGCACCTGGTCGCGCTTGTTGCCGCCGCGGCGATCCTGCCGCGCGCGCACCGAGCCTTCGACCACCGGGTTGACGATCTCCAGGTGCGAGGGATTGAACGCCAGCGACAGGTGCACCGGTCCGCCCGGTGTGGTCACGTCGCTCGAGAAGCCGTTGTGGTACTTGACGTCACCCGCCGGCAGGTCGGACGAGCCCTTGCCCTCGAACTCAGCAAATAGGTCGGCCGGCATCTTGCCGAGCGTATTCACCAGCACATTCAGGCGCCCGCGGTGGGCCATGCCGATGACGATCTCCTCCACGCCACGCTCGCCGGCGTGCTGCACCAGCTCGTCCATCGAGGCGATGAAGCTCTCGCCACCTTCCAGCGAGAAACGCTTCTGGCCGACGTACTTGGTGTGCAGGAAACGCTCCAGGCCTTCGGAGGCGGTCAGCCGCTCCAAGATGTGCCGCTTCTTGTCGGGCGAAAAACTGGGCGTGGAGCGGATCGACTCCAGGCGCTGCTGCCACCAGCGCTTCTCGGCCGGGTCCGAGATGTACATGAACTCGGCACCGATCGTGCTGCAATAGGTCTGGCGCAGCGCCTTGATGATCTCGCGCAGCGTCATCTGCTCCTGGCCGAAGTACGTATTGGACGCGGAAAAGACCGTGTCCATGTCGGCTTCGGTGAGGTCGTAGAACCCCGGTTCGAGTTCGGGGATGCTGGGGCGCTCCTGGCGCTTGAGCGGATCAAGATCCGCCCAGCGTGCGCCGAGGAACCGATACGCCGCGATGATCGACTGGACGTGCACCTGCTTGCGCGCCACCGACAGGTCGGTCGGGGCCACGGTCGGACGCAGGGTGCCGGCCTTGGCGCGCTGGGCGAAGGACTCGACGATCGGTGCGTGGGCCACGTCCGGCGAGCTGGTCGAGCCGTCCGCAGCAGGCACCAGCTGCATCTGGTCGAAGTACGCGCGCCACTTGTCGGGCACGCTTCCGGGATTGTCGAGATAGCGCTCGTACAGCTCTTCGACGTACGGCGCATTGCCGCCGAACAGGTACGAGTTGACCTGGAACTGTCGCATCATCAGCGTTCACCTTTCCGGGCGCTTCGCCCGTGGGATGCAGGAAACCGATCGGTCCTTCCGCGCCCCGGCCCAGCCGGTTGACGGATAGCTGCTTTGCGCGGGCGAGACACACGGCATTTCGCTACGCAAAACGGGGCGCGAGAATACCACGCACCCTCTTGCATCCGGCCTTCTGGCGCGACTGATTCACAACCGATTCGCAACCGTCCGCGCAGTTGACGTCGCATCGACCGCAGCACCTGCGATCACCGCAAGAACGCAGGCCGGGACCGCGCACACGCCGGCGCGGCAAGGCGAATCCACGCAATAGCCGCACGTCAGCGCGCGACCGGCAGCTTTTCCACCGGCCGCCTAATCGACCGCGGATTGCCAAACATCAAAGCGGCCGATCCTGCAAGGCGGAAAGTCGCCCCGACGAGCAGGGTCAACGCGAGGCGGACGCGATCACCGCGATCGCGCGCTTGCACAAAGCCCGCCGACGGGAGACCTATGAAGGCAGCCAGCGACGCCGCGGCGACGTTCGAGATCGTCGCACGCGAAGATTTCTCTGACGTCACCTACCTGCTCGAGGTGCGTCATCCGCAGATGGCCCGTGCCGCCCGCCCTGGCCAGTTCGTGATCGTGATGGAACACGAACATGGCGAACGCATCCCGCTGACCATCGCCGACTTCGACCGCGAACGCGGCACGATCACGCTCGTGATCCAAGCGGTCGGCAAGACCACCAAGGAGATGCAGCGCAACTGCCAGGTCGGTACACATCTTTTCGCGCTGGTGGGACCGATGGGCATTCCGAGCCACATCGGCAAGGCCAAGAAGGTCGTCTGCGTCGGCGGCGGCCTGGGTGTGGCGCCCGTGTATCCGCAGGCCCGCGCGTACAAGGAAAGCGGCGCCTATGTGATCGGCGTGATCGGCTTCCGTAACAAGGATCTGATGTTCTGGCAGGACAAGTTCGCCCGCGTGTGCGACGAACTGATCGTGTGCACCGATGACGGCTCGGCCGGCCTCAAGGGACTGGTCACCGAAGGCATCAAGCAGGCCATCGGCAAGCACCCGGACATCGACGAAGTGGTCGCCATCGGCCCGCCGGTGATGATGCGCGGCTGCGCCGAGGCCACCCGTCCGCACGGCATCAAGACCATGGTCAGCCTGAACCCGGTGATGGTCGACGGCACCGGCATGTGCGGCGGCTGCCGCGTCAAGGTCGGCGACCAGATCAAGTTCGCCTGCGTCGATGGCCCCGACTTCGACGGTCACCAGGTCGACTTCGCCGACCTCACCGCGCGCCTGGTCCGCTACAAGCGCGCCGAAGGCGAAGCCATGGCGAAGTTCGATGACACGTGCCGGATGCGTGGCAGCCCGACCGCCGACCTCGAGGCCGTGGTGTTCGCGGCCGACCGGCCCTCGACCGACGGGTGAGCCATGGCCGCCAAGAAGAAGACCATCCGCACGATCCCGCAGGAACGCACGCCGGTGCGGGAGCAGGATCCCAAGGAGCGCGCGCGCAACTTCACCGAAGTGTCCTGCGGCTACGGGATCACCGAGGCGCAGCGCGAGGCTGAACGCTGCCTGCAGTGCGCCGACGAGCCCTGCGTGCGCGGTTGCCCGGTCGGCATCGACATCCCCGGCTTCATCAAGAAGGTCACCGAGAAGCACTACCAGGGCGCCTACGACATCATCACCGACACCAACCTGCTGCCTTCGATCTGCGGCCGCGTGTGCCCGCAGGAGAACCAGTGCGAAGGCGTGTGCACGGTCGGCAACCGGACACGCTCGAGCCGGTCGCGATCGGCCGGCTCGAGCGCTTCGTCGGCGACATGGCCATCGCCGAGGGCTGGGCCAGCATTCCGTACATCGAGCCGTGCGGCTACCGCGTCGGCATCGTCGGCGCCGGCCCCGCAGGCATGGCCTGTGCTGCCGACATGGCCAAGGCCGGTTGCGAGGTCGTGGTCTACGAGGCGTTCCACACGCCCGGCGGCGTGCTCAAGTACGGCATCCCGGACTTCCGCCTGCCCAACGAGGTGATCGACGCCGAGATCGACAAGGTGAAGCGCCTGGGCGTGCGCTTCGAGTGCAACACGCTGGTCGGGCGCCTGTTTACGATCGAGCAGATGCTCACGGAGATGGGTTTTCACGCGGTGTTCATCGGCACCGGCGCCGGCTACCCGAGCTTCATGGGCATCCCGGGCGAGTCGCTCAACGGCGTGCTGTCGGCCAATGAACTGCTGACCCGGTGCAACCTGATGCGGGCGCGTGACTTCCCGAGCTTCGACACGCCGCTGCAGCCGGGCAAGCACGTCGCCGTGATCGGTGCCGGCAACACGGCGATGGACGCGCTGCGCGTGTCGCTGCGGCTGGGTGCCGAATCCGTCCACTGCATCTACCGCCGCTCGAAGAAGGAAGCGCCGGCGCGCGTCGAGGAGGTCCATCACGCCGAAGAGGAAGGGGTGGACTTCAACTGGCTGACCAGCCCGGTCGAGATCCTCGGTGACGCCAACAACAATGTACGTGCGCTGCGCTGCGTGAAGATGGAGTTGGGCGAGCCCGACGCATCCGGCCGCCGCAAGCCGGTGGTAATCGCCGGGCAGCGAGTTCGAGTTCGAGTGCGACATGGTCGTGTTCGCGATCGGCACCAACGCCAACCCGATCCTCGGCCAGACCACCCAGCTCAAGCTCAACCAGCGCGGCTACATCGCGACCGATGAGAACCTCGCCACCTCTATGACGGGCGTCTACGCGGGTGGCGACATCGTCACCGGCGCCGCCACCGTCATCCAGGCGATGGGCGCGGGGCGCCGCGCCGCCCGCAGCATCAAGGCCTATCTGGGCCTGCGCGACACCAACTCGATCTACGCCACCGAGACCAGCGGCCTGCGCTTCGGCATCGCGCTCGAAGAGCACGGCTTCGCCCGCCTGCGTCTGGGCTGACTCCGCACTTTCGCCCCGAGGAATCCGTCATGAACGACGCCGCAGTACTGGAGCGCCCGCCGCAGGCCGGCGGCGCTGCCGGCGCCCAACGCACCGTCACCCTGCCCGAGCACATCGTCGAGGTCATCAGCGACTCAGGCGAAGGCGCCCAGCGCTGCGGCCAGTCGCTGGCCGCCATCGCCGCCCGCAGTGGTAACGGCATCTGGACGGTGGAGATCATCCCGGCCGAGATCCAGCCGCCGGCCCGCAGCATCGCCGGCGCCAGCGGCATCCGCATCCGCATCGGATCGCAGCGCGTCACCAACGGCGGCGACGAGACCGACCTGGCGATCGCCTTCAACGAGCAGGTGCTGCTAGGCCGCGTGCGGGCCGGCGAACTGAAGCCGGGCGCCACCATCCTGCTCGAGAGCATGTGGGCCGAGCACCGCGATCCGGCCATCGCGAAGGCGTACACCGACACGGTGACCTCGCTGAAGGAGGCCGGCTACCGCGTCTACGAACTGCCGATCGAGCGCGAGTGCCGCGCGCTGATGACCGATGCCCGGCGTGGCAAGAACATGTTCGTGCTGGGCATGCTGTGCAGCATCTACAGCCTCGACCTGCAACTGGCGCGCGAGCAGATCGCGCTGACCTTCGGCAAGAAGGACCAGAAGGTCATCGACAGCAACGTGCGGCTGCTGGAGGCCGGCCACGCCTGGACCGAGACCCAGCTTGACTTCAGGTACCGCATCCCGGCCGAGAAGGCCAAGGTGCCGCAGATCGTCGTCAACGGCAATACGGCGATCGCGCTCGGCGTGGTGGCCTCGGGCATGGACATCTGCGCGATGTACCCGATCACGCCGGCGACTTCCGCCTCGCACTACCTGTCGGACATCTTCGAGCGCGTCGGCGGCATCGTGCACCAGGCCGAGGACGAGATCGCTGCCTGCGCTTTCGCGATCGGCGCCTCGTATGCCGGCCGCTGCGCGGTGACGATCACCTCGGGTCCCGGCTATTCGCTCAAGCAGGAAGGCATCGGCCTGGCGGTGATGGCGGAGATCCCGCTGGTGGTGGTCAACGTACAGCGCGGCGGCCCCAGCACCGGCCAGCCGACCAAGGTCGAGCAGGCCGACCTGCTGACCTCGATCTACGGCAGCCACGGCGATGCACCCAAGGTGGTGCTGGCCGTGACCAGTATCGAGGATTGCTTCTACTCGATGATCACCGCGCGCAAGATCGCCGAGACCTTCAACATGGTCGTGGTCGTGCTGACGGACGCGAGCCTGGCCACTGCGCAGCAGCCGTTCGCGCGGCCGAACTTCTCCGAGGACTGGCTGGCACCGCCACTCGACCAGACACCGCTGCCCGCCGGGGCCAGGCCCTACGACTGGGATCCGGTCACCGGCATTGCACGCCGCTTCATCCCGGGCCAGCCGAACGGGATGCACACGGTGACCGGCCTGGCCCATGACCGCGCCAGCAAGGTTGCCTACGACCCGGCCATCAACGAGGAAGGGCTGCGCATGCGCAGCCTCAAGCTGGCCACGCTGCAGAAGACGCTGAAAACGCCGCCGGTGTTCGGCGACCCCGAGGGCGACCTGCTGGTGGTCGGCTGGGGCAGCACGCAGGGCGTGATCGAGGAGGCGGTGCAGCGCGTGCGCGACGAGGGCCTGAAGGTCTCGGCGCTGCAGATGCGCTTCATCCAGCCGATGCCCTCGGGCATCAAGGGCATCTTGAAGCGCTTCCGCAAGGTGATGACAGTCGAAGGCACCTGGGCCGACCGCCCCGCAGAGGACGAACTCATCGACGAGGAAAACCGCCGCTATGCGCCGCTGGCGATGATGCTGCGCGCCCGCACGCTGGTGGACGTGGACTGCTGGACAGAGGCACGCGGCCAGCCGATCAAGCCGGGCAATGTGGTGAACGCGATCCGCGCCAAGCTGAACGAGGGAACCTAAGCAATGGGCTCAGCACTCAGCCAGTTCATCATCAAGCTGCACGAGGAGCACCACACGCTCGAGGACTACCAGGGCGGCGTGCCGCGCTGGTGCAGCGGCTGCGGCGACAACGCCATTCTCACCGCCGTGCAGCGGCTGTGTCGCGACGAGGACCTGGCCCCGGAGCGCACCGTGTTCGTGTCGGGCATCGGCTGCTCGAGCCGCTTCCCGCACTACATGAAAACCTACGGCTTTCACGGCATCCACGGCCGCGCCTTTCCGCTCGCGCAGGGAGTGAAGATGGCGCGGCCCGACCTGCACGTGTTCGTCAACACCGGCGACGGCGACTGCTGCTCGATCGGCGCGGCGCACTGGATCCACGCACTGCGCTACAACATGAACATGACGGTGATCCTGCACGACAACCACGTGTACGGGCTCACCAAGAAGCAGGCCTCGCCCACCTCGCCGATCGGCCTGAAGAGCAACACCACGCCGCGCGGTGCGGTGCTCGAGGCGCTGAACCCGCTGACAGTGACGCTCGGCGTGACCAACGTCTCGTTCGTCGCGCAGGGCGTGGACTGGATGCCAGAGATGCTCTACGACATCATCGCCCGCGCCTACCATCACCGCGGCTTCTCGTTCGTGCGCATCATCCAGCGCTGCCCGGAGTGGCTGCCCAAGATGTTCGAGCCGTGGCTGCAGGATCCGGGCAAGACGCTGCTGCTGACCCATCCGAACGGCCTGCAGCCCAGCAGCGAAACCAGTCGCATCTACAAGAATCAGCGCGAACACGACCCGTCGAACATCCACGCGGCGCGCGAAATCGCATCCAGCGACGATCCGATCCCGGTCGGCATCCTGTACCAGAACCGCGAGGTGCCGTGCTACGAGGAACTGCGCGGCGCTGGCCGGCCGCGCACGCCGGAAGCAATCCGCGCCGGGCTCGAGGCCGAGTTCGACAAGGTCACCATCTGGCCCGACGACGCGCCCGCAGTGCCGCGCGCCGCCTGACCCCCAGACATCCCGATCGAGGCAGGGCGCCATGGACATGGCCACCAAGTACCAGGACCAGGTTGTCTTCCATCTGACCGGCAAGCCGACCGGCGCCAGCCTCATGCCGGTCGACGCCAAGCTGCGCCCGGCGCTGCTGGCGGCGTATCGGGACCTGACCCGGCTGCGCTACGACTTCCCGCTGGTGCTGATCGACGATCTCGTGCAGCCCGAGTACGTGGCTTCGCTCGGCACGCTGATCAACCGCGTGCTGACGGAACTCGCGTCGCGCGGCATCGAAGGCGAACGGCTGCGGCGTCAGGTGCTGCGGCTCGAGCGCGAACTGCGCGTGCTGCTGGCCGAGGGTGCGCAAGGCACGCTGTCGGCGCTGTGGGCAAAGGCAGCCGACCGCGTCGACCAGGACAGCGACACGGCGCCCGTCCTGACGCGCTTAGCCCACGCCTTGCATGCCGATGGCGCGCTCGTCGACTGCGACGCTGCACTGCCGGCGCGGGTGGTTCGCCAGGCGTGGCGCGCCGTGCATGCCGAGAAAGCGCGCGAGTTCCGCAAGCTGACCGATCATCTGGTGCGCAAGCTGTCCGACATTCAGCGCGCTGCTTTCATGCGCTCCACGGCAGGCCGGGAGCCCGCGGCGCTGCAGGGCGCGGTCGGCACGCTGTACGCAGAGGCGTTCGACTTCGACGCAATGTCGCGCCTGGTCAAGCGCGGTGCGCCCCAGGACGACCTGCCCGCCGGCCGCCGGGCACGTATTGCCTGGGCGCTGGCCACGTTGCGCAACCAGCGCTTCTACCTGTCCGCGGGGCTCAGCGCGGAGGGCGGGTCGGTGCTCGACTTCGAATACCCCGACTGTGCCAGTGCCGCGGTCGCCTATCGCGCGCGCCTGCCGCAGATGGTCGAAGTCGTGAAGGCGATCGCCATGGCCGAACTCGAGGTAGCCGGCGGCTACGTCGAGGCCGATCACGATGCCTTCTTCGAGCGCTACGGCGCCGATGCGCTGACCGCAGCCGACCTGGCGCTGTTTCCCGACTACTTGGTGTGCATCCCGCCCGATCGCACGGACGCGCCGGAGAACGCGGGCTTGATGGGCCTGCTGTCGGCCGGCCTGCCGCTGAAGGTGCTGGTGATCGCCGCCGATCTGCTCGAGGATGCCTCGATCGGCACCGGTCAGTTCGCCTTCGGCGTGCGCAGCGCGCGCCTGGCCACCACCGCGATGGCGCTCGGCGGCATGTTCGTGCTGCAGTCGCCGAGTTCTAACCTGTACGCGCTGCGCGAGCGCGTGCGCCACGGCATGCGCTGCCGAGAGCCGGCACTGTTCAGCGTGTTTGCCGGCACGCCCTTCGATGCCGCCTCCCTACCCGACTACCTGAGCGCGGCGGCGGCCATGGACGCGCGGGCGTTTCCGGCCTTCACGTACGACGCCGCGGCCGGCGACAACTGGGCGACGCGCTTCTCGCTCGAGAACAACCGCGACAGCGCGACCGACTGGCCGCTCGAATCGTTCGACTATGCCGACGACAACCTCCAGCGCACCCCGGCGACGGTCGCATTCACCTTCGCCGACTTCGCGCTCATCGACCGCCGCTACGCGCGACACTTCGCACGGGTGCCGCGCGCGCGCTGGAGTGCGGCCATGTGCCCGGTGGCCGAGTGGCTGGCGCTGCCAGAGCGTGAACAGGCAGAACGGATTCCGTATGTCTGGGCCGTCGATGCCGAGGACCAGTTGCATCGCGTGATCGTCGACCAGAAGCTGATGCAGGCCACGCGGCGCTGCCTGCAACTGTGGCATCGGCTGCAGGAGCATGCCGGCATCAACGACTCCCACGCCACGGCCCTGCTGGCACGTGAGCGGGCGGCCTGGGACGCCAGCCGGCCCGCCGGCGCCGAGCCGGCAACTGCGGCACCGGCTGCGGTTGCGGCCGCAGCGGAGCCACCCCCGCCGGCGGCGACGGCAAAGGTCGAAGAGCCCAAGCGATCGAGCGACGAGGCCTGGATCGAGACCGCGCGCTGCCCGAGCTGCAACGAGTGCCAGACCATCAATCCGCGAATGTTCGCCTACAACGAGAACAAGCAGGCGTTCATCAAGGACATCACCGCGGGCACGTTTCGCCAGCTGGTCGAGGCGGCTGAAGCCTGCCAGGTGGCGATCATCCATCCGGGCAAACCACGCAACCCGGCCGAACCCGGCCTGGCAGAGCTGATCGAACGCGCGGCGCCCTACCAGTGACCGTGCCAGCGGCGGCCGTCACGCAGCGCGCCAGCCGGCAAAAGACAACGGCGCCCGCGGGCGCCGTTGTCGTCACAGTGCGCGGATCTCAGCGCTTGTCGACCGGCATCACGTCGCGCCGGGTCGAGCCGACGAACAGCTGGCGCGGGCGGCCGATCTTGTACTCCGGGTCGGCGATCATCTCGTTCAGCTGCGCAATCCAGCCGACCGTGCGTGCCAGCGCGAAGACGGCGGTGAACAGCGGCACCGGAATGCCGATCGCCTTCTGCACGATGCCCGAGTAGTAGTCGACGTTCGGGTACAGCTTGCGACTGACGAAGTAGTCGTCCTCGAGCGCAATCTTCTCGAGCGACATCGCCAGCTTGAACAGCGGGTCATCGTGCAGGCCGAGTTCGCCCAGCACCTCGTGACAGGTCTCGCGCATCAGCTTGGCGCGCGGGTCGTAGTTCTTGTAGACGCGGTGGCCGAAGCCCATCAGCTTCACGTTGGAGTTCTTGTCCTTGACCTGGGCGATGAACTCGCCGATCTTGGCCACGCCGCCGTTGCGCTGGATGTCGTACAGCATGTTCAGGCAGGCCTCGTTGGCGCCGCCGTGCGCCGGGCCCCACAGGCAGGCCACCCCGGCAGCAATGGCCGCGAACGGATTGGTGCCGCTCGATGCGCACAGCCGTACGGTGGAGGTGGAGGCGTTCTGCTCATGATCGGCGTGCAGGATGAAGATACGGTCCATCGCCCGCACCAGCACGTCGTTGATTTTGTACTCCTCGGCTGGCACGGCGAACATCATGCGCATGAAGTTGGCGGCGTACGACAGGTCGTTGCGCGGATAGACGATCGGCTGGCCGACCGTGTACTTGTACGCCAGCGCGGTCAGCGTCGGCAGCTTGGCGATCAGGCGGATCGCCGAAACCTCGCGCTGCCACGGATCGTTCAGGTTGATCGAGTCCGGGTAGAACGCCGACAGCGCGCCGACCACGCCGGTCATGACCGCCATCGGATGGGCGTCGCGGCGGAAGCCGCGCAGGAAGAACTGCATCTGCTCGTGCACCATCGTGTGCTGCGACACACGCTTGGTGAAATCGGCCTTCTGCTTCGCATTCGGCAACTCGCCGAACAGCAGCAGGTGGCAGACCTCGAGGAAGTCGCACTTGGTGGCGAGTTGCTCGATCGGGTAGCCGCGATACAGCAGCTCGCCCTTGTCGCCATCGATGTAGGTGATGGTCGAGTTGCACGACGCGGTCGACATGAAGCCCGGGTCGTAGGTGAACTTGCCGGTCTTGGCGTACAGCTGGCGGATGTCGAGCACGTCCGGGCCGATGGTGCCCTTGTAGATCGGCACGTCGAGTGCGGGCGTGCCGTCGTTGAAGGTCAGGGTGGCCTTGTCACTTGCTGCCGGGAGTGCCATGACGGCTCCTTCTTGTGCGGGTTGTATGGGCGAACAGGGCGCCGGCGCAAGCGGATCGGGTCAGGCCGCCCGCAGCCGCGACATAAGCAACCGATCTGCCTCGGATGTCAGCGGCGCGCGCAGCTCACTGCGCGCCAGCAGCAGGTCGAGCAGTTCGTTATCCGGCAATTCGAGCAGACGAAGCAGGGCCTGGGCCTGCGCTTCGTCAAGTTCATGCTCATGACGGTCAAGAAAGCGACCGATGATCAGGTCGTTCTCCAGCAACCCACGGCGCGCGCGCCAGCGCAAGCGCCGGCGTTCGAGTTCGCTCAGCGGGGCATCCGTCATGGCGGGCGCGCGTCAAACGGCGCGGCGGACCATCAATTCCTTGATCTTGCCGATCGCGCGTGTCGGGTTCAGCCCTTTCGGGCACACATCGACGCAGTTCATGATCGTGTGACAACGGAACAGGCGGTACGGATCGTTCAGGTTGTCCAGCCGCTCGCCGGTCGCCTGGTCCCGACTGTCCGCGATGAAGCGATAGGCCTGCAGCAGGCCGGCGGGACCGACGAACTTGTCCGGATTCCACCAGAAGCTCGGGCAGCTGGTCGAGCAGCAGGCGCACAGGATGCACTCGTACAGGCCATCCAGCTCCTCGCGCTCCTCGGGCGACTGCAGCCGCTCCTTCTCCGGCGGCGGCGTGTCGTTGATCAGGTACGGCTTGATCGAGTGGTACTGCTTGAAGAACTGCGACATGTCGACGATCAGGTCGCGGATCACCGGCAGGCCCGGCAGCGGCCGCAGCACGATCGGCTGCTTCAGTTCGTTCAGGTTGGTGATGCAGGCCAGGCCGTTCTTGCCGTTGATGTTCATCGCGTCCGAGCCGCACACGCCCTCGCGGCACGAGCGGCGCAGCGACAGACTGTCGTCGACGTCGCTCTTGATCCGGATCAGCGCGTCCAGCAGCATCTTGTCGGTCGGCGCGAGCTTGACCTCGAGCTTCTGCATGTACGGCTTGGCATCCTTGTCCGGGTCGTAGCGGTAGATCTCGAACTTGACGACACGCGTGCCGGCCGCGGCACGCGCGACTGCGTTGCTTTCAGTGGGGCTGTTGGCTGTCATTGCTTCGACCCTAGAAGGTGCGCTTCTTCGGCTGGAACGTCTCGACGGTCAGCGGCTTCATGTTGACCGGCTTGTAGGCCAGGCGGTTAGCGTCCGCGTACCACAGCGTATGCCTGATCCACTCGGCATCGTTACGCTCGGGGAAGTCATCGCGCGCATGGGCGCCGCGGCTCTCCGGACGCGCCTCGGCCGACACGATGGTCGCCTTCGCGGTCTCGATCAGGTTGTCCAACTCCAGCGCCTCGATGCGGGCGGTATTGAAGACCTTGGACTTGTCGGCGATCGCCACCTGCTTGCGACGATCGTCGAGCGCCATGATCTTGGCCACGCCTTCCTGCAACAGCTTGCCGGTGCGGAACACGCCGCAATGCGTCTGCATCGACTTGCGGATGTCGTTGGCGACATCCTGCGTGCGCTCGCTGCTCTGGCCCGAGGCCGAGCGGGCGTCCAGGCCTGCCAAGCGCGCCATGGTCGTCTCGCCGGCGCCAGCGGGCAGCGGCTTGTGCTCCTTTGGCGCCTTCTTCAGCTTGTCGACGATGTGGTTGCCGGCGGCGCGGCCGAACACCACGAGGTCGAGCAGCGAGTTCGTGCCCAGCCGGTTGGCGCCGTGCACGCTGACGCAGGCGCACTCGCCGATCGCGTACAGGCCCTCCACCACCGCGTTCGGGTTGCCGCCCTTCGGCACCACGACCTCGCCGTGATAGTTCGCTGGAATGCCGCCCATCTGATAGTGGATGGTCGGCACCACCGGGATCGGCTCCTTGATCGGGTCGACGTTCGCGAACTTGATCGCGATCTCGCGGATCGACGGCAGCCGCTTCATGATGGTCTCGGCGCCCAGGTGATCGAGCTTGAGCAGCACATGGTCCTTGTCCGGACCGCAACCGCGCCCTTCCTTGATCTCCTGATCCATGCTGCGCGAGACGAAGTCGCGCGGCGCCAGGTCCTTCAGCGTCGGCGCGTAGCGCTCCATGAAGCGCTCGCCGCGGTCGTTCAGCAGGATGCCGCCCTCGCCGCGCACGCCTTCCGTGATCAGCACGCCGGCACCGGCCACGCCGGTCGGGTGGAACTGCCAGAACTCCATGTCCTCGAGCGGGATGCCGGCGCGCGCCGCCATGCCCATGCCGTCGCCCGTATTGATGTAAGCGTTGGTCGAGGCGGCCCAGATGCGGCCGGCACCACCCGTTGCGAGCACCGTGACCTTGCCTTCGAGGATCATCGGCTCGCCGGTTTCCATTTCCAGCGCGATCACGCCGACGCAATCGCCGTCGGCGTCCATGATCAGGTCGAGCGCCATCCACTCGACGAAGAACTGCGTGCGCGCCGCGACGTTGCGCTGGTACAGCGTGTGCAGCAGCGCATGGCCGGTACGGTCGGCGGCAGCGCAGGCGCGCGGCACCGGCTTTTCGCCGAAGTTGGCGGAATGGCCACCGAACGGCCGCTGGTAGATCGTGCCGTCCGGGTTGCGATCGAACGGCATACCGAAGTGCTCGAGTTCGTAGACGACCTTCGGCGCCTCACGGCACATGAACTCGATCGCATCCTGGTCGCCCAGGTAATCGGAGCCCTTGACCGTGTCGAACATGTGCCAGAGCCACTGGTCCTCGGTCATGTTGCCGAGCGAGGCGCCGATGCCACCCTGGGCGGCCACCGTGTGCGAGCGCGTCGGGAACACCTTCGACAGCACCGCCACGTTCAGTCCCGCCTGCGCCAGTTGCAGCGAGGCCCGCATGCCAGCGCCGCCGGCGCCGACGATCACGGCGTCGAAGCGACGGCGCGGAATACCCGTTACCGATGAGGCCATGACCTCACACTCTCCACAGAATCTGCACCGACCATACGGCGCAGAAGATGAGCCACAGCGCGGTGCCGGTCTGCAGCGCGAGACGAATGCCGGTCGGCTTCACGTAGTCCATCCAGATGTCCTTGACGCCGATCCATGCGTGATACAGCAGCGCGAAGATGGCGATCAGCGTCACCACTTTCATCCAGAGCGGCACGAACAGGGTCGCCCACCCAACGTACGACAGGTCGCGCGTGAACAGCAGCACGACGAACAGAAAGATCGCGTAAAGAGCGAGCAGAACGGCGGTGATGCGCTGGGCCAGGAAGCCGCCCACGCCGTAATGGGCGCCAACGACCAGGCGCTTGGGACCGATGCCCTGGGAGGCGGAGTGGGTCGAAGCGGCCATCAGAACACTCCAAACAGACGCAGACCCGCCAGCAGCGCAAGCGGCAGGCTGATCGCGAACACGGTGATTGCGCTGGTGCGTGACGGGCCCTTGTCCAGGCCCACGTGCAGATCGAGCACCAGGTAGCGGATGCCGGCCACCAGGTGATGGAGGAACGCCCAGATCAGGCCGAGCAGGATGATCTTGGCCCACCACTGGCCGGCAAACGCCGTCAGCTTCGCGAAGCTCATTTCGCTGATCAGCGACTGATCGAACAGCCAAAGCAGCAGCGGCAGGAACAGGAAGAGTGCGGCACCCGACACGCGATGCAGGATCGACACCATGCCGGCCGGCGGCAAGCTGTACTTGACGATCTGCGAGACGTGGATGTTGCGGAACTGCGGGCGACTGCGCGCCCTGGACAGGAGGGACGACGGACTTGTTGGGCTGCTCATCTTGTCTTCTTCTCGGTGGTCGCCCGGCGCGCGCACGGCGCGCGCAGCGAACGACCTATTTTCCTCAATTTGCAGACGCGGACAAAGTCGCCCGCGACGTTGCTGCATGCAGATCGGTCGCCAGGCCTCAAGTCAGCGTGTTGTGATAGTGGTGATTGCGCGTCACGTACAACCCGCGCCGGATCTCGACCGGCCGGTCGCCGTACGTGTAGGACACCCGCTCGACCAGCAGCAGTGGCGCGCCGGTGTCGACCTCGAGCACGGCGGCGACGTCGCCTTCGGCAGCCACCGCCCGTATGCGTTCCTCGGCGCGAATCATGCGCGTGCCGAACTCGGTTTCGAACAGACCATACAGCGGGCCGTGGTACTGCGCGAGACGTTCGGCCGTCAGACCCTTGAAGGCCGCACCCGGCAGCCAGATGTCGTCGAGCACCGTCGGTTGCTCGTCAAACGACAGCAGGCGGCGCACGAACACCACCGGATCGCCGGCCTTCAGTTCCAGCATCGCCGCCACGTCCGCTGTCGCACGCTGGCGCCGGCACTCCAGGAACGTGCTGTGCGCCATGGCGCCCCCCCCGGTATCGGCCTGCAGGCGCAGGAAACGGTACTGGGCGCGCGGTTCGTGATGCGTGGCGACGAAGGTGCCTTTGCCCTGGCGGCGGACCAGCAGGTTCTCGGCCGCCAACTCGTCGATCGCTTTGCGCACCGTGCCCTGACTCACCTGAAAGCGGGCTGCCAGTTCCATTTCGGAAGGAATCAACTCGCCGGGACGCCACTCGCCCTGCTCCAGGCTGGTGACGAGCAGTTGCTTGATCTGGCGATATAGCGGGGCGAAGACCGCCGGTCGGTCCGCGCCGCGCTCGGCCGCCTTGTCCGGGGTCGGTGGCATGCGAGTCAGTTGAGCAGAAGCAAGCGCTGAAATCAAGAATTCTTATGTCTTATATAAGAGTTCGAATATACTCCCTATCGCGTTTTGCGCCGATTCGGCGCGGCACCGGCGGCCGCAGGCTCTGCCAGCGCGAAACCGCCGCGACGGCGGGACAAGGATTGCTCCCGGACAAATCCCCGGTAGCGCGTGAGGCGACGATTCAACTCTTTACCCGGACCTCGCTGGTGAACTCCCGATGCTGCTGAAATCGATCCTGCGTGACGGCGCTGCGCCCATCCGGCGTACGGCATGCCGCGCTGCAGCCCAGTTCGTCTACCCCAAGCTGTCGACTGCACCCAACCTCGGAGACCCTCCATGAGCAAAGCCCCCGTTCGCGTCGCCGTCACCGGCGCCGCCGGCCAGATCGGCTACAGCCTCCTTTTCCGCATCGCCAGCGGCGAGATGCTCGGCAAGGACCAGCCGGTGATCCTGCAGTTGCTGGAGATCCCCGACGAGAAGGCGCAGAAGGCCCTCAAGGGCGTGATGATGGAACTCGACGACTGCGCCTTCCCGCTGCTGGCGGGCATGGAAGCGCACAGCCGACCCGAAGGTCGCGTTCAAGGATGCCGACGTGGCCCTGCTGGTCGGCGCGCGGCCGCGCGGCCCCGGCATGGAGCGCAAGGACCTGCTGCTCGCCAACGCGCAGATCTTCACCGCGCAGGGCAAGGCGCTCGACAAGGTCGCCAGCCGAAACGTCAAGGTGCTGGTGGTCGGCAATCCGGCCAACACCAACGCCTACATCGCGATGAAGTCGGCCCCCAGCCTGCCCAAGGGCAACTTCACCGCGATGCTGCGCCTCGACCACAACCGCGCGCTATCGCAGTTGGCCGGCAAGACCGGTAAGCCGGTGTCGAGCATCGAAAAGATGGTGGTGTGGGGCAACCATAGCCCGACCATGTATCCGGACTACCGCTTCGCCACGATCGGCGGGCAGCCCGCCAAGCCGATGGTCGACGACGCCTGGTACCGCGACACCTTCATCCCGACCGTCGGCAAGCGCGGCGCCGCGATCATCGAGGCGCGCGGCCTGTCCTCGGCCGCCTCCGCCGCCAACGCCGCGATCGACCACATCCGCGACTGGTTGCTCGGCACCGGCGGCAAGTGGGTGACGATGGGCATCCCGTCGGATGGCAGCTACGGCATCCCGCTGGACATCGTGTACGGCTTCCCGGTCACCTGTGCCGGCGGCAAGTACGAGATCGTCAAGGGCCTGGCGATCGACGAGTTCTCGCGCGGCAAGATGGACAACACGTTGAAGGAACTGCTGGAGGAGCGCGACGGCGTCGCGCATCTTCTGGGCTGAGGGACACCCGAAGGAGAGCCGGGGGAGCGAGGGGAAGAGGCGCGCATGCTCAGCGGCGTGCAGGACGTGCACTACTGCGTCCGCGACATGCAACGCGCGGTGGCGTTCTACCGCGACGTGCTGGGCATGCGCGTCCTCGACTCCAACGACTGGTGGACCTCGCTCGAGTTCTTCGGCGCACGCATCGGCCTGCACTGGACCGGCGGCGCGGCGGTGCCCCCGGTGCTGCACGACGAACGCGGCGCACGCCACGGCGCTACGCTGACGTTGCGCTCCACCGACCTCGATGCGGACCTCGGCTACCTGCAGAAGATGGGCTGCCCGCTGCTCGGCCGCAGCGATAACCCCTGGGGCCGCCTGGCGGCCCTCACCGACCCGGACGGCAACGTGCTCAAGCTGATGCAACCGCCCCCTGCCGCCAGCACAAAGGTGCCCCAATGAAACAGTTGACCGCGGGCGCGCGCTTTCGCGCCGCCCTGAAGGAAGAGAAGCCGCTGCAGATCATCGGCACCATCAACGCCAATCACGCGTTGATGGCCAGCCAGGCCGGCTTCAAGGCGATCTATCTGTCGGGTGGCGGCGTGGCCGCCGGCTCGCTCGGCATGCCCGACCTGGGCATCAACACCCTCGACGACGTGCTGACCGATGTGCGCCGAATCACCGACGTGTGCGACACGCCGCTGCTGGTCGACATCGACACCGGCTTCGGTCCGAGCGCATTCAACATCGCGCGCACGGTGAAGAGCCTGTGCAAGATGGGCGCGGCGGCGGTTCACATCGAAGACCAGGTCGGCGCCAAGCGCTGCGGCCACCGGCCGGGCAAGGAGATCGTGCCGGCCGATGAGATGGCCGACCGCGTGAAAGCCGCTGTCGATGCACGCCAGGACGCCGCCTTTTTCGTCATCGCCCGCACCGATGCCATCGCTTCCGAAGGCGTGGAGCGCGCGATCGAGCGCTCGGCGGCCTGTGTCGAAGCCGGCGCCGACGCCATCTTTGCCGAAGCCGCCAAGGACCTCGACACGTATCGCCGCTTTGCCGCGGCGGTGAAGGTGCCGGTGCTGGCCAACATCACCGAGTTCGGCGCCACCCCCCTGTTCACGGTCGACGAACTGCGCTCGGCCGACGTGGCGATGGTGCTGTACCCGCTGTCTGCGTTTCGCGCGATGAACAAGGCCGCGCTCAACGTGTACCAGGCGGTACGGCGCGAAGGCACGCAGAAGAACGTGGTCGACACCATGCAGACCCGGATGGAGCTGTATGACGTGATCGGCTATCACACCTATGAGCAGCGCCTCGACACGCTGTTCGCACGCAAGAAGTGACGCCACACGTCACACCACGCAAGTCAGACCTGGGAGATCGCAGATGAACGACGTCACGCCCCCACCCGGCACCCCCAAGGTGAAGAAGGCCGTTGCATTGTCCGGCGTGGTGGCCGGCAACACGGCGCTTTGCACGGTCGGCCGCACCGGCAACGACCTTGCCTATCGCGGCTATGACATCCTGGACATCGCCACCACCTGCGAGTTCGAGGAGATCGCGCACCTGCTGGTGCACGGCAAGCTGCCCACTGCCGCCGAGCTGCGCGGCTACAAGGCCAAGCTCAAGGCGCTGCGCGGCCTGCCCGCCAGCGTCAAGGCCGTACTGGAATCGCTGCCCGCCGCGAGCCACCCGATGGACGTGATGCGCACCGCCGTCTCCGCGCTCGGCTGCGCGCTGCCCGAGAAGGACGACCACAACACGCCGGGCGCGCGCGACATCGCCGACCGGCTGATGGCCTCGCTCGGCTCGATGCTGCTCTATTGGTACCACTTCGCGAGCAACGGCCGACGCATCGAGGTCGAGACCGACGATGACTCGATCGGCGGCCACTTCCTGCACCTGCTGCACGGGCAGGCGCCCAAGGCGAGCTGGGTGCGCGCGATGCACACCTCGCTAATCCTGTACGCCGAGCACGAGTTCAACGCCAGCACCTTCACCGGCCGCGTGATCGCCGGCACCGGGTCGGACTTCTATTCCGCCATCACCGGCGCCATCGGCGCGCTGCGCGGACCGAAGCACGGCGGCGCGAACGAGGTCGCCTTCGAGATCCAGAAGCGCTACGACAACCCGGACGAGGCCGAGGCCGACATCCGCGCCCGTGTCGAGCGCAAGGAGGTGGTGATCGGCTTCGGCCACCCCGTGTACACGATCGCCGATCCGCGCAACAAGGTGATCAAGGAGGTGGCGCGCAGCCTGTCGCAGGAGGCAGGCAGCATGAAGATGTTCGATATCGCCGCCCGCCTGGAGACGGTGATGTGGGACATCAAGAAGATGTTTCCCAACCTCGACTGGTTCAGCGCTGTCAGCTACCACATGATGGGCGTACCCACCGCGATGTTCACCCCGCTGTTCGTCATCAGCCGCACCAGCGGCTGGAGCGCGCACGTCATCGAGCAGCGCATGGACAACAAGATCATCCGCCCGAGCGCCAACTACATCGGACCGGACGACCAGAAGTTCGTGCCGCTCGCCGAGCGGCGCTAGGGCCAGCCCATCGATGAGCCACGTCCTGGCCACCGGCATGAAGTCCCGGCGCGCGACGCGCACGGACCTGCCGCGTCTGCTCGAACTGCTGGCGGACGACGACCTGGGCCGCAACCGCGAGGCGATCGGCAGCACCGACCCGGCTTACAGCCAGGCCTTCGACGCGATCGATCGGGACGTCAACCAGCAGTTGCTGGTGGCCGAACTGGAGGGGCGGGTGGTCGGCATGCTGCAGTTGACCTTCATCCCCGGTCTGAGTCGGCGCGGGGCGTGGCGCGCGCTGATCGAAGCGGTGCGGGTCGACCACGCGCTGCGCAGCCGCGGCATCGGCCGCTGGCTGATCGCGCAAGCGCTGGATGCCGCGCGACGGCGCGGTTGCCGGCTGGCGCAGTTGACCAGTGACAAGCGGCGCACGCAGGCCCACCGGTTCTACGGTGCGCTCGGCTTCGAGGCGACGCACGAAGGATTCAAGCTCGCGCTGGAGGCTGCATGAACGCGCATCCGCTCGCCCTGGCCGGTGCGCTGCTCGCCGCGCTCGCATCAAGCGCATGGGGGCAGGCCAGCAACACGGCGCCGACCCGGTCCTTTACTTCGGAGTGGGTGTGTAGCAACGGTCGCACGGTGCTGGTCAATGCCCACCCGCGTCGTCCGCGCGAGGTGTCGCACGTCACCTACTTCGGCAACCGCGTCGCACTGAAGCCGACCGGCCCCGCAAAGGATGGCCGCCACGTCAGTGCCGACGGCAAGGTCGTCTGGCAGTACCAAGGCAATGAAGGTCAGTTGAGTTTCGAAGGGCTCCTGGCGGAGCCTGTCACGTGTACACGCAACACCACATCGACCAAGAAATAGGAGCGCACGCATGGGTGGCCATATCAGCAACGTCCGACCGAAACCCGACAAGGTCCTGGTCGACATCGCCGACTACGTGATCAAGTACCAGGTCAGGAGCAAGGAGGCAATCGACACCGCCCGCTACTGCCTGATGGACACGCTGGGCTGCGGCTTCGAAGCGCTCGAGTACCCGGCCTGCACCAAGATGCTGGGGCCGGTGGTGCCCGGCACGGTCGTGCCGAATGGCGCCAAGGTGCCGGGCACGGCCTACCAGCTCGATCCGGTGATGGCCGCCTTCAACATCGGCGCGATGATCCGCTGGCTCGATTTCAATGACACCTGGCTCGCGGCCGAATGGGGCCACCCGTCCGACAACCTGGGCGGCATCCTCGCCACCGCCGACTGGCTGAGCCGCAACGCAGTGGCCGCCGGCAAGAGGCCGCTGACCGTGGCCGACGTGCTGGTGGCGATGGTCAAGGCGCACGAGATCCAGGGCTGCATCGCGCTGGAGAACTCGTTCAACAAGGTGGGCCTCGACCACGTCGTGCTGGTGAAGGTCGCCTCCACCGCCGTCGTGGCGCAGATGATGGGCTTGAGCCGCGACGAGATCGTCAACGCGGTGTCGCTGGCCTGGGTGGATGGGCAGAGCCTGCGCACCTATCGCCATGCGCCCAACACCGGCTCGCGCAAGAGCTGGGCGGCGGGCGATGCCACCAGTCGCGCGGTGCGCCTGGCACTGATCGCCAAGACCGGCGAGATGGGCTACCCAAGCGTGCTGAGCGCCAAGACCTGGGGCTTCTACGACGTGCTGTTCAAGGGCAACGAGTTCAAGTTCCAGCGCCCCTACGGCTCGTACGTGATGGAAAACGTGCTGTTCAAGATCTCCTTCCCGGCCGAGTTCCACTCGCAGACCGCCGTCGAGGCGGCGATGACCCTGCACGGCGAACTGAAGAAGCTCGGCAAGACCGAGAAGGACATCAAGAAGATCACCATCCGCACGCACGAGGCCTGCATCCGCATCATCGACAAGAAGGGGCCGCTGAACAACCCGGCGGACCGCGACCATTGCATTCAGTACATGGTGGCGGTGCCGATCCTCTTCGGCCGCCTGACCGCAGGCGACTACGAAGACGATATCGCTGCCGACCCGCGCATCGATGCGCTGCGCGACAAGATCGTCTGCGTAGAAGACCCGGCCTTCACCAAGGACTACCACGATCCGAAGAAGCGCTCGATCGCCAACGCGCTGACGGTGGAACTCACGGACGGCAAGAAGCTCAAGGAGATCGTGGTCGAGTACCCGATCGGCCACAAGCGCCGGCGCAAGGAAGGCATGCCGGTGCTGGTCGAGAAGTTCAAGATTAATCTGAACCGCGTGTTCGCCGCCAAGCAGGCCAGCGCGATCCTCGCGCTGTGTCTCGACGCCAAGAAGCTGGACGCCACGCCGGTCAACGAGTTCGTCGACCTGATGGCCAGATAGCGATCGACATGCGGCGGCCGCACGGCGCGGTCGCCGCGACCTCCCGAACGAGCAATCCTCTGAACGGACCCGAACGATGAGCCACAACCTGCACAACACCCTCAAAGAGTTCAAGGCGGGCAGCAAGAGCGGCAAGTTCTACTCGCTGCCCGAACTCGCCAAGACCTATCCGAACGTCAACAAGCTGCCGGTGTCGATTCGCATCGTGCTCGAAGCGGTGCTGCGCAACTGCGACGGCAAGAAGGTGACCGAGGAGCACGTTCGTCAGCTGGCCAACTGGGCGCCGAATGCGGAGCGGGTCGACGAGATCCCGTTCATCGTCGCCCGCGTGGTGCTGCAGGACTTCACCGGCGTGCCGCTGCTGGCGGACCTGGCGGCCATGCGCAATGTGGCGGCCAAGGCCGGCAAGGACCCGAAGCGGATCGAGCCGCTCGTGCCCGTGGATCTGGTGGTCGACCACTCGGTGATGATCGATCACTACGGCGGCAAGGACTCGCTCGATCTCAACATGAAGCTCGAGTTCCAGCGCAACCGCGAGCGCTACGAGTTCATGAAGTGGGGCATGCAGGCGTTCGACACCTTCGGCGTGGTGCCACCAGGCTTCGGCATCGTGCACCAGGTCAACCTCGAGTACCTGGCGCGCGGCGTGCACCAGAAGGATGGCGTGTACTACCCCGACACGCTGGTCGGCACCGACAGCCACACCACGATGATCAACGGCATCGGCGTGGTGGGATGGGGCGTGGGCGGCATCGAGGCCGAGGCCGGCATGCTCGGCCAGCCGGTGTACTTCCTCACGCCCGACGTCGTCGGCGTCGAGCTGACCGGCAAGCTGCGCGAAGGCGTGACCGCCACCGACCTCGTGCTCACCGTCACCGAGATCCTGCGCAAGGAGAAGGTGGTCGGCAAGTTCGTCGAGTTCTTCGGCGCCGGCACCGCCTCGCTCGCCCTGCCCGACCGCGCCACCATCGCCAACATGGCGCCCGAGTACGGCGCGACGATGGGCTTCTTCCCGGTCGACGACAAGACGATCGACTACTTCGAAGGCACCGGCCGCACCGCCGACGAGATCGCGGCCTTCGAGGCCTACTTCCGGGCGCAGGGCCTGTTCGGCGTGCCGGGCGCCAAGGGCGCCTCGCAGGGGGCGGGCGAGATCGCCTACAGCAAGGTGGTAAAGCTCGACCTGTCGAGCGTGGCGCCGTCGCTGGCCGGTCCCAAGCGCCCGCAGGACCGAATCGAGATCGGCAACGTCAAGAAGACCTTCACCAAGTTGTTCAGCAACCCGGTCAGCGCGGTCGGCGCCGACAGCGGCTTCAGTCCAGGCCGCCGCGATAAGAAAGCTCGGCCAAGAGCTTCGATGACCAGCACCGACAGGCATCGAGACGTCGAACTGCGGCAACGGCGACGTGCTGATCGCCGCGATCACGAGCTGCACCAACACCTCCAACCCGAGCGTGCTGCTCGCCGCCGGCCTGCTCGCCAAGAAGGCCGTCGAGCGCGGCCTCACGGTCAAGAAGCACATCAAGACCTCGCTTGCGCCGGGCTCGCGCATCGTCACCGAGTACCTGACCAAGACCGGGCTGCTGCCCTATCTGGAGAAGCTCGGCTTCAACGTGGCCGCCTACGGCTGCACGACCTGCATCGGCAACGCCGGCGATCTGACGCCCGAGCTGAACGACGTCATCACCAGGAACGACCTGGTGTGCGCCGCCGTGCTGTCGGGCAACCGCAACTTCGAGGCGCGCATCCATCCGAACCTGAAGGCCAACTTCCTCGCCTCGCCGCCGCTGGTGGTCGCCTACGCGCTGGCCGGCACGGTGATGCGCGACTTGATGACCGAGCCCGTGGGCAAGGGCAAGGATGGCAAGGACGTGTGGATCGGCGACCTCTGGCCCACGTCCGACGAGGTCTACGCGCTGCTCAAGCACGCGATGGACCCGAAGGCCTTCCGCACGACTACGGCAACCTGGCCAAGGCCCAGCCCGGCGAGCTGTGGAACGACGGCCCCAGGCGCGCAGGGACAGGTGTATGCCTGGCCCGAAGTCGACCTACATCGCCGAACCGCCGTTCTTCGACGAACTTCGCCATGAGCCGCCGCAGCGATGCCGGCGACGTCACGAGCGCGCGCGCGCTCGGCATCTTCGGCGACTCGATCACCACCGACCACATCTCCCCGGCCGGCTCGATCAAGGACACCTCGCCCGCCGGCAAGTGGCTGATCGAGAACGGCGTGATCAAGGCCGACTTCAACAGCTACGGCGCACGCCGCGGCAATCACGAAGTGATGATGCGCGGCACCTTCGCCAACGTGCGCATCAAGAACCTGATGATCCCCGCCAAGGCCGACGGCGCGCGCATCGAGGGCGGCATCACGCTGCACCAGCCCAGCGGCGAGCAGATGTCGATCTACGACGCCGCGATGCGCTACCTCCGCGACGGCGTGCCGACCGTGGTCTTCGGCGGCGAGGAGTACGGCACCGGCTCGTCGCGCGACTGGGCGGCCAAGGGCACCCAGCTGCTCGGCGTGAAGGCCGTGGTCGCGCGCAGCTTCGAGCGCATCCACCGCTCCAACCTGGTCGGCATGGGCGTGCTGCCGCTGCAGTTCCAGGGCGGCGATACGCGGCAATCGCTCGGCATCGCCGGCGACGAGACGTTCGACATCGATCGTCCGGGCGCGAACGTCAAGCCGCAGCAGGACGTGACGCTGGTGATCATAGCGCACCGATGGCACGTCGCAGCGCAGTCAAGGTGCTGCTGCGCATCGACACGCCGATCGAGGTCGACTATTACAAGCACGGCGGAATCCTGCCGTTCGTCCTGCGGCAGTTGCTCGCCGCCTGAGGCCTGCCTCGCGCCGGACTTCGTCCGACGCCTGATCGACGGGCGCGCCGCCACACCGGGCGCGCCCGTTTTTCTTGCCGGATCGCGGCAACGCCCGTGCCGTTCACCGCGCGCCTGCTGCACAATGCCGGCCGCAACACCCCTTGGGCCTACACGGGCCGATTGCCGTGCGTAGCGAACCCCATCCGCACCCCCCGCCATCGTTGATCGAGTGGATGGCCAGGCCAACCGCCTGACCCGTGTCACCCCGCTGCTGGCCCTGGCCCTGCTGGTCGCCTTCGTCGTGCAGAGCTGCCTGACGCAGCCGCCGGCGGCGCCCGCGGTGCCGCGTTTCGATCCGGCGGTGGCCGAGCAGCATGCCAACACCGCTGCCTTGGCGGCCCTGGCTGCGCTCCGGCCGGACGCAGCCACCGAGCAGGTGATCGGCGCGCTCAACCTGGCCGCCATCAACTTCGCCACCGGCAGCAGCGATCTGCCGGCCACGGCCCGGCCCCTGCTGGCAGCGGCCGCGCGGGTGCTGGCCGCCCTGCCCGCCGGGACCCGAATCGTGATCCAGGGCCACACCGACAATCGCGGCGCGATCGACGCCAACCTCGCGCTGTCGAACCAGCGCGCCGAAGCGGTGCGGGCTGCCCTGGTTACGCGCGGCGTACCGGCCGAGCGCTTGGCGACCGCGGCCCACGGCGACACGCAGCCGGTGGCCAGCAACGCCACCGACGAAGGCCGCTTCCGCAACCGCCGCATCGAGTACTCGCTGGCGCCCTGAGGATTCCATGCCGCGCGACGGTGATCAACCCTCGTCCGCCCGCAATGTGCTGGGCGGCCCGCTTGCGAGTTGCTGCTCGGCACCCCGCACCGGCTTCTATCGCGACGGCTACTGCCACACCGGTCCGCAGGACCTCGGCTCGCACACCGTGTGTGCGGTGATGACCGACGAGTTCCTCGCCTTCTCGCGCCGGCGTGGCAACGATCTCGTGACCCCGCGCCCCGAGGTCGACTTTCCCGGACTGCGCGCCGGGGATCGCTGGTGCCTGTGCGTCAGCCGCTGGAAGGAAGCCTTCGACGCGGGCGTTGCGCCGGCCGTGGTGCTCGAGGCCTGCCACGAGCGCGCGCTCGGCGTCGTCACCCTGGCGCAGTTGCAGGCACACGCCGCGTGACCGGTACCACCGGCACGACCGCGGTACGGTTGGTGGTCGACACCAACGTGCTGCTCGATTGCTGGGCGTTCGACGATCCGGTGGCACGCCCGCTGTGGCAGGCAATCGCCGCCGGCGGCGTGACCTGCCTGCGCAGCGCAGCCACCGATGACGAGTTGCTCGAGGTCATGCAGCGTCCGCCGTTTCACGCACGCCTGGCCGCGCGCGACACCGACCCGACGCGCTGCCTGGCGCGCTGGCAGGCGCTGGCCGAGCCGGTCGAGCGCGTGTTCGCCGCACCGTGGGCCTGCACCGATCCGCACGACCAGAAGTTTCTCGATCTCGCGCGTACCGGGCGCGCGCACCTGCTGGTCACCAAGGACAAGGCACTGCTGTCGCTGGCCCGGCGCGCACGCCGGGATGGCCTGGCAATCGAGGCGGTCGCTGCCGCGCTGCTGCGCCTGTCCAGCCAGGCCTGCGCCGCGCGTGCGTGAGCGCTCTTAGCGGTCGTCGTCGATCACTGCCGCGCGCAGCGCGCGCGCATCGTCGAGCGCGTGATGGCGCCGCAACCCGAGCCGGGTTGCGGTGTCGTCCAGCGTTTCGTAAGCGATCGGCACGCGCAGCCACTGCACGCCATGCGGCAGATCCTCCGCCTGCAGCAGTTCGGCCAGCGCCCAGCGATCGAAGCCGGAATCGGTCACCAGCGTGACATGACCGTGCCGGGCGCGCTGCGCCAGCCAGTCCGAGAACGCGGTCGCGACCGCGCTGCGCGGCTGCGCCACACCGTCCAGCAGCGGCCGCACGACACTGCGCACGAACTCGCTGCAACGCTCGTCCAGCGGGCCGCCGGCCGTGCCGGCCAGCGTGTCGGCGATCTCGGCATAGAAGTGGGTGCCGTCATCGGCCACCGCGCCCACGCTCAGCAGCTGCGGTTGCACCAGCCGCGTGAATTCGCTGTCCACGTAGACGTGACACTGGTCCGGGCGCGGGCGCAGGCGCTGCGGCGGCAGTGACAGGAAACGGAACAGCAGCACCTCGTCGGCGTACTCGCCGCTCGGCAGCGCCAGCTTGTCCAGCACCTGGGTGGCGGGCAGGTCGGTCTCGCGAAAGCCCGCGCGACGCATGGCCCGCAGCGCGCGCACGTTGCGGCGTGACGGCCGCAGCAGGAAGCGGTTGATTCCGCGCTGCGCCTGCAGCCAGTTGCACAGCAGGCCAATCGCCTCCGAACCGTAGCCGCGCCCGGCGCTGGCGCCGCCGGCCAGCCACAGGTCGAGGCCGGCGACGTCGTTCAGCACGTCGAGCCGGTCGTGCACGATGAAGCCGACCTCGCGTCCGTCCGCCAGGCAACGGATCACGAAACCGCGGCCCTCGTAAGGCAGGCTGCCGTCGAAGAAGTGCGGTGCGAAGTCGTTGCAGAACGCCGCATAGCTGGGCGGCGGATGGTCCGGAAACAGCGGCGGTCCGAGCCGGCGCGGCGTCAGATCGCTTTGCGCCAGCCAGCGCCAGGCGCGCGGTGCATCGGCCCGCGTGGCCCGGCGCAGGCCCACCCGCAGGCCCTGCACCAGCAGGTCGCACCTGCCTGGCGGCAGCCTGCGGCATCGTTCTGCGGCTCGCGCTGCCAGTCGACCTCGACCGGCGGCAGATCGCCGACCTCGACCAAGCCTTCGATCAGCCCGTCGTCCAGTCCGTCGCGCTCGACCCTCGGTGGGAGCTGCTGCATGCCGCCTGTCGTCCTCGATTGCGTCGGCGCCGCACTTGGCGGGCGGCGCCAGCGGCGCGCATACAGCACGCCCTGCCGCGCGAGCCTACACAAGCCGCCCAACGGGTACGGGCGCGAAATGCAGGGCTTGCAGGCTATATTTTTGCGTTCCCACCACTTCGCCGCGCCCGCTTCCGGGGCCGCCGCCCGCTGCATGGACTGCCCTGCCCCCGCCCCCAGCCGAACGAGACTGGGTGAAAGCAAGCTGCCCGCCGTCGGCACCACGATCTTCAGCGTGATGTCCGCGCTGGCCGCCCGGCATGGCGCGGTCAATCTGGGCCAGGGCTTCCCGGACTTCGATTGCGATCCGCGCCTGCAGCAGCTCTTCACGCAGGCGATGGCCGCCGGCCACAACCAGTACGCACCGATGACCGGGCTGCCCTTCTTGCGGCAGGCGCTGGCGGCCAAGCATGCGCGCCTGTACGGCCACGCCTACGACGCCGAGCGCGAGATCACGGTCACCGCCGGCGCCACACAGGCCATCATGGCCACGGTGCTGGCGCTGGTGCGCGCGGGCGACGAGGTGATCGTGCTGGAGCCGGTGTACGACAGCTACATCCCGTCCATCACGCTGGCCGGCGGCACCGCGATCGGCATCCCGCTCGATGCGGCACGCGGCTACGCGCCCGACTGGGACCGGGTACGCGCCGCGATCACGCCGCGCACGCGGCTCGTCATGCTGAACTTCCCGCACAACCCGACCGGCCGCTGCCTGACTGCCGCCGACCTGCGCGCGCTGGAGTCGATCGTGGCTGATACCGGCGTGCTGCTGGTGTCCGACGAGGTGTACGAGCACATCGTCTTCGACGGCCAGCCGCATCGCTCGCTGGCGACCTCGCCGCTGCTGGCGGCGCACACGGTGGTGATCTCGAGCGTGGGCAAGACCTTCCATGTCACCGGCTGGAAGATCGGCTATGCGCTGGCCCCCGCGGCCATCACCGCCGAGATCCGCAAGGTGCATCAGTTCATGACGTTCGCCGTCAACACACCGGGCCAGCACGCGATCGCCGCTTACCTGGCCGACCCGGCGCCCTACGCAACCCTGCCGGCGTTCTACCAGGCCAAGCGCGATCTGTTCTGCGCGGGGCTGGCACGCACGCGGTTCAAGCTGCTGCCCAGCCAAGGCACGTATTTCGTGCTCGCCGACTACAGTGCGATTGCCGACGAGCCCGACGAGGAGTTCGCGCAACGCCTGATCCGCGAGGCCGGCGTGGCCGCGATCCCGATGACCTGCTGTCTGGCGCAGTGCAAAGCCTGCGGAACGCCGTGTCGTGCGCTTCTGCTTTGCCAAGCGCGACGAGACCCTGCGTGCGGCGTTTGAGCGGCTGGAACGCATCTGAAGGACCCGCAATGAACGCACCCGTGGAACGCAACGCGCCGGCGGCGCTGGAGAACGTCAACGTCGCCGCCTTCGAGGCGATGCCCACGCCGGCGGCGGTGCAGGCCGCCGCTCCCCTGACTGCCGAGGCCGCGCGCACAGTGGCCGCCGGTCGTGCCACGCTGCGCGCGATCCTCGAGCGACGCGATCCGCGGCCCTTCGTGGTGGTCGGTCCCTGCTCGATCCACGACCCGGAGGCCGCGCTGGAGTACGCAAGCCGGCTGCAGGCCCTGGCGGCCGAGGTGGCCGACACGATCTACCTGGTGATGCGGGTCTACTTCGAGAAGCCGCGCACCTCGATCGGCTGGAAGGGCTACATCAACGATCCGCGCATGGACGATTCCTTCCACATCGAGGAGGGCATCGGTGCCGCGCCGGTCTTGCTGGTCGGGCGCTGGCCAGCTCGCCCTAGCCGGAGCGGCTCGGAGGCGCTCGATCCGCTGTCGCCGCAGTACCTGGCGGATCTGATCAGCTGGTATGCGATCGGCGCCCGCACCACCGAGTCGCAGACGCATCGCGAGATGGCCAGCGGGCTGTCGACCCCGGTCGGCTTCAAGAACGGCACCGACGGTGGGCTCGAGGTCGCCGTCAACGCGATCCAGTCGGCGGCGCATCCGCACAGCTTCCTCGGCATCAACGCCGACGGCCGCACGGCGATCGTGCGCACGTGCGGCAATGCCCACGGCCATCTGGTGCTGCGCGGCGGCGGCGGCCGGCCCAACTACGACACGGTGAGCGTCAAGCTGGCCGAACGCGCACTGCAGAAGGCGAAGCTGCCGGCCAACATCGTGATCGACTGCTCGCACGCGAATTCGCTGAAGGACCCGTCGCTGCAGCCACTGGTGCTGATGGACTGTGTGCACCAGATCAAGGAAGGCTCACCGGCGATCGTCGGCATGATGCTGGAGAGCCATCTGCACGCCGGCAACCAGCCGATCCCGCCCGACCTGTCGCAACTGAAGTACGGCGTCTCGGTGACCGATGCCTGCATCGACTGGGACAGCACTCGTGCGGTGCTGCTGCGGGCCCACGATGAACTGGCGCCGATCGTCGCGGCGCGTCGCGTGGCACACCCCTAGAACTTGGCGCGCCCGCCGCGCAGGCGAGACCCGCGACGCTGTCGACTTCGCCGACCGGGTTGACCGGGAACGCGACGTCAACGTGCACCACGTTGCCGAAGCCGGTGCGGACACTGAAGAAGCGCAGGCCCAGGCCCACGTTGGCGAGCCAGCCCGGATCGACGGTGTTCGGGTTGGTGCCGCCCCAGGCGCGACCGACATCGACATAAGCGGCCGCACCGATGCGGATCAGGCGCCACGGAAAGGCGCCCGTGTACAGCCGCTGCTCGAGCGTCAGCAGGGCACGCTGCGTGCCGCTCTGGTAGCGCAGCGGGTAGCCGCGCAGGCCGTTGTCACCGCCCAGATACAGGAAGTCCGACGGGTCCGAGTTGGTCAGCACATCGCCGCCAACCGAGGCGTAGAACAACCAGCGGCGGTGATGCGGCAGGTAGTACTGGACGCTGGCGCCCGCTTGCTGGCGCCGCACCTGCCCGGCGGTGTACTGGCCCTTGATGTTGGCAGCGGCGAGCAGCGAGTGATTCTCCACCGGTGCAAAGCCGCGGCTGATCGTCGCCTGATACAGCAGCGCATCGTAGGTCGAGCCGAGGTCGGTCGCAGCCCAACCGAGTTGCACGGTCGAGTTCAGGCCGACAGCGAAGTACTCGGGCCGCCCGATCTGATTGCGGTTCTCCGTCTTCTCGAATCGATCCTCGATCACCTGGTAGCGCACGAACGGTCCGGCGAGCCGCTCGTCGCGCGGCAAGTTGGCCGGCGGCACCCGGCCGGGCTCGAGCGCATAAGCGTTGTCCTGCAGGCTCAGGCCGACTGAGTAGCGCTGCACCCAGCCGTCGACCAGACCGGCCGACCAGCCACCGAACAGCTCGCCCAGGCGCTCCCGGTTGCGGTACTCGCTGACCAGGTCGCCGTCGTTGTAGACGCCATCGATGCGGTTGTCATCGACCATGCGCACGCCAGCGCTCCAGCGCGAGTCGAGCGCGTAGAACGGACGCTCCAGCGACAGGGCCGACTTCGAGCCGTCGCTGTTGTCGGCCGCGCTGAATTTCAGCGCGGTCCAGCTGCCGAAGACGTTTTCGTTGGCGAAGTCGAGCGTCTTGCCGCTGCGGTCGACATCCTTGAAGTAGCCCAGCTGCAGCGCCGAGCCGGTGCCGAACAGGTTGACTTCAGTGATGCTGAACTCGGACTTGTCGGCACCGCCGGAGCGGCTCAACGAAACCGTCGGATACAGCGTCCACGTGTCGCGTGTGGCCACCTCCAGGTCGACCACGCCGTCCCGGTAGGCGATCGGCCGGATGCGCACGTCGTACAGGTAGCGCGTCCCTCGCAGCAGGCGCTCGGTCTCCTCGATCGCATGCACGTCGAGCCGCTCGCCGCTGGCAAACAGCAGTCCGCGCCGGATCACACCCGGGCGCGTCTCGATGTGCAGCCGGTTGGCGGTGCGGAACAGCGCGTTGTTTTCCTTCGGATCGTTGGTGTCGAACACATCGCCCACCACGATGCGGATCTCGCCGATCGTCGCGCCTGCGGCCTGCATCTGCTCGAGTGATGGCAGCGGCGCATCGCCCGCTGCCGAGACCGTGCCGTCCTGGGCCCAGCCGGCGCCGGCTGCCGCCAGCACGACCATGGCCACCACCACCGCACGCACCCTGGTGGCGGCACCCACGCCGTACGGACCACTGGCTGCAGAGGACATCAAGATCGAAGGGAATCCGCGCCGGCACCTAGCCGTCATCACCAACAAGCGGCGGCAGCAGTTGCGCGGTGCGCTCGGCGGGCAAGGCCTCCACGCCCTTGAGCTTGCGCTGCATCTGGCGCGTGCGCGTGTCGGCGTCCTCCAGGGTCTTGCTCACCGTGGCCACCTGGGTGCGCACCTTGCCGAGCCACTCGCCGAAGCGCTCGAACTCGGTCTTCACTGCGCCGAGCAGCTCGCGCACCTCGACCGACCGCTGCTCGATGGCCAGGGTGCGAAAGCCCATCTGCAGCGAGTTCAGCAGGGCAAACAGCGTGGTCGGTCCGGCCACCACCACGCGCAGTTCGCGATTGAGTGCCTCGCTCAACCCCGGTCGCCGCAGCACCTCGGCAAACAGGCCTTCGGTCGGCAGGAACAGGATGGCGAAGTCGGTGGTGTGCGGCGGTTCGACGTACTTGTCGCGAATCTTGCGGGCCTCGGTGCGGATGCGCGTCTCGAGCGCCTGGCCGGCGGCGGCCACCGCGGGCATGTCGGCCGCTTCCTGCGCGAGCAGCAGGCGCTCGTAGTCCTCGGTCGGGAACTTGGCGTCGATCGGCAGCCACAGCGCGTGGTCGACATCGCCGCGGCCCGGCATGCGGATCGCGAACTCCACGCGCTCGCTCGACCCCGGCCGCGTGGCGATGTTGGCGGCGTACTGCTCGGCCGTCATCACCTGCTCGAGCAACGCTGCCAGCTGCACTTCGCCGTAGCTGCCGCGTGACTTCACGTTGGTCAGCACGCGCTTGAGGTCACCAACGCCCTGCGCCAGCCCCTGCATCTCGCCCAGGCCGCGATGCACCTGCTCGAGCCGGTCGCTGACCTGCTTGAAGCTCTCGCCCAGCCGCGCTTCCAGCGTCGACTGCAGCTTCTCCTCGACCGTCGCACGCATCTGGTCGAGCTTGGCCTCGTTGCCCTGCTGCAACGTGGCCAGCTGCGTTTGCAGCGTGCTGCGAACTTCGGCCAGGTTGAGCTGGATCGCGCGTGTCAGGTCGGCGAGCTGCTGCTGCATGGCCGCGTTGAAGGCGGCGAGCTGGCGCGTCGCCTCCTCGCGATTGGCGCGGCTGCTCTCCTCGGCGCCCGCGCCGATGCGCGCGATGTGCTCGCCGAACGTGGCCAGTTGCGTCGTCTGCAGCCCGGTCAGGCTCGCCATCTGGCCCATCAGGCCCGTCTGCAGTTCGGCGATGCGCGCGCCGGTCTCGGTGCGAACCTCGCTCGCCGAACCGGCCACCGCCTGCCGCAGTTCCCGCTCGAGGCGCTCGCTGGCGGCCTCGCTGCGACGCTGCAGGTCCTCCAGTTGCGCCGCGAGCCGCTCGCCGCGCCCCAAACGCAGCGCCATCACGAGCGCAATCAGGGCGACGGCCAGCGCGAGCAGCGCTCCCAGGGCAATCAACGATGGGGTATCAGGCATGGCAACGGAGGCGGCAGCGGCACCGGTGCGGAGGGTTCCGCAGGCATTTCGCCACGGGTTCGATGATAGGCGAGTGCCTCGGCCGCCAAGGGCCAACGTCTAGGGTTAGCCCGCCTTACCGGCCTCAGGGGCAACTCGGAGAATCCGCGCACTTTGGCTCCGCAGAGAGCCGACCGCGCGCGCCGCGCCGGTGATCTTCAGGAGACTCCGTTGAACTCCGTCGCTCCGATCTACGACCTGAAGCCCTGGGTCGAGCACTACGGTACGAGCATCCCGCGCGAACTGGCACCGCCGCGCCATGCCCACCTGCCGGCCCTGTTGCGCGAGGCGGCCGAGCGGTACGCCGGGCAGACCGCCTTCACCACGTGCATGCCGAACGGCATGCACGGCTCGCTCACGTATCGCCAGATCGACGACTACGCCGACGCCTTCGCGGTCTACCTGCGCAACGTGCTCGGCCTGGCGCAGGGCGCGCGGGTCGCACTACAGACGCCGAACTGCCTGGCCTATCCGGTCGCCGCCTTCGGCATCCTGAAGGCCGGTTGCGTGCTGGTGAACACCAATCCGCTGTACACGCCGGCGGAAATGGAGCATCAGTTCAAGGACAGCGGGGCCGAGGCACTGGTGATCGTCGACATGTTCGCCGACAAGCTCGACGGCATCCTGACCCGCACCGCGATCAAGAAAGTGATCGTGGCCGAGGTGCCGCAGTTCTTCTCGCCGGTGCCGCGCGCGGTGATCCGCGGGGTGATGAAGTGGTGGAACAAGGCGCTGCCGAAGATCACGGTCGATCACGTCCGGCTGGACTGGGCGCTGGCAGAAGGCGCGATGGTCAGGCAGCGCGACAACGTCGATGTCGGCGCCTTCACCCAAGGCCTCGACCACGCCGCGCTGGCCGCCCTGCAGTACACCGGCGGCACCACGGGTGTGAGCAAGGGCGCGATGCTGACGCACGGTAATCTGCTCAACAACCTCGAACAGGCCTTCTCGATGGGCAAGAGCCACATCGAGGACGGCAAGGAGGTCGTGCTGACCGCGCTGCCGCTGTATCACATCTTCGCCTTCACCTTCAATCTGCTGTGCTTCTACGCGGTCGGCGCGCGCAACGTGCTGGTGCCCAGCCCGCGCCCGATCGGCAACCTGCAGCGCGCCTTCGACAACTACCGGATCACCTGGGTCAGCGGCGTCAACACGCTGTTCAACGCGCTGATGAACGAGGAATGGTTCACTGCATTTCCGCCGAAGCAATTGAAGGCGGCGGTGGCCGGCGGTGCAGCGCTGCAGCACGCGGTGGCCGTGCGCTGGCAGCAGATCACCGGCACCCGCATCGCCGAGGGCTACGGCCTGACCGAAAGTTCGCCGGTGGTGTGCTTCAACCCGATCGGCGGCACCCAGAAGCCGGACTCGATCGGCATCCCGGCGCCCGGCACCGAAGTGCACCTGGTCGATGACCTCGGCCGCATGGTGGCGCTGGGCGAACCAGGCGAGTTGATCGTGCGCGGGCCGCAGGTGATGCAGGGCTACTGGAACCGTGCGGACGAGACGGCCAAGACGATCAAGGACGGCTGGCTTTACACCGGCGATGTGGCGGTGATGGACAAGGACGGCTACTTCCGTATCGTCGACCGCAAGAAGGACATGATCCTGGTGTCCGGCTTCAATGTGTATCCGAACGAGGTCGAAGACGCGATCGCCAAGATGGACGCGGTGCTCGAGGTCGCCGTGATCGGCGTGCCCGATGCAAAGAGCGGCGAGGCGGTGCGCGCCTACATCGTGCCGCAGCAGGATGGTTTGACCGAAGAGCAGGTCCGCGCCCACTGCAAGACGCTGCTCACCGACTACAAGCTGCCGAAGAACGTGGAGTTCCGCAAGGAACTGCCCAAGACCCCGATCGGCAAGATCCTGCGCAAGGATCTGAAGGCAGAGTACAGCGCGGCAACGAAGCGCGTAGCCTGAGCGCAGCCCGTGGCACTCCCGCGCAAGCGGGAATCCACTGGCAAGACCAACGCCTCGCTCGCCGACAAATCTGGGTTCCCGCTGGCGCGGGAACGACACCCAAGCCCCGGGAACGTCAATGCTCACCGAACTCGAAACCAAGCTGCTCGGCATCATGATGATGGTCATCATGCTGGGCATGGGCGCCTCGCTCACCTTCAAGGACTTCCGCATCGCCTTCAGGAAGCCGCAAGGGATCCTGGTCGGCCTCGTGTGCCAGTACGGGATCATGCCGTTCCTCGGCTACCTGCTCGCAGTCGCGCTCGGCCTGCCGCCGGCCCTGGCGATCGGCCTGATCCTGATGGGCTGCATGCCGGGCGGCACCACGTCGAACATCTTCACCTACTTCAGCAAGGGCACGCTCGCGCTGTCGATCATGATGACCATCTGCTCGACGCTGGCCGCGGTGGCGATGGTGCCGCTGCTGCTGGAGTTCTACTCCCAGATGAAGGGCCTGCCGTCCGAGTACAGCGTGCCGGCCGCCAACGTCGCGCAGGTGCTGGTGGTGCTGATCGTGCCGACCCTGATCGGCATGCTGCTGCGCAAGTGGAATCCGAACGTGGGCGCCACGATCGAGCTGATCGGTGGCTTCCTTGGTGTCGTCGTGATCCTGTTCCTGGTGCTGACCTGGGTGCCGCGCAACCATCAGCTGCTCGCCACCACGCCGCTCGCCGTGTACTTCGCCTCGATCGGACTGGGCATCATCGGCATGTTGCTCGGTTTCGCCCTGAGCCGCCTGTTTAGGCAGGACCCGCGCCGCAGCCGCACCATCGCCCTCGAAACCGGCATCCAGAACGGCCCGCTCGCGGTGCTTATCGTCCTTCTCACCTTCAAGGGCGAGATGCAGCAGCAGGTGCTGCTGATCCCGGTGCTCTACTCGCTGTTCATCGTGCTCACGTCGAGCGCGGTGACGATCTGGTTCCGCAAGATCACCACCCGCGAGGAACTGGCGCGCGACCAGGCCAAGGTGCCGACCGGCGCGGTGCCGGCCGCCGCCTGAGTGGCGCATCCGGGCGCAATCGGAGCCGCGGTGCCTGACCCAGCCAGTCAGGACGCAGGCCGGTAAGCTCGCGCCCTCGAACCCATCAGCCTGAGGACCGCATGAACGAGTCGCTTCGCACCGCCCCCTACGGCGACCTGGCCGCCGGCGAACGCCACCGCGTATTGCGCAATACCTACGCGCTGCTGGCGCTGTCGCTGATCCCCACCGTGGCCGGCACCTGGGTCGGCATCGCCACCGGCTTCAATGCGCTGTTCGCCGGCCGCATCTGGCTCAGCCTGCTGGTGTTCTTCGGCGGGGCCTTCGCCTTCCTGTGGGCGATCGAGCGCAACAAGAACAGCAGCCTGGGTGTCGCCCTGCTGCTGGCGTTCACGTTCTTCATGGGGCTAATGCTGTCGCGCCTGGTGGGTGCGGTGCTCGGCCTGAAGAACGGAGGCGACCTCGTGATGATGGCCTTCGGCGGCACCGCGATCATCTTCGCCGCGATGGCCACGCTGGGCACCGTGATCCGGCGCGACCTGTCGGCGATGGGCAAGTTCCTGTTCGTCGGCGCCCTGGTTGTGGTGATCGGCGCCATCGCCGCCGCGTTCCTGCAGGTCCCGGCGCTGACGCTGACGATCCTCGTGCTGTGCCTGGCGATCTTCTCCGCCTACATGCTGTACGACATCAACCAGATCGTCACCGGCGGCGAGACCAACTACGTGTCGGCCACGCTCGCGCTTTACCTGGACATCTTCAACGTCTTCCAGAGCCTGCTGTCGCTGCTGGGCATCTTCGGCGGCGAGCGCGAGTAGCGCCACGGGGTAGCGGATGACCCGCGCCGCCGCCGCGCTCGTCGTCTACGCCAAGGATCCGACCCGCGTTGCACGCTTCTACGAGGACGTGGCCGGGCTGCGCGTGACCGAGCTTGACGACGCGTTCATCCTGCTCGAAGGTGCCGGCGTGGAACTGGTGGTGCACGCGATCCCGGCGGCCATCGCCAGCACGTTCGAGATCGCCGTGCCGCCCGAACGGCGCGAGGACGGCGCCATCAAGCCCTGCTTCACCGTCACCGACCTGCAGCGTGCGCGTCAGCGGGCCGCGGTCGGCGGCGGGTTGCTTGACCCGGCAGCGAGCGAGTGGACCTGGCGCGGACTGCGCCATTGCGATGGTCACGATCCCGAAGGAAACGTGATCCAGCTGCGCCAACCCGAGGCGGACACCGACCGCTGAGTTGCCTCGCGTCAGTCGAGCGACACCGGGCGGAACCCGGAGTGACCCAGCCGCCGCGTCACCGCCACCGCCAGGCACAGCGCTGCGCTGCGGTCGAGCGGATAGCGGGCGGCGACACGCTCGGCCAGCGCGACCACGGCACCGCCGTCCGGCCACGGGCTGGTTGCCGGTTCGACCGCCAGCGCATCGCTGAGTGAGCGCGCGATCGACGCATCGATGCGGTGATCCACCACGAGTTGCCGGCACAGTGCCAAACGATGCTCACCCCCGAACACGCTGCCGGCCTCGGGCGCGAGCGCATCCGACGGGTCGTCGAGGACCGCGAGATGGTCGTCATCGAACAGCTCGGAAAGCATTGTCACGAAACCCCCGGGGGCCGCGCCCGACCGGCGGCCTCGATGCCGACCCGGTGCGGGGCGTGACCGCAAGCAGACCACAGGCGCCGGACAGACGACAGCACCCAGGGATGGCATCAAGTTTTCCGCGGCCGGGCCGATAACGCCCGGCCCTTGCCGTCTGCGACGGGCTGGCTGCGGGGTTGGCCGTCACGCTCCACCCGCGCCGCGTGCCGGGCCGGTGTGTCGCGGCTGCGCCTAGCCCGGCTGGTTGCGCATCCAGGCCTTCTGAATACGACTAACAGTTAGGCCGCTCTGAAGCGTTGGTTTTGCTGACGCTGTTGCAACTAACACTTTTTGGCGGCCAAACGAGGCACGCTTGCGTGCCTCCGCCTGCTTCGGCGATCGCACTCCGTGCGACCCGCCAAATGATCGGATCGAAAGGTTGCGTAACCACCTTGAGGCTGGAATCGGCAGTTGTCTTGAGGACAACTCGCTGCTCTGCGCGAGGCGCGTCAAGACCGAACGCCCGGACGCTTGATGTCCTGCAAAGTCGGCTTTGGGCGGCTCTATGAACTTCAGCGTCCGGCCAGGAGCCGTCGGTCGAGGCCACGCCAAAGAGCTGACTTTCCTCGGGTGCTGTCGAACTCAAGGGGGAGTCGAATCGCAGAGCACATGCGTCAGTCACGGCGTCACGGCTGGGAGGCGAACTGTCATGCGGACAATCAGCCGGGACTTCGGCGCCGGTGCCGCATCACCCAAGCCATGCTGGGCACCAGGACCATGATCGTCAAACAGCCCCACCCTACCCAGCGGAGCATGCCAGGCATCGCGAGCTTGAAGGAGAGGAAGTCGACCCGGCCCGCTTCCCAGTACACCCACTCGCCAGCCAGGCGTGTGGCCAGCAGTGGGTTGCCGGTTTCGAGGATCACGATGCCGTTGCCGGTGGCCGGGTTCAGACGCGCCGCGGTGTTGATGGCAGGCTCGTTGCTTCCGTCGTGGCCGATGACGAAGCCGCCAGCGCGGTTGTCGGCATATAGCATCGCGCCCAGGCCCCAGATCGCCTGTCCGTACAGCGAGCCCGTCGGCTGCCACATCCGTGCGACGGTGGCCGCGCCCAGCACGCCGCGCCCGACGGGCTCGCCCGCCTTGCCGGGCACCTGGGCCTGCAGGAAGCGCGTGAGGTCCGACACCGAGGTGTACAGCGAGGCTGCCGCCACCGCCGAGAAGCGGAAGTGTGTCGCGGGCTGTGCGTCCTTGCCGTAGAACGTCGCCAAGGTCGTGCCCTGCGCGGGCGACCAGTGGTAGGTCGAGTGCACCATGCCCAGCGGCTGGAACACGACGCGCTGCATGTAGGCCTCGAACGGCTCGCCGCTCACGTCTTCGATCAGCAGTTGCAGCACGGCGTAGCCGCCGCCCGAGTAGCGCCACGCGCTGCCCGGCTCGATCCCGACCGCGACCTTGCCGCTGGCTCCCGGCGAGACATCAGCGGTCTGCGTGAGCGAGGCTTCGAGCGACTGCACCGGCGTGCCAGGTGCGAAGCCGGCGTAGCCCAGGCCGTCGGTCAGCCCGGCGGTGTGGCTCAGCAAGCGCCGGACGGTGACCTGGTCGTTGTCGAACGCGCTGGGGGGCAAGGTCCACCGCTTCAGGTAGCGACTCACCGGTGCATCGAGGTCGACCCTGCCTTCTTCGACGAGAGCCATCACACCCCAGGCCGTGATCCACTTGCTGAGGGAAGCGGTCTGGAAGACGGTGTCGGCATTCACCGCCGAACCGACGGACGTCGCATGCACGCCTTGGACCGTGCCGTTGCTGATCAGGGCCATCACGGCGTTGCCCGCCAGACTGCTGTCGATGGTTCGGCTGGCGACGCTCATGAAGGCAGCGCTGTCGCCGCGAGGCGCCAGCGGCTGTTTCCACCAGCCCTCTGAGGTGCCCAGGAAGACCACCGCCACCCACGCGACGAGAAAGCCGATGGTGGTCAGGCCAACGCGCAACACCGTCTTCACCGAACTCACGGGACACTCACTCCAGGTTTGCCGAAGTGCGCACGATGCCACCCGGTTCGCGCGCAGGCGGGCGGCTGACGGCCCAACGGCTCCCCGCGGGCGCTCAATGTCTCCGCCCACGGCATTCCGTTCACTACCATCGGCAGCATGTCACGTCGTTCAAGCGCCTTCGCCTGGGGCGTCGCTCTCGTGCTGTTCAGCCTGACCTGGCTGTACGCGCCCGGCGACGCCGCGGTGCCCGGCGTCAGGGTGAAAGACGGGCAGATGCGTCAGGTGTCGGGCGAATGGGCGCCCTTCGACAGGGCCGTGCTGACCACCTGGCCCGGGCCCTACGAGTTGCGCTGGCAGCTGAAGCTCGCGCAGGGCGAACAAGCCCTCGTGCTGCGCGTGGCGCTGCGCGGCGCCGCGGAGCTGTTCTGCAATGGGCAGTTGGTGCTGCGCAGTGGCCGGCCCGGAGGCACGGCCGCAGATGAAGTGCCGGGTGACATCGATCGTTGGGTGGCGCTTCCGCCACTTGCCGCCGGCACGCACGAACTGCGGCTGCTGGGCTCCAGCCATCACCTCCGCGTCGGGCAGGTTGCCCAGTCGCATGCCGGGGTGCAGCCGATGCGGCTCGAGGCCATGCCGCGCCAGCGCTTCGCGCGCTGGTTGGTCGTCGGGCTGGCCTGTGGTGGCTTGGCGCTGGCCTGGTTCTACTTCCTGCGACTCGGCCAGGCGTCCACCGACCGCAGCCGGCCGAGGCAGCAGGCCCATCGCTGGAGCCTGATCGCGCTGGGCGCCGTGGGCCTGCTGCTGCCGCTGGCAGAGAGTGCACGCGATCTCTGGGGTTACGCCTACCCTTGGCACGCCCTGCGCATGCAGATCATCCTGGCCAGCACGCTGTTCGCCGCCTGGCTCCTGCCCTTGTCCCTGGCCCTGCGATGGGGCTGGCCGAAGCGTGCGGCCGCTTGGCTGGGCACCTGGGGAGTTGCACTGCTGCTGGTGGTGGCCGTCGCGGTACCGACCGCCGGGTATGACGTGGCATCCTGGTTTCTCCACCTGGCCGGGCTGAGCGCCGCGCTGGCCCTTGCCTGGCGCGCGCGCCGTGAGCCGAACGCGCCGGTGCCTGCACTTCTGACGCTGCTGTCCCTGGCCTTCGCCTGGATGTGGCTCGACCCCACCGCTTTCCTGGACGGCCTGTACACCGTGACGCTCGCCCTGGTCATGATCCTGCTCATGCTGGACCACGCACACGAGCAGCAGGCGCAGGCGCTTGCCATGGCCGGGCAGCGGCAAGCGCTGCAAGCCCAGTTGCTGCGCACCAGCATGCAGCCGCACGGCCTGATGAACACCTTGGCCGTGCTGCAGGAGCTGATCGAGCAGCGGCCGGCCAATGCCAGCCGGCTGGTGGAACGTCTGGCCGACCAGCTCAACCTGCTGCGCGCGCTGTCACAGAAGGCCCTGGTGTCCCTGCGCGAAGAGCTGGAGCTGGTGCGCACGCAGCTGGATCTCATCGAGATGGCGCGTGAGATGCCGTTGCCCTTGCGCGTCGAAGGACCCACCGACGAAGTGCGGCTGCCCCCGGGTGTGCTGCACACGCTGGTCGAGAACGCCATCACGCACGGTGGCGTGCGCGCCGACGCGCCGGCTTTCGCGCTGCATGTCGCCGCCGGCGTCGGCAACCGCTGGCACATCGAGCTGCGCTCGCCGCGGGGCGCCGGACGCGAAGGCGGTGGCGGCCAGGGCCAGCGCTTCGTGCGCGAGAGCCTGGCCGGCGCGTTCGGCGCCGACTGGTCCTTCGAGAGCGGGCCACTGGACGAGGCAGTCTGGCTCGATCGCTTCAGCATCCCGCAACCATGAAGCTGCTGATCGTCGAAGACGAGCCGCTGCTGCGCCAGCGCCTGCAGCGCCTGTGCCGCGAGATCCTCGGGCCTTCCTTCTCCGCCGTGGCGGTGGGCAGCCTGGCCGAGGCGCGCGAACAATTGCGCGACTGCAGCTTCGATGGCCTGCTGCTGGACTTGAATGTCGCCGGTCACGATGGCTTCGGGCTGCTGCAAGAAGCTGCGGCGGCAGCGATGCATGTCGTCGTCGTGTCCGGCCACGGCGAACGCGCGCTCGAGGCCTTCGAGCTCGGCGTGCTGGACTTCGTGCCCAAGCCCTTCGGCCGGGACCGGCTGGAGCTGGCCTTGCAGCGACTGCAGGGCGCACCCGTGCCCGGTGCCCGCGCGCTTCGGCGCGTGGCCGTCTGGCGGGCACGTGGGGTCGCACTGGTGGACATCGACAAGGTGACGTGCATCGCCGCCGTGCCCGAAGGCAGCGAGCTGCACCTCGAAGGCGGGCGTACCGAACTGCACGCCAAGCCGCTGGAGCGTTTGCTGCCGCTGCTGCCGCCGAGCTTCCTTCGCTGCCACCGCACATGGATCGTGAACCTGGCGGTCGTGAAGACGCTGCACAGCGTGCGCGGCAGTCGCAGCTGGCTCGAACTCGAGAACGGGCGCGAACTGCCGGTCGGTCGCAGCAGGCTGCCCGCATTGCGTGAGCGACTTGCACAAGAGTGACACGTTGGGGCCGCTCTGAGACCCAGGCTTGGCACGAGCCCTCGCGAATGGCCGGTCTGCACGACCTTGTGTGGCAGCTCAGGGTCGAACAGCGCGATCAGCGACACGGCCCAAAGCGGCCGTCCTGCGAGGCAGCATCGAGCGGCGTTGCAACGCTGGACGCCGTGCTCCAGATCGGCTGGAATGTCAGCCAGCAGTTCACCGCCCGCCGCCAGGCGCTGGCCGACGCCATCGCCCAGGAAGACCAGACCGCCGCCCGCGCTCGCCATGACCGCGCCGCCGCCCAGCAGGTGCGTGAAAAGCTCGCCGCCACCCTGCCCAGCTACCGCCAGAGCGCGGAGAGCTTCACCAAGCTGCACAGCGAGGGGTTTGTCGGCGAGCTGATGGCCAACGACAAGCGACGCGAGCTGATCGAGCGCGAGCAGGATCTCAAGGCACAGGAAGCCACGCTGCAGGCGCTCGAGGCCGCCATTGCGCAAAGCGACAGCCGCATCACGCAGCTGAGATCGCAGTTCCGCAGCCAGTTGTTGAGCGAACGGGTCGAGGCCGAAGCCGCCGTGAGCCGCCTGTCGCAGTAGACCGCCAAGGCCGGCTTCCGCAGCGGATTGGACTTGGACTTGTCCCCGTTCCACGGACGGTTACGTGCTGAGGTCTTCAGTCCTTTCGATCAGCACGGGTGCAGGGTTATCCACCGGCGGCGTGGCGCATGCCACGCAGGCGCCGACGGTGGGTAACCCGTGTTCAATGGTCTGACGTTGGCGCGCTTGCAGCGGATGCCGCGTCTCGAAGTCGATCGGCGAGTCGTAGTCCAGCGCGCTGTGGCGCCGCCGCGGGTTGTACCAAGCTTCGATCCAGGTGAACAGCGCCATGCGCGCCTCGGCCTTGGTCGGCCAGCTGCGCCGGTCGATCAGCTCGCACTCGAGCGTGGCGAAGAAGCTCTCGGCCATCGCGTTGTCGTAGGCATCGCCCACCGAGCCCATCGAAGGCTTGACGCCCATCTCCTTGCAGCGCTTGCCGAACGCCAGGCTCGTGTACTGGCTGCCCTGATCGCTGTGGTGGATCACGCTGCGGGGCTTGCGTTGCTGCAGCGCCATGTTCAAGGCGCTGAGCACCAGCTCGGCCGTCATGTCGTGCCCGATAGACCAACCCACCACGCGCCGGCTCCAGGCATCGAGCACCACGGCCAGGTAGATGAAGCCGGCCCAAGTGGGCACGTAGGTCATATCGGCCACCCACAGCTTGTCGGGGCCGTCGGCTTCGAAGCAGCGTTGCACCAAGTCGGGGGCTTTGTCCTGCGTCTTGTCGCGCCGGGTCGTGACGACGAAGCCGCGGCGCCGGCTGACACCGCGGATGCGATGCGCGCGCATCAGCCGCGCGATGCGCTTGGCGTTGACCACACGCCCTTGGGCGCGCAGTTCCTTGCGCACGCGTGGCCGGCCGTAGGTGGCGTCGGAGTCGGCGTGGATCTGGCGAATGCGCTCGACGAGCACCGCGTCGTCGATCGAGCGTGCGCTGGGCGCGCGTTCGAGCCAGTCGTAGTAGCCGCTGGCCGACACGTGCAGCACGCGGCACATCGTTCTGACCGGGAGGTTGGCCTGGTTCGCGTTCACGAGTTCGTAGACCCGATGGACGTCTTGCCGTCCTTGCCGGCGAACCAGGCCGTAGCCTTTGCCAGGATGTCGCGCTCCGCCTTCAATTGCCGGTTCTCGCGGCGCAGCCGCGCCAGCTCTTCGCGCTCGACGCTGCTGAGCACGTCGCGCTCGCGGGTTCGCTGGCGCTGTGGCGCGCGCTTGTCAGCCGCATCGCGCGCCACCCACGTCGAGATGCTCTGCGCGCTGCATTTGAACTCGCGCCCAAGCTCTGCCGGGCTGCGCCCGGCGCGCACCAGCTCGACCATCTGTTGCTTGAACTCCGCCGGGTAAGGCGGCTTCGTCGTCGGCATTTCGGACTCCCTTCTCCATGAGGATGAGGTGTCCGCGAAACGGGGTCAACTTCAGTTCGGTCGGACACTGCATGTCGTGCTTGAAATTCCACGCCAGCAGGTTGCGACCGTCTTTTGAGTTCGAGCAGATCTTTGCAAGCAACGACTTGGCGCGCCATTTTCGCTGCCGCAGCCGCTTCTGGACCAGCTCCTGGAACTGCTGCCAGTTCAGATCTCTGTTTTTGCGCTGGTGACGCCCTTGGTTGCAGGTCCAGCAGGCGGCCACGACGTTCGAGTTGCCGTCGGTGCCACCGTCCTTGCGCGCGACCAGGTGTTCCGCTGTGCTCAACAGCGACTGCGCTTCGCGCGCCGTGAGGCCGTAGCGGCGGCGGAAGAACTGCACATCTCCCTCGCAAATGGGCAAGCAGCAGTAGAAGCACAAGCCGCCCTGCTGGGCGTGTGCACGCAGACGACGATCTTTGAGACTGAGGGCCATAGCGGGCTCCGTGAAACTGAAGGGAGCTCCCGCTAGCCAGAAAAGGCACCCTGGGAGGGCGGCGAATAGCCGACTGGTGGAGAGCCGCCGGCGAATGGCCGAGCGACGTCGGAGATTGTGATTCGTTCGGGCTCGGGCGTCTACTCCCTTTGGCGGGGCAGCACAGCGACCTTGCCGCTGGCGATGGCCTTCTGGGTGGCCAGCTCGCTTCGGAGCGTCTCGTTGATCGAAGCCAGCCTCGCGATGTCGGCGTTTGCCACCTCAAGCTGCTGCCGTAAGCCCCGAAGTTGCGTCTTGACCTCCGCCAGATCGGCCGCTTTCTCATCGCGCTGTTGGCGTGTGGACTTTCCGACTCTCTTGCGGATCTGTTCGGCGATGTCGGGGTAGGTGTTGTGGATGAGGCCAGGTGTCACGCCGACCTCTGCGGCGACTGCGGTGATGCTGAGCTTCAGGCCACTGCTCGTGACCCGCAGCACGGCAGCCTCCAGGTCCTCGCTCGTCTTCTGGCGGTTTCGCGGGCGGGGCGTCTCCGGGGCCGGCTTCGCGCCCTTCTCCTGCCCACGCACGGCGCGCTTACTCATTCAAGCTGCCCGTCCCTCTCGTAGGCATCAGCTTACTCCCGGGTGGGCAGTGGCACTCCGAGGTCCGTCAGGACCTCCGTGGAGCGTTCGACTGCACGCTGGGCCTTCTGCGCCACCGCCGGCCCGCAGTCCGTGATGGCTGCGAGTCGCAAGTTTTCGAGGTGGATCATCTGCCAGGTTGAGGCCTGATCACTGTCGATGACAGCCTGGGAGCATCCGCCGCACATCGTCGGGTCGTAGACCCCTTGGCCATGGCAGACACGTGCGCCGCTAATGCACCAGGCATGCCCGGTGCTGCGCAGTTCGACCGACTCCGCCGTGAGGCGCAGCAGCTGCTCTAGGTCGCGCGCCGGCATGGCGCGGGTCTGCATGAGCTTCTTGCCGGCGCCTCCGCTCAGCGGCGCGTCAGGCCTGGCCCAACCTTCAAGCAGTCCGAGGCGCGCCTCCACCATCTCTTCCTCGAACTCACGGTACAGGGCATGGTCTTGGTACGGGTTCGCCGCATAGAGTTGGGTCCACGATAGCGACGCGTGCTTGAGCTGCCACTTCAGGAACACGAGACCTATGCGCCCGAGCCGTGAGTTCGCCACGTTGTAGGCGAATGTGCGACGACACTGGTGGTTGGCGAGCCTCCAATTCGTTCCGGCGGCGCGGGCAAGCCTCCTAAGTTGGAAGGCGCTCGCCCCTACACTCAACACATCTACGCAGGAGCCTGTGCCAAGATGATCAGACGTTCCGGCGCGGACAGTCAAGAATAGGCATCGTCCGATCTCGCGGACACGCTTCAGGCGCTGCACGGCCACGGCAACGGTCATGCCGTTCGCGAGCAGTTCATCCACGGAAGAGCCTCTCCGAAGTTGATCCTCAAGCCATCTGCCTTCTTCTGCAAGACGCGTCTGAAGCGGCTCCGCGTAGCGCCGCAGGACTCTAAGTGCATCGATCGCCTGGGGTGGCACGAGAAAGTCCACGTCGCCTCGTCCCGTCTTGATTTCTCGAGTGCGCACCCAGTGGAAGCTGACTCCCCCTTTGACTTCCGTTCGCCAGCAACCGTCAGTGATGCCCGTGCTCTCGCAGTTGCGCATTCCCGACGTGATCTGAACCAGATAGAGGATGGCGTCGCGCACCGCGGTCAGCTGGTAAGAGTGAGCGGTGATCCCACCGGCGTCCCGGCGGCACAACAGATCCTCAGCTTCGCCAACGAGAGCCTCGCAGTGTGCAAATAGGGCTCGCTGCACCGAGCGTGGGATCACAAGCGTCTTGCCCGTGCGACCCGAAGGCCCGCCCTCGTCGTCGTTGTAGCCAGAAGCGCGGTTCAAGGTCTTTAGATGCGTCCGTATCTACCGGATAAGCGGTGTGCGCCGCATGCGAGTTCGAGTGCCGGGTGGGCGGCTCCGCATAGCGTACAAGGTCGCTCTGGCCCTCATACGGGGGCCGGTCGGCGGCGGTTCGCGCGCGGCCCGCCCTCCCCGGCGCACCGCCGCCGTGCAAATAGCGTAGGGGATTGTTCTTGGCTTAGACGCCATGTTCACAAGCGCCAAAGCGGCTATCGATGTCCATTGCCTGTCGCGGCCGCATATCACCCCATCGCGCTCGGCCTGAGAAAGCCCGGCAAGCGTGACCGGCTGTGCCATCAGCAGTTCGAGGCGCGTGTCGACTGACCGCGGCCGCTGTTACAAGTCGCTTGGTCGGACCTCCGTGGACCACTCCGGCCGATGCGACTATGGGCGCACTACCTCCGACGTCGGCCAGCGCTTCATGCCTGCCACTGGAGGTCTTTGCGGAGCTCCCGCCGCGGCGGGTCTTACTGCTACGTGCCAACGAGATCTCCTGTTTGGCCATGTGGCCCTGGTACGTCAGCGACCCGCTCGGCATCTGCCCGTGCCGCCCGCCCCCGACGGCTCATCGCCATCTGGTGGAGCCAGAACGGGTGCAGACCAGCCTTGGTCCTCGTACGCGCTTGCGCCTCTCCCGCATGCGCGCGTAAGTCGTCAATGTATGGAACGGCAAGCCGATAGCGGTCGCGCAGATCCTCAAGCGCCTCGTCGCCGGCGCGCATGGAACCCAACGTCGTGTCGAGGTAATGAAGTTCAGCATTAGCAAAAGCGGGGGCGGGGTGGGGGGGGGGGGGGGGGGGTGGGGTCGGGGGGGGGGGTGGGGGGGGGGGGGGGGGGGGTGGGGGGGGGGGGCGGGTGGCGGGTTGTGGACTAAAGTCGCCCAGTTCTTCGACCGTACCCAATGGCAGCTCGACAACCATCACGTAGCGGTCCTTGGCGGTGGCCATCTCCATGTGGCCGCATATGTCCGTGCCCCACCGGCGTGCGTGCATAGCGCATTAGCCAGCTTGTATCGTAACGACTGCGGGGGCTCGCCACCATCGGCCTTCGGGCGCATTAACCCGACGTAGCCATCATTCATAAAGGCGGCGGCCTCATCAGACTATTCAGTGAGGGTAATTAGCTCGCACGGCGGCGTATTGCCCTCAAGTTGGCCGTCCCCCTTGCCGTCGAGGCGCGCTGCGCGCGTCAACCCGACTTGCGCCACAGGTCAATCCGCCCCTCCCGTCGTCCCCGGCCATGCCGCTCCAGCCGATCGCATTAGCTTACGCTTAAACCTCGCCTTTCTTATGGCCGCCTTTAGCCGGTGCCCCGTTACTTTGCCGAGGCGCCTCGTCTCGGCGTGTCATGGCCTGCTGCAACGGCACCCTCGGCCAATAAAAGGTCCGCCTTCTCTTCGCCTTGCGTCGCCTCTTGCCGGCCGGCCACTCTATCTTTCTGTTCCTTACTTTGCCGTGCTCGATTCTACCGTCCGGGCAGCAGGGCGTCGACGAGTTTAGCGGCGTAGGTTCACCCCCTGCATGCGCGACCCAGCGCCTTAGTGCCTACGTCGCTAGTCTTGGCGTCACCGTGTATCGTAAGGTCCGACTTGATCGCCTGCGCCAAGCGCTCTTGCTCGCCGTCGCTAAGACTTGTATGCCGGCTCTCGCCGCTGCGCCTGGAGCGCCCCCAGCCTATGCTCGCCCCGGTACCAGTGCATGTCAAAGTACGGCTCTACAATAACGTATTCCGTGTCGTAGGTGCCGTCCAACCGAGCGCCTCCCTGCGCTTCTTCAGCCATTCCACAAAGTCGTAGACATGCACTAAGTTCGTGGGCAGACGGCCGAGATGCCTTGGTCCCCGGTCCTCCCTCCGTCAAGAATTCGAAGAAGATCTTCATTTTGGAGCCGTGGTTGCAGACGGTGGACGTTTCGCGCGCGCCGGACAGCAACGCTGCCTTCAAACACGCCAGTGACGTCAAGACCCAAGCATCGATTCCGCGCCCTAGCCAAGCGCTGAGGTCGATGTTGCGTTGACCGAAGGCGAATCGCGTGCCTGCGCCTAACAAGGACACCATGTCGATGCGTGCGCGCTTGACTTCCGGGGAAGCAGTAGGGATGAAACCCTCCGGGCCCTTCTGAGTTGATAGGGTCTGCTCGGCACGGGTCTGAGGAGCTTCGTAGTTCTTCGTTCTGGGCATGGTCGGTCGCGAAGCTTTGTATTGGCGCGGCTACATCTTCTCTACCGGGCCGCAGTGGACAGCGCGGATGTCACGCCGTAGAGCCGGTCGAACTCGCTCATCATGGCCAGCGCCTCGGCCCCCAACAGCCTCTCGATCTGGCGTAGGTAGACCATCGTCGTCTGAACGCTTCGGTGGCCGAGACGGTCTCGCACGTACATCAGCGGCTCGAGCTTGATCTCCGGGTGCGCGCGCAGCAGAAGCAAGGTGTGGACCGCGTAGGAGTGGCGCAACATGAGCGGCCGGATCGCGAAGCCCACCTTGCGCCCCAGGTCCCCGATGACCTTGACCGTCGATTCCTTGCTGTACGGCATACCGTGCGTCGTCAGGATGAGTTCTCTTGCGCTGCCTGCCGAGTCGGCGACGCGATTGCGTTCGAACAGCGAGTAGGCATGCAGCTCTTCCATCAGGCTGTAGGGAACGTGCACCACCCGCGGCTTGCCAAACTTGATTTCCATGTCGTTCGGGTCCAGCCGAACGTCGATGAGCGTGTTGGGCTTGAGGGCGCTTCGCCTCGCCGGATCGAAGACGTAAGACACCGGGAACGTCCGTGCCTCCGCGGATCGCAGACCAACCCTCGCCATCAAGTCGAACAGGAGGCGCTGCGAAGTGGAACGTATGGACTTCCGTGCCACTCTCAATTCCTCGGCCGTCAGAAACGCCGGCTCCTTCTCCCACTCGTTAAGGAGAACGTCCGGCTGACCGAACACCTGCCGCCCACCCGTGACATGCGCGAGGTCGTGCTCGATGCCGTGCACCGTCACATCTGAGTAGGCGAAGGGCAGGCGCTCGATCATCCGACGCTCCAACGCCCACCGATACATCCCTGTGACGACCTCGAGGCGATCGTTGACTGTGGTGGGATCGAGCTTCAGGTCTTGGGCTTGCCAGTCGCGATAGTTGCGCACGACGCTCTGGCCATGCGAATCGAACGGCTGGTCCCAATCAAGACGATTGGCGTGAAGGAAGCGGGCGAAGTCCCAGAGGCGACGTCCGTAGGCTTCCCACGTCTTGACGTCGAGCGGTTTACCTTGCTCCAGGAGTCGATGACGCAGGTAGGCGTGGAACGGCTGGGCCGGCTCCATGTGGTCGTTGAGGATGAGCGGGAATCCCGGCCGGGCACGCGCGCCGAAGACGAAATCTGCCTTTGCCAAGAGAAGCCTCATGCCCCGGCCGCCCGCAGAGTGGCCATGGCCTTCTTGAACGGCACCCGCCACAGATGCATCACGAGGTCGACTGCTCCGCCTCCTCCTTTACGGGCTCGTGTGTCGTAGAACTTGGGGCCGTTGACGAGCAGTTCCCATTCGGCCCCTGCCGCACGGACGTACAGCCGTTGGGTGGACTTGGCCCTGGTGGGCTTGAAGTCCCGGTCGACCTTGGTGTGTTCCGCGAGCAATAGCAAAACGTCGAGAGCCGGAAGGCCTCGCAGCCGAACCAACTCCGGGTGACAGGTTCTTGCGAGTTGTACCTTCATGGCATGCGGTCGCCTCATCGAAACGACTCGGCACTTGGTCTGTTCTCGAGCGGTAGCCGCATTCTTTTCGAGGTTTGGTCATGAACGAAAAAGCGAACGCAAAAAAAAGCCCCAGGCTGCGGCCTGGGGCGATATGCCATGTACGACGGCGGGATCCTGATCTTCGACGGTCACCTGGTCACGCGTGTGGGGCTTCGCCAACGCGGTCGCAGCGCGCTGCGAGCCAGCCGGGCCACAGGCGGCATCCTCCCCGTTGGCCCCCACCCGCTACTCGTCTCAAAGAGACAAAGAAAGCACATCGCCCGCGTGCTCCGCTAGGACTTCTCTACTAACGAATCTCGGTTTACTAACCAGTCCGCGGTCTGGAAGAACGCCTGCACCAGCCGCAACCGCAGATCCTCGTCCACCTCCTGCTCGACGAGCGCCTGGTTCATGCACTCCATCCACTGGTCGCGTTCGACCTGCCCAATCGAAAAGGGCAGATGACGCGCCCGTAGCCGCGGATGGCCGAAGCGCTCGATGTAGTGGTTCGGCCCGCCGAGCCAGCCGCTGAGGAACCAGTACAGCTTGTCGCGCGCGTGCGTCAGCTCATTGCCGTGGACGGCGCGCAGCCGGGCATAGCCCGGCTCGAGGTCCATCAGGTCGTAGAAGCGATCGACCAGCGCGCGCACCGCCGCGTCGCCGCCCAGGCGCGCGTATGGCGTGTCTTCCGCGCGCTCGACGGCTTCGGTCGGGTCAGGGACGTTGCTCATCGGAACCACGTTTCGCTCAGGCATCGCGCAGCGAGGTGAGCGGCGGCGTGCGCAGCACCGTGCGCAAGCCCATCCAGCCGCCGACCAGCGCACACAACGCGCCGCCGCCGATGCCCAGCACGAACACCCAGGGCGTCACCACGTAGTCGAACTCGAAGGCGAACTTCGCCAGCGCCCAGCCGATGGCTGCGGCGCCGATGGCTGCGAGCAGACCCGCCAGACCGCCGAGGCAGGCCATCTCGGCTACCTGCGCGCGCGACAGCTGCTGGCGCGAGGCACCGAGCGCACGCAGCAGCGCCGCCTCGCGCACGCGCTCGTCGCGCGAACTGGCCAGCGCCGCATACAGCACGAGCACGCCGGCCGCCAGCGTGAACACGAACAGGAACTCCACCGCGGCGATCACCTGGTCGAGCACCGCCTGCACCTGGCGGAACACCGCGCTGGTGTCGACCACCGTCAGGTTCGGGAACTCGCGCACCAGTTCGGTGGTGAAGCCGGCGCGCGCCTCGGGCAGGTGAAACGCGGTGATGAAGCTCTTCGGCTTATCGGCCAGCAGGCTCGGCGGCATGAGCTCAACGAAGAAGCTTCGGCGCCGCACGCTGTCCCAGTTCGCCACCTTGCGCAGCGAGGTGGCGCGCGCGGTGACCTGCTGCCCAGCGATGTCGAAGGTCATCTCGTCGCCAAGCGCGATGCCAAGGGTCTTGGCGATCCCCTCCTCGATCGACAGCTCTGCGCTGCCGTCGGCGAACCAGGCGCCGCCGACGATCTTGTTGTGCCCGGGCGCCTCGGTCGTGTACGACAGGTTGAACTCGCGGTCGACCAGCCGTTGCGCGCGTTCGCTGGCGAAGTCGTCCGGCGCGATGGCCGCGCCGTTCTTCGCGATCAGCCGGCCGCGCACCATCGGGTACAGCGTGGCGTCGGGGACGCTGGCCTCGCTCAGCCGCCGCTCGATCGCGCCGACCTGCTCGGGCTGAATGTTGATGACGAAGCGGTTGGGCGCATCGGGCGGTGCCGCCGCGCGCCACGCGCTGACCAGATCGGTGCGCGTGACCGTCAGCAGCAGCAGCGCCATCAGGCCGACCGCGAGCGACACCAGTTGCACCACGGTGGCGGTCGGCCGCCGCAGCACCGCCGCCACCGCGAAACGCCACGAGATGCCGAGCCGGCCGGTCATCGCGCGCAACGGCGACAGCAGCGCCAGCACGCCGAATGCCACCAGCGCGAAGAACAGCAGGCCAGCCGCGAAGCCACCCGCGGTGAGCGCACCGACGCGCAGGTCGTTGGCCGACCACAGCAGCAGCGCGAGGAAACCGACGAAGCCGAAGCCGTAGCCGAGCGCGGCACGCCCGCTCGGCGCGCCGAGATCCTTGCGCAGCACGCGCAGCGGCGGCACCCGTCGCAGCTGCGCCAGCGGCGGCAGGGCGAAGCCGAGCAGCAGCACCAGCCCCGCGGCGAAGCCCTGCACTGCCGGCAGTGCCGAGGGCAGCGGCAGCGCGGTACGGATCAGCGAGCCCAGCAGCTCCAGCAGGATGAAGTGGAAGGCGAAGCCCAGTGCCATGCCGACCGCGCAGGCCGCCAGCCCCACAAACAGGAACTCCAGCGCGAACAACCGAAAGATGTCGCCCTGTGCCAGCCCGAGGCAGCGCATCATCGCGCACGAGTCGAGATGGCGCAGCGAGAAGCGACGCGCCGAGGTCGCCACCGCGACGGCCGCCACCATGGCCGCCAGCAGCGCAACCAGCGCGAGGAAACGCTCGGCGCGCTCCACGGTCCGCTGCATCTCGGGGCGGCCGCCTTCGAGCGTGTCGATCGCCTGCCCGCGACTCAGTTGCGCGCTCACCGCCTGCTGGTAGGCACGTACCGCCGGGGTCTCGCCGGCCACCAGCAACCGATAGGTGACGCGACTGCCCGGCTGGATCAGCTCGGTCGCCGCCAGGTCGGCGAGATTGAGCATCACGCGCGGTGCGAAGTTGATGAACTGCGTGCCGCGATCGGGCTCGACCGCGATCACGCGCTCGATAACGAATGTCTTCTCGCCCAGCTTGAGCGGCTGGCCCAGCTCGGCGCGCAGCGCCTGCAGCGCCTGCGGATCGACCCAGACACTGCCAGGGGTCGGCACGCCGCCGGCCGGCGCATCGGCGCCATCACGCGCCGTCCTCGTGCGCAACGTGCCCCGCAGCGGATAGCCGTCGCTGACGGCCTTCACCGCGGCGAGCGCGGTGAATTCGGTGTTGGCGGCATTCAGCGCCATGCTGGGAAACGTCACGGTCTCGGCGAACTGCAGACCCGCCCCCTGCCGCAGCGGCGGGCCGATCGGCGCGTCCGAACTGATCACCAGATCGGCGCCGAGCAGTTGCCGCGCATCGCGCTCCAGCCCGAGGCGGATGCGGTCGACGAAGAAACCGACGCTGGTGACCGCGGCCACCGCGATCACCAGCGCGCCGGCCAGCAGCCGCAGCTCGCCGGCACGCCAGTCGCGCAGCGTCATGCGGCCAGCCTGCGAAAACAGATGCGACAAGGTCATGCGGGTATCCCTGACATTTGCGTGGAAGTGCCACCCGCCGGCTTGGCGGGCCGGCCGGCGACATAGGTCTGGCGCACGGCCCGGTCATCGGCAAGGACCAGCAGCGCGAACAGCAGTTCCTCGATGGTCTCACGCTGCCGCAGGTGCCGGGTGCGGCGTGCCAGCAGCGGCGTGGCAGCCGGGTCGAGCACGATCACGTCGGCCTCGTGGCCCGGTTCCAGCGCGCCGACCGCACCGCCCCAGCCGAGTACCTGGGCTGCCCCACGCGTGGCCCAATGCCACAACGACAGCGCCCCCACCGCCTGCCCGCGCAGGCGGGCGATCTCATGCGCCGAGCGCATCGCCGAGAACATCGAGAACGACTGCCCGCCGCCGACATCGGTGCCGAGCGTCAGCGCGATGCCCGCGCTCAGCGCAGCGTCGAAGTCGAACAGGCCGCTGCCAAGGAACAAGTTGGAGGTCGGGCACACCACGGCGACCGCGCCGCTGTCCGCCATGCGCCGGCGGTCCGCCGCATCGAGGTGGATGCAGTGCGCGTAGAGCGCGCGCTCACGCAACAGCCCGTGCCGATCGTAGACGTCGAGGTAGGAACGCGCCTCGGGAAACAGCTCGGCGACCCAGCGCACTTCATCGAGGTTCTCGGCCACGTGGCTCTGGATGTAGAGCCCGGGCTGCGCGCGCGCCAGTTCGCCGGCGAGCTGCAACTGCCGGCGCGAGGAGGTCGCGGCGAAGCGCGGGGTGATCGCGTAGCCGAGGCGCCCGCGGCCGTGCCAGCGCGCGGCCAGATCGGCACTGAGCTGCACGCCACCCTCGGCGCTGTCGCGCAGGTTGGCGGGCGCATGCACGTCCATCAGGCACTTGCCGGCCACCAGGCGCAGATCGCGCGCCAGCGCCTGCGCGAACAGCGCCTCGACCGACTGCGCATGCACGGTGCCGAACACGCAAGCGCTGGTGGTGCCCTGGCGGGCCAGTTCGTCGAGGAAGAAGCGCGCCGCCTCGGCGCACACCGCCGGATCGGCAAACGCCGCTTCGGCCGGAAACGTATGCCGCTCGAGCCACTGCAGCAGCCCGGCGGCGGGCGAGGCGATGACGTCGATCTGCGGCAGGTGCAGGTGGGCGTCGATGAAGCCCGGCGTCACGATGCAGCCTCGCAGGTCCTGCACCGCCACCTCGGGTGCCAGCGTCGGTGCCAGCGCCGCATGGTCGCCACGCGCAACGATACGCCCACCCGCCATCACCAGCAGCCCGTCGTCGATCCAGCGCACGGCGGCCGTCGAGTGCACCGGGTCGGCCGTGAAATCCAGCAGCGAGGCACGCAGCGCGACGGTCATGAACCCGGGAAGGTAAATGGCAACGGGCGACAGCGTCGCCCGTTCGTTGCCGTTGAAAAGGGGCGCAGCGCACGGCCGCTCCCGAGCGAAGCCCCTCTGTTCGAATCGCTTCGCATGCACGTGCGCGGCAAAGCCGCGCGTACATGCGAAACGCCCGCTATTTGCCGGCCGGCACCTTGCCGACCACGCCCTCGACGTAGAAGTTCATCTGGCCGAGCTGCTCGTCGGTCATCACCGCATCCTTGGCCAGCACTTCCTTGCCTTCGTTGGTCTTGACCGGGCCGCTGAACGGATGGAACTTGCCGCCGCGGATCTCCTCGCCCTTGGCGGTCACCAGATCGACGACGTCCTTCGGCACCGAGGCGTTGATTCCTTCGAGCTTGATGGCGCCATCGGCCATGCCCATCCAGACGCTGCCGCTGGTCCACTTGCCGTCGAGCATCGCCTGCGTGCGCTTGGTGTAGTAGGCGCCCCAGTGATGGGTGACTGCGGCCAGCTGCGCCTTGGGTCCGAACTTGCTCATGTCCGAGTGATAGGCCACCGCCATCTTGCCCTTCTCCTCGGCGGTGGCGACCACGGCGGTGGAGTCGGTGTGGTGGGTGACGACGTCCGCCCCCTGCCCGATCAGCGCATTGGCGGCATCGCGCTCCCTGCCCGGGTCGTACCAGCTGTTGACCCACACGACACGCACCTGCGCCTTCGGATTGACCGCGCGCGCGCCGAGCGTGAACGCATTGATGCCCTGGAGCACCTCGGGAATCGGGAACGCGGCGACGTAGCCCAGCGTGTTGGTCTTGCTGCTCTTGCCGGCAATCATGCCGGCCAGGTAGCGGCCCTCGTAGAAGCGGACGTTGTAGACGGCCATGTTGGGCGCCGTCTTGTAGCCGGTGGCATGCTCGAACTTCACGTTCGGAAACTCCTCGGCCACCTTCAGCGTCGGGTTCATGAAGCCGAAGCTGGTGGTGAAGATGAGCTGGTGTCCCTGCTGCGCGAGGTCGCGGATCACGCGCTCGGCATCGGCGCCCTCGGGCACCTTCTCGACGAAGCTCGTTGTCACCTTGTCGCCGAGGGCCTTTTGCATCTCGTCGCGGCCGGCGTGGTGCTGCGAGGTCCAGCCGGCATCTCCGACCGGGCTCACGTAGACGAAGCCGATCTTCGCGGGCTCGGCCTTCTTCGCCTCTTCCTTCTTCGGCTCGGCCTTGGGCGCGGGCGCTTCCTGCTTGCTGCAGGCCACCGCGAACACGGCGATCGATGCGGCCGCGAGCAGACGAGTGATGTGCATGAACGTCCTTCAGGAAAGGCGCAAATTCTACGCATCGCCGCCGCGCCGGCCGCGCAACGTCACACTAGGAACAACGCGATGCCGTTGCCGGCATTCGCCTCGCACCGAGGCGCACCACGCACGCACGGCCGCGGTGCCGGCCCGGCCGATCTACGATCCGCCCCAGTGCATAGCCAACCAGGAGAGGCCCGGGTGCAGGGATTTGCAACGATCGCCGTGGTCGGCGCCGGTGCCGTCGGCAGCTTCTATGGCGCGTTGCTGGCGCGCGCCGGCTGCGCGGTCACGCTGATCGGCCGTGCCGCGCACGTGCAGGCGATTGCGCGCGACGGCCTGCGGCTGGACATGGGCGGCACGGTCGAGCCGATCCGCGTGGCGGCCAGCACCGAGATGAAGGCCGTGCAGGCGGCAGACCTGGTGCTGTTCTGCGTGAAGTCGACCGATACCGAGGCGACGGCGCGCGAGCTCGCCCCGCTGCTGGCACCGCAGGCGGTGGTGCTGAGCCTGCAGAACGGCGTCGAGAACGTCGCGCTGATCAGTCACCACGTCAAGCAGCTGGTGCTGCCGGCGGTGGTCTACGTGGCTGCGGCCATGCCGGCGCCCGGGACGGTGCACCATCTTGGTCGCGGCGAGTTGCTGATCGGGCCGCGCTAGACACAAGCTGCCGCCGATGCGGCGCTGACGGCGCGCATGAACGACGTCGTCGCCCTGTTCGCTCGCGCCGGCATCGCGGTCACGGTCCGCGCCGATGTGATGACCGAGCTGTGGTCGAAGCTGCTGCTGAACTGCGCCTACAACGCGATCTCGGCGCTGGCGCAGGCACCGTATGCGCGCCTGGCCGCACTGCCGGAAGTGCGCGCCGTGCAGCGCGCGGCGGTGCGCGAGGTGATCGCGGTGGCCGCGGCCGAAGGCATCGAGCTCGCGCTAGAGCCGGCGCTCGCTGCCGTCGATCGCATCGCGGCCACCATGCCGCAGCAGCTTTCCTCCACCGCGCAGGACGTGGCGCGCCGCAAGCCGAGCGAGATCGAGCAGTTGAACGGCTTCATCGTGCGCCGCGGCCTGGCACTCGGCGTGCCGGCCCCGGTCAACCAGACCCTGCACGCGCTGGTGACGCTGGTCGAAGCGGGGTACCCGCCGCCGGCCGTCGGTTAGGCGTTCGGGTTGAACGGCTTGCCCAGCGAGCCCGGCATGTTCAGGCGAATCCACGCCGGGTTGCGCGAGATCAGCGCCAGCACGACGATGGTGGCCAGGTACGGTGCCATCGACATCAGTTGCGGCGCCACCTGCACGCCCACGCCCTGCAGGTGCAACTGGAGCATCGTCATGCCGCCGAACAGATAGGCGCCCACCACCACGCGCGCCGGCCGCCAGGTGGCGAACACCACCACCGCGAGCGCGATCCAGCCGCGCCCGGCGGTCATGCCTTCGGCCCACAGCGGCGTGTAGATGGTCGACAGGAACGCCCCGCCCAGTCCGGCGCAGGCGCCGCCGAACAGCAGCGCCGCCAGGCGGATGCTGCGCACCGGATAGCCAAGCGCATGGGCCGATTCCGGCGACTCGCCCACCGCGCGCAGCACGAGACCGCCGCGCGTGCGGAACAGGAACCACGCCACGCCCCCCGTCATTGCCAGAGCGACGTACACCAGCGGGTGCAGCGAGAACAGCGCGGTGCCGAAGAAGGGCAGCTCGCGCAGCAGCGCAATGCCATCCGCATCGCGCGCCGGCAGGCTCTGCCCCGCATAGGGCAAGCCGATGAACGCCGACAACCCGGCGCCGAACAGCGCCAGCGCCAGCCCGGCCGCGTACTGGTTGGCATGCAGGCCGAGCGCGAACAACGCGAACAACGCGGCCAGCAGCGCACCCGCCAGCGCACCGGCCACGAACCCAAGCGCATAGCTGCCGCTCGCGTGCACGGCGGCAAAGCCGACTATCGCCGCCACCAGCATCATGCCCTCGACGCCCAGGTTCACCACGCCCGTCTTCTCGTGCACCAGGATGCCGAGCGCTGCCAGCAGCAGCGGCGTGCCGCCATTCAGCGTGGCGGCGATCAAGGGCGCGAGCGCATCCATCATCCGGCTCCAACCGTCGCCGGCGCCGCGCCGCGCCAGCGGAGCCGATACAGGATGAAGGCGTCGCAGGCGAGCAGGAAGAACAGAAGCAGGCCCTGATACACACCGGTCAGCGCCGACGGCAGGCCCAGCCGCGACTGCGCCAGCTCGCCGCCGATATAGAACAGCGCCATCACGATCGACGCCCCGACGATGCCGATCGGATGCAGCCGGCCCACGAACGCGACGATGATCGCCGCGAAGCCATAGCCGGGCGAGATCGAGGGCGTGAGCTGGCCGATCGGCCCCGCCACTTCCACCGCGCCCGCGAGGCCTGCCAGCCCGCCCGACACCAGCAGCGCGACCCACAGCAGCCGGCGTTGCGAGAAGCCGGCATAGCGCGCCGCCAGCGGCGCCAGCCCGGCGACCTTCAACTGAAAGCCGATCAGCCCGCGCGCCAGCAGCAGCCAGGCTGCCGCCGCCGCCGCCAGCGCCAGCAGGAAGCCGATGTTCAGGCGCGTGCCTTCGATCAGTCGTGGTAGCCGCGCCGCCGGCTCGAACAGCGCGCTCTGCGGAAAGCCGAAGCCGGCGGCGTCCTTCAGCGGGCCGTGCACCATGTACGACAAGCCGAGCTGCGCCACGTACACCAGCATCAGACTCACCAGGATCTCGTTGGCGTGGAAGCGGTCGCGCAGGAACGCGGTGACAGCCGCCCACGCCATACCGCCGACGATCGCCGCCAGCAGCACCGCGATCACGATCGCGCCGCTCGTGTCGCGCGTCGCCAGCAGCGCCACTGCGCCGCCAGCGATGGCGCCTGCGATCAGCTGCCCTTCGGCGCCGATGTTCCAGACATTGGCGCGGAAGCACAACGCCAGCCCAACCGCGCACAAGATCAGCGGGGTGGCCTTCAGCAGCACCTCGGAGATGCCGCGCACACTGCGCAGCGGTTCGACGAAGAACACCTGCAGCGCCGTCAGTGGATGCTTGCCCAGCAGCGCGAACAGCAGCATGCCCGACAGCAGCGTCAGCACGAGCGCGATCAGCGGCGCGCTCCAGGTAAGCATGCGCGACGGCGTGGCGCGCGGCACCAGCACGAACGGCAGCCTGCGCAAGATCATGCCGCCGCCCCCGCCGCCGCCTGCGGCCACAGGCCGGACATCCAGCGCCCGATCTCGTCGATGCCGATGTCGTGCACCCGCACCGGCGGCGACAGCCGCCGCTGCGCGATGACGAACAGGCGGTCCGCGAGTTCGAACAGCTCGTCGAGTTCCTCCGACACCACGACGATCGCGCAACCCTGCGCGCGCAACGCGATCAGCGCGTTGCGGATCGCCGCCGCAGCGCCGACATCCACCCCCCAGGTCGGCTGATTGACCAGCAGCACGCGCGGCACCGCCTCCATCTCGCGGCCGACGATGAACTTCTGCAGGTTGCCACCCGACAGGCTGCCGGCGCGCGTGTCAGCGCCAGGCGCCTTGACCTTGAAGCGCGCAATCACGCGTGCGGCAAACGACTGCATCGCCGATGGCCGGATGAAACCGCGCGCCTGCAGCCCATCGCCGGTCAGCAGCGTGTTCTCGGCGAGCGACATCTCGGGCACCGCGCCATGCCGCAGCCGCTCCTCGGGCACGTAGCGCAGGCCAAGCGCCCGCCGCGCGCGCGGACCGAGGGCACCGATCGGCGCGCCGTCGAGCCGAATCGCGCCGGCCTCGCTGGGCGTCTCGCCCGCCAGTCGTGCCATCAGCTCGCGCTGGCCGTTGCCCGAGATGCCGGCGATGCCGACGATCTCGCCCGCGTGCACGGTCAGCGACAGCGGTGCGCTCTCTTCATCGTCGGGCGCCAGCCGCAAGCCCTCGACGCGCAGGCGCGGCGCACCGGGCGCCGTGTCGTGGGCGGCGATCTGCGGCGGATCGGCACCGATCATCAGGCGCGCCAGGCCCTGCTCGCTCTCGCTGCGCGGATCGACGCGCGCCACGACGCGCCCAGCGCGCATCACCGTGCACTGGCTCGCCAGCGCGCGGATCTCGTCGAGCTTGTGGCTGATGAAGAGCATGCTCATGCCATCGGCGGCGAGCCGCCGCAACGTCTCGAACAGCCGCTCGACCGCCTGCGGCGTTAGCACCGACGTCGGCTCGTCCAGGATCAGCAGGCGCGGTGTGGCCAGCAGCGCGCGCAGGATCTCCACCCGCTGACGCTCGCCCATCGACAGGTCGTGCACGCGCGCCGCCGGGTCGATCGCCAAACCGTAGCGCTCCGCGACCTCCGCCAGGCGCGCGCGCACCCGTGCCGGCGTCCAGTCGGCGTGCAGGCCAAGTTGGATGTTGTCGGTCACCGTCAGCGTGTCGAACAGCGCGAAGTGTTGGTGCACCATCGCCACGCCGAGCCGGCGCGCGGTGTTCGGACTGTCGATCACCACCGCGCTGCCATCGATCTCGATCGTGCCGGCGTCCGGCTGCACCTCGCCGGCGATCACCTTCATCAAGGTCGACTTGCCGGCCCCGTTCTCGCCGAGAATCGCGTGGATCTCGCCCGGCGCGACCTCGAGCGACACCGCATCGTTGGCGGTCACCGACGGATAGCGCTTGGTGATCTGCCGCAGCGACAGACGGGGTGGCATCGGGGCTGCCGGTCGCGAAAAAGAGGTGGGCGGTGGCGGAGGCGGTGAGATTCGAACTCACGGACGGTTGCCCGTCGCCGGTTTTCAAGACCGGTGCCTTAAACCGCTCGGCCACGCCTCCGTTGCAGCGCGAAGGATAAACGGTCGACCGGTCCGCCTGATTGGCCGTAGGCGACGCAGCAGATCAGCGCGCCAGACGCGCGCTGATCTGCCGCGTCGCCGATGCGATCGCATCCTTCAGGTAATCGCCATAGAAACCGGCGGCGTCGATGCCGATCAGCGGCTTGCCAAGCGGCTTCAGCTCGGCGTCGACCAGTTCGACGTGCGGCACCATCTTGACGTTGAAGCGGTCAGCGAGCGCGCTTTCCCTCAGCGGCCTGCCATCGAGGTCGGCGAAGCTATTCGAGCCGAGGATCTCGACCTCGCGGATCAGCACGCCGGCTGCTCGGCCTTGCGCCAGCATCGGCCCGAGATGCTCGCGCCGGACCTGTGCGCAGTACGGGCAACCTGCGGTGCTGAAGAACAGCAGCACCGGCAGCTGCTCGCGGCGCGACTCGGCGGCGAGCGTGCGCAGGTCGCCCAGGCGTGGCAGGTCCGGCCCGTGGCGCGACTGCGCCATGGCGCCACCATGCGCGAGCAGCAGCCCCAAAGCGCAAGCGCCGAGCCGCCCGAGGGCAGCCCGGCGCTGCGCGGTGCCGGGAGAGGTCAGCCGCACGTCGTTCAGGCGATGCCCGGATTGCCCTGCACGCCCTTGATCATCGGGTTGTTGAGCTTGCGCGGCGTGACGACCTTCTGGTCGCGGATGTACTTGGCGACGATGTCCCACACAGGTTCGCCAGCGACGTTTTCCTGCACCGAGGCCCAGCCGGCGACCTTGTAGTTCTTCTTCGGGTCGATCGGCTTGCCCGCCAGCCGCATGTTGCTGATGCGGCCGCCCATCTTCGCGTTCGGATCGATGTCGTACTGCAGGCCGCCGACACGCACCATGTCGCCGCCCTGCTGCAGGTAGGGGTCTGGGTTGAACAGGTTGTCGGCGACGTCCTCGAGCACGGTCTTGAGCATCTCGCCGCTCATGTCGTTGACGGTGCTCGCGCCGTAGGTGATCGCGGTCTGATCGAGCACGTGTTCCATCAGGATCGGCTGGCCCGGCAGCAGCGAGGTGCCCCAGCGGAAGCCGGGCGAGAACGCGATCTCGGCGCCGCGCACCGCCATCAGTGCATCGAGGATCAGCTGGTCGAAGGTGCCGTTGAAGTTGCCGCGCCGGTAGAGCAGGCCCTCGGTGGTGCCGAGCCTCTCGTTGAGCTTGGCCTCGTAGGGCGCGCGCACGCGCTTGATGTACGCATCCATCTCGGTGTCGGCCGGCAGCAGGTTGGCGAACACCGGCAGCAGCTTGTAGCGGAAGTCGACCACCTTGCCGCCCTTGACGTCGAAGTCCATCACGCCGAGGTACTTGCTGTTGCTGCCGGCGTTGGTCACCAGCGTCTGCCCGCCGGCGTTCTTCACCACCGTGGGCTGCGGCACGCCGTCATGCGTGTGGCCGCCGAAGATGGCGTCGATGCCGCGCACGCGCGAGGCCATCTTCAGATCCACGTCCATGCCGTTGTGGCTGAGCACGACGACCACCTGCGCCCCCTTGGCGCGGGCCTCGTCGACCCACTTCTGCATGGCGTCGTCCTTGATGCCGAAGCTCCAGTCCGCCACCATGTGCCGCGGGTTGGCGATCGGCGTGTACGGGAAGGCCTGGCCGATGATGGCGACCTTGACGCCGTTCATCTCCTTCAGCGTGTAAGGCGCAAACACCTGATCACCAAAGTCGTTGGTAACCACGTTCTGCGCGACGAAGTCGATCTTTCCCTTGAAGTCGCGCTCGACGATCTCCTGCACCCGCTTCTGCGCCGTAGGTGAACTCCCAGTGCGCGGTCATGACGTCGACGCCGAGCAGCTTGCAGGCGTCGACCATGTCCTGCGCCTTGGTCCAGAGCGCCGTCGCCGAGCCTTGCCAGGTGTCGCCGCCGTCGAGCAGCAGCGCGCCGGGGCGATTCGCCTTCAGTCGCTTCACCAGCGTGGCGAGATGGGCGAAGCCGCCGACCTTGCCGTAGGTCTTCGCGGCCTGCTCGAAATCGAGGTAGGTGAAGGCGTGCGCCTCGATCGAGCCCGGCGCGAGCTTGAACTGCTTGAGCAGATGCTCGCCGACGAGGTGCGGCGCCTTGCCCAGCGCGTCACCGAGCCCGAGGTTGACGCTCGGCTCGCGAAAGTAGATGGGCAGCAGCTGCGCATGGCAGTCGGTGAAGTGCAGCAAGTGCACGTTGCCGAAGCGCGGCACGTCGTACATCTTTGCAGCGGCTCCCGGGCTGGCGGCGAGCGCGTCTCGCGAGGCGATCGGCATGCCCGCAGCGGCGGCGAGCGCCAGCACCTGGACGAATTCTCGGCGGTTCATCGACATCTTGGCTTCTCCTCTTCACTTCTTCGCGTATTTGACGAGTCCGAGAATGTCCTCCTCGAACATCTCGCCGGCTTCATGGAAAACGATGCGGCCCGCAGGATCGACCACGTAGACCACGGGCAGTCCCTTCCGCTTCGGGAACCAGGCCTTGGTCTGGTCGTTCTCCATCACGGTGGGAAACGAGTAGCCCCTTTTCTTCTTGTACTCGCTGACCGCCTCGATCGTCTTGTCGAGACTGATCGTGAGGACGACGAGCTCCTTGCCGCCATGCTGCTCGTGCAGACGCTGCACGTAGGGGTTCTGCTTCATGCAGAACGGGCACCAGGTGGCCCAGTACTCGACGACCACGGTGCGACCGGTCAACTCCGCGGCCTTGACCACGCGGCCGTCGTGCAGGCGCGCATCGGTCCAGACGACACGGTCACCGACCTCGGCCCGCAACGGCCCGGCGAACAGCAGCAGCCACGAAAGCAGGCCGAGCCATCGCGTCAATGACATTGCTCACACTCCCGTGGTCTGGAAGAAAAAAGGCGGCGTCGCCGCCGCCCTTCGTGCCTTGCCTCGATGGTTCGTCTACTTGTTCACCGGCGAGTTCGGATCGAGCAGCAGCGCCATGACGTGCTTGATCTGCTCTTCGCTCAGGATGCCGGCTTGGCCATAGGGCGGCATCGAGGAACAGGCGTTGTACGCGTGCGTGTTCCAGATCTTGCCCCAGGTGTAGCGCAGGATCGGCTCGCTGTTGCCGCGCAGCTTGCCGTAGTTGTAAAGCGTGGGCCCGATGTTGCCGTACGAGATTTCCTGCTTGGTCAGTTCATGGCAGGCATAGCAGTTGCCGCCGTTGACCGTCTTCTCGTTGTCGGAGAACTGCAAGCCGACGCCGGACTGCGCGATGCGCTCGCCGAGCTTGAAGTCACCGAGCCATTTGCCGTCGCTCGGATACTTGACGGTATCCAGCGCGGCCTTCTGCAGGCGCTCGCGCACCTCCTTCGACAGTTCGGTCCGCTTCATGGCGGCGTCGGAGCAGGCGGCCTGCAGTTCCGACTGGTTCAGGCGATCGACCTTGGCGATGCCGCGGTCCCTGAAACCGTCCTTGATGACGGCCACGGTTTCTTCGCGACTGGGCGCGCTGTACAGGCTGGCGCAGCCGGCGAGCAGGGCGGCGCTGGCGGCGACCGCGATGAGGATGTGCTTGTTCATATGTCGTTCTCCGTCAGCGCTTGATCGCCGGTGCGTCCATCTTGCCGCCATTGGCGTTGACGCCGAGGTAGGTGATCAGGTCGATCGACGCCTGCGACGTGAACTTCAACTCCGGAAACCGCTGCTGGCGGAAGCAATCGTAGATGCGCCATTGCATCGTGCGCATTGCGCCCTGCGACACGCGGTACGCCGGCCAGGTGGCATAGGCGCGCTGCGCCGGCACCGGCTTCTCCAGGTTGGGCAGGTCCTGCAGTCGGATCCGCTTGTCGTCCTCCGAATGACAGGTGGCGCACGAGAAATAGAACGGCCCACCGCGGTAGTAGAACATCTGCTTGCCCCGCGCGTAGGCCGCCTTCTCCTGCGGGTGCTCCTGCGACACCTGGATCGTCATGCCGCGCGAGTTCTCGACCACGTAGGCCACCAGCGCCTCGTTGTCGGTCTGACGTTGGCCGGCGCCCGAGAATGGCGACTTGGTGACTTCCGCTTCGGTGAACCCCTGCAAGGTCACCTGGCAGTGGACCAGGCGCGCTTCGAGGTCCATGACGCGGTTGGTGTCAGCGAAGTAGCGCGGCAGCTTTGCATAGGCACCCTTGACCACGCCCGCTCCGAGACCCAGGTCGCACTGTTGAAGGGAGACCTTCTTCGGACCGCGCGCTTGCTTCCACAGGTCTTCGCCGCGATAGACGAGCAGCTCAGCCGGGTTGCCATCCTGCAGCATCTGCCGGTAGCGCTGGATTTCCTCGACCGCCGATTGCGACCAGGCGGCGCCGCTGCCGACCAGGCCCGCTACCACGCCTGCGGCAACAATCGCCCGCCTCATCCCCATCCACTCAATTCCCAGATTCATTTTTGCTCCTTTGTGTGGTTCTCGATCAGGGCATCTCTGCTGGATGCCTCGGTGCTTCTCCAGCGACCGGGCCTAAGGCCGCAGGTAGACGTAGCCTTCCCGCGCCTGCAGGCGCGCGGCTTCGGCGACCCCCGATTGCACGATCTCCACCTCCGGGATCACCTTCGACTTGTCGATCTTGCGCGTGACGAGCGTGTTGTTGCACAGGCGGAATTCGACGCCCTTGGACTTGAGATCCTGGATCGTGGCATCGAACGGATTGCCGTTGCGGTCCTTGGCGCCGTCGAGCATGAACTCGATGCCGTTGCCGTTGCCGACCACGATGATTTTGGCACTCGGATCCGCGGCCAGATGGTTGCGGATATTGCCGAGGCCGCGCTGCGACTCGTCGATGCCGAGCGTCATGTGATAGGCGGCCTTGACCGGCTGGTCGGCACTCGCGGTGCCGGCGTTGCGCGTATTGCCGACCGAAACGGCACACGCGGCGAGCGTGCCGACCAGAACTGCCGACGCGGCGACGCGCGCCAGCACCAGTGCTACCTTCATGTGTCTCCCCTTGTCGTTATGTGTTCGCCTTGGAAAGCAAAACGGCCCGCTGTCTCCGGCGGGCCGTTGCGGGTGAAGACTCAGCCGATCGTGGCCTTGTCGGTCCGGGTCTCGCCCTTGTTGTCGACCCACTTGACCTCGAGTTCGTCGCCCTTCTTGCCGCCAGCGAACTTGAACTGCAGATACGGGTTCTTCGACACCGCGGGGCCCCACTCGGCACTCAGCACGACCTTGCCGTTGCAGGTAACCGTCACGGTCTGAATGTAGTGCGGGGTAGTGCCGCCGGCCATCTCATGGGCCATCAGCACCCGCACGTCGACCGACTCACCTTGCGCGGTCGCGCGGATTCGCATCGGATCTGGCATCTCAATCTCCCAATTCTGTGAACGATCGTTCGACTTCGCTCAGCCGCCGCAGCCGCCGAGTGTGACCTTGACTTCCTTGTTGGCGAAGAAGAACTTGTTGTCCGCCTTCACCAGCGCCGTGACGTTCGAAGTTTGCCCCATCTTGATCCGGGTGGAGACATTGGCCTCGGTGCCCGCCGGCAGCGTGAAGCCAGCGGCCAGCGCGTTCGGATTCTTGTCGACCAGGATGTAGACCGCCTGCGTGTTGGGGATCTTGCTCACCACGCCGACCGGAACGACAGCGCCGTTTTCGGCGATGTCGGGCGCGGTGATCGCAATGTCGGTGCTCTCGGAAGCAGCAGCACCGCCCAGCGCCTTCACCGTGTCGGGCACGCTCTTGGTGTCGAAGGCCGCCTTGTTCCAGGCCGCCTGCTGGGCCAGGGCCTCTTGCGTCGAAAGCAGACCCGTCGCGGCCAGAACGCCGAAGACACCGGTCAGCTTCATGAAGTCGCGTCGCGTCTCACTCATGAGTTTTCTCCGTCAGGGTTAGTCACAAACCGCTCGAAATTCTAGCGCGCACATCCGGGTTTCCTCCACTCGGAATACCCTTGCTCCAGGCGCGCCCTATTTGGCGCCGCCGAGAATCCACTTTGCGAGGATCTTGGCCTCGTCGTCCTTCAAGCCCGGCTGCGCGGGCATCGGCACCTGGCCCCACACGCCGACGCCGCCTTCCTTGATCTTGGCGGTCAGGTAGGTCTCCGCATCGGCGCGGGTACCGTGCTTCGCCACGATCTCGTTGAAACCCGGCCCGACGATACGGTTGTTGATGCCGTGGCAAGCGGTGCAGGCCTGGCGCTTCATGAGGTCCTGCGGGCTCGGCCCGGCCGACGCGGAGGTCGCAACCGCCACCGGCTTCGCACCCGCCTTGCCGACTTCATAGCGGGTTGTGTCGATACCGCGCATCGGACCCAGCGGGCGCTTCTGCTCGGCCAGGTTGCCGTGCGCATTGCGCGCGAACTCCGGCAGTTCCGACGTGACTTTGACCTCCTTGAGGCAGTCCTTCATGCACAGCGAACCCTGCACGTCCGGCTTGCCCTTGACACTGGCCATGCCGTGGTTGGTGGTCATGCCATTGCGATTGGGCAGCTGGACCTTGAGCATGTTCTGGTCGCTCAGCTCGAAATCCTCGGGCACGATCTCGTTCAGATGCAGCACGTAGGCCGTCACCGCGTACACCTCATCGACGCTGAGCGACTGCGGCGCGGTCCAAGGCATGGCGCGGTTGATGTAGTCCCACAGCGTGGTCACCGTCGCCAGCTTGTTGCCGACCGTGCGCACTTCCCCGCCCTTCAGGCTGGCCGCACGACCGGTCTTCAGGTCGTCCTTGCTCACGCCGCCGGCGATCACCATGTAGTTGTTGCTCTCGCCAAACGTGCCATGGCAGGAGGCACACTTCGCGTCGTAGATGGCCTGGCCGTCACGAGCGTTGCCCTTGCCCTTCTTGATGCCGTGGCCGTCCGGGCGCACGTCGATGTCCCAGCCGGCGATCTCGGTCGGCGTGGCCACGCGGCCGAACCCGAAGCGGCCGCTTTCCTGCGCGGATGCAACCCCGGTTGCGCCCGCCCACGCGGCGGCAATGGCGAGCAGCAGGCCCGCAGTGCGCGACTCAAGCAACCTGGACATTCCAGACCTCCCCATTCGGCATCACACGCCAGGTGTGAACTGCGTTGTTGTGATAGATCGACCGCGTGCCGCGCACGGCGCGCAGTTGCGGCAGGGTCGGCTGCACATGACCGGTCTCGTCGACCGCGCGGCTCTGCAGCAGCGCCGGGCTGCCGTCCCAGTTCCAGTCGAGGCGAAAGCGCGTCAGGCACTTGCTCATCACCGGATCCTGCAGCTTCGCCGTGCGCCAGTTGCGGCCGCCGTCGACCGAGACGTCGACGCGCTTGACCTTGCCGCGGCCCGACCAGGCGAGGCCGGAGATCTCGTAGTAGCCCTTGCCCAGCAGCTTCTGACCGCCCGACGGCGACGTGATCACCGACTTGACCTCCTGCACACCCGAGTACTGGCGATGCGTGCCATCGGGCATCAGGTCGATGTAGTGCAACGACTCCTCGCGCGTGTACCAGCGCTGGTCGCCCACCTCGAGCCGGCGCAGCCACTTGACGCTGGACACACCCTGCACGCCCGGCACCAGCAGGCGCAGCGGATAGCCGTTCTCCGGCCGCAGCATCTCGCCGTTCTGCCCGTAGACCACCATCACGTCGTTCAGCGCGAACTCGATCGGGATGGTGCGGGTCAGGGCCGAGCCGTCGGCACCCTCGGCCAGGATGAACTTGGCCTTCTGCTTGTCGTAGCCCGCCTCGTCCAGCAGCGAAGAAAGCAGCACGCCGGTGAACTCGCTGCAGGCCAGCATGCCGTGCGAGTACTGCACGGTGGGCACGGCGATGTTGCCCCACTCCATGCCGGTGTTCGCCCCGCACTCGATGAAGTGCATGCGCGAGACTGACGGGAAGCGCATCAACTCGTCCATCGTGAACACCAGCGGCCGCTTGACCAGGCCGTGGATCATCAAGCGATGCTGTACCGGATCGATCTCGGGCATCCCGGAGTGATGGCGCTCGAAATGCACCCCGCTCGGCGTGATGATGCCGAACAGGTTCTGCAGCGGCGTGAAGCTCACCGACGACTGCGGCGTGCGCGTCAGGCCCGGGCTTTCACGGCGCTGCACGTTGGCCTCGAACTTCGAGGGCATGCCGTAGCCGGTAGCCACCACCGGCGCACCCAGGCTGCGGGTCCACGGCGCGACGTTGGGTGGCTCACCGGCGGCGGCTTGCGCCAGCGCCTTGCCGCCAGTAGCGGCGGCAACGGCGCCACCCGCGGCGGTCAGCGCCTGCCGCATGAAACCGCGGCGCGACTTGGCTTGCGCACGTGCCTCGGCGTACTGCGCCGCTGTCACATGGTTCTCGGGCGCGGCCTGAACCTGCCCTTTCACGACTTCTCGCTCTCGCATGGGTCGGACTTTCCGTTAATGAACTGAATCAGGAGGTCGAGCGCGGCATGAAGCGCCGCAGGGTCTTGCCACGGATCGCCTGTTCCTCGGAACCGCTGCCGACATGCACGCACGCGGCCCGGCACAGGTTGATCATGTTTTCATCGGCGACCGCGTAGTACGTCATCGCGCCCTCGCGCCGGCGGGCCAGCACGCCGCGGGCGAACATCATGTTGAGGTTGCGCGACACATTGGTCTGCGACGCCCCGGTGCGCTCGACGATGTCGGACACACTGCGCTCGCCGTCGCAGATCGCATTCAGGATCTTCAGCCGCGTCGGCTCCGACAGCAGCGCGAAGTAACCTGATACCCGCTCGAACAGGCGTTCGAGTTCCGGTTCCAAAGGTGTCTCCCAGCACGGGGCGCCTGGGCGCCCATCCTCGAGACCGACCACCTCCGTCAGCGGTGGGGCCGGCTCGCTCTGCGCCGCCTCGGTCGCCGCCGTCGATGCCGACTGCGACCGGACAGATCTTGTGGATCGGCTCACATGCGCGTATGCGCATATGAGCGAATGGGTTGAATAGTGCCGGCCCCGACTCGGCCGCGTCAATGCAAAGCGGTCCTCGACGGTACCGTGCGTGACAGGGATCACCGTGCCGCGATCGCACGACCTTTGTGTGCGGCGCAGTCAAGAGACGCACGGGCGCACACCGTCCTGATCTTTACGCGCACGGCCGCAAGGGCTTCCGATGGCCGGCGCAGTCCTGAGATCGTTCAGGAAGGGATTGCGCCGGCTCGAGCAAAGACGCGTGTGCCCGCCAGCTGCGGCGCGACTTCCCTCACGGCGAACGCTGCAGATCAGGCGCCCTGCAGCTTGCGCGCGCCGACCTGCGGGTCGGTGTCGGCCTCGAGGCTGGGCTCGCCGCTGTTGGGCGCGCTGTCATCGAAGAGCAGGCTCGCTGCAGTGATCTTGATGCGCACCCGCACACGGTGGGTGCGGCCAAGCATCATGCGCACCGCCGGATCATCGATCTCGACCTCGCGATAGATGTCGATGCGATGCTCCATGCCTGCCCGAGCCAGCGTTTGCGCCGCTTCCTGGCAAAGCTGGCCGAGCGTGATGTCGTCTGGGATCTTGGAGGCCATGCGAGTTGCCCACGAAGTGGGCAACTCGAAGTCTACTGGGGATGGCCAGCCGGCGTATCCCCGCAGCGGGTGACGGCCTCTGCCGCTTGGTCGCCCTGCAGCGCGACGCCCTACTCGGTCCGCGGGCGCGCCAGTCCGAGACGACGCATGCGGGCTGCCAGCAGGGTGCCAATCGCCAGCGCGAGCAGCAAAGACAGCGGCAGCGCGCCGCCGCCGGCACCCTGCCCGGCCAGGTTGGCCGCCTGCCCGGTTCCACTCAACTGAATCGGCGGCAGCGACCCGCCGTTATAGGTCAGCGTCAAGGTGTCGTTGCGCACACCTTCGTTGCGCGGCCGGAAGCCGACGTCGACAAAGCAGGAGTTGCCGGCGGCGATGCTGGTACAGCCGTTGACCGCCGTGAAGTCGCTCTGCGTGCCGGTCCCGAGGCGCACCTGAACCGTGAGCGCCGCGGCGCCCGTGTTGTTGACCAGCACCCGCTGGACTTGGCCGGACAGCGTGTTGACCGGCGTGTTCTGGAACTGCATCACCTGCGGCGCGTTGGGTGCCTGCGCACTGGTCGAGCCGGACCCAGCCACGACCACGGTACCTTCGAGAACGACGTTGTGCGGCCCGGCCGTCCCACCGGTCGTGCGACCGTCGGACGTCACGATGATGTTGCCGTTGTGCGGCACCGCCATGTCGGGCGCCGTGTAAGTAACGTTGATCGTGCAGTTGCCGCCGGCCGGCACCGGCGCGCTCAGGCAGTTGGTTGCCCCCGCGGCGATGCTGAACGTCGGCGAGCCGCTCGAAAGCTGCACTCCGGTGATCGTCAGCGGCGGCGCGCCAGCGGCGCCCGGATTGCGGATGGTCACGACGCCGTTGGCTGCCACGCCGGTGGCGCTGGCCTGCAGCCGCAGGAACGCCTGGTTGGTATTGCTGGAGGTGCCGAACCCGATGGTCGGCGTGACGGTGCCGACGGTTCCGGTCAGGTTCAGCGTCAGCGGCGAGCCGGGCGCATTGGATGCGATCTCCACCGTCGCCGTGCGCGAGCCGCTCGTACCCGCCGGCGGAGAGAAGATGAACTGCAACGTGCAGGTACCGCCGCCGTTGCCGACGGGCGTGCCGACCGTGCAACTGGTGCCGCCGGTCGCGCGCGTGAAGTCGCTCGCGTTGGTACCGCCGATGGTGATTGACGTGAAATTCAGCGCGAGCGTGCCGCTGTTGGTCACGGTGACGGGCGCGAAGTTGATCGTCGATCCGGCCGGGGTGGGCCCGATGCTGTAGCTGCCGCCGGCCGGGTTGAGCGTGAGTGTTGGCGCGGCGACAGCCACTCGCGAACCGTTTAGGTTCAGCTGTGACACGCCCGAGCCGCCGTTGCTCGGGATCGTCAGCGTCGCGGTCTGCAGCGCGCCAGCAGCAATGGTCGTATCCGGCGAGAAGGTCACAGTGAGGCCGCAGCGGGCACCGGCGGCAAGAGGCAGCGACGGGGCGCACGCCGTTTCACCCGCTGGGACTAACGGCGACACCGTGTAGCGCGCTTGATTTAGGCCGGAGATCGCGGTGCCGAGCGAGAAGCCCGACGCGATCGCCATTGGATGATTTCCACCGTTGGTGAAGTACAGCACGCGCGAGGCCGTCGCGCCATCGCTAACACTGCCGAAGTTCAGCGTCGTGATTACGCCGGTCGAGCCTTCCTGCTGATACTCCGGGCGTGCGAACGGGACGGCGTTACCCAAGTGCGTAGCCAGCACGAACGCCGCCAGATCCTGGCGCTCTGCCGTGGTCAGCCCGCGGAATTGCACCATCAGCGCCTGGTTGCTGACAGCGTTGTCAGTAAACGCGAACGCCTGCGCTTGCGTTGCTATCGTGCGTGTCGGATCGACAAGGCACAAGTTTTTTTGGGCATGTGCAGTCCCGGCTGGCCACGCCTGGCCGCAGGCTGTGCCGATGTTCACGCCGACCAGCATCGCGTTCGGCGGATTGCGGGGGTTGTCGCCATGACAGCTATTGCAGCTCTGCGCAGTGCTCTTGATCGTGCTTGTGAACATCCACAGCCGATAGCCGTTCGACGCATCCTGCGCCGCCGCCGGTGCGACAAACCCGCCGACCGCCATCGCGATCAGCAAACCAGTCGCCGCGCCGCGCTTGAATCCTCGTGTCATTCCATTCCCTGCAGGCTGTTCGATCGATGCCAAGAGGGGAGGCTAGAGAAAGCGGCCGCTCGAAAGAATCCGCCGCTCGGCCTAGCTTCGAGCGAAATCGGCCTGCAGGGGCTCGGCCATTCGGTGGACCGGCAGCCCGCGGCCGCTTGCGGGCCCCGCGCACGGCATCGAGACCGCGGCGCCGCGGGCGCCGCGCTTCAGGCCGCCAACGCGCGCGCCAGGTCGGCCCTCAGGTCGGCCACGTCTTCCAGGCCGACGGCGATGCGCACCATGCCTTCGGTGATGCCCGCACTCTCGCGCGCCTCCGCGCTGAGGCGGCCATGCGTGGTGCTGGCCGGATGCGTGATGGTGGTGCGCGTGTCGCCGAGATTGGCGGTGATGGACATCAGGCGGACAGCGTCGATCAGCCGCCAGGCGCGGGCGCGCTGGTCCGCAGGCGACTCGCCCGGCACCTCGAAGGTCAGCACTGCCCCCGGCCCGGTCTGCTGGGCGCGCGCCAGGGCGTGCTGCGGATGCGAGTCGAGCCCGGTGAACAGCACGCGTGCCACACCGGTCTGCTGCTCCAGCCAGCGCGCCAGTTCGAGTGCCGCCGCCGACTGCGTGCGCAAGCGCACGCCGAGCGTTTCCAGCCCCTTGAGCAGCACCCAGGCATTGAACGGCGACAGGCTCGGACCGGCGCTGCGCAATACGGGGAGCAGGGCATTACGGATCAGGTCGGCGCGACCAAGCACCGCCCCCCCCAGCACGCGGCCCTGCCCGTCCAGGTACTTGGTGGCGGAGTGGATCACGAGATCGACGCCGAAATCGAACGGCCGCTGCAGCACCGGCGTGCAGAAACAGTTGTCGACCACGCTCAGCGCGCCGGTCTCCCGCCCAAGGGCGGCGAAGGCACTGAGGTCGACGATCTGCATCAGCGGGTTCGACGGCGTCTCGCAGTAGAGCAGCCGCGTGCGCGGCGTGACGGCGGCGCGCCAGGCCGCGGGGTCGGAGCCGCGCACGTAGCTCGTCTCGATGCCGAAGCGACCGAGGATGTTCGTGAACAGTTGCACGGTCGCGCCGAACATCGAGCGCGAGCGCGACGATGTGATCGCCCGCTTTCATCAGTCCCATCACCGTCGCCAGGATCGCCGCCATGCCGAGGCAAATGCGACGCAGCCCTCGGCGCCCTTCGAGCGCCGCCAGCCGCTCTTCCAACATGCTGACGGCGGGATTGGTGAAGCGCGCGTAGATCAGGCCCGGGCTCTTCCCCGAGAAGCGCGCCGCGGCCTCGGCCGCACTGCCGAAGACGAAGCTCGAGGTCAGGTAAAGCGCCTCCGAGTGTTCGTTGAACTGGCTGCGCATGTGTGCCCGCGCGCACCGCCAGCGTTTCAATGTCGTATTCATCGTTCATGCTCCATCCACGAAAAAAAAACCCCGATCAGCAAGCGCGTATCGGGGATTCCTGGCAACGCTTTAGCCGGATTGATCAAGCGCCCCGCAAGCTGAGTTTCAAATCGGCGCAGTAGAAACGTACAGCCTCCTTCCTGCGCCGGTACACGGTCAATCGTGGCCCGTCGCCAGGTTCAGGTCGAGCTGCTGGGAGGACAAGGCCGACGGCGGCGTTTCGCCGTTGCGACCGCCTCGACGCCATCAGATACTCCGGCGTAACGTCGCCGGTGACGTATCGTCCATTGAAGCACGACGTCTCGAACCCCTGGATCGCCGGATTGCACCGCACGCACCACCTCGACCAGCGCATCGAGATCCTGGTAGATCACCGCATCGGCGCCGATCTCGCGCGCGATTTCCTCGTCGGTGCGGCCGTTGGCCAGCAGTTCGTTGCGCGTCGGCATGTCGATGCCGTAGACGTTGGGGAAGCGCACCGGCGGCGAGGCGGAGGCGAAATACACCTTGCGCGCGCCGGCCTCGCGCGCCATCTGGACGATCTCGCGGCTGGTGGTGCCGCGCACGATGGAGTCGTCGACCAGCAGCACGTTCTTGCCCTTGAACTCCAGCGAGATCGCGTTCAGCTTCTGGCGCACCGATTTCTTGCGCACGGCCTGGCCCGGCATGATGAAGGTGCGGCCGATGTAGCGGTTCTTGATGAAGCCCTCGCGATACGGCAGCCCAGCTTGAACGCCAGTTGCAGCGCGGAAGGCCGGCTGGTGTCGGGAATCGGGATGACGACGTCGATCTTCAGATGGCCGAACTCGCGCTGGATCTTTTCCGCCAGGTGCTCGCCCATGCGCAGCCGCTTCTCGTAGACCGACACGCCGTCGATCACCGAATCGGGGCGAGCGAGATAGACGTACTCGAAGATGCAGGGGTTGAGCACGAGCAGTCGCGGCGCACTGCCGGCTGAACAAGTCTACCCCTCGAATCGACCAGGATCGCCTCGCCCGGCGCCACATCGCGCACCACCTGGAAGCCCATCGTGTCGATCGCCACGCTCTCCGAGGCCACGATCTATTCCGTGCCGGCTCGGCCTATCGCAGACGCCGATGATCAGCGGGCGGATGCCGTAGGGGTCGCGGAAGGCGAGCAGGCCATAGCCGGCGATCATCGCCACCACCGCGTAGGCGCCCTTGACCCGGCGATGCACGCCGGCCACCGCATAGAAGATCGTCGTCCAGGGTCGAGACTGATGCCATGCACGCGCCTCCTGCAATTCGTGCGCCAGCACGTTCAGCAGCACTTCCGAATCGGAACCGGTATTCACATGGCGCAGATCGTCCATGAACAATTCCTGCTGCAACGCCTCGGTATTGGTGAGGTTGCCGTTGTGGCCGAGCACGATGCCGAACGGCGAGTTCACGTAGAACGGCTGCGCCTCGGCCGGATGTACGCGCTAGCCCGCGGTCGGATAGCGCACATGCGCAATGCCGATATTGCCCACCAGATTGCGCATGTCGCGGGTGCGGAACACGTCTCGCACCAGGCCAACTGGCCTTGTGCATGTGGAACATGCTGCCCATCCATGGTGACGATGCCGGCGGCGTCCTGGCCGCGGTGCTGCAGCAACATGCAAACCGTCATACAGCAACTGGTTGACCGGACGTCCTGGGAACGACTCCGACATCCCGCACATGGCTAGACACCTCACCGCGCAGGCTATCACCCGAACCGAACGTGTTTAGCCACGCCGTTCGGCAAAAAGATGCAGGGCGCGCAGCCGCCGTAGATCTCCAGTGGGCCCGACAGCGACGCCTCGCGCCAGACTTCGCTCTGCGGCAGCGCGGTCAGCCCGGCGGCCAGCGTCAGCACGATCAGGATCACGAGCCGCACGCGCGAATCCCAAACGCCCGCCGAGCAGCCGGTCTGAGCAGCCCAGCCCGACCCCTTACAGCGACCCGGCCCACCGCCCACACCGCACGCCATAGCACCGCCAGAATATTCACCCGATACCACGCCCCCGGCCCATCGCTAGTATGCACCCACGGCGAGCCCCAGCGCGGCGCGCCAGCAAGCGCCCGACTCGCCCGGCACAAACGCAAGCGACGAGGACGCCAGCGACAGCAGCGATCTCGACGAAGCCGCGCATCACGCCGACGACCACGGAAAACCAACCAGCACGACGATGACGGATCGAGCAGGCTCATCGGCGACCCATCTGGCGCACCCACGCCCCGATGCAAGCCAAGCTTCGCCGCGGCCAGCCTCGGCCGCCTCCTTGCGATCGCGGTAGCGGCCCCCCGCGCACCCGCGCCACCTCGCCCCGCCTTGGGCGAGGCCGGCGCCGGCTTCGCTGCACGCTGTCTGAGCGTTTTGGCCTTCTCCGCATCGGTGAAGCGCCACCTCACGCCGAATCCCTCGCTGGTGGGCGGCGTGCTCGCCTTTGGCGCGGGCTTCGCGCCGGTTTCGGCCCCGGCTGCGGCTCGCCCGTCCCGGTCCGACGTCGGCTTTGGCGCGGCTCCCCCCGCCTGGCGCGGGCGCTCGCGCCTTCGCCCCTGCGGCTCGGCCGGCGGCTCGCGCTCTCGCGCGGCTCAGCCGGGCCGCCTCCGCCGCGTCAGCCGCGGCTCGGTGGCCACTCGCTTCGAGCGTCCGGGCTGCGCGTCATCGGCCTGAGCGGTCACGCGCCATATTCACATCCATCGTGCTGACCAGCGGCGGCTCGCTCAGAGCATCGGCAGCACGATCACCGCAGCATGGCCAGTGCGATGGCGCCGACCAGGCGGCGCCGGGCGCGGCGCCAAGGTCGATCTCTCAGTGCTGGCGTCATAGCATCCATCGGTCGTCGGCATCGCCACGGTAGAAGGATCCGAAGACCAGCGATTCTATCACCTTCGCGTGCCGCGCTCCGCGCTTCGGCGAGCGCCGCGCCCAGCGTTCGGCATGTCTAGACCGACGCGCAGCGGGGGCACCCGCGCCGCATCGCCGCCGGCGCTGCGCGCCGTGGCGCGCGCGCGGCGAGTCGCAGCGTGAACGCCCACCACCCGTCGATCTCGCCCAAGCGGCCAACCACGCCTCGATTCCTTGTCCTCAGCATGCCGAACACTGCCACCGTGTTTCCGGCGGGAGCTGCTTGCTAGGTTGCTCCGCCAGCGCGCGCGCCGCCTGCGGGTTTGCGCCACGTCGAGGATCACCGCCGGCCGCCCGGGCCAGCACCTGGAAGCGCCCGGCAGCTCGACGCCCCGCCAGGCCATCGCGGATCGCCGCATCGCTGACCGGCAGTCGTGTGCGCAGCGCATCGAGGGCGGCGAGCGCCGCCGCGGCGTTTCCCGAACTGATGTTCGCCGCGCAGGGCCGGCCTCGGCAGAGCGCCCCGCGTCGCGCCGCCGGCCCCCGGTAGCGCCACTGCTTGCCGTCCCCCCCGCACCGAAATCGCGCCCCATGCAGCAGATCGGCGCCGATCGCGCGCGCATGGTCGATCAGGCTTGCCGGCGGGTCGGGTCGCCGCAGATCGCCGGGCGGCCGGCGCGAAAGATACCCGCCTTCTCGAAGCCGATCTGTTCGCGGGTGTCGCCCAGCCACTCCATGTGGTCGAGGGCGACGCTGGTGACGATCGGCGCAGTCGGCATCGAAAGACATTGACCGCATCGAGCCGCCCGCCCAGCCCGACCTCGAGGACGGCGACATCCACGCCGGCCTCGACGAACAGCATCCATCGCCGCCAGCGTGCCGAACTCGAAATAGGTCAGCGAGGCGTCGCCGCGCGCGGCCTCGACGCGGTCGAACGCGCGCGACCAGCTCGGCGTCATCGGCTCGCGACCGTTGATGCGGATGCGCTCGTTGTAGCGCAGCAGATGCGGCGAGGTGTAGAGCCCGACGCGATAGCCGGCGGCGCCGCAGGATGGCTTCCAGCATAGGCGCAGATCGAGCCCTTGCCGTTGGTGCCGCCGACCGATGATGAGCGGGATGGCGGGCGCCAGGCCCAGCGCGTCCGTGACCACGGCGCACCCGCTCCAGGCCCGAGCTCGATGGCGCTGGGGGTGCAGCCGCTTCCAGCCGAGCCAGCCAGTCGGCGGTCAGGCGCCGGAAGGCCGTGAGCATCGAGTCACGTCGCATCAGGCCGGATCAGGCCGCGCAGGGCCCCCGCGGCTGCCCATCATCATCGCCAGCGTGGCGGCCAGTCGGTCGCGCATCTCGCGGCGGTCGACGATCATATCGATCGCGCCCTTTTCGAGCAGGAACTCGGCGCGCTGGAAGCCCTCCGGCAGCTTCTCGCGCACCGTCTGCTCGATCACGCGCGGGCCGGCGAAGCCGATCAGCGCGCCGGGCTCGGCGATGTTCACATCGCCGAGCATGGCGAAGCTGGCCGACACGCCGCCCATGGTGGGGTCGGTCAGCACCGAGATGAAGGGCAGGCGGCTTCGAGAGCTGCGTCAGCGCCGCGGTGGTCTTGGCCATCTGCATCAGCGAGAACAGGCCTTCCTGCATGCGCGCGCCGCCGCTCGCGGAGAAGCAGATGAAGGCCGAGTTCTGCTCGATCGCCGCTTTGCACGCCGCGCACGAAACGCTCGCCCACCACCGAGCCCATGGAGCCGCCCATGAAGCCGAACTCGAAGGCGCCCGCCACCAGCGGCACGCTCTTGATCGCTGCCCCTGCATCACCACCAGCGCATCTCTTTCCGCCGGTGCTCTTCTGGGCCTCGGCCAGGCGGTCCGTGTACTTCTTGCTGTCCTTGAACTTCAGGGGATCGACCGGCAGGACCTCGGCGCCGATCTCGAAGCGGCCGTCGGCGTCGAGGAGCATGTCGAGGCGCTGCGCGCGCGCCGATGCGATGGTGATGGCCGCACTTCGGGCAGACGTCCAGGTTGCTTTCCAGCTCGGCGCGGTAGAGCACCGCCTCGCAGGCCGCGCACTTGCTTCCACAGGCCCTCGGGCATCGCTTCTTGTCGCGCCGGCGTTCGACGCTTGATCCTCGGCGGCAGCAGTTTCTGGAACCAGCTCATCGTCGTTCTCCGGCTTCATTGTCGCATCGCGCGCATCCAGCGCCCGGCGCAGAGCTCGCGCTGCGACCAGCGCCTTCCGCGGTCGATCGCACTCGCCTGCGGGCCCGCTCTTCGATTTCGCTCGACCATGCGGCTGCCGACCACCACGGCATCGGCCACCCGCGGCCACTGCCTGCGGCCGTCGCCGCGTCGCGGATGCCGAAGCCGACGCCGACCGGCAGGCTGCGGTCAGCCTGCGCGGATCATGCGCCAGCTTGGCGCGCGACCTCGTCGACATCGAGGTTCGCCGGCCCCGGTCACGCCCTTCAGCGAGACGTAATAGATGAACCCGCTGCGACCGCGCCGACCTGCTCGATGCGCGCTTCGGGCGTGGTCGGCGCCAGCAGGAAGATCGGATCGATGCCGCGCGGCCTTGAGCACGTCGGCGCAACGCCGCGCGCTTCCTCCGGCGGCAGGTCCACGGTCAGCACGCCGTCCACGCCGGCCGCTTCGGCCGCCTGGGCGAAGCGTCTCGTAGCCCATGGCCTCGACCGGATTGGCGTAGCCCATCAGCACCACCGGCGTGTCGGCGTTGCGTCTGGCGGAACTCGCGCACCATGTCCAGCACGTCGCTGCAGGCCGACGCCATGTTCGCCAGCGCGCGCTCGCTGGCGCGCTGGATCACCGGGCCGTCGGCCATCGGGTCGGAAAACGGCACGCCCAGCTCGATGATGTCGGCGCCCGCCTCCACCAGCGCGTGCATCAGCGGCACGGTCAGCGCCGGTCCGGGATCGCCGGCGGTGATGAAGGGGATCAGGGCCTTGCTCGCCGGCGCTTGCAGCGCTGAAGCGTCTGGCGATGCGGCTCATGATTGTCGTCAGACATCGGTCGAGGCTTGCAGTGCTCACTGCGATGCCGGACTCCTCGGCGACGGTGTGGATGTCCTTGTCGCCGCGGCCGGACAGGTTGACCAGCATGATCTTGTCCTTCGCGCAGCGTCGGCGCGAGCTTCGGCGCATAGGCCAGGGCGTGGCTGGATTCCAGCGCCGGGATGATGCCCTCGATGCGGCACAGGTCGTGGAAGGCCTCCAGCGCCTCGTCGTCGGTGATCGCGACGTACTCGGCGCGGCCGGTGTCCTTGAGCCAGGCATGCTCGGGGCCGACGCCGGGATAGTCGAGGCCGGCGGAGATCGAGTGGGTTTCGATGATCTGGCCGTTGTCGTCCTGCATCAGGTAGGTGCGGTTGCCGTGCAGCACGCCGGGCGTACCGGCGTCAGCGGCGCGGCATGCTTGCCGGTGGCCAGCGCCGTCACCCGCCGGCCTCGACGCCGATCAGCGCGCACCTCCTCGATCGTCGATGTAGGGATGGAACATGCCGATCGCGTTGGAGCCGCCGCCGACGCAGGCGATCACCGCATCCGGCTGGCGACCGATCAGCTCCGGCATCTGCACGCGCGCCTCGTCGCCGATCACCGCCTGGAAATCGCGCACCATCATCGGATAGGGGTGCGGGCCGGCGACCGTGCCGATGATGTAGAAGGTGTTGTCGACGTTGGTCACCCAGTCGCGCATCGCCTCGTTGAGCGCGTCCTTGAGCGTCTTCGAGCCGGACTCCACCGGCACCACCTCGGCGCCGAGCAGCTTCATGCGGTAGACGTTGGGCGCCTGGCGCTTGATGTCCTCGGCGCCCATGTACACCACGCACTCCATGCCGAAGCGCGCGGCGACCGTGGCCGTGGCCACGCCGTGCTGGCCGGCGCCGGTTTCGGCGATCACGCGCGTCTTGCCCATGCGTTTGGCCAGCAGCGCCTGGCCGACGGTGTTGTTGATCTTGTGCGCGCCGGTGTGGTTGAGGTCTTCGCGCTTGAGGTAGATCTGCGCGCCGCCGAGTTGCCGGGACCAGCGCTTGGCGTGGTAGAGCGGGCTGGGGCGGCCGACGTAGTGCTTGAGGTCGTATTCGAATTCGGCCGATGAACTCGGGATCGTTGCGGGCCTTTCATACGCGGCACGCAGTTCCTCGAGCGGCTCCATCAGCGTCTCGGCGACGAACACGCCGCCGTAGGGGCCGAAGTGGCCGTGCGCATCCGGAAGATCCTGCTCAGCTTCATGTTACTCGCCTTATGCACTCCGCAATGAATTCTGCGTCTGCTCGCAGATCCTTGATCGCTCGGCTGCCTGCCGTCCTTGCCCTTAGCGGCGCTCTCAACGCCTTGCTCACACGTCCACCGCCAAGGGACCGCACGCGTCCGCAACCGCCTCGGCCACGTTCTCCGGCGCCAGGCCGCCGGACAAGACGATCGGCAACGCCAGATCGGACGGAACCAGGCTCCAGTCGAAAGGTCTTGCCGGTGCCGCCGGCAGCGCTCGCGATCGCCCGCATCCAGCAATAGGCCGCGGGCACCCTCGAAATCGGATGCGCATGGTAGCAAATCGACGTCCCGGCCTCGACCCGAACGGCCTTGACGCCAGGGCCGGTCGAACTGCGAGCAAAGTGCCGGCGTCTCATCGCCGTGAAACTGCAACAGATCTATCGGTACCTCAGGACTGCTCCGTATCCGGCTTCAATGTTGCGGCCGGTTCCCCATCGACCGAAAAGTCGCCAACCGCTGGTGAACGAACCGGCATTGGAATCCACGCCAGCTGTGCCGCCCGCCGTTCGACGGTCACATGGCCCTGGGGCTGGGCGCTATAGAACACCAAACCAATCGCATCTGCCCCCGCTGTCTACTGCCGCCAAGCACGTCTTCCTCGCGGGTGATGCCGCATATTTTTACGCGAACAGCCATCGCTCAGAGGTTTCCGGCAAGGCAAAGTGAGCAGGATACCGGATGTGGGTCAGATACAGCCCGGCTGCATCGAAAGTGGGCGCTGCCTGGGTGCGGTCCAGGCTGTCGAGAACCGTGCGCATCCAGTCAGGCGGCTGGGCACCTGCGCCGACATGAATCAGGCAGCCCATGACATTGCGCACCATGTGGTGCGAGGAAGCCGTCGGCGCGGAAATCGCATAACAGGTAATCGCCGCGCCGCGCGACCTGCGCCAGACGGAGGTCCTTGACCGGCGACACGGCCTGACATTCGGCCGCACGGAAAGCCGAGAAATCATGCTGGCCGATCAGATGCGCCGCCGCCCGGTTCATTGCCGCGGCATCGAGCGGGCGGTGATGCCAGCCGATCAGGCCCTGATTGAGGCCGGGCTGTACCGGATGATTCAGCAATACATAGCGGTAACCGCGCTGTGCTGGCAATAAAGCGTGCGTGAAAATTAGCAATACGTAATCTGAACCAGTAACAAAAG
>JAXHLD010000036.1:0-232235 GCA_034522655.1 Burkholderiaceae bacterium
CAAGGCGTTCAGTTCGTGCTGCCGGACGCATACCCCGCGAGAGCCAGCCGGCAGACACAGACGGTGCGGTCCTCGGGATCGGGGGCGATGCTGAAGCCCAGGCGCTTGGCCAGCAGCGTCGAGGAGGTGCTGGGCCAACGCGAAGCCTCCGTTCCTGCCGATCACCACCACCAGGGCGGCATCGATCAGGTCGCGCTGGCCGAGGCCCGCGCCACCGTAGTTGCCCGCCACGCTGATGGCGAACTCCCCGCGGACAGGCTCGGCGCCGACGAAGCACACGGCGCTGCCGACGATGTCGATGCCGTCGGCTGCCGGCACGGTGGCGACGAGGCCCACGCCCGACTCGGGAAAGGCGGACAGTGCCTTGCGCAGCCGGTGCAGATCCGGCGCGCGCACCGCCCGCATGAAGCGCATGTAGCGCGCTTCCGGGCTGAGCCGTTCGAAGGCCTGCAGAAGCTCCGCTTCGTCGGTGGTGTGGATGGCGCGGATGTGGACGCCCACAGCAGCGCGGCGCTGACCTGGCTACGTTCGCCGGAATCGTCGGCTTTATGCGTAGTCGTTCAACCGACCGCTGTCCAGCGCGTGCAGCGTGAAGTGGCGCACGACGGCTAACCCCCGGCGTGCACCGTTCCTGTGACCGACCGCGCCGGACCGGCGGTCAGAATTTCTGCTCGATGTGCTTGAACGGATACTTCGGATCGACGTAGTCGCCCTGCTTCTGGCGCTTCGGCAGCTTCACCTTCTCGCGCGGCGCTTCCTTGTACGGGATCTGGCTCAGCAGGTGGCTGATGATGTTCAGCCGCGCGCGCTTCTTGTCGTCCGAGCGCGCGACGTACCACGGCGCGAAGCCGGTGTCGGTGGCCGCGAACATCTCGTCGCGGGCGCGCGAGTAGTCGTACCAGCGGCTGTAGGACTTGAGGTCCATCGGCGACAGCTTCCAGATCTTGCGGCCGTCCTTGATGCGTGCCTCGAGCCGCCGCGTCTGCTCCTCCATGCTGACGTCGAGCCAGTACTTGAGCAGGATGATGCCGGAATCGACCATCGCCTTCTCGACCAGCGGCACGGCCTGCAGGAACTTCTTCGCCTGCTCCTCGGTGCAGAAGCCCATCACGCGCTCGACGCCGGCGCGGTTGTACCAGCTGCGGTCGAAGATCACGACCTCGCCGGCGGCCGGCAGGTGCGGCATGTAGCGCTGCACGTACATCTGGCTCTTCTCGCGGTCGGTCGGCGCGGGCAGCGCGACGACGCGGAAGACGCGCGGGCTGACGCGCTCGGTGATCGCCTTGATGGTGCCGCCCTTGCCGGCGCCGTCGCGGCCCTTCGAAGACGATGCAGACCTTGAGGCCCTTGTGCTTCACCCATTCCTGCAGCTTCACGAGCTCGACGTGCAGCTTCTTCAGCTCCTTCTGGTAATCCTTCTCCTTCAGCTTTCTTCGCCGCCGGTGCTGGCGGGCTGGCGCGCGTGTCCTTGGGCGCAGCGGCGACGGACTCTCCTCGCGTTCATGCGGATCCTGATCGGCAGTCGGTCCCTGACCACCTCGGCGAGCACGGCATGGGCCGATCGACCGGACGCCCATCATGCGCCGTCCGAGGCTGTGGCGGCGCTGAGGCGCATGTAGGCGAACACCCGGCCTGCCGGACGGGTCCATCGGCGACGGCGAACGCCGGCCAGCGGCCGGCGTTCGTTGCCCGCGACAGTGCGGGCTAGTAGCGCCAGCCGAGGGCGACGCCGAGCGACTGTTCCTTCAGGTAGATGTTGGCGTTGCCGCCGCCGAACGGCGCGGGAATCGAGTTCACGCCGTTGACCGTGACCTTCGGCGCATACATGTAGGCGAAGCTCAGCTCCGCATTGCCGCCGATCTTGAACGTGCCGCCGACCGTGTAGTGGTCCTCGACCACGCCCGGCGCCAGCACGTTGAACAGCGTCTCGCTCTGCGGGATCGGCTGCTCGCCATAGTTGTAGCCGGCGCGCAGGATTACGTCCGGGTTGACCAGCCACTGCGCGCCGAACTTGTACGCGGTGACGTCTTGCCAGCCGAAACCGGCGCCGCCGCTGGTGCCCAGCGGTGACTGGAACAGGTTCGGCAGCAGCGCGTTGCTGATCGACTTCACGCCCGAGTACTCGATCTGCACGACGTCGAAGGCGAGCGTGATCGGGGCGAGCCGGCAGGCCACGCCGACGCCGTAGTTGGCGGGGATGTCGAACCCGCCCTGCTCGGCGAACAGGCCCTTGTACTTGTCGAACTCGCTCATCGACGTCTTGGTCTGGTAGGTGGCGCCGAAGTCGCAGGCCGGCAGCAGCTTGCCTATCCAGCCCACGCGCACGCCCCAGCCGTAGGAGGTGTCGTTGCCCTGGTTGGTAACGTTGCCGGGGTACGCCGAGAACTGCTGCGGTGAACCCACGGGGGCCGTGAAGTTCTCCAGGCCGGTGGCCTTGAACCGCTGATAGGCGATGTTCAGCGAGACGCCGATGACCTGGCCCGGCACGGGCTGCCAGGCAATGGTCGGGGCGATGAACGCCTGCTCGAGGTTGACGCCGGCGTTGCTGGCGCCGAACAGCGGGAACGGCGTCGTGTAGTCGGTGTTCAGTCCGCCGTTGCCATAGAGCGTGATGCCGGCCGACATGGTCGGGCTGAGCATGCGGTTGTAGCCGAGCTCGGGGATGTAGAAGTTGCTCTTGGCGTTGCCGTCATAGCTGCCGTTGATCGGTGCCGGGCTGCCGACGACTTCGGCGCCACGCGAGGGTTTGAACCAGTCGATGCCGACGTCGGCGCGGTTGCCGACGAAGAACATGCCGGCTGGATTCGTGGCCGCCGCGATGGAATCCTGGGGCAGCGCGATGCCGGCGCCGCCCATGCCCTTCGACTTGATGCCTTCGCCATGCGAGAAATAGCCGTTGGTCGCCATGGCGGCGGCGGGCACGAGGGCGGCGGCCACCGCCGCTGCCATCGCGATCTTCGTGATGCGGACACTCATGTTCAGACTCCCTCAGGATGGACTCGGCGGGGCGCGAGACCGCGTGCAAAGACCGCGTGCACGAGGCGGCCGCGGCATCTTGTGGCATGTCGCGCATGGCGTGGTGCGGCGGCTGCAACAGCATGTTCTGCGCCTTGTCCGCCACTTTCGGCACCGCAACGATGGCAATCTAGAGCGCTGTCCACTCTGTCCCTTGCCGGCCGTCAACGGCGCGGATGCCGCGTTGCGCCATGACCGCGGACAGCGTGACGGCGATCACATTGACGCCACAATGCACCTCGCGAGACGGGTGCTTCGATGGCTGAAGGCACCGTCCGCGCTGCAGCGGGCAAGGAGACTGAAGCTATGACAAAGACCGCATGGCAACGCGCCCTGGCCGCCGCAGCGCTGGCCTTGGCGCCGGCCGCCGGATCGGCGATGGATGCGGCTGCGTTTGCGCGCTGCAAGGCGATCACCGACCCCGTGCTGCGTCTGGCCTGCTACGACGCCGCCGTGGAAAGCACGTTGCCCAGGTCGGATACCTCGCCCGAGGCGCGCGCGCTCCTGCTCGACAGCCCGGAACCCGATCCCGGCCAGCGCTCGTTGATCGGCGATCGCTGGGGCCTGGGCGCGCCCCCGGAGGACAGCCGCTTCGATCTGCGCGCTCATCGGCCGAGCTACTTCCTTCTCGGGCGCTACAGCGACGCGCCGAATCGCCTGCCGACCTCGCCGTCGAAGCCCGCGCTGGCGGAGCCGCTCGACATCCAGGACACCGAGGCCAAGTTCCAGTTCAGCTTCAAGTTCAAGCTGGCCGACTTCGGGCGCGAGCTCGACATGCCGCTGTCGATCTGGGCGGCCTACACGCAGCAGAGCCAGTGGCAGGTCTACAACGACGACATATCGCGCCCGTTCCGTGAAACCAACTACGAGCCGGAGCTGTTCGTCTCGCTGCACCCCGACACGACGCTGTGGGGCTGGCGCTGGCGCTTGGCCGCGCTCGGCATCAATCACCAGTCCAACGGCCGCTCGGAGCCGCTGTCGCGCAGCTGGAACCGCGTGGTCGCGCAACTTGGCGTGGAGCGAGGTGACGTCGGCGTGATCCTGCGCCCCTGGGTGCGCATCAAGGAGGACAACGCGACCGACGACAATCCGGACATCACGCGCTACCTCGGCCACGGCGACCTCACCGTGGTGTGGGCGCCGGGCGTGCATCAGTTCTCGCTCAGCGGCCGCCTGAACGTCAGCAGCGGCTACGGCGCCGTGCAGGGCCACTGGACGTTTCCGCTGGCGCGCCGGGTGCGCGGCGTCGTGCAGGTGTTCAGCGGCTACGGCGAGAGCCTGATCGACTACAACGTCAAGCAGAACACGATCGGCATCGGCGTCTCGCTCGCCGATCACCTGTAGCAGCCCCTACTTGAGCGGCGCGGCGCAGTGGCCGGCCCCCTCGATTGCGGGCTGCCGCAGCGCCCACGGCGGCGGCTCGTCGAAGCGGTTGTGCGGCGTGGCGCGCACCCAGTCGAGCGCGATGAAGGCGGCCAGCGCCAGCCAGAACGACAGCGCCAGCAGCGCGGTGCGGTCGAGCTGCTTCATGCCTTGAACCCCAGCGCCGCACGCAGCCGCACGCCGGCGAGCGAGCCGGCGAAGGCCGCCGCGAACCAGACCCAGCCGTGCAGGCTGCCGGTGGAAATGCCCGAGAAGTAGCCGCCGACGTTGCAGCCGAAGGCCAGGCGCGAGCTGTAGCCGAGCAGCAGGCCGGAGACGATGCCGGCCAGCCACTGCCGGCCGCTGGCCTTGACCGCCTGGCAGTCGGTGCCGCGCCAGTGCGCGGCGACGAAGGCGCCGAAAAGCAGGCCGAGGTTGGTGATCGAGGTGACGTCGGTCAGCAGGGTCGAGGTGATGTGTGCCTGCTGCGCCGGCCGGCCCCAGAAGGCATTGGCGGTGAGGTCCATGCCGAGCCAGGTCGCGACCTTGGCGCCCCACAGCCCGAGGCCATAGACGATGCCCCAGGGCTGGCCGGCGATCACCAGGTTGAGCACCGCGAACAACGCCATGCAGATCGCGGCGACATAGATGCCGCGACCCTTCCAGCGCGTGTCGGTGGCCTTGCGGCGCGACCACAGCCAGGCGGCAAGGCCGCCGAGCAGCGCCAGTTGCAGCGCGAGCGTGCCCGCAACGCCGATCTTCTCGGGCAGCGCCACCGGCTCGAGGCTGCCGAGCGCCAGCCAGGCGTCCAGATGCGCGGCGCCCAGGAAGCTGCCGGCGATGAAGCCGGGCAGCACCGCCAGGCTGAACACGTTGCCGAGCCCGGCCTTGTAGAGCGTGCCCGAGCCGCAGCCGTCGGCGATCTGCATCACCGCGCCGAACACGAAGGCACCGAGCACCAGACTCACGCTCAACGGCGCGATCGCGCCGCTGAGTGCTTCGTCACCGGCGATCAGCGGAATGCCGATCACCATGGCCAGCGCGATGGCGAGGAACTGCGCCAGGAGGCCGGTCGGATCGCGGTCGCGGATCCACGCCCGCCAGCCGGTGGTGAAGCCGAAGCTCACCGCCGCCAGCACCGCGCCGTAGCCGATGCCCACGGCGAACAGCAGCCCCTGGCGCAGGCCCACGAGCCAGGTTACGGCCGCCCACAGCGCGATGCCGAGCGCGATCCACGGCGCGCGCCGCACGTGCGCGGTCGCGGCGGCGTTCGATGCGCGCGAAGTCAGGGTGGTCGGAGTCACCGAGGTCGAAGTCAATGCGGCCATCGCGGCTCCCACCGGCGAAACCGTCATAGGTTGCCGGTCGCCTCCTTCAACTGGAGCCAGAACTGGTAGAGGCGGCTGGGCACATTGTCCATCGCGCCGCCCTGGCGCGACCAGTCGACCATCGAGTCCGGGTACAGCGAGACATCCTTCTGGCCCAGCACTTCGCTCAGCACGAACCAGTTGGTTGCCGCCCAGTGGCCGGTGTTGCAGAACGAGACGGTGGGCTGCGCGGTGTCGATGCCCTGCGCGGCGGCGACCTTCTGCACCGCGGCGGTATCGAGCAGGGCGCCGCTGTCGGGCGCAAACCAGACGGCGTTGTCGACGTTCTTCGCGCCGGCGATCGTGCCTGGCGTGACGGCCGCCACATGACGCGTCTCGCCGGTGAAGAAGCGCGTCGGCCGCGCATCGAGCAGCACGCCGGACTTGCTTTGCAGTGCCTGCTGCACGTCGTCGCGGGTGGCGACCAGGCGCGGATCCAGCTGCGGCACGAACGACGAGCGCGCCACGGCCGGCGCCGGGTCGGTCGACAGCGGCAGGCTGGCCGCGCGCCAGGCGCGCACGCCGCCGTTGAGGATCGCAACGTCCTTCACGCCCGCGGCCTTCAGGGTCCAGTACACGCGGGCGGCGGCGCCGAAGTCGGTGGCATCGGTGCCCGCATAGATGACCACCACGGGCGTGTCGGGCGCAATGCCGAGCGACTGCACGCGGGCGGCGAGCGCCTCGGGGGAGGGCAGCGCACCCGGGTTGTCCGACGGCCCGCGCCAGCTCGGATACGGCGCCGGCAGGCTGCCGGCGATGTGGCCGTTCTCGTACGGCGTGCGGCCGGCCTCGTCCTTGCCGTTGCGGATGTCGATCACGCGCAGCGCGGGCTGCGCCAGGCGCGCGGCGAGTTCGGTCGGGGTGACGAGCGGCGCTGCGTGCAGCGCGGCGGGCAGGAGAAGGAAAAGGGCGCTGACTTCGAGGATGCGCTTGAACAGCGAATGCATGGAACGCTCCGAAAACGATCGCAGGCCGCGATGCTGCCCGCGCCGCATGCGCTTGAACGGACAAGCTGGTGATGTGCTTATGCCCGCGCGCCGGACAGGGGCGCGGCCGCGCGTGACTGCGTCATGCCGAAGCTGCCTTGCCGCGCAGGCATCGCACGACCAATACTCAGCCGCCGATCAACTGCGCGTAGCGCGCCAGGTCGATGTTGCCGCCGCTGAGGATCACGCCGACGCGCTTGCCGGCGACATCGACCCGGCGCTCGAACGCAGCGGCGGCACCGAGCGCGCCGGTGGGCTCGACCACCAGCTTCATCCGCTCGGCGAAGAACTTCATCGCGCCCACCAGCTCATCGTCGCTCACGGTGACGATGTCGTCGACCTTGGCGCGGATCACCGGGAAGGTAAGCTGCCCGGCGTGCTGGGTCTGCGCGCCGTCGGCGATCGTCTTGGGAACGTCGATGTGAACGATCTCGCCCTTGCGAAAGCTCTGTTGCACGTCGTTGCCGGCCTCGGGCTCCACGCCGATCACGCGGCAATCCGGCAGCAGGTGCTTGGCCGCAGTGGCGCAGCCGGAGATCAACCCGCCGCCGCCGACGCAGACCAGCAGCACATCGAGGCCACCGCCGTCGAGTTCGCGCACCTGCTCGATCAACTCCAGCGCCGCAGTGCCCTGGCCGGCCATCACGTCGGCGTGGTCGTAGGGCGGAACGAGGGTCATGCCGCGTTCTGCCGCGATGCGCTTGCCGAGCGCCTCGCGATCCTCGGTGTAGCGGTCGTACAGGATCACCTCGGCACCGTACTCGCGCGTGGCCTGGATCTTCAGCGCCGGCGCGTCCTTCGGCATCACGATCACTGCCGGCATGCCGAGCAGGCGCGCCGACAGCGCGGTGGCTTGCGCGTGGTTGCCGGAGGAGAACGCGATGACGCCGGTGCGGCGCTGCTCCGGCGTGAACTTCGCCAGTGCGTTGTAGGCACCGCGGAACTTGAACGCCCCCATCCGCTGCAGGTTCTCGCACTTGAAGAAGAGCCGGGCACCCGTGCGCGCATCGGCGGTGCGCGACGTGAACACGGGCGTGCGGTGCGCCACGCCGCGCAGGCGCACGGCGGCGTCGGTCACGTCGCCGAAGGAGATGGCAAGCGATGCGGCGGTCATGGCGGCAGTCTAGCGAGGCCCGCCGCCACGCCCTGCGGGCCGCCTCTCAGGACGCGCTGCGCAGGATCCAGGCCGGATTGCGGTCCGCGCCCGCATTGGCGATGCGCGTGACCGGTCCGGCGCCGCTCGCGTCGCGCACGTGGATGTCGTACTCGCTGCCGATGCGGCCGACGAAGGCGATGCACCGCCCGTCCGGCGACCACGCGGGTGCGTAGGCGTTGCCGTCGAACTCGAAGAAGGCGGGAGCGCCGCCGGCCGCGGGCAGCAGGCCGACGCGGTAGATGTCGCCGCTGCGCCGCTGGAAGGCGATCAGCCGGCCGTCGGGCGACCAGGTCGGGAACACATCGGCCGTGGTGCCGGCCGGTGTCAGCGGGCGCACATTGCTGCCGTCGGCATTCATCACCCAGAGCTTGAAGTCGCTGCCGTCGCGGTTCGATGCAAAGGCGATCTGCGTGCCGTCCGGCGACCAGGCCGGCGTCACGTCCAGGCCCGCGCTGCCCGGCGCGCGCGGCGTCAGGTTGCGCACGTCCTCCAGGCGCGTGCCGTTGAGGGTGGCGACGAAGATGTCGGAGCCCTCCGGCTCGTCGCGCTGCGAGACGAAGGCGACCCGGCGCCCGTCGGGCGAAAACACCGCCTCGCGCTCGTACACGCCGGCCAGGTTGGAGAGCACCGTGGCCGGGCGCGAGAAGTCCGCGAGCAGCATCAGCGTCGGCACCGTGAGCGGATCGGTGCTGAACGAGGTGAACACCAGCGCGCGGCCATCGGCCCGCGCATGCGGCCGCACCGCGTTGATGGCATTGGGCACGGGCTGGACCGTGGCGCTGTCGAGGGCGACGCGCTGCAGGCGCCGGCTGCCATCGGCAGCCTCGTTGTCGAACACGAGGTCGAACGCGGTCGTCGGCGGAGGCGGCGGCGCGGCGCTGCCGTCACTGCCGCCGCCGCAGGCAGCCAGGCCGAGCCCGAGGGCGGCGGCAAAGAGGAACTTGTGCATGACGATGCTCTTGGGTCTGTCGAATGGACCGGGCGCAGGCTAACGGGCCGGGCCGGAGGCGCCGATGCGTATGCGACGGACGGGGCGAATGGCCGGGCGAACCCCGACGCCGCCTGGTCGAGCCGACGAAACGCCGCCCGGGGCGACGAGGCGGCGGGTCAGCCTTCGGTCCGAGCGACTTCGGTGTGGCTTGGGCTGCGATAGGCCTCGCGCAGCAGCTCATGGAAGTGCCACACGCCTGACTCGCGCAGCGGGTTCAGCCGTCCCGCGTGGTACGAGCCGCTGGCCAGTCCGCGCTGCACGGCTTCGCAGATGCCGATGTCCTCCTGCTGCACCACGTCGCTGAACAGCAGATCCGCCTCGGCCAGGCCGATGTTCGCATCGGCGTAGAAGAAGTCGAACTCGACGCGGCAGCGGCCGGTGGCCAGCGGCAGCACGCGGTTGGTCTGCAGCCGGCCCGGCAGGCAATTGAGCATCGTGTTCGGGTACAGGAAGTAGTAAAGCGCCTCGCCGCTGCCGTAGAGCGTGGGTGCGCTGTCCAGCGGCGACGCCTGCAGCGAGTGCCAGCGCGCCGTGGTGGTCGTGTAGCTGCGGTAGTCGAGCAGCGCGTTCAGGCCCGGGTGCACGCGCGGCACGTGATAGCCCTCGAGGTAGTTGTCGACGTAGGCCTTCCAGTCGCAGGCGACCTCGTAGCTGACGCGGCGGTGGAAGCGATACTCGGCCAGCGGATGGCCAGCGGCGGCAAGTCGCGCGCCGAGGCCATCGGCGACCTCGTCGAACGGCGGTGCGCGCTCATCGAGCGTGGCGAACACCAGCCCCTGCCATTCGGCGACGCGCGCCTGCGGCAGGCAGACGGTGGTCGCGTCGAAGCCCTCCGTGCGGCCCATCTCGGGCGCACCGCGCAGCTGGCCGTCCAGCGCGTAGGTCCAGCCGTGGTACTGGCAGGTCAGCGCCTGCGCCGCGCGGCCGTCGCAGGTCGCCAGCGGGCCGGCGCGGTGGCGGCAGACGTTGTGCAAGGCGCGCAGCCGGCCGTCGTCGCCGCGCACGATGAGCAGCGGCACGCCGGCGATCTCCGCGACCGCATGGTCGCCGGGCGCGCGCACGAGGTCGGCATGCGCGACGAGCTGCCAGCTGCGCGCGAACACCGCAGCGCGGTCGCGCAGGTGCATCGTCGGCTCGACGTAGCAGTGCGCCGGCAGTGCCAGCGCGGTGGCCAGCGGCTGGGGGCGTAGCCAGTCTGCGGCAGCGTTGAACGGGTTGAGGGTCATCGTCGGCCCGGGCGCGCGTTGGGGCGCGGCGCGCGAATGATCGCAGAGCCTCGCTATCCTCGGCCCATGAACCAGCCTTTTGCCGATGCGCGCGCGACCTGGGATGCACGCTTCGAGCGCGACGACTACATCTTCGGCACCGCGCCGAACGGCTTTCTCGCCGGCCAGGCGCACCGGCTGAAGCCCGGCCTGCGAGCGCTCGCCGTGGCCGACGGCGAAGGCCGCAACAGCGTGTGGCTGGCGCAGCAGGGGCTGGGCGTCGCGGCGTTCGACATCAGCCCCATCGGCGTGCGCAAGGCGCAGGCACTCGCGGCTCAGGCGGGGGTGGCGGTCGACTATGCGATCGCCGGCATCGAGGCCTACGCGTGGCCGCAGGCCGTGTTCGACGTGGTGGCGGCGATCTTCATCCAGTTCGCCACGCCGGCGCAGCGCGCGTGGCTGTTCGGGAAGATGACCGACGCACTGGTGCCCGGCGGCCTGCTGCTGTTGCAGGGGTACACACCGCGCCAGCTCGAGTACCGCACCGGCGGTCCGCCCTGCGCCGACCACCTGTACACGCCCGACCTTCTGCGCGAGTCCTTCGCCGCGCACGAGATTCTCGAACTTCGCGAGCATGACGACGTGCTGGCGGAGGGCACACAGCACGCCGGCATGAGCGCGCTGATCGACTGCGTGGTGCGCAGGCGTTGAAACCTGCGGCCGGTGCGGCGCTATCCTCGCGCGCTCTTCGCCGCGCATATCTGCGCTGAAAGCCATGCCCATGAACTACCGCCGCCTCGGCCGCTCCGGCCTGAAGGTCTCCGAACTGTCCTTCGGCTCCTGGGTCACCTACGGCAATCAGGTCGACACCCGCCTGGCGAAGGAGCTGATGGCCGCCGCATTCGATGCCGGCGTCAACTTCTTCGACAACGCCGAGATCTACGCCAAGGGCGAGTCCGAAACCATCATGGGTCGCGCGCTGAAGGAACTCGGCTGGCCGCGCATCCGCTACATCGTGTCAACCAAGTTCTACTGGGGCCTGCGCACCAATCCCAACGACACCAACACGCTGAACCGCAAGTATTTGCTGGACGCGATCGATGGTTCGCTCAAGCGCCTGCAGCTCGACTATGTGGACCTGGTGTTCTGCCACCGACCCGACCCCGACACGCCGATCGAGGAGACGGTGTGGGCGATGCACGACATGATCGAGCGCGGCAAGGCGCTCTACTGGGGCACCAGCGAGTGGAGCGCCGACGAGATCCGCGCAGCCTGGCTGATCGCCGACAAGCACCACCTGCGCAAGCCAGTGATGGAGCAGCCGCAGTACAACCTGTTCCACCGCAGGCGCGTCGAGCAGGAGTACGGGCGGCTGTACGAGGACATCGGCCTGGGCCTGACGACCTGGAGCCCGCTCGCCAGCGGACTGTTGACGGGCAAGTATCGCAACGGCATTCCGGCCGACTCGCGTGGCGCGGTCGAGACCTACGCGTTCCTGCGCGAGGGGCTGACCGATCCGGCGAAGAACCGCATCGTGGGTGAACTCGGTGCGGTGGCGAAGGAGCTCGGCTGCACGCTGGCGCAACTGGCACTCGCCTGGTGCCTGAAGAATCCGCGCGTCAGCACGGTGATCACCGGCGCCACGCGCGTGGGGCAGATTGCCGAGAACATGCAGGCGGTCGAGGTCGCGGGTCGGCTCGATGCGGCGGCGCTCAAGCGCATCGAGGCGATCGTTGGCAGTCGCCACGACTAGCGCGGTCGGCGATTGCAATGACTCATGCGCCCGACGGCGAACCCGCGTTCAGTGCACGTTGCGCGCGCTGTGGCGTGCCATTTCAGTGCGGGGTGGACGCGCCCGACGGGTGCTGGTGTGCCCGGTTGCCGATGTTGCCGGCCGGAGCGATCGACGCCGACCGCGGCTGCCTGTGCGAGGCCTGCCTGCAGGCCGTGCTGGCGACGCACGGCACGGCCTCCGGCGCCCGAGGCTGAGGCGCGCGCGGACGTCGCCGCCGACGCGCGCCGTGCCGCTCAGCGCTTGCGCGACGTCGTCTGGCCGGTGGCGGCCGCGCCCATGTCCATCAGCTTGCGCATCTGCTCGTTGAGCTGCTCGTAGCTGGTGTTGGTGGCGGCCATCGCCTGCTTCATGAAGGCGGCCGCGCCCTCGCTGCCGCTCGGCGCGCTCTTGGCGAGCTGCTCGATGGCGGTCGCCAGTTGCGCGTTGCTGCGGCTGATGTGCTGCTGGACCATCGATGCGAACTCGGACTGCGTGTCGCGCGCCACCGCCGCCACCGCCTGCGCGTAGGCGGTGAACTTCTCGGCCGAGGGCTGGGCGAAGCTCGACACGAGCTGGGTCACGGTGCCCACGTCCTTGGCGGCCAGCAGCGCTGTGATCTGCTCGGCGGTGGTGTCGAGCGATTCGCGCGCGGCCTGCAGGTTGACGTCCGCCAGCCGGCGAAAGCCTTCCAGTGCCTTCTGCATGGCGGCGTGCGTGGCCTGCGTCATTTCCGCATGCATCTTCATCATCTCGTCCGGACCCTTGACCATCGCCGATCTCCTCAGTGGACTGCCTTGTGGGTGATGCCCGGCCAGCCCGCGGGGTGCAGGCCGACATTACGGCGACGATAGTCCGAATGGGCGCAGAAATGAATCGAGACGCAGCAATAGAGACGCAGGAATCGAGACACGGTCGCGCGCCTTTCGGCCGGCACGATGACGGCCGGCTGCTGTTGGGGGGGGTGACCATGAAGCGGGCCAGCGACGGATCGGTGCGTGCCGACGGATGCGCCTGCGCCGTGGCGGCGGCCCGGCGCCTGCCTCGTTAGACTGCTCCGGTCACGACGAATCGTCGGTGTTGTTCCATGCGCTTGCCAACCCAGCTCCTGTGGTCCGCAGCGATCGTCGCGCTGGTTGCGGTCGGCGCGAGTGGCTGTGCGTCGATCGACCGCTGGCAGCGCGAGGCGATCTTCCAGACCGAGGTGGCGGCGCGGGTCGACGGGCGCGAAGCGCCGGCCGGCGCCGAGCAGTTCGACCTGTCTCTACCGGGCGGCGGTGTCACCGGGGCCGACCGGGTGCGCTTCTGGTACCTGCCGGCGGCCCGCGCCGATGCGCCGACCATGCTCTACCTGCACGGTGCCCGCCGCAATCTGTACGACAACACGCGTCGTATCCAGCGCCTGCACGACCTGGGCTTCGCCGTGCTGGCGCTCGACTATCGCGGGTTCGGCCGCTCGACGCCGATCCTGCCGAGCGAAGACAGCGCGATCGAGGATGCGAACCTGGCGCTGGCCGAGCTCGAGCGGCGCCAGCCGGCCGCGAACCGGCGCCTGCTGTACGGGTACAGCCTGGGCGGCGCGGTGGCGATCGCGCTGGCGCAGCGGCACGACGCGGTGGCCGGCGTGGTGGTGGAGGCCGCCTTCACCAACATCCCCGAGGTCGTGCAAGCGCGGCGCTGGGTGCCCCTGGTCGGGCTGGTGGTGACGCAGCGGTTCGACTCGCTGGCGCGCATCGCCGAGGTCACCGAGCCGCTGCTGTTCGTGCACGGCACCTCTGACCGGGTGGTGCCGCACACGATGAGCGACCGCCTGTTCGAGGCGGCGCGCGCGGTGCCGCCGCAGAACAAGCGCGTGGTCAAGGTGGACGGGGCGCCGCACTGGGGCTCGATGGTGCTCGAGTCCGACAGCGTCGGACACGCGCTACGGGAGTTCGTCGATCTGGCCAGCCGCGCCGCACCGGTCGCGGCGTCCGCCGCGGCGTCGGGCGCTGCCCCGCCGCTGCGCTGAGCGGCACGCTGCGTTGAGCCCGGTCGAACCGCCGCTGTCGCCTGGCGCCGTGCCGTCGCCGGACGCCACGCCACGGTGGCGCCTGCTGGCAACGATCGCGGTGGCACTGCTGGGTGCCGTGGGCGCGACCTGGCTGCGACTGCCGCTGCCGTGGTTTACCGGGCCGCTGATTGCGGTCGCGGTCGCCAACATGAGTGGTGCCCGCCTCGCGGCGCTGCCGTATGCCCGCGACGCCGGCCAGTGGATCATCGGCACCGTGCTCGGGTTGTATTTCCTGCCCGATGTGGTGCGCGAGGTGCTGCGGCTGGCGCCGTGGATCGCGGCAGCCACGCTGTTCATGATGCTGCTGGGCGGCGCCGGCGCGCTGCTGCTGCGGCGCCTGACCGGCGAGAGCGGCACCACCTGTTTCTTCGCGATGGCCATCGGCGGCGCCAGCGAGATGGCGGCGCAGGCCGAGCTCCACCACGCACGGGTCGACCGGGTGGCGGCGGCACACAGCCTGCGCCTGGTGTTGGTGGCGCTGCTGGTGCCGTTCGCGCTGCAGGGCTGGGGCGTTCAAGGCAGCGATCCGTACGAGCAGGCGGCGCGCGGCTTCGATGCGGCGGGCTTCGCCGTGCTGGTGGCCCTGACCGGCGGCGGCGCGATCGTGCTGTTGCGGCTGCGCGCGCCGAACGTGTTCATGATCGGGCCGCTGCTGGTGGCGGCCGCGCTCACGGGCGGCGGCATCCATCTTTCGTCGCTGCCGGCCCCGGTGGCCAACGCCGGCCAGTGGCTGATCGGCGTGGCGCTCGGCGTGCGCTTCACGCCGGAGTTCTTCCGCGCGGCGCCGCGTTACCTGGCGGCAGTGGCCTTCATCACGCTGCTGTACCTGGGCACTGCGGCGCTGTTCGGGCTGTGGCTGGCCGGGCCGGCCGGCCTGGCGGCGGCCACGGCGGTGCTGGCGACCACGCCGGGTGGCATCGGCGAGATGGCGATTACCGCCAAGGTCTTGAAACTGGGGGCGCCGATCGTCACGGCGTTTCACAGCATACGGATGGTGCTGGTGGTACTTACCATCGGCCCGCTGTATCGGCTGCTGCGCGCGCTGGCGGCGCGTCGCGCCCACGGAAGGGAACGGCGATGAAGGTGCTGGTGCTGGGTGGTACGCGCTTTCTCGGTCGCCATCTGGTGCAGGCGCTGCTCGCGCGCAACCACGAGGTGACGTTGTTCAACCGGGGGCGCACGGCGCCCGATCTATTCGCGCAGGTCGAGCAGATCCGCGGCGATCGCGACGGCGGTGCGCAGGCGTTCGACGGCCTGGCCGGACGGCACTGGGACGCGGTGATCGACACCTGTGGCTATGTGCCGCGCGCGGTGCGCGCCTCCTGCGATGCCCTGCGCGACGCGGTGGGCACGTATGTCTTCATTTCCAGCATCAGCGTGTACGCGGATTTCTCTCAGCCCGACCTGACCGAGGAGTCCGCGCTGGCCGAGCTTGCGGACCCGGCCAGCGAAGACGTGACGGCGCACTACGGCGCGCTGAAGGCGGCCTGCGAACGCGAGGTGCAGGCAGTGTTCGGCCCGCGCGCGCTGCGGGTGCGGCCGGGCCTGATCGTCGGTCCGTTCGATCCGACCGGCCGCTTTACCTACTGGCCGCAGCGCATCGCGGCCGGTGGCGAAGTGCTGGCGCCGGGCGAGCCGCAGGCCCCGGTGCAGCTGATCGATGCGCGTGACCTGGCGGAGTGGATCGTGCGCGCGCTCGGGCGCGGGCCGGGCGGAGTGTTCAATGCCACCGGTCCGGCGCACCCGCTGAGCTTCGGCGCGCTGCTGGCGGCCTGTCAGCTGGCGCTTGCTTCAACGCCGCCGGCGACGCTGACCTGGTGCGCGGAGACGTTCCTGCTGGCGCACGATGTCGCGCCGTGGACCGGGTTGCCCTTGTGGTTGCCGGCCGCCGAGCAGGCCGTGCACCAAGTGTCGATCCGGCGCGCGCTGGATGCCGGGCTGAGCTTCCGGCCACTGTCGGCGACGCTGGTCGACACCCTCGCATGGACGCGGTCGCCTCAGTTCGCGCCCCCGTCCGGCGCGTACGCAAACGTCGGCCTCACGCGTGAACGTGAGGCGGAGTTGCTGCGCCTGTGGCGCGCTCGAGCGTCGGTGTGATGTGCGCCCCGCGCGGCGGTCGCTGCGCGCGTGGCCCCGGGGCAATCCCGCACGAAAATCCGCTGGCGCGGCCCGAGGGATTCGAGTAGCTTAAAAACGCAGTCGATTTCTGCGTCTCCCCTGGTCCCAGTGCTCGCCCGGTCATCCGCTTCCCAGCTCCTGTCGCAGTGCTTCCCAGTCTTCCTCGCACCAATCGCTTGCGCGCGCGCGGGCGCATTCCGCGTCTTTTCCTCGTGAGTGTTCTATGGCGACAGGCACCGTGAAGTGGTTCAACGAGACCAAGGGTTTCGGCTTCATCAAGCCGGACGATGGTGGCGCTGATCTGTTCGCGCACTACAGTGGCATCAAGGCCAAGGGGTTTCGCACGCTGAAGGAGAACCAGCGCGTCGAGTACCAGGTGCAGCAGGGCCAGAAGGGTCCGCAGGCGGTGGAGATCAACCCGATCGACTGACCGTCGACGCGAAAAAATCGGGCCGCTTGCGAGCGGCCCTTTTTTCGCCCGTCGCCTAGGCTCGAGGCGACGCGACGGCCAGTCCGTCGAAGCAGGAACTGATCATCATCGCGATGACCTCGTCGTCGCTCCACTCGCCTGACTGGCGCAGGTATTCGAAGCTCGGATCGCACGAGCGTGCGTAAACGGCGTACAGGATCACCGGCACCGGCAGGTCGGCCCGCAACCGGCCCTGCTCGGCGGCCTGCTGCACCAGGTCGGCCATGCGGTTGCCGACGTCTTCCAGCGCCATCACGTAGTCGCGGTTGGCCAGCAACGCCTGCTGCACCGACTGGCTGGTCGAGGGCAGCAGAGGCATGCGGCCGGCGGCACGCTCACGCAGCGCCCACGCCAGCAGGTCCTTGAGGCGGTCGATCGGCCCGAGCGCCGGGTCCTGCGCCTGCAAATGGGCATCGATCGCGCGCAGCAGGCGCGTCATCGTCGCGCCGGCCAGGGCTTCCTTCGAGTCGAAGTGCTTGTACAGGCTGCCTTTGGCGATGCCGACCGCAGCCGCTAGGTCGTCCATCGACATCGTCTCGAAGCCCTTGGTGGCGAGCAGCCGGTTGGCGGCGTCGAGGATCGCTTCCTCGCGCCAGCGGAACTGGCGGTCGCGGAACGACATCGGCTCGGCCGCAGCCGCCGGGGCGCGCGTGGTGGGGGCTGCAATATCAACGGGGCGGGTCACGGTCGGGTCGGCGCGGCGTGCGGATCGGTCGGAAACCGCCGATTCTAGGCGGCGGCTGTTGCCGCCGGTGGGCGGGTGGGCGGCGCCTAGGGCCGCGCGCTGGGACAATGCCCGGCGTTGGTTCGCGCGCGGGCTATTTGTTGGTGATCCTTGTTCCGCACCAAGGCTCTGGCGTCACGCAGCGAAGTGGCGAGCGCTAAACTTCTTGCCCCGTCCGTGCCGCAAACCCGGGATGCGTTCACGCGCCTTCCGATCGCCGTCGGCGACAGGGCGCGGGGCGGCCAAGCGTCGCCGCACGACGCCGATCCGGCCCTTTGGGGCGCGGACGACGGCCAACCGACAACGAAACGAGGCGCGCACCGTGGCGCCCGAAGAGCTGTTTCCTGGAGATCGATTCATGAGCGCCGTTCCGCAAGACCAACGACCCACTGGGCTCACCATGGCCGCGCCGGCCTGGGTCAAACACAAGAAGCTCGTGTCCTGGGTGGCGGATATCGCCCGCCTGACCCAGGCCGAGCGCGTGGTCTGGTGCGACGGCTCGCAGGAGGAGTACGACCGCCTGTGCGCGGAGATGGTGCAGGCCGGCACGCTGCGCCGGCTGAACCCTGCCAAGCGGCCCAATTCGTACCTGGCCTGGTCCGACCCAGGTGACGTGGCGCGGGTCGAGGATCGCACCTACATCTGCACGCCGCGCCGCGAGGAAGCCGGGCCCACCAACAACTGGATGGACCCGGGCGCGATGCGCGGCACGCTCGACGGCCTGTTTGCCGGCTGCATGCGCGGCCGAACGATGTACGTGGTGCCGTTCTCGATGGGGCCGCTGGGCTCGCACATCGCTCACATCGGGGTCGAACTGTCCGACAGCCCGTACGTGGTGGTGAATATGCGGATGATGACCCGCATGGGCCGTGCCGTTTACGACGTGCTGGGCGAGAACGGCGACTTCGTGCCCTGCGTGCACTCGGTGGGCAAGCCGCTGGCGGCGGGCGAGAAGGACGTGCCGTGGCCGTGCAACCCGACCAAGTACATCGTGCACTTTCCGCAGACGCGCGAGATCTGGAGCTACGGCTCGGGCTACGGTGGCAACGCGCTGCTGGGCAAGAAGTGCTTCGCGCTGCGCATTGCCAGCTACATGGGGCGCGACCAGGGCTGGCTCGCGGAGCACATGCTGATCCTCGGCGTCACCTCGCCCGCGGGCAAGAAGTACCACGTGGCGGCAGCGTTCCCGTCGGCCTGCGGCAAGACCAATTTCGCGATGCTGATCCCGCCGCCGGCGCTCGACGGCTGGAAGGTCAGCACGGTGGGCGAGGACATCGCCTGGATCAAGCCGCACAAGGACGGCCGGCTGTACGCGATCAACCCCGAGGCCGGCTGCTTCGGCGTGGCGCCAGGCACGTCGGAGAAGACCAACCGCAACGCGATGGCGATGCTGCACTCGAACGTCATCTACACGAACGTCGCGCTGACCGACGACGGCGACGTGTGGTGGGAAGGCATGGGGCCGGCACCCGCACATCTGATCGACTGGCAGGGCAAGGACTGGACGCCGGAAGACGGCAAGGCCGGACGCAAGGCGGCGCATCCGAACGCGCGCTTCACCGTGGCCGCCAGCCAGTGCCCGTCGATCGACCCCGACTGGGAAGACCCGGAAGGCGTGCCGATCGACGCCTTCGTGTTCGGCGGCCGTCGCTCGACCACCGTGCCGTTGATCACCGAGGCGCGCAACTGGACCGAGGGCGTGTACATGGCCGCCACCATGGGCAGCGAGACCACGGCGGCCGCGGCCGGCGCGCAAGGCGTGCTGCGGCGCGACCCGTTCGCGATGCTGCCGTTCTGCGGCTACAACATGGCCGAGCACTTCGCGCACTGGCTTGAACTCGGCCACAAGCTCGAGGGCAGCGGCGCGCGGCTGCCGAAGATCTTCTGCGTCAACTGGTTCCGCACCGACGAGAACGGCAAGTTCGTCTGGCCCGGCTTCTCCGAGAACATGCGGGTGCTGGCGTGGATGGTCGAGCGCATCGAAGGCGGCCACAGTGGTGCCGAGCATGCGGTCGGCGTGACGCCGCGCTACGAGGACCTGAACTGGACCGGGCTGGAATTCAGCCGCGAGCAGTTCGCGCGGGTCACCGCGGTGAATGCGGACGAGTGGCAGAAGGAGCTGGCCTCGCACGCGGACCTGTTCAAGCAGCTGGCGCACAACCTGCCGCCGCAGCTGGAAGCCACACGACAAAAGCTGGCGCAGCGCTTCGGCTGACGCTGGCTCGAGCGGCGGCGATCGCCGCCAATGAGACGGGGCGCTGCGGCGCCCCGTTTTCGTTTCCCCCGCAACGGCGCGTCGCGTCAGCGCGGCTCCAGCACGAACAGCAGATAACGCTTCTCGCGCCGGAACACGTCGGGGTCGAGCGTGTGCAGCCGCACGCCGTCGAGCTTGGCGCGCACCTTGTCGGCGAAGAGATAGCCCCAGAACGGCCGCTTGAGGAAGAACTTGTCGCTGCCGAAGCGCGCCAGCGGCAGCGCGAAGCGGGTGGCGAGCAGGCGGCCGTAGGCGAGCGAAGGCAGCACGTTCTCGGTGACGTCCACGCGCTCGCGCACGGTGAATCCGTGGCGCTGGCAGGCGGCCTCGAAGTCGGCAAGCAGGTGACCCGAGGTGTTCTTCGCCGACGGCACGAGCCGGAAATAGTCGATGTTGATCCAGCGCCCGCCGTCGGCGGCGGACTTGAGCAACGCCCGCACGTTCTTCATGCCGGCATCCAGGTCGATGTACTGGAACGACTCGGAGTTGATCACCGCGTCGAACTTGGGCGCGGCCCCGACGTCGACCTGCTCGAACGTGCCTTCGATCAGCGGGATGTGCGGCCACGTGCGCTTGATGTGGGCTGCGTGGGCGCGGTTCGGGGTGACGCCGGTGGGCTGCGCACTGTGGCGATCGAGGCGCGCCAGCAGCCCGCCCATGCCGCAGCCGACATCGAGCACGCGCTCGCCGGGCCGCACGCGCTCGACCAGCAGCGTGGCGTAGTCATCCATCGCCTGTTTCAGGTGGCTGAAACTGATCGTCTCCGGGTCGATCGCCGGATCGGTGAAGTAGCCGTAGTGCAGGAAGTTGTTGCCAAAGATTGTCCCGTACAGGGCGAGTTCGAGGTCGTCGGCCGGATCCCAGACCGACTTGTCGGCGCGGTGGGCGCGCAGGTAGCGCAGCATCGCCGGCAGGTTGAGCAGGCGGGCGAGGGTCGAGGGGGAGCGGGTGTCCACGGCGGCACCGGTGGTCGAGGAGCCGCGCACGTTACCGATGCATCGACGCCGTCACAAGCGAGGCGGCCGGTGGCGGCAAGCGCGGGCCACGGCGCGGCCGCGTATGCGGCGCGCGTGATCTCGATCACAGCGCGGGTGATCTTCGGTAAAGTCGGGCAGTCGCAAAAAGGCAGAAACCAAGCGACGGAGACAACGCGGAGCGCGGTCACGCCCGCGAGGAGGCAGACGCCTTGGCGTCGATTTACTACATCACCCAGGTCCAGTTCGACTTCGGTGCCGTGCAACTGGCGCGCGCCGAGTGCGCACGGCTGGGTATCCGCCGCCCGCTCGTGTGCACCGACGCCGGGGTGGTGGCGGCCGGGCTGCTGGCGCGCCTGGCCACGGCCCTGGGCGACCTGCCGTATGCGGTGTTCGATGCCACGCCGTCCAACCCCACCGAGCGCGCAGTGATGCAGGCGGTCGATGCGTATCGGGCGCATGGCGCGGACGGGCTGATCGCACTCGGCGGCGGCTCGCCGATCGATCTGGCCAAGGGTGTGGCGATCATGGCCACCCACCCGGGCGCGCTGGCCGACTACGCGACCATTCTCGGCGGCAGCGCGAAGATCGGCGCTCAGGTGGCGCCATTGATCGCGATCCCGACCACGGCCGGCACGGGCAGCGAAGTGGCGCGCGGCGCGATCATCGTGCTGGACGACCATCGCAAGCTGGGCTTCCACTCGTGGCACCTGGTGCCCAAGGTCGCCTTGTGCGACCCGGAGTTGACGCTGGGCCTGCCGCCGCGGCTGACGGCCGCCACCGGCATGGATGCGATCGCGCACTGCATCGAGACGTATCTCAGCAAGGCGGTGAATCCGCCGGCCGATGCGATCGCGCTCGACGGCTTGCAGCGCGGCGTGGCTCACATCGAGCGCGCCGTGCGCGACGGTGCCGACCGCGAGGCGCGCTGGGCCATGATGAGCGCGTCGATGCAGGGCGCGATGGCTTTCCAGAAGGGCCTGGGCGCGGTGCACTCGCTGTCGCATGCGCTCGGCGCGCTGCCGGTCAGCCCGCACCACGGCACGCTCAACGCGGTGCTGCTGCCGGAGGTGGTGAAGTTCAACGAAGCGGCGGTGCCGGAACGCGTGCGGCGCGTCGCCGAGGCGTTCGGCGTCGCCGATGGCGAGTCGCTCGCCGAGGCGATCCGCGCACTGAATGCGCGCATCGGCCTGCCGGACGGCCTGCGCGCGATGGGCATCGGCCGCGAGACGTTCGACGGCGTGATCGCGAATGCGCTGCGGGATCACTGCCACGGGACCAATCCGCGCGTGGCCAGCGCGGACGACTATCACCGGATGCTGGAGGCTTCTGCATGAGCGCACCGGACGTGATCCTCGAGACGCGCGGGCTGACCAAGGAGTTCAGGGGCTTCGTCGCGGTCGACAACGTCAACCTGCGCGTGGCGCGCGGCTCGATCCACGCCTTGATCGGACCCAACGGCGCCGGCAAGACCACCTGCTTCAATCTGCTGACCCAGTTCCTCAAGCCCACTCGGGGCTCGATCCTGTTCAACGGCGACGACATCACGCACGAGCGACCGGAACGGATCGCGCGCCGCGGCATCGTGCGCTCGTTCCAGATCTCGTCGGTGTTCCCGAACCTGACCGTGCTGGAGAACGTGCGCATCGCGCTGCAGCGCGCGACCGGACAGTCGTTCCACTTCTGGCGCAGCGAGCGCGTCCTCGACCGCCTCAATGCACGCGCCACGCAACTGCTGGCGCAGGTCGACCTGCAGGACTTCGCCGACACGGTCACGATCGAACTGCCGTACGGCCGCAAGCGCGCGCTGGAGATCGCCACCACGCTGGCGACCGAGCCCGAACTGATGCTGCTCGATGAGCCGACCCAGGGCATGGGCCACGAAGACGTGGCACGCGTGACCGCGCTCATCAAGAAAGTGGCGGCCGGGCGCACGGTGCTGATGGTCGAGCACAACATGAACGTGGTCGCGGGCATCTCCGACCGCATCACGGTGCTGGCGCGCGGCGCGGTGCTGGCCGAGGGCCCGTACGCGGAGGTCTCGGCCGACCCGGCGGTGCGCGAGGCCTACATGGGCTCGTCGGAAGGCGAACTGGAAGGAGTCGGGCACTGATGGCAACGGCCACCTCGAGGGCGAACGGCGGCGCCTACGCGCTGCAGATCCACGGGCTGCACGCGTGGTACGGCGAGTCGCACGTGCTGCATGGCGTGGAACTGGACGTGAAGCGCGGTGAAGTGGTGACACTGCTCGGCCGCAACGGCGCCGGCCGCACCAGCACGCTGCGCGCGATCCTCGGACTCACCGGTGCGCGCAAGGGCTCGATCAAGGTCGACGGCGTGGAGACTATCGACCTGCCGACCCATCGGATTGCGCACCTGGGCATCGGCTACTGTCCGGAGGAGCGCGGCATCTTTGCCAGCCTCTCGTGCGAGGAGAACCTCATGCTGCCGCCGCGCGTGGGGGGCGGCCGGGGTGCGGACGACAGCGGCATGAGCATCGACGAGATCTACGCGATGTTCCCCAACCTGAAAGAGCGCGCGAAGAGCCAGGGCATGCGGCTGTCGGGCGGCGAGCAGCAGATGCTGGCGGTGGCGCGCATCCTGCGTACCGGCGCGCACCTGCTGCTGCTCGACGAGATCTCCGAGGGGCTGGCGCCGGTGATCGTCAAGAAGCTGGGCGAGATGATCCGCACGCTCAAGGCCAAGGGCTACACCGTGGTCATGGTCGAGCAGAACTTCCGCTTCGCCGCGCCGCTGGCGGACCGTTTCTACGTGGTCGAGCACGGCCACATCGTCGAGGCCTTCAGCGCTTCGGAGCTGAAGGCCAAGGAAGAGCGCCTGCACGAATTGCTGGGCGTGTAAGCCGGTAACTGCGAGGCAAGGCGATTCACTAAACGCACTGCAAGGTGCATCGAGGAGGCAGCATGAAGTTGAAGACGAAGATCAAGGCAGTCTGCAGTGCGCTGGCGGCCGTCGGCTTGATGACCTTTGCCGGCGGCGCCGCGGCGCAGAAGCTCTCCGGTGACAAGATCGTGATCGGTTTCATCACCGACATGTCCAGCCTCTATTCGGACATCGACGGGGCCGGCGGGCTGGAGGCGATCAAGATGGCGATCGCCGACATGGAGAAGCAGTTCCCCGGCAAAAAGATCGAGGTGATCTCGGCCGACCACCAGAACAAGGCCGACATCGCTTCGTCGAAGATCCGCGAATGGATCGACCAGGCCGGCGCCGACGTGATCATCGGCGGCACCAACTCGGCCACCGCGCTGGCCAGCGCGCAGGTGGCGGCGGAGAAGAAGCGGATCTACATCTCGATCGGCGCGGCCTCGTCTCGCCTGACCAACGAGAACTGCACGCCGTACACCGTCCACTACGCGTACGACACGGTGGCCCTGGCCAACGGCACGGGCGGCGCGGTGGTCAAGTCGGGTGGCAAGAGCTGGTACTTCCTGACCGCTGACTACGCGTTCGGCCACTCGCTGGAGAAGGACACCAGCGACGTGGTGAAGGCCGCCGGCGGCACCATCGTCGGCAGCGTGCGCCACCCGCTGAATGCGGCGGACTTCTCGTCGTTCCTGCTGCAGGCGCAGACCAGCAAGGCGCAGATCCTCGGCCTGGCAAACGCCGGCGGCGACACGATCAACTCGATCAAAGCCGCCAACGAGTTCGGCGTCACGAAGAACATGAAGCTCGCCGGCCTGCTGATGTTCATCAACGACATCCACAGTCTGGGGCTGCAGACGACGCAGGGCATGTACCTGACGGACGGCTGGTACTGGAACCAGTCACCCGAGGCGCGCGCCTGGGCGCGCCGCTTCTTCGAGAAGATGAAGCGGATGCCATCGATGCTGCAGGCGGGCGACTACTCGGCCGTCACGCAGTACCTGACCGCCGTGAAGGCGGTTGGCACCGACGATCCCGACACGGTGATGGCGCAGTTGAAGAAGCAGAAGATCAACGACATGTTCGCCAAGAACGGCTACATCCGCGCCGATGGCCGCATGATCCACGACATGTTCCTGATGCAGGTGAAGTCGCCGGCCGAGTCGAAGGAGCCGTGGGACTACTTCAAGCTGGTGCAGACGATCCCGGGCGAGGAGGCGTACACGAAGCTCGCGAACTCTAAGTGCCCGCTGGTCAAGAAGTAGCCGCGACGACCGTCGCGATGAAGCTTGCCTCCGCCTGCCGGCGGAGGCGGCTTCGATCAGCGGCGCAGGCAGCGCCGCCGCCGCTGATCGAAGCGCAATGACGAGGGTTCGATGACGGAGATCTTCGGTATTCCGATACAGGCCTTCCTGGGGCAGTTGCTGCTTGGGCTGGTCAACGGCAGCTTCTACGCGATCCTGTCGCTTGGGCTGGCGGTGATTTTCGGCCTGCTCAACGTCATCAACTTCGCGCACGGCGCCCTGTACATGATGGGCGCCATGTTCGCCTGGATGGGGCTGACCTTCTTCGGCCTGAACTACTGGGTGATGCTGGTGGCGGGGCCGCTGCTGGTGGGCGCCTTCGGTGTCGTGATCGAGCGCTCGCTGCTGCGTCACCTGTACAAGCTGGACCATCTTTACGGCCTGCTGCTGACCTTCGGCCTGACGCTGCTGATCGAGGGGTTCTTCCGCTCGTTCTTCGGTGTCTCCGGCCTGCAGTACACGGTGCCGGATCAGCTGCAGGGCGCGACCAACCTCGGATTTATGATCCTGCCCAACTATCGGGCCTGGGTTGTGGTGGCGTCGCTCGTGGTGTGCTTCGGCACGTGGTACGTCATCGAGCGGACCAAGCTCGGCGCCTACCTGCGCGCCGGCACCGAGAACGCCAAGCTGACCCAAGCGTTCGGCGTCAACGTGCCGCTGATGGTGACGCTCACGTACGGCTTCGGCGTGGCGCTGGCGGGGTTTGCCGGTGTGCTGGCGGCGCCGATCCTGCAGGTGCAGCCGCTGATGGGCAGCAACCTGATCATCGTGGTGTTTGCGGTGGTGGTGATCGGCGGCATGGGCTCGATCCTCGGTTCGATCGTGACCGGCCTCGGGCTGGGCGTGATCGAAGGCCTGACCAAGGTCTTCTATCCCGAGGCTTCGGCCACGGTGGTCTTCCTGATCATGGCGATCGTGCTGCTGATCCGGCCGGCAGGCCTGTTCGGCAAGGAGAAATAGACATGACAGCGACTGCCCTGCGCACGCGCGACCTGCAGATCTACTTGGGGCTGCTGGCCGTGGTGCTGATCCTGCCGTGGTTCGGCGCCTATCCGGTGTTCCTGATGAAGGTGCTCTGCTTTGCGCTGTTTGCCTGCGCCTTCAACCTGCTGATCGGCTTCACCGGGCTGCTGTCGTTCGGCCATGCCGCGTTCCTGGGCGGCGCGGCCTATGCAGCCGGTCACGCGATCAAGGAGTGGGGCTTCCCGACCGAACTCGGCCTGCTGTTCGGCACGCTGGTCGGCGCGCTGCTCGGCCTGCTGATGGGCTACCTGGCGATCAAGCGCAGCGGCATCTACTTCTCGATGATCACGCTGGCGCTGGCACAGATGCTGTACTTCTTCTTCCTGCAGGCGCCGTTCACCTACGGCGAGGACGGGCTGCAGGGCGTGCCGCGCGGTTCGTTGCTCGGGCTGGTGCCGCTGCAAAGCGATCTTGCGCTGTACTACTTCGTGGTGGGCGTGTTCGTGCTGAGCTTCCTGATCATCTACCGCGCCGTGCACTCGCCGTTCGGCCAGGTGCTCAAGGCGATCCGCGAGAACGAGGCGCGCGCCACCTCGCTCGGCTACAACACGGCGCGCTTCAAGCTGCTGGCGTTCGTGCTGTCGGCGGCGCTGGCCGGCCTGGCGGGTGCCACCAAGACGCTGGTGATGGGTTTCGCCACGCTCACCGATGCGCACTGGGGCACCTCGGGCCTGGTGATCCTGATGGTGCTGGTGGGCGGCATGGGGACCATGCTCGGACCGATCGTCGGCGCGGTGGTGGTGGTGGCGCTGGAGAACAAGGTCGGCGACATCGGCCGCGTGCTGGCCGAGATGACGGGCGTGCAGTGGTTCAACGGGCTCGGCGAAGCGGTCACGGTGGTGACCGGGCTGATCTTCGTGATCTGCGTGATGGCGTTCCGGCGCGGCCTCGTGGGCGAGTTCGCGGAGTGGTGGCGGCGCCGCGCCGCGCCGGCGACCTGAGCCCGCAGACGCCGCGTGCGGGCGGCGGCCATCGCCCGGATGGATACTGGTCCCGCGGAGGGGCGCCGATAGAATCGGCGCTTGCTGGGCTGCGCGTTGTGCGGGGGCGGGCCGGTGGTCCGTGCTCCGCATGGCGCGCTGATCGCACGAGATCAGCGCCCGCGCCGAGTGCGTCGCGGCGTGCCCCTCGAATCTTAGAAGCCTCTCGTCGTCGTTCCAAGGAGTTGTTGACTATGGCTCGTTCCGACAGCAGCGTGCGCTCACCTTCGCGCCGCGGTAACGAGCGGCCAGGGACGATCGATGGGGCGCCGGCGACCGACTTCGCGATCACGACCATCAATGTGCCGGACCGACTCGACATCCAGGAAGTACGGGCGCGCGAGGAGGAAAGCGAGTACCAGCGCCGCAGCCGGCTGTCGATCGATCGCTACTTCGTCACGCTGTGGACCAAGCGGCTGCTGACCGTCGCCGTGATCGGCGGGCTGGGCTGGCTCGGCGTGGCAGCGGTGACACCATTCCTCGACGAGTTCCGCAAGGAAGCGATTGCCGCGCGCCTGAGCACGGCGGTCGGGCTGCCGGTGACGGTGGCCGAGCGTGACTTTTCGGTCTGGCCTAATCCGCGGCTGATCCTGCGCGGCGTCGATGTCGGCCGCCAGGTGAAGGCGGACGAGGTGTCGCTGCAGCTGAGCTGGGATGAACTGGTGCGCGCTGCCAAGGCCGGCCGTTTTGCGGTCGGTGAAGCGGTCGTGGGTCCGATGCGGCTGGACGCGGCGCAGGCGAGGGCGCTGGTCACGATCGCGCCGCGGCTGGCCAACGCCGCTGGTTTCAGCGTGTCGACGCTCCGTTTTTCCTCCGTCGAGTTCCCCGACTTCTCGTTGCTACCGCACCAGTATCAGATCACCGCGAAGCGGTCAGCCTCCAACGGGCCGAATCCGATCGAGATCCGGCAGATCAGCGGCGATGGCCGCATGCAGTTGCAAGTCGTTGCCGCCGCCGACGATGCGGTCCAGTTCGAACTCGAGGCCGAGCGCTGGCGAGCGCCGGTCGGCCCCGGTGTGGTCTGGGGCAGTGTGTCGGCGACGGGGCGCGTGCTCCCGCAGGCGATTGTGGTCGAGTCCTACACAGCAACCTCGCCCTTTGGCGTATTCCAGGGCGCGCTGGTCGCCGCGGCCGATACCTCGTGGTCGGCCGCCGGGACATCACGCTCGGTCAGCGTGGATCTTGAGGCGCTGATGCGCACCCTTTCCGGCGCAAAGCCGGACGATGCCGGTGCGCCCAAGTCGCCGCTGCTCGGTACAGCGACCGTGACGCTGTTGGGCGGCGGACATGGCCCATCCCTTGCCGACGCGCTGTTCGGGTCACGCATGGCGGGCCCGGTCGCGGTGCGCTTTGCGACGCTGAACGGAATCAACCTGGGCTTGGCTGCGACCCAAGGTGGCGCGGCGGCGACCGGTGGTGGCATCACCCGGTTCACCGAATTGACCGCCATTGTCGAGGCTGGCGACGACGGTGTGGTCATTCGTGACATCAATGGTCGGGCTGGCGCGATGGCCACGCGTGGACAGATCGCCGTGTCCGCCGACAAGGCTCTGAGTGGTGCGGTGCGGGTCGATCTCGGCGCCGAACGCGTCCAGGCGCCGACTACCCTGCGCGTGACCGGCACGGCGACCGCGCCGCGCTTCGGTCGCCCCTAGCAACGGTGTGTTTCACGTGGAACGGCCAGCGGCTGTTTCACGTGAAACGGTGCGCCGCCCCTATACTCGCCGCCCGCTTCCTCGCTCGCTTGTCGGCGCGCTGATCCTCGCAACGCAATGCTTCATCCGGACTCATTCGACGTCATCGTGGTCGGTGGTGGCCATGCCGGCACCGAGGCAGCGCTCGTGGCCGCCCGCATGGGCGCCCGCACGCTGCTGCTCACGCACAGTATCGAGACGTTGGGGCAGATGTCGTGCAACCCATCGATCGGTGGCATTGGCAAGGGACACCTGGTCAAGGAAGTGGATGCGTTGGGCGGCGCGATGGCCGCGGCCACGGACGAAGCCGGCATCCAGTTCCGGATCCTGAATCGGTCCAAGGGGCCCGCCGTCCGCGCGACCCGGGCCCAGGCCGACCGGTTGCTCTACAAGCAGGCGATCCGCGCCCGTCTCGAGAATCAGCCGAACCTCTGGCTGTTCCAGCAGGCGGTCGACGACCTGATGCTCGAGTCTGACGGCCAGGCCGATCGTGTCGTAGGCGTGGTAACGCAGTCCGGCATCCGCTTTCGCGCGCGCTCGGTGGTGGTCACGGCGGGCACCTTCCTGAACGGCCTGGTGCATATCGGCCTGACCAACTACGCGGCCGGCCGCGCCGGTGACCCGCCGGCCGTTTCATTGGCGGCACGCCTTAAAGAATTGAAGTTGCCGCAAGGCCGGCTCAAGACTGGCACGCCGCCGCGCATCGACGGCCGCTCGATCGACTTCTCCCTGTGCGTCGAGCAACCGGGCGATCTCGACCCGGTGCCCGTGTTCTCCTTCCTGGGTCACGTTGACCAGCACCCGCGCCAGGTGCCGTGCTGGATCACGCACACCAATGAGCAGACGCATCAGGTGATCCGCGAGAACCTGGACCGGTCGCCGATGTATTCCGGCGTGATCGAGGGCGTCGGCCCGCGCTATTGCCCCTCGATCGAAGACAAGATCCACCGCTTCGCTGACAAGCCAAGCCATCAAATCTTCCTCGAGCCCGAGGGCCTGACAACCCACGAGGTCTACCCGAACGGCATTTCGACCTCGCTGCCGTTCGACGTGCAGATCGAGATCGTGCGCTCGATGAAGGGCCTGGAGAACGCCCACATCCTGCGCCCGGGCTATGCGATCGAGTACGACTACTACGACCCGCGCGCGCTCAAGGCGTCACTCGAGACCAAGGCCATCGTCGGGCTGTTCTTCGCCGGCCAGATCAACGGGACCACCGGCTACGAGGAAGCGGCCGCGCAAGGGCTGCTTGCCGGCATCAATGCCGCGCTGCAGGTCAGCGGCCGCGACAGCTGGTGCCCGACGCGCGCCGAGGCGTACCTCGGCGTGCTGGTCGATGACCTCATCACGCGCGGCGTGGCCGAGCCGTACCGGATGTTCACCTCGCGCGCCGAGTACCGCCTCAGCCTGCGCGAGGACAACGCCGACGAGCGCCTGACCGAGATCGGCTACCGCCTCGGCTGCATCGACGAGCGTCGCTGGGCAGTGTTCAGCCGCAAGCGAGATGCCGTCGCGCGCGAGACCGAGCGCTTGAAATCGACCTGGGTCAATCCGCGGCTGATCGCCGAAGAGGAAGCCGTCCGCGTGCTCGGCAAGACAATCGAGCGCGAGTACACGCTGGCGGACCTGCTGCGGCGGCCCAACGTCACCTATGCCGCGCTGCTGACGCTGACGCATCGCGACGGGGGTGCGCTCGGTGGCCCACCGGTGGCGGGCGCCGACGACCCGCAAGTCGCCGAGCAGGTTGAGATCGCCGGCAAGTACGCCGGCTACATCGACCGACAGCACGACGAGGTGGCGCGCCATGAATCGCACGAGACCACGCGCATTCCGGCCGCGCTCGACTATGCGCAGGTGCGCGGCCTGTCGCACGAGATTCGCCAGCGTTTGCAGGCGGTTCGGCCGGAGACCCTCGGCCAGGCGGCGCGTGTCTACGGCGTGACACCGGCCGCGGTGTCACTGCTGCTGGTCCACCTGAAGCGGCTCCACCGCGCGCAGGCAACGTTGTCCGCCGAGTCGGTCGACCGTGATCGCCGCAGCGCCGCCTGAGCTCGACGAGCACGCACTGGCCGCCGGAGCGAATGCCCTTGGGTTGGCGCTTACTGGCGCCCAGATCATGGCTTTATCGCGTTTCGGTGAACTGCTTGCACGCTGGAATCGGGTCTACAACCTGACTGCGATCCGTGTCGGTGAGCGCATGCTCACTCATCATCTGCTGGACTCCCTGTCGCTCGTGAATCCCTTGCTGGCGGTGGGCGCGCGGCAGTCGCAGACACCGTTGCGAGTGTTGGACGTGGGGTCGGGTGGCGGGTTGCCGGGCATCCCGCTCGCCATTGCCTGTCCGCATGTAGAGGTCACGCTGGTCGACACGGTTCAGAAGAAGACCGCCTTCCTGACCCAGGCCGTGCTCGAACTGCACCTGACCAACGTGCACGTCCTGCACGCGCGGGTCGAGAACCTCACGGGGCAATTCGACGTCATCACCTCCCGCGCATTTGCCGCGCTGGCCGACTTCGTGGCGTGGACGCGGCATCTGCTCGCGCCCGGTGGATGCTGGCTGGCCATGAAGGGGCGACTGGATCCCTCCGAACCGGCCGCGCTGCCGTCGAGCGTTTCGGTCAGCGCCTCACTGCCGTTGCGGGTGCCCGGACTCGCCGAGGAACGTCATCTGCTGGAGATCCGACCGACATGAACCTGCTGCGTCCTGCGCGTTTTAGCCGCCGAGTGCGCGCCTGCCTGGCGCTGGCCTTGGTGGCATCGCTGGCCGCCTGTGCCGGCACGCCGCCCGCGACGTCTGATGCGCCACCACTGAAGACCGTGCCGCGGGTCGAACTCGACCGCTACTTCGGGACCTGGCACGAGATCGCCCGCTATCCGTTCGGGATCCAGGACCGGCGCTGCGCACGCGACACCACGGCCACCTACCGCGCGCTGACGCCAACCTCGATCAGCGTGATCAACCGCTGCGTGCAAGCGGATGGCACGGCCTTCGTCGCCGAAGGCGAAGCATGGATTCTCGATGCGGCCACGAATGCTCGTCTCGAAGTCAGCTTCCTGCCGGCGTGGCTGCGCTGGTCCCCGGTGGGCCGCGGCGACTACTGGGTAATCGAGCTGGCGCCCGACTACAGCTGGGTCGTGATCGGCGAACCGCAGCGTCGCTACCTTTGGATCCTGGCGCGCACGCCGCAAATGTCCGCGGCGACGTATGCGTCGATCCTCGCGCGCCTGCCAGCGCACGGCTACGACGCGGCGCGGCTCGTGCCCTCACCCGGGCGCTAGGCGGGTGGTGCCAGGGCCTGGTAGTGATCGGCGGCGGGGCCGCACGGTCGCGCCCGTAGAATCCGCTGCTTGGTGTCCAGCGATACCGCGCCGGTGGACCGAGAGCGTGGATCGATTGCAGCGCGCAGTGTGCGCAGCGCGCGGATTGGGAGAAGACGAGCAGTGGCAGGCGTGACCGATCTGGCGGCCTTCATGGCTGCGGTGCTGGTGTTCCTGATGATTCCGGGCCCGGGCACGTTCGCGGTGATTACATCGAGCGCGAAGGGGCAAGTGCGCGGCGGCTATGCCTGCCTGGCCGGGCTGATGCTTGGCGACTGGCTGCTGATGATCGGCGCGATGATCGGCGTGGCGGCGCTGCTGATGGCTCATCCGCTGGTGTTTCGCGGCGTGCAGTACCTCGGCGTTGCCTACCTGGTGTGGGTCGGCATCCAGCTGTTGCGTGCGCGCGGGGGTGGGGCGGCGACGCTGCTGCCGATCACGCCAGGCACCTACTTTCGGCAGGGCTTCCTGATCACCGTGATCAATCCGAAAGCCATCGTGTTCTACATGGCGTTCTTCCCGCTGTTCATCGACCCTGCGCAATACCAGGGCCCGGCCACGCTCGCGGCGATGGGCGCCATTGTTTCGCTGCTGACGCTGCTGTATGGCTCGCTGCTGGTGGTGGCCGGCCACTGGGCGGCGCGGCGGCTGCGCGCGCATCGCGTGGTCAGAACCTGGTTGTCGCGGCTGGCCGGCGTCGCGCTGATCGGCTTCGGCGCGCGGCTGGCCGCCGAGTAGCGCGACACATCTTCGAGGACCGGACGTCGTGGCACGCGTTTTCTGCATCGCCAACCAGAAGGGTGGGGTGGGCAAGACCACCACCAGCGTCAACCTGGCCGCTGGCCTGGCTTCGCAAGGCCAGCGCGTGCTGCTGGTGGATCTGGACCCGCAGGGCAACGCGACGATGGGCAGCGGCATCGACAAGCGCGCGCTGGCGCGTTCCGTGTATCACGTGCTGATTGGGCAGGCGAGCGCGGCGCAGGTCCGCACGCGCTCGGAGGCGGGCGGCTACGACATCCTGCCCGCCAATCGCGAACTGGCGGGCGCCGAAGTCGAGCTGGTCGACCTCGATGAACGCGAGACGCGGCTGAAGTCCGCGCTCGGCGCGATCGACGCCGAATACGACTTCGTGTTGATCGACTGCCCGCCCTCGCTCAGCATGCTGACGCTCAACGGGCTTTGCGCCGCGCACGGCGTGGTGATCCCGATGCAGTGCGAGTATTTCGCACTCGAGGGGCTGGCCGACCTCGTCAACACCATCAAGCGCGTGGCTGCCAACCTCAATCCGGACCTGACCATCATCGGCCTGCTGCGCGTGATGTACGACCCGCGCATGACGCTGCAGCAGCAGGTGTCGGAACAGCTGGTTGCCAAGTTCGGCGACAAGGTGTTCGCCACCATCATCCCGCGCAACGTGCGCCTGGCCGAAGCGCCGTCCTACGGCCTGCCTGGCGTGGCCTACGACCAGGCCTCGCGCGGTGCGCAGGCCTACATCTCCTTCGGCGCAGAGATGATCGAGCGCGTGCGCGCTATCGCCTAGCGCCGCCTGCAAGGAATCGCCGTGATCAAACGACCCAAGGGCCTCGGCCGCGGCCTCGACGCCCTGCTCGGCGGCGAGCCCGTGGCGCCGGCCGAAAGCGCGCCGCAGACGCTGCCGATCGCCAAGCTGCGCGCCGGCAAGTACCAGCCGCGCACGAAGATGAACCCCGAGTCGCTGGCCGAGCTGGCCGACTCGATCAGGGTGCAGGGCGTGATGCAGCCGATCCTGGTGCGGCCGGTCGACGCCGGCATGTACGAAATCATCGCCGGCGAGCGGCGCTTTCGCGCCTCGCAGATGGCGGGCCTGAGCGAAGTCCCGGTGCTGGTCAAGGCAGTGCCTGACGAAGCGGCGCTGGCGATGGCGCTGATCGAGAACATCCAGCGCGAGGACCTCAATCCGCTGGAGGAAGCGCAGGGTGTGGCGCGGCTCATCCGCGAGTTCGACTTCACCCACGAACAGGCGGCGCAGGCGATCGGCCGCTCCCGCAGCGCCACCAGCAACCTGCTGCGGCTGCTGAACCTCGCCCAGCCGGTGCAGGAGATGCTGCTCGGTGGCCAGCTCGACATGGGCCACGCGCGCGCTCTGCTGGCGGTGGACGCCGCGCAGCAGGTGCAACTCGGCCACCAGGTCGTGCTCAAGGGCCTGTCCGTGCGCGAGGCCGAAACACTGGTCGCGCGCAGCCAGCGCGCCGATGGCGCCGGCCGCGCCGCCACGGCACCTAAGCGCAGCCGCGACGTTGAGCGGCTGGAGGAGGAACTGGCCGATTCCCTCGGCGCGGTGGTGCACCTGAGCGCCGACGCCAAGGGGCGCGGCAAGCTGGTGATCCAGTTTTCGACGCTCGACCAGCTCGACGGCATCGTGGCGCGGCTGCGTCGCTAGCGGCCGTGAAACCGGCTGCGGGTCCGGATGGCGCCGGCGGCGCTCAAGGCTGCCTCATTCGTTCATTTGACCCGGCTCACGCCGGGCCCGTAAAATCGTCAGGCTTTACGGAAAACCAAGTCACGCAGGACATCGCACCCCGTTTCCGCCAGTCGAACTCGCCCGATCCACGAACTCGGCGACGTCTGGCGGCACCCGGCGCCCGTCCGGAAAGCGGTCATGTTCCGGATTATCGGCCTGCAGCTTCTCGCCACCCTCATCGTTGCGCTCGTTGCGTGGCCGCTGGGCGGTGCGAAGGCGATGGTTTCTGCACTGCTCGGGGGGGCGGCGTGTGCCGTTCCCAATGCCTTGTTTGCGCTGCGGCTCGTGCTTGCCGCCCGGCGTCCGCAAGGCACCGACATGGCGGTGTTTTTCGTGGGCGAGTTCGTCAAGATCGGCTCGACGGTCGCGCTGCTGGTGTTGATCGCCTGGGCCTGGAAGGACGTGGTGTGGCTGGCGCTGATCGTTGCGGTCATCGCCGCCCTGAAGAGTTACCTGATCGCCCTGCTTATCCGCTAGCGCATTGAGACAAGAAGACACCGGCACACAGGCAATCGGAACAAGACATGGCCAGCACCAGCCAGGCGCCCACCGCCACCGAGTACATCGTCCACCACCTGACGCACCTGTCGTCGGCCAAGCAGGGCTTCATCGTCGACTTCTCGGTGTTCAACCTCGACACCATCTTCTTCTCGGTGCTGTGCCTGCTGCTGACGCTGTGGATGCTGCGTGCCGGCGCCAAGCGCGCCACCGCCGGCGTGCCGACCAAGTTCCAGGCGGCTATCGAACTGTTGGTCGAATTCGTCGAGGAGCAGAGCAAGGCGATCGTCCATGGCGACCGCACGTTCATCGCGCCGCTCGCGCTGACGGTGTTCATCTGGGTCATCTTCATGAACGCCATCGACCTGATTCCGGTGGAACTGCTGCCTTGGATCGCCCACAACGTCTTCCACATCGAGTACCTGCGCCCGCTGCCTACGGCGGACCTGAATGGCACCCTCGGCATGGCGCTCGGCGTGCTGACGCTGATGATTTTCTACGGCATCAAGATCAAGGGTTTTGGGGGCTGGGTGCACGAGTTGTTCACCGCGCCCTTCGGCTCCCACCCGGCGCTCTGGATTCCGAACTTTGGTCTGAACCTGATCGAGTACTTCGCCAAGACGGTGTCGCTGGGCATGCGGTTGTTCGGCAACATGTACGCGGGCGAGTTGCTGTTCTTCCTGATCGCACTGATGGGTGGTTTCTGGGCCTGGCAGCTCGACGGCTCGATCTTCATGGCGGTCGGCCACGTGATCGCCGGCACCGCGTGGCTGCTGTTCCACATCCTGATCGTGCTGCTGCAGGCCTTCATCTTCATGATGCTGACCATGGTCTACATCGGGCAGGCGCACGAAGGCCATTGATCATCCGGCGCCATCCAGCCCAGCCGTTTCGCTTCACATTTCTCTCGGAAACTAGGAGTCACTTCAAATGACCAACGTTGCTTTCGTCGCCCTGGCTTGCGGTTTGATCATCGGCCTGGGTGCCATCGGCGCCTGCATCGGCATCGGCATCATGGGCGGCAAGTACATCGAGGCCGCCGCGCGTCAGCCCGAGCTGATGAACACGCTGCAGACCAAGATGTTCCTGCTGGCCGGCCTGATCGACGCCGCGTTCCTGATCGGCGTCGGTATCGCGATGATGTTCGCGTTTGCCAACCCCTTCGCGGGCTAATTCGGTCCTTCCGATCAACGCTCTCGCAGGGCGACCCGGCGTCAAGCCGGGCCGGTCGCATCCATGAACATCAACGCCACGCTGTTCGTTCAGCTGGTGGTCTTCTTCATCGGCGCTTGGGTGACGATGAAGTTCATCTGGCCGCCGCTGATCAAGGCGCTCGAGGAGCGCCAGAAGAAGATTGCCGACGGGCTGGCGGCCGCCGAGCGCGGCACGCGCAGCCTCGATGACGCGCAGAAAAAGATCTCGCAGCTCGAGGTGCAGGCGCGCGCCGCCGGCCAGCAGCGCTCGGCCGAGGCCGAGAAGCAGGCCGCCGCGATCATCGACCAGGCCCGCAAGGACGCCGAAGCGGAGCGCGCGCGCATCCTGGCGCAGGCCAAGGCCGACGCGGAGCAGGAGATGGCACGCGCGAAGAATGCACTGCGCGACCAGGTTGCAGCCCTCGCCATTGCCGGCGCCGAGCAGATCCTGAAGAAGGAAGTGAATCCGCAGGTTCACGCCGATCTTCTCGGCCAACTCAAGGCAAGGCTCTAGGGGCGCGGCGATGGCAGAGCTGTCCACCATTGCGCGGCCGTACGCGGAAGCGCTGTTCAACGCCGCGCAGGCGAGCGGCTCGCTCGAGGCCTGGGTGGTCGCCACCGACGAGCTGGCTACGCTGGCCCGTCATCCGCAGGTCGCGGAGGTCGTGTCGGATCCGAAGCTCGGCGATCGCCAGGTGTTCGACCTGTTGACGGGGCTGATGAAGTCGCAGCTGCCGGCCGAGGGCAAGAACTTCCTGCAGATGCTGATCGACAACGATCGGCTCGCCGCGCTGCCGGAAATTGCACGCCAGTTCCGTGTCCTCAAGAACCAGTCCGAGGGCGTGGCCGACTGTCTGATCGAGAGCGCGTTCCCGATGAACGATGCCCAGGTCAGTGAACTGCTGTCGGCGCTGGCGAAGAAGTTCGCCCTCAAGCTCAAGCCCGACGTGCGCGTCGATGCCTCCCTCATTGGCGGCGTGCGTGTCACGGTGGGCGACCATGTTCTGGATACTTCGGTCAAGACGCGCCTGGCACAGATGCAGGCCGCGCTGACCGCCGCCTGACGCACGACGTCGGGAACCGCGTCAAGAATTCGAATCAGGAGTTTGCACATGCAACTCAATCCTTCCGAAATCAGCGAACTGCTGAAGAGCCGTATCCAGGGACTCGGTGTCTCGACCGACATCCGCACGCAGGGCACCGTCGTGTCGGTGACCGACGGCATCTGCCGCGTGCACGGCCTGTCCGACGTGATGCAGGGCGAGATGCTGGAGTTTCCCGGCAACACGTTCGGCCTGGCGCTCAACCTCGAGCGCGACTCGGTCGGTGCCGTGGTGCTCGGCGCCTACGAGCACATCTCCGAGGGCGACACGGTCAAGGCGACCGGCCGCATTCTCGAAGTGCCGGTCGGGCCCGAACTGATCGGCCGCGTGGTCAACTCGCTCGGCCAGCCGATCGACGGCAAGGGCCCGATCAACGCCAAGATGACCGACGTGATCGAGAAGGTCGCGCCGGGCGTGATCGCGCGCAAGTCGGTGTCTCAGCCGGTGCAGACCGGCCTGAAGGCGATCGACGCCATGGTGCCGATCGGCCGCGGCCAGCGCGAACTGATCATCGGCGACCGCCAGACCGGCAAGACGGCGGTGGCGGTCGACACCATCATCAACCAGAAGGGCAAGGACCTGATCTGCGTGTACGTGGCGATCGGTCAGAAGGCCTCGACCATCGCCAACGTCGTGCGCAAGCTCGAAGAAACGGGCGCGATGGCCTACACGATCGTGGTGGCCTCATCGGCCTCCGAGTCGGCGGCGATGCAGTACATCGCGCCGTACTCCGGCTGCACGATGGGCGAGTACTTCCGCGACCGCGGCCAGGACGCGCTGATCATCTATGACGACCTGACCAAGCAGGCCTGGGCCTATCGTCAGGTGTCTCTTCTGCTGCGCCGTCCGCCCGGCCGCGAGGCGTATCCCGGCGACGTGTTCTACCTGCACTCGCGTCTGCTCGAGCGCGCCGCCCGCGTCAACGAGGAATACGTCGAGAAGTTCACCCAGGGCGCGGTCAAGGGCAAGACCGGCTCGCTGACCGCGCTGCCGATCATCGAGACGCAGGCCGGCGACGTCACCGCCTTCGTGCCGACCAACGTCATCTCGATCACCGACGGCCAGATCTTCCTCGAGACCGACCTGTTCAACGCCGGCATCCGTCCGGCCATCAACGCCGGCATTTCGGTGTCGCGGGTCGGTGGCGCGGCACAGACCAAGGTCATCAAGAAGCTCGGCGGCGGCGTGCGTCTGGCGCTGGCGCAGTACCGCGAGCTGGCGGCGTTCGCCCAGTTCGCCTCCGACCTCGACGACGCCACCCGCAAGCAGCTCGACCGTGGCCGCATGGTCACCGAGCTGATGAAGCAGCCGCAGTACCAGCCGCTGCAAGTGTGGGAGCAGGCGGTGCTGCTGTTCGCCGTCAACAACGGACATTTCGACGACATCGACGTCAAGCGGGCGCTCGTGGCCGAGAAGGCGCTGCGCGAGTTCCTGAAGAGCAAGCACGCTGCGCTGGTCGATCGCATCGAGTCGACCAAGGACTTGTCCAAGGAAGACGAGGCGGCGCTGACGGCGGCGATCGGCGAGTTCAAGAAGTCGGGCGCTTACTGAGCAGCGCACTGCCGGCCTGACGGAGAACGCTGATGCCCAGCACCAAAGAGATTCGCGGCAAGATCAAGAGCGTGCAGAACACGCGCAAGATCACCAAGGCGATGGAGATGGTCGCTGCGTCCAAGATGCGCAAGGCGCAGGACCGCATGCGGCACGCGCGTCCGTATGGCGACAAGATCCGCAACATCGTCGCGCACCTGGCCAGCGCCAACCCCGAGTACAAGCACCCGTTCATCGCCAGGCGCAAGGATCTGCGCAATGTCGGCCTGATTCTGGTGACGACCGACAAGGGTCTGTGCGGCGGCCTGAACACCAACATCCAGCGTGCCGCGCTGCAGCGGGTCAAGGAATGGGACGCCGAGGGCATCAAGTTCCAGGCCACCGCCATCGGCAACAAGGGCCTCGGTTTCCTGCAGCGCCTGAACGCGGTGGTCGTCTCGCAGGTGGTTCAGCTCGGCGACAAGCCGCACCTGGAGCGACTGATCGGTCCGATCAAGGTGCAACTCGACGCCTACTCCGAAGGCAGGGTCGACGCCGTCTACATCGCCTACTCGCGGTTCATCAACACGATGAAGCAGGAGCCGGTGATCGAGCAGCTGCTGCCGCTGTCGGCCGAGCGCTTCGAGCAGAGCGAGGAAGAAAAGCGCGACTACAGCTGGGACTACATCTACGAGCCCGACGCGCAGCGCGTGATCGACGAGCTGATGACCCGCTACGTCGAGGCGATCATCTACCAGTCGGTCGCCGAGAACATCGCCAGCGAACAAAGCGCGCGGATGGTGGCGATGAAGGCCGCCTCTGACAACGCCAAGAAGGTGATCGAGGAACTGCAGCTCATCTACAACAAGACGCGCCAGGCCGGCATCACCAAAGAGATCTCGGAGATCGTCGGCGGCGCTGCTGCCATCGCTTGACGACCGCACCGCAAGCATTCGTACACATCAAGAGTCAAGGAAATCAACATGAGCACCGGAACCATCGTTCAGTGCATCGGCGCCGTGGTGGACATCGAGTTCCCGCGCGAGGCGATGCCGCACGTGTACGACGCGCTCGTCCTCGAACAGGACGTCGGCAACACGCTGGTCGAGCAGGGCCTGACCTTCGAGGTCGAGCAGCAGCTCGGCGACGGCATCGTGCGCACGATCGCGATGGGCTCGTCCGACGGCCTGAAGCGCGGCATGAAGGTCAAGAACACCGGCGGCAACATCATGGTCCCGGTTGGCCCCGGCGTGCTCGGCCGCGTGATGGACGTGCTCGGCCGTCCGATCGACGAGCGCGGCCCGATCCAGGGCGACGAGCGGCGCGGTATCCACCAGCCGGCGCCGAAGTTCGACGAGCTGTCGCCGTCGGTCGAACTGCTCGAGACCGGGATCAAGGTGATCGACCTGATCTGCCCGTTTGCCAAGGGCGGCAAGATCGGCCTGTTCGGCGGCGCCGGTGTGGGCAAGACGGTGACCATGCTGGAGCTGATCAACAACATCGCCACCCAGCACTCCGGCCTGTCGGTGTTCGCGGGCGTGGGTGAGCGCACGCGCGAAGGCAACGACTTCTATCACGAGATGTCGGATGCCAAGGTGATCAACCAGGAAGACCTGTCGAAGTCGAAAGTGGCGATGGTGTTCGGCCAGATGAACGAGCCGCCCGGCAACCGGCTGCGCGTGGGCCTGACCGGACTGACGATGGCCGAGCGCTTCCGCGACGAAGGCCGCGACATTCTGTTCTTCGTCGACAACATCTATCGCTACACGCTGGCGGGCACGGAAGTGTCGGCGCTGCTGGGACGCATGCCTTCCGCGGTGGGTTACCAGCCGACGCTGGCCGAGGAGATGGGCCGGCTGCAGGAGCGCATCACGTCGACCAAGACCGGCTCGATCACGTCGATCCAGGCGGTGTACGTGCCGGCCGACGACCTGACCGACCCGTCGCCGGCCACGACCTTCGGCCACCTCGACGCCACCGTCGTGTTGAGCCGCGAGATCGCCGCGCTCGGCATCTATCCGTCGGTGGACCCGCTCGATTCGACCTCGCGCCAGATCGATCCTCACGTGGTCGGTGAAGAGCACTACACGACGACGCGCCGCGTGCAGGCCACGCTGCAGCGCTACAAGGAACTGCGCGACATCATCGCGATTCTGGGCATGGACGAGCTGTCGCCGGAGGACAAGCTGGCGGTGGCGCGCGCGCGGAAGCTGCAGCGCTTCCTGTCGCAGCCGTTCCACGTGGCCGAGGTGTTCACCGGTTCGCCCGGCAAGTACGTGACGCTGAAGGAGACGATCCGCGGCTTCAAGATGATCGTCGACGGCGAGTGCGATGCGCTGCCCGAGCAGGCGTTCTACATGGTCGGCACGATCGACGAGGCGTTCGAGAAGGCGAAGAAGGTTCAGTAACCCTGCGCGAGCGCGCGCACCCAACGCGCGCTGAGCGCCACTGGAATCCACATGGCCACCATCCAAGTCGACGTCGTCAGTGCCGAGGAGTCGATCTTCGCCGGCGAGGCGGAGTTCGTCGTCCTGCCCGGCGAGGCGGGCGAACTCGGCATCTATCCGCGCCACACGCCGCTGATCACGCGCATCCGTCCCGGCGTGGTGCGGATCAAGCAGCCGGGCAGCAAGGACGAAGACCAGGTATTCGTCGCCGGCGGCATCCTCGAAGTGCAGCCGCACGTGGTGACCGTGCTGGCCGACACCGCGATCCGCGCCAAGGATCTCGACGAAGCCAAGGCGAGCGAGGCGCTGCGCGCGGCCGAGGAAGCCAAGCGCAACGCCACCAGCGACCTGGAGATCGCCAAGGTCGAAGCCGAGATGTCTGCGCTCGCCGCGCAACTGGCCGCCATCAAGAAACTGCGCGGCCGCTAGCCGCGCACGTGCGCCAGCCTGAGGGCGGCCCGCGGGCCGCCCTTTTTGTTTGTTGCGCGCCGCGCGCCGGGCCTTTGTCGTGCGGTCAACGCCGCGGCCGCGGTACTCGCGCCTTCATGCGAGCCGCGTGCCGGTAACCGCGCGGGTGTGCCTAGACTGCGCCGGCGCCGGCATTCCCGGCGGCGTAGAACAAGAACCTCAGGAGACACCATGAAGCGGACCCTCAGCGCCACCGCGCTCGCGGTCGCCGCGGCCTTTGCTGCGTCGGCGACCTACGGCCAGACCAATATCGAGAAGCTCAAGCAGATGAAGGTCGCGACCACCGACCTCAACATCCCGCTCGTGCCGCAGACCGGCAAGAACGCCGACCAGATCCGCGAGAACCTCAAGCAGATCAAGCTGCCGCCGGGCTTCAAGATCAGCCTGTACGCGGTGGTCCCGGACGCGCGCCACATGGCGGTGGCGCCGTCGACCAACATGCTGTTCGTCGGCACCCGCAAGACGACCGTCTGGGCAGTCACCAACCGCAACTCGGGCGAGATGGCCACCGAGGTCAAGTCGTTCGCGCCGTCGCTCAAGTTCACCAATCCGAACGGCGTGTGCTGGACCCGCGATGGCTTCCTGATCGTGGCCGAGCACAACCGCGTTCTCAACTTCCCCGCCGCCGAGTTCTTCTACGAAGGCCCCGACGTGGCGGTGATCGAAGTGGTGCCGCAGGGTGGCCTGGTGCCGGTCGAGGAGGAGTCGTACAACCACGGCGCGCGCACCTGTCGGGTCGGTCCCGACGGCATGCTCTACATCACGCTCGGTCAGCCCTACAACGTGCAGCCCGCCAACAAGGTGGCGCTGTACGAGAAACTCGGCATCGGCGGCATCGTGCGCATGAATGCCTTCGACGGCAGCAAGCGCGAGGTGGTGGCTGTGGGCGTGCGCAACTCGGTCGGACAGGACTTCAACCCGAAGGACAAGTCGCTCTGGTTCACCGACAACCAGACCGACGGCATGGGCGACGACACGCCGCCCGGCGAACTCAACCGCGTCAGCAAGAACGGCGAGCACTTCGGCTATCCGTTCATGCACGGCCGCAACGTGAAGATCGCCGGCACGCCGGCCGCGCCGGACCTGAAGGACATGAAGGCGCCGGCCGCCTGGACGCCGCCGCAGGTCGAGTTTCCCGCCCACCAGGCGCAGCTCGGCATGACCTTCTATGCGGGCAAGCAGTTCCCGGCCAAGTACCAGGGCGGCGTCTTCGTCGCCGCGCACGGCTCGTGGAACCGCACCACGCCGACCGGTGCCCTGATCAACTTCGTGTCGCTGAAGGCTGACGGCAGCGCCGACAAGTCCGAGGTCTTCGCCGAAGGCTGGCTCGACCCGAACACCAACACCTACCGCGGCCGACCGGTCGACGTGGCGGTGATGAAGGACGGCTCGCTGCTGGTGTCGGACGACTTCGCCGGCGCGATCTATCGCATCACCTACCAGCAGCCGTAGATGAAGCGAGCGCTGCTGGCTGCCGTCGCGCTCGCCGCGGCGGCAGCTGCCTTGCCCGCCGCGGCGCAGGACGTCCAGGCCGGCGCGCGCAAGGCGATTGCCTGCCAGACCTGCCATGGCATGGACGGCCTGTCGCGCCTGCCCGATGCGCCCAACCTCGCCGGCCAGCCGGTCGGCTACCTCGAGCGAGCGCTGCGTGCCTTTCGCGACGGCGTGCGCAAGAACGAGATGATGTCGGTGGCTGCCCGCACGCTGAGCGACCAGGACATCCGCGATCTGGCCGCGTACTACGGTGCGATCAAGCTCGACGTGACCTTGCCGAAGTGAGCGCGTGCGCCGTCGCGGGTGGAGATCGGTGCCCGCCGCTTCGCTCACGCGACGCGGGCCGTTCGCCGCGTGCCCCGTGGGCCTCGGTAGCATGCGTTGACAGGTGCCCACGTTGCTCCGTCGCGATTCGCGGTGGCGCCCTCCAATCGAAGCGCCCGCAGCCCCGACACGCCGCCATGCCAAGCCCAACCCAGAAACGCTGCGCACATCGCGCATCGTTGCCGTCGTTCGCCCGGTGCGTTGCGTCGGTTGCGACGCTCGCCGCCGTGCTGACAGCGCTCGCGCCAGCCGCCGCACAGTCGGCCGACGGCGCGCCGCCGACACCTGCGCCGGCATCGGTTCCTGCCGCGCCGGCCGCGATGTCGCGCGTGGTTGTCACCGCCACCCGCACCGAGCGGCTGCAACTCGATGTGCCGGCCTCCGTCGACCTGATCGAGGCCGATGCCATCCGCGATGCGCAGCTGCGCGTAAACCTGTCCGAGTCGCTGGTGCGGGTGCCCGGCATCGTCGTGCTCAACCGGCAGAACTACGCGCAGGACCTGCAGATCTCGATGCGCGGCTTCGGCAGTCGCGCCAGCTTCGGCGTGCGCGGCGTGCGGCTGTACGTCGATGGCGTGCCGGCCACCGCGCCCGACGGGCAGGGCCAGGTGTCGCACTTCCCGCTGAACCTGGCCGAACGCATCGAGGTCCTGCGCGGCCCGTTTTCGGCGCTGTACGGCAATTCCTCCGGCGGCGTGATCGCGTTGACTACCACCTTGGCGCCGCACGAGCCGCGCTTCGAACTCAGCGCGGCAGCCGGCAGCGATGCGACCTGGCGCGCCGGCCTGAGCGCGACCGGCGGCGTCGATCCCTACGCCTTCGCACTCGATGCCGGCCGCTTCGAGACCGACGGCGCGCGCGACCACAGCGCGGCCCAGCGCGACACGCTCAACCTGCGCGTGGCCTTTCTCGACTCGCCGCTCGGCCGCGTGCGGCTGTCCCTGAACTCGCTCGCCATGCCCGATTCGCAGGACCCGTTGGGCCTGACGCGCGCCCAGTGGCAGGCCGATCCGGAACAGGCGGCGCCGGTCGCGCTGCAGTTCAACACGCGCAAGACCAGCCGCCAGAGCACGCTCGGCGCCGAGATCCAGAGTGCGCTCGCGAGCGCCACCACGCTCACCACCGCGCTGTGGGTGGGCACGCGCTCGGTGATCCAGTTCCAGGCCATCCCGGTCGCCGCCCAGACCGCGCCGACCAGCCCCGGCGGGGTGATCGACTTCGACCGCAGCTTCGGCGGCGCCGATCTGCGCGTGGCGCATGAGACGGGCGGCCTGACCGCCACGCTCGGCCTGACTGCGGAGCGGCTCGACGAGGACCGGCGCGGCTACAACAACTTCGTTGGCGCCGCGCCCGGCCTCACGCTCGGCGTGCAGGGCGCGCTGCGGCGCAACGAGACCAATCGCATCGATTCGCTCGCGCCCTACGCGCAGATCGAATACGCCGTTGCCAGCGCGTGGCGCCTGCATGCCGGCGTGCGCTCGACCGAGGTCGACTTCCGCTCGAGCGACAAGTTCGTGACCGGTGCCAACGGCGACGATTCGGGCCGGTTGTCCTTTTCGGGCGTGACGCCGACCGCGGGCGTGGTCTATCGCCCCAGTCCGATCACCAGCGTCTACGCCAGCTACGGCCGGGGCTTCGAGACGCCGACGCTGAATGAGCTGGCCTACCGGCCGGATGGAAGCGCCGGCTTTAACCCCGACCTGCGTCCGGCGCGCAGCGACAACGCCGAGATCGGCGCCAAGCTTGCCGGGCCGACGCTGCGCGCCAGCGTGGCCGCGTTCGCGGTGCGCACCATGGACGACATCGTCGTGCGCACCAACGTCGGCGGCCGCTCGTCGTTCGCCAATGCGGCGCGTACGCGGCGCGAAGGGCTGGAGGCGTCCACCGAGTGGACGCCGCAGCCGGACCTGTCGCTGCTCGTGGCCGCGGCGCTGCTGCGCGCACGCTTCGATTCGGACTTCCTGACCTGCGGGCCTGCGCCGTGCGCCACGCCCACGCTGCCCGTGGCGGCGGGCAATCGCCTGCCGGCCGTGCCCGAGCGCACGCTGTACACCCAGCTGCGCTACCGCGTTGCAGGCACTGACCTGACCGCTGATTGGCGGCTGCAATCGGCCCTGTACGTGGACGACCGCAACACCGACCGTGCGCCCGGCTACGGCGTGGTCAGCCTGGCGGCTGCGCGCACGTTCGCCTGGGGCGCGCACGCGCCGCGGCTGTTCGTGCGGGTCGACAACCTGTTCGACAAGGGCTACGCGGGATCGGTGATCGTCAACGAAGGCAACAGCCGCTTCTTCGAACCGGCGCCCGGCCGCACCTTCCTGACCGGGGTCGACTGGCCGCTCTAGTCGGGGGCCTTGCTCCTGAGCACGCGCGTGGCCGCCGGCAAGCCTTGGGCAAGCCGGTAAACGGGCGAGCGCGGGGCTACGGCTCGGCGCCGTTCCGGTCGGGAACTCCGCCTGGGCCATGTCCGGCGACGCCGCGCCGTCGCGAAAAAGCATCATCCGCCGTCGCCAGATCACGGGTTGTTCGGTTCGGGCTGCTGACAATGCCGATGAATGTGTCAACCTACGCCCCGGCTACGCGTCAGCCGTCCAGCCTGCCACTCGAAACGGGTCCAACCCGGCGGCAGGCGGGTAACTTCATTCAACCAATCGTTCCAGGAACATACCCATGAAGAAGGTGATTGCTGCCCTGATCGCCGGCACATTCGCCTTTGCTGGCGCCGCTTTCGCCGCCGACGCCAAGAAAGAAGAGAAAAAGCCGACGGCCGAAGAGTGCAAGAAAGACCCGAAAATGAAAGGCTGCGAGCAGCCCGCCAAGAAGTAATCAGGGGCTTTTCGTTGTTCAGAGAGCAGGCCTCGTGCCTGCTCTTTTCAATTGGGAGCTTGGTGCGGGCGGCACGCTGCAAGCAGCAGTGCAGCGATCTCCTGCGCAAAGCGGTCGCTCAAGCTGATCCGCACACGCTTTTCGCGGCTGCTTGCCCCGGCGACAAGCTGCAGGGCCGATCGCGGCAGCGACAGGTGCTCGGCCAGTAGGGCGAGCAGTGCGGTGTTGGCGCGGCCATCCGTGGCCGGTGCGCTTACCGCCACCTTGAGGCGGTCTCCATGTTCCCCAACCAGCCCGCTACGGCGCGCGCCGGGCTGCACATGCAGCGCCAGTTCCACGCCGTCTTCCACCGTCCTGCACCACGGCGGGTGGGCCGCACGCTGCGTGCGAGAATCAAGTCTCGCCTTTGTCGCCATGTCCCGGATCCCTTGAAGCCAGCGAACGATACGTTGCTGAGCGCCCTGCTGCGCCAGCCCACCGAGTACACGCCGCTGTGGCTGATGCGCCAGGCGGGCCGCTATCTGCCCGAGTACAACGCCACGCGCAAGCGCGCTGGCAGTTTCCTGGGCCTGGCAAAGTCTCCTGCCTATGCCACCGAGGTCACGCTGCAGCCGATCGATCGCTATCCGCTGGATGCGGCGATCCTGTTCTCGGACATCCTGACCGTACCCGATGCCATGGGCCTGGGCCTGTATTTCGCCGAGGGCGAGGGGCCGAAGTTCGAGCGCCCGGTGCGCACCGAGGACGACGTGGCGCGGCTGCCGGTGCCCGATCCGGAGCTGTCGCTGACTTACGTGCTCGACGGCGTGCGCGAGATCCGCAAGGCGCTGCAGGGGCGCATTCCGCTGATCGGCTTCTCCGGTAGCCCGTTCACGCTCGCCTGCTACATGGTCGAGGGCGGCGGCTCCGACGACTTTCGCCGCGTCAAGACGATGCTGTACGCGCGCCCCGACCTGCTGCACCGGATCCTCGCCGTCAATGCGCGCGCGGTGGCGGACTACCTGAATGCCCAGATCCGCGCCGGCGCGCAGGCGGTGATGATCTTCGACACCTGGGGTGGCGCGCTGGCCGATGGCGCCTACCAGCAGTTCTCGCTCGCTTACCTGCAGGACGTCGTCAGCGGCCTGATCCGCGAGCACGAGGGCGTGCGCATTCCGTCGATCGTCTTCACCAAGGGCGGCGGCATCTGGCTCGAGCAGATCGGTGGGCTCGACTGCGACGCGGTCGGGCTCGACTGGACCGCCAATCTCGGCCAGGCCCGCCAGCGCCTCGACGATCGCTGCGCGCTGCAAGGCAATCTCGATCCGATGGTGCTGTTCGGCGGCGAGGCGGCGATCCGCACCGAGGCTGCCCGTGTGCTCGACAGCTTCGGCTCGCCGCGGCGCGCCGACGGTCGCTGGGGCGGACACGTGTTCAACCTTGGCCATGGCATCTCGCAATTCACGCCGCCCGACGCGGTCGACGTGCTGGTCGACGCGGTGCACGCGCACAGCCGCACGCTGCGCGCCTAGCGCGCCGAGTGCCGTCGCAGGCTGCGCTGCGGCACCCGCGGGCGACCCGGTCGGCCATGTGCGTTCCGATTGACCGCGGGCAGCCGATTGGCTTGACTTATGCACAAAACCGCGCTCATCACCCAACGACGCGGCGCGCCGGGCGAAGCCGGGCCGCAGAGCGCGAATCTGTGTGGCAAGTCATTGATTTACTTGAGGGTCGCCGGGTGCCCGCAACGCCGTCGCGAGCGGTTGACAGCGGGTCGGCGGCCGGGTATCGGGCCCTTTGGACCGTTGTCCACAAAATTATCCACAGACCGGCCAGTCACTCGGAGGGGTCGGAAAATCAGTCACTTAGCGGGCGCTTTGCGACGCAATTGACACCCCCTCCGTGGCAGCGGGAGCGCGCATGTTTGCCCGGGTGATCGTCGATGCGCCGCTGCCGCAGCCGCTCGACTACCGGCTGGGTGACGTCGATGAAGCGCGCGCCGATCTCGTGGGCCGCGTCTGCGTCGTGCCGCTCGGTCGTCGCAAGCTCACCGGCCTGATCGTCGCCACATCCGACGCCAGTGCACTCGACGACAGCGCCGTGCGCAATGTCGAGCGCGTGATCGACGAGGTGCCGCCGCTGCCTTCGGCCTGGCTCGCGCTCACACGCTTCGCGGCGGACTATTACCAGCATGCGTGGGGCGAACTCGCCATCCCCGCGCTGCCACCGCTGCTGCGCGCGCCGCCTGGGCCGCGCTTCGCCGCGTCGCTCAAACGCCAGCGCGCTGCGTACAGCGAGGCACCCGCAGGCGACCCGGCCACGGCCGTCGAGTTGTCGGCCGATCAGCGCGCCGCCTGCACCGCGATCGACGGCGCGCGGGGCTTCGCGCCGCTGCTGCTGTTCGGTGTCACCGGCAGCGGCAAGACCGAGGTGTACTTCGAGGCGATGGCGCAGCGCCTGGCGGCCGATGCCGCGGCCCAGGTGCTGCTGCTGGTGCCCGAGATCAATCTGACGCCGCAACTACAGGCGCGCCTGCAGCGGCGCTTTCCGGGTGATCGGCTGGTCACCCTCCACAGCGGACTGGCGGCCGGCGAGCGCAATGCCGCCTGGCTCGCCGCGCACGAAGGCCGCGCGCGCATCGTGCTCGGCACGCGGCTGGCTGTGTTCGCTTCGCTGCCGCGGCTGGCGCTGATCGTGGTCGACGAAGAGCACGATCCCTCGTTCAAGGCTGGCGATGGCGCCCGCTACTCGGCGCGTGATCTGGCGGTCAAGCGCGCGCAGGAAGAAGCGGTACCGATCGTGCTCGGCTCGGCCACGCCGTCGCTCGAGTCGTGGGCCCGCGCCAGCGACGCCCGCTATCGCCTGCTCGAGCTGCCTGCGCGCGCGGCGGACGCCGGTGCGCAGCCGAGCTGGCCGCAGTTGCGCACGATCGACCTGCGCCAGCACGCCGTCCAGCAGGGGTTGGCCGAGCCGGTGCGGCAGGCGCTCGTCGAAACACTGGCGCGCGGCGAGCAGTCGCTGGTCTTCATCAACCGCCGCGGCTACGCGCCGGTGGTGTCGTGCGAGGCCTGCGGCTGGCTGTCCGGCTGCCCGCAGTGCGCGGTGTACGCCGCCTTCCACAAGACCGACGGCACGCTGCGCTGCCATCACTGCGGCTGGCAGGCGCGCGTGCCGCGGGCCTGCCCCGAGTGCGGCAACACTGATCTGCACGCGGTCGGCCACGGCACCCAGCGCATCGAGGAGGCGCTGCGGGCGCTGCTGCCGCAGGCGCGCGTGGCGCGCATCGACCGCGACAGCACGCGCCGCAAGGCCGCCGCGCAGACCGCCTTCGACGCCGTGCACGCCGGCGAAGTCGACGTGCTGGTCGGCACCCAGATGGTGGCCAAGGGCCACGACTTCCGCCGCATGTCGCTGGTGGTCGTGCTCAACTGCGATGCGCAACTGGTGGCGCCCGACTTTCGCGCGCCCGAGCGCCTGTTCGCCACGCTGCTGCAGGTGGCCGGGCGCGCCGGGCGCGCCGGGCTCGCCAGCCAGGTGCTGGTGCAGACGCGCTATCCAGAACATCCGCTGCTGGCGGCGGTGGCGCGGCACGACTTCGCCGCGTTCGCACGCCAGCAACTGGCCGAGCGCAAGTCGGCCGGGTTGCCGCCGTTCGTGCACCACGCGCTGCTGACCGCGGAGGCGCGCACGCTGGCGGCGGCGCTCGAGTTCCTCGGGTGCGCCCGCGCCTGTCTCGCCGCGGCGCCGGGGCTGCACCTGTACGACGCGGTGCCAATGCCGCTGGTCAAGCTGGCCGGCGTGCATCGCGCGCAACTGCTGGTCGAGTCGGTCCAGCGTGCGCGCCTGCAGGCGTGGCTGCGCGACTGGCTGGCGGCGGTGCGCGCGCTGGCGCAGGACACCCGGCCGCGCGTGCGCTGGCAGATCGAGGTCGACCCACAGCAGATCTGACGTTTTCACCTCTTTGTGTCGTTGCGGGGAATAGCCGGGGCGCGCCATGCGTTCCTTGCAGATCATCCGACACCGCCGAAAGGAATCCCGCATGAAATCCTTCCTGATCGCCTTCGCGTCGCTGCTGTTGGCAGCCTGCGCATCGTTCGCCGGCGCCCCCGCGCCCGCCAAGGTCGCCGACGGTGTATGGGTCAACGCCGACGGCCGCACCCTCTACACCTTCGATCGCGACACTGCGGGCAGCGGCAAGAGCGTGTGCAACGGTCCCTGCGCCACGAACTGGCCGCCGCTCGCCGCGGCCGCCGATGCTGCACCGAGCGGCGACTGGACCGTGGTCGTGCGCGACGACGGTGGCCGCCAGTGGGCCTACAAGGGCAAGCCGCTGTACACCTGGATCAAGGACCAGAAGCCCGGCGACAGGACCGGCGAAGGCGTGAACAATGTCTGGCGCATCGCCCGTCCGTGACCCGACGGGATCCAGCGCGCCGCGAGGCGCGTGAATCGCACCGCGTGTGACAACCGGCTTCTCCACTGAACAATTGCAGGCGCACGTGGCGCGCCTGCGGCGCCACGCGCGCGCACTGACCGGCAGTCGCGAGGCCGCAGACGACCTGACGCAGGACACGCTCGAGCGCGCGTGGAACAAGCGAGCGCTGTGGCGCGACGAGGGCACCGGCGATGCGCCAGCCAGCCTGCGTGCCTGGCTGCACGCGGTCATGCACAACGTGTTCATCAACGGCACGCGCAGGCGGCGCTCGACCGAGTCGATCGACGATCTGCCGGACAGCAGTTCGGCCCTGCATGCCGTGGGCGCGAGCGCCGAGACGCGCGCCGCGCTGCGTGATCTGCAGCGCGCCCTGGCGCGCCTGCCCGATGAGCAGCGCGAGGTGGTGTTGCTGGTCGGCCTGGAGCAGTTGTCGTACGCGGAAGCGGCCACTGCGCTCGGCGTTCCGATCGGCACCGTGATGTCGCGCCTGTCGCGCGGCCGCGAGCGGCTGCGCCAGCTGCTGAATGAATCGCCGGACGCCACCGGAAGCGGCGGCCTGCGCCGGATCAAGTGACGTGACAGAGATGAACGAAGACCGACTGCATGCCTACGTCGACGACGCGCTCGATGCCGCGGCTCGGCGCGAGGTCGAAGCGCATCTGGCCGCGCATCCGGACGACGCGGCGCGCGTTGCCGCCTACCTCGAACAGAACCGGTCGCTCCATCGGCTGTTCGATCCGGTGCTCGACGAGCCGCATGCGCTGCACTCTGGCCACCCCGCGCCGCGCGCTGCGCGCTGGCGCCCCGCGCTCGCGCTGGTCGCCACGCTGCTGCTCGGCGTCGGCATCGGGGCGGCCGGCCATGCGTGGTTGCTGCCGCAACGCCAGCCGATGCCGATCGCGCGCCAGGCCGCGCTCGCGCACGCGGCCTATGTGCCCGAGGTGCGGCACCCGGTGGAAGTCGGCGCACAGGAAGAACAACACCTCGTGGCCTGGCTGTCCAAGCGCCTGGCCGCGCCGATCAAGGCGCCCGACCTCAACCCGGTCGGCTTCCGTCTGCTCGGCGGGCGCCTGCTGCCCACCACGGGTGAGCCAAGCGAGACGCCGGTTGCCTTGCTGATGTATGAAAACGCGCAGGGCAAGCGACTGAGCCTGCTGGTGCGTCGCGCCAGCGAGGCCGGCGACACGGCGTTTCGCTTCGACAAGCAGGGCGGCACGGCGGTGTTCTACTGGATTGATGCGCCGTTCGGCTATGCGCTCGCGGGCGATGTCGCGCGCGACGAGCTGTCGCGCGTGGCCCAGGCCGTGTACCGGCAGCTCAATCCCTGACCACGGCAGCCGCTTGCCCGGCCGCAAATGCAAACGGGGCTGCGTGTGCAGCCCCCGTTTCGTCGGCGGCGCGCATGCGCACCGTTTGCGCGGCAGCGCTCGTTGCGCGCTACTTCTTCGCCGGCGCTTCCGGTTCGCTGAACTTCGCGCCCGCCTGATTGCCCATGTAGGCCACCGCGCGCGCGACCTCGATCGGGTCGAGGCTCGCGTTGCCGCCCTTGGCCGGCATCGTCTTGAAGCCCTCGACCGCGTGCTTGACCAGCGTGTCGTAGCCCTGCGCCAGGCGCGGCTTCCAGGCGGCCACGTCGCCGGACTTCGGCGCACCGGCCACGCCGGCCGTGTGACAGGCACTGCAGGCCAGCTTGTAGACCGCTTCACCGCCCTGCAGCGCACCGGCGGCGGCGCCGCCAGCCGCCAGCATCACGCTGCCCACCGGGCGCAGGCGCTCTGCCACGGCTTCGGGCGTCATGGCCGACGAGCCCGCGCCTTCCTTCTTGGCGCCGGTCACGTAGGTCGCCAGCAGGATGATGACGGCCACCGGCACGGCGAACGACAGCACGATCACGGTGATCAGCTGTTGCGGTGTCTTGATGGGAGAGCTGTGCTGCTCGGACATGCGGTGACTCCGAAGCGGCCGCGCGCTGCGTGCGCGGGTCGGCGGCGATGATAAGTTGGAAGATCGGCTGAGATACGACCGACGGTGTGACGTCGGCCAAAGGCGATGGATTATATCTGCCGACCTTGTGCGTCCCAGCGTGCCGTGGCCTTGATTGCGAGGCGCGCTGTGCCTGTCGCGGCCCAATGCTGCGCGAACTGCGCAGCGAGGGTTGAGTTGCTGTGCGTTGGACGCTGCCAGAGCGAGTCGGTATCCTGCGCCTCGCTAGAGCGGTCGCGCGCAGCGCGGCCAACTCTCGCGATCAAAGCGGATCAAAGCGCAGGCCACCGACCTGCGGCACGCGCCCGTAGCTCAGGGGATAGAGTATTGGCCTCCGAAGCCAAGGGTCGCAGGTTCGATTCCTGCCGGGCGCGCCACCCTCATCGGATCAAGAGCAGGTCAGCTCGTTCGGCACCACGCGCACGCGTGCCGCGCCGAAGCACAGCGTCCTGACCTGCCCGTCCAGTACTACGTTCAGCCGGCCGAGCATCAGGCCGTTGGAGCCGACGCGGCGGATCAGGCCGGTTTCCTCGAAGCTCATGGTGGCGCTTGCGACCACGCCATGCGGAGTGAACTGGGTGCGCGGATCGGGCCGCTCGAACTCGCGCAGCACCGGCTCGTCGTCCTCGCGCACGCCGTTGTCGTTCAGGTCGCGGTACAGCAGCCAGCCCGTGGTCCAGTTGCCATCCTCGCGCGGGGTCAGCACCACGCGCGAGCCGCGCGTCACGGCTTCGCTGCGCCCCATGTCGATCGCCAGCATCAGTTCGTTGACGGTATGCGAGACCTTCTGACGCGCCATCAGGTTCGACATCGACGGCACCGCGGCACTGGCCAGCGTGGCGGCCACGGCGGTGGCGGTCATCATCTCGATCAGGGTGAAGCCGCGGGCGTTGCTCATCGATGCCTCCTGCGTCAGGGTGTGAGGCATTGTCGACACCGAGCGTGCGCCGGGGTATCGGACGAATACGCACGAAACAGCCGGAAAATTCGTGCGATCCGCCGGTCGGGCTGAATCAGCCGCCTGGATTAGCTCGCCACACGACCGCACCGTCCGTCGGCAGCGCGTGGCCGGACAGCCCTGCGGAGCTCGTCGGGCGCCGACTCTCTCCGAATAATTCGTTGCAAGGAACTTGGAACGACCATGCCTATCTCGTTGTCCCGTTCGACCCCTCGCCCTGCGGCGTCGCGCCAGCTGCGGTCCGCCTGCGCGCACGGATTCACGCTGATCGAAGTGCTGGTGGTGATGACGATCTCGGCGATCCTGCTGGCGATCGGCGTGCCGATGTTCAACAGTTCGATCGCCTCGATGCGCGCATCGGAGGGCGCCAACTCGCTGGTGGCCTCGCTCGAACTGGCGCGGATCGAGGCGATCCGACGCGGCACCACCGTCTCGCTGTGTCGGGTCACGAGCACCGACCCGACCGCGTGCGACGGCGCTGCGGCCGGTGGCTTCGCGGCCGGTGACTGGGCCGCCGGGTGGATGGTGTTTGCCGACGTCGGCGGCAGTGTCGTAGGTACGTTTCAGAATGGCACCGACGAGCGCATCCAGATCCAGGTGCCGGTGGCGGTCGGCACCGCGACGCGGACGCAGATCCTGAACACGGCCGGCGCGGTGGATGTCATCACGTTCCGCCCGGATGGCCTGCGCGTGACCGCCGGCGCGCAGCTGAACTTCCGCGTGGCCTATCCGCAGGCCGCACAAGGAACGGCGCTGTCCTGCCGCTCCGTGGTGGTCGACGTCTCCGGCCGCACCGCGACTTCACGCATCACCTGCTGACCATGAAGACTCCTGCCTTTCGCCAGGGCGGCTCGTCGCTGATCGAAGTGCTGATCGCGCTCGGGCTGGTCGCTGTGACCATGCTCGGACTGCTCGCGCTGCAGTTGCGCACCCTCGGCCTGCAGAAGGATTCGCTCGATCGGCGCGCCGCGGCCGTGCTGGTGGGCGGTTTTGCCGACCGGGTCAGCGTCAACTTCACCGCGTTCCGCGCCGGCAACTACGACACGACGGGCTCTGACCTGGGGCCGACCGACACCCCGCCGACGGCGACAACTGCGTGCGGGACGGCCACCAACTGCACGCCGGCCGAAGTCGCCGCGCGCGACTGGGCGCTGTTCCAGATCGAGGTCCGCAACCGCCTGCCGCAAGGCGTGGCCTACCTGCGCTCCGACGCCACCAACACGCAGATCACGGTCGGCTGGCTCGATCCCGCGCGCACCGACGCACAGACCGGCAGCGCCGCGGCCGGCGCCAACGACGCCGACTGCACGGCAGTCGGCCTGACCAACGACAGCTATCGCTGCTACACGGCCCGGGTGTCGCCATGAGGATTTCCGCCATGCGCGGCCGCCAGCAGGGCCGCACGCTGATCGAGCTGATGGTCGCCATCGCGCTCGGCCTGCTGATCCTGCTCGGTGTCGGCACGCTGTACCTGTCGTCCAACCAGACCACGCGCTCGGCCACCAACGTCGCCACCGCCGAAAACGTCGGCCAGGTGGCGCTGACGCTGATCGGCAACTCGATCCGCCGCTCCGGGTACTCGGAAATCATCGGCACCGAGTACAGCGGGCTGGCCGTCAACATGCTCTACCAGGGTCCCACGTTGCGCGCCTGCCGCAACTCGCGCTTCGTCGGAGACGATCCGAACGCAGGGTGCGGACCGACCGCGGCCAACGCGCCCGACAGCATCGGCATCTGGTTCCAGGCCGACAACGCCCTGGCCGCGGCCCAGGGCGCGACCGACGACTGCGTGGGTACCGCCCCCGGCAACACCGCGGTCACCAACGCCAACTACCTGCCGCGCGTGGCGAACATCCGCGTGGTCCAGAACAGCTTCCACATCGACAACAACAACCTGCGCTGCCGTGGCGGTGCCGACACCCAGCCGCTGCTGACCGGCGTCGAGGATCTGAAGGTCTACTTCGGTTTCGACGACTTCGGCTACGCGAACCCGGCGCTGATCGACACGATTCCGATCGCGCGATCGGTGCGCGATGCCAGCTTCATCAACGGCCTGGCCGCGCCGTCGCCGCTGTTCTCGCCGTGGGACTACGTGGTGTCGATCACCGTGTGCGTGCTGGTGCGGACCGAGGAGCAGGGGGTGTCCGCACAAGGCGCGACGGTGACCTACCAGCAGTGTCCGCAGACCGCCGCTGAGGCGGCCAATACCGGCGTCGGGCCAACCGTGACGGCCGCCGATGGCCGCGTGCGCCGCGCTTTCACGCAGACGTTCTCGATCCGTTCGCGTACCAAACCCAGCCCGCTGGAAGGCTGACATGCCGCCGATGGTCTTCAAGCTCTTCAACGCCCGCCGGCATCGTGCCGAGCGCGGCATCGTGCTGCCGGTCGTGCTCGTGATGCTGGTGCTCATGACGATCACGGTGCTGTTCCTGATGCGCCGTGGCACGGTGGACGAGCTGCTCGCTTCCAACGTGCGGCAGGTCACCACGCTCGACACCGCCGCCCAGTTCGCGCTGCGCACCTGCGAACGGTTCATCTGGGTGTCGCCGCCGGGCATTGCGCCGGCTGCAGGCGACCCGAACCCGCCGCCGGTGGTGGTGGCCCCCGCCGCCAACGCGACCGCCGCCTGGCTGGTCAATGCCAACTGGACCAATTCGGGCGTGACGCTCCCTGCGGCCGACTTCGGCCCCGGCGTCACCGCCGCGCGCTGCCTCTACGAAGACGCTTCCGCCGAACTCGAGATCAACGTCGGCAATGTTTCCAACACGTCCACCGGGCTGAACCTCGATGGCACGTGGCGCAAGTACCGCATCACCGCCGAAGTCCAGGGCAACGGCAACACGTTCTCGCGCGCACAGGCTGAAGTGCGCATGAACGTGGTGGGCACCTGAGGACTGCTGGAGCACAACGATGAAACGCAACGACCTTTCTTCCGCCGCCACCCGCCAGCCCCGCGAGCCGCTGATCCGGCGCATCGCACGCGTGCTGATGCCGGTGATGGTCGCCACCACGACCATCCAGCCGCTCGCCTACGCCGCGCCCAACCCGTCGCTGCTGGCGCAGCAGCCGCGCTTCGTCGATGTGGCGGTGGACTCCAACGTGGCGTTCATCATGGACGACTCGCTGTCCACCGAGGACATCCGGCTGCCGGTGCCGGCGGGCCTGAACCCGGGCGAGGCCTCCGGCGGCACGGTGACCGTGCGGGGCGCGGCCTCGGCATATGCCTCCGGCGCCTGGACCGTGGGCTCCGCGCTCGCCAACGTCGACCGCAACAACGAGTGGATCTACCGCAGCTCGACGTTGAACCCGCTGTACTACAACCCGGCGATCACGTACCTGCCATGGAACGACAACGGGCGCGCGGGTGCCGCCGGGAACTTCATCAACGCGCCGGTCGGCGCCACTGCGGCGATCACCGATTCATCGAATGGTTTCCGCTTCGGTGTCACCCCGCACGACATGCGGTATGTCGGCCCGAACTACTCGTTTGGCAATGGCAACAACTTCAATCGCCGCCTGCCGGCAGGCAACGGCACCAACGCCGGCGCGAATCCGCCGCCGGTGCCGAGCTACCTGACCGCAACCCGCGCTCCGAACGGTGGCTTCCAGGGCGTGACCGATGCGTCGGCTACCGCGCGCAACCAGGACATCTTCACCTCGCCGATGGTGCTGGCCAACGGCGGGGCGCAGCAGTGCGCGGTGGCGACCACCGCGCCTACGCTCACCACGCCGCCTTCCACGCCGCGCGGCTCGACCGCCCTGCCGACGTCGACTCGCACAACCGCAGCGCGCCCGTCCGATCCGCTGCCCACTGAAGCCAGCACCGCTTCCACCCGCGATAACGTGGCCCAGCCGACGCAGGCGCGTTTGACCTTTGCGCGCCCGGTTGCGCTGGCCTCGTATACCGCGACGGTGACGACGGTGACCGCGACGCCGCTGCCGACCGGCACCAGTACCGCGTCGCCGCGACCGAGCACAGCGCGACCGGCCGACACCAACCGCGCAATTACCTCGCGCCCGTCGTCGACCCCGCCGACCACCAACCGCGCGATCTCGACCCGGCCCTCGACGGCGCTGACGACCAGCGTGCGCCCCTCGACCCCGCGCGCTACCGAGTACCGGCAGGAGCAGGGCGTGTGCGGCACATGGGGGCGTGGACTGCCACGCAACCGGCCCAGGCGTTCTGTTCGGACCCGAACAGTGAAGGCGGCGTGCGCGTTGCGCTGATCGAAACGCGCCAAGCCGCGTGCCCCACGGGTACGACCGCCAGCGGCAGCCAGTGTCTAGGCGCTTGCCCGACCGGCCAGAACGTCAACCCGAGCGATGTAACGCAATGCGTCTCGAGTTGTGCCGGCACGATCATCGGCTCTCAGTGCTACACGAACTGTCCGACCGGTACATCGATTTATGGCAGCAATCCCGCGCAGTGCATCGCCGACTGCACCAGCGGCACGCCGAGCGGCACGCAGTGCGTGGGTTCCTGCGGCACCGGGGAGACCTTGATCAGCGGCCAGTGCTACAGCGCCTGCCCGTCGGGCACCACGATCCACAGCACGACGACTCAGTGCATCGCGACCTGCCCGACGGGTACGACGCAGACCGCGACCCAGTGCCTGGGTGTGTGTCCGACCACCCATCCGACGCAGGTCGGTAACACGTGCTACGCCGCGTGCTCGGGCACCGACATCGTCAATCCGTCGAACAGCGGCCAGTGCCTGACAGCCTGTCCGACCGGTACGACGCGTAGCGGCAGCAATCCGCTGCAGTGTCTCGGCACGTGTCCGGGGACACATCCGTTCCAGTCAGGCACGCAGTGCTACCAGAACTGCCCCGCCGGGACCCGCAATCCATCGAACCCGGCGCAGTGCCTGACGTGTCCCACGGGGGGAACAGTGAGCGGGACGCAGTGTTTGCAGACGGCTGCGACCTGCCCGACCGGCAGCACGCTCATCAACGGGCAGTGCTATGCCGCCTGCCCGACGGACACCAATGGCAATCCCACGGCGCCGATCGGGACGCCTGCGACGCAGTGCCGGACCACCTGTCCGAGCGGTACGTTGTCGTCCACGACGGCGATCTGCCGGCTCGGCTGTCCCACATCGCACCCGACGCGGTCCGGGTCGACGTGTTACGCGGCCTGTCCGACGGGCACGACGGTGAGTCCGAGCGCGGTCGGGCAGTGCTTGACCAACTGTTCGGCGGGCTTCACCCGCAACGGGACCAACCCGCTGCAATGCGACGGCACGTGCACGGGGTCGTTCCCGACGCGAATCGGAAATACCTGCTACGGCGCCTGCGGTCCGAGCTTCGCCCTTAACGGCGCGCCGGCGACGGCCACGCAGTGCATCAGCGATTGCCCATCGGGCCAGACCGTCAACCCGAGCAACTCCAATCAGTGTCTCGGCACCTGTCCGAGCGATTACCCGACCCCGTCGGGTACGACCTGCTACGCCAACTGTCCGCCGGCGTTCCCGACCCCCAACCCGTTGAACGCAGCGCAGTGCCTTGGCGATTGTCCGACCGGTACGACGGCGTCGGGGGCCCAATGCCAGGCTTGTGCCGCCGGCAGCACGCTGCTGGCGAGCGGCCAGTGCTGTCCGACGCTCAGTACGACGCTCGGAAACTGTCCGGTCAATCGTCCCGCGGGCTACACCTGCGCGGCGAACACCTGGGTGCCCAACCTGGATCAGGCCGCCCCGGCGCGCTACTTCGTGTTCGCTCCGGCCACGGCAATCGCCAGTCCGACCCCGACGCAACTGTCGGATCCGGCCAACTATGTTCGCGTCGAGATCAACCGCGACCGGCCGATGGACTACCCGAAGGCGTCCACGCGCACGGACTGCGTGGCCTCGACCGGTGTCTGCACGTGGGATGAAGAAGCGCAGAACTTCGCCAACTGGTTCACCTATTACCGCACGCGCCTGTTCTCCGCGGTGGCGGTGACCTCGGAGTCACTGTCGAACCTGACCCGGAACCGCAATCTCGACGGCCTGCGCCTCGCCTACGGCTCGATCAACTACTTCCCGAACGGCGCCGATCCGTTCAACACGGGCGGGCGTCTGCCGACCACGATGACGATCGACGGCCAAGCGAGCAATGGCGCCCTGGTGCGCGGCGTGCGGCCGTTCACCGAGGTGACGCCGCCGCCTGCGCCGGGCTCGGACGATCGCCGGCAGGAAGTGTTCGACTGGCTGTTCAGCCTGCGCGCGATCGCTTCGACGCCGAACCGCGAGTCGCTCGACTCGGTCGGCCGCTACTTCAGTCGCAACGACGCGCAAGGGCCGTGGATCCAGCCCAACGGCGGCCTGCCGCCGGACCCGGTCACCGGCATCACCCCGGCCACGGTCAACGGCCGCTGGTCATCGAATGAAGACCCGGCCGATCACATCACCTGCCGGCGCAACTACACGATCATGATCACCGACGGCGAGTGGACGCGCGCGCCATGGGTGCCGGCTGCGCCGCAGCAGCCGCTGGTCGAAAACACCGCCACGCCGCTGAACGCGCTCTCGCAAGGCGGCCCCACGATCAACGGCCTGGGCGGTCGGACCTACACGTACAACCCGGCGACCGACATCCAGTTCTCGACCAATGCCAGCTCCGCCGGCGGCACGCTGAGCGACATCGCCTTCTACTACTGGAGCCGCGATCTGCGGACGGATCTGACGAACAGCATCCGCGTCGTCGATCCGACCACGGGTTCGCAAGGCAATCCGGCGTTCTGGCAGCACATGGTGCCGTACCTGATCGGCTATGGCATCTCGGCCACGCTCGACACGGACTCGACGCGCCAGGCGATCGCCGCCAGCGCCGTGACGCCGCAAGCTATCACCTGGCCGTCGGTGCGCCTCGAGAACCGCCCGACAGAGACCGCGACCATCGTGACCGACCGCGACGCCGCGCCGATCGACTGCGGCTACAACCCGACCACCAATCCGGCCGGTTGCGGACGCGTCGACGACACGCTGCGCGCGGCACTCGCGGCACGCGGCAACTTCCTGGCGGCCGCCGACGTCGGGCGGCTGTCGCAGGGCGTGGCCGCCGCCTTCACGGCGATTGGCGAGATCGAAGGCACGGCCACCTCGCTGACGGGCCGCAGCGGCACGCTCCAAACCGGCGATCGTCTGTTCGCGGCGAGCTTCCGCACCAACGTGTGGACTGGGCGCGTGCAGTCGTTCGACGCAGTGGCCTACTTCCAGGGCCTGGCCAACAGCACCACGCCGCCCTCGATCGACTCGCGCTTCCCGGCGGCCGCCAGCCGCAACATCCTGACCTCGAGCGCCAATGGCACCACGGTCGCGTTCCCGACCGGGGCGTCGGACTTCAACAATCTCAATGCGGCGCAGCGGCTGTTGCTGAACAATGACCCGACCCTGGCCCAATGGCTGCGCGGCGACCAGTCGCGCGAGGCACGCAACGGCGGCCCGTTCCGCAACCGGCCGCTCGGCGAGATCATGGGCAGCATCGTCAACTCGCAGCCGTTCTACTCGAAGGCGCCGGACTTCGGCTACCAGTCGGCGCGCAAGCCGGCCGCCGATGGCAGCACCGGCAATGCCTACCGCACCTTTGTCAACGACAACAAGAACTACCGTCCGGCGCGCATCTACGTCGGCTCGAACGAGGGCATGCTGCATGCGTTCGATGTGTCGGGCACCCCGACCACCAACTCGAACTACATGAACGAGGTGTTCGCCTATGTCCCGCGCGCGGTGTACGGCGCGATCCCCGGGGTGGCGTCGCCCAGCTATGTGCATCGCTACCTGGTGGACGGGCCGATCGTCGAAGGTGATGTGTACACCGGTGGCGCCTGGCGCACGGTGATCGTCGGCACCACGGGGGCGGGGCCGAAGGGCATCTTCGCGATCGACGCCACACAACGCTCGGGCTCCACTGCAACCACGGTGGGTACCGGCAACGTGCTGTGGGATGTCACCGGCGTCGACACCACCACCAACGTCGAACACCTGGGCCACATCCTGCAGCCCGGCGTGATCGGCAGCGGCAAGGATGGCGAGTGGTACTACTTCGTCGGCAACGGCTACGAGAGCCAGAACGACCTGGCCAAGCTGCTGGCGATCCGCATCCGTGACGGCGCCATCACGGTGGTGGATACCGACAGCGCGGGCGGCAACAACCCGACCGCGACCAACGTCGACCAGCGCCCGAACGGCCTGGGCGGCGTGACGCCGGTGTACGACGCCAACCGCAACATCATCGCGATCTACGGTGGCGATCGGCTGGGCCGGATGTGGAAGTTCGACCTGAGCTCGACCAATCGCTCCGCGTGGAGCAGCACTCAGCTGTTCACCGCAACCGACCCGGGTGGGAACCGGCAGCCGATCACGGCCGCGCCGCGCATCGTGCCGCACCCGCTCGGTGGCCGCATGGTGGTGTTCGGCACTGGCCGGCTGTCGGAGCGCAACGACATCAGCGATCTGTCGCAGCAGACCGTCTATGGCGTGTGGGAGAAGAACACCTCGTCGCCGGCCACGGTCAACAAGTCGACCTTGCGTCAGTTCACGCTGGTCGATCAGGTCGAGACCACGACCAACACGCGCTTCCGCCAGTTGACCGGCACCACGGCGTTGAACTGGGGTACAGATAACGGCTGGTACTTCAATCTGCTGGTTGGCACCGAAGCCGACGGTGAACGCGTGGTTGCGTCGCCGACCGAGAACTTCGGCTTCGTCAACATCACCTCGTTCGAGCCGTCCACCGACGGCGATCCGTGCCAGGGCGGTGGCCGCTCGTTCTTCTACCGACTCGACGTCGCGGGCAGCTTCTCGCGTGCGCCGTTCGCGCCGACCGGGCCGATCACCAATCTGCCGAACACGGTGGCGCCGAACACGGTGGTCGGCAGCGAGCTGTCGACCGCCACGGTGAACCAGCTGCAGACGCTGTTGCGGCCGGCCACGGGTACGACCAACACCTCGACCTCGCTGAGTTCGGCCGACACCGCCAACCTCGCGAACCGCACCGCGAGCGCGGCAACCAACCCGTGCCTGGGTTCGCAAGCGGGCGGCCAAAGCCTGACCGGCACAGCGGTGAGCTCGCCCTCGCTCAGCTGCCCGGTCGCGCCGCTACGGACCTGGCGCGAGATCCCGCGCAACCCGCGCTGACGTGCCTGAAGGAGAGCCCGTGCATCCGTCACTTCACAGCCAGCGCGGCTTCACGCTGATCGAGGTGATCACGGTCGTGACGATCCTCGCCATCCTCGCCGCGATCGCGATTCCCAATTACACGGAATACATCCAGCGCGGACGGCGGGCCGACGCCAAGACGGCGCTGACGCTGTTGGCGCAGTGGCAGGAAAGGCGGCGCACCGAGACGAACGCTTACGCGACAGTTAATGGGGACATTCCCCTGGGCCTGCGCACAGTGCAGTCGGGTGGCGCGACGACCTACAACATTACGGTCGGCACAGGCACTCCTCCGTACATACTCACGGCCACCCGCGCCGGCGTTATGGCGAGCGATGCTTGCGGTGACTTGACTCTCACCGGCCTGGGCGTGCGCGGCAGCGCCAACGGCACGCGCCCCTGGCAGGAGTGCTGGGCGCGATGACCCTGCGCGCGACCTGACTGCTGCTGAACCTGTCGCTGCATAGGCGTTCGACTTGGCCCGCTCCAGCGGGCCTTTTTGTTATCTTGCCGCCATGCCCAACGAACCCACCCCCACCGACATCACGCTGCACGCGGTCTCGCGTGTGCTCGAAGTTGCCTTCGCCGACGGCCGCGTGTTCAAGCTGCCGTTCGAGTTCCTGCGCGTGTACTCGCCCTCGGCCGAGGTGCGCGGCCACGGCCCGGGGCAGGAGACGCTGCAGGTCGGCCAGCGCGACGTGACGATCACCCGGCTCGATCCGGTCGGGCACTACGCGGTACAGCCGGTGTTTTCCGACGGTCATTCCAGCGGCATCTACTCGTGGAGCTACCTGTACGAGATCGGCGCTGAGCAGGATGCCCTGTGGGCCGACTACCTCGCGCAACTCGAGGCCGCCGGCGCGAGCCGCGACCCGGCCGATCCGCGCAACGCCGCATTCATGCCGGCGGCAAAGAGCTGCAGCAGTCATTAGCGGTCACGCGCGGGTGCGCTTTTGCGGCGCGGCGCTCGCCGACGATTGGCTTCAAGTGATGCCTGGCGCGCGGCGCGACGCGCGTTTGCCCGGCGCGACCGGCACTGAGCGCGCCGCCACGTCACACCCTCCGTCTATAGTTCCTCCATGAACAACGAACGCAAAGACCCCGCCTCCGCCCACGATCCGAAGGGCGCCGATACCACCCACTTCGGGTTCTCCCAGGTACGCGAAGAGGAGAAGGCGCAGCACGTGGCCGGTGTGTTCCATTCGGTCGCGCGCAAGTACGACCTGATGAACGACGTAATGTCCGCCGGCCTGCACCGCTGGTGGAAGGCGTTCACGATCGGCCAGGCGAAGGTCAAGCCCGGCATGCGCGTGCTCGACGTGGCCGGCGGCACCGGCGACCTGGCGCTGAAGTTCGCGCGCCAGGCTGGCCCCGAAGGCGAGGTCTGGCTGACCGACATCAACGCCTCGATGCTCACCGAGGGCCGCAACCGCATGCTCGACGCCGGGCTGCTGCTGCCGGTGGCGCTGTGCGACGGCGAGAAGCTGCCCTTCCCCGATAACCACTTCGACGTCGTGACGGTGGCCTTCGGCCTGCGCAACATGACGCACAAGGACCTCGCGCTGGCCGAGATGCGGCGGGTCACGCGTCCTGGGGGTCGGGTCATGGTCCTAGAGTTTTCCAGAGTATGGGCGCCGCTCACGCCCCTCTACGATGCTTACTCATTCAACGTCTTGCCGTGGCTGGGCAAGCGGATCGCGGGGGACGACGATAGTTATCGCTACCTCGCGGAGTCGATCCGCATGCATCCGGCCCAGGATGAGCTGGCGCGCCTGATGGAACGGGCCGGACTGGAAAAAGTCCAATGGTTCAACCTGACGGCAGGCGTTTGCGCACTGCACGTCGGTCACAAGTTCTGAACCCTTGGAAGGACATTCAATGAACGCCTCGAAGTGGATTGCCGGTGCGCTGATCGGCGTCATCGCAGCCACCTTTGCCCTTGATGCCGACGCCCAGCGCCGGCTCGGCGGCGGCAAGAACATCGGCAAGCAGTCGCCGCAGGTCCAGCAGCGGCAGGCCACGCCGCCGCAGCAGCAGACCCCGCCGCAGGCCGCACCGGCCCAGCAGCCGGGCACGGCCGCCGCACCCGCGGCCGCTACGGGCACCGCGGCTGCCGCCGGTGCTGCCGCGCGCACCGCAAGCCCGATGCGCAACATGTTGATCGGCGCCGCCGCCGGTCTCGGCCTGATGGCGCTCGCGTCCTGGCTCGGCTTCGGCGAGACGCTGGCCACGATCATGCTGTTCGTGCTGCTCGGCATCGTGCTGATGATGGTGGTCGGCTACTTCATGCGTCGCAGCGCTGCGGCCCGTGGCCCGCAGCCGGCCTACCAGGGCGCCGGCAACGGCGGCTTCGGCAACCCGCAACCGTCGGCACCGCAGCCGCAGCCGCAACCGCTGCAGCGCTCGGCGATCGAAGCGGCGGGCGGCGCGCGCCCCGGCTCGGCGATGGACGAGTTCCTGCGGGGTGGTGCCGTCAATCCTGCGCAGCCCTGGGGTGTGCCGGCCGGGTTCGATGTGGACGGCTTCCTCGCCAACGCGAAGGGCTACTACGGCAAGTTGCAGGCGGCGTGGGACAGCGGCAGCCTCGAGCAGCTGCAGGACTTCACCACCAACGAGATGTTCATCGCGCTGACGCACGAACTGCGCGGTCGCAGCGGCGCCACCCGCACCGAGGTGGTGGCGATGGACGCCACGCTGCTCGGCATCGAGACGCGGGCGACCGAGCATGTGGCCAGCGTGCGCTTCACCGGCACGGTCAAGGTCGATGGCGAGGTCGAGTCGGTCGACGAGGTGTGGAATCTCTCCAAGCCGACCGACGGCAAGTTTGGCTGGCTGCTCGCCGGCATCCAGCAACTGAACTGAGCGCCAGTCGGCGCTAGTCGGCGCCAATCAGCGCATTTCGGAAACGGCGCCTGCGGGCGCCGTTTTTCTTGCGGCGCACAGCCATCTGCCACAATTCACCGGCGCGGGCGCAAGCGTCCGCGAAACGCCCGCCGGCGCACGGCTGTCGTGCCCGACCGACGCGGCGACCGCCACCGACCCCTGCCGTTCCGAGACGACTGCCATGCTGCCTGACCTTGCCGCCGGCGCCGCGGTGCGCGTGCTCAACCGTCTGCTCGAGCGCGAGACCACGGCGCGCGACCAGCTTCTCACGCATGCCGGGCGCACCGCGAAGTTCGAACTGCCGCCGTTCTCGATCGTGCTCGGCATCGATCGCGATGGCCGCTTCTGCCCGTCGAGCAGCACGCCTGACGTGACCATCAGCGTGGCGCCCGGCGCGGTGCCGGCCGCCGTGTTCGATCCGAACGCGCTGATGCGCAACGTCAAGCTCTCCGGCGACGCCGACTTCGCGCAGACGCTGTCGCAGGTCCTGCAGCGCCTGCGACCCGAGCCGGAAGAGGAGCTGGCGCGCTTCGTCGGCGATGCGGCCGCCGTGCGCATCGTCGGCACGCTGCGCGCCACGCTGGCGGCCGCCGTCGACGGTGCCGGGCGGCTGGCGCGTACCGCCACCGACTATCTTGTGGCCGAGAACCCGATGCTGGTCACGCGCGCCCAGGCCGCGGGCTTCACGCGCGAGGTCGGCGAGCTGCGCGACGCGGTCGAGCGACTCGACAAGCGCCTCGCCCTGCTCGAGGCGCGTCGACGCTGATGTTCGCGGCCCGCCCACCGGCCCCGGCGCGTACTCGGCGGCATCCATGAAGTTCTTCCGCCTGCTGCGCATCCTGCTCGTCGTCCATCGATACGGGCTGGACGAGATCGCCTTTTCAAGTCTGCGCAGCCCGTTCGTGCAGCGCCTGGTGAAGATCGGCACGATCGGCCGCAGCCTGAGTGAGCCGCGCGGCGTGCGGCTGCGGCGTGCGCTCGAAAGCCTGGGTCCGATCTTCGTCAAGTTCGGCCAGGTGCTGTCGACCCGGCGCGACCTGATACCGACCGACATCGCCGACGAACTGGCCTCGTTGCAGGACCGCGTGCCGCCGTTCGATTCCGCGGTGGCGGTGCGCGAGATCGAGCGCGCGCTCGGCCGCCGCCTGGACGAGATGTTCGAGACCTTCGAGCACACGCCGGTGGCGAGTGCGTCGATCGCGCAGGTGCATTTTGCGGTGATGAAGACGGATCGCCGCTTCGGCGCCTGGTCGGGACGCGAGGTCGCGGTCAAGGTGCTGCGGCCGAGCATGCTCGCTGTGATCGAGCACGACCTGGCGCTGATGGAGGTGGTGGCCGGGCTGATCGAGCGGCTGTGGCGCGACGGCAAGCGCCTGCGGGCGAAAGCGGTGGTGGCCGAGTTCGACACCGTGCTGCACGACGAACTCGACCTGATGCGCGAGGCCGCCAACGCCTCGCAACTGCGCCGCAACTTCGCCCGCTCGCGCTTGCTGCGCATCCCCGAGATGGCGTGGGACTTCTGCAGCGAGACGGTGCTGGTGATGGAGCGCGTCTACGGCGTGCCGGTGAGCCAGATCGACAAGATGCGCGAGGCCGGCGTCGACATCAAGCGCCTGTCGACCGAGGCGGTGCAGATCTTCTTCACGCAGTCGCTGCGCGACGGGTTCTTCCATGCCGACATGCACCCGGGGAACATCTTCGTCGGCATCGACAAGGCGCGCAACAACGGCCAGGACTTTGGGCGCTGGATCGCGCTCGACTTCGGCATCGTCGGCACGCTGTCGGACAACGACAAGAACTACCTTGCGCAGAACCTGCTGGCGTTCTTCACCCGCAACTACAAGCGGGTGGCGGAGCTGCACGTGGAGAGCGGCTGGGTGCCGCCCGACACGCGGGTGGAGGAGTTCGAGTCGGCCATCCGCGCCGTGTGCGAGCCGATCTTCGCCAAGCCGCTCAAGGACATCTCGTTCGGCCAGGTGCTGCTCAAGCTGTTCCAGATATCGCGCCGCTTCAACATGCAGGTGCAGCCGCAACTGGTGCTGCTGCAGAAGACGCTGCTGAACATCGAGGGCCTGGGGCGGATGATCGATCCGGACCTGGACCTGTGGCAGACGGCCTTGCCGCTGCTCGAGGAATGGATGCAGGAGCAGGTCGGCCTGCGTGGCCTGGAGGCGCGTCTGAAGCGCGAGGCGCCGATGTGGGCGCAGATGCTGCCGCAGGTGCCGCGCCTGATGCATCAGGCGCTGGCCGAGGCGCCTCACCGGCACGAGGCGCTCGCCACCGAGTTGCGCCGGCTGCGCCAGGAGACCGCGCGCCGCAACCGCCTGCTGCTGGTTGGCGTGACGATGCTGGCAGCACTGGTGCTGATGGTGGCCTGGGCCTTCATCGGCATGCCGCTGCCCGGCCGCTGACGGCCGTGGTGCTCGCCGTGCCGCCCGCGCGCGGCAGCGGCCGGTTCAGTCGAAGCGCGCTGCCCGCAACTGGTTCTGCACCACCTGGCCGCGATCGTCGACGAAGCGCATCTTCACCGGCAGCCAGCACAGCGCTGGCGCGATCCACACGTCGATGCCATCGTGCGCCGCGCTGAGCGGCCGTTCGAGCCGATGCGCCTCGAGGCGGCCGATCGGCAGCTCGAGCGTCTCGATCCCTCGCAGATCGAACCGGTACACCGACACATGGCGCGCGCCGGCTACCGGAAACTCGACGGCGCCGGTGCCCTTTTCCAGGCGCAACTGCTGGCCGGCGCTCACCAGCAGGCTCAGTCGATCCTGCAGCCGGGGCTCGGTGCTGCTGTCGCCATCGACATTGGCGCTGAAGGTCACCCGCCCGGCCTGCCAGTCGATGTGCGTGGTGCGCAGCGGCCGGCGCGGCGAGCGCTCGTGGTACTCGTGCGGCCGCAGCAGCGCGCCGACCACGTGGCCGGCGGAATCCTGCTCGGCGCTGAACAGCACCGAGCGCGTGGCCGAGCGCAGCGTGTAGCGCGTGCCCTCGGTCGCGAACACCAGTTCGTTCTCGCCTTCCAGCGAAAACGCCCCGCGCGATGCCTTGGCCACGTACTCGAGCCGGGAAGCGCGGCGGCAAGGGCGCGCGCGCGCTGCAGGTCGGCGCGGTGCCGGCGCCATCGCCTGCCGCATCGCCCGCCGGACCGGCGTGCGGGCTCTTCGCATCGCTCTCCAGCGGGCCGGCGGCGTTACTGCCGCCCTGGCCACGCGCCGCGCCGTGCGTCGCCGCGCCGGCGATCGATGCGACCCCCGCCAGCAGCAGGCGCCGGCGCCGTCCGTCCGGCGGCACGTGGCCGCTATTCGATGAACCAGACATCCTTGAGCACCGTCTCGATGATGTCCTCGTTCGGCAGCACGGTGCGCGTGCGCGCCGGCAGCCAGCGCAACGTCGGCGCCAACCACAGCGCGATGCGCGCATCGCGCGCGCCGGGCACGACCACGCGCTCGATCTTCAGCGTCTCCAGCGCTCCGGCGGCGAGGTTCAGCGTCTCCCAGCCGATCACGCGGAACTCGTAGACCCGCACGTTGCGGGTGCCGGCCAGCTCCAGTGCCACCGGCATGCCCGGCTGAAAGCGCTCGGGAAACGCCTGCGCCAGCAGCGCCAGCTGCGCCATGAAGCTCAGCTGGTCCTGCACGCCGTCGTTCAGCGGGTACTCGGCGCTGGCGGCGCTGAAGGTGACCTTGCGCGCGTCCCACTGGAAATTGACGGCCTGCTTGGCGCGCTCGAGCCGCTGTTCGACGTAGCGCTCGGGGGCAATGCCAATGGCAGGCCGCACGGCGCCGCGGGACTCGAGTGTCAGCAGCCGGCGCCCGTCCGCATCGAGCGTGACCGAGTTGGCTTCGTAGGCGTCGTTGCCGATTCGCCACTCGATGGTGGTGGTGCCGCGGACCTCGAGGATGCCCTTGCGGTAGGTGGTGTCGCTGACGAAGCGGCCGACCTTCGGAAAGCTCACCACCACCGCGTCGATCGGCGCCACCGGGACTTCCTGTGGCAAGGCGTTAGCCGGGCCTGAGGGCAGCACCTCGTCGCCCGGCGGGGTGGGCAGCGGCGCTGGCGCATCGGGCGCGGGTTCGGTCTCGACGCTGGCCGCGGGTGCGGGGGCGGCAGGCGGGGCCGAGGGCGCCGGCGGGGTGATGGCGCGCGGGGTGCGCTTCGGCGCGGCGGCGGGCTGCTGGGCGACCGCCACCTGGGCGGGCAGGCGGAACAGTTCCACCTGCACCGTCGATGTCGGGGGCGGCGGCAGGTCGAACGCCAGCTCGTCGCGCGCGCGGTGCAGCACGAGCGCATGCAAGGCCACCGAAGCGAGCAGCACCGCCGCTACGCGGCCGGCGCGGCGCCTCGACGGGGCAGGGGTGGCGATCGGCAGGCTCGACATCGGACGGGTCGGTCGATGCGCTTCCGGGCCAGCAGGAGCTCGGCGGTCGTGCGCGAGGCAGTGATCGCGTGGGTTGTGCGTCTCGACATGCTGCGGGCAGCCGTTCTTCCGTTTGCGCAGCAACTGATTGAACGGCTCGGTGCTGTGCATCAACGCGGCGGCGGGTCGCGCCGTCGACCCATGCATTTTCCGCGGCCGCCGCGGGCAGCGGTGGCGTGCGAGAACGGGATTCGGCGGCTAACATTCGCGGACCCAAGCTGACGGTTTATGTGTGGCAACGCGGGTGGAGTGGGGCGATCATCGGCGCGCCGATCGTGCGCCAGACCCATGCGCGTTGCCGCATGACAGCACCGCAACCCGCAGACGCATCACCCGACGATAACCGATGAAGCTTGCCTCTCTGCGCGACGGCTCCCGTGATGGCCAACTGGCGGTCGTGTCACGCGACCTGACCACGGCGCACTTCGCCAGCGGCATCGCCGGCCGCCTGCAGCAGGTGCTGGACGACTGGAGCTTCCTCGCGCCGCAGTTGAACGACCTGTACCAGACGCTCAACGAGGGCCGCGCGCGGCACGCCTTCGCCTTCGATCCGGCGCAGTGCCTGGCGCCGCTGCCGCGTGCGTATCAGTGGGCCGACGGCTCGGCCTACGTCAACCACGTCGAGCTGGTGCGCAAGGCGCGCGGCGCCGAGATGCCGGAGAGCTTCTGGACCGATCCGCTGATGTACCAGGGCGGCTCGGACGACCTGCTGGGCGCGCGCGATGACATCATCTGCGCCAGCGAGGACTGGGGCATCGACTTCGAGGCCGAGGTGGCGGTGGTCACCGACGACGTGCCGATGGGCACGCGCCCCGAGCAGGCCGTCGCGCACATTCGGCTGCTGATGCTGGTCAACGACGTCAGCCTGCGCAACCTGATCCCGGCCGAACTCGCCAAGGGCTTCGGCTTCTTCCAGAGCAAGCCCGCCACCGCCTTCTCGCCGGTGGCGGTCACGCCCGACGAATTGGGCGAGGCCTGGAACGGCCGCAAGCTGGCGCTGCCGCTCGTCGTGCACTGGAACGGCAAGCGGGTCGGCCGCGCCGACGCCGGCGACGACATGGTGTTCGACTTCGCCCAGCTCATCGCCCACGTCTGCAAGACGCGCAACATGCGCGCCGGCAGCATCGTCGGCTCGGGCACGGTGAGCAACAAGGATGCAACGCGCGGCTACTCGTGCATCGCCGAGCAGCGCGCGCTGGAGATGATCGCCGGCGGCGCGCCTGTCACGCCGTTCATGAAGTACGGCGACACGGTGAAGATCGAGATGTTCGACGCGGCCGGCGCCAGTGTCTGCGGTGCCATCGAGCAGAAAGTCGCGCCGCCGGCGCGCATCACCGCAGGGCGGTGACGCCGAGCGGGCGAACCACGACAACGGGAGGCGCGATGGCAGACAGGAAGGCGGCAGGTGGATTGCCCTTCGTCGGCAACATGACCGACGGCTTCGACTTCGTGCGCAAGATGTGGGGCGTGACCGGGCTGCCGGGCCTGCCCACGGTGGGCGGCATCACGCAGTTCGCGCACGGACTGCCGCAGGCGCTGCCCTCGATGATCACGCCCACGCTCGATCTCGACGAGCTCGACAAGCGCATAACCGACCTGCGCGCGGTCGAGCAGTGGCTGGCGCTCAATGCCAACATGCTGCGCGCGACGATCCAGAGCCTGGAGGTCCAGCGCAACACCATCGCCACGCTGAAGAACCTCGGCGGCAGCATGCTCTCCAGCGTGACCGCGCGGGCGCATCGACGCCGAGCGCACAGGCGGGCGACCTCGTCGGCGGCCTACCTGCGCCAGGCGGAAGCCCGCGGCACGGCGCGGCGCCAGGCCGTGGCCGAGGCGGCCGCGCAAGCGGTCGCGCCGGCAGCCGCGGTGTCGATGCCGGCGCCGGCCGCGCCCGCCAGCGCCCGCCGCGCTGCGCCGCGCCCGCCGCGCAGGAAGGCGGATGCGAACGCGGCGGCGGCGATGATGCCGCTGAATCCTGCGCAATGGTGGGGCGCACTGCAGGACCAGTTCGCGCGCGTGGCCGCGGTGGCCGCGGCCGAAGCGGCGCGGTCCGATAAACCGGGCGCCGCGGGCGAGCGCATCGCCAAGACGGCGCGGCGAGCGCTGGCGACTGCCGGCACACCGGTCACGCCCAAGCGCGCCGGCGCGGCCCGCAAGCGGCGCGCGGGCTGAGCGCTCGCGGCGCTGTCCTGATCCAAGCCGCCATGCGATTTCGCAGCGCGCACGCCGCCCACAGCGATTGGAGCGTCGCGGTCGAGGAGTGCCTGTTGCTGCTCGCGCAGCACGCCGGTGACGATCGCTTCACGCGCACGCCCAACCTGGGCTTCGTGTACCTGACCGATGCGTTGCGGCCGCACGCCGAACAGATCCTCACGCTGCTGAAGACGCGGACCGGGATCGCCAACTGGGTGGGGGCGAGCGCCATCGGCATTTGCGCCGCGGGCATCGAGTGCATGGACGAGCCCGCGCTGGCCGTCATGCTGGGTCAGTTCGCGCCGGGCAGCTTCAACGTGTTCTCCGGCACCCAGCGGCCGCCGGCATTGACCGCGCGCACCGACAGCGGGGCCGAAGCCGCGTTCACCGCGCTCGTGCATGCGGATCCGGGCACGCCCGACCTGCCGGACCTGATCGTCGACATGGCGCACAAGGTGTCGAGCGGCTACCTGTTCGGCGGCCTGTCGAGCGGACGTGGCGCGTCCTGTCAGATCGCCGACCGCGTGCTCGGCGGCGGCCTGTCGGGCGTGGTGTTCGCGGCCGACGTGCCGCTGGTGTCGCGCGTGTCGCAAGGCGTGCATCCGCTGCCGGGCGCGCTGCGCCACACGGTGACGCAGGCCGAGGCCAACCTGATCGTCGAACTGGATGGCCGTCCGGCCTTCGACGTATTGCTGGAAGACGCCGGCATCCGTGCCCGGGTCGGCGCTGCGGAGGTCGCGCAGCAACCCGGCGTCGGGCGCGATGAGCCGGCGCGCACGCGCGCGCAACTGCAGGCGCTCGGACGGCGCGGGCTGTTCGTCGGCTTCGAGCCGGATGCGGGGGTGGCCTACCGCGAACGCACGCCACGCCAGGATTACGTGGTGCGCAACGTAGTGGCGATCGATCCGGGCAAGGGCGTGGTCGCGGTGGCCGCGCCGGTCGCAAGCGGCCAGGTGCTCAGTTTCTGCACGCGCGACGAGGCGGCCGCGCGCAAGGACCTGATCCGCATCTGCTCGGAGATCCGCAACCACCTGCACGAACTGGAGGAGCAAGGCGGCACGCCGCAGGTGGCGCGCGGCGCGGTGTACGTGTCGTGCCTGGGTCGCGGCAGCCACATGTTCGGCGACTCGCACGAGGAACTGCGCCTGATCGAGCGTCAGCTGGGCGACGTGCCGCTGGTGGGCTTCTATGCCAACGGCGAGATCGGCGGCCAGAACCTGTATGGCTTCACCGGCGTGCTGACCGTGTTCTACGGGCCGGCCGCACGCTGATCCGGCGAACCCGCGCCGCCCGCGTCGGTTGCGGCTGATGCGAATGGGGCGCTGTCGCTTTGCTCGATCCTCGCCGGGCGCGCGGCCTGGCCTACGGCGGTGCTCAGAGGGCGTCGAGGTCGGCCAGCATCCGCTGCGCGCTGGCGTTGATGGCGGCGCGTTCCGCCGGTGCCAGGCGGCCGATGTTTTTTGCCATCAACGTGGTGCGCGGATTGGCGAGCAGCGCCGCCTCGTGCGTGTCGAGAAAGTGCCAGAACAGGGTGGTGACCGGGCAGGCGGCAGTACCGCTGCGCTGCGCCGGGTCGTAGCTGCACCCCGCGCAGTCGTTGCTCATGCGCTTGATGTGCCGGCCGCTGGCGATGTAAGGCTTGCTGGTGAAGCTGCCGCCATCGGCGAATAGCGCCATGCCCGCCACGTTGGGCAGTTCGACCCATTCGACCGCGTCGACGTAAATCGCGACATACCAGGCGGCGACCTGCGCGGGGTCGACCTGCGACAGCAGAGCGAACTGGCCGGTGACCATCAGCCGCTGGATGTGGTGCGCGTAGCCGTGTTGCAGGGTCTGGCCGATGCACTCGCGCATGCAGGCCATCTTCGTGTCGCCGGTCCAGTACTAGGCCGGCAGCGGGCGTTGGTGCGCAAAGTGGTTCGCCTGCGCCAGCGCCGGCATCGCGTGCCAGTAGACGCCGCGGATGAATTCGCGCCAGCCCAGCATCTGGCGGATGAACCCCTTGGCACTGGACAGCGGCACGCGGCCGGCGCGACAGACCGCCTCGGCGGCGGCGATCACTTCGCGCGGGTCGAGCAGCTTCAGGTTGAGGCTGGTGGACAGCAGCGCATGCAAGCCGGATGGCGTGCCGGTCCACATCGCGTCCTGATAGCGCCCGAAGTCCGCCAGGCGCGTGTCGATGAAGCCCTGCAGGGCCTGCAGCGCCTGCGTGCGCGTCACTGGCCAGCCGAAGTCCGCGAGCGAGCCGGGGTGGTCGGCGAAGCGCTGCTCGACGCGCGCAAGCACCGAGCGCGTCAGCGCATCGGGAACGAAGCTCGCCGGCGCCGGGATCGGGCCCGGTCCGCCCTTGGGGGAAGCCGCTGCGGTTGTCGGCATCGAAATTCCAGCGACCGCCCTCAGGCTCGCCGTCGGCGTCGAGCAGCACGCGACGCGTCTTGCGCTGCCAGCGGTAGAAGAACTCCATCCGCAGCTCGCGCCTGGCACCGGCCCACGCGGCGAACTGGGCACGCGAGCACAGGAACTGCGGGTCCGGCAGGATCGTCAGCGCGATGCCGGCGTCGCTGGCCAAGCGCAGCAACGCCTGCTCGAGCCGGTACTCGCCCGGCTCGACGATCACCAGTTCGCACGTGCCGCAGGCGTCGATCAGCTGCCGCAGCCGCGCCGGCAGATCGGGCAGCGCGGCGTAGTCGGGATCATCGAGGGCGATGTCGTCGAGCGCATGGCCACGCGCGCGAAGCTCGGCCGCGAAGTGCCGCATCGCCGCCAGAAACAAAGCGATGCGCGCCTTGTGGCTCCCACACGTGCGTCGCTTCGCCCGGCGCCTCGATCAGCACCAGCCGATCGCGCGCGGCATCGAACTGCTGCAACTGCGGGGAGTCGTGCTGCAGCTGATCGCCGAGGATCAGTCGCAGCCGTGGCGCGCCTGTCGTGGCGCAGCCGATGTCCGTTGCGGTGCCGATCGCCGGCAGCGCTCCGAGCAGTAGCGCACGTCATTCCAGGTGATGGCCCAGCGCTTGCGCCAGGTCATCGGCCGGCCGTAAGCCAAGCACGGCTTACTCGGCAGCGTCGACTTGTTGCCCTTGAACACGCACGATGCCGCTTCGACTTGAGCCGACCGAGGGCCAGGAGCCTCAGCCGCCTTGGTGGGCCGACCGCCACTCGGCAATCGAGGTCGCCGCGGCATCGAGCGATCGCAGCGTGCGGACGTCTTTCGGCGGCCGCCGATACAGCACCGGACAGGAACCGCCGGCCCAGATCTCGATTGCCGGCGGCAGCTTGGCGCGCAGCTCCGCCAACCCGTCGAGCACGTGGTTGGCGTTCAGGCTCGACGAGAACGACAGCGCCACGATGTCGACCTGCTGCGCGGTGGACGCCAGCACGATGTCCCAGATGGGTGTTTGCACGCCGAGCGAGATGCACGTGCTGCCTTCGAGCGCGAACAGTGCCTCGGCCATCAGCACGCCCAGGCCGTGCGGCTCCTGCGGGAACGTGGTCAGCAGGATGCGTGGCCGCCCGGCGTGCGCCTTGCCGGGCGACGGGATGGTGTTGATGGCATTGCGCAGGATCACCTGGATCGACTCGGTGTACAGGTGCTCCTCGAAGATCTCGAAGTAGCCGCGGGTCCAGGCGTCGCCCACCATCTCGTTCAGCGGCGCCACGATCTCGATCACGAACCGCGACAGGCCCACCCGCAGCAGCGACTGCGAGAGCTGCCGGCGCAGTTCCTCGACCTTGTGCTGCTTGACCAAGTCGATGAAGCCCTGCAGGTCCTCGAACTGATCGCTGTTCTCGACCGCGCGCGCCGGCGCGGCCGTGGTGGACTCGGCCAACTGCTGCAGGTGCTCGACCGGGAAGCCGATGATCTTGCCAGGACGATGTCCCTGGTCCATCAGCCGCTTGATGACGCGCAGCTTGTCGACCTGGTCGAGTGGGTACGTGCGCTCGCCGAAGACATCGCGCCCCGGCTGCGGAAAGCCGTAGCGGCGTTCCCAGACACGGAGCGTGTCCTTCGACAGGCCGGTGTCGCGTTCGACCGCAGCGATCGAGACGGTGATGGACGCTTGTGTACTGCGGTCGTTCATCGGATCAGGGGCGGCGCCGGGGGGTAGTCGACAGGGCATGAGTCCGAAGGCGGCCAATCATTTGTCTTGGACAAAACATTGACTGCGGTCGGTTTGGCGCCTAGTATATGCACTTGACAGGTTTTTGCCTAGGACAGAATGTCGTGGGGAAGGTTGTCTTGAGGGAATTCGTGGGCTGTGCCGTCACCCGAGCTCGGGAGTCTGGCCCGATCGTCTCCTCGTTCGCGCCGCGTCGCCGCGGCTTGCTTGTCGCGCTTGCGGCAGCGTTCGCGTTGCCGGTCGCGGCCCAGCCGGCCGCCACCTGCCCGGCCGCGCTTGATTACACGCTGCCGCGCCTGCAGGACAGTGCGCCGCAGCGCCTGTGCCAGTTTGCCGGCCAGGTGGTCCTGGTCGTCAATACCGCCAGTTACTGCGGCTACACGGGCCAGTACGAGGGGCTTGAGAAGCTGCACGCCCGCTTCGCGGCGCGTGGTTTCACGGTTCTCGGTGTGCCGTCGAACGACTTCAAGCAGGAAACTGCGGACACCAAGGCGATTGCCGACCTGTGCTTCAACACCTACGGCGTGAAGTTTCCGATGTTTTCGCCGCAGGCGGTCACGGGCGCCGGTGCGCACCCGTTCTACGCCGCGCTCGCCCGGGCGAGTGGCGGCCAGGCGCCGCGCTGGAACTTCCACAAGTACCTGCTCGACCGACAGGGCAAGGTGGTCGCCAACTTCCCGAGCGCGGTGGAGCCGCTCGATGCGCGCCTGACCGGCCGCATCGAGCAGTTGCTGGCCGCGGCGCGCTGAGGCTTCACAGCTGTCGCATCCGCACTCGGCACCGCACCTCGTCAATTGCCTCAGAAACAGGAACCCAAGTCGCATGAGCATGAAGATCGCGATCGTCGGCGCAGGCATTTCCGGACTCGGCTGCGCGCATGCGCTGGCGCGCGAGCATGCGGTCACGTTGTACGAGGCCGCGCCGCGCCTGGGCGGCCATACCAACACGGTCGATGTCACGCTGGATGGGCTGACCTACCCGGTCGACACCGGCTTTCTCGTCTACAACGAGCGTACCTATCCGAACCTGATCCGGCTGTTTGCGGAACTGGGCGTGCCGACCGCGCGCAGCGAGATGTCGTTCGCCGTCAGTGTGCCGGTCGGCAGCGCGGGCCGGCGCCTCGAGTGGGCGGGGGCCAATCTGGACACGGTGTTCGCGCAACGGCGCAACCTGGCTTCGCCGACCTTCCTCGCCATGCTGCGCGACTTGCTGCGGTTCAACCGCCAGGCCACCGCGGTAGCCCAGGGCCGCGCCCACACGGGCGAGCTGACGCTCGGCGAATTCCTCGATCGCAATCGCTACGGCGAACCGTTCCGTCGCTGGTACCTGCTGCCGATGGCGGGAGCGATCTGGTCGTGCCCGTTGCAGACGATGCTGGCCTATCCGGCCGCGACCTTCATCCGCTTCTGCCACAACCACGGGCTGCTGCAGGTCAGCAACCGTCCGCAGTGGTTCACCGTCGCCGGCGGCGCGCGCCAGTACGTCGAGCGCATCGCGGCCACGCTCGCGGATGTGCGCATCGACGAGCCCGTGCTGGAAGTCACGCGCAGCGCCGGATCGCAGAAGGTCGCCGTGCGCAGCCGCAGCGGTACCGAGTGGTTCGACCACGTGGTGCTCGCCAGTCACAGCGACCAGTCACGCCAGTTGTTGGCCGACGCCGATGCCGGCGAGCGCGAGGTGCTGGCCAATGTCGGCTACCAGGCCAACCGCGCGCTGTTGCATACCGACGTGCGGCTGCTGCCGGATTCGCGCAAGTGCTGGTCGGCGTGGAACTACATGAGCAGCGGCGGTGCCGAGCCGGACGTGGCTGTCACCTACCTGCTGAATAAGCTGCAGCCGCTGCCGTTCAAGACGCCGGTGCTTGTCAGCCTGAACCCCCTGATCGAGCCGCGCGCCGAGTCGGTGCTGGCCGAGTTCGACTACGCGCACCCGGTGTTCGATAGCGCCGCGATCCGCGCCCAGAAGCGGCTGCCCGAAGTCCAGGGCCGGCGGGGCGTCTGGTTCGCCGGCGCCTGGACCGGCTACGGTTTCCACGAAGACGGCCTTAAGTCAGGGCTCGCTGTCGCAGAAGCCCTTAAGGCGCTTGGCAGGCAGTCTGTCCGCTGGGCAGCTTGACGCGTCTTGCCCAAGCTTTCGCCACGCGCCGGGGCACAATTGCAATCCGCGACACAGTTCTTCCGATGCGGGACTTGCCAAGCGGTAACTTTTCCGTTCGAATCGTGACTATCAGGTCACGAGCGCCATGACTCCTCTTCCCCAGATCGGCTTCGGCTCGGTTCGCCACGCTCGGTTGCGTCCGACGGCGCATCGCTTCGCCTACCGCAGCTTCTTCCTGCGATTGCCGTTGCGCGCGCTCGCCAAGGCGCCGCTCGCTTTGCGCTGGCTGGGGTCGAACCGGGCGGGCCTGTTCTCTCTGCACGATGCCGATCACGGCGACGGCCGGGCGCCGCTGGAGTGGATCGAGTCGGTTCTGGCGCGGGCCGGCATCGATGACGCGCATGGCGAGATCTGGCTGCATGCGTTCCCACGCGTCCTGGGTTACGTCTTCAACCCGGTGAGCTTCTGGTTATGCCACCGCGCCGACGGCGCGTTGCGTGCGGTGGTGTGCGAAGTCAACAACACGTTCAGTGAAAAGCACTGCTACGTACTCGCGCACGATGACGGCCACGCGCTGTGCTGGGGCGAGGAACTGGTCGCCAGCAAGGCATTTCACGTGTCGCCTTTCTGTGCCGTATCCGGCCGCTACCGCTTCCGCTTCATGCTGTCGGAGCGGCCCGGCGCCGACGCCCGCTTCATCGCACGCATCGACCACGACGATGCCGAAGGACCGCTGCTGCTGACCTCGATCGAGGGTCGTCTCGAGCCGCTGACCGATGCACGGCTGCTGCGCGCGTTCTTCGCCTACCCGGCCTTTACGCTCGGCGTGATGGCGCGCATCCACTGGCAGGCGCTGAAGCTGTGGCGCAAGCGCGTGCCGTTCTTCCGCAAGCCGGCGCCGCCGTCGATTGCGCTCACGCGCTCGACCGTGCCGCCGCCGCACGCCAACGACTCCTCCCAGTCGCTTTCCACCTCCGCCTGACTCGCCTCCGCCGCCCATGAACGACATCGCCCTGCGCAACGCCGCCGACACCGCTGCCCCCGCGCCCGCCGCCCTCGACACGCGCCATTTCCCGACGCAAGCGCGGTGGGTGCTCAAGCTGCTCGAACGCGTCGAACACGGCGCGCTGATGGTGGTGTTCCCCGACGGCCAGCGCGCCTGCTTCGGCCACGGCGGCCCGTCCGCCGACGTGCAACTGGCCAACTGGAACGTGTTCGACGCCGCGCTCAAGAGCGGCGACATCGGCTTTGCCGAAACCTACGCCGCCGGCGACTGGACCTCGAGCGACCCGGCGCGCGTGCTGGTGTTCTTCATCCGCAACCGCGCCGCCGTGGAGCGCGTGATCTACGGCTCGTTCTGGGGTTCGCTTGCGTATCGCATCAAGCACCTGCTCAACCGCAACAGCAAGCCGCAGGCGCGCAAGAACATCATGGCCCACTACGACCTGGGCAACGCGTTCTATTCGCTCTGGCTCGATCCGTCGATGACCTACAGCAGCGCGCTGTTCGAGCAGGGCGTGGCCGACGGCAGCGGCGCGCACCAGCCGGCGTCGGCGGCCGAGCTGCAGTCGGCACAGCGCGCCAAGTACGCGCGCGTGCTCGACGAGCTGCGACTGGAACGCGGTGCGCGCGTGCTGGAGCTCGGCTGCGGCTGGGGCGGCTTTGCCGAAACCGCGGCGGGGGCCGGCGTGCATCCCATCGGCCTCACGCTGTCGCCCTCGCAAATGGAGTATGCGCAGCAGCGCCTGAAGCGGCAGAAGCTCAAGGGCGACCTCAGGCTGCAGGACTACCGCGACGAGCGCGCGGTGTACGACGGCATCGCCAGCATCGAGATGTTCGAGGCGGTCGGCGAGAAGTACTGGGCCTCGTACTTCGAGACGCTGAACCGCTGCCTGAAGCCCGGCGGCCGCGCATGCATCCAGACCATCGTCATCGCCGATGCGCTGTTCGAGCGCTACCGTGTCGGCACCGACTTCATCCAGCAATACATCTTCCCGGGCGGCATGCTGCCCAGCCCGTCGGTGTTCCGCACCCACGCCGAGAAGGCCGGGCTGCGGCTGGTGGCCGAGCTGTCGTTCGGGCGCGACTACGCGCGCACGCTCGCCACCTGGCGCGCCAGCTTCATGAGCCAGCTCGCCGCCGTGCGTGCGCTGGGCTTCGACGAGCCGTTCGTGCGACTGTGGGAGTTCTACCTCGCCTATTGCGAGGCCGCGTTTGCGGAAGGAAACACCGATGTCGTCCAGTACACGCTCGAAAAGGCCTGAGGTGCGGGCCTCCACGCTGGTGGCCACGCTGATCACATTTGCTGCGATCAGCGCCGAACCGGTTGCCGCGCAAGCGCCGCGCGCCACGCCCATGACAGGCATCGCCATGACCCAGGCTCCACACATCGCGCGCTACGTCAGCGACGGCCGGCTGGCCGGCGAAGGCAAGCTCACCTGGCTCGGCTTCCACGTCTACGACGCCCGGCTGTATGCCGCGCCGCGCTTCGACGTCGCCGCGCCGTTCGGCCAGCCGTTCGTGCTCGAACTGACCTATGCCCGCAAGCTCGAAGGCAAGGCCATCGCCGAAGCCAGTCGCGACGAGATCCAGCGCCTCGGGCTCGGCGACGAAGCGCAGCAACGCCGGTGGCTGGCGCAGATGGAGAAGATCTTTCCCGACGTCGACAAGGGCCGCCGCATCGCCGGCGTGTTCCAGCCCGGCGTTGGCGCGCGCTTCTACGTCGATGGCGTGTTCGCCGGCAGCGTCGACGAGCCGGACTTCGGCCGCGCCTTCTTCTCCATCTGGCTCGATCCGCGCACGCGCGCGCCGCGCCTGCGCGAGAGCCTGCTCAAACCCGCCGGTCCGACCGCGGGCCTGACGCCCTAGCGGCAGCCGCCGGCGCGCACCGCGCGCCGCCAGTCGACCGCGACGCCACCCCGCGCGCTCCCGAACCCATCCCGCCATGGCCGCCACCGCGCTTGCCGCTGCGCCGCCCCGCCTCGTCACCGGACGCGGCCTGGCCTCGTACGCGCTGCTCGGCTTGCCGCTGGCGATGACCGCGCTGCCGATCAACATCCTGCTGCCCGACTACTACGCGGCGCAAACTGGTCTCGCGCTGACCGTGATCGGCCTGGTGCTGCTCGCCACGCGCGTGGTCGATGCGGTCGCCGACCCGCTGCTCGGCAGCTGGGTCGATGCGCAAAAGGGCCGCGGCGCCTACCTGCGACCGGTGCTGCTGGCCGCACCGGTGCTGGCGCTGGGCTTCGTCCTGCTGTTCAATCCGCCGGCGCTGACAGGCCAGGGTGCCGCGTTGTGGCTGTTCACCACGCTTGTGACCGCCTATCTCGGCTACTCGCTGGCTACCGTGGCCTACCAGGCCTGGGGCGCCGAACTGGCGCACGACGACGCCGGCCGCACCCGCATCACTGCCGCGCGCGAGGGCGCCGGCCTGATCGGCGTGCTGATCGGCGGCGCGCTGCCGACCGCGATCGGCATGGCGTCGCTGACGTGGCTTTTTCTCGCCTGCCTCGCAGTGGCGCTGGTCGTTCTGGTGCGTGGTGCGCCCGCGCCGCCGCGCCCGGCGCAGGCCCTTCCGACCGGCAATCCGTTCTCCAGCTTCCTGCTGCCGCTGGGCACGAGCCGGCTGCGCTGGCTGCTCGCCGTGTTCGCGCTCAACGCGATCGCGCCGTCGATCACCGCCACCGTGTTCCAGTTCTTCGTCGCCGACCGCCTCGGCCTGGCCTCCTACACTGGCCTGTTCCTGGCGCTGTATTTCATCGCCGGTGCGGCCAGCATGCCGCTGTGGATCCGCCTGGCACGGCGCTTCCCGCTGCACCTGGTCTGGCTCGGCGGGATGGTGGCGGCGGTGGCGGCCTTCATCTGGGCGTTCATGCTCGGCGAAGGCCAGTTCGCGGGGTTTGCGCTGATCTGCGTGCTGTCGGGCGTGGCCTTCGGCGCCGACCTGGCGCTGCCGCCGGCGCTGCTGGCGCGCGTGATCGACGCCAACGGCCACAACGGCCAGCGCGAAGGCGCCTACTTCGGGCTGTGGAACTTCGTCAACAAGCTGACGCTGGCGCTGGCGGGCGGCATTGCGCTGCCGCTGCTCGAAGGGCTGGGCTACGCGCGCGGCGGCACCGACGCGGCGGCGCTTGGCGCGCTCGCGTTCGTATACGCGGTGGTTCCCTGTCTGCTCAAGCTGGTGGCCGCCGGCCTGCTGTTCGTGGCCTGGCGCCAGCAACGTTTCTGAGGATGTGATGAAGACTCGCTCGCTGTTCCAATTGTTTGCCCTGGCGCTGTTCGCGGCCCTGGTCGCCGGCTGCGCTGCCACCGATCCCAAGCGCTACGCGGCCGAGAAGCCTGCGCTCGACCTGCGACAGTACTTCAACGGCACGCTCGAAGGCCACGGCATGGTGCTCGACCGCTCGGGCGAGGTGACGCGCCGCTTCGTGGTGACCATCAAGGCGACCTGGCAGGGTGATACCGGCACCCTGGACGAGGACTTCGTCTGGTCCGACGGCGTGAAGGAAAAGCGCATCTGGACGCTCAAGCCGGGTGCCGCGCCCGGCCAGTGGATCGGCACCGCGGCCGACGTCATCGGCCAGGCCAACGGCGTGGTCGCCGGCAATGCGCTGAACTGGTCGTACACGCTTGCCTACAAGACCGCCGACGGCAAGACGTACGAGATCGGATTCGACGACTGGATGTTCCTGGTCGACGAGCGCGTGATGCTCAACCGCGCGGTGATGAGCTTCTGGGGCTTCCGGGTGGGCGAGGTGCTGATCTCGTTCACGCGCAAGTGAGGCGCGCCGTGTCCACCGCCGTCGAGCCCGGCGCGCCGGTCGCGGCGCCGCGCGTAGTCCAGCCTGGCCTGTTCGGCCCGCTCAATCCGCCGTTTGCCAGCTACAAGGGGCGGCGCGTGTGGGTGATCGGTGCCAGCTACGGCATCGGTGCGGCCATCGCGCGCGACCTGATCGGCCGCGGCGCGAAGGTCGCGCTGTCGGCCCGCAAGCGCGATCTGCTCGACGAACTCGCCGCCACCAGCACCCATGCGCTGGTCGCGCCGCTGGATGTCACCGACCACGCCAGCCTGCAGAAGGCCGCCGAGCAGATCGGCCAGCACTGGGGCGGCGTCGACCTCGTGCTGGTAGTGGCCGGCACGCATACCGAGATGCGCGCGCAGGACTGGAACCTGGCCGAGGCGCGCAGGCTGCTCGAGGTCAACCTGCACGGCGTGCTCAACTGCGTCGACGTGGCCCTGCCGCTCATGCGCCGGGCCGGCCCGGGCGCGGGCATCGCGATCGTTTCGTCGGTGGCCGGCTACATCGGCCTGCCCAAGGCGCTGATCTATGGCGCCAGCAAGGCGGCGCTGATCAACTTCACCGAGTCGCTGTACGGCGACCTGCGGCCCGAGGGCTACGGCGTGTACTTGGTCAGCCCGGGATTCGTCGACACGCCGCTGACGCAGAAGAACGAGTTCAAGATGCCGGCGCTGCTGCCGGCCGCCGAGGCCGCGCGCATCACGCTCGACGAGATCGCCTCCGGCCGCTTCGAGAGCCACTATCCCAAGCGCTTCACCTTCGGACTGAAGCTGCTGCGCATCCTGCCGCACCGGTTCCAGTTGTGGGCGGTGCGCAAGATCACCGGGCAGTAGGCGCCGCCATGATCGACGACGCCCGCCTGGCGATGCTGCGCCGCTTCTTCGAGACGCTCAGCCCCGAGAGCGTGGCCGAGATCGGCGTCGTCTATGCGAACGATGCCTACTTCAAGGATCCGTTCAACGAGGTGCGCGGCGTGGCGGCGATCGAAGGCATCTTTCGCCACATGTTCCTGCAGGTCGACGCGCCGCGGTTCGTGATTCACGATGCGGTCATTCAGGGCGATCAGGGTTTCGTCACCTGGGACTTCCGCTTCCGCATGCGGCGCTTCAGCCGGGACGAGCAGGTGATCCGCGGCGCCAGCCACCTGCGCTTCGGCACCTCTGGTCTCGTGGTTTTCCATCGGGATTACTGGGACGCCGCCGAGGAGCTGTATGAGAAACTTCCGCTGTTGGGCGGCCTGATGCGCTTCCTGCGCCGGCGTGCCGCCAGCTAGCCTCGAAGAAGGTGCCGCCATGTCCCAGTCCGCGATGCTCTACCCCGACCTGTTCCGCTCGCTCGAATCGGTGCGCTGGAACATGGAGTCCGACGTGCCCTGGGCCGAGTTCGACGGCGCCAAGCTGTCCGACGAGCAGGCGCGCACGATCAAGATGAACGCCATCACCGAGTGGTCGGCGCTGCCCGCCACCGAGATGTTCCTGCGCGACAACCGGCACGACTCCGACTTCTCCGCCTTCATGAGCGTGTGGTTCTTCGAGGAGCAGAAGCACGCGCTGGTGCTGATGGAATACCTGCGCCGCTTCCGGCCCGACCTCGTGCCCACGCACGACGAGCTGCATAACGTGCGCTTCGAGTTCGACCCCGCGCCCGCGCTGGAGACGCTGACCCTGCACTTCTGCGGCGAGATCCGCCTGAACCACTGGTACCGGCGCGCCAGCGAGTGGCACACCGAGCCGGTCATCAAGCACATCTACAAGCTGCTCAGCCAGGACGAGGCGCGCCACGGCGGCGCCTACCTGCGCTACATGAAGAAGTACCTCGGCGACGTGGGCGACTCCGCGCGTGCCGCGTTCGCCAAGATCGCGGTGCTGATGGCCAGCGCCAAGCGCACCGCCAAGGCGCTGCACCCGACCAACCTGCACGTCAGCCAGGCGCACTTCCCCAACGACACGATCCAGTCGCGCCTGCCCGATCCGGCCTGGCTCGAGCACTGGCTCGACCAGCAGATCAAGTTCGACGAGGTGTGGGAGACCAAGGTGGTCGAGCGCATCCTGCACAACATGAGCCTGCTGTTCGAGCGCAGCTTCAGCTCGGTGCAGGAGCTCAATCGCTATCGCAAGGAAGTCACGCAGCGGCTGGCCGCCGCCACCGGCGGCGGCACCGCGCCGCAGGCAGTCTGAACCGCTTCGCCGATAATCCGGCCTCCTCCGGCTCTCGACGGGCGGCGATCCAGTGCGCCGCGCGTCTACCCTGATGACCGCCTCTCAGTTGCGCCCCCCGCGCCACGTCCCGCTCGTCACCACCACCCGCGGCAACCTGCCTGAACTCGTCCACTACGGATCGATCGCGGTGGTCGATGCGCGCGGCACGCTGGTGGCCGGCGTCGGCGACGCCCATGGCCTGAACTACACCCGCTCCGCGCTCAAGCCGCTGCAGGCGCTCGCATTCGTCGAGGACGGCGGTGCCGAGAGATTCGGCTTCGGCTCGCACGAGCTGGCCCTGATGTGCGCCAGCCACAACGGCGAGGCGGTCCACGTCGCCACCGCGCAGCGCATGCTCGAGCGCATCGACGCGAGCGAGAGCGACCTGCAGTGCGGCTGCCACGTGCCCAGCTACTACTCGCACAACAACGCCGAGCCGCCCGCGGGCGTGCGCTGGAACCAGTTGTTCCACAACTGCTCCGGCAAGCACAGCGGCTTCCTCGCCTATTGCCGGCTGCACGGCAAGCCGCTGAAGACCTACCTCGATCCCGATGCGCCGCTGCAGAGGCGCGTGCGCGCCACGGTGCAGCGCTTTGCTGGCAAGCGCGAACTGCCGATGGGCGTAGACGGTTGCGGTGCGCCCAACTTCGCCATGCCGCTGTCGGCGCTGGCGCACGCCTTCTGCCAGTTGTCGATGGGCGCCACCCCGGCACTGTCGGCGCTGCGTTACGCGATGGCGCGCCATCCGGATCTGGTCTCCGGCACCGGCCGCAGCGACCTGGCGCTGATGCGCGCGGGCCGCTGCGCCAACACCGGTGACGACGGCCTCGACGGCGACTGGGTGACCAAGATCGGCGCCGACGGTGTGCAGGCGATCGGCATCGCCAGTCGCGGCCTGGGCATCGCCATCCGCGTCGCTGACGGCAACACGCGCGCGCTGCTCGCCGCCACCGTCGAGGTGCTGTGGCAGTTGAAGCAGATCGGTGATCCGACCGCCACTCCGCTGGCGCGCTACGCGCAGCCCAAGGTGACCAACTATCGCGGCACCGTGGTGGGCGAGGTGGTGCCGCTGTTCACGCTGCCGCGCGTGTTCGTTTGAGTGGACAGGGTTGCCGACTGCGCCGAGCGCGGCCCGGTGTCGACGCCATAGCGGCCCGCGCCGACCATGGCCCTCGCAGCGCCGCCGCGATTGAGATGATGTCCATTCAATGGCCGGGCACGGTGCGCGGTGCGAGGGACACACATGATTGATCCGGTCGCAGAGCTCGAGTACGTCGGCTTCTGGGCGCGAAGCGGCGCGGCGATCATCGACACCCTGCTCATCTGCATCGTCGTCTTTCCCATCCTGACGGCGGTATACGGCGCGGCGTACTGGAGCGGCGAGCGACTCATCCAGGGGCCGGTCGACTTTCTCGTCTCGTGGATCGCACCGGCGGTCGCGGTGGTCCTGTTCTGGATCGCGCGCCAGGCCACGCCCGGCAAGATGGCCATCGGCGCGCGCATCGTCGACGCGAAGACCGGAGCGAAGCCCACCGGCGGCCAGCTCGTCGTTCGCTACCTCGGCTACTACGTGGCGATGTTTCCGCTGTTCATCGGCATCCTGTGGGTCGCGTTCGACCCGCGCAAACAGGGCTGGCACGACAAGATGGCTGGCACCGTCGTCTTGCGCCGGAAAGGCGGCACGACGCGGCCGGTGCGGTTCGCCTGAGGAGGCGTTGGCGCTGTGCCGGGCCGCAGCCGCCCGCGAGGCGGCGCGCCGCACTTTCTCAAGACGGCCGCTATGCCGCTGGCCTGGCCTGCCGCCGGGCGAGTTCCTGCAATAGGAACTCCTCGTCAGCCGGAGAGACGTCGAAGCGCTGGCAAGCCTGCTCGACGAGCGACGGCGTCCACTCCCCCTGTTCGGCAAGCCAGGCGACTGCGTGGCGCAGGGCGTCGCCTTTCGGGGCGAGTGTCGGAATGGGCATTGGCTTTCGGCAACCGGGAGTCAGCGTCGCGAACGGTCGAGTCAATCGTTCGTGAGGCCGAGCGGTCCGATCCTACTACCGGGTTCAGGCGCAGCGCACGGGTCGGCCACCTGCGTGCGTGCGGTCGTTGGAAGCGCATCTGCGGTCTGCTCAATGTGTTGAGTCGTCCTGCTCAACATGCTGAGCAAACCGGACACGGCCGGCGCGCCGGTGGCACGGTGCGGCGCGCTACGACGGGATCCCCGCCAGATCGAGAAAGAACACGAACTCCCGCGCCTCGTCGCGCAGGCGTGAAAAGCGGCGCGCTCTTCCGCCATGCGCGCCTCCAGATCCATGTGCAGCAGCAGCGGGTTGGAGTCCGTCTTGCGCGCGCGCAGTCGGGCGACGTACTTGGCGGGCTCGAAGTACTGCACCTGCGAGTCCCACAGCCCGGCGTGCACGATCATCGGCGGGTAGTCTTTCCGCGCGAGGTTGTCGTACGGCGAGTAGGCGAGCATGCGGTCGTGGTCGGCCTTCACGCGCGGATCGCCCCATTGCGTCCATTCGTTGGCGGTGAGGGGGATCGTCTCATCGAGCATGGTGGTGATCACGTCGACGAACGGCACCCACAGAGAGATGCCGGCGTACTTCATGCCGGCCTGGTTGGCGATGGCGCCCATCAAGAGACCCCCGGCCGAACCGCCGCTGGCGAACACCTTGCCCGCGTACTTCTCGCGCACCAGGAAGTCGGTGACGTCGACGAAGTCGTTGAAGGTGTTCTGCTTGTGGGCGAGCTTGCCGTCCTCGTACCAGTCTTCGCCGAGCTCGGCGCCGCCGCGCACGTGCGCGGTGGCGAAGGCGGAAGTCGCGATCGATCAGCGACAGCGCCTCGCGCGGAAGCTCGGGGTCGTACGAGTAGCCGTAGGCGCCGTAGCCCTGAAGGTACAGCGGCGCTGAGCCATCGCGCTTGAAGCGGTCCTTGCGCCACATGATCGACACCGGAATCCGCTTGCCGTCACGCGATGGCGCCCACAGCCGTGCCGACTCGTACCGCGCGCGGCCGTAGCCGATCACCGGCCGCTCCTTCAGCAGCGTGCGCGCGCCGGTGGCGAGATCGACGTCGTATTCGCGCGTCGGCGTCACCATCGAGTCGTAGCGGTAGCGCAGCCGCGGCAGGGCCGGGTCGAGGTTGGTGCCGATCGCCATCGCGAACGCCGGCTCGTCGGCCGGCACGACGAAGGGCTTCCGATCGTCGGCCTCAGGCCAGGGCAACACGCGCAACTGCGCGTTCGCCTCGACGCGTTCTCCCACCACCAGCGCGGTGTTGAACAGGGCAAAGGCCTCGATCGTCGCTTCGGCGCGGCCGGGCACGAGTTCGGTCCATCGTCGCGGGTCCGCCAGTTCGCCATCGCGCGCCTGCATCAGCCGGAAGTTGCGCGCGCGGTCGTTGGTGCGGATCACCCAGCGGCCGTGCAGGTGGTCGGCGTAGCTGCGCACGTCGGCGCGGCGCGGCAGCGCCACCGTCGGCGCCTCGGTCGGTTTGGCCATCGGCACCGTGCGCAGCTCGGTCGTCGTGAAGCCGGTGATCCAGATCGCGATGAATTCGCGCGAGGCGGTGTGGCCGACCGAAGTGAACAGCGTCTTGTCCGCCTCCTCAAAGACGAGCGCGTCGGCCTTCGGATCGGTGCCGCGCAGGTGGCGGTACACCGGGCCGGACTGCAGCGTCTGCGGGTCCTGCCGGATGTAGAACACCGTCCTGCTGTCCGCGGCCCACACCATCTCCTCAAGCACGCCGCCGATCGCCTCCGGCAGAAGCTCGCCGGTGGCGAGGTTCTTGATGCGCAGCGTGTTGATGCGACGGCCCATCGTGTCTTCGGTCCAGGCGAGCCACTGGTTGTCCGGGCTGACCGCCCAGCCGCCGAGGTCGAAGAACGGCTTGCCCTGCGCCATGGCCGGCTCGTCGAGCATCACCTCCGTCGGCGCCTGCGGATCGCGGCCGTCGACGCTGCCGCGCTGGCGCAGGTGCACCGGGTACTCGGCGCCGGCATCGAACCGCAGCCAGTACCAGTAGCCGTTGTCGTACACCGGCACGCTGTCGTCGTCCTCCTTGATGCGGGCGCGCATCTCGCGCACCAGTGTCTCGTGCAGCGGCTTCAGCGGCGCCAGCGTGGCGTCGGTGTAGGCGTTCTCCGCGCGCAGGTAGGCGAGGATCTCCGGCCGCTTGGTGTCGGGATCGTCGTCGCGCAGCCAGTAGTACTCGTCGCTGCGATCGCCATGCGGACCCTTGACGGTGTGCGGCACGCGCCTGGCGATCGGCGGCTGCGGGGCAGGCTTGGAGTCGGTCGTCATCGCGGCAATCCTCGGAGAAACGGTGGCGGCCGCCACGGCGGCCAGCAGGTCGCGGCGCTGCATGGTCGGCTCAACCGAGCGCGATCTCGCCGCGCGGCGTGCGCAGTCGAGCGGTCAGCGCGCGCGGGCCGGCCTTCAGATCGACCGGCCCCATCAACTTGAGCGCGCGGAACAGCGGCACGATGCTCGCCGCCGCCGGATGCGCGAGGTCGAGCGCCAGCAGTTCGCAGCCGCTGTCCGGCAGCGCCGCCGCCGGATGGTCGCTGTTCCACTCGATCAAAGCCGGCAGCACGCCGCCGAAGTTCAGCCGGCCTTCCTCGGGCAGTGCGAACTTCCACGCGTAGGCGTTGCGCGTGAACGGCGTGACCTCGCCGAGCGCCGGCACGCGCACCACGGCATCGAAGATGTCGGTCGGTCGGCGTGGACCGAGGTCGAGCAGGAACGGTGACTCGGCGGCACGCGCCTGCACGTCGGCGTTGTCGAGATCGAACCAGCGCGGGCGAGCCGGCGCCGGTGCGTCGGGGTCGATCGCGATCAGCTCCAGGTACACGCGTGGCCCGAGCTTGAGCAGCCGGTTGTGCGTGCCCATCGTCGCGTGCTTGCCGCCGGGCACGGGGTCGGCACCAAGCGTTTCCTGTGCCCACGCCGAACCCTGGTCGAGGTCGGCGCAGGCGACCACCAGATGATCGATCTCGCTGCGCATGGAGTCGGTTTATACCGCCCGCGCCGGCGGGCCGCCGCGACCCGGCCCACTCCTTGGAGCAGATCGTCATGGATGCCATGCGCGGTGCCGCAACCGGCGATGGCCGGTTGCCGGTCGACGCAAGCGCCACGCCCTACAATCCGCACGCGGCCGGCAGCAACGAATCGCCGGGCACCGAACAGATCGCACAAGGAGATCGCATGCGTACGTCCCGTTTCGCCGTGGCCGCGGTTGCGGTTGCGTTGCTCGCTGCCGTCGGACCCGCGCTGGCCCAGACGGTCACGGTGATCACGTCGTTCCCGAAGGAACTGACGGCCGCCTACAAGAGCGCGTTCGAGAAGCGCAACCCGGGCATCAAGCTCGAGATCCTGAACAAGAACACGGTGGCGGGCATTGCCTTCGTGCGCGAGACCGCGGTCGGCCAGCGGCCGGAGATCTTCTGGGCCAGCGCGCCGGATGCGTTCGAGGTGCTCAAGCGCGACAACCTGCTTGTCTCCGCGAAGGACCTGGCCAACCCGCAGGTGCCCGGCAAGATCGGCAACTACCCGATCAACGACCCGCAGGGCTTCTATCTCGGCCAGGCATTGGCGGGCTACGGGATCATGTACAACACGCGGTATCTGAAGGCCAACAAGCTCGCCGCGCCGAAGGAGTGGACCGATCTCGTCCGGCGCGAGTGGTTCGGCCACGTGGCGATGACCTCGCCGTCGCGCTCCGGCACGATGCACCTGACGGTCGAGACCATCCTGCAGGGCGAAGGCTGGGACAAGGGCTGGGCGCAGATCCTGCAAATGGCCGGCAACAGCGCCGCGGTGACCGAGCGCAGCTTCGGCGTGCCCGACGGCATCAACAACGGCCAGTTCGGCGCCGGGCCGGTGATCGATTTCTTCGGCCTGGCCGGCAAGTACTCGGGTTTCCCGGTCGACTTCGTTTATCCGGCGGTGACCTCGATCGTGCCGGCCAACATCGCGTTGGTGGCCGGCGGCAAGAACACTGCCGACGCGCGCAAGTTCGTGCAGTTTGCGTTGAGCCAGGAAGGGCAGGAGCTGCTGCTCGATCCGAAGATCTCGCGCCTGCCGGTGCTCTCCTACACGGCCTTCGGCGGCAAGGTGCCGGCCGGTTATCCGGACCCGCAGGCGATCGTCAAGCGCGCCAAGGTGCAGTTCAACGCGGACCTTTCGGAAGACCGCTACTCGATCGTGCACTCGCTGTTCGACCAGACGATCACCTTCCGCTTGAAGGAACTGCAGGCCGCGACCAAGGCGATCCACGAGGCCGAGGCGAAGCTGGCGGGCAAGAAGAACGCGGAAGCCGAAGCACTGTTGAAGCAGGCGCGCGACCTTGCCTACACGCCGGTGATCTCGGCGCAGATCGCCGACCAGAAGGACTTCCAGAAGCTCTTCGCCTCCAACAAGAAGGAGGTCGCGGTGTCCAAGCAGATCACCGGCCTGGAGAGCACCTGGAACAGCAAGGCGCGCGAGAACTACGGACGCGCTGCCGAGTTCGCGCAGAAGGCCGCGGCGATGATCAAGTGACCTGAAGGGCCGCTGGCGCGGCCCTTCAGGTCGTCCCGGTGCAGGCCGGGATCCAATCCTTCTGCATTCGCCGCCCGTGGCCAGCGCCACCCTCACGCCCGCCGCCATCCCGCTGCGCGAACGCCTGCGGCGCCGCTTCGGCGCCTCGTGGGGCGCGTGGGCGGTGCTGATCGCGATCTCGATCTTCCTCGCCGCGCTGTTGCTGGTGCCGGTGGGCGCGGTGTTCGCCACCGCGTTCCGCGACGCCGACGGCAGCTTCACGCTCGGTCACTTCGCGAGCTTCTTCACCACGCCGCTGATGCGCGAGTCGTTCGCCAACTCGCTGTACGTGGCGACGGTGAGCGTGCTGATCGCCTCCCTGATCGCGGTGCCGCTCGCCTACATCACGGTGCGCTTCCAGTTCCGCGGCGCGCTGCTGATCCAGACGCTAGGCGTGCTGCCGCTGATCATGCCGCCCTTCGTCGGCGCCGTGGCGATGCAGCTGATCTTCGGCCGCAGCGGCTCGATCAACCTGCTGCTCGATGAGTACTTCGGGGTATCGATCCCGATCATGCAGGGGCTCACCGGCGTGATCTTCGTCGAGAGCCTGCACTACTTCCCGTTCATCCTGATGAACCTGACGGTCGCGCTGCGCAACATCGACGGCGCGATGGAAGAAGCGGCGCTGAACCTCGGCGCGCGCGGCTGGCGGCTGTTCCGGCGCGTGGTGTTCCCGCTGGCGCTGCCCGGCTACCTGGCCGGCGCCGCGCTGGTCTTCATCAAGGTGTTCGACGACCTCGGTACGCCGCTGGTGCTGGGCCAGACCAACATGCTGGCGCCGCAGGCCTACCTGCGCATCACGCAGGTCGGGCTGGAAGATCCGTTCGGCTACGTGATCAGCGTGATCCTGATCGGGTTCTCAATCCTCGCGCTGTGGTTGAGCGTGCGGGTGATGAAGGGCCGCGACTTCTCGACGCTGCAGAAGGGCGGCGCCGGCATCGCCAAGCGCAAGCTGAAGCTGTGGGAGTCGGTGATCGCCTACGGCGGCATCGTGATCGTGCTGCTGGTGGTGCTGTCGCCGCACCTGGGCCTGCTGATCCTGAGCTTCGCCAAGGTGTGGAGCTTCTCGGTGCTGCCGGATGCCTACACGATCGAGCACTACAAGACGGTGTTCGCCGACAGTGGCTTCATGATCAAGAACACGCTGCTCTATTGCGGCCTGGCGGCGGGCATCGACGTCGTGATCGGCACCGCGATCGCCTACCTGATTCTGCGCACGAAGATCCCCGCACGGCAGTGGCTGGACTTCGTGGCGAGTGCCGCGATCGCCGTACCCGGCATCGTGCTGGCGATCGGCTACCTGCGCACCTTCCAGGGCGTGCAGATCGACGGCGTGCCGGTCACGCAGACGTGGATTCTGATCATGCTGGCGTACAGCATCCGCCGGCTGCCCTACGCGCTGCGCTCATGCATGGCGGCACTCCAGCAGATCAACGTCAGCCTGGAAGAGGCGGCGGAGATGCTCGGCGCCAGCGGCTGGCGCGTGGTGCGGCGGGTGGTGATCCCGCTGATGGCGGGTGGCATCCTGGCCGGCTTCGTCTCCAGCTTCATCACCGCGGCGGTGGAGCTGTCGGCGACGATTTTGCTGACGGTGAAGGAGTCGCAGGCGCCGATGAGCTACGGCATCTATCTCTACATGCAGTCGGTGTCGGGGCGCGGCCCGGGCGCGGCGCTGGGCGTGCTGGCGGTCGTGATCGTGGCGATCGGCACGTATCTGTCGCACCTGGTGGTCGAGCGCGCCAACCAGACGCTGGAAACCAAGCGATAGGGAATCCGCAATGAAGGCAGTCGCCGTCGAGTGCATCCAGATCGGCCTGGCCTATGGCACGAACCAGGTGCTGAAGGACATCACGCTGAAGATCGAGCCCGGCGAGTTCTTTGCGCTGCTCGGCCCCTCGGGCTCGGGCAAGAGCACGCTGCTGCGGCTGATCGCCGGCTTCAACCAGCACAACCGCGGCCAGCTGCTGGTCGACGGGCGCGACATCACCGGCGTGCCGCCGCACGCGCGCAACATCGGCATGGTGTTCCAGAGCTACGCGCTGTGGCCGCACCTCACCGTGTACGACAACGTCGCCTTCGGGCTGGTCGAGCGCCGCCGGCCGAAGGACGAGATCCGCCAGCGGGTCGACGAGGCGCTCGAACTGGTGGGCCTGACCGAGTTTTCGCGACGCCGCCCGAACCAGCTCTCCGGCGGCCAGCAGCAGCGCGTGGCGCTCGCCCGCACCATCGTCATCGAGCCGCAGGTGCTGCTGCTCGACGAGCCGCTGTCGAACCTCGACAAGAAGCTGCGCGAGCAGATGCGTGTCGAGCTGCTGCGACTTCAGCGGCAACTGGGCATCACGACCATCTTCGTCACGCACGATCAGGAAGAGGCGATGACCACCGCCGATCGCATGGCCGTGCTCGACGGCGGCGTGCTGCAGCAGGTGGGCACGCCGCGCGAGCTGTTCGATACACCGTGCAATCGTTTCGTTGCGGAGTTCGTCGGCAGCACCAACCTGCTGACCGGCCGATTCGATACCGCCCAGCGTCTGTTCGTGGCCGACGGCTTCGGTGCGATCCCGCTCCCGGTGGGGCCGGCCGCAGGCAGCGCGATCTCGGTGCGCCCGCATGCGCTGGCCGTGACCACGGAACGGCACGGCGACCGCCTGTGGTTCGACGGCGAGATCGAGGAAAGCGAGTTCCTCGGCGAGTTCACGCGCTACGTGGTGAAACTGGGCGAGCACCGGCTGACCGCCGATGCGCCGCACCTGTCGAGCCTGCCGATCTACCCACGCGGCGCGCGCGTGCAGGTGGGCATCGATCCGGGCGAGGTACGGGTGCTGCCTTAGCTGGCGCGGCGCGCGGGGGCGCGGAGGCAGATCGACGCCGCGCGCCGCGGCCGGGCGCAAAGCACTCGATTCGCCGGTGTAGGTTGCCCCGGCATATGCGCGCGTGCCATGGACGCGGAGTTTGCAGAACTCCTGTCCGGGCGCGTCGGCCGGGTTACTCGTTGACTTTCGCCCCAGCGCGGGCTGCGAGGTGACAACACGCTCCGAAGACTGAGCACTTTACCCAATCGAACCGATCCGTCCTTGATCTGTGAGTAATCGAAGCGACGCTGCCGACCTACTTTTCAAGGCAGTTGGTTGGTTCGAGTTGAACAAGTGCAAGACGGGAGGTTTTGATGAGAGCGACCTCGTTTGTACGGCTGGCTGCGCTGGCGTCCACGGCGGCCATGTTCGCGGCGTGTGGCGGCGGTGGCGACAATCCGGTACCGGTCGCGCCCCAGCAGGACGTGGGTGCATATCTGCAGACGCTGCCGAAGTGGGAGCAGTTCAGCCCGGCCGTGCCGGACGAGGTGCCCAATCCGAAGCTGGGCGCCACGCCGGAGAAGACCACCGAGCGCATCGACAAGCTGCTGCCCGGTGGCGTGATCGAGTCGCAGCAGTACGCCTGCCTGACGACCACGTTCAGCATGAAGTCCACCCCCGAGAAGATCGTGATGTTCAGCCCGGACCGCGAGCTGCTGTGGCCGGGCGCGATGATCCAGGGCAAGAGCCATCGCGACGGCGTGGGCTCGCTGCTCGGACTGCCGATCCGCGAGCGTTCGCCGATCAAGGTCTCGATCCCCTCGCTGGCCACCGCCGACAACTTCCGCCTCGTCAGCAATCCGGACCAGGCCGAGGTCAACCACGCGATCGGCCAGATGATCGACAGCGTGCCGAGCACCCTGGTGCCGCCCAGCTCGATCCAGTTCACGCTGCGTGACTTCACCTCCGAGCAGTCGTTCGCGCTGCAGGCCGGGATGTCCGGCAAGTACATGGGCTTCTCGGCCAGCGCCTCGGCCTCGGTCGACCGCAGCGCCAACGAGCGGACCGTGATGGTCTACTTCGTCGAGAAGATGTTCGAGGTGGTGGTCGAGCCGCCGCAGACGCCGCTGGCGTTCTTCAGCGCCGACTTCACGCGCGACAGGCTCGACGAGCAGGTCGCGATGGGCCGCATCGGCCCGGGGAACCTGCCGGTGTACGTGTCGAACATCGTGTACGGCCGGATGTTCGCCTTCACGTTCACGTCGACCGCTTCGCTGTCCGATATCAAAGCGGCGCTGAACGCCGCCTACAAGGGGCTCGGCAGTTTCAGCGCGAACGCGCAGATCGAATACAAGAAGACGCTGTCCGAGGCGAAGATCTCGATCACCTCGGTCGGCGGCCCGGCCGCGGCGACCGTGGAGACGATCGCCTCCGGCAGGTGGCAGGACTACTTCGGCGTGCCCGCGCCGCTGTCGACTGCGTATCCGCTGTCGTACACGTTCCGCAACCTGGGCGACGGCTCGATCGCCAAGGTCCAGGAAGGCACCGAGTACAAGATCAAGGAATGCCAGCCCGCCGGCGGTGGCAGCTTCATCCTCGACAGCTTCGAGGTCGCCGCAACGACTTGGAGTCCGCAGCCGGTGGCTGCGCCCAAGACCACGCCGATCACGCCGGTCTGGCGCGATCCGGCCACGCCGCAGAGCATCTTCTACGGCTACATGGCGGTGAACCACATGAACAGCGATCTCACCGACCCCGACTGGACCTACAACGTCGGCTACGTGATGGCGCCTGACCACTTCCTGCACGACAAGCGCGCGTTCTATCGCGGCGAACTGTCGTTCTGGTACAAGCCGGGCGAGCAGTTGCTCAACCAGATGGCGGGTACGCAGCGCCACTGCTGGACCGTGTGGTACCTGTTCGTTCCAGTCACCCGCTGCGTCGACCTGCCGGCCGCGCTGCCGACTGCGCTGACGCTGAAGGCGAGCGATCAGATCTACGTGTACGACAGCCTGACCACCGCGGATCAGATCGTGATGCGCGGCGGCGGCACCGATGCCGCCGGCACGATCCTGACGCTGACCTACAACCCGAAGGAAGACGACCGTCGCATGGCGCAGTCGTGGCAGAAGCTGGTGCTCAGCCTGTCGAACGACGACAACGCCGGCCGCCGCCTGTGCGCCGAGGCCGATCCGCGCGGCTGCTGGTTGATCGAGGAGCGCATCGCCACCGAGGAAGAGATCCAGTACGTGCTCGGCGACGTGAAGGAACTGCGGTTGCGCGCCAGCTATCCGGTGTACGCAACCCGGTTCTGCTCGGTCAACGAGGCGACGCTGCCCGCCGGCACGCTGTGCCCGAGCTACGTCGATTACCCGACGCCGGTGCCGCTCGGCTTCGTCGGCGGCTACTTCGACGAGATCAAGATCACCAAGCCAGCGCAGTGAACGACTGACGTGGTCTGACCTGAGATCAGCGGGCTGTCGCCAGGCGGCAGCCCGCTTTTCTTTCGTTTGCTTTTTTCCGTCGTCCGCGCACCGCGCCAGACCGATGGCCGTGTGGGGGGCCCCCCAGCCGCTCACCACGCCAGCACCGCGCCGCGATCTTGCCGGCATTGCCGTAGCCGCGCTGAGGACCATTCATCGGCTAGCGCCCGGCGCCGTCGCTCAGGACGCTCGACCGCAGCGCCCGCGTGCCTGTACACCTGGGCGCACCTGCTCCACCGTGCGCACCGACTTCGTTCATTCGATCCCATCCTTCATATCCCCTGCGCCGCGGGCTCCCCTCACCGCCCATCCCAACCCCTCCTCCCACTCTGCAGCAGCGCGGCCAGCCGCGTGCCGTGAACAGCGGGGTCAGTAGACTCGCGTCCTCCATCGCGCAAAGTCCTCGATTCTTCCATGCTCCCCCAGCACAAACAGCAGGTCGCCACGCTCATCGAACAGGCGCTGGCCGGCATCGGCGCCGCGGGCGCTGCGGTGGTGCTGGAGCGGCCGAAGAGCGAGGCGCACGGCGATCTGGCCTGCAACGTGGCGCTGCAGGTCGCCAAGGGCCTGAAGCGCAATCCGCGCGAGGTGGCGCAGGCGATTGCCGATGCCTTGCGCGTCAATCCGGCGGCGACGGGCCTGATCGACGCGGTCGAGATCGCCGGCCCGGGCTTCATCAACCTGCGCATCGCGCCTGCGGCCAAGCAGCAGGTGGTGCGCGCGGTCCTGCGCGGCCGCGAATGCTTCGGCACGACGAGCGAACACGCGGGCGAGAAGGTGATGGTCGAGTTCGTCTCGGCCAACCCGACCGGCCCGCTGCACCTGGGCCATGCGCGGCAGGGGGCGCTGGGCGACGCGCTCGCCAATCTGCTCGCCGCGCAGGGCTGGCAGGTGACGCGCGAGTTCTACTACAACGATGCCGGCGTACAGATCGACACGCTGGCGAAATCGGTGCAGTTGCGCGCGCGCCAGCTGCAGGGCGCGACCATCGACGAGGAAGACGTCGGCTACCGCGGCGACTACATCGTCGACATCGCGCGCGAGTTCCTCGACCAGAAGACACACACGGCGCGCGACGGTTCGCCGGTCCAGGCCAGCGGCGACGTCGAAGACCTCGACAACGTCCGCCGCTTCGCCGTGGCGTACCTGCGCCACGAGCAGGACACGGACCTTGCCGCGTTCGGCGTGCAGTTCGACCACTTCTATCTCGAGTCCTCGCTGTACTCAGAGGGCCGCGTCGAAGCGGCCGTGAAGGCGATGGTCGGCTCGGGCCTGACCTTCGAGGCCGAGGGCGCGCTGTGGCTGAAGACCACCGAGATCGGTGACGTCGGCGGCTTCGGCGGCCCGGCGGCGGACGACAAGGACCGCGTGATGCGCAAGTCCGACGGCACCTTCACCTACTTCGTGCCCGACGTGGCCTACCACGTGACCAAGTTCCAGCGCGGCTTTGCCAAGGTGATCAACGTGCAGGGCTCCGATCACTTCGGCACCGTGCCGCGCGTGCGCGCCGGGCTGCGGGCGGCCGGCAAGGCGCTCGGCGTGACGATCCCCAAGGGCTACCCCGACTACCTTCTGCACAAGATGGTGCGGGTGATGAAGGGTGGCGAGGAAGTGAAGATGAGCAAGCGCGCCGGCAGCTACGTCACGCTGCGCGACCTGCTCGACTGGGTCGGGCGCGATGCGGTGCGCTTCTTCCTTGCCTCGCGCAAGGCCGATACCGAGTTCGTGTTCGACGTCGATCTGGCGCTCGCCCGCAGCGAGGACAACCCCGTGTACTACGTGCAGTACGCGCATGCGCGCATCTGCTCCGTGATCGCGCAGGCGGCCGAGAAGTTCGGCGCCGCTGCGGCGCTGGATGAGGCGCACGCGCTGAACGTGGATCTTGCGCCGCTCCTCGCACCCAAGGAGCAGGCGCTGCTGCAGCGGCTGGCGAGCTGGCCCGAGGTGCTGAAGATTGCCGCCGAGGAACTGGCGCCGCATCAGGTGGCGTTCTACCTGAAGGATGTCGGCGCCGACTTCCACGCCTTCTATAACGCCGAGCGCGTGCTGGTGGAGGAAGCGGACGTGCGCAACGCGCGCCTGGCGCTGCTGCTGGCCACGCGGCAGGTGATCCGCAATGGCCTCGCGCTGTTGGGGGTGTCGGCGCCGGAGCGGATGTGATCGTCGGGCCGGCGCGCAGCGCCCGGCGCGGCCACGCCTTGCGGCTAGTCCGGACGGAGCGGCGGCAGAAGCAGCCGCCGGATCGCCCTGTTTAAACTGCAGCGATGAATCGTATTTCTGCTCCCGGCGACCAGCGCGGCACCACGCTGATCGGGTTCATCGTCGGCGTGGTGATCGGGCTCGGCATCGCGGCGGCGGTGGCGGTGTACCTGACCAACGCGCCGATCCCGTTCGTCAACAAGGTGCAGCGGCCGACCGAGAACGTGAAGCCGGGCGCCGACGGCAAGCTGCCCGATCCGAACAAGCCGCTGTACGGCGCGCCGGCCACGCCGCCGCCCGCGCCGGCGGCCAAGGGCGAGATGCCTAAGATCGAGTCTTCGGCCGAGATCAAGGCGGCGGCCGAGAAGGCCGCTGCGGCGGCGGCGGTCGACGACGGCACGCGCTACGTGCTGCAGGCCGGGGCATTCAAGACGCCGGAGGATGCCGACGCCATGCGTGCGCGCCTGGCGATGCTCGGGCTCGATGCCCGGGTTTTCCCGGTCGAACAAGGCGGCACCACGCTGTACCGTGTGCGCCTCGGCCCGTACGGCCAGATCGACGACATCAATCGCATCCGCAAGACGCTTGCCACCAACAACATCGACGCCCAGGTCATCCGGCTGAAGTAAGCCGCCGGGTCGCGGTGCGGCGGGCACTTCGAACGCCCAGCGCAGTCGAATCCGCCGGCTGCCCGACGCCGCCGCAGCCGGGCTCGGCGGCCCGTACCGCCGCCGCCGTCAGCCGAAATCGCCGCCGCGCCGTTGAATCCGCCACGCCTCCCAAGGAAACCGCCCATGTCCCATCGCCTGCTCGTCGATCGTCGCCACTTCGTTGCCGCTGCCGCACTGCTGCCGGTCCTCGCCTACGCCCAGGTCAAGGGCGGCCAGCCGGTCGAACCGCGCGACTACCGTCCGGTCAATCCGCCGCAGGCCACCGAAGGCAGCAAGATCGAGGTGCTCGAGTTCTTCCAGTACAGCTGCCCGCACTGTTTCTCGTTCAACAGCGACCTCGAACGCTGGAAGAAGACGCTGCCGGCCGACGTCGAGTTCAAGCGCATCAGCATCAACTGGGACAATGCGACGCTGAACCACACCAAGACCTACTACGCGCTCGAGCAGCTCAACCGGCTCGACGTGCACGAGAAATTCTTCTCTGCCATCCACAACGGCCGCCGCCGCATGCTCGACGCCGGCGAGATCGCCGACTTCATGGCCAACAACGGCATCGACAAGGGCAAGTGGAACGACGCGTTCAATTCGTTCACGGTCAACACCCGGGTCAGCCGTGCCGGCCAGACCTGGCGCGCCTACAAGATCGACGGCACGCCGTCGATGGCGGTCGGCGGCCGCTTCATGACCGCGCCGTCGATGGTCGGCTCGCGCGAAGGCACGCTGCCCGTGCTCGACTTCCTGATCGCGCGCGTACGCAGCGAGAAGAAGAAGTAGGCCTCAGGCGGTCGGCGGAGGCAGGAATAGCGCCGGGTCGACCGCGGCCGCATTCAGGTACACGGTGAAGTGCAGGTGGGCACCGGTCACGCGACCCGTGGCACCCACGTCGCCGATGCGCGCACCGGCCGCCACGGTCTGTTCGACCTCGAGGCCGGCGGCGGAAAGATGCGCGTACAGCGTCAGCAGCCCCTGGCCGTGGTCCAGGATCACGCAGCGCCCGGCGAAGAAATAGTCGCCCACGTCGAGCACGCGGCCGGCGGCCGCGGCTTCTACTGGCGTGCCGGCCGGCGCGGCGATGTCCATGCCGTTGTGCGGGCTGCGGGCCTGGCCGTTGAACACGCGGCGCAGCCCGAACGAACTGGAGCGCCGGCCCGGCACGGGCTGCTGCAGCGCCAGTGCGGCCGGCGGTTCGTCGCTGAAGGTGCGGATCACCTGCGACAGGTGCGCGCGCTCGCGCTCGTGCCGCGCCAGGTCCTCGGGCGAAAGATCGACCATGCCCGGTGCCACCTTCAGCTTCTGCTCGGCATAGGCCTTGGGGCGCACGCGGATCGTGTGCTGCGATTCGCCTTCTGCGGACTGCGCGCGCAGCACCAGCGTGCTGCCCGGCTGCGCCGCCAGACCGATGCCGGCCACCGCCCGCCAGCCACTTTGCACCGGCATCGCCCGGCACGCACTTCGTCACCCAGCCAGGCCCGCGGCGCGGTCGGCGCTGCGCCGAGCGGGACGCGCGCGAGGCCGCCCGGCACCGCGTCGATCGGGCGTGTGGCAGGCGCGGGCGCGCCGCGTGCGGGCGCGGCGGCCAGCGTCAGCGGCGCCAGCACGGCCGGCAGGTGCGAAAGGAATCGGCGTCTCTGCATCGCTGCGATCGTAGCGTCCGGCGCGGTGCGCGCCGCAGTGTCGTCTCTACAATCGACTCACTGCGATCGACCCACTGCGATCGACGTACTGTGACCGACCGACGCCGCGCGATCGACTGCGCAACCTGATCTGATTGAGCCGAGCCATGGCCGCGCGTTCCCCGACCGTGTTCCTCACCGGCGCCTCGAGCGGCATCGGTGCCGCGCTGGCGCGCGAGTACGCGGCGCGCGGCGCCACGCTCGGTCTCGTGGCGCGCGGCGCGCGCCGCTTGACGAGCGTGGTCGCTGCATTGCCGGGCCGGCACTTCGTCTACGCCGCCGACGTCACCGACAAGGACGCGCTGGTCGCCGCCGCGCGCGACTTCGAGCGTGATGCCGGCCCGGCCGACGTGGTGATCGCCAACGCCGGCATCTCGGTCGGCGTGCTGACCGAGCACTACGAGGATCTCGACGCCTTCAGGCAGGTGTTCGACACCAACGTGCTGGCCATGGCGCACACCTTCCACCCGTTCATCGCGCCGATGCGCAGCCGCCGGCGCGGCACCCTGGTCGGCATCGCCAGCGTGGCCGGAATCCGCGGCCTGCCGGGCTCGGAGGCGTACTGCGCCTCGAAGGCGGCCGCCATCAGCTACTGCGAAAGCCTGCGCGTTGAGCTGCGCCGGTTCGACGTCAAGGTGGTGACGATCGCGCCCGGCTTCGTGCGCACGCCGCTGACCGCGAAGAACCCGTACCGGATGCCGTTCCTGCTGGAACCCGCGGACTTCGCGCGCGCGGCGGCCGACAAGATCAGCGCCGGCGTCAGCTACGCGGTGATCCCGTGGCAGATGGGCCTGGTCGCCAAGCTGCTGCGCGCGCTGCCGAACTGGGCGTTCGATCGGCTGATGGGCAATCGACCCTACAAGCCGCGCAAGAGCGAGCCGCGCGTCGGACCCTGACGCCGACGCCGATTCGTTGCCCATGGACAAGGACCCGGCGCCGATGGAGGACAGCAACCGCTCGTCCAACCCTTCGATCCACGACGTCTCGCACCCCGGTCGCCGCCGCGTGCTTGCCGGCGGCATGGCGACAGCGCTGGCGCGCGCGTTCGCGCCGCCGGCGGCGCTGCTCGCGGCTGCGTGCGCGAACTCTGCGCCGGTCGCGCGCGCGCCCCTGCTCGGCTTCGCGAGCGTGCCGGTGTCGAGCGCCGATATGGTGATCGTCCCCGACGGCTATGTCGCCACCCCCGCCTTCGCGTGGGGCGAACCGGTCGGACTGCCCGGCGCGATACCTGCCTTCAGGCCGGACGCCAGCAACAGCGCCGCCGAGCAGGAAGCGCAGCTCGGCATGCATCACGACGGCCTGCACTACTTCGCGCTGGACGGTGGCCGGCGCGGCCTGCTGGCGATCAATCATGAGTACGCCGACGACGGCCTGCTGCACCCGGACGGCATCAAGACCTGGTCGGCCGAGAAGGCGCGCAAGTCGCAGGCGGCGCACGGCGTGTCGGTGATCGAGATCGAGGACCGCGGCGGCGGCGACTGGCGCATCGTGCGGCCGTCGACGTACGCGCGGCGCATCACCGCGTCGACGCCGACCATGGTGACCGGCCCCGCCGCCGGTCATGCGCTGCTGCGCACCGCGCTCGATCCGAGCGGCGGGCGCGTGCTCGGCACGTTCGCCAACTGCGCGAGCGGCCGCACGCCCTGGGGCACCTACCTGACCTGCGAGGAGAACTTCATCGGCTACTTCGCCGGTCCGCGCGAGCCCGACCCGCATCAGCGCCGCTGGGGCCTGAACGCGCGGGGTTACGGCTACCGCTGGCAGGAGCACGACGAGCGCTTCGACGCCGTGCGCCACCCGAACGAACCCAACCGCTTCGGCTGGGTGGTGGAGATCGATCCGTTCGATCCGGCTGCCGCGCCGATCAAGCGCACCGCGCTTGGCCGCGCCGCGCACGAGGGCGCGACGGTGGCGGTCACGCGCGGTGGCCGCGCCGTCGTCTACATGGGCGAGGACGCGCGCTTCGAGTACGTCTACAAGTTCGTCACGCGCGACCGCATCCGGCCCGGCGGCCTGTCGGCCAACCGCGACCTGCTCGACCACGGCACGCTGTACGTCGCGCGCTTCGACGCTGACGGCCGCGGCCGCTGGCTTCCGCTGACGCACGGCCGGGGGCCTTGACGGCAGCCCACGGCTTTGCCGACCAGGGCGAGGTGGTGGTGAAGACGCGCCAGGCCTCCGATGCACTCGGCGCCACCAAGATGGATCGCCCGGAGTGGATCGCGATCGACGCCGAGGGCTGGGTCTACTGCGCGCTGACCAACAACGAGCGGCGCGGCGCGGCCGGGCATCCCGCTGTGGACGCCGCCAACCCGCGCGCCAACAACGTGATGGGCCACGTCATCCGCTGGAAGGAAGACGGCGACTTCGACGGCACCGCATTCGCGTGGAACCACTTCGTGCTCGCCGGCGATCCGGCCAGCGAGCGCGCCGAGGCACGCGGCAACTGTCGATGGCGACGCCTTCGCCTGTCCCGACGGGCTGTGGATCGACGCGCGCGGCGTGCTGTGGATCGACACCGACATCAGCCCGCGCGCGATCGGCCGCGGCGGCGCGCGCCTGGGCAACAACGCGATGCTGGCCGCCGATCCGCATACCGGCGAGGTGCGGCGCTTCCTGGTCGGTCCGCGCGGATGCGAGATCACCGGGGCAACGATGACGCCGGACGGCCGCACGCTGTTCGTCAACATCCAGCATCCGGGCGAGCCGCCGGGCGAGCGCAGCGATCCGGACCGGTTGCCGCGGCTGTCGAGCTGGCCCGACGGCGGCGATGCGCGGCCGCGCTCGGCCACGGTGATCGTGCGCCGGCGCGACGGCGGTCTCGTCGGCACCTGAGCAGGCCGCAGGCCCGATGTGGACCGACGCGCTCGGCACTGCGCACGCGCGCGCCGCGGCCGACGCCCGCATCGTCAGCCTGGTGCCGTCGATCACCGAGCTGCTGTTCGCGCTCGGGCTCGGTGCGCAGGTGGTCGGCCGTACCGGCTTCTGCATCCACCCGCGCGCGGCCGTGCGCGCGGTGCCCAAGGTCGGCGGCACCAAGGACGTCGACCTCGCCCGGCTGCGCGCACTGGCGCCGACGCACGTCATCGTCAACGTCGACGAGAACACGCGCGCGTGCGAGCAGGGGCGCTGCGCCGAGTTCGTGCCGTACGTGATCGTCACCCATCCGAACGCGCCCGAGGACAACCGCGCGCTGTATGCCCTGCTCGGCGGTGTGTTCGATCGCCAGGCGGCGGCGCAGATGCTGGGCGACGCGCTCGAGCGCGAACTCGAGGTCTGCCGGGCGCTGGCCACCGCGCGGCCGCGCGAGCGCGTGCTGTACCTGTGCTGGAAGGATCCGTGGATGACGGTGGCCGCCGACACCTACATCGCGCGCACGCTGGCCGCGGTCGGCTGGGACGTGCCGCATCCGGCAGCGGCTGCGCGGCGCTGCGCGTTATCCGACGATCGAGCTTGCAGCGGAAATCGCGCGCGTCGATCGCGTGCTGCTGTCGAGCGAGCCGTTCCGCTTCGACGCCGGGCACGTGCACGAGCTGGCGGCGCGCTTTCCGGCCGCGCGCGTGCAGTGGATCGATGCGGAGATGACGAGCTGGTATGGCGTGCGCGCCATCGCCGGGCTGCGCAGCCTGCGCGCTCTGCGCAGCGATGCCGGGGGTGGCGCCGTGCCGGCCACGCGCCCGCTATACCGACCCGCGCGATAGCCGGCGTGCGCGCGGCGTGCAACGATTCTGTTGATGAAAACCCTTTTGCTTGCCCCGCGCCGGTTGCTGGTCGTCGCCCTGTGCGGCGCCGCTCTGGCGCTGGCGTCGGTCACGCCGGCGCGCGCGGCGGAGGCGATGCGCGAATCGTTGGTGCCCCCGTCGGAGCCGATCCAGCGCCACTACGACGACGTCAACTACATCGCGCGTCACTCGAGCATCGAGCAGCAGAGGGAAGTGCGCCTCGCCGTCTTGCGTGCGCCCGGATCGAAGCCGCCGCCGCATCTGCGCGAGATCGGCGATCGCATCGCGCGGGTCGAGGCCGCGGTCGCCGAAGTGGACACGGGCATCGTGGGCCGGTCACCGCCGCTGCTGACCGTCTACGCGCCGACGGAAGTCGTCGCCATCAAGGGCGCCGCCCCGCTCCTGCGGGTGCGTGTGCGCGTGACCGATGTGCGCGGTCAGACGCGCGACGAAGTGCATGTCTGGGAGCGGACGCCGCGCGGCTGGATACGGCGCGCGGGCGCGTTCGTGCTGCTGGATCGTTGACGCGGCGCCGGCGGCGCTGGCTCGCCGAGCGAGTCGGGACCGGCGCGTGTCGTGCGGCAGGTCGGTGCCGACGTCCGCGGACCGGCGAAATCAGGCCGGCGCGCCGACCGCCTCGCGCATCCGCTGCAACGCCTGCGCCTGCAGGTCCGGACGCAGCAGCGCTTCCATGTGCACCGCCCCGGGCGCCAGCAGTAACTGCTTGGGCGCCTGCGCAGCCGCGTGCAGGCGCTCGCTGTGCGCGTGGCGCACCACGTGGTCGAGCGTGCCGTGCACGAACAGCAGCGGCACGCGGATCGTCGCCAGCGCGGTGACCGGATCGTCGGCCTCCGTTGGCAGCAGCGGCAACGCCAGCGGCAGCAGCGGCGCCAGCACCACGCTGTCCATGGCCGCCTCGCGCGCGATGGTCCGATAGCGGTCGAAGGCGGAATCGATGATCGCCAGCCGCACGCCGGCGCTGTCGTGCGCCAGCAGGCGTAGCGCGGTGGCGCCGCCCAGGCTCTGGCCGAACACAACCAGGCGCTGCGCATCGACGTCGCGGCGCGCGCGCAGCGCGGCCAGCGCGCCGGCCGCGTCGTCGACGACGCCCGCCAGCGTCGGCTTGCCTTCCGACTGGCCGAAGCCGCGGTAGTCGAACATCAGCACGTTGAAGCCGGCATGCGGCAGCCACGCCACCAGCGGCAGGTGGTTGCTGATGTTGGCCGCGTTGCCATGCAGGTGCAGCACGCTGCCGAGCGCGGTCGGCGTGGTCGCGGGCAGCCACCAACCATGCAGTCGCTGGCCGTCGACAGTGAACGTCACGTCCTCGAACGACAGCCGGTACTGCGCCGGCCGCGTGTAGGTCACGCGGTCCGGATAGAAGAACAAGTTCTCGATCATCGAGCAGCCGGGCAGGGTGGCGACGAGCGCGGCACTTGCCGCCGTCCGCAATATCCGGCGGCGAGCAGGCGAAGCGGGCTGCGTCTTCAGGCGCGCAGCCTCGCGAAGCCGGCCTCCAGATCCGCGATGAGGTCGGCCGGGTCTTCCAGGCCGGCGTGTACGCGGAACAGCAGGCCCTTCGTGATGGGCGGCGTCACGGCTCGTTCCGGCAGGCTCTGGATCAGCAGGCTCTCGTAGCCGCCCCAGGAGTAGCCGCGGCCGAACAATTGCAGGCCGTCGATCATCGCGTGCAGCCGCGGCTCGGCGATGCCGGGCTTCAGCGCCACGCCGAACAGCCCGCAGGCGCCGGAGAAGTCGCGCCGCCACAGCGCATGCCCCGGGTCCTCGGGCAGCGCCGGATACAGCACGCGCTCGACCTCGGGCTGCTGCCGGAACCAGGCGATCAGCGCGTCGGCGTGGGCGCGGTGCTGCGCCAGGCGCACGCCCATCGTGCGCAGTCCGCGCAGGGCGAGCGCGCAGTCGTCGGCACTGGTGGTCAGGCCGTAGTGGTGGATCGCCTCGCGCAGCTGTGGCCAGGCGCGCTCGTTGCTGGTGACCGTGCCCATCAGCAGGTCCGAGTGACCGCCGATGTACTTGGTGGCGGCGTGCACGCTGATGTCGACACCGTGCGCGAGCGGCTGGAAGTACAGCGGGGTGGCCCAGGTGTTGTCGATCGCGCTGATGGCCCCCTTGTCGCGCGCGATCGAGGCCAGCAGCGGCACGTCCTGCATCTCGAACGTGTGCGAGCCCGGCGCCTCCAGCCACAGCACGCGCGTGGTCGGCGTGAACAGGCGCTCGATCTCGGCGCCGATCATGGGGTCGTAGAACGTGGTCGTGATGCCGAAGCGGCTCAGCGTGTCGCGGCAGAAGCGGCGCACCGGCCAGTACACGGAGTCGGGCACCAGCACGTGATCGCCGGCGCTGAGGAACGCCTGCAGCGCGATCACGCAGGCAGTCAGTCCCGATGGAAATGCCCACGAGCGGTGGCCGCCTTCGAGTGCATTGAGCGCGTCGTAGAACGCCTGATGCGTCGGCCCGCCGTAGATGCCGTAGGTGATCGGCTCGTCCTGGCCGCTGTTGCGCGCAGCGATGCGCGCCTTCATCTCGGCCACGCTCGCGTGCAACACGGTGGAGCCGCGCACGATCGGCGGGTTGACGAAGTCGAACGTCTCGCGGTCGCGACCGGCGGTGGCGAGCGTGGTGGCGGGGCGCGGGTCCGTGGGTCGGGTCATGGCGTGGTTCGCGTCAAGGGTTGGGGCGCGCGCTCAGTCGAGCGCGACGAAGCGGTAGACCTCGTCGGCGCCACGCTGCCGCGCCAGCTTGCCTTCGTGCCAAAGCGCGTGCAGGTGGGCCAGCGCCTCGCCCAGCGCGAAGGTCAGCTGGTGCAGGTCGAGCTCGCGCTGGAAGAGCACCGGAACGATCTCGGCGGCGCTCTTCGGCGTGCGGCAGGCGGCCCGCACCTCGGCCAGCCGCGCGGCGTGGTGCTGGTGCTGCTGCATCACGCGCGTGTGCAGGCCGGTGAAGGGCTTGCCGTGCGAGGGCAGCACCAGCGTGTCGGCCGGCAGCGGCAGGTAGCGGTCGAGCGAGCGCAGATAGCGCGGCAGCGGATCGGACTCCGGCTCGAGGTCGAACACCGCCACGTTGGTCGAGATGCGCGGCAGCACCATGTCGCCGCTGATCAGCAGGCGGTCGGCCTCGCAGTACAGCGACACATGCTCGACCGAGTGGCCGTGGCCGACGATCACGCGGAAGCGGCGCGCGCCGATGTCGATCGTGTCGTCGTCGTTGATGCGCACGTACGACGGCGGCACCGCGGGCACCAGCTTCGTGTAGTGGCCGCCGCCGCGGGCGCGCACCTTGGCCAGCATGTCCGGGTCGGTGACGCCATTACGCCGGAAGTGCTTCATCGCCGCGTCGCCGCCGGTCTGGTCGGCGCCGGCCGAGATGAAGCGGGCATACGCGTACTCGGCGGCGGTCATCCACAGCGGCGCGCGCCAGCGGTGCTGTTTGCCGCCGCTGGTCAGCCAGTGCGCCAGGCCGACGTGGTCCGGGTGGAAGTGGGTGGCGATCACGCGCAGCAGGGGTCGGCCGCCGAAGAACCCGTCGAACAGCCGCTCCCACGCGGCCATCGTCGGCTCGCTGGTGATGCCGCAGTCAATCGCGGTCAACCCGGCTCGACCATCGATCTCGTCGTCGAGCAGCCACAGGTTGATGTGGTCGAGCGCGAACGGCAACGGCATCCGCAGCCAGTGCAGGCCCGGCCGCAGCGTGATGATGCTGCCCGCTGCCGGTACGTCGGACCACGGGTAGACGAGCTGGCTTTCGAACGGGTTCAGGGGCGCTCCGTGGGAGTCGGGCCGGCGCATGCGAGCGGTACGCCACTTGCTTGACGCTTACGTCAACTCGACCGATTCTACGCAGCATGAGCGTCCGTCAGAACATGTCCGCTGCGCGCAAGGCCGCGCCGAGTCGCGCCGATACGGCCGCCACTTTCACCATCGCCGACCTGGCGCGCGAGTTCGACATCACGCCGCGCGCGATCCGCTTCTACGAGGACCAGGGCATCCTGGCGCCGACGCGCGCCGGCACGCGGCGGGCTCGCGCCGTGCTCCACCGCGCGCGACCGCACCCGGCTGAAGCTCACGCTGCGCGGCAAGCGCCTGGGCCTGAGCCTGCTGCAGATCCGCGAGCTGATCGACATGTACGAAAGCCCGAAGGACGCGGCGGCGCAGGCGCGCCGTTTCCTCAAGGTGCTGCAGCAGCATCGCGCCGCGCTCGAGCAGCAGCGCGAAGACATCGAGGTCACTCTGGCCGAGATCGCGCAGCACGAGGCGGACTGCCGACGCCTGCTGGGTCCGGCGCCGGCGCGCGCCGGCCGTGTGTAGTTGCAGCGATGCGTGCCGGGAAAACCGCACCCATGCCGCGGTCGGCCATTCCCGTCGACGTGCCTGCGGCATCATGTCGGCATGCTGAAGTCCATTCTTGAGTTTTTCGACCAGCGCATCGGCAATGCCGCGCCCGCGGACGCGTCGTCGATTCAGCGCGCCACCGCCGCGCTGCTGGCCGAGATGGTGCGCATCGACCGCGACGTCACGCTCGAGGAGCAGGCCATCGCCCACCGCGCGATCCGCGAAAAGTTCGGCCTGTCGCAGGCCGAGGCGGCCGAGCTGCTGGAGCTGGCCGACGCGGAAGTGCGCGACGCCACCGATTACTACCAGTTCACCTCGCTGATCAACCGCGACTTCACGCAGGAACAGAAGGAGCGCGTGATCGAACTGTTGTGGCAGGTGGCGTATGCGGACGACGAACTGTCGGCGCACGAGCTGCACCTGATGCGCAAGGTGGCGGGGCTGCTGCACATCCCCGATAGCGTGTACATCGCGGCCAAGGTGCGGGCGAAGGAGCAGGCTGCCGGTGGTGGCTGAGACCGGCTGCGCACCAGTCGTGCGGCTGCAGCCGCTGCGGCTGCCGGACCAGGCCGCCGCCTTGGTCGCGTTCCTGACCGGCGAGGACTGGCCATTCCACTACGACCTACGTCCTGCGGCGGCGCAGGTTCAGGCGTCAATCGACGCAGGTCGCTTTGCGTCACTGGACGCGCAGACCTTCTGGGTCATGGTCGATGACGCGCGCGCCGGCCTGATCCGCCTGTACGACTTGCAGGATGTCGACGACGGCGAACCGCAGTTCGATCTGCGTGTGACGGCCGCCAGCCGTGGCTGCGGCGTGGCGCGGGCCGCACTGCATGCGCTGTGCGACCACGCGTTCGGCAGCTGGCCGCAGCTGGCGCGAATCAGCGCCGAGACGCGCGCCGACAACCTCGCGATGAGGCGCGTGCTGGCCGCCTGCGGCTTCGTCCTGGAGGGGCAGTTGCGCTGCGCCTGGCAGTCGGCCAATGGCGCGCGCCACGATGCGCTGTGGTTCGGCCTGCTGCGCAGCGACTGGTCCAGCGGCGAGATCACGCCGGTGCAGTGGGTTGATGACGTCCGTGGAGCCTGACCCGTCGCCGGTTCGTGCTCTGCCAGGCCGCGCTCCAGAGATGCTGCTGCCGCCGTTGGCGGCTGCAGATACCGCATGTTTCGGCGGATCACGGGCGGCGCGTTGCGCCGACACTTGCCGGCGTGCGCGATCCCCGCGCCGGTCGGAGTCGCCGATGACTCGTCCGATCAGCCTGCATTCCGCCCGCCAACGGCCCGATGCTCGCCCACTGTGGCCCGCCGCCTTGTTGCTCTGGGCGCTTCGTCGTTACGCCGTCCAGTTCGCGGATCCCGTTCGCTCGTGCTGTATGTCGCGTTCGGCCCGGCCGACGGCAACCCGATTGGGCTCGGGCTGCTCGCCATGCTCGGGGTGCCTTTGTCGGGCGTGCTGATCGTGGTCGGTGTCGCGCAGTGGCTGTTTGCTCTCGGGCGAACGGGTCGCTGATGTTCGACTAGCTCGGCATCGGCCTGGCGGCATAGGTGGCGCTCGCGGTGGTGCACGGTGCGGTGTACGCCAAACGCGCAGCGTGGGGCGAGCGCATCGAGTGCGTGACCGAGCCCGGCCGCTTCTGGACGGTGATCGGCATCTACAGCCGGCACTGCCGCTGGAGGCGTTCGATCACTTCGTCCCAGTTGCCGGCGGTGTTGCCAGGCGCGACCCGGCGGGCGCAAGCTGCGCCGCGCGATGGGGTGCGCCAGCCTGCGGCGGTCGCATCCTGAGGAGTGTTGGCATGTCCGATGACCGCTTGGCCGAACCCCGGCGTCCCACCTCGCCGTCACCGCACGCGCCTTCGCCGCGCCAGCAGCGGCCGGCGGCGGCCGCCGCTGGCGCCGCACCGCGCGGGGCGCGCAAGCCCGCCCGCCGTCGCGCGCCTGACCGACGCGCAGCGCACCGCGCTGCTGTTCGGTGTCGCGTTCGTCGCCGCGGCGCTGCTCTACTGGCCTGCATTCGAAGCGAAGACCAACCTGCCCGATGCCCTCTACGGCGCGCCGCTGGCGGTGGCCGCAGCGACTGCGCTGGTCGACGCTGCGTTCAGCCGTCGCCCGTTCACTCGCTCGCTGTGGGTGGGCGCGGCGGTGCTGCCCGCAGCCGTGTTCGCGCGCGTGGTCTACGACGGCCTGCGCGACCCGACCTCGCACAACCTGTGGCCGTTCGAGATCGCCATCGCGATCGGTGTCGGCCTGCCAGCGGCGCTGGCCGGCGCGGCACTCGGCTGGCTGGTGCTGCGCGTGACCGGGCGCGGAGGTGCCGATGCGGGTTGAAGCGCCGATCGGCCTGGCGCGCCCGGCCGATGCGCGCCCGATCGCGCTGCTGTCGCGCACCGCGATCGAAGGCGGGCTGTCGTGGCGCTGGACCCCGGGCCGCGTGCTGCGCAGCCTGGCCGATGCACACACCAACGTGATCGTCGCGCGCGAGGCGGCGGCGGGACGCATCGCCGGCTTTGCGCTGATGAAGTACGGCGAGCAGGAGGCGCATTTGCTGCTGCTCGCGGTGCAGCCGGCGCGCCGCCGCCAGGGCGTGGGGCGGGCGCTGCTCGAGTGGCTGGAAGTCACCGCGCGCACCGCCGGCACCGGCGTGATCCGCCTGGAGACGCGCGCCAGCAACGCCGCCGCGCAGGCGTTCTACTGCGCGCACGGCTATGTGCAGATCGACCGTCTACGCGGCTACTACGACGGCGTGGAAGACGCAGTGCGCCTGGCCAAGGACCTGCATGCAGCCGGCTGAGCGCGCGGCGCTGCGCGCATGACGCCGCCGCTCATGCGGCTGCGGCGGCTGCTGTATGCCGCGGCGCTGCTGCGCGCGCTCGCGATCGGCATGATCGCGGTGCTGATCGGGCTGTACTGCGCGCGGCTCGGCTTCTCGCCGGTGCAGATCGGCATCGTGCTGTCGGCCGCGCTCTGGGGCGCGGCGGCAGCCACCCTGTTCACGCTGCTGGCCGGCCGCCATGTGACCGAGCGCGTGCTGCTGGTCACGCTGTGCCTGCTGCCGGCGTTCGGTGCGGCGGTGGTGCTGGCCAGCGACGCGTTTCCGCTGGTCGCCGCGGCCGCCTTCTTCGGCATGTTCAACGTCAACGGCCGCGACCGCGGCGCGATCCCGATCCTCGAGCAGGCGATGTTCCCGGCGACCACCACTGACGCCGACCGCACGCGCGTGTTCGCCGCCTACAACGTGCTGCTCGACCTCGGCTATGCGGCGGGCGGCCTGCTGGCCGCGCTGCCGACGCTGCTCGAGTCCACGGCCGGACTGTCCGCACTGGCGGCGATGAAGATCGCGCTGCTGCTGTTCTGCGTGCTGTACGCGGCGGCGGCGCTGCTCTACGCGCAACTGCCGCCGCGCGTCGGCGACAGTGCGCCGGCCGGGCTGCGCGAACTGTCGCCAGCGAGCCGGCCGATCGTGGCCAAGCTCTCGGGTCTCTTCTTCATCGACGCCTTCGCCGGCGGCTTCATCGGTTCGGCCATCTTCGCCTACTGGTTCTCCGAGCGCTTTGGTGCGTCCGCCGCGACGGTGGCGGTGCTGTTCGCGGTCGGCCGCCTGCTCTCCGCGGGATCGCACGTGGTGGCCGCGTGGCTGGCGCGTCGCATCGGCCTCGTGAACACGATGGTGTTCACGCACATCCCGTCGAGCCTGCTGCTGTTCACGATCGTCGCGGTCGACGACTTCGCGCTCGCCGCCTTCCTGTTCCTGGTGCGCGAGTCGCTCAACGAGATGGACGTGCCGACGCGCCAGTCGTACGTGATGGCGGTGGTGCAGCCGTCCGAGCGGCTCGCCGTGGCCGGGATCACCAACCTCGTGCGCAGCGGCGGCTGGGCGCTGGCCCCGGTGTTCGCCGGTGCGCTGATGCAGGGCGTGGGCCTGGGCGTGCCGCTGGTGCTGGCCGGCGCAGCGAAGATCGGTTACGACCTGCTGCTGTGGCGCGAGTTCAGACGGGTGAAGCCGCCGGAGGATCGATGAACTGCTCGCGGAGCGGCGCTTGCGACCGGGCGTCTTGATCGCTGCACGGCCCGCTTCAACGCGAGCAGGCCGGTGACGCCCAGGCCATCGGGGCGGCCATCAGCGGAAGGGGAACCGCGACACCTGCCTTCGCACGTCATGGTGACAGCCGGCTCTTTGGGTTCTGCCGGTAAGGCCGAGCGATGCAGGGCGAAGGTCGGCAACCGCCATTGACCGGTCATTCGCGGGCGCATGACGGTCGGCAGCCCCCGACCCAGTGCCGCCATCCAGCTTTGTCGGACGCGGACGTCCAAAGAGCGACCGACCGCAGACGCTGAGTTTCGCGCTACCCCATTTTCCCGCCGGACTCCGGATCCGCGTGCCACTGAAAAACGGGGGCAGCGCAGCTGGGCTCGCCGCGAGGCGCTAGCGAAATGACGAACGCCAAGTCGCTGGCCGAGCTTCGACGCGCCGTGGTGCAGGCCGGTGCACAGCGCGGGCGCTTCGAAGTTCGGGTGACGCACATGTTCGTCCTGTCCGACTTGGTGGGCACGAACACCAGCGCGGGCGAGGGGCTGGTGTTGACGGCGGACGCGTCAGGTACGGTCCTGGTGCTGGCGCGTTGGCCCGCGGTCTGACTGCGCCGTGTACGGCTCAACGGCACGGGACTGACTGCGACAACCTGGGCGCGACGGCCCGCCGATGCTCAGCGCTGCACGCGCACGATTGACGCACCGATGCCGGCCAGGGCGGTGTTGGCACCGGCGTCCATGTTGACGCGGCGCGGCACGTCGAAGTTCGTAACGTAGGCGGTCTCGCCCACGAAGACGATCCCGCCAGGGAACTCCAGCGGCCCGGCGCTGCCGTTGCTGGCGCGCGTGGCGGGCTGGCCGTCTGGCGTGACCATCACCAACGCGTTCAGCTCGTTGACCGCCACCCAAAGGTTGCCACGCTGATCAAAGGCGATGCCGTCGGCGCCCTCAAGCACCGGGTTCTGCACCAGCAAGGTCGGCGCCGCCGCCTTGGCGTCGGCACCGATCGAGACCTTCCAGATCGCCCCACGCGCGGTGTCTGCGACGTGCAGCACGCCCCGGGCATCGAAGGCAAGGCCGTTCGCCACGATGGCCTGTTGGGTGCGGCTGTCTGGCAGCGTGCGCGAGAACCGCTCGATCTGCGCCACCGGCAGCGCCGCGCCACCACCGGGGCCGACGCGGAAGATCGTCCCGCTGCCGCCCCCGGCGACATAGGCCTGACCCTGCGCGTCGAGCGCCAGGCCGTTGGCGCCGGGCATGCCGGCGGCGAAGGTCTGCGCAATGCCGGGCCGAGCGGGGTCGAGCTCTGCCGCCCGCAGCCGCATCACCTCGCCGAAACCCGCGGCAACGATCAGCAGATCGCCCTGTGCGGTGAAAGCCATGCCAGAAGCGTTGGCCGGCACCGGCTGGTTGTTCACCTGCCGCGGCTCCATGCGCCCCACGATCACCGGACGGGGATCGCGCGGGTCGATGCGCAAGATGTTGCCCGAGACGCGGTCGCCGGTGTAGAGCATGCCGTTGCGGTCGGCGGTGATGTTTTCGACGATGACGGTGCGGTCGACGCTGGCGGGATCAAGGTCGACCAGGATGGACACGGTCGGTGGGGCAGGGGGCAGGCTGGCGCAGCCCGCCAGGGTGGCCAGCGCGAGCGCCGCGACGAGGGTGGTTTTCATGGAGGTTCGTAGAGGAGTTGTTTAAACCCACGAACGGTAGCAGCGCGCCGGGCCAGATGCGGCGGCGCCTTGGCATGACCCGGATCACGGCAAGTCCATCGACCCCTACCGACCCTCAATGAAGGGCGCCGTCCATCAGGCCCAGTCGGCGCTGCTCATCAACGCCACGATGACCACGCCCTTGATATACAAAGTAGAGGCTGGGTTCTTCAAACGCCGTTTTTTCTCAAAGGGCCCTCGGCGTAGCGCTTGGTGGCCCAATGATGTGTTCGTTGGGTTCGGCTGCGACTCACTGAGTGTCGACCACAGCCCTGAAAGGCGTCGTTAGCACCGGCTGCCTCCGGGCTTTCTCTTGCGATGAGGCCGCCAAACGCTACGGAACTTTGACCGTGCGAAGCTCGGATGAAGCCGATCCCCGCAGTTCCGGGATCGGGGCCACCTGAATGGCGATGGATCGAGACGGTCAGACCGCTTGCGGCTGCGACCCCCGGACGGGCGCGCGCGGCGGCGACCGCGCCTGCAGACCCAGGTGCGCGAGGATCTTCTTGATCACCGGCTGCTCCAGGATCGCCGCGATGATCTTCAGTTCACCTGGTAGCTGCCCGCCGTGAGTGACGGGACCTAGACGGATTCTGTCACCGCTCGCTGCAGGCTAAAGGTCGGTTGACCGTCCGATGCGCGTTCCTGGGGCAGCGAGTACCAGCCCCAGCCTCCCGCGACGTCGCAACGAGTGCGTCACTGTGGTCGTCCGCTGACGACGGCGGGCGAACATCCGACTTGTGCGGACCGGCATCGCCCGTCGGCGAAGCGCCTCATTCCCCGCTCGCGACCAGCCGCACGATCGCCGTGCCGTAGTTCTCCAGCTTGCGTTCGCCCACGCCCGAGATGCTGCGCAGTGCCTCCAGCGAGCCGGGCTGGGCGCAGGCGATCGCGCGCAGCGTGGCGTCGTGGAACACCACGTAGGGAGGCACGCCGTGCTCCTTGGCCACACTCGCACGCCACGCGCGCAGACGCTCGAACAACGCCTCGTCAGTGCCGCCGGATGCGATCGCCGTGCCGCTGCCGCGCTTGCCCGTCTTTTCGCGCTTGCCGCGCACCGGCTTCTCGCTCGGCCGCCGGACCTCGATCCGTCGCTCACCCTTGAGCACCGTGCGGCTGGCGTCGGTCAGGCGCAGCACGTTGTAGTGGTCGTAGTCGACCTCGACGATGTGCTGCGCGACCAGTTGCCGCAGCAGCAGCCGCCACTCGGCTTCCGACAGGTCGGCGCCGATGCCGAACGTGCTCAGCCCCTCGTGGCCGAACTTCACCGTCTTCTCGGTGCTCTTGCCACGCAGCACGTCGATGAGGTGCGCGGCAGCCGAAGCGCTGCCCGGTGCGCGGTACGCGCAGGACAGCAGCTTTGCGCGCGGCTTCCGTGCGCGTCCCCAGCGTCTCGGGCGGCGTCGAGGCAGTTGTCGCAATTGCCACAGGGCTGGCTCGCTTCGCCGAAGTACGCGAGCAGCCGCACGCGCCGGCAGTCGCCGGCCTCGGCCAGGCCCAGCATCGCGTCGAGCTTGGCGGATGACAGCCGCTTGTACTGCACATCCGCCTCGCCCAGCTCGATCAGCCGCCGCTGCTGCACCACGTCGGCCAGGCCGTAGGTCATCCACGCATCGGCCGGCTCGCCGTCGCGGCCGGCGCGGCCGGTCTCCTGGTAGTAGCCCTCGACGCTCTTGGGCAGGTCGAGGTGGGCGACGAAGCGCACGTCGGGCTTGTCGATGCCCATGCCGAAGGCGATGGTGGCCACCATCACCATCGGCGCTTCGCCCGACGTGCCTTCCTCGCCCGCGCGCAGGAAGCGGCGCTGGTTTTGCGCGCGCGTGGCCGCGTCCATGCCGGCGTGGTAGGGCAGCGCGGCGATGCCGTGCTCGCCGAGGCAGGCGGCGGTTTCCTCGACCTTCTTGCGCGACAGGCAATAGACGATGCCGGCCTCGCCCGGATGCTCGTCGCGGATGAAGCGCAACAGCTGCTCGCGCGGCTCGCGCTTTTCGACGATGCGGTAGCGGATGTTGGGGCGGTCGAAGCTGGCGACGAACACGCGCGCATCGACCAGCAGCCGGTCCTCGATCTCGCGCCGCGTCGGCACGTCGGCGGTGGCGGTGAGCGCGATGCGCGGCACCTGCGGAAAGCGCTCGCGCAGCAGCGACAGCTGCCCGTACTCCGGGCCGGAAGTCGTGGCCCCACTGCGACACGCAGTGCGCCTCGTCGATGGCGAAGAGGGCCAGTTCGCAGTCGGCCAGCAGCCGCAGCGTGCGCTCGCCGGCCAGCCGCTCGGGCGCGACGTAGACGAGGTCGATCTCGCCGGCGCGCATCTGCCGCTCGACCCGCGCCGCCTCGCCCGCGGTCAGCGTGGAGTTGAGGAACGCCGCGCGCACGCCGAGTTCATCGAGCGCCGCGACCTGGTCCTGCATCAGCGCGATCAGCGGCGAGACCACGATGCCGACGCCCGGCCGCAGCAGCGCCGGGATCTGGTAGGTCAGCGACTTGCCGCCGCCGGTGGGCATCAGCACCAGCGCATCGCCGCCGGCTACCACGCGGTCGATCACCTCGCGCTGGAAGCCGCGGAAGGCGTCGTAGCCGAAGACGTCCTTCAGCACCGCATTTGCCGTGCGTACTGCGGATTGCATGTCGTTCATCGGGCCAAGGGTAGCGAAACCGGCCGCCGATCTGCAGTCTGTCGCACGACCCGCTGCGCAGGCGCCGCTTGGCTAGCATGCGTGCCATTGATCGACGTCTTGTCGTCGATCGGCCGGCCGCGCCAACGCAGCCGCCCGTTCCAACCGGCGCTCTGCGAGGAATCCATCAATGACCGACGCTTCGACCTTGCTCGACCGAGCGGCTGCGCCCGCGCTGGCCTCACCTGGCGCAACGGACGCCGCTGCCCCCGAACTGCCGGCTGCCGAGCGGGCCACGGCCTGGATTGCGTACGGTTGTTTCGCACTCGGCCTGTTCCTGGACTGGCCCTCGCTGATCGGCCTGCTGCTCAGCTACGCGCGGCGGTCCGCCCCGGGCGTGGGCGCCACGCGGTCGCACTACACCGGCCTGATCGAGGTGTTCTGGACCGCGCTCGCGATCGGCCTGGCCTCGGCCGCGCTGCTCGCGACCGGCTTGTGGCCTGTGCTGCGCGAGGCGATGGCCAGTGGCGCCGGCATCGACTCCGTGCTGAACCTGTCGACGACCACGCTGACCGACTGGCTGTCGTTCCGCACACCGCTCAGCCTAGCCGCCGTCGGTGCGATCGGCATTGTGGGCGCCTACCTGTTCATCGCGTATCGCCTGATCCGTGGCGCGCGACGGCTGGCAGCCGGCCGCGCTGCCGACTGAATGCGCCCGCCTTCGACCCGGACTTCGAGATGACCTCCACGCCCGACCCCTTTCCCGGCCAAACCATCGACTTCGGCGCTGACGTACGGGCGCCGGTTCCTTCCGGCGGTGAGTTCACCACCGTCTGGGTCGCCTACGGCTGCTTCTTCTTCGGCGTGATCCTGTGGTGGCCGTCGATCATCGGCCTCATCATCAGCTACGTCCGCCGCGACGAGCCCGGCGCGGGCTTCATCGCCAGCCACTACCGCTGGCTGATCCGCACCTTCTGGTGGTCGTCGCTGGCGTGGCTGCTCTCGATCGGCCTGATCGTCGGCGGCGTGCTGCCGATCGTGCGCGACGTGCTTCGATCAGCCAAGCTAAGCGGCCAGCGGCTGGGAGACATCGACGTCGATACGCTGATCAGCATCGACTGGAGTTCGATCTTCGCCGCCGCGGGCATGGCCACGCTCGGGGGCATCGCACTGCTGTGCGTGTACGCGTGGCTGCTCTACCGGCTGATCCGCGGCGCGCTGCGGCTGACCGCCGCGCGGCCTGCGCCCTGAACGAAGCAACGGGCGATGCGCAGTGCATCGCCCGTCGTGCGAGGAGCAGCGCAGCGCTACTGCGGCATTCGGACTCGTGGTCCGCGCTCAGCGCGCGCCGAGCGCCTGCAGCCGGCTGGCCGCGAACTGCGCTGACTGGCCCTGTGCGCCGGAGCGCAGGAAGGCCTGGTAGTGCGCGGCGGCTCGCGGGCGATCACCCATGCCCTCGAGGCTGACGGCCTTGAGGAATGTGATGCCCGGATCGCCGGGCAGCAGGCGATCGAACTGGTCGAACGACTGGAAGGCGGCGGCCGGGTTCTTGCCCTGCAGCTGCAGCGAACCCGCCAGCTTGTGCGCCTGCGCCTCTTGCGGGTAGATGCCGCGCGCCGCATCGGCATAGCGCAGCGCCTCGCTGCGCTTGCCCTGAGCGGCCAGGCAGCGCGCCATCAGCACGTTGGCGGCGTAGTCCTGCCCGCTGAACTTCAGTGCGGCTCCGAACTGCCGCTCGGCCTCGGGCAGTTTCTTGCCCGACAGCGCCACCTCGCCGTTCTTGCAGGCGTCGATGGTGGGCTTGAGCCGGCGCAGGCCGGACGTGTTGTCCATGTAGCGCTCGCGCTGCGGGTTGGCCTGCAGGCTGGCCGCGTACTGCGTGGTCGCCAGTTGCTGTGCGGTGGCCATGCGCTCGCTGCTCATCGGATGCGAGGAGAACATCGTCTGCAGCAGCGAGGGCGTGGCCTTCTCCTCCTTGACCAGCAGCGCGTGCAGGTCGGTCATGCCGCTGGCGGGGTAGCCGGCCTTGACCATGTAGCTCTGGCCGAGCGCGTCGGCCTCGCGCTCGTTTTCGCGCGAGTAGGAAGAGAGCATGGCGCTGGCGCCGATCTGGCCGCCGACCACCGCGAGCCCGCCCCACGAGGCGTCCGACGCTGCCGCGGCCACGCCAAGGCCGACCACCGCCGCCTGCGCGACCATCGCCTGGCCTTGGCGCTGGGCGGCGTGGCGCGCGTTCACGTGGCCGAGTTCATGGCCGAGCAGGGCTGAGAGTTCGGCCTCGTCGTTCAACTCGTTTATGATCCCGCGCGTCACGCCCATCGCGCCGCCCGGGAAGGTGTAGGCGTTGACGTAGTTGGCGTTGAGCACGCGGTAGGAGTAGGGCATGTTCGGCCGCTGCGTCAGTGCGTGCATACGCGTGCCGAGCCCGCTCACGTACTGGTTGAGGCCGGCGTCCTGCACCGGCCCCAGGTCCTGCGAGAACTGGTGCGGCGCGGCCTGCTGGTCGACCGCGCGCTCTTCCTCCTCGCTCATGCCGACGAGAATGGTCTTGCCGGTGACCGGAGAGGTGGCGCAGCCGCTCAGTGCCGCGCTGGCGGCGGCGCCGGTGCTGACGCCGAACAGCCAGAGCAGGTCGCGGCGCGAAAGGCGGTTGCGGTGCAGGCGCTCGGCGAAACCGGCTGGGCCAGCGGCGTCGTGTCGGCCGGATGGGGCGGAGGGTCGGGACATGCAAGGCTCCTTCGAAAAGCGACGTGCGCCGGGCCGGGGCCGAAGCGCGCAGCGGCAGATGATGCCGTGATGCGATGGCGGCTTCGAGTCGCGCGCCGGCCCGCGGGTTCCCGCCGCGGGCGCGGCGCCGTCGTCGCCAAGTTGACGCGCACGTCAAGCGTGCCTAGAGTCGGCGCGCGGTGCCGTTCCGGCACGAGCGCCTGTCACCGATGCAGTTCACCCCGCCCAACCCCGACTTCGCCGCGCGCGTGCGCGATTCCTTCGCGCGTCAGGCCGCGATGCGCCTGGTCGGTGCAGCGCTGACCGACGTGACGCCCGGCCGCGTGACGATCGCGCTGCCGGTACGCGACGACCTGACCCAGCAGCACAAGTTCGTGCACGGCGGCATCGTCGGCATGATCGCGGACTCGGCGGGTGGCTACGCCGCCTTCACGCTGATGCCGGCCGACGCCTCGGTGCTGACGGTCGAGTACAAGATCAACATGCTGGCGCCGGCCACCGGCGAGACGCTCGTCGCGCGCGGCGAAGTACTCAAGCCCGGCCGCTCGCTCTCGGTGGTGCGCGCCGACGTGTTCGGCGCGACCGCCGGCCGCGAGAAGCTCGTCGCCACCATGCAGCAGACACTGATGGTGATGCACGGCATGCAGGACGACGAAGCGCGCGTGTAGTCCGGCGAAGAACCGCCCCGGACGACAGCGCCGACCCCAGGAGACGTCATGAGCACCCCCGGACTGGATTTCGACCTCGGCGACGACATCAACGCGCTGCGCGACGCCGTGCGCGCCTTCGCCGACAAGGAGATCGCGCCGCGCGCGGCCGAGATCGACCGCAGCGACCAGTTCCCGATGGACCTGTGGCGCAAGATGGGCGAGCTGGGCGTGCTCGGCATCACCGCGGCCGAGGAGTACGGCGGCGCGGCGCTGGGCTACACCGCGCACATGATCGCGATGGAGGAGATCAGCCGCGCCTCGGCCTCGGTCGGCCTGAGCTACGGCGCGCACTCCAACCTCTGCGTCAACCAGATCAACCGCAACGGCTCGCCGGCGCAGAAGCAGAAGTACCTGCCGAAGCTGATCAGCGGCGAGCACGTCGGCGCGCTGGCAATGAGCGAGGCCGGCGCCGGCAGCGACGTGGTCAGCATGAAGCTGCGCGCGCAAGACAAGGGCGGCTACTACCTGCTCAACGGCACCAAGATGTGGATCACCAACGGCCCCGACGCCGACACGCTGGTCGTCTACGCCAAGACCGAGCCGGAGCTGGGCGCCAGCGGCATCACCGCGTTCCTGATCGAGAAGGGCATGAGGGGCTTCTCGGTCGCGCAGAAGCTCGACAAGCTCGGCATGCGCGGCTCGCACACCGGCGAGCTGGTGTTCCAGGACGTCGAGGTGCCGGCCGAGAACATCCTCGGCGAGTTGAACAAGGGTGTGAAGGTGCTGATGAGCGGGCTCGACTACGAGCGCGCGGTGCTCGCGGCGGGGCCGGTGGGCATCATGCAGGCCTGCATGGACGTGGTGACACCCTACATCCACGACCGCAAGCAGTTCGGCCAGGCGATCGGCGAGTTCCAGCTGATCCAGGGCAAGCTCGCCGACATGTACACCACGCTCGCCGCCTGCCGCGCCTACTGCTACGCGGTGGGCAAGAACCTCGACCGGCTGGGTACGGCCCACGTGCGCAGCGTGCGCAAGGACTGCGCCGGCGTGATCCTGTACTGCGCCGAGAAGGCGACCTGGATGGCGGGCGAGGCGATCCAGATCCTCGGCGGCAACGGCTACATCAACGACTACCCCACCGGCCGCCTGTGGCGCGACGCCAAGCTCTACGAGATCGGTGCGGGGACCAGCGAAGTGCGGCGGATGCTGATCGGCCGCGAATACTTCGCGGAGACGATGTAGCGTCCGGCGATGCCGACCCTGCCCAGGCTTGCGCTCGGCATCGACGGCTGGTGCCTGCGTGCCTGGCGCGCGGCGGATGCCGAGTCGCTGGCCCGATACGCGAACAACGAGCGCGTGTGGCACAACATGAGCGAGGCGTTTCCGCATCCGTACCCGCTGGCGCTCGCGCGCGACTGGGTCGGGCGCGGTCATCTCGACTTCGGCGGCGACAACTGGGCGATTGCTTGCCAGGACGAGGCGGTCGGCGGCTGCGGCCTGCACCAGGGTGCGGGCGGCGCGCGCTGCAACGCCGAGATCGGCTACTGGCTGGGCGAGCCGTTCTGGGGCCGCGGCGTGGTTACGCAGGTGGTGCGCGCGCTCACCGAGCAGGCCTTCGCGCGGCCCGAAGTCACGCGCGTCTTCGCGCCGGTGCACGCCGGCAATGCGGCATCGATGCGCGTGCTGCAGAAGAACGGCTTCTTCCGCGAAGCCGAGTTGCGCCAGAGCGCGATCAAGGCCGGTCGCGTGATCGACCGCGTGCAGTGGGCGCGGCTGCGCGAACCATGACGAGCGCAGCATGGCGCCAATGAGCCAACCGCCGCCCGCCGTGGCCGCCGACAACCGCATTGCGCGCGACGGCGCGGTGGCCGCGTTCTGGGCCGAGTTCTGCCGTGCCGCCAGCGTGCCGGAGTCGACGCCGTACCAGGCGTGGTACTTCGGCGACTCGCCCCAACTGGCGCACGAACTGGTCGAGCTGGTGCTGCAGGGGCCGAAGCGTGCCACCGCCGGCGCGGCCTGGGCGGTCGATCTCGAGCCGGATCTCGGCGCGCTGCCGCACGGCTACAGCGTGGTCACCGAACACGACGGCACGCCACGCTGCGTGATCCGCACCACTCAGCTCGACCGCCGGCCGCTGAACCAGGTCGACGCGCAGTTCGCGTGGGACGAAGGCGAGGGCGATCGCACGCTCGCGGACTGGCTCGCCGGGCATCGCCGCTTCTTCACGCGCGAGTGCGCGCGCGAGGGCGTGCCGTTCGCCGAGGACATGCCGGTACAACTCGAGCGCTTCGAGCTGCTGTATCCGTTCGGCCGCGCGCTGGCGGTGCCCGATGGTCCGCGCATCGTCCCTGGCTACCTGCCGGGCGCGATCGGCGCGGTGGCCACGCTGCACGCCGGCTTCTACGGACCGCAGCACGGTTTCGGCGCCTACTTCGAGGCCAAGGTGGCGCGCGAGTTCAGCGAGTTCGTCGCGCGCTTCGATCCGGCGCGCGACGGGTTGTGGGTGGTGGTCAAGCGCGGCCGCGTGGCCGGCTCGATCGTGCTCGACGGCAGCGAGCCGGCGGCGCGTGCGCACGGGCACGCGCACCTGCGTTGGTTCATCCTGGCCGACGACATGCGCGGCCAAGGCCTCGGTCGCCGGCTGCTCGCGCACGCGATGGGTTTCTGTCGCGACCGCCGCATGCCGCTGGTGTACCTGAACACCTTCGCCGGACTCGACGCCGCCCGCGCGCTCTACGAGCAGGCCGGCTTCCGGCTGGTGCAGGAGGTGGAGGCACAGACCTGGGGCCGGTCGATGCGCGAGCAGCGCTTCGAGTGGCGGCCATGAGCGCGCCCGGCCGCTCCGAAGCGCTCATCCCGACGCGCGCAGCGCGCAGGGGTTTGTGCATGGTCGCGCCCGGCGGGGCCGTACGGTGACACTGTTCGGTCTGAGCGGCGAAAAGCTCGCGCTGTTCGGCGTGGCGGTGGCGCTGCTCGCGCTCACCCCCGGGCCAGTCTGGATCTACCTGATCTCGCGCACGCTGGCGCAGGGGCGGCGCGCGGGCTACTTCTCGCTGATCGGCGTGATGGCCGGCGTGCTGGTGCACCTGCTGCTGGCGGCGCTCGGCCTGTCGGCGGTGCTGCTGGCGATTCCGTGGGCGTTCGATGCGATCAAGCTCGCCGGCGCCGCCTACCTGCTGTGGCTGGCCTGGAGCACCGTGCGCGGCGCGGGCTTCTCGTTCGCGCCGCAGCCGCTGTCGCACGTGCCCGATCGCGCGCTGTTGCGGCAGGCGCTGATCGCCTCGGTGGTTAATCCGAAGGTGGCGGTGTTCTACCTGTCGCTGTTCCCGCAGTTCGTCGATCCGGCCGCAGGGCCCGTGCTGCTGCAAAGCCTGGCGCTGGGCATCGTGCACGTGAGCGTTTCGACGCTGATCGACGGGGCGCTGGTCACCTTGGCCGGGGTGCTGGCAGCCTGGTTTGCGCAACGGCCGGGCTGGCTGACGCTACAGCGCTGGTTCCTGGGCAGCGCCTTCGGCGTGCTGGCGGTCTGGCTGGCGCTGACGCCGCGCGGCCACGGCTGACGCCGCAGGCGGCGGCGCGCGTGACGCCGGCCCGGCGTGACCGAGTCGTTTGCCGCGCGTCAACGCCGGGGCAGGTCGGCTTTGCCACGCTCGCTACACTGGCTCGCTTCCGTTGCCGCGCGCTTGCATGAACGCCGCCGAACCTGCTGCCGTCAAATTCGACCGCTCGATGCCCTCGCCGCAGGCCATCGCGCGCGCGATCCTCGAGGGCTTCAATCGCCACTACTCGCTGTTCCGCTACGCCGCGCAGCAGGCCAAGAGCCGCTTCGAGCATGGCGACTGGCACAACATGCGCAAGTCGGCGCGCGAACGGATCGACTTCTACGACCAGCGCGTGCTGGAGGCGGTCGCGCGCATCGAGCGCAACTTCGACCTGCTGGCGCTCGACGACGACGAGCGCGACGTGCTGTGGCAGGCCGTCAAGGGCAGCTTCGTCGGCATGCTGGCCGAGCATCGCCAGCCCGAGTGCGCCGAGACCTTCTTCAACTCGGTGTGCACCAAGCTGCTGCACCGCGAGTACTTCCGCAACCAGTTCCTGTTCGTGCGGCCGGGGGTCTCCACCGAGCACATGGACTCGGACCCGCCGTCGTACCGCAGCTACTACCCGGCCACGCAGGGCCTGCGGCGCGCGCTGCGGCAAATCGTCATCGACCTGGGATTTGCCTGCCCCTGGGTCGATGTCGAGCGCGACCTGCGCTGCGTGATACGCGCGGTGGGCGAGGCGCATCGCAAGGGCATCGGCGGCACCGCGCTGGCACGGCCGTTCGAGCTGGAGCCGGACTGCCAGATCCACGTGCTGGGCAATCTGTTCTTCCGCAACAAGGGCGCGTATCTCATCGGTCGTTTCATCAACGGCGGGCGCATCGCGCCGTTTGCGGTGCCGATCCTGCGCGACGAGCGGGGCCAGATCTATATCGACACCGTGCTGTTCTCGCTCGACCAGATCGGCACGCTGTTCTCGTTCACGCGCGCCTACTTCCTGGTCGACATGGAGGCACCCAGCGCCTACGTGGACTTCCTGCGCACGCTGCTGCCGCACAAGCCCGCTTCCGAGCTGTACACGATGGTCGGCCTGCAGAAGCAGGGCAAGACGCTGTTCTTCCGCGACTTCCTGCACCACCTGCGGCATTCGACCGACGACTTCATCATCGCGCCCGGCATCAAGGGCCTGGTGATGACCGTGTTCACGCTGCCTTCGTATCCGTATGTGTTCAAGATGATCAAGGACGTGATCCCGCATCCGAAGGAGACGGACCGCGAGACCATCATGAGCAAGTACCAGCTGGTGAAGATGCACGACCGTGTCGGCCGCATGGCCGACACCTGGGAGTACTCGCACGTGACGCTGCCGCGCAAGCGCTGCTCGCCGGCGTTGATCCAGGAATTGCTCACCTACTGCGCGAGCAGCGTGGACATCGACGCCGACAAGGTCGTGCTCAAGCACGTCTACATCGAGCGACGCATGACGCCGCTGAACCTCTACCTGATGCGCGCGACCGATGCCGAACTCGACTACGCGATCTGCGAGTACGGCAACGCGATCAAGGAGCTGGCTGCAGCCAACGTCTTCCCGGGCGACATGCTGTACAAGAACTTCGGCGTGACGCGGCTGGACCGCGTGGTCTTCTACGACTACGACGAAATCGAGTACATGACCGACACCAACTTCCGCCGCATCCCCAAGGCGATGCATGACGACGACGAGATGAGCGGCGAAGTCTGGTACAGCGTCGACAAGCACGACGTCTTCCCCGAGCAGTTCGGCCCGTTCCTGCTCGGCGATCCGCGCATCAAGGCGGCAATGCTGAAGTACCACGCGGACCTGTTCACCTACGAGTTCTGGCAGGGGCGCAAGGAGCGCATCCAGCAGGGCGTGATGGAAGACGTGTTCCCCTACCCGCAGTCGATTCGCTTCCGTGTCCGTTATGCAGCGCGCGAAGCCGCACGGCTGCAGGCGCAGTTGATTTCCCCTCCCCGGCATGCGGAGGAGGGCGTCCAACCAGAGGAGAGACCATGAGCGATCCCGTTGTCATCGTGTCCGCAGCGCGCACGCCGATCGGCGGCCTGCTGGGCGACTTTTCCTCGTTGCAGGCGTGGCAGCTCGGGGCCGTGGCGATCAAGGCGGCCGTCGAGCGCGCCGGGGTGAAGGGTGAATCCGTCGACGAAGTGCTGTTCGGCTGCTGCCTGATGGCGGGGCAGGGCCAGGCGCCGGCGCGCCAGGCCACGCTCGCTGCCGGCCTGCCGCAGTCGGCCGGCGCGGTGACGCTCTCCAAGATGTGCGGCTCGGGCATGCGCGCGATGATGTTCGGGCACGACATGCTGGTGGCAGGCAGCGCCAACGTCATCGTCGCCGGCGGCATGGAGAGCATGACCAACGCGCCGCATCTGCTGGTGGGCGCGCGCAAGGGCTGGAAGTACGGCGCCTTCACCACCTTCGACCACATGGCGCTCGACGGCCTGGAAGACGCCTACGACCGTGGCAAGGCGATGGGCGTGTTCGCCGAGCAGTGCGTGGCCAAGTACGGCTTCACGCGCGAGGCGCAGGACAAGTTCGCCATCGCCTCGACCGAGCGCAGCCTCAAGGCGAACACCGACGGCTCGTTTGCCTGGGAGATGGCGCCGGTGATGATTGCCGGCAAGGCCGGCGAGGTGAAGATCGACAAGGACGAGCAGCCGTTCAAGGCCAAGCTCGACAAGATCCCGGGTCTCAAGCCCGCCTTCAAGAAGGACGGCACCATCACCGCCGCCAACGCCTCCAGCATCTCCGACGGCGCCGCGGCGCTGGTACTGATGCGCGAGTCGACTGCCGCCAGGCTCGGCTGCACGCCGATCGCGCGCATCCGCGCGCATAGCGTGCACGCTCAGGCGCCGGACTGGTTCACCACGGCGCCGGTCGGCGCGATCGACAAGGTGCTGGCCAAGACCGGCTGGCAGGCGAAGGACGTCGACCTGTGGGAGGTCAACGAAGCCTTTGCCGCGGTGACCATGGCCGCGATGGTCGAGCACAAGCTGGCGCACGAGATCGTCAACATCCACGGCGGCGCCTGCGCGCTCGGCCACCCGATCGGCGCCAGCGGCGCGCGCATCGTCGTCACGCTGCTCGGCGCGCTGAAGAAGACCGGCGGCAAGAAGGGCGTGGCGGCGCTGTGCATCGGCGGCGGCGAAGCCACCGCGCTCGCGGTCGAGATGGTCTGACAGGCACCACGATGCCTACCGTCCTCGTCATCGGCGCCAGCCGTGGCATCGGCCTGGAGTTGGTCCGTCAGTACGCGGCCGATGGTGCGCGCGTGATCGCCACTCACCGCCAGCCGGATGATGGGGCGCGGCTGCGCGCACTCGGCGCGCGGCCGCTGGCGCTCGACGTGCTGGACGCTGGCGCCTTGGCCGGCCTCGGCACGCAGCTCGAGGCCGAGGCGCTCGACTTTGCCATCGTCAACGCCGGCGTCTACGGCGCGCGCAGTACCGGCCTGGTGGCGCCTGCGCAGGACGAGTTCGATGCGGTGATGCGCACCAATGTGCATGCGCCGATGCAGCTGATCGCGCTGCTCGGGCCGCGACTGGCGGCCACGCAGGGCAAGCTCGCGGTCATTTCGAGCTCGATGGGCTCGATCTCGCGCATGACGCACGCCAGCGGCTGGCTGTACCGGGCCAGCAAGGCGGCACTCAACTCGGTGCTGCGCGCGGCGAGCATCGAGCTCGGCCCGCAGGGCGTCACCTGCATGGCCTTCCACCCGGGCTGGGTCCGCACCGACATGGGCGGCGCCGATGCCGACCTCGCGGTCGATGAGTCGGTAGCCAGCCTGCGCCGCGTGATCCAGGCCGCCAACGCCTCGCATAACGGCAAGTTCCTCAACTACAACGGCGAGCAGATCGCCTGGTGAGGGCGCGGTGCGGACATCCCCCGGCCCAGCGATGAAGAACGGCGCGGTTATCAGGCATCCTTCGCCCCCATGGCAAAGCGGCTGATCAGTTCCGGCTCGAGCTTCGAAGCCACCGCCGGCTACAGCCGCGCGGTGGTCGACGGCGATTACGTCCACGTGGCGGGCACCACCGGCTTCGACTACGCAGCCATGACCATCGACTCAGATCCGCTCGCCCAATGCCACCAGTGCTTCCGCAACATCGCCGCAGCGCTCGGCCAGGCCGGCTGTTCGCTGGACGACGTGGTGCGCGTGCGCTACTACCTGACCGATCCGGCGCTGTTCGAGCCCTTGGCGCCGGTCTTCGGGCAGTACTTCGCGGTTGCACGGCCGGCGGCGACCGCTATCGTCTGCCGCCTGATCGATCCGCGCATGGCGCTCGAGATCGAAGTGACGGCCCGCCTGCCGCGCTAGGGCCAACCCCAGACCGACCATGAGTTCGCGCACGCCAAAGGATTTCGACAAGGAGTACGGGGACGGCCTCGACGAGGAGGTCACGCGCATGGCGCGTGGCGACCGGGCCGGCGAGCGGCGCGAGATGAAGACCGCGGCCGAACTGGCGGCCGAGCGGTCCGAACTGCCTTCGCGCCCGCTTTGGTTCGACATTCAGCTGATGTCGGTGCCGCTGTTCGCCGGCTTCGTGTTCGGCATCTGCGCCGCGCTCGCGGCGGGCAGCGTGGAGTTCACGCTGCGGCGGTTTGCCGAGGAGGCCGGCCTGAACCGGTTCATCTTCGTCGCCGTGCCGGCGCTGTTCGCGATGATGTTCGCAATCATGATCTACCAGAGCGCCAAGGCGAAGATCAAGCAGATCGGGCAGTCGGTCACGCGCGGCCTTCTGGTCGCGCTGCTGACCTGGGGCGCGTTTTCGGCGCTGGCCACCTGGACCTGGTGCCTGCCCGAGAACTACGGCACCTGCTACGGCAATTTCCTGCTGATCACCGGCATCGTCGGCGGCGGCCCGATGCTGATCGCGGCGCTGGTGGCGGGCTGGCTAGTGGGCTGGCTGATCAAGCAGCAGCGGTTGTCATGGGTCATGGAGTGAGACATCCTGGGTCAACCTTTCTGCGCGGAGGCGAGCGCGAGGGCGCCGCCGTGAAGGCTTGGGTCGTAGGGTTTGCGGTCGATCCAGGCGCGCCAGATGACGCGCAGCCAGGCGCGCGCCAGGATGCGGATGGCATGGGGGTGATCGCAGCCGCGGCCTCGCGCGGCTTGGTAGAGGCTGCGAGCCCAGTCGTTGGCGTGGCGCGAGTTGTCGGCCAAGCAGGTGATGGCTTGGCGCAACCGGTGGTTGCACGCCCAGCGGAAGGCCACGCTGCGGGTCTTGCCGGACTGATACGTCACGGGCACGGTGCCTGCTTCAGCGGCCAGCAGATCGGCGTTGGGGAAGCGCTCTCGCACGTCGCCCAGCTCGGCCAGGATCTGGGCGGCGCAGACTTGGCCGGCGCGGGGGAAGGACATCATCAGCAGGCCATCGGGCAGCGCATGCATGAACTGTTCGATGTGGCGCGTGAGACCCGCGATCTGAGTCACGATGGGCACGAGCACGGCGACTTGCGCACGCACGACCTCGGCCATGGCCCGCTCGGTTTGCTCGCCCGCGCGGCCGCTGGCTGCGGCGCGCAACCGCGCCAGCAAGTCAGCCGCGCTGCGCCGACCGCTGTAGTGCTGGGCCTTGCAGAAGCGCTGCAACTGCGCTTCGGTGAGTCGCTGGGCGCAACTGGGCGACGGATAGCGGCGCAGGAACGCCAAACCGATGGGCGAGGCCACGTCTGCAAAGATCGCCGCTGCGCCGGGCCAGAAGGCCTGCAGCGTGCTGGTGAGCTGGTTGGCCGCGGCCACGCGCGCGGCGACAAGATCGTCGCGCGAGCGCACCAGCGCACGCAGCGCGCGGATGGCGTCGGACTGCTGAGCCAGTGCGCGCCAGCGGTGGCCGTCGGTGCGCAGCAGGTCGGCCAGCAGGTAGGCATCGCTGGCGTCGCTCTTGGCGCCGTGGCTGCGGTAGCGAGGGCGACTGGCCTTGACCGCGTTGGGGTGGATCGGGAACACCTCGTGGCCGGCGTCCACGAGTGCGTCGACGATCAGCCCCGAGGGTCGCTCGATGGCGATGCGCAGGCGTTGGCCCCAGCGCGCCAGTCGGCGCATCAAATCGGCCAAGCCGTCGCGATCATGGGCGACCTCGAAGCGCTCGAGGACCGAGCCGGCGGCATCGATGATGCACACCGCGTGCGTGTGCACGGCCCAGTCCAGCCCGACAAAGACATCGTTGCTCATGGACAGACTCCTTGGGGTTGCGGTATGACTACCCGTGTCGGAAGGCGCGGCGGGGAGCTCATAAACAGGCGCTCCAGCTGGGTTGGCGTGGCGCTACATCTTGGGGCCCGTCGTGGCCTTCCGGCACCCTGTGGGCTGCGGGTCTCACAGGGGCCTTGCAAAGGCAAGCGCACCAGGCAGTCACCGCAGGGGCACGGAAGTCGGTGGACACCCTCGGCGGCAACGCACCGAGCTGTCAAGAAGCCCGCACCCAAAGCGCAGCGCGTTGAACACGGGTTGACCACCGGGTGCTTCGCAGTTGTGGACAACCCGCCTCCCGGCCTGAGAAGGGCCAGTCGGGTTGTCCACAACCAAGCCCGGTGGACAACCCTGCACCGCGCTACTCGATCGGCCCTCATCGGCCGAGAGGTTGCCTTATGAGCGCGTAGCGCTCACTCCATGCGCGGGCGCTGCGCGCCCGGTCATGGTTCTGAACGAACGAGGGGGCTCAACCGGCCCCCTCGTGCTCCCCGGCGCTGGCGCCGGGGAGCGTTGCTCCCTCATGGACAAACAAGGGGACTTGGCTGGTCCCCTCGTGCTCCCCAAGCCACAATGAGAGGTCCCTTGACAAGGATCTCTCCATGCTTCGCGAAGAACACCACCTCCTCCGCTCCGCCCTGCGCGACTTCGCGCAGACGCGGCTAGCGCCATTCGCGGCGCAGTGGGACCGCGACCACACGTTTCCGCAGGACGCGCTGAAGGAACTGGCGGGGCTGGGCTGCTTCGGCATCGCGGTACCTGAGCAGTACGGCGGCGCGAGCATGGACTACACGGCGGTCGCGGTGGCGCTCGAAGAGATCGCTGCCGGCGACGGCGGCGTGTCCACCGTCATCAGCGTCAACAACTGCCCGGTGTGCGCGATCCTGCTGGCCTTCGGCTCCGAGGCGCAGAAGCAGCAGTTCCTGCGGCCGCTGGCATCGGGCGCGGCGCTGGGTGCGTTCTGCCTGACCGAGCCGCATGTCGGCAGCAACGCGGCGGCGCTGAAGACCACCGCCGTGCTGGACGGTGGTCACTACGTGCTCAATGGCGTCAAGCAGTTCATCACCAGCGGCAAGCACGCCGACTACGCGATCGTCATCGCGGTCACCGACAAGGCGGCCGGCAAGCGCGGCATGAGCGCCTTCATCGTGCCGACCGAAACGCCCGGCTACACCGTCGCCCGGCTGGAGGAAAAGACCGGTCAGCACTCGTCCGACACGGCGCAGATCCTGCTGGAGAACTGCCGCGTCCCAACCAGCTACCGCATCGGCGACGAAGGCGAGGGCTACCGGATCGCGCTGTCGTCGCTCGAGGGCGGCCGCATCGGCATCGCCGCGCAGGCGGTCGGCATGGCGCGCGCCGCGTTCGAGGCGGCGCTGAAGTACGCCAAGGAGCGCGAGTCGTTCGGGCAGCCGATCTTCGAGCACCAGGCGGTGAACTTCCGCCTGGCCGACATGGCCACGCAGATCGAGGCCGCGCGGCAACTCGTGCTGCACGCGGCGGCGCTGCGCGATGCCGGCGTGCCGTGCCTGAAAGAGGCGGCGATGGCCAAGCTCTTCGCCTCCGAGATGGCCGAGCGCGTCTGTTCGGACGCGATCCAGATCCATGGCGGCTATGGCTACGTGACCGACTTCCCGGTCGAGCGCATCTGGCGCGACGTGCGCGTGTGCCAGATCTACGAGGGCACGAGCGACATCCAGCGCATGCTGATCGGGCGCGAACTCGCGCGCAGCGGCGGCTGAGCGTGGCCGCGTCCGACGCGCCGACAGAGCGCTTCTCCGACCGCGCGCAGGCCTACGCGGCGGCGCGGCCCGGCTATCCGCAGGAGATCGCGACGGCGCTCGTACGCGCGTTCGACCTGCCGCCCGCGGCGGTGGTGGCCGATCTCGGCAGCGGCACCGGGCTGTCGTGCGAGCCCTTCCTGCGCGCGGGGCTGACGGTGATCGGCGTGGAGCCCAACGACGCGATGCGCGCGGCGGGCGAGCGGCAGCTTGCGGCTTTCGCCGCGTTCCGCAGCGTCAAAGGCACGGCCGAAGCGACCGCGCTGCCGGACGCGAGCGTCGACCTCGTGATCGCGGCGCAGGCGGCGCACTGGTTCGAGCCGCGCGCCGCGGGACAAGAGGCGAAGCGCATCCTCAAACGCCCGCCGCACGCGGCGTTGGTCTGGAACGACCGCGTGAGCAGCGGCGATCCGTTCGCCGAGGGCTACGAGGCGCTGCTGGTCGAGCACGGCGGCGAGGAGTACGCGCGCGTGCGCCACCGGCATGCGCAGCACGACCTGGTGGTCGCGTTCTTCGGCCATGCCGGCTATCGCGAGCTGCGCTTCGCCAATCCGACGCTGCTCGACTTCGGCACGCTGGCGCAGCGATTGAACTCGGCGTCCTACGTGCCCAACGCCGACTCGCCGGGCCACGCGCCGATGATGGCGGCGCTGCGCGAGCTGTTCGAAACCACCCAGCTCGACGGCCGCGTGGCGATGGTCTACGAGACGCGCGTGTTCTGCGGTGCGATTGGATGAATGGACAGGCGCCGGTCGTCGCCTTGCCCGCTTTCGGTTGGGGTGCTTTGTTCCGAGTTCGGCCAGTTGCCGTCGTTCACGACCAGCCGTTTGCTGACACTCAGAATGAGCTCGTTGACAGTTGCCGCGCGCCCATTGATCGCCACACCCGCCGTGGCGGCTAAACACGGTGGTCGTACAAGAAGCGCCGAACCTTGGTCGCCCGGATCCGCGCGCAGTCAGGGTGCGCCGGGTTCAGCATGACGTTGTCTTCTTCGTCAATGATCACCGAGGGCATCGTCAAGAGAGCCGTCCGGCCTGACTTCAGCCAGCTTGAGCCAAGGTTCCGCGACACCAGCCCCTCCGGAATCGCATCCCAGCCCACCGGCAATGGCCGGCCGAGAACTTCGCGTACTGCCCATATCTCGTCGGGCACATCGATTCGAACCAAGAATCGATTCCAAGGCAGTGTCGTTCCGCGGCCGAAGTGCGCTCTGGTCTCCCAGGCCGCCAGCGAGATCGATGTGGCCGCGTACGTCACGAGTTCCCCTGGATGATTCCAGCGAGCGCCTTTGCTTGCGGCGCCCTTCCCACTCATGTCGTCCGCCGTCCAACTGGGCGTGTCGGACGCGACACGCCACAGATTCACCGTCATGCTGGCAACCCGCCACGCATGCGCTCCAACACTTGCTCGACTGCTCGTTGACCTTCGGGATTGCGAAGCATCTCGGCAGGTGTCTTGTCCCCGAGTTCAGGCAACGGTTCGCGCATCCATTGGGCGACCCAGGCCTCCAGATCGAACTTGGCCAGTTGCTCCGGATCGCCGCTTTCCTCAAGCAGTCGCCTGAGAGTAGCCATCACCCGAAGGAAGCCCATCACCCGATGACCTGCTGCATCCGGTAGCGGCTCGTGGGATTCGTCTTTGCGACGGTAGGTAGTCTGGGACACACCGATGACATCCATGACCCGTGTGACCGGCTCACCTGTGGCACCAGCGATCAGGTCGACCAGGTATGTCGGAACGCCTGACTCGACGGCGTCATACAAGACCACGCCCGGCGACGCCATCACGCGATCGACCAGCACGTGGAAGGCGCGCTTCCAGGTTTGCGGGTTCGCGGTCTGGCGCTTGAATTCGATCGCCCAGAACTGCCTTGGATCATGGACCGCGGACTTGGCGCCAATCAATGGTGCGCGTGCCGCGCGCGCTGTCTTCGCGGCTGATGAGGTTACGGACATGAATTCACCATTTGGCTTGTTATGAACGCCCAAATGGTACAGTGCTCCTGCGCCTTCGCATAGTGCCTAGCCCAGTTGTGCTGACCGGATCCGGCCCAACGACAGCCTTCCCGCCGCTCAAATGGTCCGAACGCTCTGCGTGAACCAGAGCCAGCCTGCATACCGCGGTGCCGGTCGCACGAAGGCGCCAGCCCGCCTCTGGGCCTTTCGCGAGACGCCCACCGTGAGCGGCTGCATTGCGGCGACCAAACCAGGGCAGCGAGTGTCGGTGAAGGGTCGAACTGAGCCGCTCCAATCGTCGGCTTTGTGCAAGTACGACCCGCAGATTTGTCAGATCCTGAGGGCGGCGCGCTGCCTACCAGCCACTGCCGCCACCGCCACCCCCACCGCCGCCGCTGGAGCCGCCACCTCCCGAACCGGAACTCGACCCGGGTGCAGTCGCGGCCGAGCTCACCGCGTCGCCCAGGTCGCCGAGCGAGGCGCCCAGGTCGCCCATCGAACCGAAGCCGTCGCCGCTGTCGGAGTGGTAGTACTCGGCCACCGCGGCGGCCACGGCGGCGCTGCCAGCTACCGCAGCGAAGCGGTCGGCCCAGGTCTTCTCGACGTCGAGCGCGAGTGCGTAGGGCAGCATGCGCGCGAACTCCTGCGGCGTCAGTTCCGGCGCCTTCAACTGCGCGAGGTTCTGCCGCTCGGCCACGCCGAGGTACTGGCGCAGGCCCTCGATGTGGTCCTTCAGCTTGCGGCCCTCGACCGTGTAGCTCGGCATCCAGCGGTTGAACGCGACCAGCATGGCCATCAGCGAGACCAGGGTCGCGGCCATCACCACGACGGGTGCATCGAGCATCACGCACACGGCCGCCGTGGCCACGGCCAGCGCGATGCCCACCGCGATCGAGCCGCCGTTGCGCGAGAACAGCACGCCCTTGTAGTGCTGCTTGAGCGCGGCGCTGAGCGCGCCCTGCGCCGCGGCGATCTTGGGGTCGTAGGTCTGGCTGATGGTGGTCGCGTTGCGGCCGCTGAACAGCGCGTCGGCGAGCGGCCGCTCGCCGGCCAGCCAGTCGACGCTGCGCCCGGTGCGCTGCACCTCGAACGCCTCGCCGTGTTGGTCGACCTTCAGGTAGCCGCGCGCGCCCAGGCCAAGGATGCCGGCGGCGAAGCAGCGGTGGTCGAAGCCCATCTTGTCGATGAAGCGCAGCGCGGCCGGGCTCACGCCGGGCGGCGGCTCGTAGCGCGGGAACAGCGGCCCCGCCTTGGGGTCGCGGCCGACTCGGCGCCAGCGCGAGTACAGCCAGGTGCCGACCAGCAGCACGCCGAGGCCACCGGCGCCGGCAGCGCGATTGGCGGCGAGGAACCAGCCGGCGCGCTCGGCGGCGCCCGGCTCGGGCACGATGCCCTTCGGAAACATGAGCACGACCGTCAGGCCTTCGCGCGGCGCGAGCGCGCGCGTGGTCGCGTATTCGGCGCCGCCGTCGACCACCTGCGCACGCCAGTCGCGGCCCTGCGCGCCCTGCGGGCCGGTGTAGGCCTCGGCCGACAGGTCGGCGGCTGGCACGCGGCGCGGCAGCGTCACGCGCGCGGTGGCCTGGTCGATGGCGAAGGTCCAGCCGCTGCCGGTGACGTTCCAGTACAACTCATCGTGCTGCGCGAAGAAGCCGAGCTGGCGCGCGGTGCGATAGGTGATGGTGTAGGTGTGGCGGCCCGGCGGCAGCATCACTTCGGCGCGGCCGATGCGCACGCGCACCCCGTTGGACAGCGACTCGGTGGCGAACTGCTCAGGCGCGCCATCGCGCTGCACGCCGGCGACGTCGAACGGCACCGTGACGCGGTTGCCGGCGCGGTCGCGGTAGTCGGTCGGGAAGTCGCGCAGGATGCCGCGCTTGATCGCCTGGCCCTGGGCCTCGACCTCGATGGTCTCGACCACCGTCAGCTCACCAGAGGCATCGATGCGCACGTCGCTGTGGAAGGCGGTGATGCGCTCCTGCGCCGCGACGCCGGTGGCGAGCGCCAGCAGGGCGAGCGCGGCGCCGGCAAGCAGCCGCTTCACAACTGCACCGCCACCGCGGCGCGATCCTCGGTCTCGAAGAACGCAGCGGGCTTGAAGGCGAAGACCTGCGCCACCAGCAGGTCGGGAAAGCTCTGCAGTCGCGTTACGTACTGCTGGACCGCGCCGTTGTAGAAGCGGCGCGCGTACTGCAGATGGTCCTCGACCTCGACCAGCTTGGCCGACAGGTCGCGGAAGTTGCCGTCCGCCTTCAGCGTCGGGTAGTTCTCCTGCAGCACGAGCAGCCGCTGCAGCGCCTGGCCGAGGCCGCTCTCGGCGGCGAAGCGCGCCGCCTGCGGCCCGGGCGATTCGACAGCCAGCGCGGTGGCGCGGCTGCGCAGTTCGGTCACCGCCGCCAGCGTGGTGCGTTCGTGCGACGCGTAGCCGTGTACCACCTCGACCAGGCGCGGCACGAGGTCCGCACGTCGCTTCAGCTGCACGTCGATGTCGGCGAAGCCCTGCGCCACCAGGTTGCGGTCGTGCACCAGCCGGTTGTAGGTCCAGGCGCCGTAGCCCAGCACGGCAAGTACGGCCAGACCGATCAGCCACGTCATCGTCGCGTTCTCCGTTGCCGGTGTGCAGGTGGGCGGCAGGCGCTGCGGCGGGGCACGGCCTGCGGCCGCGTGCCGCGGCTGCGACGCAAGACTGCGTCACGCGCCTGAGCTACCTCCGACGGCGCGATCGTAAGGCAGCGCTGCGCTGCCGGCGGGGTCGGTGCGCGATTGCCTGAGGCACAATCCGGCGCTCCTTGGCCCCGCGATTCGAGGTTGCGCATGCCGGCACCGATCGAGATCTACTTCGACTTCTCCTCGCCGTATTCCTACCTGCTGTCCGAGCAGATCGAGGCGCTCGCCACCAAGCATGGCCGCAGCGTGAAGTACAAGCCGACGCTGCTGGGCGCGGTGTTCAAGGTGAGCGGCATGGGCCTGCTGACCGAGGTGCCGCTGAAGGGCGCCTACAGCAAGCACGACTTCGCGCGCAGCGCGCGCTTTGCCGGCGTCACGTTCCAGATGCCGGATGCCTTCCCGATCGCCACCGTCAATGCGGCGCGCGCGCTGCTGTGGCTGCAGTCGACCGGCTCGGCCAAGTCGGTGCCGTTCGTGCACCAGGTGTTCCGCGCCTACTTCATGCACAACCGCAACATCAACGACCCGGCGGTGCTGGGCGAGATCGCGGAGGAACTGGGCATCGATGCAAAGGCCCTGGTCGCGGCCACGCAGGACCCGGCGATCAAGGACAAGCTGAAGGCGGCGGTCGATGAGTCGATCGCACGCGGCGTGTTCGGCGCGCCGTTCGTGTTCGTCGATGGCGAGCCGTTCTGGGGGAACGACCGCTTGCCGCAGATCGAACGGTGGCTCCAATACGGACCTTTCTGACCCGCGGAGCGGGTCAGAAAGGTTCTCGGCTCGCTGCCGCTCGCCGGCATCGGGCTGATCGTGGCGGGCGTGGTGGTGATCCGCTTCTTCTCGCGGGCCGGCGCGCCGTGAGCGGGGCGGGCGGCATGCGGGCACACTACCGCGTGCCGCACGCGTTCGGCGTGCGACCCCGCGCGAAAGGTCCGCGATGCCCCACCCCGCCACCCAAATTCCCCACCGCGTCTACGGCGCCGTGGCCAGCGGCAACTGCCACAAGGTCAAGCTGGCGCTCGACCTGCTGCGCATTCCGTATCGCTGGCACGAGACCGACCTGATGCAGGGCGCGACGCGCACGCCGGAGTTCCTGCGCATCAACCCGAACGGCAAGCTGCCGGTGCTGCAGATCGACGATCACACGTTCCTGCCCGAGAGCAACGCGATCCTGTGTTATCTCGCCGACGGCACCGACCTGTGGCCGGGCGACCGCCTGCAGCGGGCGCAAGCGCTGCAGTGGATGTTCTTCGAGCAGTACACGCACGAGCCGGCGGTCGCGGTGGCGCGCTTCATCGTGCAGTTCCAGAAGGCGCCGGACGATCCGCGCCTGTCCGGCCTGCGCGAGCGCGGGCACCGGGCGCTCGCGGTGATGGAACAGCACCTGGCGCGCCATGCCTTCTTCGCCGCCGAGCGTTTCTCGATCGCCGACATCGCGCTGTTCGCGTACACGCATCGCGCCGACGAAGGTGGCTTCGACCTGGCGCGCTACCCGGCGCTGCAGGCCTGGCTGGCGCGCTGCCGCGCGGTGCCCGGCGTGACCGAGATGCCGAGGCCGGCCTGAGCTGCGTGCGCGGCGCGCCGAGCGCGCTCGCCGGTCGGCCAACGCTTCGCCTGTTGATCCAGGTCGCGCGCCCGGTGCGACCGCGGCCGGCCGGCTCCACTACGATCCGGCCTTCCGCATCCGCCCACCGCCCATGAAGCGCCAGCCCGCCACGCCGTTCATCCTGATCACGTTGCTGATTGACGTGATGGGCTTCGGGCTGCTGCTGCCGGTGCTGCCGGCGCTGGTCGGCGAGTTCACCGACAGCCGCGACGCGCAGACCTACTGGTACGGCGCGATGATCGTGACCTTCGGCCTGACGCAGTTCTTCTGCGCGCCGATCCTGGGCGCACTGTCGGACCGCTTCGGCCGCCGGCCGGTGCTGCTGGGGTCGATTTTCGGTTTAGGTGTGATGTTCCTCGCCTCGGCGCTGGCCACCTCGCTGACCGGCCTGCTGCTGGCGCGCATCTTCGGCGGCATCCTGGCGGCGAACTTCGCGGTGGCCAACGCCTACGTGGCGGATCTGACCACGCCGGAGAACCGCGCCAAGAGCTTCGGCATGGTGGGGGCGGCGTTCGGCATCGGCTACATCGTCGGCCCGATGGTGGGCGGCTTGCTCGGCAGCATCGACATCCGGCTGCCGTTCTATGCCGCGGCGGGGCTGTCGGCGGCGAACTTCCTGTACGGCTGGTTCGTGGTGCCCGAGTCGCTGCCGCCGGAGCGGCGCCGTGCGTTCGACTGGAAGCGCGCCGCGCCGTTTGCCGCGCTCGCCGGGCTGGCCAAGCTGCGCAACGTCGGCGTGCTGGTGGCGGTGATCGCGGTGGCCAACCTCGCCCAGTTCATCCTGCACGGCACCTGGGTGCTGTACACCGAGTTCCGCTTCGGCTGGGGGCCGCGCGAGACCGGCCTGTCGCTGTTCGTGGTCGGCCTGATGGCGGCGGTGGTGCAGGGCGGGCTGCTCGGTCTGCTGCTGAAGAAGTGGGGCGAACGGCGCGTGGTGATCGCCGGCCTGGCCTCGGGCGCGGTGGCGTACTTCGCCTACGGCCTGACCACCGTGGGCTGGCTGATGTACGCGATCATCTTCGCCAACATCCTCGCCTTCGCCGTCGGGCCGGCGCTGCACGCGATCATCTCCAAGGCGGCCGATCCGAGCGAGCAGGGGGTGTCGATGGGCTCGCTGTCGTCGCTGAACTCGCTGATGGCCGTGACCGCGCCGTTCCTCGGCACGCCGCTGCTGGCGGAAGTCAGCCATCTGCCGGCCGGCGACTGGCGCATCGGCGCGCCGTTCTTCATGTCGGGCCTGCTCGCGCTGGTGGCGCTGGTGCTGGCCGCCTGGCACTTCGCGCGGCAGTCGACGCCTGCAGCGCCGCACGTTGTTCAGACCGGCCGCTGACGCCCGCGCGGTCCGCCCTGCGGGCGCCGGCTGCGACTACCATCCGATGCTTGACGTGCGCGTCAACTGGCGCGCCACGCCGCTCGTTCGACCAGGACTGCGCCGACGATGACCCTTCTCGACTCCAAGCTGAACCCGCGCACCGACGAGTTCCGCGCCGCGGCCGACCACATGCGTGCGCTGGTCGATGACCTCAAGCGCAAGGTGCGGAAGATCGCCGAGGGCGGCGGCGAAGCGGCGCGCGCCAAGCACGCGGCGCGCGGCAAGCTGCTGCCGCGCGAGCGCGTCGACGCCCTGCTCGACCCGGGCACGCCGTTCCTCGAGCTGTCGCCGCTCGCCGCCTACGGCATGTACGACGACGATGCGCCCTGCGCCGGCATCATCACCGGCATCGGCCGGGTGGCCGGCCGCGAGGTGATGATCGTGGCCAACGACGCCACGGTGAAGGGCGGCACCTACTACCCGATGACGGTGAAGAAGCACCTGCGCGCCCAGGAGATCGCGCTCGAGAACCGCCTGCCCTGCATCTACCTGGTCGATTCCGGCGGCGCCTTCCTGCCGCTGCAGGACGAGGTCTTCCCCGACCGCGAGCACTTCGGCCGCATCTTCTACAACCAGGCGCGCATGTCGGCCGCGGGCATTCCGCAGATCGCCGTCGTGATGGGCTCGTGCACCGCCGGCGGCGCCTACGTGCCGGCGATGTGCGACGAGACGATCATCGTCAAGAACCAGGGCACGATCTTCCTCGGCGGCCCGCCGCTGGTGAAGGCGGCCACCGGCGAGGTGGTGACGGCCGAGGACCTCGGCGGCGGCGACGTGCACACGCGCATCTCCGGCGTGGCCGACCATCTGGCCGACGACGACGCGCACGCGCTCGCGCATCGCGCGCCGCATCGTCGCCCACCTCGAACCGCGCGAAGCACGCCGGCCTCGGCGCTGCGCGAGCCGCGCGGAGCCGCCGCTACGATCCGAGCGAGCTCTACGGCGTCGTGCCGGCCGACCCGCGCAAGCCCGTACGACGTGCGCGAGGTGATCGCGCGCCTCGTCGACGGCTCGCGAGTTCGACGAGTTCAAGGCGCGCTACGGCACCACGCTGGTCACCGGCTTCGCCCACATCCACGGCTATCCCGTCGGCATCGTCGCCAACAACGGCATCCTGTTCTCCGAATCGGCGCTCAAGGGCGCGCACTTCATCGAGCTGTGCGGCCAGCGCGGCATCCCGCTGCTCTTCCTGCAGAACATCACCGGCTTCATGGTCGGCCGCAAGTACGAGAACGGCGGCATCGCCAAGGACGGCGCCAAGATGGTCACCGCCGTGGCCAGCGCGCAGGTGCCGAAGTTCACCGTGATCATCGGCGGCTCGTTCGGCGCCGGCAACTACGGCATGTGCGGCCGCGCCTTCGCGCCGCGCTTCCTGTGGATGTGGCCGAACGCGCGCATCTCGGTGATGGGCGGCGAGCAGGCGGCCAGCGTGCTGGCCACGGTCAAGCGCGACGGCATCGAGGCCAAGGGCGGGAACTGGTCGGCCGACGAGGAGGAGGCCTTCAAGGCGCCGATCCGCGACCAGTACGAGCGCCAGGGCCACCCCTACTACGCCACCGCGCGGCTGTGGGACGACGGCATGATCGACCCGGCGGACACGCGGCGCGTGCTGGGCGCTGGCGCTCTCGGCGGCGCTCGAATGCGCCGATCGAGGCGACGCGCTTCGGCGTGTTCCGGATGTAGCGGGCCGCGGTCAGCATGGCGAACGTTCGTCGTCGACTGCTGCTGGGAGCGCTGGCGTTGCCGCTGGCGCCCGCGTTGACCGGCTGCATCGTCGCGCCCTACGGCGCTTACTACCGGCCGCAAAGCGCAGACCCGGGCGCGCGCTACAAGCGCGCGTGGTGCCAGGGCCAGGCCGGGCCGACCACGCGGGTCGAGTTCCAGTTGGACGGTGGTGTCACGCTGTCCGCACGCGCGGAGCGCGACTACCCTGAGCGCAGCCGGCCGGAGCTGCCGCTGCGTCTTTCGCTGACGCTGCTTGGCGGCGTGCCGGCGCGGTTCGAGGGCGAGCGTGTGCAGATCGTCGGGGCCGATGGCGCGGCGACAGATGCGCCCGTGACGGTGCTCGCCTCCGGGGGCGTCACGCTGCCGGCTGACGCCTGGGTCGATGTCACCGCGCTGCGGCCGGCGGGCGTGCGCGCGGGCGCGGCCGCGGACCCGCACGGACGAGCGCGCATCCGTGTGTCGGGTCCGGCGGGCTTCACGCCCGAGGTGTTTTCGTTTGAGGGTCCGTCGGTCGAGGTCGAGGGCAGCGTGATCGTGTTTCCTCCGCTCGAGGTGCGGCGTCCGGCCAGCGCCGGCAATCCCAATGAGTACCGCAGCGCCGCCGAGCAGGCGAGCCTGGAGGCGCGCGCCGTCGCCTGCCGCCGCGACACGCCGCAGCGCACGTGCCAGAACCTGATCGAGTACGGCGCCAGCCGCAGCTTCCATTTCGACAGCGGGCCGCTGCAGTGGCAGGGCCGGTGGTTCCGCGCCGCGTGGCGCCCCGGCGAGCCGTGGCTCGATGGCGAGCTGTCGCTCGCGCTGCGCGAGCCACGGCGCTGGCGCTTCGCCTCGAACCGGATCAGCGTGCGTGAGGCGGCTGGCGCAGCGCAGTCGCTGACGTTCGCGCAGTTCGACCTCCGGTTCGTCGATCGCATCGCGCTCGACGCGCCGCTGCACGAACAGCGCGTCGAAGGACGCGCTGAGACGCAGGTGCAGATCGAGGCCTTGCTGCCCGGTGACGTCGGGGACTTCGAGGTTCGCCTGCCGCCGCTGCGCATCGGCGAGCGGCGCGTCGCGATCGCACCGATCCGGTTCGAGAAGCGCTCGTTCGACGGTGGCATCGAGCCGTTCAACTGCTGAGACCCATGGCCACGTTCCACGACCGCCCCGAACACGCCGACCTGCGCACGCAGGTCGCACGCTTCATCGAGCGCGAGGTCGAGCCGCATGCGCTCGCTTGGGACGAGGCGGGCTTCACGCCGCGTGAGGTGCTGCGCAAGATGGGCGCGCTTGGCTGGCTCGGGCTGATGCATCCAGCCGAGCACGGCGGCGCGCGCGCCGACATGCTGACCAACGTCGTGTTCCAGGAAGCGCTGTCGCGCTCGACCAGCGGCGGCTTCGTCATCACCGTGCTGGTCCACACTGACATGGCGAGCCCGCACCTCGTCAACGCCGGCACCGAAGCGCAGAAGGCGCGCTGGCTGCCGGCGATCTGCCGCGGCGAGTGCATCACCGCGGTGGCGGTGACCGAGCCCGATGCGGGATCGGACGTGGCGGCGATCCGCACCCGCGCCCGGCGAGTTCACGCAAGTGAAGGCGACCACTACGTGCTCGGCGGCACGAAGATCTTCATCACCAACGGCGTGCACGCCGACCTGTACTTCGTCGCCGCAAAGACGGACCCGCAGGCCAAGGGCTCGCGCGGCATCTCGATCTTCGCGGTCGAGAAGGGCACGCCGGGCTTTCGCGTCGGCCGCGCGCTGCACAAGCAAGGCTGGCTCGCATCCGACACGGCTGAACTCGTGCTCGAGAACTGCCGCGTGCCCGCGACCCACCTGCTGGGCGAGGAGAACGCCGGCTTCTACGCGGTGATGAAGAACTTCCAGGTCGAGCGCATCGCGCTCGGCAGCATGGCGATCGGCCACTGCCTGACCGCGCTCGACCTCACGTACAAGTACGTGACCACGCGCCGCGCGTTCGGCGCTCCGCTGTGGGAGAAGCAGGCGATCCGGCAGAGGCTCGCGATGCTCGCCGCCAAGGTGGAAGCGGCGCGCGCCTTCCTCTACCAGTGCGCGACGCAGGTCGACGCCGGCGCCGACGTGGTGCGCGAGGTGTCGATGCTCAAGGCGCTGACCGGTGAACTCGTCAACGAAGTGATGTACGCCTGCCAGCAGTTCCACGGCGGCATGGGCTACATGCGCGAGAGCCCGATCGAGCGCCTCGTGCGCGACGCGCGCGTGCTGGCGATCGGCGGCGGCGCCACCGAGGTGATGCTCGAGGAAGTCGCCAAGCGCTTCACCGTCGCGCCGTGAACGCCATCGATCGTACGCAGCGCAGTCGCCCGCATGCGCCTGCGGCCGAGTTCGGGCTGGCGGGACCGGGGCGTCGGGCGCGGCCGCGACAGCGGGTCGACGTGTCGACCTGGACCCGAAGGGCGCGGCAAGCGCTCGCGGCGACGGTCTTCGCGCTCGCCGGGGCGGCTGCCAGCGCCAAGCCGACGCTCGATGCCGAGGTTTCCCGTTTGATCCTGCCGCTCGCCGCGGGGGGCGCCATCAGTGCGCACTGGTTTCCGCGTGACGGCGCGCAGCGGCAGCCGGCGATCGTCGCGCTGCACGGTTGCGGCGGATTGTGGCGTGCGGGGCAACCGGGCGCGGCGCCGCGCTTCGCGTCGCGCTATGTCGACTACGTGGCGCGGCTGCGCGCGGCCGGGTATCACGTGCTGCTGCCCGACAGTTTCACGGCGCGCGGCGAGCGATCGATCTGTTCGCAGAAGAACGCCGCGCGCCGCGTGACCGTCGAAACGCGCCGCGCCGACGTGGCCGCCGCCGTGCGCTGGCTCGCCGCGCACCCGCACGTGGATGCCGCGCGCATCGTCGTCCTCGGCTGGTCGCACGGGGCCATGACGACACTGGCAGCGATCAATGGCGCGCGCCCCGATGCCGCACGTCCGGTGGCGGCGGCCGTGGTGTTCTACCCGGGCTGCGCAGCGTTGCTCGAGCAGGATTTCGTGTTGGCGCAGCCTTTGCTGATGCTGCTCGGCGCCGCCGACGACTGGACCCCGCCGATGCGCTGCGAGCAACTGGTGGCGGGCGTGCGAAAGCTCCAGCCGCAGGCCGACATCACCCTGCGCGTATACGCCGACAGCTATCACGGCTTCGACGGCACCGGCCCGGTACGCTTGCGGCCTGAGGTGCCCAACGGCCTGGATCCGCGGGGCGCGCATGCCGGTGGCAACCCGGTCGCGCGTGCCGCGGCGCTGGCCGAACTGGACCGCTTTCTTCTGAGGACCCGGCAGTGAGCAACGAACTGAGCTTCGAAACCCTCGAGATCGAGATCGCCCACCGCGTCGCGGTGGTGTGGATGGCGCGCGAAAAAGTGCGCAACGCCTTCAACGAAACCATGATCGCCGAGCTGACGCGCGCGTTCACCGAGCTGGGGCGCGACGATCGCGTGCGCGCCATCGTGCTCGCGGGACAGGGCCCGGCCTTCTGCGCCGGCGCCGACCTGGACTGGATGCGCCGGATGAGCACCTACTCGCTCGACGAGAACCGGCGCGACGCGCTGCAGCTGGCCGCCATGCTGCGCACCGTCCACGACTGCCCCAAGCCGACGCTGGCGCGGGTGCACGGCGACGCCTATGCCGGCGGCATGGGGCTGGTGGCCGCCTGCGACATCGCGGTCGCCTCGTTCAACGCCGCGTTCTGCCTGAGCGAGACGCGGCTCGGCCTGATCCCGGCCACCATCGGGCCGTACGTGGCGCGGGCGATGGGCGCCAACGCCGCGCGCCGCTACTTCCTGACGGCCGAGAAGTTCGACGCCTCCGAGGCCTTCCGCATCGGCTTCGTGCACGAGATCGCGGCGCCCGACGAACTCGATGCCAAGATCAACACCGTGCTCGGCGCGCTGATGGCCACCAGCAGCCACGCCGTGGCCGCCGCCAAGCGGCTGGTGCAGGACGTCGCCGGCCGCCCGATCGACGATGCGCTGGTGGCCGATACCGCCGAGCGCATCGCCCACATCCGCGCCTCGGCCGACGGCCGCGAAGGTATCGCCGCCTTCCTCGGCAAGCGCAAGCCGGCCTGGCTCGCGCAGTTCGAGGCCGAGCAGGCCGCCCTCGACGGCGACGCCGACGACGATGACAACCCCAACCGCATCTAGCGGGGCCGGTCCCGCCTGATGGCCGAGACCTTGCTGCTGGCCCACACCATGGGCCGCAAGGGCTGGGACGTCGCGCATGCGGGCGGCGCCTCCGAGTTCGCGCTGGCCGCGGTCGGACGCTGCTTCGTGCAGCGCCGCCTGCTGTTCAATCTCACGCTGCTCTGGCGCCTGCGCAGGCTGTGGCACGACGGTGCGATCAAGCTCGATGCGCGCACGCTGCGGCTGGCGATGGGTGTGGACGAGCGCGTGCGCGTCAGCGGTGCGCGTCTCGACGTCACGATCACCTTGCCATCAAAAGAAGGCGGACAGCCGATGACGCTGATCGAGACCGCGCTGCCGCTGGCCGCGGTGCGCGAGCGCGACGCGCGCCTGCCGGCGCTCGATGCAGGTCAGGCCTGGCGCGTCTACGCGCTGGCGGCCGACGGCGTGAAGAACTTCCGGCGCCTGGCCCGCGTGCTCGCGTCGATCGCGCGCGACGCGCGCGTGGAACTGCGCGCCACCGCGCGCGAGAGCCGCTCACCGGTCGCGCTGCGCGCTGCCTTTCCGCTGCGCATCGAACTGCTGTTCGATGCGGACGAGGGCTACGTGACGCTGGTGCCGCTGCGCGAAATCGACCTCACGGGCGACTGATGGACGGCTTCGACACCGCGCAACTGGTCGCGCTCGCCGCCGTGCTGGGCTTTGCCAGCGGCATCCGGCTGTACGCGGTGCTGCTGATCGTGGGCCTGGTGGGCTATGCCGGCTGGGTCGACCTGCCGCCGGGGCTCGCGGTGCTGTCGCATCCCTGGGTGCTGGCGGCGGCCGGCGTCATGTTCGCGATCGAGTTCTTCGCCGACAAGGTGCCAGCGGTGGACTCGCTGTGGGACACCGTGCACACCGTCATCCGCATTCCCGCCGGCGCCGCCCTGGCCGCGAGCGTGTTCGGCTTCGGCACCGCGGAGGGCCCCGACAGCGCCGCGTGGGCGATGGTGATGGCGATCGTCGGCGGCACGCTGGCCGCCACCAGCCACTTCACCAAGGCCGGCGTGCGCGCCGCGGTCAACACCTCGCCCGAGCCGGTCAGCAACGTGGTCGCCTCCACCGCCGAGGACGTGCTGGTCGGCGGCCTGCTGGCGCTGGTGCTGGCTTATCCGCTGGTGGCGCTCGGCGTCGTGGTCGTGCTGGTGGTGATTGCCGCGTGGCTGTTGCCCAAGCTGTTCCGCTTCATCAAGCGCGTGCTGGAGCGGCTGGCCGGCGCGGCGTCGGGGCGCAGCGATGCCAGCCGCTGAGCGCATGCTGCGCGTCGAGCCTGTGCCATGACCGCGCCCGACAGCGTTCGCCCACCGACGCCGCCGTGGCCGCGCCGCAGGCGGCTGATGCTGCTCGCGCCCGCGCTGCTGGCGAGCGGCTGCCTGTCGGTGCCGGTGTCGACGCTGTGGAAGCTGCGCAGCTTCGGTGTCGACGAGTTCTTCGCGCTCGATCCGGCCCTGCTGCGCGGCGCGGTGCGCACCGACGCGCGGGCGCGCTACGAGGCGGTGGTGATCGAAATCGATGTGAAGCTGCAGGGGCAGGTGCCGGTGCGCCACGCGCTCGAGTTGCGCAGCCTGCAGGCGGGTGATGCGCGGCTGGAACCGGCGCCGAGCGGCCGGCGCTGGTACGTGTTCGCGCTCGGTGCGCCGGGCGAAGCGGTGTTTCGCGACCTGCGCCAGCGCCTGGCCGCGGTCAAGCGCGACGGCAGCAACGAGATCCGGATCGGCATCGGCGCCCGCGCGGCCGAGGTGCCGCCCGACCTGGCGCGCGCACTCCCGCTGCGGCTGGATCTGCTGCTCGACCCGCGCGAAGGCTATTTCACGCTGTTCAAGGAAACAACCGTCGACACCACCGCCGCGCGCGAGCGCAAGGCCTGAGGTCGTCGACGGCACACGGGGGAGGACCGGCCATGCTCGACAAGATCCTGATCGCCATCCGCGGCGCCGAGCAATCGCTTGCGATTGCGCTCGTCCGTTTTGCGTCGCGTGTCGCGCGCTGCAATCTCGCCGCGAGGTGACCATGTTCAACAAGATCCTGATTGCCAACCGCGGCGAGATCGCCTGCCGGGTGATCAAGACCGCCCGGCGCATGGGGATTGCCACCGTGGCGGTGTACTCCGACGCGGACCGCGAGGCGCTGCATGTGCGCATGGCGGACGAGGCGGTGCACATCGGCGGTGCGCCGGCCCGGGAATCCTACCTGCTGGGTGATCGCATCCTCGCGGCGGCGCTGGCGACCGGGGCCCAGGCGATCCACCCGGGCTACGGCTTCCTGTCGGAGAACGCGGGCTTCGCGCGGGCCTGCGCGGCGCAGGGCGTGGTGTTTATCGGCCCGCCCGCCGGGGCGATCGAGGCGATGGGCTCCAAGTCCGCGGCCAAGCGCATCATGGCAGCCGCCGGCGTGCCGCTGGTGCCGGGTTACCACGAGGATGCGCAGGATCCGGCGATCCTGCGGGCCGCGGCCGAGGCAATGGGTTACCCGGTGCTGCTCAAGGCCACCGCCGGTGGTGGCGGCAAGGGCATGCGCCAGGTCTGGTCAGGGGATGAATTCGACGCGGCGCTGGCGGCGGCCAGGCGGGAATCCCTGGCCAGTTTCGGCGATGACACCATGCTGGTGGAGAAGTACCTCACCCGTCCCCGCCACGTGGAATTGCAGGTGTTCTGTGACAACGCGGGCAACGGCATCTACCTCGCGGAGCGGGACTGCTCGGTGCAGCGCCGGCACCAGAAAGTGATCGAGGAAGCCCCCGCGCCGGGCATGACGCAGGAGCTGCGCAGCCGGATGGGCGAAACCGCGGTGAAGGCGGCCCAGGCCATCGACTACCGCGGCGCCGGCACGGTGGAGTTCCTGCTGGACGAGGACGGCAGCTTCTACTTCATGGAGATGAATACCCGCCTGCAGGTGGAGCACCCGGTGACCGAGATGATCACCGGCCAGGACCTGGTGCAGTGGCAGCTGCTGGTGGCGGCGGGCGCGCCCCTGCCCCTGGCGCAACACGAGCTGCGCATTCGCGGCCACGCCTTCGAGGCCCGGGTTTACGCCGAGGACCCGGACAACGATTTCCTGCCGGTCACCGGCACCCTGGGCTACCTGCAACCGCCGGATGAAAGTCGGCACGTGCGGGTGGATACGGGGGTGCGCCAGGGGGACGAGATCAGCGTGTACTACGACCCCATGATCGCCAAGCTGATCGTGTGGGACGAGTCGCGCGAGCGGGCCCTGCAGCGCCTCGCCACCGCGCTGGCGGCCTATCGCATCGGCGGGACCGTGACCAACCTCGACTTCCTCTACAACCTGATCACCTGCCGCGCCTTCGCGCGAGGCGCGAGCTGGACACCGGGCTGATCGAGCGCGAGCGTGCCGCCCTGTTCCCCGAGCAGTCGCGCAGTGACCTGGCGCGAGATACTGCCCCTGGCCGGTGGCGCTGCTGGTGTACCGGCAGCAGGAAAGCACGCCAGTTCCTGCCGGCACCCGACCCCTGGCAGTCGCGCCACGGCTGGCGCTTGAACACGCTGTACACGCGCACGCTGACCTTCAAGTCGCAGGTCGGCGAGCGACTTCAGTCGCGATGTCGCTCGCCTACACTCGCGACGGCTTCGTGTTCGAGCACGGCAGCGTCAACGCGGCGCTCGCGATCGACAGCGTGCAGGGCGAACTGGCGGGAGCACGCTGCGGCTGGACGAGGCCAGCGGCTAGTGCGCCGACCCTCGTCCGCGATGACGAAGACCTGCACATCTTCCTCAACGGCCGCCATGCGGCGCTGACGCTGGTCGACGTGATCGCGCATGCCGGCGAAGGCGAAGCCGGCGAAGGCCGCATGACGGCGCCGATGCCCGGCAAGGTGATCGCCGTCAGCGTCACCAAGGGCGCGCGCGTGGCCAAGGGCAGCACGCTGCTGGTGATGGAGGCGATGAAAATGGAGCACGCGATCGTCGCTCCGGCGGATGGCGTGGTGGAGGAGATCCTGTACGACGTCGGCGAGCAGGTGGCCGAGGGGGCGGCGCTGGTGGCGTTTGCGCCGGCGGTGCCGGCCTGATGTCGGCAGTGTCGTCGGCAGTGGCCGGTCGGTCGGACGCACCGCTGCGCATCGTCTTCTGCGCCAAGGAATCCCAGTCGCGGGTCTGGCTCGACGCGTTGCGCTCCGCGTTTGCAGGGCAGGGCCTCGCGGTCGACCTGTGGTGGCGCGACGCCGCGTGCACCGAGGTCGACGCGGATGCGCAGCAGGCCGAGGCCGCACTGGTGTGGCGGCCGCCGGCGGCGCTGTTCGCCGAGCAGCGCGCGCTGAAGCTCGTGTTCAACCTCGGCGCCGGGGTCGACGCGCTGCTGGCGATGCCGGCCTTTCCACGCACGGCCATGCTGCTGCGGCTGGAAGACGCCGGCATGAGCGAGGCGCTCGCCGAGTACGTGCTGGCGGCGGTGCTGCGCGTGTATCGCGGCTTCGATCGCTACGCGATCCAGCAGCGCGCGGCGCGCTGGCAACCGCTGCCGTTGCGCCAGCGCGCGGACTTTCGCGTCGGCGTGCTCGGTCTGGGCGTGATCGGCAGCGCGATCGCCGGTGCGCTGGCGCAGCACGGCTTCGCTGTGCGCGGTCTGGCGCGTTCGCCGCGCGCGATCGAGGGTGTGCAGTCGTTCGCCGGTGCGGTCGATCCGCGCGACGTGGCCTGCCGCGCCTTTCTCGACCAGCTCGACGTGCTGGTGGCGGTGCTGCCGCTGACCGATGTCACCCGCGGTGCGCTGAACGCGGCGCTGTTCGCGCCGTTGGCGCCGGGTGCGCACCTGGTCAATGTCGGCCGCGGTGCGCAACTGAACGAGACTGACCTGCTGGCCGCGCTCGACGGCGGACAGCTCGGTGGTGCCACGCTCGATGTCTTTGCCGAGGAACCGCTGCCGCAAGCGCATCCGTTCTGGGCGCGACCGGAGATCCTGGTGACGCCGCACGTGTCGGCGGTCACCCAGCTTGGGCCGAGCGTGCGGCAGGTCGCGGAGAAGCTGGCCGCGTGGGCGCGCGGCGCAGCGGTCGATGGCGTGGTCGATCCGCTGCGCGGCTACTGAGCGCCCGGCAGCCGGGCGTGCCGGCGCGGCGCGCGGTCGGTAACCGCCAACGATTTCCGCGATGTTGTCCCTGGATCAAGGCTTTCCTCCCCTGCGAGCTACAAAGGATATTGATGCTGCGGCCGCGCCTCCGCTCGACGAGTTCCCGGCGCATTGCAGGTTCAGCGTCTCGACGCCGCGCGTTCCGGGGCGACGCCATGCCGCAGCGCGGTTGCGCATTTGCGCAACGGCTCACATCAGGGAGGTTCTATGTGGACATCTCGCTCGCGATTCACCGCGATTGCCGCGGCAATGCTGGCGGCGGCGTGCGGTGGCGGCGGTGACGACGGGCCGGCCCCTCCGCCGCCTCCGTCACTCGTCAAGATCACGATGGCCAACCAGGACAGTGTGGTGCGCGCCTCGATTGCGTCGCTCCTGCCGTTCGTCAGCGTGCCGGTACTGAACGCTTCGCCCAGCCCCGAGCGCGTGACGACGGCCATGCCGCACGGCACGACCCGCGGCGCCGGATTGAACGAGTTCGTGCGCCACTCGATCGCGTTTGCCACCAAGCCGATGCCGGCTGACGTGGTTCGGGCACTGACACGCTATGTCGGCACCGAAACGTGCGCAGTGTCGGGCACCGTCACCGTCACCTTGGACGACAACGACGAGAGCGGTTCGCTGTCGGCCGGCGACAGCCTGACGGTCGCCTACGTCCAGTGCAGCGAAGTAGCAGGGTCGAGTGTCAACGGCGTGATGGGCATGTCGCTCGCGACTGTTTCAATCAGCCCGACCATGCAGGACATCACCGGCGCGATGTCGTTTCAGTCGCTGGCGATGCTTGACCAGGGCGCCGGCCTGACGCTCAACGGCGGCGTGGGCTTCCGCCTGACCGACACGCTGCTGACCAACGGCATCGACTCGCTCGGCACCTACACCGTGAGCGGCGGCCTGACGGCAGTTGCCACGGGCGGGCTCGCCGACACGTTCTCGTACCGCGTGGGCTACAGCGTGACCGAGCGTGACTTCGCGCCCAACATGCCGGGCATCGCAACGACCGAGGCGAACTCCGCCAGCGGCCGGTTCGGCTCGGCCGCGCTCGGCGGCGACCTTGACCTGGCGACGCTGCAGCCGTTCAAGTCGAGCTACATCACCACCGAGGGTGACGTCTATCCGACCGAAGGGCAGATGACCGCCACCGGCTTGGACAACACCCGCGTCAGCCTGACCGCCACCAAGACCTCGCAGGTCCGGATGGACGTCTGCGACGACGGCGACGGAGAGTGGGAAGCCACGAAGATGGTCGATTGGGACTGGCTGCTTCCGTAACCGCACCGGATTGCGTCCGGGCATGACCGGGCGCCGCGCGGGTTGCCGCGCGGCGCCCTTTTCGTTGCCGGTCGCTGGTGCAGGCGCCCACGCGCGCGGGACCGTGCGCCCCGCTGAGCGGATGGTTGCGGAGCCGTGGGCCGCCGCACAAGAGCGGCTGCGACGGTGAGCCCGTTTCCTGACCCCTGCGCCCGCCTCGGAGAACGCGATGAATCCTCACCCACTGCCTGCCCCGCGCACCTGTGCCGTGATCGGCCTCGCGCTGCTGGCTGCCGCCTGCGGTGGCGGGTCGGATGCCCCCGCTCCGGCGCCGGCCCTGCTCCCGGCAGCCGGCTGCAGTTGACCGCGCCGTCGGTCACCACTGCGCGCATCGAACTCGAAGCCAACGGCGACGACACCGACGAGCCGTCGCGCGACCTGCCCTGGGGCGCGCTGAAGTGAGGTCGCGGCGGCGGTCGCCGCGCGCGGCCCCTGCCTTGTTCGCGCGAAGCCGAGCCGGGCCGTCGTAGGCTCGAATGCGCCGGCTTGCTGCGCAGGTGGCGGCGGTCCGGGCTTCGACCGCTAACATGGCCTCTCGCAGCTTGCGGAGACCCGCCATGGCCCTGCCCCAACGCGTACGCATCGTCGATGTCGGCCCGCGCGACGGCCTGCAGAACGAGAAGCAGATGATCCCGGCCGACGTGAAGGTCGAGCTGGTGGACCGGCTCACCGATGCCGGCTTCTCCGACATCGAGGTCACCAGCTTCGTCTCGCCCAAGTGGGTGCCGCAGATGGCCGACGGCGCGGAGGTGATGGCGCGCATTCGTCGCAAGCCGGGCGTCGTCTACTCGGTGCTGGTGCCAAACATGAAGGGCTTCGAGGCGTCGTTGCCGACCCGGCCCGACGAGATCGTCGTGTTCGGCGCTGCCAGCGAGGCCTTCAGCCAGAAGAACATCAACTGCTCGATCGCCGAGTCGATCGAGCGCTTCCGCCCGGTATGCGAGGCGGCGCGCGCCGCGCACATCCGTATCCGCGGCGCCATCTCCTGCGCGCTCGGTTGCCCGTACCAGGGCGAGGTGACGCCGGAAGCGGTGGGCTACGTGGCCCGGCTGATGAAGGAAATCGGTGTCGAGCACGTGGGCGTGGCCGACACCATCGGCACCGGCACGCCGCGCGCCACGCAGGCCGCGATGGCGGCGGCGCTCGCGCACTACGCGATCGAGCACGTCAGCGGGCACTTCCACGACACCTACGGCCAGGCGACCGCCAACGTCTACGCCTGCCTGGAGATGGGCATCGCGACCTTCGATACCAGCATCGCCGGGCTCGGTGGCTGCCCGTACGCGAAGGGCGCCACCGGCAACGTGGCGACCGAAGACGTGCTGTACCTGATGCAAGGCCTCGGCATCGAGACCGGCATCGACTTCGCCAAGGCCGTGAGCATCGGCCAGTGGATCAGCGGCGTGCTCCAGCGCAAGGCCTTCGCGCGCGCCGGCAACGCGGTGGCGGCGAAGATGGCAGCGTAGGAGATCGCGTCAGCGCACGTTGCCACACTGAACGACGGTACAGAGATCACAGACACGAAGCACGACGAGACACAGGAAGCCCACGATGAGCGAACCGACCCCCACTGAAGCCGCCCGCCCGCCGCTGCCCGATCGCCTGTCGACCGACCCGACCAGCAAGCACTACGTTGCCGCCGTGCTCGAGCACGACATCGGCATCCGCTTCAACGACAAGGACCGCCACGATGTCGAGGAGTACTGCGTCAGCGAAGGCTGGGTCAAGGTGCCTGCCGGCAAGACCCTCGACCGCCGAGGCAAGCCGCTGCTGATCACGTTGAAGGGGCGGGTGGAGGCGTTCTATCGGTGACGGGAAGGGCAAGCGCGAAGGTGGATGCGGCGGGCGTCGGAGTTTGGCCATCGGCAGTCGGCGGCCACCGACTGCGGCCGGGGGTTCAGAACTGGGGCACAGCGGCCTGCTCGTCAGGGCATGCACATTGACGAACCTTCTGATGAACCTGAGCAGCCGGATTCGCCGGCGCGTGATGGGCAGCCGTCGACCACAAAGACCGCAATCGGAGCCTCGGCTGACGGGCCTGGCCACCCGAAGGTCATGAGAAAGGGCGCTCAAACGAACTACGCTCGCCCGGCGTTGTTTCAGCGACATTTCGTATTGAGGAGACCTGCATGAACCTGATCGTCAATCTTCGGCGCCGCATCAGCCTGGCCGCTGCCGCGCTTGCGCTCGCGGGCTGTGCCTCGATGTCAGCCGCGCCGGTCGGCGACCCGGGCTTCGGCTTTGCGTTGTGGTCGCCGGGCCGCGCAGACAACGCGCAACTCGAGACCCGCTACGCCGGCAAGAACCCGAACAACCCCAATTGCGTCGGCGAGAACCTGTCGCCCGCGCTGGCCTGGGCCCGCGCGCCGGCGGCCACGCGCAGCTTCGTGATTCTGATGGACGACCAAGCCGGCCGTGCCGGCCTGGGCGTGAACCACTGGGTCGCCTACGGCATCGCGCCCGCGGCGAACGGCCTGCCCGAGGCTGCGGCCGTCGCCGCACCGGCCGGCTTCAGTGCCGGCAAGAATTCGGTGGGCATGCCTTACCTCGGCCCCTGCCCGCCGCGTGGCAATGCGCCGCAGCACTACGTCTTCACGCTGATCGCCACCTCGCTCGAAGTCAGCGCGCTGCCGCCGGGGCTGGACAAGGCCGCAGTGCTGGAGGCACTCAAGGGCGGCAAGGCGCTCGGCGCCGCGAGTCTCGTGCTGCGCTTCAACCACTGACTGAGCGATTGCTTCGCAGCGATGAATTCGGCGCAGTGAATGTCGCCGAAGGGGTCGCCTGCAGTCCTCGGTGTCCAACCGCCGAACTCGATCGAGACGCCGTTCGACCCGTGCAGACGTGCTCCCGCAACCTCGCCTTCCGCCGAGCAAGCAGCCCGGCACCCGTTAGGAAACCGGCCGCATCGTCGTCCGCTGTCGCGCGGCCTTTCGCCCCCACAGGACCACGTACTGCACGCCGGACAGCAGGATCGTCGTGGTCGTGGTCCACAGCAGCACGCGCCACCAGACGCCTTCGTCGAGCACGCCGGCAGCCAGCGCCAGCACACCGGTGAGGAAGCTGAATTCCAGCACGGTGTTGAACTTGGACAGCCAGGTGGGTGCCATCTCCACGTGGCCCACGCGGAAGTGATAGGCGAGCGCGCCGGTCACGATCACCACGTCGCGCGTGGCCACCAGCAGCGCGAACCACCAGGGCAGCCAGCCCTGCCACGCCAGCAGCAGCGTGACGGTGAGCATGGTGAGCTTGTCGGCGAGCGGGTCGGCGATCGCGCCGAAGCGGGTGCGCACGTCGAACGCGCGCGCCAGCCAGCCGTCGACGAAATCGCCCAGCGCACACACGACGAACAGCAGCAGCGCGCTGTCGTAGTCGCGCTGCGCCAGCGTGAACGCGATGACCGGGATCAGCACGGCGCGCAGCAGCGTGATCGCGTTGGGCAGGTGGCGCAGGGCCGGATGCATGGGGGCGGGCGCAGGGTCGAGCGTGTACTTGAAGGCTAGCGCGGCGCGGCGGCGCCGTGCATCGCGTGTTGCCCCGGATGCCGTCCCTCGTGCGCGCCATCTGCGCTGGCGCAAATGCGGCGCAGGGTGGCGTGGCGGCGTGCCGCGGCGGCGCCCGGCGTCAGGCGCGGCGCAGGTTGACCAGCGCGATGCCTGAGCCCACCAGCAGCGCGGCGAGCACGAACTGCGCGCTGAGCGGCTCGCCAAGGATCAGCACGCCGAAGAACACGCCGAACAGCGGCGCGAGGAAAGAGAACACCGCCAGACGGCCGGCGAGGTAGCGCGTCAGCAGCCAGAACCAGGCGAGGTAGCTGGCGAAGGCCACGATCGCCGACTGGAACACGAGGCTGGCCACCACCACGGCATCGAGCCGTACCACGCCGGGTTCGCCCAGCGCCCACGCGGCCAGCGGCAGCAGCAGCGCCGACACGCCGAGCTGGTAGAACAGCGTCTTCTCTGCCGTCGCCTGCGCCAGGCTGGACTTGCGCACCAGCACCGTGGTGGTGGCCCACAGCACCGCGGCGATCGCGCCGAAGCTGTCGCCGCGCAGCGTGCCGGCGCCGGGTGCGGCGAAGCCGTCGACGAATGCCAGCAGCAGGCCTGCGAACGCGGTGAACACGCCGGCCCACTGCAGCGGCGCGAGCTTTTCGCCCGGCACCAGCCAGGCGAGGCCGAGCGCGGTGAGGACCGGCGCCAGGTAGACGAACACCACCATGCGCGAGGCAGTGGTGTGGGTGAGCCCGGTGTAGATGAACATGAACTCGCCGGCGAACAGGGCGCCGCACGCCAGCCCCGCGACCAAGGTGCCGTTGCGGGCGTCGCCGGCGTGCCGCAGCGCGATGCCGCGCATCCGAGCCCAGCCGAACAGCAGCAGCGCGGCGAAGATCGAGCGCAGCGCGGCCTGCGCCAGCGGCGAGATGCCGGGCAGCGCGAGCTTGATCGCGACCTGCTGCAGACCCCAGAGCATGGTCAGCAGCAGCATCAAGCCGACCGCCGTGGCATCGAGCGGGCGGCGCATCGGCGTGGCGGGAGCGGACATCCAGGCGGGGTGGGCGAGGGGCGAGCCGGCGATGCTACCGGTACGGTCGGGAGCGGCGGCGGCGCGCGGGTCTTGCGGCGTTCCTGCAGCGCGCGTTGCCGCGGAGCAGGCGGCCGCAGTATCGTCGCGCGCACGCCCCACACGTCGCCCAGGCCGCCATGTCGCCGCACCTCAAACCCGGCATCACGCATCGGTTCACCTACACGGTGCCCGACAGCAAGACCGTGCCGAAGCTGTACCCGGAGTTCGCGGAGTTCCAGGACATGCCGGAGGTGTTCGCCACCGGCTTCCTGGTCGGGTTGATGGAGGGCGCCTGCCAGCTCGCGATCAAGCCTTATCTCGACTGGCCGGCCGAGCAGTCGGTCGGCACGCACGTCAACTTCTCGCACGTCGCGGCCACGCCGCCCGGGCTGACGATCACCGTCGACTGCGAGGTGATCGCGGTCGACGGCCGCAAGGTGACCTTCCGCGCCCGCGCGCACGACGGCCATGACCTGATCTCCGAGGGCGCGCACGAGCGCATGGTGATCGACGCCGCGCGCTTCAACCAGAAGCTGGCGGCCAAGCGCGACCGCGCGGCGGGCTGAGCGGCCAATCCGGTGCATCGATGAGCGCGAGCGTTCCCGTCCTCGATGTCGAGCATGCGCGGTTCATCGCGGAGACCGCGTTGTCGTACGCGCTGTCGTCGCGCGATGCCGCCAACCGGGCGTCGATCGCCAAGGTGTCCGGCTGCCGCATCAGCGCTGACCGCATGCGGTTGACGCTGCTGGTGGACCAGCAGCTCGCGGCCGACGTGGTACGCGACCTGCGCGCCGGCCATCCGGTGGCGGCGGTTTTCTCGGAGCCGGCCACGCATCGCACGCTGCAGGTCAAGGGCTTGCGCGCGGAGGTCGGCGCGGTGACGCCGGCCGACCGCGAGCACGCGCGCCAGCACCTGGAGGCGACGGTCGCGCAGCTGGTGCGGCTCGGCTACGAGGAGGCCGGCATCCGCACCTACTTCGCGCACCAGCCGGAGCAACTGGTCGCGGTGAGCTTCGTGCCGGTGGCTGCGTTCGAGCAGACGCCGGGGCCTGGCGCCGGCCGGCCGCTTGCAGGGTGATGCCGATGTCGATCTCGCTCGATGCGATCCGCGGCTGCTTCGAGGGGGCGGTACCGGCGCTGCTGGCGAGCTGCGCGCCCGACGGCACGCCCAACATCACCTACGTGTCGCAGGTGCACTACGTGGATCGCGAGCACGTCGCGCTCACGTTCCAGTTCTTCAACAAGACCCGCCAGAACATCCTCGCCAATCCGCAGGCGACGGTGTTCGCCGCCGACATCGACACCGGCCGCCGTTACCTGTTGCGGCTGCAGTACCTGCGCACCGAATCGAGCGGCCCGCTGTTCGAGAGCATGAAGGCCAAGCTCGCCGGCATTGCCTCGCACACCGGCATGAGCGGCATCTTCAAGCTGCAGGGTTCCGACGTGTACCGCGTGCTCGCGGTCGAACGCCTGCCGGGTACGCCGCTGCCGCTGAAGCCGCCGCGCTACAACGCGATGAGCGCGCTGCGGCAGATTGCCCAGCGCCTGTCGGTCGCCAGCGACCTGCGGCTGCTGCTCGACGACGCGCTGGCGGCGCTGGAAGAGCATATGGACGTGCGACATTCGATGGTGCTGCTGGCCGAGGTCTGCGCGCAGCGGCCGCCGCGCCTGTACACGGTGGCCACGCGCGGCTACGAAGATTCCGGCGTCGGCTCCGAAATCCCGTACGGGCAGGGGGTGATCGGGGTGGCGGCGGCGCAGGCGACACCCATCCGCATCTCGCACTTCGCCGCCGAGTACAGCTACAGCCGGGCGATGCGCGAGCAGTGGCTGGCCAGCGGCGCGCTCGACGCGCCGGACATCGAGATCCCGCTGCCGGGCCTGGCCGAGCCGCAGGCCCAGCTCGCGGTGCCGATCGTCCTCGGCCGGCGCGTGGTGGGGGTGTTGTACGTCGAGAGCGAGGTTCCGGGCAGCTTCTCGTACGACGACGAGGATGCGTTGATGGCGGTCGCCACGCATCTCGGCGCCACCATTGCCGCGCTGCAGACCGCCGCGGAGTCGCCGGACGAATCGCGCGCCGGGGCCAACGGCGGCGCGCCCGCGGTCGGGAGCGGCGCGCTGACCGACAGCACGCCGGTCGTCGTCCGCCGCTATCGCGTCAACGACAGCGTCTTCATCGACGACGACTACCTGATCAAGGGCGTGGCCGGCGCGATCTTCTGGAAACTCGTCAACGACGTGTCGGCGGGTCGCCGCGACGAGTTCACCAACCGCGAGCTGCGCCTGGACCCGACCTTGAAGCTGCCGGACATCGCCGACAACCTAGAGGCGCGCTTGATCCTGCTGCAGCGGCGCCTGGCGGAGCGCTGTCCCTTCATCGCCATCGAGAAGACCGGCCGCGGGCGCTTCCGGCTGCGCGTCGATCGGCCGGTGCGCCTGCTGGAGGGGTAGCGCAGAGACCGCCCTCCGCAAGCAGATGCCGTTGGGGGGCGTCCAGAGGGGGGCGCACACTACCCTACTCTCTCTTCCAGCCACGGCGACCGGAGGACGGCAGCCCCCGGAAGCCCCCCCCCCCCCCCCCACGACCGCCCCGCCGCCCCCCCCGCCCGCCCCCCATAAGCGCTGCATCAACAGTGATGTCCCGCGACGCAGTCGCCGGACCGATGCCGGTCGTGGCTACGCCGCGACCGGCATCGGTCCCAGCGCCATCATCAGTTTCAGCCAGTCGCGCGGGTTCAGGTTCTGCCGCGCCAGCACCAGCACGCCATCGAAAGCCGCGCGCGGCAGCGACAGCGCCATGCCGCCGAGCAGCTTGGCGCGCTCCGGTGCCGACAGGTTGGGCAGCATCCAGCGCAGGGCAGCGGCCATCTCCTGCGGCGGGATCGACCCGACCAGGCGGTCGTGGATCGCCAGCAGCTCCTCGTCGGTGTAGGTTGCCTGCAGCGCGGCGTTGTTGTCGCGCTCCTCGACCTGCATGTGCTGCAGGTTGTCGGCGATGAACGCCGCCAGTTCCAGGTACAGCGCATGGGCCAGCGCGGCGCGCTGGCCGAGGCTGGCCTGCTCGAGCGCGTGGATGGCGCTCTCGAGGGCCGCGATCTGATCGCGATGATGGCGATGATCGTCGGCGGTGACGCGGGCCGCGCCGGGCCTCCTTGCCTCGATCGCCGGGTGGATGAAGTCCTCCTCGTGCTGCAGGTGGCTGCTGCAGGCAGCCAGCAGCGCGCGCAGCCGGGCCAGCGTCTGCGCCAGGTCCTCCTCCTCGTTGACGTCGAGCCTTCCGAGCGCGACCAGGGCATCGGCCATCATCGCGCGCAGGGCCTTGTGGATGAATGCGTACATGTCGAAGCGGGTCGGGCTCATCGGGTGCCTCTCCTGGAGGGTGGTGTTTGCCGGCGCCGCTGCATCGGGCGCCGGGGACGGATGAACTGTAGGAACCGGGCCGCGCGCGCGTTGCTAAATGTTCTGTAAGGCATTGCTAAGAGTTTGCTAAGGCCGCGACGGGCGCAGGGTCGGCGGCGTCGAGTGCAGTCGGGACGCGGCAGCGTGCGAAAATTCGCTGCAACCAGAAAGTCGATCGATGTCGCTGCGTCCGCGTCCCCTCTTTTCCGTTGCCACGGCCGGCCCTGCGCTGCCGGCGAGCGGCGTGGCCTCGCCCTGCGTGTCCGTCTGCAAGATGAGCGTGACGAACGGGCTGTGCGATGGCTGCTTTCGCACGATCGACGAGATCGCGCACTGGGGCCTGTACGACGATGACGAGAAGCGCGCCGTCATCGCAGCGTTGCCCGGGCGGCGCGCCGCCGTCGCGCGCTAGCGTGTCGGCCGCCTCGAGCCCGCGCCGGTCCGCCGCGTTCGATCGGGCGGCCAGCATATTTCCGGCCCGCTGATGTCGACCCCGTTGCCCGCGACGATGACCGTGCTCGAGCGCGGCTGGCTGTCGTCCAACAACATCGTGTTCGACGATGGCGAAGCGGTCTCGATCGTCGACACCGGCTATGCCTCGCATGCAGCGCAGACCGTGGCGCTGCTCGACCGGCTGCGGGGAGAGCGCCCGCTGACGCGCATCGTCAACACGCATCTGCACTCGGATCACGTCGGTGGCAACGCGACGCTGCAGGCGCGCTTTGCCGATGCCGGCTGCACGATCGCGATGCCGAAGGGGCTCGCGGCGGCGGTGGCCGCGTGGGACGTCGACGCGCTGACCTACGCGCCGACCGGCCAGCGCTGCGATCGTTTCATGTACGACGCGTTACTGGACGACGGCGACGTACTGCAGCTCGGCGGCCTGCGCTGGGAAGTGCTGGCTGCGCCCGGCCATGACCCGCACATGGTGATGCTGCTCAACGCCGAGCACCGCATCCTGACCTCGGCCGACGCGCTGTGGGAGAACGGTTTCGGCGCGATCTTTCCGGAGATCGAGGGTGAGTCGGGGTTCGCCGAGCAGCGCGCCGCGCTGGAACTGATCGAGCGCCACGCGCCGCGCGTGGTGATTCCCGGCCACGGCGCGCCGTTCACCGACGTCGCGGGCGCGCTGGCGCGCGCGCAGGCGCGGCTCGCCGCGCTGTCTGCGGATCCGGCGCGCAATGCGCGGCAGGTGGCGCGCGTGCTGATCAAGTTCTGGTTGCTGGACCGGCAGCGCGTGCCGCTCGACGCGCTCATCGCGCACTTCGCGCAGGCGCGCTATCTCACGCTGATCAATGCGCGTTACTTCGAACAGCCGTTCGACCAGTTCGTCCGCCGCCTGGTGACCGAGCTGGTCGCGGCGGGTGCCGCGGCGCTGGTCGACGGCGAGGTGCGCAACGCCGAACCGGGCGCCTGAGGTCGGCCCGCAGGTTGGCCCGCCTGTTTGCGGGTTGGTCGCGCACGCCGGGCGCATGGCCGATCGGCCACAATGACGCGTTCCCTTGCTGTGGCGGCATGCCATGAACGCTGCTCTCGAACTCCGATCGCTCGCATCACGCCTCGCGCTGCTGGCTACCGCGCTGCTGCTGGCCGCCTGTGCGGCCGTGCCGCAGGGCCCGGGTCCGCTGACGTCCGGCCAGCCGCCGGTACCTGGCCAGCCGACCACGCCGGCGCAGCCGCCATCGCTCGGCCTGTTCAGCAAGATCAGGGTGCCGGACGACCAGCTGCCGGTGCTGCGCTTTGCCGCGCGCGGCGTGCAGGTGTTCCGTTGCGAGCGGCGCGACGGTGACCTCGGCTGGTGGTACCGGCTGCCCGAGGCTGAACTCGTGGACGTGAAGGGTGCGTTGGTGGCTCGGCACGGCGGCGACTTCAGCTTCGAGCATGTCGATGGCAGCCGCCTGCTCGGCAAGGTGCTGGCCTCGGACGCCGCGCCGCGCGATGCAGACCTGCGCTGGCTGCTGCTGTCGACGCGCTCGTTCGGCCAGGGCGCCTTTACCGGCATCACCTACGTGCAGCGCGTCAATACCAGCGGCGGCATGCCGCCGCCGAAGTGCGACCCCAAACAGTTGAATCAGCTGCTCAGGGTCGACTTCACCGCCGAATTCGTTTTCTACCGGCCGCGCTAAGGTTCGTTCCCATGTCGATGTTCTCGTTGCGAGTGTGCGGATCCGGACGCGTGTCTGTCGCGGCCATGCTTTTGCTGGCCGCCGTGGGCGCGGCGGCGCAGGCGCCGGCCGCGGTCGCCTCCTACGTCGGGCGGCCGGTCTACAGCGAGCCTGGCGCCGGACTGCAGATGCCGCCCGGCTGCCAGATCGAGCCGAGCTGGCGTGGGCGCATGGGCAACTCGGACCTCGAGGTCTGGATCGTGGCGTGCGACGGCGAGACGCGCACCTGGGCCGTGCGCCGCACGACGATTGAGATGGTGGCCGCCAACCAGGCGCGGCTGCGGTTCCAGGTGACCGACGAGCGGCGCTGGCCGGGCGAGACGGCCGGCGAGAGCGTGAGCGTGCAGTGCGTCGGCCGCAACGCGAACGACAGCGGGTTCGTGGTCGCCGGCGCCAAGTGGAAGCCCGCCGGCAACGAGCTGCGGCTGACTTCCGCGACCGCCGTGCTGCGGGTCGATCCGGCCACGCAGAAGTTCATCACCGCGTCGCTGGCGCAGGTCGACTGCGTGCGCTACCCGGAGCGCGAAGCGATGATGCGGCGCTTGCAGAAGGGCTGAGCGCGCGCTGCCCGTGTCGGCATCCGATGCGACGCGTCGTTCTGTACATCGCACACTCGCTGGACGGCTTCATCGCCGGCGACGACGGCGACCTGAGCTGGCTGCCGGCCAGCGATTCCGGCGGCGACCCCGATCCCACGCCGGCGGCGGACTTCGGCTACGCCGCGTTCGTCGCCGGCGTCGACACCGTGCTGATGGGTCACACGACCTACCGCTTCGTGCAGGCGCATCCGCCGTATCCGTATGCGGGCACCGACGGCATCGTCTGGTCGCACCAGCGCGCCGGCCAGCGCGACGAGCACGTGCGCTTCACCGATGAACCGGTGGCCGAGGTGGTGCGCCGGCTGCGGGATACGCCGGGGCGCGACGTGTTCGTGGTCGGCGGGCGGGCGGTGATCCATCCGCTGGTCGAGGCGGACCTGATCGACGCCTACCGGCTGTTCGTCGTGCCGGTGCGGCTCGGGCGCGGCGTGCCGCTCTGGCCGCCGGCGCGCGCACGCCGGCCGCTGCGCCTGCTTGGCGTACAAGCGCATGCGCACGGGCTCGTGGAGATGCATTACGCCGGCGGCAGCCGGTAGCGCTCGTCCACCGGCACCTGCAGCGCGATCGCCAGCCGGTTGGTCTGCGAGGCCAGCGCCAGCACCTGCAGCAGTTCGGCGTGCATGGCGTCCGTCATGCCCTTGGCGCGCGCGGCGTGGGTGTGCGTATGCATGCAATACGCGCAGTTGTTGACGGCGCTGATCGCGATGTAGATCAGTTCCTTGGTCAGCGGGTCGAGCGCGCCCGGCGCCATCACCTGCTTGACCTGCGCCCAGGTCGTCTCCAGCAGCGGCGGGTCATTGGCCAGCGCGCGCCAGATGTTGTTGACGTGGTCCGACTGGCGGGTGCGGCGGATGTCATCGAACACCGCGCGGGCGCGCGGGTCGGCCTCATCATCGGTCAGCAGCGGGGCAAGGGGCATCGGCGGGTCTCCGGCGCGGCAGGCCCGGTGCGCGGCGCGCTCCGGGTCGGCCCTAAGCGAGTGGCCGCATTCCGGTAAAATGGCGAGTTGGCAGCGTCCACGCCCGCCTGGGGAATGCATCCATGACAGTATCAGCCGCCAGCACCACGGCCGCGAACCTCGCCGCGAACCAGCCCACCACCGTCGGCGCGTACCTGCGCGACCTGCCGCCGGACCGGCGGGTTGCCATGGCGCGTGTGTGCAGCATGATCCGTCGCTCGGCCCGCGGCGTGCGCGAGAGCATGCGCTACGGCCTGGCCTTCTACGAGCTCGACGGGCCGCTGTTCGCGCTGGAGTCGGGCAAGCGCCACATGTCGCTGTACGTGGCCGAGCAGGACGTGGTCGTCAAGCACAAGGACGCCATCACCGGCGTCGACATCAAGCGCAGCTTCATCAAGTTTTCCGACCTGAACCGGCTGCCGCTGGACGTGGTGGAAAAGATCGTGCGCGACTCCGTGGCCGCGCGCCGGGTGCGGGCGACCGCCGGCACCATCCCGACCCAAGCCGAGTTGCTGAAGCTGTGGTCGATCAAGGAAGAGGCGGCCACGCCGCCGCCGCCGCGCCAGACGATCAGCCTGAAGCCCACCTTGCCGCCCCCGCCGCCGCCGGCGCCGGTGATCCGGGCCAAGTCGCTGCTCAGATCCGGGGCGGCGGTGGCCAAGCCGGCCGCGAAGCCGGTCGCCAAGCCGGCGCCAGCGGCGGCGCCGAAGGCCGTGGCCAAGGCGCCTGCCGCGAAGGTGGTGAAACCGGCTGCCAAAGCAGCCAAGCCCGCAGCGAAGGCTGCCAAGGCGGCACCCGCCAAGAAGGCTGCGCCGAAAGCCGCGGCGCCTGCCACGGCGTCGGCGCGCCGGCGCTGACGCAAGGCGCGCGGTTCTGATCGCGCGGCGCCCCGAACGAAAAACGCCGCTCAGTGCGGCGTTTTTCATTTCCTCGCGCTGCGGCGAATCGCCTGCCGTGGCAGGGGGCTCCCAGGGTCGCACTAGATGCTGCGCTGGTCGTCGATCACCTTGCCGTCGTTGGGCAGGCTGCCGGGCGCCACCAGCTCGACCTTGCCGCCGAGCTTGGTCACGCTGCGCAGCGTGTCGGCGACGGCGCTGGCCAGGTCGGCACCGGCGACTGCAGCGGCGCTGCATTCGGCCTTCAGGGTCATCACGTCCGCTTCACCCTGGCGGCCGACCACCAGGCGCAGGCGGCCGAGCTCGGCGTGGCGCCGGCCGATGTCGGCCACTTGCTCGGGCCGCACGAACATGCCCTTGACCTTGGTGGTCTGGTCGGCGCGCCCCATCCAGCCCTTGATGCGCGTGTTGGTGCGACCGCAGGGCGACAGACCGGCCAATACTGCGGACAGGTCGCCCAGCGCGAGGCGGATCCAGGGGTGATGAGGGTCGAACGAGGTGACCACCACTTCGCCCACCTCGCCATCGGGCACCGGCTCGCCGGTGCCGGGCTTGACGATCTCCAGCAGCACGTCCTCGGCCAGCACCAGGCCCTGCCGCGCCGGCGTCGCGTAGGCGACCATGCCGAGGTCGGCTGTCGCGTAGAGCTGATAGGCATCAATGCCGCGCGCCTTGAGCTGGGCCTGCAGGCTCGGCGGAAAAGCGGCACCCGAGACCACCGCGCGCTGGATGCAGCGCAGGTCGCGGCCCGCCTTGTCGGCGGCCTCGAACAGGATGTGGAGGAAGTCGGGCGTGCCGACATAGGCGGATGGCCGCAGATGCTCGATCAGGTCGAGCTGCTGCTCGGTGTTGCCGGGGCCGGCCGGAATCACCACGCAGCCGACCGCGCGTGCCCCCGCGTCGAAGATGAAGCCGCCGGGCGTCAGGTGATAGGAAAAGGTGTTGAGCACGAGGTCGCCGGCGCGCAGGCCGGCGGCGAACAGCGCGCGGCCCGTGCGCCAGGCGTCGTCATGCCGGCCTTCCGGTTCGTAGATCGGCCCGGGCGAGGTGAACACGCGAGTGAACGCGGCCAGCGACGCCGGCATGCCGGGCACGAAGCCGCCGAAAGGCGGCGCCGCCTTCTGCAGTCCGATCAGGTCGGGCTTGCGCAGCACCGGCAGGCGGGCCAGCGCGGCGCGCGAGGTGATCGCCTGCGCATCGATCGCCCCCAGGTGCTGCCGCCAGCCAGGGGCGGCAAGCACGGCCTCGATCAGGCCGGGCAGCCGTTGCAGGAGGTCGGCCTCGCGGGCCGCGGGATCGCGCGTTTCGCGGGCATCGAAATGGTCGGGCATGGCGGTTCCGGTCCTAGTACAGCAATCCCAGTTCGCGCTGCAGCTTGCGGGTGAGCCGCGCCGCCACCAACGCATGCGAGCGCGCCAGCAGCGCCGCGGCCTCGGCATCGGTCAGCGCGTCGGCCGCCTGCACCTGCACCCACTTGGCGCGCGCGAGATAGGGCGCCGGCACGATGCCGGCACGATCGGTCAGTTCGAGGAAGCGGTGATCGTCGACCTTGAAGCTGAAGCCCTGCGCCTTGCCGGACTTCAGCCAGGTGACCGCGAACATCCTGCCGCCCACCGAGAAGCACAGGTCCGCGCCCCACTTCACGTCCTGCGTGGCTGCGGGCAACGCGGTGCAGAAGCGGCGGGCGCGCTCGAAGTTCATCAATCGGCAGTCAGCACGGGTACGAGACGCACACGGTGCGGCGGGCTCGCCCCGGCTCGCCATCGCACGAGCGCCCTACGCCAGCCAGCGCTTGCGGCGCCGGTAGAACTTGGCGTCGCGAAAGCTCTTGCGGCCTTCCTTGGAGATGCCGAGGTAGAACTCCTTGACGTCCTCGTTCTCGGCCAGGTCCTTCGCCGCACCGTCCATCACCACGCGGCCGTTTTCCAGGATGTAGCCGTAGTGCGCATAGCGCAGCGCGATGTTGGTGTTCTGCTCGGCCAGCAGGAACGACACCCCCTCCTTGGCATTGAGGTCCTGCACGATGCCGAAGATCTCCTCGACGATCTGCGGCGCCAGGCCCATCGACGGCTCGTCGAGCAGGATCATCTTGGGCTGCGCCATCAGCGCGCGGCCGATCGCGGTCATCTGCTGCTCGCCACCCGAGGTGTAGCCGGACTGCGAGGCGCGCCGCGTCTTCAGGCGCGGGAAAAAGGCGTAAACCTTCTCCAGGTCGGCCGCCACCTCGCCGCGCGAGGCGCCGCGCGTGTAGGCGCCGGTCAGCAGGTTCTCCTCGACCGTCAGGTGGGCGAAGCAGCGCCGCCCTTCCATGACCTGCACCACGCCGCGCCGCACCAGGTCGTAGGCGGTCAGGGCATTGATCTTCGCGCCTTCGTACTCGATGACGCCCTTGGTGACCTCGCCGCGCTCGCCGCTCAACAGGCACGAGACCGCGCGCAGCGTGGTGGTCTTGCCGGCGCCGTTGGCACCGAGCAGGGCGACGATGCCGCCCTTGGGCACGGACAGCGACACGCCCTTGAGCACGAGGATCACGTGGTTGTAGATGACCTCGATGCCGTTGACGGTCAGCAGCGGCGCAGCGCCGGCGGCGGCGGCGGTCGGGGCGGGAGCAGTGGCGGTGGAGGACACGGGGTCATCCCGGAAAACGCGCGATGCCTGGCGCGGGTGGATCGGGTGTTCGCTGCGGGTTCTCGCTTCGATCAGCACGGCGCGCCGCGCTGATCCAAGCGGCCTGACGAATTTCATTCGCCAGGCCCGCGCCGCTGAACGGCATCGGCAACGCCGTTGTCCGTTCGAGCGGCGCGACGACAACGCCGCCGGGGCAACGCCCCGGTCGGTCGTTGTCGCTACTTCTTGGCGGCGGGGGCCGCCTTGGTCGGCTGGGCTGCCGGCGCGGCCAGTTCGGCCGCGCAGCTGCGCATCGTCAGCTTCTTCTCGGCGACGTAGGCCTCGCCGGTGCGGCGGATGATCGGCTTCAGGATCGACATGTCGGCTTCGTACCAGTCCGACGAGAAGCTCCACTTGCTGCCGTCCCACGTGTGCAGGCGAGCGAACTGCGAGCCCATGTGGTCCTTGCAACTGGTGGTCACCGGCCGCATCACGCCGGCAAAGCCGAGCGCGTCGAGCTTCTTCTGGTCCAGTGCGAGGTTTTCCAGGCCCCAGCGCACCTGCTCGCCTGTCAGGGGCTTCTTGCCGTAGTTCTCCTGCGCACGCCGAACCGCCTCCACCACCAGCATCGCGTTCGTCATGCCGCGCGTGTAGAGCACCTGGCCGACTTCCTCCTGCGGGCCGGTCCCCTGGCCCTTGCCGTGCACGTGCTTGAGGATCTCCTCATGCACCTTGGCGCGGCCGGCGCCGTGCTGCAGCGCCAGTGCGTGGTAGCCCTTGGCGTCCGCACCTGTCGGAACGACATCGGGTTCGGCACCGGCCCACCACACGCCGTACATCTTGTCGCGCGGGAAGCCGGTGGCCACCGCCTCGCGGATCGCCGCCGAGTTCATCACGCCCCAGCCCCACAGCAGCACGTAGTCCGGACGGTTCTGGCGGATCTGCAGCCAGGCCGCCTTCTGCTCGACACCCGGGTGGGTGACCGGCAGCGTGGTCAGCTCGAAGCCATGCATCTTCGACCGCTCCTGCAGCAGCGCGATCGGCTCGCGGCCATAGGGCGAGTCGTGATAGACGAGCGCGATCTTCTTGCCCTTGAGCTTGTCGAAGCCACCGTTGATCTTGGCCAGATGCTGGATCAACACGTCGGCTGCGACCCAGTAGCTGCCGAGCAGCGGGAAGTTCCAGGGGAAGGCTTCGCCATCAGCGGACTCGCTGCGGCCGTAACCCATCGTCACCACCGGGATCTTGTCGACCGGGGCCTTGTCGGTCAGCGCGAACGTGGCGCCAGTCGACAGCGGATTGAATGATGTCGCGCCGGTCGGGCCCTTGCCTTTGAGCCGTTCGTAGCACTCGACGCTGCGATCGGTGGCGTAACCGGTCTCACATTCCTCGAACGTGATCTTCACGCCGTTGATGCCGCCGTCGCGGCTGTTGACGAGCTTCAGGTAGTCGACGAAGCCGTTGGCCCAGGGCGTGCCGTTCGGGCCGTAGGGGCCGGTGCGATACACCAGCACCGGAAAGAACTGTTCCATCGGCCCTTTCGCAGCCGCGCCCTTGGCTTGGGCGAAGGCCGCATCGGGCGTCGTGCCGAGCGATGCGACGACAGCGATTCCCGCCGCCGCCAGCATCGCCTTCAGTCGAAGCGAAATTGCCATGGTCTTGTCTCCTTGGTTGAACGCAGCGCCGGCAAGCCGACACCTTCTCCTACCGCGCTCGGGTCGATCCCTTGCGTTGCGGTTCCTTCAGAAAGATCGTGTGGCTTTGCCACCGAACTTTCTCTGACTCATCGCGCGAAAGTAGGTTTGCACTTTCGCGCGCTCAACTTAGTGCGGGAACGGCCACAGCCGCAGCTTTTCCTTGCCGATCGCCCACAGCCTGGCCAGCCCGTGCGGCTCGACGATCAGAAAGAACACGATCAGCGCGCCGAAGATCATGAATTCCAGGTGAGAGATCAGCGCGGTCGAGATGTCGATGCCGAACCAGCCTGGGGCCTGGTTCAGCAGCAGCGGCAGAACCACGATGAACGCGGCGCCGAAGAAGCTGCCCAGCAGCGACCCCATGCCGCCGATGATGATCATGAACAGCAGGTTGAAGCTGACGTTGATGTTGAAAGCCAGCGGCTCCCATGCGCCCAGGTGCACGAAGCCCCACAGCGCGCCGGAGACCCCCGCGTAGAACGAGCACACCGCGAACGCAGTCAGCTTGGCGTGTACCGGGCGGATGCCGATCACGCTGGCGGCGACATCCATGTCGCGGATCGCCATCCAGGAGCGGCCGATCGCCGAGCGCACCAAATTCTTGGCGGCCAGCGTCATGACCACCACGATCGCCAGCACGAACCAGTACTTGTCGACCGGCCGGTCGATCACCCAGCCGAACACCTCGATCGGCGAGGTCGATACCGAGCCCGAGGCGGAGTTGTTGGTGAACCACTTGACGCGGATGAACAGCCAGTCGAGGAAAAACTGCGCCGCCAGCGTGGCCACCGCCAGATACAGCCCCTTGATGCGCAGGCTGGGGATGCCGAACACGATCCCCACCAGCGCCGCGATGCCGCCGGACAGCACCAGCGCGACCAGGAAGTTGATCTCCGGAAGGCGCACCACCAGGTTGTAGGCGGCGTAGGCGCCGACCGCCATGAAACCGGCCTGTCCGAGCGAGATCTGGCCACAGTAGCCGACCAGGATGTTCAGGCCGAGGGCCGAGATCGTCAGGATCAGAAACGGCACGATCAGCGCGCGGAACACGTAGTCAGACGTCACCAGCGGTACCACCAGGAAGGCCACCATCAGCAGGGCGATCATGAACAGCCGGTCCTGCCGGATTGGCAGCATCTGCTGGTCCGACCGGTAGGTTGTCTTGAACTGCCCGTTTTCGCGGTAGAGCATCGTCTTTGCCTTCTGCGCCTACACGCGGTCGATGTGCTTCTCGCCGAACAGGCCTTCCGGCCGCACCAGCAGGAAGACTAGGCACAGCACGTAGGCAAACCAGTACTCGATGCCGCCGCCGGCCAGGCCGAATTGCGCGCTCAGAACGGGGGCGAGGAAGACCTCGGCGAACTTCTCGCCGACACCGATGATCAGCCCGCCGAGGATGGCGCCCGGCACCGACGTTAGCCCGCCGAGGATCACCACCGGCAGCGCCTTCAGCGCGATCAGCTGCAGCGAGAACTGCACGCCGAGCTTGGCACCCCAGATCATCCCGGCCACGAGGGCCACGAAACCGGCCACCGCCCACACGATGACCCAGATGCGGTTCAGCGGAATGCCGATCGACTGCGCGGCCTGGTGATCGTCGGCCACCGCGCGCAGCGCACGACCGGTCGGTGTCTTCTGGAAGAACACGGCCAGGCACAGCACCAGCAGCGCGGCGATGGCGGTGGCGAACAGGTCTTCCTTGCCGATCAGGATGCCGCCCTCGAACACGCCTTGCGCCAGGATCATCGGTTCCTTGGGCAGGCCCAGGTCGATCTTGTAGATGTCGCTGCCCCACAGGGTCTGGCCGAAACCGTCGAGGAAATAGGTCACGCCGAGCGTGGCCATCAGCAGCACTACGCCCTCCTGGTTGACCAGATGGCGCAGCACCAGACGCTCCACCACCCAGGCGAACACGATCATGATGAGGATCGACAGGCCGAAGGCCACGTACAGCGGCATCACTTCGGACAGCCGCGCCAGCGCGAGCGCCGCGAACAGCACCATCGCGCCCTGCGCGAAATTGAACACGCCGCTCGCCTTGAAGATCAGCACGAAGCCCAGCGCCACCAGCGAATACAGCACGCCCGCCATCAGGCCGCCGATCAGCACCTCGAGGTAGAAGCCCGGCGCGCTCTGCCCCGAGGCCAGCGGCACCGCCATGCCGATCAGGATCAGCACGCTCAGCGCGGTGATCGGCCAGTTCTTCTTCAGCTTCATCATCGCCGCCGCCCTCAGTGCGCCACGCCGAGATAAGCCGAGATCACCTCGGGACTGGCGCGCACCTGGTCCGGCGTGCCGTCCCCGATCTTCTTGCCGTAATCGAGCACCACCACGCGATCCGAGATGTCCATCACCACGCCCATGTCGTGCTCGATCAGCACGATGGTGGTGCCGAACTCGTCGTTCACGTCGAGGATGAAGCGGCACATGTCCTGCTTCTCCTCGGTGTTCATGCCGGCCATCGGCTCGTCGAGCAGCAGCAGCGTCGGCTCCATCGCCAGCGCGCGGCCGAGGTCGACGCGTTTCTGCAGGCCGTAGGGCAGGCGCCCGACCGGCGTCTTGCGGTAGGCCTGGATCTCGAGGAAGTCGATGATCTTCTCGACGACGGCGCGGTGCGCCAGTTCTTCCTTCTCTGCTGGGCCGATGCGCAGCGCCTGCAGCAGGATGTTGGTGTTCATGCGCAGGTTGCGCCCCGACATGATGTTGTCGAGCACGCTCATGCCCTTGAACAGCGCGAGCGACTGGAAGGTGCGTGCGATGCCCATGGTCGCGGCGCGGTGCGGCGTCATCTCGCTGAAGGACTTGCCGCGCAGCGTGATCGAGCCCTGCTGCGGCGAGTAGACGCCATTGATGCAGTTGAGCATCGAGCTCTTGCCGGCGCCATTGGGGCCGATGATGGCGCGGATCTCGTGCTCGCGGACGTCGAACGAGATGTCGGTCAACGCCTTCACGCCGCCGAAGGCGAGCGAAATGCCGTCGACCTTCAGGATCACGTCGCCGATGTTGCGATTGGCCATCTAGTTCTTCTCTTCGTTAGCCGAGGCCGGCCGCACCGGCTCGTCCTTCATCGACCACGCCGCGTTCGCCGCGGGCTTGATCGTCGCTTCCGCGCCCATCGGCTTGCTGGCGCCGGACAGCCACTCCCAGGCGAGGAACAGGAACACCAGTTCCAGCGCCAGGCCCACGAGGATCAGCAGCCAGGCGCCGGTGGTCAGGCCGTAGGCGAGCATCGGAATGCCCGCCACCAGGGACAGCACCGCGAGCAGGCCCTTGGACTTCATGCCGCCTGCCGCACCGGGGCGAAAGTCTTCACTGCGCGGATCTTCAGGGTCGCGTTGATCGTGCCGGTGCGTCCGTCCTCGAACTTCACCTGCGTCTCGATGTACTGCTCGGTCTTGCCTTCGTACAGCGCCTCCACCAGCACGCCGTACTTCTCCTGGATGAAGCGGCGCCGCACCTTGCGCGTGCGGGTCAGTTCGTCGTCGTCGGGATCGAGTTCCTTGTGCAGGATCAGGAAGCGGTGGATCTGCGAGTTGGCCAGCCGCGGGTCGGCTGCCAGGTCGACGTTGACCTTCTCCACGCACTCGTTGATCAGGTCCAGCACCTGGGGCTTGCCGGCTAGGTCGATGTAGCCGGCATACGGCAGACCGCGCTTCTCGGCCCAGTTGCCGACCGCCTCGAAGTCGATGTTGATGAACGCGGTGGCCTGGGTGCGCTGGTGGCCGAACACCACCGTTTCCTTGATGAACGGGAAGAACTTGAGCTTGTTCTCGATGTACTTGGGCGCGAACAGCGTGCCGTCGGCCAGCTGGCCGACGTCGCTCGCGCGGTCGATGATCTTCAGGTGGCCATCGGTGTCGAGCCAGCCGGCGTCGCCCGTGTGGTACCAGCCGTCGGCATCGAGCACCTCGGCGGTGGCCTGCGGGTTCTTGTAGTACTCCTTCAGCAGGCCCGGGCTCTTGAGCAGGATCTCGCCGGTGTCGGTGATGCGCACCTCGACGCCCTTGATCGGCGGGCCCACCGTGTCGGCGCGCACCTGGCCGTTGGGCTGCACGCAGACGAACACCGCGGTCTCGGTCGAGCCGTACAGCTGCTTGAGGTTGATGCCGATCGAGCGGTAGAAGGAGAACAGGTCGGGGCCGATCGCCTCGCCTGCCGTGTAGGCCACCTTGACGCGGCTCATGCCGAGCACGTTGCGCAACGGGCCGTACACGCACAGGTTGCCGAGCGCGTACAGCACGCGGTCGCCAAAGCCCACGGCCTGCCCGTCGAGGATGCTGCCGCCCACGCGGCGCGCCACGCCCATGAAGTACTCGTACATCGCGCGCTTGAGGCGGCTGGCGTCTTCCATGCGGATCGACACCTGCGTCAGCATGCCCTCGAACACGCGCGGCGGCGCGAAGTAGTAGGTCGGCCCGATCTCGCGCAGGTCGTTCATCACCGTGCTCGGCGACTCGGGGCAGTTGACCGTGTAGCCAGTGGCCAGGGCCTGCGCGTAAGAGAAGATGTTCTGGCCGATCCAGGCCATCGGCAGGTAGGCCAGCACGTCCTCGTAGACGTTCAGGCCTTCCATCTCGGTGCACACGCGTGCGCGGTCGATCAGCGACGCATGCGTCTGCACCACGCCCTTGGGCTTGCCGGTGGTGCCCGAGGTGTAGAACAGCGCCGCCGTGTCCTGCGTCGAGCCCTTGGCGATCTCCTCGTCGACGAAGTTCGGCTGCACCGACAGCAGCCCCTCGCCCAGCCGTTGCAGCTCGTCGTAGGGCAGCAGGCCCGGCTGCGTGTAATGGCGCAGGCCGCGCGGTTCGTCGTAGAAGATGTGGGTCAGCGCCGGGTGCTGCGCGCGAATCTCCAGCAACTTGTCGACCTGCTCCTGGTCTTCGACGATGGCGTAGGCAATCTCGGCGTTGTCGAACACATAGACCATCTCGCCGGCGATCGCGTCCTGGTACATCGGCACCGGGATGCCGCCCAGGCACTGCACCGCCATCATCGCGAAATACAGCCGCGGGCGGTTCTCGCCGATGATCGCCAGGTGCTGGCCGCGCCGGAAGCCCTGCAGGTGCAGACCGGCGGCAAGCTTTTTCACCTCGGCCGCCGTCTGCGACCAGGTGAAGGTCTGCCAGATGCCCAGGTTTTTCTCGCGCAACGCCGGATGCTTGTCACGCCAGTGGGCGTGATACATCAGCAGGCGAGGAAAGGTGTCGGCCGCCGCAAGGTCCGGCCCCGGCATTGCCATGCGTTGTCTCCTGGCTGTTTCCGATCGGGCGCGGTGCTCTGGCGGCTGCTGCGCGATCCGGTCCGGAGCAATCATCGCTGCAACGGAGCCGCGAAGGTAGCCCGTTGAAGCCCGCGGTGCTGTCGCCGCAACGACAATCCCGCGCCAGAATGCGGGTCGCGCCCTGACAATCGATGTGCGACCGCACAATCGGGTATCACCCGTGTCCGCTCCCGTGCCCACAGAGACCCTCCATCAGTTCCTGCGTGCGACCCAGTGGGGCTCGCTGTTGCCGGCCGACCATCTGGCGCGGGTGGTCGCCGAGTCGAGCGCGATGGACGTGGCTGAAGGCGGCTACCTGTGCCGCAACGGCGAACCGGTCGATGCCTGGTTCGGCGTGCTCGACGGCTTCTTCAAGATGATCGTCACCACGCCCGACGGCAAGAGCGCCACCTTCACCAACATGCCCGCCGGCAGCTGGTTCGGCGAAGGCAGCCTGCTGAAGACCGAGCCGCGCCGCTACGACGTGGTCGCTTTGCGGCCCTCGCGCGCGGCGCGCATCCCCCGCCGCACGTTCGAGTGGCTGCTGAACACCAGCATCCCGTTCAACCGCTACCTGCTGGTGCAGATCAATGAGCGGCTCGGGCAGTTCATCGGCATGCTCGAATCGCAGCGCCTGCACGACCCCGACGCGCGCGTCGCGCGCTGCGTGGCAGGGCTGTTCAACCCGGTGCTGTACCCGGGCATGGACGCGCGCATCGAGGTCTCGCAGGAGGAGATCGGCCACCTCGCCGGGATCTCGCGCCAGCGCGTCAACCAGGCCCTGCAGACCCTGCAGCAGGCAGGCCTGCTGCGCGTGGAGTACGGTTCGATCGTGATCGAAGACCTCGACGGCCTGCGCCGCTACGGCGCCTGAGCCCGGCCACCGGCTGCCACCCCGCATGAAACGCCTGCTGCAATGGTTCGGTGGCAGCCTGCTGACGCTGCTGGTGCTGCTGCTCGGCCTGCTGCTGTGGTACCGGCAGGCGAGCCTGCCCGTCTACGAAGGCACGCTGCGCGTGGCGGGGCTTGCAGCGCCGGTCAGGATCGAGCGCGACACGCACGGCATCCCGCTCATCACCGGCACCGGTGAGGCCGACGTGCTGTTCGGGCTCGGCTTCGCCCACGCGCAGGACCGGCTCTGGCAGCTGGACTTCAACCGCCGCATCGCGCAAGGCCGGCTGGCCGAACTGGTCGGCCCGGCGGGGCTGGATACCGATCGCTTCCTGCGCACGCTCGGCATCCAGCGCCAGGCGCAGGCGTTGCTCGACGCGATGGACGCCGACACGCGCGCGCTCCTCGAGACCTATGTCGCCGGCATCAATGCCGCGCTCGCCAACCGCACCGGACCGCTGCCGCCGGAGTTCCTGCTGACGCGCGCGCCGGCGCCCGAACCGTGGACCGCGCTCGACAGCGCCGGCTGGGCGATGCTGATGGCGCTCGACCTGTCGCAGGAGTGGCGCGACGAGCTGGCGCGGCTGCGGCTGGCCGCGCGCTTCTCGCTGGCCGAGATCAATGACCTGCGGCCCCCGCCCGGCACCGACCCGGTGGTGCCCACCACCGACTACCCGGCCCAGTACCGGCTGATGGGCGTGTTTGCGGACGCTGCCAGGCCAGGTGCTGGCGCCGCCCCCGCGTCGAGCGCCCTGCTCGACGACGCGGCGCGGCTGGCCGCGTTGCCATCGTTTGCGGGCTTTGGCGTGGGCGAGGGCATCGGCTCCAACAACTGGGTCGTGGCCGGCAGCCGCAGCGCCAGCGGCAAGCCGCTGCTCGCCAACGACCCGCACCTGGCGCTCACCACGCCGACGATCTGGTATTTCGCGCGGCTCGATGCGCCGGACCTGAAAGCGGGCGGCGCGACGCTGCCCGGGCTGCCGTGGGTGATGCTCGGCCGCAACGCGCACGTGGCCTGGGGCGCCACGTCCGCCTATGGCGACGGCTCCGACCTCTACCTCGAGCGCGTCAATCCGGCCGACCCCGCCGAGTACCAGACGCCCGACGGCTACGCCCGCTTCGAGCAGTCCACCGAGACCATCAAGGTGCGCGGCGGCGCCGACGTCCAGCTCTCCGTGCGCCGCACGCGCCACGGGCCGGTGCTCAGCGGCGTGCTGGGCCCGGTCGATGCCACGCTCGATGCGCGCAAACACGTGCTCGCGTTGCGCTGGGGCGCGGCGCTGCCGGGCGACCGCACCGTGGCCGCGGCGCGCGCCCTCAACCGCGCGCGCAATGCCGCCGAAGTGCAAAGCGCGCTCGACGGCTGGACCCTGACCCATCAGTACGTGGTGTTCGCCGATCGCACCGGTGACATCGGCCTGCAGCTCACGGGCCGCTATCCGCTGCGCGGCGCCGACCACGACTACGCCGGCGTTGCACCGGCGCCGGGCTGGCAGCCGCGCTACGACTGGACCGGCACCCTTCCCGGCACGCAACTGCCGCGCCTGCTCAATCCGCCTAGCGGCGCGATCGCCACCGCCAACAACAATGCGCTGCCGGCCGGTTATCCGCACCGGCTCGGCTACGACTACGCCACCCCGTTCCGCGCGCAGCGCATCGAGCAGCTGCTCGATGCGCACCGCATGCACGACCTGAAGTCGATGCAGGCGATCCAGATTGACACGCAGTCGCTCGCGGCGCGCGCGCTGATCGCCGCACTCGGCGAGGTGAAGCCCGACACGGAGGCCGCGCGGATCGCGCTCGCGCGCCTGCAAGGCTGGGACGGCAACATGGCTGCCAACGCCCCCGAGCCGCTGCTGCTGCACGCCTGGCTGCGCAAGTTGCGCCTTGCGGTGTTCGCCGACGACCTCGGCGAGCTCGCCGCGCAGACTGTCGAGCGCAGCGAGATGACGCAGGCCCTGCTCAACGTCCTGGCCGGCCGCGCCCGCGTGCGCGACTGGTGCGACCGCCAGGACACGCGGCGCATAGAGACCTGTGCGCAGCTGGCGGCCGAGACGCTCGACGCGGCGGTGGCCGAGCTCACCCAGTCGAGCGGCCGCGACGTGCTCGGCCTGCGCTGGGGCGACATACACATCGCGCGCCTGGAGCACCGGCCGCTGTCCAGCGTTGCCGCGCTGCGCGGGCTGTTCGAGCACCGCGTCGCGGTCGGCGGCGACACCCACAGCCCGGCCGTGGCCGCGTTGTCGTCGAATCCGCAGACACCGTTCGCCGCCGTGCACGGCGCCGGGGCGCGCCTGGTGTTCGACCTCGCCGACGACGGCGGCAGCTGGATCCTGTCCACCGGCCAGTCCGGCCACCCGGCCTCGGACCATTACGGCGACCAGGTCGAACTCTGGCAACGCGGTCGATACCTGCCTTTGAAGGGTCAGTACCGGCCGGACGGCCAACTCGTGCTGCAGCCTGCGCGCACGCGCTGAAGCGGGCTCGGGCCCGCCGTCGCGCCCCATCGCTCGCCCCCCGCTGCTCGCACCATCCGGCGCCGACGCGACAAAGCAACGGGCGTGCATGCCCCGGCACGCCCGGTTGCGGCTAGGATCGCCGGCCGTTCAGACACTCCGTACGAGAAACGTGGGCGAGATCACCCAGCTGCTGCATCGTGCCCAAGGCGGCGACCGCGCCGCCTTCGACAGCCTGTTCGAACTGCTCCACCCGGAGCTCAAGCGCATCGCGCATGCGCGGCTGTTCAGCCACCGGCGCGACACGCTGCTCGACACGACGGTGCTCGTCAACGAGTGCTACCTGAAGTTCGTCAACGGCGAGCGGCTGCAACCGGCCGACCGTGTGCACTTCCTGGCCTACGCGGCGCGCGTGATGCGCTCGATCATCGTCGACTTCGCGCGTGCCAAGGCGGCCGAACGGCGCGGTGGCGATGCGCCGCACCTCACGCTGAACACCGAACTGGTCGACGGCACGCCGGCCGGCGAGCAGGAGATCTTGCAGGTGCACGAGGCGCTGGCCGACATCGCGCGGCTCGACGCGCGCCTGGCGCAGGTGGTGGAGATGCGCTACTTCGGCGGCATGACCGACGCCGAGATCGGCGCGGCGCTCGGCATCACCGATCGCACCGTGCGGCGCGACTGGGACAAGGCGCGCCTGCTGCTGGCGGCCGCGCTGCGCCAGTGATTCGGCGCGCCTCGTTCTGGCGCACTTTCTATCAGCGCGGCGACAGCTGGACCGGCACCAGGCCCTGCTCGTCATCGCGCAGCACCAGCATTCGCACCTGACCATAGAGCAGCGGCCCGCCATCGCCGAGCGGGCAGGCACCGTCCAGCGTCCAGTCCAGGGTGAAGCTGCCATCGGGCACGCGCTGGCCTTCCTCCACCGGCTCGCCGTCTAGCCGTACCTCGGTCGCCTCCGCGCACACGATCGGCCAGTGCGGATCGTTGAAGCGCGGTGGCTCGCTGTCGTCGATCAGGTTCGTCAGCAGTGCGCTGGAAGGCGGTGTCGTGCAGGCGGCGGTCGGTGCCGTCGAAGCGCGACCAAGACGAGTCCGTGGTCGACCGGCCGCGACGGCGCGGCGGCGGGCGCAGGCTGCGCGCGCGCGGCGGCAGCGGCGCGCGGCATCGGGTCGGGCGCGCAGCCGGCCAGCCCCAGCGCCAGGGCCAGCAGTGCGGGCGCGCTCCATCGACGCTGCGCTGTCGTTGCATTCATGGCGGTTCTCCCCTTCGGCCCGACCTCGGGCCTCAACCGCCAATACGCAATCGAATTGGGCAAGCGGACAGCGCGGGCGACTCGCCGCTGCGTGCCGCTGAATTTTCGACGCCATGTCCGGATGGACTGCGCGCCTCCGTATTTAGGGTGGGAAGGCGATCGAGGCGCGCCTGCCCAATCCATCCGCGGGGAGGCGCGATGAACGACAACCCACCGGGACGCCACGCGCGCCGCGGGCGCACGCCACGCCGCACGCCGGCGCTCGCGCTGCTGGCGTGCACCCTCGTGGCCGGTTGCGGTGGCGAGGCGCAGATTCCGCTGCCGAACGCCGCGGTGGTGGTTGAAGCGCCGGCCGCTGGCGCGCCTGCGCCACCCCGCATCGCGGCCCAGCCGCAGCCATTGATCGTCGGTGACGGTGCGAGCGCGGTGTTCAGCGTGCGGGCGGAGGGGCGCGGCCCGTTCGCCTACCAGTGGCAGCGCGAGGGCGTGGAGATCGCCGGTGCGCGCGGGCCGACGCTCGTTCTGGCCGCCGCGCAGCGTGCCGATGACGGTGCGCGCTTTTGTGTCGTGATCCGCGGTGCTGACGGCGTGGTGGTGTCGGAGCCGGTGCGGCTGGGCGTCGAGCCGGCGGGCTTGCACACACCCTTCGAGCGGATCCCCGGCGCCATCTAGCGATCGATCGCGGCCGGCGGCCCGATGTCCGGATCCGCCGTCGCACTCCGTATTGAGGGGGAGTCGATACGGAGGATGCGATGGACTGGGGCTACAAGGTGGTGCTCACGGCGATGACCGTAGCGGCGGTGCTGATGACGGCGCAGCTGTTCGGTCGGCGGCTGGCCGGACTGGTGGCCGGGCTGCCGGTGATCACCGCGCCGTCGCTGCTGTGGATCGCGGCCGAGCAGGGTGCGGCGTACGCGGCCCGCTGTGCGGTCGGCAGCTTGGCGGCCTGCGGCGCCGCGGCGGTGTTCGCAGTGATCTACGAGCGCGTAGCCCGCCGCCGCGGCCCGCTGCCGAGTCTGGGCGCGGCCCTGGGCGGCGGCGGCGGGGTCGCGCTCGTACTTGCCCTGCTGACGCGCGGCGAGCATGGCCTGGCAATCGCGTTGCTCGCCACGACCACCTTGTGCACCTGGGCACTGCTGCGCCTGCCAGCCGCACCCGCCGGGGCACGGCCGACACGCCGGCTGCGCGGTGAAGTGCTGCTGACCGCCGCGCTGGCCGGGACCGTCAGTGCCGTCATTGCACTGTGGTCGCCGCTGCTCGGGCCATTCTGGTCGGGTCTGCTGGCGTCCCTGCCGATCATCTCGTCGGCGGTACTGGTGCAACAGCACCTCACCGCGCCGCACGCCGATTGCCGGCGCTTCCTGCGCGGCTACGCGACCGGCCTGGTCGGCAAGGCGGCTTTTGCGACGGCGTTTGCCGGGGCCGCGGCGCAGATGGGCGCGTCGCCGGCGATGGCCCTTGCGGCGGTCGTGGGCATCGCGGTGTCGATCGGCCTTGCCCGCCAACTCGGGTCGGCCGAGACGCAAGCGCCGACGGCGCAGGCGGTGCTCGCCCCGCAGGGCAGCTGAGTCCGATTCCCTGTCCACCGCAGATTCACGCGCGCGGCATGTCCGTCCACGCGCCGCGACTTCGTACTGAGGGCAGGCGAGTCGCATCGACTCGCCGCTCAATGGAGAGCGCGATGGATTGGGGCGACAAGGCCATGCTCACTGCCACCACGGTGGCCTTGCTGTTGACTGTTACGCAACTCTTTGGCCGCCGTGTGGCCGGGGTGCTCGCCGGCCTGCCCACCGTCACCGGCCCGGCGCTGCTGTGGCTCGCGCTCGAGAACGGCGCCTCGTATGCGGTCGAGGCCGCGATCGGCAGCGTGGTCGGCTGCGCACTGTGCGCGCTGTTTGCGTTCGTCTATGAGCGTGCCAGCCGCAGCAGCAATGCCTTGGTTGCCATCGTGCTGGCGACTGCCGCCAGTGCCGTGGCGGCACCGCTGGGCGGGATGCTGAACACGGGGCTGCTGCCCGCGCTGGGTGCCGCGCTCGCCATCGTGCTGGCGTTGTACGTGCTGATGCCGGCCGGCGCTGTCGAGGGCGGCCGCGGCGGGCTCGGGCTACGCGGCGAGCCGTTCATCACCGCGTCGGTGGCGGGCGTGGTCAGCGGCGCCGTCGCGCTTGCCGCGCCGGAGGTCGGGCCGTTCTGGGCGGGCGTGCTGGCCTCGCCGCCGCTGATCGCCGGCGTCATCGCCATCCGGCAGCACGCGGTGGACGGCGCGCCGGCCGCCGCGGCGTTCCTGCGCGGCTATGTCGCCGGCCTGGTCGGGCGCATCGGCTTCGGCGGCGCCTTCGCCACCCTGCCGCTGCTGCTGCCGGTCCCGCTGGCCGCGCTGCTCGCTTTCGGTGCAGGCTGCCTGCTGACGCTGGCGAGCATGCGCTGGCTCGGTCGGCGCGCGGTGCCGGTCATCCAGCCGACATGACGAATCAGGTGGAGACCGCTTTGCCCGTATGGCAGGCCGCCGCTAACCTCGCACGCGATCTGTTCACCCTGCTCAGACCGAGATGACGCTCGCCCAGCTGTCCGCCGCCGACTGGCCCGCCGTCAGCGCCTTGCTCGACGAGGCGCTGGCGCTGCCACAGGATGAACGCGACACGTTCGTGCAATCACTCGATGGCGAGCGCGCGCAGTACCGAGAGACGCTGCGCGACCTGCTCTCACGTGCGGGTTGCGTGGAGACCGACGCATTCCTGGCCACCCTGCCGCGCTTGACGCGCGGCGCCGGTCGCGGACCGCTGACCGAGCTGGCGGCCGGCGATGCCATCGGCCCGTACCGGCTGATCTCCGAACTCGGCACCGGCGGCATGGGCGCGGTGTGGCTGGCCGCGCGCGCGGACGGGTCGCTCAAGCGCAAGGTCGCGCTCAAGCTGCCGCGGCTGGTCTGGGCGCGGGGCTTGGCCGAGCGCATGGCGCGAGCACGACATTCTGGCGAGCCTGGAGCACCCGCACATCGCGCGGCTGTACGACGCCGGGGTCGATCAGCATGGCCGGCCGTACCTGGCGCTGGAGTACGTCGAGGGCCGGCCGATCGACGTCTACGCCAGGGAGCGCGGCCTGACGGTGCGGCAGAAGCTCGATCTGCTGCTGCAGGTGTGCAGCGCGGTGGCCTTCGCCCACAGCCGGCTGGTGGTGCACCGGGACCTGAAGCCCAGCAACATCCTGGTCACCGCCGATGGGCAAGTGCGGCTGCTGGACTTCGGCATCGCCAAGCTGATGGAAGGCGACAGCGTGGCCGACTCGCAGCTCACGCAGATGGCGGGGCGTGCGCTGACGCTGGACTATGCCAGCCCCGAGCAGATCAAGGGCGAACCGATCGGGACTGCCAGCGACGTCTACAGCCTGGGCGTGGTGGCCTACGAGCTACTCACCGGAGCCAAACCGTACAAGCTCAAGCGAGGCAGTGCGGCGGAGCTGGAAGAGGCGATCGCAACAGCGGACCTGCCGAAGGCCAGTGACACCGCGACGCAGCCGCAGGTGAAGAAATCGCTAAAGGGCGACCTCGATGCGATTCTGAACAAGGCGCTGAAGAAGTCGACGGGCGAGCGCTATGCCACGGTCGACGCACTGGCCGCCGACCTGCAGCGACACTTGACCAGCGAGCCCGTGAGCGCACGCCCGGACTCCTTTCTCTACCGCGCGCGCGCACTGCTGCGTCGCTACCGGCTGCAAGCCGCCAGCGCGGCCGTCGTCGTCGCCACCTTGCTGACGGCGACCATCGTCTCGCTCGAGCAGGCTCGGCGCGCCGAGGCGCAACGTCGTGTCGCGCTCGCGGCCAGTGAGGACGCGCTTCGCAGCCGTGAGTACGCCGAAGAGCAGGCTCGGCTTGCGCAGAACCGGCGCCAAGAGGCCGAGCAAGCGCGCGATCGCGAGCGCACAGCCGCCGAGCAGGCACGCCACGAGAGTGAACGGGCCGCGCTGGCCGCTGACGCCGAGCGCAGAGCGGCATCGTCCGCCACGCTAGAGGCCAAGCGCGCTGCCGCAGCCGCCGAAGCCGCCCGCAGCGCCGAAACCAGGGCCAATGATCTCAACAGCTTCACGCTGAACGTGCTCGCACGGATGGCGGCTGAGCCGGGGCCGGCCAGCGCCGCGTCACGGGCCAGCATGTCCACGGCCGTCAGCACGGAATTGAAGCGCGCGGAGTCCGTGTCGCAGTCCAATCCGGCTTCATTAGCCGCCATTCACGGCGCCATGGCCTCGGTCTTCAACTACCTGCAACAGCCGGAACTGCAAATGCAGGCGGCGCGCAAGGAGATGGAGTACCTGCAGCGCTCCGCAGCACCTGCGGCGGCCCTGGCCGAAGCGCACCGCCAGCTCGCGCTTGCCCATTCGCGTCGCGGACGCCTCGACGACGCCGTGGCACAGGTGCGGCTCGGCCTGGCCGTCTTGAAGGAGCCGCTCGGTGACGCGGACCGGGTGCTCGCGGGCAGGCTGCATCGGGCGCTGTGCCGCTATCTCTTTTTCCAGGGCGACGTGGAGCAGGCGGTACGCGCCGGCGCTGCGGCGCTGGCGCAGTTCGAGCGACTGCCGGATGCCATGCTGGCGGCGGCGGCGAACCACTTCGGATCTGCGGTGGCGGACCATGTCTCGGCACTGGCCGCGCGCGGCGATGATCTGGAGGCCGAGCGATGGCTGGCACGCATCGACCGTTACTTCGCCACCCGCAGCGACCTGCGCGAGGCCGATCGCGCGGATATCGAACTCGCGCGTGGACGCCTGATGCTGGAGTCGGGCCGGCCGCAGGCCGCGGTGCAAGCCTTCCGCGCCGCGGCACGGCTGTATGAACCACAGTTCGGCACCGGAGGCGTCAATGCCGCCACCGTCGACGGACTGGTGATCGACGCGCTTGCCGCCGGCGGTCGCTTCGATGAGGCGCGCGCACTGCTGGCTCGCTGGGAATCGGTCAACGCGCAACCGCACTTGATCGAGGCTGCGCGGGTGTTCGTCGGCCACGAGGACAGCCAAGGCGCCGAAAAGGCGCTCGGCCGACTCGAAGCAGATGCGCAGTACCTCGCTCGCTCGCCCGCGCGGGCAGTCATCGCCCTGACCCTGCGCGCAGAGTGGCTCCTGGTATCGGGCCAGACGGCTGGCGCCGTCGCGCAACTTCGCGCGGCCCAGGCCGAGGCGTCGAGCAGGCTCCCTGGGTCGTATCGTGCACAACGGCGCACTTCCATCTTGCTGATGCACGCGCTGCTGAACAACGGAGAGACCGCCGAGGCGCGCAACGTGCTCGAGCGGGTGTGCTCCGCCAATCCCTCTTCGGCCGACCCCGCCGCGCGCGCCACGGCGAACTCACCCGCTGAAGCGCAACGCTGCTCGGACGCATGGGCACGGATCGCGATGGAGGAGAACGAGCCGGCAGCCGCCGCCCTGCGGCTGTGGCCAGCGCACGTCCCGCGTCCGTACCGTGAACAGTTGTCGGCTGAACTCCTCCTGGGTCGCAGCTTGATGGCGCTGGGCCAGCCAGACCGTGCCAAGGCTGCCATGCGCACCGGGAGAGACTTGGCTGCCCGACTGCACCCGGACTCGCCACTGCGCGCCACCGCTCAAGAACTCGCTCGCGAAGCGGGCGTTGAACCCTGATTGATCTGGTGGGTGGTAAGCGACTGCTCGACCCTGCGACTGCTCAGCGGGATCCGCCAAGCCCGAGCCTGCGGTTCACGAACCGCAATTCCGCCACCCTGGCCAGATCCACATCCCCCGCCTTGTACAGACCCGCCCGCACCATGTTGTCGTAGAAGTCCTTGATGCGCGCGGTGTTCATCGCGCCGATGCCGCGCTCACGCGCTTCGCCGGAATCGACGATCCCCTGCGCCTTCATCAGCGCCACGCTGGACTCGATTTCGTCTTCGGTCAGCTCGGGGTTGTCGCGCAGCATGCGTGCGTTGGCCGCCTTGCGGTCGCCGTTCATGTAGCGGGCCCAGCCGAGGATCGAGCCGTCGACGAACTTCTGCACGTACTCGGGCCGCTTGTCGACCGTCTCGCGCCGCGCTTCGATCAGCGTGCTGTAGGTCGAGAAGCCGTGGTCGGCCAGCAGATGAACCACCGGCTCGAAGCCGCCCTGCTTCTTCACGTAAATCGGCTCGGCCACCGAGTAGCCCTGCTGGATCGCGCGCTTGTTGGCGAGGAAGGGGCCCAGGTTGAAGTTGTACGGCCGCAGCTGCTCGTCGCGGAAGCCGTGCCGCTGCTTCAGCCACTGCCACCACGTGAACTGCCCGTCCTTGGCGATCAGCGCCACCGGTGCGCTCTTCAGGGCGTCGAACTTTTCGTAGCCCTGGCCTGGATGCGCGATCAGCGCCTGCGGGTCCTTCTGGAACATGGCCGCGACCACCACCGTCGCCAAGCCCTGCTTCACGTTGTCGAAGCTGTGCAGCAGGTTGCCGGTCATCAGGAAGTCGACGCGGCCGGCCGGCAGCAGCGGCCGGTTGTTCACCTGCGGCCCCCCCTGGCGCAGTTCGACGTCGAGCCAGAGCTGCCGGTACGTGCCGTCGACCAGCGCCTGGTAGAAGCCGCCGTGCGCAGCCTGCGCCTTCCAGTTGGTGGCGAACACCACCTTCTCGAGCGCGCCACCGCCCTTCTCCTGCGCGCGCGTTGTCGGCCACGGCACGGCCCCGGCCAACGCCGCGGCGCCGAGCAGCGCCCGCCGGCGCATCGAAGGAGCGGAAAAAAAATCGGGGTCAGATTCCATTTCGGGTCTAGGGGCCGGGGGTCTCGCGCTCGCTCGCATGCCAGCGTCCGAGCAGCACCCTCGACAGCAGATCGAACAGCAGGAAGATCGCGATGCCAGTCAGCGCCACCAGCACCAGTGCAGCGTACATGCGCGGGATGTCGGTGCGGAAACTGGCTTCGAGGATGCGCGACGCCAGTCCGGTCTCGCGCCCCGCCGCGCCGGCGGCGAACTCGGCGACCACCGCGCCGATCAGCGCCAGCCCGCCGGAGATCTTCAGCCCGGCGATGAAGTAGGGCAGGCTGCTTGGCACCAGCAGCCAGCGCAGCTTCTGCCACGGGCTCGCCCGATACAGCGTGAACAGATCGCGCAGGTTGGGGTCGGCCGCGCGCAGGCCGATCACGGTGTTGGACAGGACCGGGAAGAACGCCACGATCCACGCGCAGATCAGCAGCGCGGCCGTGGTGCTTTCGACGTAGATCAGGATCAGCGGCGCGATCGCGACGATCGGCGTGACCTGCAGCACGATGGCGAACGGAAACAGCGCCAGCTCCACCGTGCGCGACAGCGCGAACAACGCCGCCAGCAGCACGCCGCCCGTGGCCGCCAGCAGCAGCGCCCCGAAGGTGATCTTGATCGTGAACCACCAGGACGGCGCCAGCGAGCCGAAGTTGTTCCACAGCGTGGCGATGATGAGGCTCGGCGCCGGCAGGATGTAATGGGGAATGTGCGCGGTGCGCACGACGCCTTCCCACAGCGCCAGCGCGCCCAGGCCGACGACCAGCGGCAGCACGATGCGCAGCAGGCGCGTCTTCATCGCGTGTCACGCCCGGCCGCGGCCGTTGCGCGCGCCGCGCTGCCGGCTTCCAGTGCCGCGGAGGCATCACGGCAAAGTTGCGCGTAGCGCGGCGCGAGCCGCCACTCGCTGTCGCGCGGGTAGGGAGCATCGATCGCGAGGTCCGCCACCACGCGCCCCGGCCGCGCGCTCATCACCACCACGCGCTGCGCCAGGAACACCGCCTCGAACACGCTGTGCGTGACGAACAGCGTCGTGAAGCGCTGCGCCTGCCAGAGCGCGAGCAACTCGCCGTTCATGCGCTGGCGGGTGATCTCGTCGAGCGCCGCGAACGGCTCGTCCATCAGCAGCACCTCGGGCTGTGTCACCAGCGCGCGCGCAATCGAGACGCGCATCCGCATCCCGCCCGACAGCTGCATCGGCAGCGCCGCGGCGAATTCGGCCAGGCCCATCGAAGCCAGCACCGGCGCGATGCGCGCCTGCGCTGCTGCCCGACTCAAGCCTGCCATGCGCAGGGGCAGCCAGACGTTGTCGAACACGCTCGCCCAGGGCATCAGCGTGGCGTCCTGGAACACGTACGAGCAGACCGGTGCCGTGTCACTCGGCGCAGCCGCCGGCGCGCGCCCGACCTGGACGCTGCCGCTGCTCGGCGCATCCAGCCCCGCCACCATCCGCAGCACGGTGGTCTTGCCGCAGCCCGAGGGCCCGATGAGCGCGGTGAACTGGCCGGCCGGCACTTCGAACGTCACGGGGTCGAGCGCTTGCACGCCGCCGGCGAAGCGCTTGCTGACGGCATCGAGAGAGATCGTGCAGGACATCAGGGGTCGGGGCGGCGGCGATGGTGACCGCCGAGCTCGCGCTCGCCGGTGACGGGGCTGGGTGGCGGGCCAAGTATCGCAAGCCGAGCGCCGCCGTCACTATGATGGGCGCCATGCAATCGATCACCTTGCCGGCCACGAAAGTTGCCGTCCCGGCGCTCGGTCTCGGCACCTGGCGCATGGGCGAGTCGGCCGCCAACTCGCGCGCGCGCGGCGCCGAGGTCGAGGCGGTGCGCCTGGCGCTCGATATCGGCTACCGGCTGATCGACACCGCCGAGATGTACGGCGAAGGCGGCGCCGAGGAAGTGGTCGGCGCCGCGCTGCGCGCCTGGACCGCACAGCCGGGGTGCACACGCGACGACGTGTTCGTCGTCAGCAAGGTCTACCCGCACAATGCCAGCCGCCAGGGCGCGGTGGCCGCCTGCGAGCGCAGCCTGAAACGGCTGGGCCTCGACCACATCGACCTGTACCTGCTGCACTGGCGCGGCCAGCACCCACTGCGCGACACCGTGGCCGCGTTCGAGCAACTGCGGCGCGACGGCCGCATCCGCCACTGGGGTGTCAGCAACTTCGACGCCGACGACATGCAGGAACTGTGGCGGCTGGCCGCCGGCGCGCAGTGCGCGACCAACCAGATCTACTACTCGGCCAGTGAGCGCGGCGTCGAGTTCGATCTGCTGCCCGCGCTGCGCGAGCGCGGCGTACCGGCGATGGCCTACTGCCCGATCGACCAGGGCGCGCTGGCGCGCGATGCGACGTTGGCGCAGGTGGGCGCACTCCAAGGCGCCAGCGCCGCGCAGGTCGCGCTTGCCTGGGTGCTGGCGCAGTCCGGCGTGATCGCCATACCGAAAGCCGTGCGCGAGATGCACCTGCGCGAGAACTTCGCCGCCGCCGCGCTGCGGCTGACTGCCGACGACCTCGCACAGATCGACCGCGCGCATCCGCCGCCGCGGCGCAAGCAGCCTCTGGCGATGAGCTGAAGGGCACCGCGATGTTCGACCGCGACTTCTGGGAACTGGCGAGCTTCGTCGTCACCGCGCTCGGCCTGCCGATCGCCATCGGCATCTTCGTGTTCGAGCAGCGCAAGGAGCGCAACAACGAGGAGGCCGAGGTCTACCAGCTGCTCGCCAACGCCTACAACGACTTCCTCAAGGTGGTGATCGAGAACCCGGACCTGCACCTGTTCACCGAGTCTGCCACGCCCGACCTCACGCCCGAGCAGCAGGAGCGCATGCGGATCATCCTCGACATGCTGATGTCGCTGTTCGAGCGCGCCTACCTCACCGCCTGGGGCGAAACGATGAACCCGGCGCAGCGGCGCCGCTGGAACGTGTGGGAAGACTTCATGCGCGAGTGGATCCGACGCGACGACTTCCACCTGCGCATCGAGGCGCTGCTGGTCGGCGAAGACCCGGACTTCCAGGCCTATTTCCGTGAGCTGGTGCGGCAGGAGCGGGGGTCGGTGATCGTGGGGGCGTAGCGGCAGGTGCGTGCCGAACCTGATGTCGGTCCCGACAAGCAAAAAGGGGGCGGCTCGCGCCGCCCCCTTTGCCGTCCCTACAGGGCGTGGCGTCAGCTGCCCAAGCCCGCCAATGCGTACGGCATCAGCGGCACAAGGCTCATCACCACGAAGGACCAAAAGACCAGACGGTCCGACGAATCCAGCTTGTTGTCAGTACTCATGATTGCTCCAAGAAGGGTTGAGGATGACTCGGCTTGCGACGAACCAAATCACTCGCCTGCCTGTTATTCAAGTAACGCGTGGCAGGAGCCTCAACCACCTCGGCCATGACTGCATAGTACAGGAAGTGTCTAGCCGGTCAGCAAGTGTTTTCATGGGTCATACCGCATTCGAGGGTGCCTTGCTAGACGTTTCGGAGGTGCGTGTCTCCGCTTTCGCGGCGACAGTGTCCGCAACGGCTGCCTGCGGCACCGCGGGCGTGCGCGGCAGTGCCCGCGCGCTACCTCTTGCTCCGCGTTGGGCGGCATGCGCCTGACGCCGACCCGCTGAGTTGGGGCTTGGCCATGCGCCGTCGATGGACGCAGCAACTGCCGACCGGTCAGTCCGTCGAGTGCCGCCTGCCCTGGTGGTATCCATGGGCGCTGCGGCTCATGGGGCTGGCCTACGCGCTGCGCGGCCGCTATCCGGACGACGCCGCGCTGCTGCGGCTGAGACAGCGCTGTCTGCGCGTGCGCCGGCTGCCGGACGGCGCGTGGCAGCGCTGGCGCGATTTCGACGCCGGCCACGACAGCCAGCCCTCGTCATGAGCAGCGCCACTCGCCTGCCATGACCGCCATCGACTCGCCGCCGCGCCGCGTGCTGCCGGCGATCGTGCTGGCGCAGTTCGCCGGCACCTCGCTGTGGTTCGCGGTCAACGCGGTGATGCCGGACCTGCAGCGAGACTGGCAGTTGCCGGCCGCGGCGGTCGGGCACCTGACCTCGGCGGTGCAGTTGGGCTTCATCGTCGGCACGCTGGTGTTTGCGCTGCTGACGATCGCCGACCGGCACTCGCCGCGCCGCGTGTTCCTGCTGTGCGCGCTGGCGGGCGCCGCGTGCAACGCGGCCGGCGCCGCGCTGCACGGCGAGTTCGAGGCGCTGCTGGCGCTGCGTTTCGCGACCGGGTTCTTCCTCGCCGGCATCTACCCGGTGGGCATGAAGATCGCCGCCAGCTGGTACACGCGCGGGCTGGGCGCAGCGCTCGGCCTGCTGGTAGGCGCGCTGGTGCTGGGCACCGCCGCGCCGCACGGGCTGCGTGCGCTCGGTGCGGCCTGGCCGTGGCAGACGGTGATGCTCGTGGTGTCCGCGGTTGCGGCGGCGGGCGGCGTGCTGTTGTGGCTGCTGGTGCCCGACAGCCCGCACCTGCCGCGCGCCGCGCGCATCCGGCCGCAGGCGCTGGCGGTCATCTGGACCGACCGCGCGGTGCGTGCTTCCGCGTTCGGCTACTTCGGCCACATGTGGGAGCTGTACACGTTCTGGGTGCTGGTGCCGGCGATCCTCGCCCCGCGGCTGGTGGAGGGCGACGTGCCGGCGGCGGCCTTCGCGGTGATCGCACTGGGCTTCGTTGGCTGCGCGGTCGGCGGCCTGGCGGTGCGTCGCTTCGGTAGCGCGCGCGTGGCCGCGCTGCAGCTCGCCGCGAGCGGGCTGTGCTGCGCGCTCGCACCGCTGCTGCTGACGGCGCCGTTGCCGGTCTTCGCGCTATGGCTGGCGATCTGGGGCGTCACCGTGGTCGGCGACTCGCCCCAGTTCTCCACGCTGACCGCGCAGAACGCGCCGCGCGACGCGGTGGGCAGCGTGCTGACCTTCGTCAACTGCATCGGCTTCGCGATCTCGATCGCCAGCATCCAGCTCTTCGTCGCGCTGGCGCAGACGCTGCCGCTGTGGGTACTGCTGCCGTGGCTGGCGATCGGGCCGGGGCTGGGGCTGCTGATGCTGCGGCCGCTGCTCGGCCGCGCCGCGCCCGCCTAGTCGGGGCGAGTGGGCGCAGTCTCGGGGAGTCCTCAGGCGCCGTTGAAGATGAAGCGCGTGCCGGTGGACGATCGCACGAACTTCTCCGGCATCTCGGCCTGCACGATCGAGATGAAGGTCTCGCCCGAGCAGTGCATCGGGATCAGGAACTCCGGGTTGATCGCCTTCAGCTCCATCGCGGTCTGCTTCTGGTAGTCGACCGGGTGCGGCGCGAGATGGAAGCCGCCCAGTACCGCATAGACCTTGTCGGTGCCGGCGATCTTCATCGCCGCGCGCACCGAATTGACGATGCCGCGATGGCCGCAGGAGGTCATGATCACCAGTCCCTTGCCCTTCACCAGATAGGCAGTGGCCTGCTCGTGCTCGAAGTCGTCGGGGATCACGCTCATCGTGCGCTTGGCCTCCGACAGCTTCTCCGGCGGGCAACCCATGCCGGCCTGCATGCCGGGCGTCATCCGCGTCGGGCTCAGCACGCGCTCGAAACTCTGGCGCGCGATCACCCCGGTGGTGAAGCCGTGGTCGGCGATCACCGACGGCTTGTCGGCGAAGGTGACCGTGAGCCCGGCGGTGCGGATGGCATCGCGGTCGAGCACACCGAAGCCGCCACCTTCGCCCGGCACGTTGAGTTCCCGCGTGCAGAAGCACTCCTCGCTGCCGAGGTAGAACGGCAGGCCGTTCTTCAGCTTGCCCTTGTAAGCGTCGAGGAAGCCCACCATGCCGCCGAAGTGATCGAAGTGGCCGTGGGAGAGCGCCAGTGCGTCGAGCTTGCTCACGTCCACGCTGGTCAGCAGCAGGTTGTTCAGCAGCGCCTCGGGCGTGTAGCCGAAGTCCACCAGCACGTTGCGCGTCTCGCTGCCACGGGTGGATTCCAAATGCAGCGACAGCCCCCACTCGTTCTGCAGCGTGCGGCGCGGCGCCGTCTTCGGTGCCACCGCAAAGCTGAGCCGCTGCACCTGCAGCGTGCCGAGCGTGCGCGGCGGCTCGAACGCGTGGTGGTACGAGTCGGTGACCACGCGCACCGCGAGCCGGTCGACCACCGGCACGCCGGTGGGCGCGCTGATCGGCTGCGCCTGCGCCACGCGGCCGGTGAAGAGCCCGCCGGCCGCCAGCGCCGCAAGCGATCCGGCGCCGGCGCGCATCAGGCCGCGGCGGGCGGGACTGCCAAGGTACTGGGAATCGTCATCCTCTCCGAACAGTCTGCGCATGGCGGCCTCGTCTCCTGTTGTTGTGTCCGTTTCGGCGTGCAGCGGGACGATGACAACGCAGGCGGGGACGAGGCGTCAAGATCTAGTCTTTTCCAACGAGGTATGAGCCTGGAGCCGGGCTCGTGATTCCAACGAGGTATGAGCCTGGCGCAGGCCAGGGGTTGGCGATGGGCCGGCTGAGGGGCAGCCCGCCGGCGCAGCGCGTCGATCATCGAAGGCATGGTGATCGACATGAACGAGAGTCAGGTACGCACCGTGGAGCAGGTGCGCCAGGTGCTACAGGGCACGCAGGCACTGCGGTTCGAGCGTCCTGACGACGGCGCCGGGCGCTACGCCTGGATTGAACTGGTCCTCAAGCGCTTTGGCTACCGGCAACTGCCACGGCAGGATCGCGGCGCGGTGCTGGCATACGTGCAGCGGCTCAGTGGCTTCAGTCGTGCGCAGGTCACGCGGCTGGTGTCGCGCTGGATCGCAGGCCAGCCCCTGGTCAAGCAGTACCGCACGCCCGAGCATGCCTTTGCGCGGCGCTATACGGCCGCCGATGTCGCCCTGCTGGCCGCGGTCGACCGGGCCATGGGTACGCTGTCTGGCCCCGCCACCGCCTGCGTGCTGCGTCGGCAGCGCGACCAGTTCGGCGATGCGCGCTTCGAGCGTCTGGGCGCGATCTCGGTGGCGCACCTGTACAACCTGCGCGCCAGCGCCGGCTACCGCGCTCAGCGCGTCATGCTGAGCAAGACCCGCCCGACCCCAGCGGTCACCATCGGTGTGCGCAAGGCGCCGGCCCCGCACGGGCGGGCGGGGTTCATCCGCATCGACAGCGTGCACCAGGGGGACCTGGACGGCACCAAGGGGCTCTACCACATCAACGCCGTCGATTGCGTCACGCAGTGGCAGGTGGTGGCCTCGGTGGCGACGATCGCCGAAGTGCACCTGCTGCCCGTCATCGAGCAGATGCTCGCGCAGTTCCCGTTCGAGATCCTGGGCTTTCACGCCGACAACGGCAGTGAGTACGTCAACCACCGGGTGGCCAAACTGCTGGACAAGCTGCGCGTCGAGTTCACGCGCAGTCGCCCGCGGCACAGCAACGACAACGGCTTGGCCGAGACCAAGAACGGCGCGGTCGTGCGCAAGACCTTCGGCTACACGCACATCGCGCAACACCACGCGGGGCGCTTCAATACCTTCTGTCGCGAGTACCTCAACCCGTTCCTGAACTTCCATCGGCCGTGCCTGTTCGCCACCGAGGTGCCCGACCCCAAGAAACCCGGCCGCATCAAGCGGGTGTACCGCCCGCGCGATGCGATGACGCCGCTGGACAAGCTGGCCAGCCTTGGCGAAGCAGCGCAGTTGCTGCGCGCGGGCATCACGCTCCAAGACCTCCAGGCACTCGCCTGCGCACTGACCGATGTGCAGGCCGCCGAGGAACTGAACGCGGCGCGTCAAGCGCTGTTCAAGCGCACCCGTGCACGCGCGGCCTGAACCCGGGTCGATGAGGCGCGGGGGCTCCGCCCCCGCACCCCCGAAAAACGGATCAGAAAGATCGAATGCCACCGACAACCCACCGCCGGCCGCCCCCGCCTAAACTTCCCGCCCTCTACAACCGATCGACTCGCTTCGCGTCACCAATCTGCAACCGCTCCAGGCTCATACCTGAATTGGAAAAGACTGATCTGCCGCGCCGGCACTGCTCCCGCGTTTCCGCGGGGGGCGAAGGAGGCGTGCCGGACTCAGGCCGCTGCTGTGCGCACGACCTTCGCTTCGCGGATCGGCAGGTTGCACAGCGCCGCGGCGGCGGCCAGCAGGGCATCCGCGTACCACATCCACAGGTAGCTGCCCTGCTGCGAGATCGCGATGCCGCCCAGCCAGGCGCCGAAGAAGCCGCCGATCTGGTGGCTGAGCAAGGTCATACCGAACAGGGTGGCCAGGTAGCGCGTACCGAACAGCTTGCCGACCACGCCCGCGGTGGGCGGCACGGTGGCGAGCCAGGTGAAGCCCAGGCCAATCGCGAACAGGTAGAACGTCAACTCGGTCTTCGGTGCGGCCAGATACACCAGCACCAGCACCGCGCGCGATGCGTACATCCAGAACAGGATCATCTTGCTGCGATAGCGGTTGACCCAGTAGCCGGCCAGCAGGCTGCCGGCGATGTTGGCCAGTCCGATCAGCGCCAGCGACCAACTCGCCACGCTGGCGGACAGACCGCACAGCGCCACCTCGCCCGGCAGGTGCGTGACCAGGAATGCGATGTGGAAGCCGCAGGTGAAGAAGCCGGCGTGCAGCAGCAGGTAGCTGCGGTCGCGCATCGCCTCGGCGACCGCCTTGCGCAGGCCGCCGTCGGCCGCGGAGGCGGCATGGTGCGCGGCCGCCGCCTCGGGCGAGCGGCGCAGCAGCCACGCCAGCGGCAGCGCCAGCAGCGAGATAAGCCCGACCCAGGCCAGCGCGAACACGCCGGACACGCTGATCAGCTTCTGCACGATCGGCGCGAACACGAACTGGCCGAACGAGCCGCCGGCATTGATCACGCCCGAGGCGGTGCCGCGCGAGGCCGCCGGCACGCGCTGCGCGGCGGCGCCGATCAGCACCGAGAAGCTGCCGGCGCCCGCGCCCGCGGCCACCAGCACGCCGAGCACCACGGTCAGGCCGAATCCGCTCGCCATGAACGGCGTCAGCGCGCTGCCCACGGCCATCACGATCACGCCGGCGGCGAGCACGCGGCCCGGGCCATGGCGGTCGGCGAAGGCGCCGGCGATCGGCTGGATCGCGCCCCACACGAACTGGCCCACCGCCATCGCGAAGCTGATGGTGACGATGCCCAGCCCGGTCGAGGTGTTCAGCGGCGAGACGAACAGGCCGAGCGACTGGCGCGCGCCCATCGTGATCATCAGCAGCGCGGACGCAGCGATCACCACGTACCACCAGTGCTGTTGCGGCCGGCCGGTCTCGTTCGTGCTCATGATTTCTCTCCCAGGGTGCCGATTAGAGCGCGGGCCAGGCCGGCGGCACAAACACGCTGCACGCAAGGCAGTCATGCACGTGGCGCATGACTGCCTTTGCGACAATCGCGGTTGCCGTCATCGATCGGAGACTTCATGGGCGCGCTGCACCCGTTTCACCTGGCCTTCCCCGTCACCTCGCTCGACAAGGCGCGCGCCTTCTACGGCGACCTGCTCGGCTGCCCGGAAGGCCGCTCGTCGCCCGACTGGATCGACTTCAACCTGTATGGCCACCAGATCGTCGCGCATCTTTCGCCGAGCGAAGCGGGCCACCGCAACACCTCGGCGGTCGACGGCGACAACGTGCCGGTGCGCCACTTCGGCGTCGTGCTGTCGATGCCCGAGTGGGACGCGCTCGCCGCCAGGCTGCGCGCCGCCGGCATCGAGTTCATCATCGAGCCGCAAATCCGCTTCAAGGGGCAGGTGGGCGAACAAGCGACGATGTTCTTCCTCGACCCGCGCGGCAACGCGCTGGAGTTCAAGGCCTTCGCGGACCCCGCGCGCCTCTTTGCGAAGTGACAAGAATGTCGTCGCTTGTTCGTGCATGAGGTGCACCGCGCTGGAGTTCAGGGCCTTCGCTGATCCCGCGCGGCGGTTTGCGAAGTGAGCGCCGCTAGAGTCCGGCGTACTGCAGCTGCCGTCCGCTGCTGACGGGCGCGAATCCGAAGCGGCGATACAGCGCCTGCGCGCCCGCGTTGTCGGCGCCGACTTCCACCTGCCAGGCCTTGCACTCGCGCAACCGACATTCGCCGCGCAGCGCATCCAGCAGTGCGCCGGCGATGCCTCGCCGTCGCCATGCCGGCGCGACGTACAGGTCGTCGACGACGCCGAGCGGGCCGCCGAACTCCATCGCATGGCGCACTGTCAGCACCGCGTGGCCGACCGCGCCGCTGTCGGCCTGCGCCAGCCACACGGCGCCGAGCGCGGGCTGTGTGATCAGCGTGCGGAAAGACGCCGCCGCCCACCCGACATCGAGCGGGTCATCGGACTCCGCGTAGAACGCGCCCATCAGGCCGACCAGTGCGTCGATGTCGGCCTCACGCGCAGCGCGCGTGAGGTACGGGGGGCGAGCCGATCACGAGCCGGTCCGCGTCGTCAGCACGGCGGGGCCAGGTGGATGCGCGGTCCGCAGCCGCCGCTCAGGCCGGCTGGGTGCGCTCGCGCCCGCGGTGGGTCGGCCCGACGCGCGCCTCGACCTCGTGCTTCAGTTCGCTGCTCAGGCCGAGGGCGAACGCGGTCTCGGTGACGAGGAACAGCGGGCCGATCAGCAGGCCGACGAGGTCGTCGACGAACGCCGGCTTGCGGCCTTCGTACCAGTGCCCGAGGAACTGGATCGCCCAGCCGACCACGAACAGGCCGACGCCCCAGGCGAGCCAGGCCGTGGTGGCGAGCGCCGCGAACGAACCGGCGGCCCAGGCCGCGAGTCCGAGCAGCAACGCCATCACCAGGCCGTAGGGCACGCTGAGCACCAGGTAGAAGGCCACGCTCGCCGCCACCACCAGCCAGGTCGGATTGAGCGTCACGCCGGCGAGTTCGAAGCTCGGCCGCGACAGCAGGATCGCCACGGCGAGGACGATCATCGGCACGCCGACGAAATGGGTGGCGATGTTGCGCCGGTCGCGGTGATAGGCCGCGTAGTTGGCGATCTGGTCGGTGAGGCTGCGCATGTAGTTCTCCCTTGTTCTGTTCGCATGGGCCGACGCGTCACGGTCTGCGGTCGGCGTGAGACCAGCCAAGTTACCGCAGGCGCGCGCGCCGTCAAGCGCGGGCGGTGCGCGCGGATGCTGCGTGAGCGGCGTCGAGGCCGTCGATCCAGCGCTCGATGCGCTCGCGCACCTCGACCGGCCGCTCGGTCAGCGGCCAGTGGTGGCAGTCGATGGTATCGACCGTCCCGTGCGGAAAGCCGGCGGCGATCGCGCGCGTGTCGTCCAGCGTGGCGAAGGTGGCGCCGGTGGACAACAGCACGAGCACCGGCATCGCGAACGAGGATGGCGGCGGTAGCGGCCGGAACAGCTCCACCAGTTCCTGCAGGTAATGCGCGGTGCGAAAGGTCTTGAGATCCGCCCAGGTGGAGCTGTAGTGCTTGATGAAGGCCGCCTCGGTGGCGGGGTCGCGCAGCGCCTCGCGCGCGGCACGGTCGAGCTGTTCAAGATCGAGCGATGGGATGTGCCGACGTCGCAGGCCGAGCGCATTGAGCGCACGCACCAGCGCGGCGCCGAGTGCGATCAGCGGGCCGTAGCGCGCGATGCGCTGCCACTTGCCGTGCAGTGCGGCGCGGAACACCGGGTCGATCAGCACCAGGGCGTGCGCGCGCTGCGGCTGCGTCGCGGCGAAGTGCAGCGCGACCTGGGCGCCGAGACTGTGGCCGACGAGGATCGCGCGCGGTGCGCCGGCGGCGTCGAGCAGCGCGGCGAGATCGGCGCTCCAGCGTTCCAGGCAGAGCTTGCCGCGGGTTGGCGAGTCGCCGTGTCCGCGCAGGTCGATGCGCAGCAGGTCGTGGTTGTGCGCCAGGCGGGTGTGGGCGACGAACTCCGACCAGCGGGTCAGGTTGCTCGCCAGGCCGTGCAGCAGCACGACCGGCGGCCGCGGCGGCGCGTCGGGCGACCGCGCTGGCGTATGCCGCCAGTGCAGCCTGTCGTCGCTGCGATCGGGTGCCGGCACATTGCGCGCATGTTCCATGTCGGCGGCAGGCTACCGCCGTTCGTGGCCGGGTGCGCGCCGAGGCGCTGCGGATGGTCGGTGCCGAGGTGAACCTGACCCAAGCACGTGCCGGGCTGCGCCTGCCGCCCTCGCTCGACTGCTCTGCTGCGTCGATACGGTGCCGGTGTACGCCGCGAGGGAAGTGCGCGCGCGCACCGGGCCTGGAGCGCGATCCGCAGCAGTCCGCGGCGGCGGAGGGTGTGTCAACGACCCGCCGCCGCGGATGCCTTGCCCGGTCTCACAGCCGCCCGACTTCGGGCAGCAGGGCGATCAGCCGGCCGTCCTCGTAGACCATGCCCACCAGCCGGCCGTCGCGCTCGACGACCTCGAACTCGCGATGCCGCTGCGCCGCAGGCTGCGCGGCGCGTGCCGCCAGCCGCTCGGCGGCTGCGACCAGCATCCGTGCCGCGCCGTACAGCAGCTCTGCCAGAAGCGGACGCCCGCCGGGCAGCGCGCGCATGTCGTATGCGTGTTGAATCTGAGCCATGTTCATCTCCTTGCGGTCGTTGGCCGGCGATCGAGCCGCCGATGACCTGTCTGTTCCTAGGGACCTTCGTTCATCTCGCGCAACGCCGCGCGCAGTGCGCGCCGGTTGCGCTGACGCTCGCTCTTGCGCAGGCCGCCGTGCGGCCCGGCGTGGCGCATCAGCGCGGCCGGTACCAGTCGATTGCGCGGCGCAAGCGGCGCCTTGCCGGTCAGTCGAATGCTTTGCTTCATCACGTGTTCCTTTCGAGTCATTGGCGCCGGCTGCCAGTCGCAGCGGGCGCGCAGCACGTGCCGCGCCCGCGCGCGAGACATGCGCGCCGGACCGAACTGCAACTCTGGGTTGAAAACGAAACGGCCCGGATGCGGCTGCGGTCCGGGCCGTGGGCTGCGAGGCGCTGCGCTACGTGGCGCGGGCTTTCCGCAGGCGGACCGGGCGGCCGCAGACGAAGCCGCGGCGCAGGCGTTGCGTGTTGTTGATCGACATCCAGCGGCTCCTCGAAGAAGGTTGATCGGTGGGTCGCCGGCGCAGGACATTGATGCAAACCGCGCCGATAACGTGACGCAAATGATAAATAAATGTTTATCTAGCGCAAGAGATTTTTATCGTTAATCTGCCGCCCCTCACTTGGATGCGGGGCGGTCTGCAGAGACGGTGCGTGGTGTGCGGCGTGCCCCGCGACCTGGACGCACTGCATCGCGCGGTGCAGGCCGCCGGGAGCGACCGGGCGCAGCCCCTCCGTCCGACCCACTCAGCGCTTGCGCCTGAGCGGGGCCACGCCCTGCGCTGCCTTCTGCCAGGCGTCGTGATCGGCGGCCGGCGCCGGCGCCGTGGCGCGCGGCGACGGCGCGGCTGTCGGCACCAGGACCTCGCCCAGCAGGTCCAGCAGCCGGCTGCGCGCGCGCTCGGGATGGCGGCGGTAGTAGGTCAGCACGAGGCCGACGATGAAGCGCTCATCGCCGGTGTGCGGGGTACCGGAGGCGGCGGCATCTTCGGCCGCCGGTGCGGCGGGCTTCGGCTGCTTCAGCGCGGAGGCGCCTGCGCCGCTGCCGCCGCGTGGGGTCGCCGCCGGTGCGTCATGCCGCATGTCCATCCAGCCGAACGGCTTGTGCATGCAGCGCTCGAACTGGCGCGCCAGCCGTTCGCCGATCTGGCGCGAGCGGCCCTTGATCTGGCTCCAGTAGCTCGGCTGGATCTGCAGACGCTCGGCGAAGCGGCCCTCGAGCCCGCGCAACGTGGCCGCATCCGGCTTGCGCGCCGCCTGCTGGACGAATTCGTCGAACAGCAACTGGGCGTTGGCGAAGCGGATCTGTGCGAGGTCTAGCGAGTCGGACATTACCCCGATGATAAAGACTCGTTGCCCGCGTCGGGTGGTCGTGCCGCCCCATGCGCACGGTCCTGCCCCGAGCCGCTAGAGTCCGTCGCCCATGGATGACCGTTCGCCTTCTTCATTGCCGCCGCTGCAGGCCGGGCCCGCCGCGTGGCGCGGGCCTGACATGGCGGCGCGCGACGACTGGATCGGTGTGCTGTCGCCCGTCGAGATCGGCGAACTCGAGGCGGCCGCGCGATCGCTCGCCGCGCGCCGCATCCCGCTGGCGCATCTGACCGCAGCCGACTATCCGCTGCCTACCCTGGCGCGGCGGCTGACCGCCCTACGAGAGGACTTGCTGCACGGCCGCGGATTTGCGCTGTTGCGCGGTCTGCCGGTGGAGCGCTACTCGCGCGAGCAGGTGGCGGCGATGTTTCTCGGCATTGGCGCCCACCTCGGCCGCGCGCGCTCGCAGAACGCGGCCGGGCACCTGCTCGGCCACGTGTGCGACCTCGGGCTGTCGAGCCGGGATCCGAACGTGCGCATCTACCAGACCCACGAGCGGCAGACCTTCCATACCGACTCGTGCGACGTGGTCGGACTGCTTTGCCTGCGGGAGGCGCGGCGCGGCGGCGACTCGCTGCTGGTCAGCGCGGTCACCCTCTTCAACGAGCTTCGCACGACGCGCCCCGACCTGCTGGCGCGGCTGCTGCAGCCGATGGCACACGACCGCCGCGGCGAGGTGCCCGCCGGTCAGCAGCCGTTCTTCATGATCCCGGTGTTCAGCTGGCTGCCCGGGCAAGGCGCCGACGGCCTCACGGTCTTCTACCAGCGTCAGTACTTCGACAGCGCGCAGCGCTTCGCCGATGCGCCGCGCCTGACGCCGCAGGATGTCGAGGCGCTCGATGCGTTCGATGCGCTGGCCAACGATCCGCGTCTGAATCTCTCGATGCGGCTGGCGCCGGGGGACATGCAATTCGTGCACAACCACGTGCTGCTGCACGACCGTACGGCGTTCGAGGACTGGCCGGAGCGCGAGCGGCGTCGCCACCTGTTGCGCTTGTGGCTGGCCTGCCCCGAGGCGCGCGTGCTGCCGCCGGCGTTCGCGGCGGCATCGTGGTGCCGGGCACGCGGCTGTGCGTTCCGCTGGAGCCGCCCGCGGCGTGACGGCGCAGCCCTGCGTGCCCGGCGATCGATGCCGCCCGCGCGGCGTTCAGTGCACCAGTTGCAGGCGCGGCGTACCGCCGGCGGCGCGCAGGCGTGTGTCGAGCGGCTCGGCGGTGTCCACCTCGGTGGGGGGCTCTTGCGCTCCCAGCAGGACCGTGGCCTGCTTGGCCGACAGCGGTTCCGCCAGCAGATAGCCTTGGCCGTGCCCGCAACCCAGCTCGCGCAGCTTGTGCAACTGCGCCTCGCTCTCGATGCCCTCGGCGATCACCCGCTTGCCGAGCGAGGTGGCCAGATTGATCACCGCGCGCACGACTTCCAGGTTCTCGGCACTGCAGTGCAGTTGCCGGACGAACGAGCGATCGATCTTCAGGCTGCTGATCGGCAGCGACGGCAGGTACGACAGTGACGAATAGCCGGTGCCGAAGTCGTCCACGCTCAGTCCGACGCCGAGCTCGCGCAGTTGCGCCATGGTGTCGGCAGCAGTGCCGATCCGCTGCATCAGCACGTTCTCCGTGATCTCCACCGTCAGCCTGGCTGCACGGATCTCGTGGCGTGCCAGCACGTCGGCCACCTGGCGGACGAACGTGGGTGATCCGAAGTCCTTGCTGGAGGCGTTCACATGCATGCCGACGTTGGACAGGTGCGGATGCTGCCTGTGCCAGGCCGCCAGCTGCTCGCAGGACTGCGCGATGACCCAGCGGCTGATCGGCTCGATCAAGCCCGACTCTTCCGCCAGCGGAATGAAGGTCGCCGGGCTGATCAGGCCACGTTCCGGGTGGTTCCAGCGCAGCAGTGCCTCGAATGACTCGAGCTTGCGCGACGCCAGATCGAAGATCGGTTGGTAGACGAGGGACAGCTGGTCGTCCTCGATCGCGCGGCGCAGGTCGGCTTCGAGGCTGAGCTGCTCGGTGGCCTGGGTGTGCAGGCTGCTGTCGAACAGCGCGTACTGTGCCTTCCCCTTGGCCTTGGCCTTGTACATCGCCAGGTCGGCGTCGCGCAGCACTTCCTCAGGCGTGCGGTAGCCGACGTCGCTGAACGTGATGCCGATACTGGCGCTGGTGGAGATGTCCTTGCCGCTGAGAATCAGCGGCTTGCGCAGCACGGCCTGCAACCGCTCGGCGAGCGTCACGGCCTGGTGCGTATTGCCGACGTGCTCGGTCAGGATCGCGAACTCGTCGCCGCCCAGGCGCGCCACTACGTCGTTCGGGCGCACGTGTTCCTGGATGCGGCGCGCAACCTTGATCAGGAACTCATCGCCGGCGCCGTGACCGAGGCTGTCGTTGATCAGCTTGAAGCGGTCGAAGTCCAGATACATGACCGCGAAGTGGCGCGACGGGTCATCGCGCTGGCGGTCCAGCGCCTGCTGCAGGTACTCGTGGAACCGGCCGCGGTTGGCCAGGTTGGTCAGGCCATCGTGGTAGGCGATGTGCTGCAACCGGCCTTCGGCCCGGCGGCGCGCGGTGATGTCGTGCACCTGGAAGATCAGGCAGGGCTCGGCCGACGTCGCGTCCGAGAAGAACGCGCAGTGCAGCGAGGCCCAGATCTCGCGGCCATTCTGGTGCCGGCAGCGCACTTCGACCGAGAACGCCTCGACTTCGCACGAGACCACGCGCGCCAGCTGCTCCTGCAGCAGACCGGTGTCCTCGCCAAACACGAAGTCCTGGAACTCGCGGCCGGCGAGCACGACTGCGTCGCGACCGAGCAGGGCGCTGAGTGCGCGGTTGGCCTGCAGCACGCGACCATTGGTGGCCACCAGCGCCATGCCGATGGCCGCATGGGTGAACGCGCTGTGGAAGCGCTTCTCGCTCTGCTCCAGCTCACGCATGTGATGGGCCGACTGCTCGGCCTCGCGCTCGACCGCCTCCACGCGCGCGGCACGTTCGCGTTCGGCCGTTTCCTGCTGGGCGAAGAAGTAGTGCAGCGCCGCCAGGAAGCACGCCAGCATCGGCACCGACACGATCAGCACGGTGGCGCCGAACTGCTCGAAGGTCAGGTAAAGCAGCGCCGACAGGGCGGCGAAAGCCACGTAGCTCAGGCCGACCCAGCCCCAGTCGGCGAACCAGCTGGCGAGCAACAGCGGCTGGTTAGACTTGAGCTTGAAGACGGTGCTGATCAAGGTGCTGTTCACGAACGAGTAGACGGCGCCGAGCGCCATCAGCAGCAGCACCAGAGCGCCCGCATTGAACAGGCCCGCGGCCCGCAGCGCGTCGGACGCTGACTGGAAGGCGATCCCGCACAGGCTCATTGCGATCGCCGCCATGGCCGGACTCGCAATGCGGCTGGTCCAGCGCTTGGACGAGCGAAGCACGCCGACCAGCGACTCGGTCGACGCTGCGACCACCGCCGCGGCCGGGCCGAACATCGCCAGCAACAGGAAGATGTAGATTTCACCGGCCGCGAATGCGCTTTTCGAGCGTGGCACGCGCACCGGGAAAAAGCCCGCGACCGCTGCGATCAGCGTGCCGGCGACGACCTGCCAGACGTGCTCGGCGGGCATCGCCGCCACCTGCAGGATCGCAACGCCAAGCGCCGCCGACCCCAGGATCACCACCGACCACCAGTACAGGGTCGCCTTGCGGTTGTAGTCCGGCATCAACGCGTGATGGAGCCGCTGCAGGGCTCCCGACGGGGCGCCGGTTACGCCGGAATCGAGGTTGGCCATGTTGGCGTTCCTTCCGTGTTGTCGTTCGCCCGGTGGGTCGGTTTCGTCGGCGCCGGCGCCGTGCCGTCGGCTTCGGAATCGAGCAGTTGCAGCGCCAGCTGCGGCGTCAGCGGGCGCGAGAAGTGATAGCCCTGGCCCAACTCGCAGCCGTAGCCCTGCAGGCGCTCGAGCTGGGTCGCGGTCTCGATGCCCTCGGCCACCACCCGCTTGCCAAGCGCATCTCCGAGCTGGATCACCGCGCGCACGATCTCGGCGTCGGCGGCCCGGACCTCCAGCCGGCTGACGAACGAGCGGTCGATCTTCAGGCTGCTGATCGGCAGCGTCGACAGATAGCTGAGCGACGAGTAGCCGGTGCCGAAGTCGTCCACGCTCAGCCCCACGCCCAGGTCGTGCAGCTTGGCCAGCGTGCTGCTGCCGCGCTCGAGCTGCTGCATCAGCGTGTTCTCGGTGATCTCGAGCGTGAGGGCGGCGGGCGGCAGGCCGTGCTGGCGCAGTGTTTCGCCGACGAAATCGGCGAACCTCGGGTCGCACAGGTCAAGGCCCGAGATGTTGACGTTGACGAACAGTTCGGGCAGCGCCGGGTGGCGCTCACGCCAGTCGCGCAGCCTCATGCAGGCGCGGCTGATCGCCCACTGGGTCAGCGCTCCGATCAGGCCGGACTCCTCGGCCACCCGGATGAAGGTGGCCGGGCTGACCGAGCCGCGCTCCGGATGCTCCCAGCGCGCGAGCGCCTCGAACCCGACGACGCGGCAGGTGTGAAGGTCGTAGATCGGCTGAAACGCCAGCGCCAGCTGGTTGGCGGCGATCGCGCGTCGCAGCGCCGCTTCGAGCAGCAGCTTGTCCTTGGCGCACTCGTGCAGGTTGGGATCGAAGATCGCGGGCTCGGCCTTTCCGCTTGCCTTTGCCTTCTGGCGCGCCAGGTCGGCGTCGCGCAGGGCCTCTTCGGGATTGAGGTAGCCCACGTCGCAGAAGGTCACGCCGACGGTCAGTCCGGTGGCGACCTCGGTGTCCTCGATAGCAAGGGGTGCGCTCAATGCCCGCAGGACTTCCTCGGCTAGCGCCAGTACCTGGTGCGTTCCCTGCTGGTCGCAGTGGGTCAGGATGGCGAACTCCTCGCCGCCGACGCGCGCCACGAGGTCGCCCGGGAGCGCGAGTTCCTTCAGGCGGCGTCCCACCCGCACCAGAAACATGTCGCCGGCCCCCAGGCCCTGGCTGTCGTTGAGCGACCGGTAGCCGTCGAACGACAGGTACAGCACGCCGAACTGACGCGTCGGATCGTCGCGATGCGTGTCGATCGCCAGCGCCATTGCTTCGTGCAGGCGGCTGCGGTTGGCCAGGTTGGTCAGGCCGTCGTGATACGCCATGTGCTGCAGGCGGGCCTCGGCCTGGCGCCGGGCGGTGACGTCGAACGCCTGGACGATCAGGCAGCCGTCGCCAACCGCGCCGTGCGAGAAGTAGCCGCAGTGGAGCGAGGCCCAGTCCTCGCGACCGTCGGGGCGCCGCACCCGCAGCTCGAACTGGAAGCCGTCGCTCGCGTGCGCGCGGATCAGGTGCAGTTCGTGCTCGATCCGGGTCGCATCGAACGGGTTCAGGAAGCTGCGGAACGGCGCACCGACGATCTCGGCGTCGCCCCGCGCCAGCAGCATCGACATCGCCTGGTTGCATTGCAGGACCTGGCCGTCCGGCGACACCAGCGCCATGCCGATGGCTGCATGCGTGAACGCGCTGTGGAAGCGGCGGTCGCTTTGCTCGAGTGCCTGCAGGTGTGCCGCCGCTTGCGCCGCCTCGTGTTCGGCTGCGTCCGCGCGCACGCGGGCGGCGCGCTCGGCGGCTTCGCGCTCGGCCGCTTCCTGTTGACTGAAGAAGTGGTTCAGCGTCGCCAGGAACATGCCGATCATCGGCGCCGCCACGGCAACCGAGAACACACCGAAGCGCTGGTGCGACAGGAACAGCACCGCGGCCACCGCGGCACTGCCCGCGTAACCCAGTCCGAGCCAGCCAAAGCTCTCGATGGCCTCGCGCACGCCCGGCCAGCGCCGGCGCTTCAGGTAGGCCACGGCCGTGATGACCAGCGGGCTGGCGATGAAGTAGGCGACCGTGAACAGCATCAGTGCGACCAGCAGCGCGATATCGGCTGCCAGGCCGGCCCGGAGCAGTGCGTCCTGCACCAGCGCGAAGCCGGAGCCGCAGGCGAGCATCGTCAAGGCCGCCGAGGCCGGACCGAGCAGGCGGCTCGTCCACCGGGTCGACGTGCGCCAGGCCGCCACCGCCGCCTCGGCGGCGGCCGCGAGCGCGGCCGCGAAGGGGCCGTACAGCAGCAAGGTCAGGAAGATGAAGACGTCGCCGGCGGCGATCGAGTTCTTCGTCTTCGGGATCTGCAGCGGAAACAGGCCCACCACCGCCGCGATGCTGGCGATCAGCAGCACCTGGCCCAGGGACGCTGCCGGCAACTGCGCGACGCCGGCAACCGACAGCGCGAGCGCGCCGCTGCCGAGCACGACCACCACGCACCAGTAGATGAACGCAGCCCGGTTGTAGTCGGGGAACACGGCCTCCCTCAGCCTCGCGCGCAGGCCTGGCAGCGCGGCGGCCGGCGTGGTCGCGGAGCCACCGGTGGCCGCCTGCATGCCGATCGTTGCCGGGCGCCGGACTTGCACCGTGGTCATCGAGGTCGGGGCGGTGTTCATCGGAGCGGCGTCACCCAGCGGTCACTCTGGCTGCGTGCGCCATCATGGTTCGCCCAGCAGCGACGAATCGTTCGGATTGGTGGGGTTGGGCTGTCCAGATTCACTGAGCACGATGCCTTCGCTCAGCACGATGCCTTCGCTCAGCACGATGCCTTCGCTCAGCACGATGCCTTCGCTCAGCACGATGCCTTCGCTCAGCACGATGCCTTCGCTCAGCACGATGCCTTCGCTCAGCACGATGCCTTCGCTCAGCACGATGCCGCTGCCGCCGGCGAGCCAGCCCGCCAGCGTCACCGTGGGCTGGAAGGCGCCGGTTCGGCCCAGCCAGGAACTGGGTCCGGCCAGTGCGCCCGCCGAGATCACCCCGGAGGTGACGAGCACTTGGCTGGATGAGGGCGCTTCGAAGATCGACTTCGGATACGTGTCGGCGGGGACACGGCCCGACTTCGGCCAATAGGTCACCGTGGTGCGCCGTGCCGCTTCACGCACCCACGTCAGCCGTGGGTCGTAGATCGGCTGGTACTGGGTGAATAGTGCGTTACCGCTAAGGATGTGGCTGCCGCCCGCGTAGACGATGCGGCTCCAGTTGAATGTCTGGCCGGCGATCGTCGAGGCAGGCACCGGCAGTGTCCTGCCGGCTGCCAGGAGATTGGCGCCGGCGGCGATCGTGCCCGCGTTCACGGCACCTGCAACGTCGGTGCGCAGCGCCTGAGCGAGCCGGACTGCGCCCTCGATGTTCAGCAGCCCCGCGCCCTGCTGCAGCAGGTTGGCGCCGGCAATCGGCTGCGCCGTGTATTGCAGGATCGCCTTGACCAGCGGCGGCGTCAGTCCAGGGTTGGCCTGCAGCAGCAGCGCCGCGGCGCCAGCCACCGCGGGCGCGGCCACCGAGGTGCCCGACAGCATCATCACCGACTCGCCGCCCTTGCTGCTGGTGCCAGCGACAGATGTCAGCGCCGGATAGCGACCCGGCAGCATTGCGTTGAGCGTCATGGTCCAGCTGTCGACCGACCGGGCACCGATGATCTTGTTGCCGGGGGCGACCAGATCCGGCTTGAGCAGGTTGTCGACCCGGCGCATGCCACTCAAGTCGGTGTAGGCGCCGCGGGTCGGACCGCGCGAGCTGAAGAAGTTGACGCTGTCGTCGCTGCGCGCGCTGGTACCGCGCGGGTTGGCCGACCCGACCGTGAGGACCGAGGGATCGTGGCCCGGTGAGCTGATAGTGCCGAAGCGCTCGGCGCCGGTCGCCGTCTGACCGAAGTTGCCGGCGGCAACGACCACGACGATGCCGGCCGCCACCGCGCTGCGCGCGGCCCGCGCCAGCGGATCGGTCTGCCAGCTTTCGGTGGAGTCTGCTGCCAGGCTCAGGTTCATCACGCGGATGTTGTGTTCCCGCGCGTGGAACAGGACCCAGTCGATGCCGGCCAGCACGTCGGACAACTGGCCGAAGCCGTTGGCGTCGAGCACGGCGACGTCGTACACGTTGGCGCCGGGTGCGATGCCGGTGGTGTCGAGCAGCTGGCGCAAGTCGCGGCCGGCGGCCACCGAGGCCACGTGCGTGCCGTGACCGTAGGCATCGGTGTAGGGCAGCGCGGACGTTTCAATCCTGCGTTCGTAGTCGGCCAGCGTCGGGCTGCCGGGATACAGTCCGGCCGAGGCGTCCAGTCCCGACGTCCAGTCCTTCGTCCCGCTGGCCAGGGCATCGCCGACGATCGTGAAGCCGACGTTCTTGCGCACGCGCGTGGCACCGGCGGCGTCCTGGAACAGCTGGTGCTTGCCGAGGATGCCGGAGTCGAGCACCGCGATGCCGACGCCGCTGCCGTCGAGGCCGCTGTAACCGAGGCTCGTCGTGGTCGACCGCGTGCGCACGCTGGCGGCACCGGTGGTCTGTTCGAGCAGGCTCGGGGTCAAGGTCGTGGCGGTGCGCGCCACCATCCGGTTCGGCGAAATGCTCTGCACCTGCGCGCTGGCAGCGATGTCGAGCACGCGCGCTGCCGGCAGCAGCACCGACAGGCCGGCGACCGACGTGTAGCGGAAATAGACCGAGCCGCCGGCAGCCAGCACGCTGGAGCGCAGCGAGGTCAGATCCGGGTCAGCGCCGGGCACCGCGACGATGATCGCTTTGACGTATCGAACGCCGTTGACGTCGCGGACCCAGCTGCTCCATTTCGGCGTTGCAGGAGCGTCGATCGCGTTCTGAAGATCGCGCGCGATCTTGGCCGCGGGCGCGGCGACGGCGATGTTGAACGACGCATCCGCGGTCGCGCCGGGGGAGATGGTGAGCGTTTTCTTGCCCTTGGCGGCCTTCTGGGCCCACGACGTGGCCGGGGCCGCGGCCAGGCCGGCAACCGCCAGCGCGACGAAGCCACCGGCCAGGTAGCGTCGCAGTGCGGCGGACATGGAGTCGACGAAGTTCGCCATGATCGAGTCCTCTGAAGATGCGGGTTCCGTTGTGCGGGGACGGTCTTGTGCGCGCATTACGGCTCGCCCAGCAGAGTGGTTTCGGCCATCACGATCCCTTCGGCCATCACGATGCCCTCGGCCATCACCAGGCCCTCGGCCATCACCAGGCCCTCGGCCATCACCAGGCCCTCGGCCATCACGATGCCCTCGGCCATCACCAGGCCCTCGGCCATCACGATGCCTTCGGCCATCACCAGGCCACTGCCGCTGACCAGCCAGCCCGACAGGGTGGCGGTCGGCATGAACACGCCGGTCCTGCCGAGCCAGGAGCTGGTGCCGGCCAGGGCGTTGGCACGGACCACGCCGCTGGTCAGCAGCGTCTGGTTCACGAGCGCGGTCTCGGTGAACGACCTGACGTAGGTATTGGCGGCGATGCCGGTGCCCGACCAGTACACGGGCACGAGCCTGCGCACGGCACTACCGGCCCAGGTGATGCGCGGGTCCCAGATCGGCTGGAACTTCTCGAACAGTGCCTTGCCGCTGACGATCGTGTTGCCGCCGACGAAGACGATGCGCGACCAGTTGAAGCTCAAACTGTTGATCGATGACGAGCTCGGTATCGAGTCGTCGTCGTCGCGAAGCAGGTCGGTTCCCGGGCTGATCGTGCCGGCCTGGACCCGGCTCGCGATGTCGGTGCGCAGGATCTTCGCAAGACGGACGGCGCCGTCGATGTTCAGGCTGCCTGCGCCTTGCTGAATCAGGCTGTGGCCGGCGAGCGGCTGCGCCGTGTATTGCAGGATCGCCTTGACGAGCGGCGGCGTGAGCCCCGGGTTGGCCTGCAGCATCAGCGCGGCGGCACCGGCCACCGCGGGCGCGGCGATCGAAGTGCCGCTCATCAACATCTGCTGCTCGGGGTGGGTCTGGGTGATACCAAGCGAGCCGACAAGCTGCGTGAAGTACGTGCTGGCCAGCAGGTTCCACACCGGGCTGCTGGCGGCGTTGGTGGCCGCTGCGCTGGTGATGCGGTTGCCGGGTGCCACGAGGTCGGGCTTGAGCAGATTGTCGACGCGGCGCACGCCGCCGGCATCGAGGTAGGTGGCGCGCGTCGGGCCGCGCGAACTGAAGTTGTTGACGACGTCGTCGCTGCGGGCGACCGAGCCCTTGAAGTTGACGGCGCCCACCGTGATCACCGACGGGTCGTTGCCGGGCGCGGCGATCCCGCCGTACTGCTCCTGCTGCGACGACGACAGGCCGTAGTTCCCGGCCGCCGCCACGACCGTGATTCCGGCCGCCACGGCGCTGCGGACCGCCAGGCACAACGGGTCGGTGCGCCAGCTCTCTGTCGAGTCGGACGCCAGGCTGATGTTCAGCACGCGGATGTTGTGTTCCTTCGCGCGGAAGATCACCCACTGGATGCCCTCGAGCGCGTCGCTGACGGAGCCGACGCCCTGATCGTTCATGACCTTGACGTCGTACAGGTTGGCGTTCGGCGCGATGCCGGTGGTGTCCGGCGTGCCCGACAGGTAGTACTTGGCGCGTCCGGCGGCGACCGACGCCACGTGCGTGCCGTGGCCGTGCAGGTCCGCGAACAGATTGCCGTCGTTGGCGATCGCGCTTTCGTAGCTCGCCAGCGCCGAACTGCCCGGGGTGAGCGAGGAGCCGCCGCTGGCGCCGGTGATCCAGTTGGCCGTCGCGCCGTTCAGCAGGTTGACGCTGCGCTTCACGCGCGTGGTGCCGGATCCGTTGAGGAAGGCGTCGTGCGCCTTCATCACGCCGGAGTCGAGGATCGCGATGCCGATGCCGGTGCCGTCCAGGCCGCTGTAGCTGGTCTTGGTGCTGCTGGTGCGCACGTTGCTGGTCAGCGCACCGGTGATCGACTCCAGCGTGCTCGCCGTGCGCCGCGTCTCGCGGTTGGGCGACACGCTGACCACGTCCCTGCGTTGCGCCAGGGCGCGGACCTGGTTCGGGCGGATCTGCACCGACATCGCATTGAATGACGGGAAGCTCGCGTGCACCGAGCCGCCGGTGCGCAGGATGTGGCGACGCAGGTCTGCCATGTCCGGGTCGCTGCCGTCGGTGACGATGATCGCCTGGACCTGGCGCATGCCGCCGATGTCGCGCTCCCACTTGCGCGCCGCCCGCCGCTCACCGCGTTCCGCGGCCGCGACGGCCTCTTGCAGGTCGCGCGCGACCTTCGCCTGCGCCGGTGCGGCGATCAGCGAGGCCGCGACGGCCAGCGCCGCGACCAGGGCTCGCACGAGGTGGCGGCGGACGCCGCTGCGCTCGATCAGGATGATGAAAGGGGTCAGCAGGTTCATGGTGTGGGTCGATCGAGGAAAGTGAAGTCGGGGTCGCGGAACAGGAGAACGGGGCCTAGGGCTCGCCGAGCAGCGCGCTGTTGATCAAGGCGTGGTCCATCGGTGCTGACAGTGGTGGTGGCGCCTTCGGCAGCCGCACCGGATCTGCATCCCCTGTTTGCGTTGTTCGTAACTTTGGATGACCTGATGCGCGGGGTCTGTCGGCGGCTTGCTGTGTTCGCAGTGTAGGCGGGTATTCCTACAGCGCCACGGGCACAGTGGCCGACCCAGACTCCCGGCGCGCGCAGGACGGCCTATCCGGATATCGGCAGCGGTTCTCGAAACCTTGAGACGTGATGGCGCATGGCCGACGAACGGCCGGTGCCGGGCGTTGAAGACGAGTCGTGGGACGTGATGCAGCTGCATGGATGGGGGCCGAACGCGCCCGCCCATCTCGCCGTGCAGCTGGCGGTCGGGGTGGTGGAGAGCGGAGTCGGTGTCGACGTTGGCGTGACGCTGCCGTGGCGGCGCGCAGCGCAACCCGCTTTGGGCGTGGCCGCGCGCGCCGGTGTGCGAGCGCGCGCGGTGCTGATTCGATCAGGGCTCGCCGAGCAGCGCGGCGTCGTTGACGTTGGTCGGCTGTGGCTGGCCGCTCTCGGCCATCACCAGGCCTTCAGCCATCACCAGGCCTTCGGCCATCACCAGGCCCTCGGCCATCACCAGGCCCTCGGCCATCACCAAGCCCTCGGCCATCACGAGGCCCTCGGCCATCACCAGGCCCTCGGCCATCACGATGCCCTCGGCCATCACCAGGCCGGAGCCGCTGACAAGCCAGCCCGACAGCGTCGCGGTCGGGATGAACAGGCCGGTGCGGCCGAGGTACGAGGTGCTGCCGGCGAGCGAACCGGCGTACACGACCCCGTTGGTGACGAAGCGCTGGCTGGTGACCGGCACCTCGACGATCGAGCGCACGAAGGTGTTGGCCGGCACGCCGGTCGCGCGGCCAGTAGGTGACGGTGGCGCGGCGCGCGTTGTTGCGCACCCAGACCAGGCGCGGGTCGTAGATCGGCTGGTACTGGGTGAACAGCGCCGGGCCACTCAACACGTGCGAACCGCCGGCGAACACGATGCGGCTCCAGTTGAAGGTCTGGTTGTTCAGCGTCGAGGCCGGGGTGGGCATGGTCCGGCCTGCGGCCAGCATCGTCGCGCCGGCAGTGATCGTGCCGGCATTGATCTGCGTGGCCAGATCGGTGCGCAGCGCGCGCGCTAGGCGCACCGCGCCTTCGATGTTGAGCAAGCCGGCTCCCTGCTGCGCCAGGTTGGCGCCGGCGATCGGCTGCGCCGTGTATTGCAGGATCGCCTTGATCAGCGGCGGGGTGAGTCCGGGGTTGGCCTGCAGCAGCAGCGCGGCGGCCCCGGCCACCGCGGGCGCGGCGATCGAGGTGCCACTGAGGTTCATCAGCGTGGACCTGTAGGTCTGCGACGTGCCACCGTACGGTGATAGGAGCGCTCCCGTAGGCTGGAGCCAGCACGTTCAGCCTACATTGCTTGGCATCCTTGCTTGTGGCTGCCGCGCCAGCGATCCTGTTGCCCGGGGCCACGAGGTCCGGCTTGATCAGGTTGTCGACCCGGCGCACGCCCATCGAGTCGACGAACGAGCCGCGGGTCGGGCCGCGCGAGCTGAAGAAGTTGATCGTGTCGTCGCTGCGGACCGCCGTGCCCGTGCTATCTGGCCGAGCCCGACCGCGACCCATCGTTGGGGTCGTGGCCGGGTGAGGCGACGTTGCCGAAGATCTCGGTGCCGCTGGCGGTCTGGCCGAAGTTGCCGGCGGCGGCCACCACCACGATGCCGGCCGACACCGCGGCGCGCGCGGCGCGCGCCAGCGGATCGGTCAGGTAGCTCTCGGTCGAGTCGGAGGCGAGGCTCAGGTTCATCACGCGGATGTTGTATTCCTTGGCGTGATGGATGACCCACTCGATGCCGGCCAGAACGTCGGACAGCTGGCCGAAGCCGTTGGCGTCGAGCACCTTGACGTCGTAGATATTGGCGTTGGGTGCGATGCCCGTCGAGTCGTTCGTCTGATAGAAGCCGCGGCCGGCCGCCACCGAGGCCACGTGCGTGCCGTGGCCGTACACGTCGGGGCGGTCGATGCGCAGCGAATCGATCTTCGATTCGTAGTTGGCCATCGTTTTGCTCTGCGGGATAGAGCGCGGCCGAGGCATCGACACCGGCCTGCCAGTCCTTTGCGCCCACGAGCGTGGCGTCACCGGTCCTCTGGAAGTCCACCGCCTTCTTGACGCGCGTACTGCCCTTCGCGTCTGCGAGATTTCGGTGGTTCCCGTGGATGCCCGAGTCGAGGATCGCAATCCCGATGCCGCTGCCGTCCGGGCCGCTGTACGTGGTGGCGTTCGAGTAGGTGCGCACGCCGGTGGCCAGCGCGCCGGTGGCGAACTCGAGCGTGCTCGCGGTGCGCGCGGTCAGCCGGTTCGGCGAGATGCTCTGCACGTCGGTGCGCGCGGCGATGTTCGCCACCTGGTTGGCCGGCAGCATCACCGACAGCGCGGTCACTGACACATAGCGGAAGTAGACCGAGCCGCCACGGGCCATCACGTCGCTGCGCAACGCGGTCAGGTCGGGATCGGTGCTGCTGGCAACGACCAGTGCCTTGACGTAGCGGATGCCGTTGACGTCCTTGGCCCAGTTCAGGCTCGGCGTCGTGGCGGCGGCGATGACCTGTCGCAGGTCGCTCGCGATCTTGCTCTGCGCGGTCTGCGCGAAGGCCGGGCGCAGCGCCAGCGCAGCGGTCAGCAGCAACAGCATGCCGAGCAGCAGCGCGCAGCGCCGGGCCATGGCGCTGCGCTCGATCAGGATGATGAATTCGGTGGTGAGTTGCACGTTGCGTCTCTTGTTCAGGTGGTGACTCATCTGTCTTGGCAGCGCTGGTGGCGTCGTTGGTCGCCGCACCGGTTCTGCATCCCGTGTTTGCGTTGTTCGTAACTTTGGATGACCTGACGCACGGGGTCTGTCGGCGGCTTGCTGTGTTCGATGTAGGCGGAATTCCTACAGCGCCACGGGCAAATGACTGACAAATCCGGCGCGCGCAGGACGGCCTATCCGGATATCGGCAGCGGTTCTCGAAACCTTTAGCCGGGAGACACGAAAAGTCTGGGGAAGACCCGTCCGGACGGGTCGCAACGAGCATGGGTACACGCTGGGTACCGACGCACTTCGCCCTCGACCCCGAGCGGTCCGGGCCGCTGGACCGCCAGGGCGAGCGACTCGGCATCGGCGGCACGGCCGGGGCATCCAGCGCACCGAGTCGTGCCGGGCATGGGTCTCGCGTGGGCCGCGCGATGAGTGACCCGGCGCGGGCTCGCGATCGAGCGCGCGGCGGTCTTCGCGGGCACGCACAGGGCTGCGGGGCAGCCGATCGCGCTGACGGCGTGCGCCGCGCTTTGCGTCCACGCCCGCAGCGGACTGCCGGTACTGCGTGAACTGCGCCGCGCAACTTGGGCGCGGGCGGTCGCCGACCGCCACGCTGCGGCTTCAAAAGGGGGTCGGTCCGTTCAGCGGCGTGGTCGCCATCGTGCGATCCGCTGCCATCACGTGGGCACCGGGGGTTCGCGTGCCGGCTGCAATGGCGGGGCCGAGGCCGGGCTGCCGGCCTGGGTGCCTCGCCTCGCCGCGCGGCAGGTCCGTCGCTACCGCCGCGGGAAAGGCACGGATTTCTGCCGCTCCCGTCGCAATGCGACGGCGCAGGCCTCGGCTAGCATTCGGTACGGTTTCGAGGGTGCAGGGTCCGCGCAACGTGTTGGTCGTCTCCCGTCGTCATCTGCTGCGTGCCGCCATTGGGGCGGTGCTGCTGCCCGTGCACGCCCGTGCCAAGCCCAAGCAACTCACGCTTGCCACCGGATCGCGCGAGCCGATGGTGTCGGCGCCGGGCCAGCCGGGCTTCGCCGAGGAGGTTGCGCGCGCGGCGCTGGCCCGGATGGGCATCGCGCTGACGGTGGTGCCGCTGCCGGTCGAGCGCGCGCTGGTCAACGCCAACGCCGGCATCGAGGACGGTGACCTGATACGCGTCGCCGGCTTCGAGAAGGACTATCCGAACCTGGTGCAGGTGCCCGAGCCGCTGCTGGAGCAGGAGTTCGTCGCGCTCGCGCTGCGTCCGGACGTGCAGGTGCGCGACTGGCGCGACCTCGATCGCTACAGCGTGGCGCACCTGACGGGCATGAAGGTCATCGAGCGCCAGCTGGAGGGACGCCCCAACGTCACCACCGTGCGTGACGCCGACCTGCTGTTCGGGCTGCTCGGCCACGGCCGCGCCGACGTGATCGTGCACAACCGCGCGGTCGCCCTGCTCGCGGCGCGGCGCGCCGGCCTTGCGCTGCGCGTGCAGGAACCGGCGCTGCTGCGGCAGCCGATGTACATCTACCTGCACCGGCGGCACGAAGCGCTGGCGCCGAAGCTGGCCGCGGCGATCGCCGAGCTGCGGCGCGACGGCACCTGGCAGCGGCTGTACGACCAGATCCTCGCGCCGCTGGAGCCCGCGCGGTGAGTGCTCCGGGCGCCGCCTTCCTGCGCGAGGCACTGTTCAACGGCAACGGCATTGCCAAGAAGCTGATCCTCGCGCTGGTGCTGTTCAGTTCGCTGATCACCACGGTGATCACCGCGGCCGAGCTGTACTACGAATACCGGCGCGACCTGCGCCAGATCGACAGCGCGTTCGAGTTCGTCGGCCGCAGCTACCTGCCGACGCTGGAGGACAGCGTCTGGGTGTCCGACGCCGTGCAGGTGCAGAGCCAGCTCGACGGCCTGTTGAATCTGCCGGACATCGAGTACATCGCCGTGCGGGTCGACGGCCGGCCGCGCTGGGCGGCGGGCCGGGAGGTCTCTGTGCGAACCCGCGTGAGCGAGGCGCCGCTGCTGCACGAGCACCGCGGCCAGCACGATCGACGATCGGCACGGTACGCATGGTCGCCAGCGTGGACCGCGTGCTGGACCGGCTGTGGAACCACCTGCTGGTGGTGCTCGTCACCAATGCGATCAAGACGTTCTTGGTGGCCTTGTTCCTGCTGCTGGTGTTCCAGTGGCTGGTCACGCGGCATCTGGTGACGATCGCGGCGTTCATCCGCGCCTTCGATCCGCGCGCGCCGCGCGGCGAGCAGGTCCAGCTCGCGCGACCGGCAGCCGGCCGCTGGCGGCCGGATGTGCTCGATGCCGTTACCGGCGCCATCAACGGAATGTCGCTGCGGCTGGCGCAGGCGCAGACCGACCTGCGCGAGGGCGAGGTGCGCTACCGCGCGATCGTCGAGGCCCAGGACGATGCGGTGTGCCGCTGGACGCCCGACACGCGCCTGACGTTTACCAACGCCCGCTACCGCGAGCTGTTCGGCCTGACCGAGGAAGGCGCCCGCGGGCGCTGCTGGCTCGACTTCGTGCCGGAGGACGAGCGCGCCGGCCTGGCCGCCTACATCGAGCAGCTCGGACGCGACCCGAAGCGCGTGGCCTACGAGCACACCGCCACCGCGGCCGATGGCCGGCTGCTGTGGATCTCGTGGGTCGACGTGCCGCTGTTCGATGCCGACGGTACGCTGGTCGAGTTCCAGTCGGTCGGCCGCGACATCACCGAACGGAAGGCCGCCGATGACGGACTGCGGCGCGCACACCGCGCATTGGCCGCCCTGAACGAGGTCAACCAGGCGCTGCTGCGCTTGACCGACGAGGCGACCCTGCTGCGCGACATCTGCCGCATCGCGATCGAGCGGGGCGGCTACCGGATGGCGTGGATCGGCCTGAACCGCGACGACGCGGCGCAGACCGTGGAGCCGGTCGCCGCCGCCGGCGATGCCCACGGCTATCTACGGTCGATCAGCGTGTCGTGGGGCGACAGCGAGAACGGCAGTGGACCGACCGGGGTGGCGGTCCGCACCCGGCGCCCGGCGATCGCGCGCGACATCGACAGCGACCCGCACTTCGGGCCGTGGCGCGAGGCGGCGCGCACCAACGGCTTCGGCTCGTCGATCGCGCTGCCGCTGCTCGATGGCGGCGGCCACTGCTTCGGCGCCTTCAACCTGTACGCCGCCTCGCGCGACGCGTTCGACGCCGAACAGGTGGAGTTCCTCACGCAACTTACGAGCGAACTGTCCCAGGGCATGCGGGCGCGGCGCGATCGCGCCGCGCTCGGCGCAGCCGAGCAACGCCTGCGCCTGGCGCTGGAGGCCGCCCAGCAGGGCATCTTCGACCTCGATGTGCAAGGCGGCATGGCCGAGGTCAGCGCCGAGTACGCGACGATGCTCGGCTTCGACCCGGCCACCTTCGCCGAGACCCATGCGGCCTGGATCGAGCGGTTGCATCCGGACGACCGTGCGCCGGTGACTGCGATCTACCGCGACTACATCGCCGGCCGACGGCCCGACTACCGCGTCGAGTTCCGCCAGCGCACCGCGCAGGGCGGCTGGAAGTGGATCCTGTCGATCGGCCGCATCGTCGAGCGCGATGCGCAGGGCGTGCCGCGGCGCATGCTCGGCACGCACACCGACATCACCGAGCGCCGCCAGGCCGAGGAGGCGCTGCGCGAACTGGCGCAGACGCTCGAGCGCCGCGTGGCCGAGCGCACCGACGAACTGCGCCAGTCGGTGGAGCGCGCCGAGCGCGCCAGCCGCGCCAAGAGCGAGTTCCTGTCGCGCATGAGCCACGAACTGCGCACCCCGCTGAACGCCATCATCGGCTTCGCGCAAGTGAGCGAGTTTTCGAAGCCGACCGAGCAGCAACGCGGCTGGGTGCGCGAGATCCGCCGTGCCGGCGACCATCTGCTGTACCTGATCGACGAACTGCTCGACCTGGCGCGCATCGAGGTCGGCAACCTGACGCTGTCGGTCGAGGCGCTGCCGGTGGTGTCGATCGTGCACGAGGCGGTCGCCTTCGTGCAGCCGGCGCTTGATGCACGCGAGGTGACGCTGCAGACGATCGAGCCTTGCAGCGAACTGACCCTGGTGCTGACCGACCGCGTTCGCCTGCGGCAGATCGTGGTCAATCTGCTGTCCAATGCGATCAAGTACAACCGGCCGGGCGGCTTGATCACCGTGGGCTGCCAGCCGCGGGCGGACGATCGCCTGCGGTTGACGGTGGCCGACACCGGCATCGGCATCGCGGCCGACAAGCTGGCGGCGTTGTTCCGCCCGTTCGAACGGCTCGGTGCGGAGTCGAGCGAGGTCGAGGGCACCGGCATCGGGCTGGCGCTGTCGCAGCAGCTGGCGCACCTGATGGACGCCGAGATCGGCGTCGAGTCCACGCCTGGCGTCGGCACCGTGTTCTGGGTCGACCTGCCGCTCGCCGGGCACGCGCCGACGCCGCCTGCGCTGCCGCCGGCCGAGCCGGGGGCGCCGGCGTTCACGGCGGCCGGCACCGTGCTGTACATCGAGGACAACGAGCCCAACCTGATGCTGGTGCAGGCGCTGCTCGCGGCCTATCCGCAGATGCCGCTGCTGACCGCGCTCGACGGCAGACGCGGCCTCGAGCTGGCGCGCGCGCAGCGGCCCGACGTGATCCTGCTCGACATCCACATGCCGGGATTGGACGGCTTCGAGGTGTTGCGCGCGCTGCGCGCCGACCCGTCCACGCGGGAGATCCCGGTGATCGCGCTGTCGGCCGATGCCATGCCGGAAGACATTGCACGGGCCAAGGCGGCGGGATTCATGCGCTACTTGACCAAGCCCCTAGTGCTGACGGCGCTGCTGCAGGCGTTGTCCGAGGCGCTGGGTGGCAAGCCATGATGGCGCGCGCAATGGGCAGCGAAGCCACAACGGGGCGCGCACGATGCCGGTGATCGCAGTGATCAATCGCAAGGGCGGCAGCGGCAAGAGCACGCTGGCAGCGCACGTGGCGGCCTGGCTGGCACGGCAGGGACAGCCGGTGGTGCTCGCCGACGCCGATCGCCAGCAGTCGATCCACGCCTGGCTGCGCCGCCGTACGCAGCAGGCTGTCGCACGCAGTGGGCGCCTGTCCGGCTGGAGTGTCGATCCGCGCGCCATGGTGCGGCCGCCCGCCGGCAGCCAGCACATGGTGATCGACACGCCGGGCGGTCTGCGCGGCTTCGATCTGGCGCGCGTGGTGATGTATGCCGACGCCATCCTGATGCCGGTGTGCAACTCCGCTTTCGATCGCGAGTCCGCCGCCGAGTGCCTGGTCGAACTGCGCGCGCTGCCGCGCGTGGCGAGCGACCGTTGCCGACTGGCGGCGATCGGCATGCGCATCGACGCCCGCACCCGTGCCGAGGCGGTGCTGCGCGACTGGGCGCAGGGCCTCCACCTGCCGTTCCTGGGCGTGCTGCGCGACACGCAGGCCTATGTCCGCTGCATCGAGGACGGGCTGACGATGTTCGACTTGCCCGCCGCCAAGGCGGCGCAGGACCTGGCCCAATGGCAGCCGATCCTCGACTGGCTGGCACCGATGGTCGGATCGGCCACCGTGGTGCCTGCAGCGCCAGCGTGCTCGCCGGCGCCCGCCCTGCGCGCAGGTAGGTCGGCACGGGCGCAGGGCGGACCGCCTACGCTCCGCGTGCCGCAGTCGGTGCTGCGGGCGGTGCAGGGACCCAGCGACGCGGTGCGGGCGCCATCGGCTGCGGCCGAGACGCCTGCCGGCCGGGACGGTGCGATCGAACTCGGCGAGGTCGAGTCAGCGTCGCGGGCGGCACGCGACGACGCGGTCAGGGTCGCGCCCGCTCGCCCGCAGGCCGTAACTCTGGCGGCTCACGGAGGCGAACGTGTGGGGGATGAGGCGGATGAGACCGCCGACGCCAAGGTTGCCGCGTGCCGCACGCCGCCGCTGAACAGTTTCGCTGCGCGGCCGCTGCTCCCGCGGTCTGGCCGGATCGGCCGGTTGCTCGACGCGCTTGCCGTTCCGCGCTTTCTGCAGCGCAATTCCTAGCCGGCTCGACGCGCCGTCGCGCGGCGTTTTCGACCGTGCCGAGCGGCCCGCTACGGCGCGAACGGCGGCAGCTTCTTCGGCACCGCTACGCGCTTGAGCTGCGCATGCACCGGCAGGCCGTCGCGCCACGGCGCCTTGGCCTCGCCCTGGATCAGCGGCGCGAGATAGGTGCGGGCGGCCGGCGTGATCGAGTAGCCGTCGGCGCCGATGAAGGTGGCCGGCATCTTGCGCTCGACGTTGGCGACCTGTTCCAGCGGCACCGCGCCCACGCGCCACGCGTACGGCTTGTGCGACGTGCGCTCGATCGTGGCCATCACCTGGTTGCGGCCCTTCAGCGCGAGCGCCACACCGGCCTTGCCCACCGCCACCGCCTGCGCCAGATCGGTCGCCGAGGCCACGTGCCGCGCCGAGCGCTGCAGGTAGTCGCTGACCGCCCAGTGCACCTTCAGCTTCAGCTGATCCTTGACCAGCGAGGCCAGCACGGGCGCCACGCCGCCGAGTTGCGCGTGGCCGAACGCGTCGCGCAGGCCCTGGTCCGAGAGGAACTTACCGTCGGCAGTCTGCGTGCCTTCGCTGGCGACCACCGTGCAGTAGCCGTGTGCCTCGACCTTGGCCTTGACCGCGGCGAGGAAGCGCTGCGCGTCGAACGGCACCTCGGGCAGCAGGATCACCAGCGGCAGCGGCTGGTCCCTGGTGTCGGCCAGGCCCGCGGCCGCCGCGATCCAGCCGGCGTGCCGGCCCATCACCTCGAGCACGAACACGCGGGTCGAGGTGGAGGCCATCGAGAGCACGTCGAGACTCGCCTCGCGCGTGCTCACCGCGACGTACTTGGCCACCGAGCCGAAGCCGGGGCAGGTGTCGGTCAGCGGCAGGTCGTTGTCGATCGTCTTGGGCACGTGGATCGCCTGCAGCGGATAGCCGCGCGCGGTCGCCAGTTGCGCGACCTTCAGGCAGGTGTCGGCCGAGTCGCCGCCGCCGTTGTAGAAGAACACGCGGATGTCGTGCGCGCGGAACACGTCGAGCAGGCGGTCGAACTGCGCCGCGCCCTTGCCGTCGGCCTTGGCCGGGTCCGCCAGCTTGAAGCGGCACGAGCCGAACGCGCCGCCCGGCGTGTGCTTGAGCGCGGCGATCGCGGCATCGGTTTCGCGCGCGGTGTCGATCAGGTCTTCGGCGAGCACGCCGACGATGCCGTTGCGGCCGGCGTAGAGCTTGCCGAGTCGCTTGTCCTTGCCGGCGGCGCGGCGCCAGGCCTCGATGACGCCGGCGGCGGAGGCGTTGATGACGGCGGTGACGCCGCCGGACTGGGCATACAGCGCGTTGATGCGGGCCATGGAGGAACCTCGACAAGTCGGATGAGCAGCGCTGCATGCAAGTCGCGGACCCACGCTTGCGCCATCGGTCGAGAGCTTAGCCCGCGGCGCAGGCGGCTCCGTGACCCGCGGCAGGGCATCGCGCCGCGCAGCTCGATGCCCCGCGACCGCCCCGGTGCGCCGGCGCCGGGCCTCGTGCGACCATTGCGGGCATGGCGCACGGCAGCGGTGCCGCGCACGCCGCGCCGGCGACGAACGATGGCGACGACCGGCAGCGGACCGCTCAGCGACCGCGAGATCGAGGAACTGGACGACCTGCTGGCGGCGGTGCCGGAAGCGTTCGATCCGCTCAACGTGGTGATGCTCGACGGTTTTCTGGTCGGCGCGGCGCTGCAGCCCGAGCCGGTGCCGCTCGAGGCGCTGCTGCCGTACGTGTTCGATGCCGAGGCGCGCGCCGAGGCCGCACCGGCCGATGCCGCGGTCCGCCAGCGCGTGGCCGACCTCGTCGCGCGGCAGTTCGGCTATCTCGCAGCCTGCCTGGCTGCGCGCAAAGGCTTCGATCCGATCGTGTTTTCGATCGAGGACGAGCGGGGTCGTCCGGCCGAGGGCAAGGCCGGCATCGCGGCGCTGGCGCCGTGGGCGGCCGGCTTCATGGGCGCGATCCACACTTTTCCGCAGCTGCTCGACACCCATGGCGAGGACAGCGCGCTCGCCGAGTCGCTGGTCGGCGTGCTGCGCCACCTGCCCGTCGATCCGGATGAGCCGGCCGCCGAAGCCAGGCGCTTCGCCGAGGACAAGCGGCGCGTCGAGCGCGACATGCCACTGGCGGATCTCGACGACGCGATCGAGCACCTGATCGAGTGCGTGCTCGATGCCGCCGACATCAGCCGGCCGCGCAAGCCGCTCGCGCGCGAGACGCCCAAGGTCGGGCGCAACGATCCCTGCCCGTGCGGCAGCGGCCGCAAGTACAAGCAATGCCACGGCGCGCCCAACTGAGGCACTGCATCACGGGAGGTCGACCATGATTCTCGAAGTGGCCGAGATCGAGATCCGGCCCGGCGCAGCGTCGGTGTTCGAGGCCGCGGTCGCGCACGGGCTCGACACGGTCGTGCGGCACAGCCCCGGTTTCATCAGCGCGCGGCTGCGGCGCGGCATCGAGTCGCCGCAGCGCTATCTGTTGCTGGTTGAATGGGACACGCTCGACGCGCACACGGTGGGCTTTCGCCAGTCCGAGCGTTTCGCGCAATGGCGGGCGATCGTCGGCCCGCACTTTGCGCAGCCGCCACGCGTCGAGCACTTCGACGCGGCCTGATCGGTCTACGTCCGGCCGGAGCAGAGGCCGCAGCCGACGTCACGCGAGACGGTATGCGGGGCGCGACCTGCCCCGCGAATCAGCGTTGACTCGAACCGCGGATCGCGCCGCCGTTCGATGTCGACCGATCACGCGGCGGCCGCGGCCTTGTCCGCTTTCTTGCTGGCCGACTTGCGTTTCTTCCACGCGGCCTTCAGCGCCAGGCTGAGTGCCTTCTTCTGTGCGGCGGTCTTGGGCTTGCGCGTGGCCTTGCCTTTGCGTCCGCCCGTCGCCTTCGTGTCGCCCGTCAGGGCGGCCAGGGCCTTGCGCAGAGCGTCGAGTTCACGCTCACGACGCTCGATTTCGTTGCGGATCGCTTTTTCGGCAGAGTTCATTCAGGGTCCTTGATGAGTAAAGCGACCAGAGCTTACGCCGAGGTTGCCCGGGTTTCCTCAAATACAAGACAAAAGTACAACAACCATCGGGTTACTTCCCGAATGGTTAAGTGGTAGTAGGCAGATCCTCGCGACTGCGCTGCCGCGCGGACTGCTGAGAGGCGGACCGTCACCAGGCCGATCGGCGCGCCTGTCGGTCGCGCGGACCATGCCCGGTACGCGCTCTGTCAGCGATCCTTGGGCGAGCTCGCGGATACGCGCGATGCGGCGTGGTCGACCAGGTCGACGATCGAGCGATACGGCACGCCGGCGTGATCGGACAGGCCGATCTCGCAGGTGCGGCTGGTCGATACGCCGTGCGTGCAACCGGCGGGCAGTGCCGCCTTCAGGTCGCGCAACGCGTGAGCATTCAGCTCGGGCGTGGTGAAGCCCTTGTCGCCCGCCCAGCCGCAGCAGCCGATCTCGGCCGGCATTACCGCGCGCGTACTGCAGGCGCGCGCCACCGCCAGCAGCGTGTTCTCCAGCCCCATCTTGCGCACGCTGCACACGGGATGCACGGCGACCGGCGTGTCGCTGGCGGTCAGCTGTAGTCGCGGCAGCACGAGGTCATGCAAGGCTTCGGTGATGTCGAGCACGCACAGGGTCTGATGCTGCTCGGCGAGGAAGCGCTTGATCCGGTACGCGCAGGGGCTGGTGTCGAACACCACCGGCAGCCGGCCGCCATCGCTGGTGGCGAGCAGCGCGGCAACGAGTTCGGCGCTCTTGTGGTCCGCCGCCTCCATCAATCCCTTGCTCTCGAACGGCTGGCCGCAGCACAGCTCGGTCATGCGCGGTGGATACACCGGGGCATAGCCGGCCCGGCGCAGCAGGCGGTCGGTCACGGTGGGCAGGGCTTCCGCCTCGTCGCCACGAGCGGCCCCCATGCTGCGCGCTGCGCAACTCGGGAAATAGACCAGCGCATCGCCCGGGGTCGACGCGGGCGGCGTGAACCAGGCCGCCCGCGGCATCTGCGGCGTCCAGCGCGGGATCGCGCCGCCGCTCAGTCGGCGTGCGGTTCCCGTCAATGCGCTCATCGCGCGCGTGCCGATGGCCGCGTGCAGCAGGTCGGCGCTGGCCAGCCCGACGCGCACGGCCGCGGTGGTGGCGCCGTAGTGATCGGCCACCGCGGCGCCGATCCGGCGTGCGAGCGGCCCCGCGGCTTCGCCGCGGATCGCCTTGATCAGCTTGCCGGTCTCGATCTCGACCGGGCAGGCGGTGGCGCACAGCCCGCAGGCAGCGCAGGTGTCCACGCCGAGCCAGCCGTACTCGGCGCGCGCCGCGCTCGCATCACCGCCCGCGCTTTCGACGCGGGCGATCTCGCGAAAGCCGACGATGCGCTGGCGCGGGGTAAAGGTCAGGCGTGCGGACGGACACTTCGGTTCGCAGAAGCCGCACTCGATGCACTTGTCGACCAGCGGATCGGCCGGCGGCAGCGGCTTCAGGTGCCGCAGGTGCGCGCGCTCGTCGTCGGTCAGGATCACGCCCGGATTGAGCAGGTTCTCCGGATCGAAGAGGCGCTTGATCTCCTGCATCAGCAGCAGGCCGTCGCGGCCCCATTCGAGCTCGACGAAGGGCGCCATGTTGCGGCCGGTGCCGTGCTCGGCTTTCAGTGCGCCGTCGTACTTGCCGACCACCAGTTGCGCCACGTCGTCCATGAAGCGCGCGTAGCGCTCGACCTCGGCCTCGGTGCCGAAGTCCTGCGTGAAGACGAAGTGCAGATTGCCTTCGAGCGCATGGCCGAAGATGATTGCCTCGCGGTAGCCGTGCGCATGCAGCAGCGCCTGTAGATCGAGCGTGGCTTCGGCCAGCCGCGCGACCGGGAACGCCACGTCCTCGATGATCACCGTGCTGCCGGTGGCGCGCATCGCGCCCACCGACGGGAAGGTGCCCTTGCGCACCTTCCAGTACTTGGCGATGACTTCGGCGTCGGTACTGAAGTCGATCGGCGTGGCGGTTGCGATGCCGGCGAGCGAAGCGACGATCGCCGCGGTCTGTGACTGCAGCACGGCGGCATCCGCCGCGCGCGTTTCCACCAGCAGCGCGGCACCGTCGGCGCCGAGCGCGCGCAGCGCCGTCGGCATGCCGGGCTTGTGCTCGACGCTGGCCAGCGCGGCGCGGTCCATCAGCTCGACCGCCTCCACGGGCTGCGTGGCAAGCGCGGTGACCGCGGTGCACGCGGTCCGCAGCGAATCGAACAGCAGCAACGCGGCCGCCTTGTGCGCGTGCTCCGGCACCGTGCGGTAGGTGATCGCGCTGATGAAGCCGAGCGTGCCTTCCGAGCCGATCATCAGGTGCGCGAGGATCTCGAGCGGATCGGCGAAGTCCACCAGCGCGTTCAACCCATAGCCGGTGGTGTTCTTCATCCGGTACTTGTGGCGGATGCGCTCGGCCAGCACCGCGTCGCGCTGCACGCGCTGTGCCAGTTGCGCCAGGCCCAGCAGCAACTCGGCATGGGACTGCTTGAACGCTGCCGCCGAGGCGGCGTCCTCGGTGTCGAGCACGCTGCCGTCGGCCAGCATGACGCGGATGCCGGCCAGCGTGTGGTAGCTGTTCTGGCGCGTGCCGCAGCACATGCCGCTTGCATTGTTGGCGGCGATGCCGCCGATCATCGCGGCGTCGATCGAGGCCGGGTCGGGGCCGATCTTGCGGCCAAAGGGCGCCAGCGCCCGATTGGCCGCGGCACCGATCACCGCCGGCTGCAACCTCACGGTCGATGCATCGTCGCTGACACGCACGCCGCGCCAGGCGTCGCCCAGCAGCACCAGCACCGAGTCCGAGATCGCCTGCCCGGACAAGCTGGTGCCCGCGGCGCGAAACGTCAGCGGCGCGTGATGCGCGCGGCAGGCGGCCAGCACGGCGCGCAGCTCGTCTTCGCTCTCCACCGTGACGACGATCTGCGGCACGAGGCGGTAGAAGCTGGCGTCGGTGCCGTAGGCCAGTCGTCGCAGCGGCTCGGTGACGATGCGCGCGGCCGGCAGCACGCGCGCCAGGTCATGGCGCAGGGCGTCGTACGAGGGAGCGGGCGCAAGCATCGCGGCACCCTAGCAGTGACGCCTGCGCTTGGCTTGCGATGGCGCAAGGGCGCACCGCACCATGGTCACGCGCCCGGCGGGGCCTTACCAGCGCAGCACGCGCGGCCCGACCAACGCGCCGATGGCGACCGGGATCAGCGCGCCCAGGACGTACCAGATCGCCAGGAACGGCGCGGCCAGCTCTGGGCAGTGCAGGGCGTAGACGGCGGTGCCGACGCCGCCCGCCAGCAGGCCGGCGGCAGCGCCGGCGGCGGCAAGCTGGGTCGGGGCCATCGTACGCAGGGCGATCAGGGCGCCGACCAGCACCGGCAGCGAGAGCACGGTGATGTTGAGCGGGCACACGCGCCATGAACTGCCGAAAATGAGCCCACTGCGTTCGGCCGCCGGGGCGGCGGCCAGCACGACGATCGCCAGCAGCCACAGCGCGAGGATCGGCGCGATCGGCGCCAGCCGTGCGGCGCCGGCACGCACCCCCGGACGCGACAGCCGCAGCGCCAGCACCAGGGCGATCGCCGCCAGCACGAGGCCGAAGCCGAATTTGATCCACCACATCGGCATGCCGAGATACTCGCGCAACTGCGGGTTGAGACCCATCAGCAGCACCATGCCCAGCAGCGCCAGCGGCACGCCGAGCGCCAGCGCCAGCGCCAGCGCCCGCCCGCCGCGCTGCGGCTGCACCGGCTCGACCTGGCGTGCGAGTGCGTCGATGAGATCGTCGGTGCGCATGTCTCAGCCCTCCGCATCGGTCCGATCGCCGCTGGCGCGCAACTTCGCGGCCAGTACCTTGAGGCCGCGGTGCACGCCGACCTTGACCGCCGATTCCGACAGCCCGGTGCGCTGCGCGGTCTCGATCACGCTCAGCCCCTCGAGCTTCATGTAGACGATCGGCAGCCGCTGCTTGTCCGGTAGCAGCGCCAGCAGCTTCTCGAGGTCGCGCCGCACGCCGCCTTCATGCGCGTCGGCGCTGAGCAGGCCCTCGTCGACGTCGTCGATCGGGTCGTGCAGTGCCACGGTGCGGGCGCGCCGGCGCAGCAGATCGACCAGCTTGTAGCGGGCGATCGCATGCAGCCACGCGGTGACCGGCTGGGCCGGGTCGTAGGTGCGGCGCTGGTTGTGCACGGCGAGCAGCGTTTCCTGCACGAGATCCTCGATGTCATCGGGCAGCCGGCTCAACCGCCGCCGCAGGAAGCCGCGCACCAGGGTCGCCGTGTCGCGCAGGAAGTCGCGGTACGCGGCGGCACCGCCCGCCTGCGCGGCGACCATCAGCGCGTGCAGATGCGCTTCGCGTGCATCGGCGGCATCACGGGTAGTGCGGGTGCTTCGCTCGTCGGCCACGGCCAGGCGCCCATCGGGAAGGTTCGCCGGCACCCGGCATCCGGTTACAGGCGCGTGCAGAAAGATAAAGCGGCCAGATTGTGCCCCAGCCTGTAACGCCGCCGCGCGACCACCCGAATCGCCGTTCAGACCGCGGCGTCGGATGGCTGCCCGCGGTCGCATCCATCCACCCGCAGGGAACTCAAGGAGATCGCCGATGAATACCCGTCACTCAATGCTGCTGGCCGCTGCGTTGACCGCCTTCGCTTCGGGCGCCGCGCTGGCGCAGGACAAGGGCGCCTCGATCAAGGGCGAGAAGGAGAAGTGCTACGGCATTGCCAAGGCCGGGCAGAACGACTGCGCCGCCGGCCCCGGCACCACCTGTGCCGGTACCAGCAAGGCCGACTATCAAGGCAACGCCTGGAAGTATGTCGCCAAGGGCACCTGCGAGCAGGTCAAGACGCCGAAGGGCACCGGCTCGAAGCAGCCAATCAAGAGCTGAGCGCGGACGCCGACCGGGCGCGGCCACCCCCGCGCGCCGCGCCCGTCGCGCCGACGTGAACCAAGCGTATCGAGACGCCATGCACCTGACCGCCGGCATCGGGCTCAAGCCCGTGCACTACGAGGCCGCGCTCGCCTGCGACGACGCCGGCTTGTGGCTCGAAGTGCATCCGGAGAACTACATGGTCGACGGTGGCCCTCGGCTGGCCTGGCTTTCCCTGCTGCGCGAGCGCCACCCGCTGTCGCTGCATGGCGTGGGGATGTCGCTGGCGTCGCCCGATGCGCCGGAACCGGCGCACTTGGAGCGTCTGGCGATGCTGGTCGATCGCTTCGAGCCGGCGCTGGTGTCGGAACACCTCGCCTGGTCGCGCTGGGGAACGGCGCACTTTCCGGATCTGCTGCCGCTGCCGCGCTCGGCGTCGGCGCTGTTTGCCGTTGCCGCCAACATCGGCCACGTGCAGGACCGCCTCAAGCGCGCGATCGCGATCGAGAACCCGACGCACTACCTGCCGCTGGATCATGAGCTGGACGAGGTCGATTTCCTGGTCGAGCTCAGCCGCCGCAGTGGCTGCATGCTGTTGGTCGACGTCAACAACGTGTTCGTCAGCGCCCGCAACGTCGGCATCGACTCCACTGAGTGGCTCGACCGCGTGCCGGGCGACCGGGTGACCGAGATACACCTCGCCGGCCAGCATGCTGATCCCACGTACGGCGAAAGCCTGCTGATCGACAGCCACGATGCCCCGGTGGCGGAGCCGGTGTGGTCACTGTACGAGCGCCTGGTCGCGCGCATCGGTCCGCGGCCGACCCTGATCGAGCGCGACGACAACCTGCCCGGCTTCGACGACCTGCGCGCCGAACGCCGGCGGGCGCATCGGCAGTTGCAGTCCATTGCGTCGGCGCCGACGCTGCCGCGCGCTGCCTGAGTCGATGACCATGGCCGCACTCTCGCTGCCGAGCTTCCAGGCGGCCTTCGCGCGGTTGCTGATGGACCCGCCCGGCGTCGGCGATGGTTCAGCGGGTGCGGCCGATGCGCTGCCGGGGCTGCGCGATGCGCCCGGGCTGGCCGTCTACCGCAACACGGTGATGCGCAGTTGCATCGATGCCTTGCACGCCAACTATCCGACCGTGGCGCAACTGGTCGGCGACGCGTGGTTTCGGGCCGCCGCGGCCGTCTACGTGCGGACCCACTGGCCGGCGCGACCGCTGTTGATCGACTACGGCGATCGCTTCGCGGCGTTCCTGGCGCAGTTCCCCCCGGCAGCCAGCCTGCCCTATCTGGCGGCCGTGGCCAGCCTCGATCGCAGCTGGACCGAGTCCCACCTCGCCGGCGACGCACCGGTGCTCGATGCTGCCGCGCTGGCGAGTGCGCTGCACGCGGATGCAGCCCGACCCGACGCGCTCGCGCTGTGCCTGCATCCGGCGGCGCGCTGGCATTGGTTCGACGCCGTGCCGGCCTTCACCGTCTGGCAGCGCCACCGCGAAGGACGCATCGATGACGGCGCGATCGAGTGGCAGGGGGAGGGCGCGTTGCTGACCCGGCCGGCCGGCCGGGTCGCGTGGCGGCCGCTGTCGCGCGCCGGCGTCGCTCTGATCGAGGCTTGCGCGCACGGCGTACCCCTCGCTGCGGCGCTGGAGGCTGCGTGCGCGTTTGCCACGCCGGACGCAGCGGGCGCGCAACTGGCGCAACTGGTGTGTGCCGGTGCGTTTGCCGCCCTCTCCTGACACAGAAATCCCCGCCCCCGCGACCAACGATCCGGAGACTTCGATGAAGACCATCCCCCGCCCTGCGCCGGCCGTTGCGACGCTCTCGGAATCAACCGCACCCAGCCTGCGCGAGCGCTGGTATCGCCTCGCAGCCCTGCTGACCCGCGCCGTGCCGGAGGACTTACTGCTGCTCGCGACGCGCGTGGCACTCGCGGCAATCTTCTGGCAGTCCGGCCGCACCAAGGTCGACGGCGGGCTGACGGTGTCCGACACCGCGGTCGCGCTGTTCGGAGACGAGTACAAGTTGCCGCTGCTGCCGCCAGAAGTGGCGGCTCAACTGGCGGCTTACGCCGAGCACCTGTTTCCGCTGCTGCTCGTGCTCGGCCTGGCGACGCGCGTGTCGGCGCTCGCGCTTTTGGGCATGACCGCGACGATCCAGATCTTCGTCTACCCGGATGCCTGGCCGACCCATCTGTCGTGGGCGGCGCTGATGCTGCTGCTGGTGCGGCAGGGCGGCGGCGCCTGGTCGCTCGACCGACTGCTGGCGCGGCGCTGAGGCGGCTGCGCTCAGCGGCCGGGCGCCGGATCGTCGAGCGGCCGCAGCGCCTCGAGCGCTTCGTCGGCCGTGGCCAGGTCATTGTGCGGCGGCGGCGTGGGCAGCACGCGCGTGTCGCGGATGATCGCCACGCGCCACGCGATGGCCGCCAGCAGCAGCGCGCTGGCGCCGGCAAAGCCCATCGCCACGCGCAGTCCCAGGTGCTCGCCGAGCCAGCCCGACAGCAGCGCGCCGGGACCGGCCGGCAGCAGCGTCAGCCAGCGCATCGTGCTCGTCATCCGGCCCAGCAGCGGCGCCGGCGTGACCGCCTGGCGCAGCGCAAGAAAGGCGATGAAGATCAGCACCGCGCCGATGCCGAACAGCATCAGCATCGCCGCGAACACCGCCACGCCGAAGGCGGAGGCCGGCGCCAGCGCGGCCAGCGTCCAGCCGCTGCCGGTGATCGCGAAGCCCAGCACCATCGTCGGCCCGGGGCCGATGCGCGCGGAGATGCGGCTGCCGACCAGGCTGGTGAGAATGGTGCCCACGCCGAGCGCGATGAAGCAGGCGCCCACCGCGCCCTCGTTCAGGCCGAGCACGCGCGTGGCAAACAGGATCTGCACCGTGAGCGCGGCGTAGTGCGCCATCTGCCAGATGCCGACGGTGATCGCCATCGTCACCAGCAGCCGGTGCGTGGTGACGAACTGCAGCCCCTGGCGCAGCGCCGGCCAGAACTGCGCGACGGCGGTGCGCGCGCCCTCGGTGACCTGGATGCCGCGCAGGATGAAGGCGGAAAACGCCAGCAGCAGCGCATCGGCCAGAAGCGCGATCGGTGCGCCCACCAGCTTGATCAGCGCGCCGGCCACGCCCGGGCCCATCACCTCGGCGCTCGAATTGGCGAGCGCGTTCTTGGCATGCGCCTCGACCAGCCGCTCGCGCGGCACGATCTGTGTCAGCACGATCTGCGCCGCACTGCCGGCGATCGTGTGCACCGTGCCGAGCGCGAAGCCGACCACGTATAGCCAGGTCATCGACAGCCAGCCCAGCCACCAGGCGATCGGCACGGTCAGCAGCGCGGCCGCGAGCAGCAACTCGCCGCCGATGTAGACCGGCAACTTGCGCACGCGGTCCAGCCACACACCCGCCGGCAGAGAGAACAGTACGAACGGCGCGATCTCCATCGCCGTCAGCAGGCCCATCTGCGTCGGTGTGGCCTGCAGCAGCAGGGCCGCCGTCAGCGGCAGCGCCAGCATCGAGATCTGGTTGCCGAACGAACTGATCAGGATCGACGACCACAGCCGTCGATAGGCGCGGTCGCGCAGCAGGTCGTCGGGCGGCAGCCGGAAGCGGTCGGTGGTGCGGCGCAGGACAGCCGCTGGCAGTGAACTCATGGCGGATCGATGGTCCCGGTGCGGGCGGCCGCATGCGGGGAGCGAAGCGTAACGCCGACGGTGGCAATCTCAAGCGAGGATCCGACCGCGTGCGCGCCTTCGGTGCCCGGCATCAAGAGCCGCGCAGGCGCGGGCTGTCGCGCAGCGGGCGGCGCGCCTACGATCGTGACCAGATCATCGGCCGCATCGGTGGCGCTCGGCCGCCGGCGACGTGCCGGGAGCGACCAGGAGGAGACCCCATGAAGACCGCCGCACCCAGTCCGCAACTGCTCAAGCATCCGTTCGTCGCCGGCCTGCCGACAAGACTCATCGAGGAACTGGCGCCGCTGGCACGCGAAACGCACTTCGCGCCCGATCAGGTGATCTTCCGCGAAGGCGAGGACTGCCACGACTTTTACCTGGTGGTGGCCGGCCGGGTGGCGCTGGAGATCGTCTCCGCCGGCGCGCCGCTGCGCGTGCAGACGGTGAGCGGCGGCGACGAGTTCGGCTGGTCGGCGGTGCTGATGGGACG
>JAXHLD010000037.1:0-23766 GCA_034522655.1 Burkholderiaceae bacterium
ATTGATCCATGCGGGGCGTTCTGGCGGCACGCGAAGGCGTACGCGGCGGGGCGGTTCGGAGACAGGCGGATCGACCGCGTCGGGCACCGCGCAGCGCTGCCTTGGAGGCCGTCTCGACAAAGGCGAAAGTCTAGCAGCGCAGGCTCACGCGCCCGGGTCCGGCAGGGCTCGTGGCACCATTGTCGCCCCGCGACTCACGGGCGCGGCACGCGCCCGCTTCCACCATGCACCCGGTCGACACCCTGCTCGAATGTCGCTGGCTGGCGCCGGTGCGGCCGGCCGGGGTGGTGCTGGACGACCACGCAGTCGTGATCGATGGCGGGCGCATCGCCGCGCTTGGGCCGATCGCAGACATGCGAGCGCACTACGCCGCGCGCGAACAGGTGGTGCTCGACACCCATCTGGTGACGCCAGGACTGATCAACACCCACACCCATGCCGCGATGACCCTGCTGCGCGGCGTGGGCGACGACCTGCCGCTGCAGCGCTGGCTGCAGGAGCGCATCTGGCCGCTTGAAATGGCGCTGGTCGACGAGCACTTCGTGCACGACGGCGCGCAGCTGGCGGCGCTCGAGATGGTGCGCGCCGGCGTCACCACCTGTTCCGACATGTACTTCTATCCCGAGGCCAGCGCGCGCGGACTGCGCAGCCTCGGCATGCGCGCGGTGGTCGGCATCATCGCCATCGAGATGCCGACCCGCTATGCGGCCGATGCCGAGGACTACCTGCGCAAGGGCCTGGCCGCGCGTGACGCCCTGCGCGACGACCCGCTGGTGAGCTTCACGGTCGCGCCGCACGCGCCGTACACGGTCGGCGACCCCACGTTGCGCCGGATCGGCATGCTGGCCGAGGAACTCGACCTGCCGATCCACATGCACGTGCATGAAACCGCTGCCGAGATCGCCGAGTCGCAGGCAACGCACGGCCTGCGCCCGCTGGCGCGCCTCGACCAGTTGGGACTGTTGACCGAGCGGCTGATCGCGGTGCATGCCGTCCACCTGACCGACACCGAGATCCGCCTGCTGGCCGAGCGCGGCGCCAGCGTGGCGCACTGCCCGGCATCCAACCTGAAGCTGGCAAGCGGCATCGCGCGCGCCGCCGATCTCGCGGCCGCCGGCGTCAACCTCGTCTTCGGCACCGATGGCGCCGCCAGCAACAACCGGCTCGACATCCTGGACGAGATGCGGCTCGCGGCGCTGCTGGCCAAGGGCACCAGCGGCGATGCCGCCGCGCTGCCGGCGACCGCCGTGCTGGAGTGCGCCACGCTCGGCGCCGCGCGCGCGCTGGGCCTGGAGCAGCGCATCGGCTCGATCGAAGTCGGCAAGGAGGCCGATCTGGTGGCCTTCGACCTGAGCGCTGCCGAGACGACACCCGTGTACGACCCGGTATCGCACCTCATCTATGCCTGTGGACGCGAAAACGTCAGCGACGTCTGGGTCGCCGGCAACGCTGTTGTGCGGAAACGACAGGCCACGCAAACCGGTGGTGGGCGTCCGGACGGTGACGTCTCGCCGCAAATCGCTGCATGGCAGAATCGAACGAGAGCGTGCCTAGGCGGATTCCGCTGACGATTGCTTTTCGCGAAGGGGCGATTCCGTGTGCTTGCGTTGGACACGGTTCGTCCGGGCTTGCCAAAAGAATTCCAATTCCCCAGCGAGGAGAGACATGACAAGAACCAACAAGGTGAGCTGGCTGGTTGCGATCGCCGCCTTAGCCACCACCGGATCCGCGTTCGCACAGGCCAAGGACATCCCGGGCGCAAAGAACGCGCCGGCGTATGTGATCGACGGCCGCGGCAACGTAGTAACCGACCCGTTCGGCCTGTGCATTCGCACGCCGGCCTGGACGCCGCAACTGGCAGGCATCGACGGTCCGAAGGGCGCCGGCTGCGCCTGCGACAAGGCCGCGCTGCCGAAGGAGGTGTGCGAGCCACCCCCGCCGCCGCCCCCGCCGGCACCGGCCGCCGCCCCGGCCGCCCCGCCCGCTCCTCCGCCACCTCCGCCGCCACCACCACCGCCCGCGCCGACGAGCGAGAAGGTCACCTTCGCCGCCACGGTGCGTTTCGCCACCGCTCGCGGCCTGGACGACCGCGACTCGGCCGTGATCGACGACCTCGCGAGCAAGGTCAAGGGCATCACACTCGAGGTCGTGATCGTCACCGGCCATACCGACAGCACCGGCAACGCTGCCGCCAACCAGAAGCTGTCGGAGAAGCGCGCCAACGACGTCAAGGCGCAGCTCATCAAGCACGCCAAGATCGACCCGGGCCGTATCTACGTCGAAGGCAAGGGCGCCTCGCAGCCGATCGCCGACAATCGAACACCGGAAGGTCGGGCGCTGAACCGGCGCGTCGAGATCGAGGTGGTCGGCACACGGCCGATCAAGCGTTAGTGGCGAGCGCATGACGTGACCCACGATGCCCCGCGTCCGCGGGGCGTCTTTTTTTTGGGCACGTGTGCGCCAGAGCAACACCCCCCGGCTCGTGGCGAGTGCGAAGTGTCAAGGTCGCGCGGTATAGTCACCCAAGGACATCGTTGAGTCCTGCGAAGTCGGTTACCTGCGTTTACTTGAGAGGAGAAACATGAATAAAACCGCGAAGCTCGGCTGCTTGCTCGCCTCGGCGATGGTGGCCGCGACCGGCGCGGCGTTTGCGCAAAGCAAGGACATTCCTGGCGCGAAGAACGCCCCGGCCTATGTGCTTGATTCGCGCGGCAACGTCGTGACCGACCCGTTCGGCCTGTGTATCCGCACGCCCGCCTGGACGCCTCAGTTGGCTGGCATTGACGGCCCGAAGGGTGCTGGCTGCGCCTGCGACAAGGCGTCGTTGCCGAAGGAGGTCTGCGATCCGCCGCCGCCCCCGCCGCCGCCGGCGCCTCCGGCACCGCCGCCGCCTCCCCCGCCGCCGCCCCCGCCGCCGCCGCCCCCGCCGCCGCCGGTGCCTGTCACCGAGCGCGCCACGCTGTCGGGCGATGCGCTGTTCGATACGGGCAAGTCGACCCTCCGTCCGGCCGCGGTCAAGCAGCTCGACGAGATCGTCCAGAAGGCTCGCGGCTACGGCGAACAGGGCTACAAGCTCGAAGTGATCGTGGTGGTCGGCCATGCCGACAGCACCGGCAGCGCCGCGCTGAACGAGAAGCTCTCGCTGGCCCGTGCTGAGTCGGTCAAGAAGTACCTGGTCGACAAGGGTGTCGAGCCGAACCGGATCTACACGGAAGGCAAGGGCTCGCGTCAGCCGATCGCCGACAACAAGACCGCTGCGGGGCGTCAGCAGAACCGCCGCGTCGAGATCGAGATCGTCGGTACGCGCACGGTCGTCAAGAAGTAACTCGACCTGCTGCAGCAAAGGCCCCGCGCACTGCGCGGGGCTTTTTTTTGCATCGAGCCGATCGCTCCTCGGCTGCAGATACCATCCACATCGCACACCTCCCGTCCCTGACTCCCGATGCGCCGCACCGGCGCTGTCGCCATCGACCATGCACGCCAACGCCGACCCCGCCGAGTTGCAACGCTTCAGCGACATCGCCCACCGCTGGTGGGACCCGCAGGGGTCGATGCGGCCGCTGCACGAGCTCAACCCGCTGCGGCTGGACTGGATCGATCGCCTGGCCAGCCTGGCCGGCAAGCGCGTGCTGGACGTCGGCTGCGGTGGCGGCGTTCTGGCCGAGTCCATGGCCGCGCGCGGCGCGCAGGTCACGGGCATCGATCTCGCCAGCAAGCTGCTCAAGGTGGCCGAGCTGCACGCGCTCGAATCCGGCATCAGCGTCGACTACCGACTCAGTTCGGCCGAGGACTTCGCCCACACCGGCCGCGAAGCCGGCCGCTACGACGTCGTCACCTGCATGGAAATGCTCGAGCACGTGCCCGATCCGGCGAGCGTGGTGCGCGCCTGTGCGGCCCTGGTCCGGCCTGACGGTTGGGTCTTCTTCTCGACCATCAATCGCAATCCGAAGGCGTTTGCCTTCGCCATCCTCGGTGCCGAATACGTGCTCGGGCTGCTGCCGCGTGGCACGCACGAGTACGCGAAGTTCATCCGGCCAAGCGAGATGGCCTCGTACGCGCGCGGCGCCGGCCTGACGCTGGCCGAGCTGACCGGCATGACCTACAACCCGCTGACGCGCCGCTTCGCACTTGCGCCGGACACGGACGTCAACTACCTGGTGGCCTGCCGCCGGCCAGTCGCCTGAGCGCCCGAGGCCACGCATGACGCTCCCGCAGGCCGCCGCGCTCGTGCTGTTCGACCTTGACGGCACGCTCGCCGACACCGCGCCCGATCTGGTCGCCACCGCGAACGCCATGCGCCTTGTGCGCGGACTCGACGCGCTGCCCTTCGCAGACCTGCGCCCGCTGGCCAGCCATGGGGCACGCGGCCTGCTCGGGCGCGCCCTCGGCGCCCTGCCCGAGCAGTCCGAGTACGAAGCGCTGCGGCAGGAGTTCTTCGACCGCTACGAGGCGGCGCTGTGTGTCCACACCCGGCTGTTCAGCGGCATCGAGCCGCTGCTCGCCGACCTGGAGTCGGCCGGCCGGCCCTGGGGCATCGTCACCAACAAGATCGCGCGCTTCACCGACCCGCTGGTGGCCGCGCTCGACCTGACGCGGCGCGCGGCCTGCGTCGTCAGCGGCGACACCACGCCGCATGCCAAGCCGCATCCGGCGCCGCTGCTGCATGCAGCCGCCCTGGCGGCGCGTGCGGCCGAGCAGGCGATCTACGTCGGCGACGACCTGCGCGACATCCAGGCCGGGCGCGCCGCCGGCATGGCGACCGTGGCCGTGCGCTATGGCTATCTCGGCGAGGCCACGCCGATCGAGCACTGGGGCGCCGACCACATCGCTGCCACGCCGGCCGCCCTGCACCGCCTGCTCAGCGACGCGGCCCCGGCCGCCTGATGGCTGCGCTTCGCGCCGGTTGAACTGGCATGGTGTCGATCAACCGCATCCGCGCACGGCGATGGGCGATCGGCGCGCTGATCGGTGTGGCGCTGTTCGGCATCGCCGGCGCATTCGGCCTGCCCGCGGCGACGCGCTGGGCCATCGAAACGGTTGCCAGCCGTGAACTGGGCCGGCCGCTGACGGTCGGCAAGATCAGCGCCAACCCGTTCACCCTGCGCATCACCGCCCACGACCTTGCGCTGGCCGAGGCGCCCGGCGGCGACGCCGCACCGTTCGTGCAGGTCGCACGGATCACACTCGACCTGTCGCTGGCCAGCCTGTGGCATCGCGCGCCGGTGCTCGATGCGCTGCAGGTCGACGGCGTGCGCGCGCGCATCGTCCGCAGCGGACTGCAGCGCTTCAACTTCAGTGACATCGTCGATCGGCTGCAGGCGGCGCCGAAAACCAGCGCCGAGCCGGCGCGCTTTTCGCTGAACAACATCGAGGTCACGAACAGCGAGATCCGGCTCGACGACCGCGTGCTCGGCAGCCAGCACGCGATCACCGAACTGCGCATCGGCGTGCCGTTCATCTCGAGCCTGCCCCACCACGCCGACATCCGCGTGCAGCCGGCCTTCGCCGCGCGCATCAACGGCACGCCGGTCGACCTGCGCGGCGAGACCCTGCCGTTCGACGACGCGCTCGAGTCGGTGCTGCACGTCAAGCTCGACGGTCTCGACCTGCCGACCTACCTCGGCTATTCGCCGGTGCGGCTGAACTTCGCCGTCCCGCGCGGCAAGCTCGACACGGACCTGCGCATCGCCTTCCGGCGCCCGGCGCCGGCCACCGGCGCGCGGCCGGCGCGCCCGGCAGAGCTGGTGATCTCCGGCAGCGCCGCCGTGCGCGAGTTCGCCCTCACCGGCACCGACCCGCAGGACCCGCTGGTCTCCTGGCAGCGGCTGGGCGTGCGCATCGCCGAATTCGTACCGCTCGGCCGGCGCCTGGCGTTCGACGAGGTCACGCTCGCCGCGCCCCAGTTCAAGGTCCAGCGCGCCGCCGGCGGCGACATCGACTGGCTGACCCTGGCACAGGCGCCGGCGCAGCGGGAGCCGGGCACCCCGCCCGCTTCAACAGCATCCCCGGCGAACCCAACCGCCACGCCGCCGTTCGCACTGTCGATCGCCCGGCTCGCAGTCAGTGCCGGGCGCCTGCATTTCATCGACGCCTCGCTCGGGCGTTTCGAGCAGACGCTGGAAGGCATTGCGATCGAGGCCACCGGCCTGAGCACGGCGCCCGGCAGCGCGGCCCAGCCGGTGGTGCCGGCCCGTATCAAAGCGAGCGGGCAGGTGGTGCCGCAAGGCAGCCTCGCACTCGACGGCGAGGTCGCGCTGGCGCCGCTGGCCGGCACGCTCGCCTATCGCGCCGACGACGTGCAATTGCGCGGCCTGGCCCGCCTGATCGGGCAGTTCGTCAACGGCACCCTGGACGGCAGCAGCAGCGTGCGCGGCCAGTTGCGCTTCGCCCAGGTCGATGGCGCGCTCGAACTGGCGCTGCGCGGCCTGCAGATCGAAGGCCGCGCGCTCCAACTGCGTGGCCCGGACGGCAGTGGCGCCGCGCTCGACATCGCCGCCGTGAAGCTCGACGGCGGCGAGCTCGATGTCGGCCGCCGCAGCCTGCGCATTGCCTCGCTCGCGCTCGATGCGCCGCGCATCAGTGTGCGCCGCCTGCCCGATGGCAGCCTCGGCTGGCAGCAGCTGCAGCGGGCCGCGCCGGCCGCCGCGGCCGGCCGCGCGACCGAGGCCCGACCAAAGGTGACGGCGCCCTGGCAGGTCGCCCTGGATGAACTGACGATCGCGCGCGGCCAGGTGCGGTTCGACGACGAAAGCGTGCAGCCGGCGGTGCGCATCGCGCTCAACCAGATCCAGGGCAGCGTGCGCAACCTCAGCGCCGATGGCAGCACACGCGCCGAACTGGCGCTGCGTACACGCATCGGCAGCGACGGTTCGCTGGTCCTAAATGGCGGCGTGCGCTGGGACCGGCTGCTCGCCAGCCTGCGCTTTGCCGCACGCAACCTCGATGCCGCCGCCGCGCGCGGCTACCTGGCCCAGTTCGTCAACGCAACGCTGGTCAGCGGCGAGGTCTCGTCGCGCGGATCCCTGACCCTGGCCCAACCCGAGGATGGCCCGTTGCGCATGCGCTTCGACGGCGACCTGCGGCTAGCCAACCTGCACGCCACCGATGCCAGCGGCAGCGACGACCTGCTGCGCTGGCAGACGCTGGCGGTCGATCGGCTGGCTGTGGAGCTCGGCCGCGGTGCGCCGCAGGTCGACGTCGGCACGGTGGCGCTCGACGAGTTCTACGCCCGCGTGATCCTTTCGGAAGCAGGCCGCCTCAACCTGGCCGATCTGTTCCAGCGCGCCCCCACCGAGGGGGAAGCCGAGGCCCCGGCCGCGCGCGACCCCGCTGCTGCGAGTGCCGCCGCTGAACCCGTCCCGCCCACGCCCGCGTCTGCCGCGGCACCATCGACCGACGCCGCGCCTGCGCGCGTGCGCATCGACCGCATCCAGATCACCGGCGGCAACGTCAACTTCACCGACAACTTCGTCCGCCCGAACTACACCGCCAACCTGACCGACCTCGCCGGCAGCGTCACCGCGCTCGCCAACGACGCGGCCGACCCGGCCACGCTGGTGCTCGCCGGCCGCGTCGACAAGGATGCACCGCTGTCGATCAACGGTCGCCTCAACCCGCTGACGCCGCAGCTGCAGCTCGACATCGCCGCCAGCACCAAGGGCGTGGACCTGCCGCGCCTGACGCCGTACTCCACCAAGTACGCCGGCTACCCGATCACCAAGGGCAAGCTGTCGCTCGACCTGCGCTACCAGATCGAAGACGGCAAGCTCACCGCCAGCAACCACCTGTTCCTCGACCAACTCACCTTCGGCGAGCGCGTGGACAGCCCGACTGCAACCAAGCTGCCGGTGCTGCTGGCAGTGGCGCTGCTGAAGAACAGCCGCGGCGAGATCGACATCAACCTGCCGATCGCCGGCAGCCTCGATGACCCGCAGTTCTCCCTCGGCGGCATCATCGTCAAGGTCATCGTCAACCTGCTCGGCAAGGTTGTCACCGCGCCGTTCTCGCTGCTGGCAGCCGTCTTCGGCGGCGGCGAGGAACTCGGCCAGATCGACTTCGCCGGCGGCAGCGCCGTGCTCGAGCCGGGCCAGATCCAGCGCCTGCAGACGCTCGCGCGCGCCCTGAACGACCGGCCCGCGCTGCGCTTGGACGTCATCGGCCGCGCCGATGCCGGTGCCGATACCGCCGGCCTGCGCGATGCCGAGTTCGACGCGCGGCTGCGCGCCGCCCGCGTGCGCCAGCTGGTGCGCGACGGCGGCACCTCTATCGACCCGGCGCAGGTCACGATTCCCGCCGCCGAACGCGCCACGCTGATCGCCGCCGTCTACGACGCCGAGCCGATCGCCGACAAGCCGCGCACGCTCGGCATCGCGCGCCGCCTGCCGGCGCCCGAAATGGAACAGCGCATCCGCGCCCATCTCGCCCTGAAACCGGTCGATCTGCGCGCGCTGGCCAACGCCCGCGCCGCCGCCGTGCGCGACTGGCTCGAAATCCAGGGCAAGGTCGAGCGCGAGCGCATGTTCGTCGTCGAGCCCCGTATCGCCGACGGCAGTGCGACCGCGGGCGGGGCCGACCGCCCGATTGCCGCCGGCCCTGCCACCCGGGTTGAATTCAGCCTGAAGTGACCCCAGCTACCGCGTACACTCGAATTGCTGGGGGCGACTTGGTTTCGACGTGGGTCGTGAAACAGTGCAGTGCATGCCGAGGTCCAGTCACCTCGTAAATCCGCTGGAAAACCACAAACGCCAACGACGAGCGTTTCGCTCTCGCCGCTTAATACCGGTGAGACGCTGCACTAGTTTGTCTCTGGACTAGGTTACGCAAGTAACAGCAGCGCCATTTACAGAGGCTGATCACCGGCGGAGTCGCGACGTCGGTGCCGAGAATCAGCGACTGGCCGTGCGTCGGCCTGCCGATCGGCTAAACGCACGGTGAGACTCAAATAGACCGGCTACGCATGTAGAACTGTCTGCGGATCATCTGCGGACGCGGGTTCGATTCCCGCCGCCTCCACCACCACCAACCGCCCGCAGGGCCCTCGCAAGAGGACCCTGCGGGCGGTTGCATTTTTGGGGTGCCTGCGTCGACGCCACGTCCGGAACGGGCGCGGGCCGGACGGGCGCGACGCCCCTGCGGCATCGCTCACGCCTAAGGGCCGGCGAGCGCCTGCTTGCGCGAGCGCGGCCTGCAGGGCCGATTCCCTTCGCCGCCACGCCCGCAACCCGATCGCCGGCCCTTTGCAATCAGGTCGCCAAGCCCGGCGCATCGAGCGCCTCATCGCCTGCCCACCGCATGCCGCGCCAAGTGGCCAGCGGCGCGCTCCGACCGGTGGCTGAATACCCCACGAATCAATGCCATTTCGCACGCTCTGTTGCGCGCGCCACCCTTTCAGCATGCAGCGCCTGCGGGCAAACTGCGGCCGGTACGACGCACTGCTGCCTGTGACCTCCTCGACCACGCTGCCCGATCCGTCCGCTGCGCCGGCTGCTTGCAAGCCGGTGCGCGTGCTGGTGGTCGACGATGACGCGCTGTCGCGCAATTTCCTCACTCATCTGCTGGCGCTGCTAGGGCACGAGGCACAGGCGCAGGGAGATTCCGGGCAGGCGCTGGTGCAGGCGCAGAGCGGCGCCTTCGACGTGCTGCTGCTCGACCTCGGCATGCCGGGTCTGGACGGCTTCGAGGTGCTGCGCCGGCTGCGCGCGCACGAAGCACACGCGCGGCAGCGCCCGCTGGCGGTGGTGGCCGTGACCGGCTACGCCTCGGAGGCGGATCGCATGCGCTGTCTAGCGGCCGGCTTCAATGACCATCTTGCCAAGCCGATCCAGGCTGCGAGCCTGGCCGGCACCCTCGAGCGCGTGCTGGGCGCGCCGGGTCAGGCGGCGGCCGAGACCTCGGATGTCGAACGCCTGCGCGCCAGCGTGCGGCGACTGCAGGATGCGCGGGCCGAAGGCGGCGGCTTCGCACCGACCGTCACCGAGTCGTTCGCGCTGCGTTCGGCGCAGTTGCTCGAGACGCTGCGCCGCTGTGTGCAGCAGCGCGATGCGCAACCGCTGCCACGCGCCGCGGAGGCGCTGAAGGCGAGCGCCGAATACCTCGGCGCGATGCGGCTGGCCGGCATGTGCACCGCCTTGCAAGAGGCCGCCGCGCGGGCCGACTGGCTGGGCGCCGAAGCGACCCTGGGCTCGATGAACAACGAACACCAGGTGGTGCTGACCCTGCTGTTCGAGTCGAGCCGACGCTAGCCGGCCGCGGCCATCGATGACCCTGCCCTCCGCATCCGGCCCGGCGCCCTCGCCCGGCGCGTCAGCGTCGAGCGACGGCCGCGACATGCTGCACGCGCTCGCTGCGGTGGCGCAGGCCACGTCGGGACTGGTGGTGATCACCGATCTGCGCGACCAGGTGGTCTGGGTCAATGCCAGCTTCACTCGCGTGACCGGCTGGACGCTGGACGACGTGCGTGGCAGTGCGCTGAGCCTGCTGCTGACCCCGGTGGCCGACGATGCGGCCGCCGGCCCGTCCGGGCCGTGGCCCGCGCCGCGCGCGGTCGATGCAGCCGCGCCGCTTGCCCAGCCACCCGAGTTCAAGCTGCGTCGCAAGGCCGGCACTTTCTATTGGGCCCAGGTCGACGTGCGCGAACTGCGCGATGCCGGCGGTGCCCCCACCTTCCACCTGCACCTGCAGACCGACGTCACCGAGCGCGTCCTGGCCGAACAGCGCGCGCAGGAGTCGCAGCGCTGGCTGCAGCTGGCCGGCAGCGTGTTCGGCATGGGCCTGTGGCACACCAGCGTGCGCGACGGCGTGATGATCTGGGACGCCAACCTCAAGCACATGTTCGGCCTGGCGCCGGACGCAGCCACCCCGAGCCTCGAGGAGACCCTCGACCGCTACGTTCTGCAGGACGATCGCCTCCGGCTGGCGCGCGCCACGCGCAACGTGCCGGCCCCAGGCACGCACTCGGAGATCGAGTTCCGCATCCGCCGCCTCGACGGCGCGCGGCGCACGATCGACTCGCGCCAGGCCTGCGTCGACTACGACGACGCCGGCCAGCCCAACCGCATGCTGGGCGCGGTGCTCGACGTCACCGATGCGCGCAGCACGACCGCGCAGCTGCGCGACGCGTTGCGCCGCCTGCGCCTGGCTGCTGAAGCCAGTGGCATCGGCGCCTGGGAGCGCGACCTGGTCACCGGCGTCGGCCACTGGGACCCGACCATGTTCACCCTGCTGGGCCTGCTGCCAGCCGAGCAGGCGCCGACGCGCGACGAGACGCTGGCGATGGTGCATCCAGAGGATCGCGCCAGCGTGTCCATCGCCTGGCAGCGGATGGCGGCCGAGACGCGGCCGGTCGAGTACGAGTACCGGATCGTGCGGCCCGACGGTTCGGTCGTGAACATCATCACGCGCGCCGTGGTCGAGCACGACGCCGACGGCCAGCCGCGGCGCGCCCTGGGCACGGCGATCGACATCACCGCCTTGCGCCGCGCCGAGCGCGAGCGCGACGCCCTCACCAAGCGCATCCAGCTGGTGGCGGAGGCGGTCGGCCTCGGCATCTGGGAGTACGAGCCGGCCAGCCGCCGCTCGCTGTGGAACGAGCGCATGTACGCGCTGTACGGACATACGCGCGACTCGTTCCGCGACAGCATCTGGCTCGATGTCGTGCATCCCGATGACCGTGCGCGCGCGCTCCGTCTTCGAGCTCACCGTGGCCACCGGCGCGCCGTTCGACCTGGAGTTCCGCGTCCTGCATCCGGGCGGCGAGGTGCGCTGGCTCGCTTCGCGCGGGCGCGGCGACCTCGACGACGACGGCCGCGTGTCGCGCGTGCTCGGCGTCAACTGGGACATCACCGACCGCATGCGGATCGAGCAGGCTGCGCTGGCCGCCGAACGCACCGCGCGCGACCTGCTCGAGCGCATGCTGCTGGCCACCAGCGCGACCGGGCTGGGCATCTGGGAGAGCGATGCCGACATCGGCGAACTGCGGTGGGATCCGCAGATGTACTACCTGTTCGGCCGCGCGGCGGCGGACGGCTCGCCCAGCAAGATCTGGCGCGAGGCGGTGCATCCCGACGATATCGACCGCGTCAACGCGCAGCTCCTCGACGCCGCCCGCCGCGGCCGCAAGTTGGAAGCCGAGTTCCGGGTCGTGCTGCCGGACGGTTCGCTGCGCTGGCTGGCGGTGCGCGGCATGCCGCGTGAAGGCGATGACGGCCGCGTGATGCTCGGCGTCAACTGGGACATCACCGTGCGCCGGGTAGCCGAAAGCGCGCTGCGCGCCAAGGAGACCGCCGAGCGCGCCAGTGCCGCCAAGACGGAGTTCCTGTCGCGCATGAGCCATGAACTGCGCACACCGCTGAACGCCATCCTCGGCTTCACCCAGCTGCTCGAGCTCGACCACCGCCAGCCGCTGACCTCGGAGCAGCGCGAGCGCATCGGCCACATCCGCCAGGCCGGGTGGCACCTGCTGACGCTGATCAACGAGGTGCTCGACCTGTCGCGCATCGAGGCGGGTGCGGCGCGCATCGAGATCGGCCCGGTGCCACTGGCGCCGGTGCTGCACGAATGCCTGACGCTGGTGAGCACCGACGCCGAGCGCCGCGCGCTGCGCATCGCGTTGCAGCTTGCGCCCGGCCTCGCGGCCGACGTAATGGCCGACCGCACACGCCTGAAGCAGATCGTGCTCAACCTGCTGTCCAATGCGGTCAAGTACAACCGCGACGGCGGCCGCATCGAGGTGGTGGCGGAAGCGGCCCGGGCCGGCTGGACCCGCATCTCCGTGCGCGACACCGGGCACGGCGTCAGCGCCGAGCAGATGGACAAGCTGTTCCAGCCGTTCAACCGGCTCGGGCTGGAATCAGCGCCGATCGAAGGCACTGGCATCGGCTTGACGATCGCACTGAAGCTCGCCGAGCAGATGGGAGGCCAGCTCGAGGCCTCGAGCGAGCCGGGCGTCGGCAGCGAGTTCCGCCTCACGCTGCGCCACGCCGTCCCGGCCGGACCCGCGCAGCCTGCTGCCGCCACCGCGCACAGCCGGTAGCCGACGTCCCGGCGCCGGGCGGACACGACAGGGGCGCGGCTACAATCGTTTCACCCTTGCCGTTGACCGCTGCCTGTGTGCGATCGACGCGCAGCCGCAGCGGCGCCGCCCCACCGTCACCGCGACGCCGCCTCCGCCACCTTCAACCGCCTTCGCATGCGCAACGACGACGTCGTCACCATCCGGCGCACTGATTACCTGCCGCCCGCCTGGCAGATCGAAACCATCGAGCTGGAGTTCGACCTCGATCCAGCGCGCACCGTCGTCACCACCACCAGCGTGATCACGCGCCAAGGTGCCGGCAGCGCCGGCCCGCTGACGCTCGACGGCGAGGATCTCGAGTTGCTCGCCATCGAGATCGACGGCCGCGCGCTCGCGACCGACGCCTACGCGGTGCACCCGGACCGGCTGGTGCTGACGCCGCGCAGCGACCGCTTCACGCTGAAGATCCGCAATGCCATCGCGCCGCGCGCCAACAGCGAGCTGATGGGGCTGTACGTCTCGCACGACAACTTCTTCACGCAGTGCGAGGCCGAAGGCTTCCGCCGCATCACCTACTTCCCCGACCGGCCCGACGTAATGGCGACCTACGCCGTCACGCTGCGCGCCGATGCCGCCCGTTATCCGGTGCTGCTGGCCAACGGCAACCTCGTGGCGCAGGGCGCGCTGGCCGATGGACGCCACTTCGCGCGCTGGCAGGACCCGTTTCCCAAGCCGTCGTACCTGTTCGCGCTGGTGGCCGGCCGCTTCGTCTGCCAGGAAGACAAGTTCACCACCCGCTCCGGGCGCGAGGTGCTGCTGCAAGTATGGGTGGAGCCGGGCCAGCTCGACAAGACCGCGCACGCGATGGAGAGCGCTCAAGCGCTCGATGCGCTGGGACGAGCAGCGCTTCGGCCTCGAACTCGATCTCGACCGCTTCATGATCGTCGCCGTCAACGACTTCAACATGGGCGCGATGGAGAACAAGGGCCTCAACATCTTCAACGCCAAGTACGTGCTGGCCAATCCGGCGACCGCGACCGACGCCGACTACGTGAACATCGAGTCGATCGTCGGCCACGAGTACTTCCACAACTGGACCGGCAACCGCGTCACCTGCCGCGACTGGTTCCAGCTGAGCCTGAAGGAAGGCCTGACGGTCTTCCGCGACCAGGAGTTCTCGGCCGACATGATGAGGGGCCGGCCCCGCCCCGCCGCTCTGCCCGCGGCGGCGTCAAGCGCATCGAGGACGTGCGCACGCTGCGCGCCGCGCAGTTTCCGGAAGATGCCGGGCCGATGGCGCATCCGGTGCGGCCCGACTCGTACCAGGAGATCGGCAACTTCTACACCGCCACCGTGTACGAGAAGGGTGCCGAGGTGGTGCGCATGCTGCAGACGCTGCTCGGCCGCGAGGGGTTCCGCAAGGGCATCGACCTGTATTTCGAGCGGCACGACGGCCAGGCCGTGACCTGCGACGACTTCGTGGCAGCGATGGCCGATGCCAACGGCCGCAACCTGGTGCAGTTCTCACGCTGGTATGCGCAGTCGGGTACGCCGCGCGTGGCGGTCGGCACCCGCTACGACGAGGATGCCCGTACGTTCGAGCTGACGCTGGCGCAGACCTGCCCGCCCACGCCCGGACAGCGCAGCAAGGATCCGTTCCACATTCCGTTCACGGTCGGTCTGGTCGGACCTGATGGACGCGACCTGCCGCTGCAACTGGACGGCGAGGCGGCGCCACACGGCAGCACGCGCGTGCTCGAACTGACCGAGTCCACCCGCAACTACCGCTTCATCAACGTGCCGCAGTTGCCGGTGCCTTCACTGGCGCGCGACTTCTCGGCGCCGCTGATCGTCGACTACCGCTACGCCGACGACGAACTGGCCTTCCTCGCCGCGCACGATGCCGACCCGTTCAATCGCTGGGAGGCCGGCCAGCGCCTGGCCGTGGCGCGCCTGATCGGCGCCACCGATGCGTTCGAGATCGAGCAGGCGCCGCAGCTGGACGACCGCTTCGTCGACGTGTTCCGCCGCACGCTGAACGACACGCGCCTGGCCACCAGCTTCCGCGAACAGGCGCTGCAGTTACCAGCCGAGAGCTTCATCGCCGAGCAGCGTGCGATGGTCGATCCGGACGCGATCCGCGCCGCGCGCCAGTTCATCCGGCGCGAACTGGGCGAACGGCTGGCTGCCGACTGGCACGCCGCGTACGTGGCCAACGCCACGCCCGGCGAGTACAGCGCACTGCCGGCGGTGGCGGGCAAGCGCGCGCTGCGCAACCTGGCCCTGACCTACCTGGTCGACAGCGGCGCGGCCGACGCGCTCGAGCTGGCGCGCCAGCAGCTCGACGAGGCCACCAACATGACCGACCGCCAGGCGGCGCTGACGGCCATCGTCAACAGCAGTGCGCCGTTCAAGGCCGAGGTGCTGGTGCGCTTCGCGCGCGAGTGGGCCGCCGAGCCGCTGCTGATGAACAAGTGGTTCCAACTGCAGGCCACGGCGCTCGCGCAGCCCGGCGAGCCGCCGGTGATCATGCGCGTGCGGATGCTGCTCAAGCATGCATCGTTCTCGCTGTCGAACCCGAACAACGTGTACGCGCTGATCGTCGGCTTCTGCAGCCACAACGCGGCCGAGTTCCACCGCCCGGACGGCTCCGGCTATGCGTTCTGGGTCGAACAGGTGCTGGCGCTCGACAAGATCAACCCGACCGTGGCAGCGCGCGTCGCGCGGGCACTCGACCGCTGGCGCAAGTACACGCCCGACCGCCAGCGCCTGATGCAGCCGGCGCTCAAGGAAGTAGCCGCCGCCCCGCACCTGTCGCGCGACGTGCGCGAGATCGTCACGAAAGCATTGGAAAACTAGCGCCTGACGAATGACGCGGCCGGCGGCCGCGATGGCGGCGCCGCGCGCCCGTGAAGAGTGCCCGCTGGCGCCGTCATCCATCATCTCCTGACCAGCGCCCTCCTGCACCATGTCCAAGCTGTCCCTCACCCACTATCTGATTCGCTGCGAGCGCGAGCACGGGCTCGATGCCAACCTGCGCCTGCTGATCGAGACCGTCGCGCGCGCCTGCAAGACCATCTCCCACGCCGTCGGCAAAGGCGCCCTCGGCGGCGTGCTCGGCAGTGCCGACAGCACCAACGTGCAGGGCGAGACGCAAAAGAAGCTCGACATCATCGCCAACGAGATCCTGGTCGAGGCCAACGAATGGGGCGGCCATCTGGCGGGGATGGCGAGCGAGGAGATGGACCAGCCGCTCGGCATCCCGGTGGCCTACCCGCGCGGACACTACCTGCTGCTGTTCGATCCGCTCGACGGCTCCAGCAACATCGACGTCAACGTCTCGATCGGCACCATCTTTTCGGTGCTGCCGGCGCCGGCCGGGATGAGCGAGGACGACGACGGTGCCTTCCTGCAGCCGGGCGTCAACCAGGTCTGCGCCGGCTACGCGGTCTACGGGCCGCAGACGATGCTGGTGCTGACCGTCGGCCAGGGCGTGGTGAGCTTCACGCTCGACCGCGATACCGGCAGCTTCATCCTGACGCAGGAAGGCATCCGCATCCCCGCTGACACGAAGGAGTTCGCGATCAACATGTCGAACGCGCGCCACTGGGCTGCACCCATCAAGCGCTACATCGACGAGTGCCTGGCCGGCAAGACCGGCGCGCGCGGCAAGGACTTCAACATGCGCTGGATCGCCAGCATGGTGGCCGACGTGCACCGGATCATGCAACGCGGCGGCATCTTCCTGTATCCGTGGGACCAGCGCGAGCCCGACAAGCCCGGCAAGCTGCGCCTGATGTACGAAGCCAATCCGATGGCCTTGCTGGTCGAGCAGGCCGGCGGCGCCGCCACCGACGGTCGCCAGCGTATCCTCCAGATCCAGCCGACCAAGCTGCACCAGCGGGTCTCGGTGATGCTCGGCTCGAGCAACGAAGTCGCGTACCTGACCGGCTTGCACGCGGCCGCGCCGCGCGCGGGCTGACGGCCGCGCAGACGGCGTATCGGCCGCGATGGCGTGCCCGCCTCGACCCGGCCCCCCGAGTTGCACCGAGCCCTATTCATGAGCGCAATCCCCTCCTGGCTGCTGGTCGCACTGCAGTTCGCGCTCATCGCGGTACTGCTGCTGACCACCGAGGCGGCGGGGACACCGGTGGCGAACGCGCTCGCCTTTGCCTGTGTGATCGCCGGCACCTTCGTCGGTGTGGCGGCGCTGGCCGCCAATCGACCCGGCAACTTCAACGTGCAGCCTGAATTGAAGGCCGGCGCGCGGCTCATCAGCGACGGCATCTATGCGCACATCCGGCATCCGATGTACACGGCGGTGCTGCTGGTGATGCTGGCGGCGGTCGCCGCCGATTTGCGTGCCTGGCGCGTGCTGGTGTGGCTGGCCCTGCTGGCGGTGCTGCTGGCCAAGGCCGTGCGCGAGGAAGACTATCTGCGCGCGCGCTTTCCGGAGTACGCGGCGTACCAGGCACGATCGGCGCGCCTGCTGCCGCGCATCTACTGAAAGGGTGCGGCCCGTGGCCGATGCCGGCTTGAACGGCGCGGCGACCTTGGTGCGCGCGAGCCGCTGACCCGATCGCGTCAGCGCACCAGCGGCCGGATTGCAGTGAAGCCGCCGTCCACCGTCCATACCTGCCCGGTGACGCGCCGCGCGTCTTCGCCGAGCAGCCAGTCGATCAGCCCGGCCAGTTCGCCCGCCGTGCCCAGGCCGCCGATCGGATACTGCCGGGCCGAGGCCTCGCGCATCGCATCGCCACGCAGAAGACCCGCGGCCAGCGGCGTATCCATCAGGCCGGTGGCCACGGCATTGATGCGCAGGCCCTGCGGCGCGTAGGTCGCCGCCGCGCTGCGCACCATGGCCTCGAGGCCGCCCTTGGCGGCCGCCACCGCCTCGTGATTGGCCACGCCGATCTGCGCCGCCACGGTCGACACGAATACCGCGGCCCCCGCCTGCTTTGCTTCCAGCATCGCCGCAGTCCATGCGCGCAGCATGAAAAACGCCGAGTCGAGGTTGGCCGCGAGCGTGGCGCGCCATTGCGCCTCGCTGGTCCGATGCGCCGCCGCCAGCAGGATCGATCCCGGGCAATGGACCAGCAGCGTCGGCAGTCCCAGTTGCGCACGGCACTGCGCAACGGCCTCGGTGGCGCCCTCGGCGGTCGATACATCCGCCACCAGGCGCGCGGCGGCATCGAGGTCGGCCAGACGGTCAGCGCTGCGGCTGACCGCCGCACAGCGCACGCCGCGCGCCGCAAGCCGCGCCAGAACTGCGCGGCCGAGCCCGCCGGCCGCGCCGGGAATCAAGGCAATCGTCATGTCACTCCGACACTCAGCAAGGTTCAGGGGGTGCACGGCCGATCGCGGACCGCATCACCGCGCCGCTCGACATCAGGGGATCAGCACGCTCGAGCCCGTGGTCTTGCGTCCGGCCAGATCGGCGTGGGCGCGCGCGGCCTCGGCCAGCGGATAGCGCTGGTCGATGCCGACCTGGATCCGACCCTTGAGCATCAGGTCGAACAGTTCCTCGGCCGAGGCCTCCAGCCGCGAACGCGGCACCACGTGCGTGCCGAGCGTGGGCCGGGTGACGAACAGCGATCCCTTGCTGGCGAGGATGCCGAGGTTGACGCCGGTGACCGCGCCCGAGGCATTGCCGAAGCTCACCATCAGGCCGCGCGGCTGCAGGCAGTCGAGCGAGCCTTCCCAGGTGTCCTTGCCCACGCCGTCGTACACCACCGGCACCTTCTCGCCCTGCGTCAGCTCCTTCACCCGCTCGACGAAGTTCTCGCGGCTGTAGTTGATGGTCGCCCAGGCGCCGTGCTTCTTCGCCAGCGCGGCCTTCTCGTCGGAGCTGACCGTGCCGATCAGCTTCACGCCGAGCGCCTTCGCCCACTGGCAGGCGATCAGCCCGACCCCGCCGGCGGCGGCATGGAACAGGATGGTCTCATTGCCCTGCAGCCGATAGGTCTGGCGGAACAGGTACTGCACCGTGAGGCCCTTGAGCATGACTGCCGCGCCCTGCTCGAAGCTGATCTTGCCCGGCAGCCGCACCACCATCGCCGCCGGCATCACGCGCAGGTCGCTGTAGGCGCCGAGCGGGCCCTGGCCGTAGGCAACGCGATCGCCCTCCTTGAGGAACTTGATGTTGCTGCCCACCGCCTCCACCACGCCGGCCCCCTCGACGCCGAGGCCATGCGGCAGGGCCGACGGATACAGCCCGGTGCGGTAGTAGATGTCGATGAAGTTCACCCCGACCGCGTGGTTGCGGATGCGCACCTCATCGGGACCGGGGTCGCCGACCTCGACCTGTTCGAGCGCAAGTACCTCTGGGCCACCATGCTGGTGGATGCGGATCGCCTTGGCTTTCATCTGATCTCCTTTGCCTCGAATCATTCCGATTTCGATAGCGCCGCCACCGGCGCCGATCGTTTGGACGACAGCACGAACACGCCGGCCAGCACGAGCGCGGTGCCGGCCAGTTGCCAGCCGCTGATCGGCTCACCGAGAAAAACGTAGCCGAGCGCGATGGTGGCCACCGGTCCGACCATCGCGGTCAGCGCCGCGTTGCTGGCGCCGATGCGCGCCACCGCCAGCATCGTCGCGAACACCGGCAGCACGGTACAGAAGAAACCGTTGACGGCCGACAGCCACAGCACCGGGCTGCTGGCCGCCAGGTTGGCGAGCGGGCGTACCAGTACGAACTGCAGCAACACGCCGGCGCTGGCGGCGCACATCGCGTAGGCCGTGAGCCGGATCGCACCGACCCGCGCCACCAGCTCTCCCGACAGCACCAGGTAGCCCGCGTAGCACAGCGCGCTTCCGAACACGAGCAGCGCGCCGAGCGCCACGTGGTCGCCCTCGATGCGCACGTCGTGCCAGAACACGAGCAGGATGCCGGCGTACGACAGCACGAGCGCGATCCAGTCCAGCCGCAGCATGCGTCGACCGAGGAACAGCGCCGACATCAGCAGCACGATGGTCGGGTTCAGGTACAGGATCAGCCGCTCGAGTGCGGCCGTGATGTATTGCAGGCCGAGGAAGTCGAGGTAGCTCGCCGCGTAGTAGCCGAGCAGGCCGATCAGCGCGAGCCGCAGGTGATCCCGCGGCGCCAGCGGCGGCGCGTTGCGCGACGTCCACCACAGCGCCAGCGCGAAGAACGGCAGCGCGAACAGCATGCGCAGCGCGATCAGCGTCTCGGCATCGACCCCGTGCCGGTAGGCGAGCTTGACGACGATGGCCTTGCCCGAGAACAGCACGCTGCCGACCGCCGCCAGCAGCAGGCCGGTGGTGAAGCGGCGCGCGAGAAGCGCGCGCTCGGCGGCGGATTGCGTGGCAGCGGCATGCACGAGCCGATTCTACGGAGCCGCCCGGGCCCGCCAGGCGGCCGGCGCCGCGCCGCGCGCCGGCGCGCCCGGCCGCTGCAAGCTGCCGCTGCAACCTGCCGCTGCGCACAGAATTGCGCGCCCCACGTTCTCGATCTCGCTGCCATGCTCAATCCAACCCTTGGCCAGGCCTGGCTGCTGCTGGCCGTCGCCGGCGTGCTCGAAGTGGCGTGGGCGGTCGGCATGAAGTACACGGATGGATTCAGCCGCCCGCTGCCCACGGTGGTCGTGGTCGCGCTGGCGCTGCTCTCGTTCTGGCTGCTCGGCCTGGCAATGAAGGTGCTGCCGGTCGGCACCGCCTACGCGGTGTGGGTCGGCATCGGCGCGGCGGGCGCGGCCCTGCTCGGCATGCTGCTGTTCAAGGAGCCGGCCACTGCGGCGCGCATCGGCTGCATCGTGCTGATCGTGGCGGGCGTACTCGGCCTGAAGCTGCTGCACGACTGAGCCGCCGACGCGGCGCGGGTCAATGACGCACGCCGCTATCGTCCGCGGCGCCCGCCGGGCTGCCGGCGCCGCCGCTCACGTGGAGGAAGTCGGGCACGCGCGGACGGCCGGACTCGTCAAGTGCGGCCTCCCCGGCCAACTCCACCCCAAGCACTTCCACCTCGAACCGCAGCGCGCGGCCTGCCAGCGGGTGGTTGCCGTCGAGCACGGCGACGTCGTCGCTCAGGTCGACCACGGTGTAGATGCGCTTCCCCCCCGTTTCCGGCGGGGCTGCCCCCGGCAAAAAAAACCACCTTCGGTACCGCCACGCCGAGGATCGATGTCCGGCGGCAACTGCCTGACCGGCACCAGGTGCAGCAACGACACGTCATCGTCGCCGAAGGCTTCCTCCGGCTCGAGGTGCAGCGATGCGCTGAACCCCGTCTCCTGGCCCTCGAGCGCAGCTTCGATGCGGGCGAAGATATCGTCGGCACCGTGCAATAACGAAGCGGCCCGCGCGCCGCGTGTCCTCCAGACCAACACCCTGGGCGCTGAACATGCGGACCTTGAGGCTGACCAGGCAGCCGCGGGAAATCTTCATCGTTGGACCTGCCTCCGGTAACTGCTTCGCGGACGGTGCATTATTCTCGCATCGATGACTCCCCCACCCCTCAGGCGCCTCGGCAACGTCACGGTCGCCGAGTTCATGCGCACCACTTGCAAAAGTCCCGACTATCCCCTGCTAGCGCGCGTCGCCGGTCACGGCCGCTGACCTGTTCGCGCTCGCGGCGCGTGACGACGTCGCCGCGCGGCTGGTGACCGCCTTCGGCGGTCGCTGGCGGCTGCAGCACGGACCGTTCGCGCGCACGCGCATCCCGGGCGCCCAGCGCAAGGGCTGGACCTTGCTGGTGCAAGGCGTGGACCTGTACCTGCCGCCGGTGGCGGCGCTGCGCGAGCGCTTTCGCTTCATCAGCGATGCGCGACTGGACGACGTGATGGTCAGCTACGCCAGCGACGGCGGCGGCGTCGGGCCGCACGTCGACTCCTACGACGTCTTCCTGCTGCAGGTGCAGGGGCGGCGGCGCTGGCGCATCAGCCGCCAGCGCGACCTCGACCTCGTACCCGGTCTGCCGTTGAAGATCCTGACCGACTTCCGCGCCGAGGCCGAGTGGGTGCTCGAACCGGGCGACCTGCTGTACCTGCCGCCCGGCGTCGCGCACGAGGGCAGCGCGGTCGGCGGCGGCTGCATCACCTGCTCGGTCGGCTTCCGCGCGCCGCCGTACCGCGAGCTGGTCGATCCCTGGCTCGACGCGCTGGCCGAATCGGCACACGGGCGCGCCGCCCTGCGGGCGCTGCTGACTGACCCGGCCACGCGCGCCACGCCCCATCCGGCGCAACTGCCGATGCCGATGATCGACGCCGCGCACAGGCGGCTGCAGGCCGTGCGGCCCACGCGCGCCCACGCAGTGGCCGCGCTGCTCGCGGTGCTGTCCGAGCCGAAGCCGGCCGTGACCTTCGCCGCGCCGGCGCGCCCGCTGTCGCCCGCACGCTGGGCGCGCGCCGCTGCCACGCGCGGTGTACGGCTCGATCTGCGCACACGCCTGCTGTACCGCGCCGGCCAGGTCGGCATCAATGGCGAGGTGCTGCCGATCGACCGCGACGAACGCGCGCTGCTGGCGCGGCTGGCCGACCAGCGTGCGCTGCCGCCGGGGCAGCGCCGCCTGTCAGGCAGCGCGCTCGCGCGATTGCACGGATGGTATGTTGACGGCTGGCTCCACCTCGCATGAGGAACGCGCTGCGGGCGCGGCGGGAGCGAGCCTGAGCCCGGAGATTGCGATGGACGACAAACCCCAACGCCGTCTGATCACATCGCGCGTCGAACTCGCCGACGGCTTGCTTGACCTGATCGGGCGCGCGCAGCGCGGAGTGCGCTGCTGCTCGTTCGATGCCGCGGTGTTCGACCTTGGCGCGGCACCGGTGGTCGATGCGCTCAGCCGCTTCGTGCGCGACAGCCGCGGCGCGCGGGTGCTGGTGCTGGTCGACGATCCGCTGTGGATCGAGACGCGCGCGCCGCGCTTCAAGGCCATGCAGCGCCAGCTCGGCCATGCGGTGCAGATTCGCGCCGCCAACGTGCAGGATGCCGTCGCCGGCGACCTGCAGGTGCTGATCGACGACCGCCATTGCCTGACGCTGAAGCCGAGCGCGCTGACGGCCGGCGAGATCTGGATCAGCAACGAGCACCGCACGCGCCCGCTGCTGGCCGACTTCGATCGCCGCTGGGCCGCAGCCTCGCACGACCTGCCGGTGGTCCCGCTCGGACTGTGACGCCGCCGACGTAATGGAGCGGCGCGCCTAGGGAAAACGCGGCAATTGCTGCAGCGCACCGCTATACTTCTCGCCTGGGAGACTTGCAATCGCTCGCGTCCGATCATCGGGTCGGTGCGGTCGAACCCTCCACCCACATCTCGCAAGCACGCCCCGCAGAAAATCTCCTCACGAAAGGTTGTTCCATGAAGAAGTCACTGTTGCTCGCCTCGATCGCCGTCGCCGTGCTGGCCGCTTGCGGCAAGCCCGCCCCGGCTCCTGCTCCCGCGCCGGCCCCCGCCCCGGCGCCGGCACCGGCGCCGGCACCTGCTCCGGCGCCCGCTCCGGAAGTGAAGAAGGACGAGCCCGCGCCTGCCCCGGCGGCCGCTCCCGCACCGGAAGCCAAGAAAGAAGAAGCGAAGAAGTAATCGCGCGCGCCATCAACGAAACGGGCCGGCATCTGCCGGCCCGTTTTGTTTTGCGATCCACGCGCAAATGAGGTGCGCCAGGCACAGCCCGGCAAAGGGCGCGGCAAGGCGGACGCTGTGCCCGCGCGCGATCGCCCTGCCGCGCTGCCCCTAGGTCCGCCGGCCTCTCGGTGCCGTCTTGGCGGTCTTGGCAGCAATACGTAACTGAACCAAGAAAAAG
>JAXHLD010000038.1:0-107799 GCA_034522655.1 Burkholderiaceae bacterium
CGACGACAACCTGCGCCAGATCGAGACCGAGCTGGAGGTCACGATCCGCCGGCGCGGCCACCAGTTCAATATCGAAGGGACGACCGAGCGAGCGCAGCAGGCGATTGCCGTGCTGGAACACTTCCTCGCGCGCTCCAGTCGCCCGATCTCGGTCGACGACATCCAGCTCTACTTCGTCGAGCAGCGCCGCGGTCGCAGCGCGCCGGTGGCCATCGACGAATCAGGCACCGCGCTGCCCGAGTTGCACACGCGGCGGCGCGACCTGCACGGCCGCACGCCGCGCCAGCGCGACTACATCCAGGCCATCCTCGCACACGACATCAGCTTCGGCATCGGCCCGGCCGGCACCGGCAAGACCTATCTGGCGGTCGCCTGCGCGGTGGACGCGCTGGAGCGCGACGCGGTCAAGCGCATCGTGCTGACGCGGCCGGCGGTCGAGGCCGGCGAGCGCCTCGGCTTCCTGCCGGGCGACCTGTCGCAGAAGGTCGATCCGTACCTGCGGCCGCTGTACGACGCCCTGTTCGACCTGCTCGGCTTCGAGAAGACCCAGCGCCTGCTGGAGCGGCAGACGATCGAGATCGCGCCGCTGGCCTACATGCGCGGGCGCACGCTGAACCAGGCCTTCGTGATCCTCGACGAGGCGCAGAACACCACGCCGGAGCAGATGAAGATGTTCCTCACCCGCCTCGGGTTCGGCTCCAAGGCGGTGGTGACCGGCGACGTCACCCAGATCGACCTGCCGCGCGGCCATTCGAGCGGACTGATCGAGTCCCAGCACGTGCTGGCCGAGGTGCGCGGCATCGCCTTCACCTACTTCACCGCGGCCGACGTGGTGCGCCACCCGCTGGTGGCACGCATCGTCGAGGCCTACGAAGCCGCGGACAAGCTCAACCCGCCGGCCGCCCGTGGCTCGCAGCGCCCGCTGCGGCGTGACGGCGAATGAGCGGGCCGCGGCGCCAGCCGGTTGCCCTTGCCTCGCCTGCCCGGCCCGCTGACGCCCGCTCCGCGCCCCGAACCGCCGCCCGCCCACGGCCCCGGACCGCAGTGACGCCGCCCCGGCTGCGCCTGACCGTCCAGGGCGCTGAGGCCTTTGCTGCCCTGCCGGCGCGCAGCACCCTGCGGCGCTGGGTTCTCCGCGCACTGCAGGCGGACGCCACGCTGACACTGCGCTTCGTCGGCGCCCGTGAAGGCCGCCGGCTGAACCGCGACTTCCGCGGCCGCGACTACGCCACCAATGTCCTGACCTTCGACTACGCCCGCGCGCCGGTCGAAGCCGACATCGTTCTGTGCCTGCCGGTCATCGCGCGCGAAGCCCGCCAGCAGGGCAAGCCGCTGCGCGCGCACCTGGCGCACCTGGTGATCCACGGCAGCCTGCACGCGCAGGGCCATGACCACGAGACCGCGACCGACGCGGCGCGCATGGAGCGGCTCGAAACCCGCCTGCTCGCGCAACTTGGTTACCCCGACCCCTACCAGCCGAGCGGCGGCAAGCTGCCGCAGCCAAGTCCGGCGCGGCCAAGCCGATCAAGGAAAGACTCGCAATAACGCGAAGTCAGCGCCGGCTCACATCGGCTTGAAAGGGTCGCACGTCGGGGCGGTTGCGCATGGCCACCGGCAGACCCCTCCGGTATCCTCGGTTCTCGTTTCACAGCCGGGCGGCACCCGATTCGCTCCGCCCCGTCCCATGGCAGAACCTCCGCGCGGACGCCCTGCGTCCGGCCCCTCCCACCAAAAGTCCCTGCTCGAACGCCTGTCGGCGTTCATCCTGCGCGAGCCCGAGAACCGCGACGAGCTGCTGCAGGTCCTGTCCGAAGCCCACGAACGCAAGCTGCTCGACGCCGACGCCCTGTCGATGATCGAGGGGGTGCTGCAAGTGTCCGAATTGCGCGCCGGCGACCTGATGGTCCCGAGCGCCCAGATGCACGTGGTCGACATCGCCGACCCGGTCGAGCAGTGGATCCCGCGCGTGATGGAGTCCGGTCACTCGCGCTTCCCTGTGATCGAAGGCAACCACGACCACGTGCTCGGCATCCTGCTCGCCAAGGACCTGCTGCGCTTCTATACCCAGCCCGCCTTCGACGCCCGCGCGCTGCTGCGCCCGGCGGTGTTCATCCCCGAGTCCAAGCCGCTGAATGTGCTGTTGCGCGAGTTCCGCGCCAATCGCAACCACCTGGCGCTGGTGGTCGACGAGTACGGCGGCATCTCCGGGCTGATCACGATCGAGGACGTGCTCGAGCAGATCGTCGGCGACATCGAAGACGAGTACGACGCGAACGAGGACGCCGACAATATCGTGGCCGAGCGCGACGGCCGCTTCCGGGTCAAGGCACTGACCGAGATCGAGGACTTCAACGCCGCCTTCGGCACGCATTTCCCCGACGATCACTTCGATACGGTGGGCGGGTTGGTCACCGATGGCCTCGGCCGGGTCCCGCACCGGGGCGACCTCATCGAGATCGACGGGGTGCGGTTCGAGGTGCTGCGTGCCGACGCCCGCCAGGCGCACCTGCTGCTGGTCGACGGAACTGGCCGAGGAGTCGAGCGGACTCCACGTCCCGCATCCTGTCGCAGAAGCGCCACGCCCCGTGCCGCTACACCTGCTAGGGGCCGTGCCCGTGTCCCGGTCGCTCCCTGCGATCGCCGCTCCCCCCCCCCCCCCCCCCCCCCCCGCCAGCTCGGTCTGCTGCATGCGCTGGCCTTCGCACCGTGGAACCTGCCGTGGCTGCAGGTGCTGGCGCTGGCCGGGCTGTTCGGCCTCGCGCTGCGGGCCCCCACGTCGCGCGCGGCGGCGCTGCTCGGCTTTGCGTTCGGTTTGGGCTGGTTCGGACTCGGCGTGTCGTGGGTCTTCATCAGCATGCACACCTACGGCGGCATGCCGGCCGTGCTGGCCGCCGCCGCCACCGCCGCGTTCTGCGCATTTCTCGCGCTGTACCCGGCACTGGCGCTGGGCATTGCCCACCGGCTCGGCGGCGGCCCGATGCTGCACGCGCTGCTCGCCCTGCCGGCGGCGTGGGCCGGCGCCGACTGGCTGCGCGGCACGCTGTTCACCGGTTTTCCCTGGCTCGCCAGCGGCTACGCGCACAGCGACGGCCCGCTGGCCGGCGCCGCGCCGCTGCTCGGCGTCTACGGCATCGGCCTGCTGGCCGCATTCGTCGCCGGCGCGCTGGCGCTGTGGACCCAGGCGCGCCGCGCGTCACGCGCCGCACTGATCGGCACCAGCGCGGCAGCGATCGCGTTGCTGGCGGCCGGCCAGGCGCTGCGCGCGGTCGAGTGGAACGCAGCCCGCCGGTGCGCCCGATCGCAGCGTGCGGCTGGTCCAGGGCAACGTGCCGCAGGACCAGAAGTTCGGCGACGACGCCCTGCAGCGCGCGGTGGACATCCACACGCGCCTGCTGGCCGGACCGCGCGTCGACCTCGCGGTGCTGCCGGAATCGGTGTTCCCGGTGCCGCTGAACTACCTGCCGGACGCGGTCTCGGCGCAACTGCTCGAGTACACGCGCGTCAACGCCACGGCGCTGGTGTTCGGCGTCTTCATCGAGCAGCCGCCCGGCCGCTACTACAACAGCGCAGTGGGCCTGTCGCCCAGCAACATGCCGCCGCTGCAGCGCTACAGCAAGCGGCACCTGGTGCCTTTCGGCGAGTTCATTCCCTGGGGCTTTCGCTGGTTCGTCGACCTGATGGCGATGCCGATCGGCGACCAGGAGCGCGGCGCGCCGTACCAGGGGCCAATGGATCTGGCCGGCCAACGCATCGCCGTCAACATCTGCTACGAGGATCTGTTCGGCGCCGAGATCGTCCGCGCCTGGCAGGTGCCCGAGCGCGCACCGACGCTGCTGCTGAACATCTCGAACCTGGCCTGGTTCAACGGCTCGATCGCGCTCGACCAGCATCTGCAGATTTCGCGCATGCGTGCGCTGGAGACCAGCCGGCCGATGCTGCGCGCGACCAACACCGGCGCGACCGCAGTGATCGGCGCGCGCGGCGAGGTGCTGGCCCGGTTGCCGTACCAGACCGAAGGCGCACTCGACGCCGAGGTGCGCGGCCACCAGGGCGCCACACCGTATGTGCGCTTCGGCGACTGGCCGGCGCTCGGACTGACTGCGCTGCTGCTGCTCGGCGCCGCAATCCTCGGCCGGCGCCGCTAGTCACGCATCGGGCGCCGGCCGTGCCGCAGCGGCGTGGACCCCGCCCGTACAATCCTGCCTCTCGTTCTTAACGCCTGCGTCTGCCCGCACGGCGATCCTGCGTCCCATGATCAGCTTCCAGGAAGTCATCCTGCGCCTGCAGCGCTATTGGAACGAACAGGGCTGCGCGCTGTTGCAGCCGATCGACCTCGAAGTCGGCGCCGGCACCTCGCACACCGCCACCTTCCTGCGCGCGATCGGCCCCGAGCCCTGGCGTGCCGCCTATGTGCAGCCCTCGCGCCGGCCCAAGGACGCGCGCTACGGCGAGAACCCGAACCGCCTGCATCAGCATCACCAGTACCAGGTGGTGCTCAAGCCCTCGCCGCACGACATCCAGGAACTCTACCTCGGCATCGCTGCGCGCACTAGGCATCGACACCGCGCGAGCACGACATCCGCTTCGTCGAGGACAACTGGGAGTCCCCCACCCTCGGCGCCTGGGGGCTGGGCTGGGAAGTCTGGATGAACGGCATGGAGATCACGCAGTTCACCTACTTCCAGCAGGTCGGCGGGCTCGAGTGCAAGCCGATCACCGGCGAGATCACCTACGGCCTGGAGCGCCTGTGCATGTACCTGCAGGACATCGACAACGTGTTCGACCTCGTCTACACGACCTGGAAGGACCGCGGTGAAGACAAGGTGCTGCGCTACGGCGACGTGTTCCACCAGAACGAGGTGGAGCAGAGCAAGTTCAACTTCGAGCAGTGCGATCCGGCGCTGCTGCTCAAGCAGTTCAACGACTTCGAAGGCGAGGCCAAGCGCCTGATGGCAGCGCAACTGGCGCTACCCGCCTATGAGATGGTGCTGAAGGCAGGTCACACGTTCAACCTGCTCGATGCGCGCGGCGCCATCAGCGTGACCGAGCGCGCGGCCTACATCGGCCGCATCCGCAACCTGTCGCGCACGATCGCGCAGAGCTATTACGAATCTCGTGAGCGGCTGGGCTTTCCGATGCTGGCAGACAAGACTGCCGAGGCGGCGCAATGACCACGGCATCGCTGCTGATCGAGTTGCACACCGAGGAGCTGCCGCCCAAGGCGCTCAAGACCTTGTCGGAGGCCTTCGCGGCCGGCATCGAGAAGGGCCTGCGCAGCAGGGAGTTCCTGACGGCTGACAGCCGCGTCACGGCCTTCGGTGCGCCGCGCCGGCTCGCGGTCCACATCAGCGCGGTCAAGGCGCGCTCGGACGATCAGCCGTTCCGCCAGAAGCTGATGCCGCTGGCGGTCGCGCAGGACAAGGCCAAGCAGTGGACCGCCGCCTTCCTGAAAAAGCTCGAGGGCATGGGTCGGGCGCACATGGCCGGGGTTCCGGTCGGCACCAACGAAGGCCCGGATTGCCTGGCCATCGAGAGCGACGGCAAGGCCGACGCCGTGTTCCTGAACGGCGTGACCAAGGGCAGCGCGCTCTCGGTGAGCCTGCAGCCCGTGCTGGACGATGCACTGGCCGCGCTGCCGATTCCCAAGGTGATGAGCTACCAGCTCGCCGACGGCCGCACCACGGTGCAGTTCGTGCGACCGGCCCACCGGCTGGTCGCCCTGCACGGTCACGCCGTGGTGCCGGTCAGCGCGCTCGGCCTGCACGCCGGCACCAAGACCTTCGGCCACCGCTTCCACACGCAGGGCGAGATCGCGATCCACTCGGCCGACACCTACGAGAAGCAACTGCTCGAACAGGGCAAGGTGATCGCCTCGTTCGAGGCGCGCCACCGGCGGGTTGCCGAGCTGGTCACCGATGCGGCGAAGCAGCTTGGCGCGCACGCCGTGATGCCGGCCGACCTGCTCGACGAAGTCACCGCGCTGGTCGAGTGGCCGGTGGTGTACGAATCCGGCTTCGAGAAGGAGTTCCTGGATGTCCCGCAGGAGTGCCTGATCCTGACGATGCAGCAGAACCAGAAGTACTTCGCGCTGAAGGACGACGCCGGCCGCCTGCTGAACCGCTTCCTGCTGGTCTCGCACATCGACGCCAACAACCCCGAGTTCATCATCGGCGGCAATGCGCGCGTCGTGCGCGCGCGGTTGGCGGATGCCAAGTTCTTCTACGACCAGGACCGCAAGACCACGCTCGAAAGCCGCATCTCGGGGCTGGCAAGCGTGGTTTATCACAACAAACTCGGCTCGCAGCTCGAACGCGTGGAGCGGCTCACCGGCATCGCGGTCGAGATCGGCAAGAGCGTCGGCGTCGATGCCACGCACGTGGAGCGCGCGGCGCGCCTGGCCAAGGCCGACCTGCGCACGCTGATGGTGGGCGAGTTCCCCGAGCTGCAGGGGATCATGGGCACCTACTACGCGCGGCACGACAACGAGCCGGCGGACGTGGCCAACGCGATCGAGGAACACTACCGGCCGCGATTTGCCGGCGATGCGCTGCCGACGACCAAGGTCGGCACCTGTGTTGCGCTGGCCGACAAGCTGGAGACGCTGGTCGGCCTGTTCGGCGTCGGCGAGCGGCCCACCGGCGATCGCGATCCCTTTGCGCTGCGCCGGCATGCGCTGGGCGTACTGCGCATGCTGATCGAGGACCGTCTGGCCCTGCCGCTCGACCGCCTGCTGGCGATCGGCGTGGCCGCGTTCGGCAACGTCAAGGCCTTTGCCGATCCGCGCGCCGACCTCGAGGCCTTCCTCTTCGACCGCCTGCGCGGCCTGCTGCGCGACGACGGCTACTCGGCCAACGAGATCGAAGCGGTGGTCGCCATGAAACCGCAGCGCATCGACGACGTCACGCCGCGCCTGGTGGCGGTGCGTGCCTTCGCGGCGCTGCCCGAGGCCGAGAGCCTGGCCGCGGCCAACAAGCGCATCGGCAACATCCTGAAGAAGGCCGAGGGCACGCCCGGCGCGGTCGATCCCGCGCTGCTGTTCGAGCCCGCCGAGAAGGAGCTGGCCGCCGCCTTCGCCCGCATCAAGCCCGTTACCGATAGCCAGTTTGCCGCCGGCGACTACACCGCGATGCTGACCTCGCTCGCGCCGCTGAAGCTGCCGGTCGACGCGTTCTTCGACGACGTCATGGTCAACGTCGACGACCCGAAGATCCGCGCCAACCGCCTCGCGCTGCTGGCGGCGTTGCGGGCGCAGATGAACCGCGTGGCCGACCTGTCGCTGCTGGCGGCGGGCTGAGCGGGACCGCATTACCGCGAGGCTCGCGATGTTCCGCCTGCGCGCGATCCTGTACGTCGTCGTGATGACGCTGGCGGTCGCGCCCTGGTCGTTCGTCGTGCTCGCTTCCTGGGTCACGCCACCGACCACGCGCTACAAGCTGTGCGTGATGTGGACCCGCCTGGCGATCTACATGGCCAAGTGGATCTGCGGCATCACATGGCGCGTCGAGGGCCGGGAGAACCTGCCCGACGGTCCGGCCATCGTGCTGCCCAAGCACCAGAGCACGTGGGAGACGTTCTGGCTGCCGACCTTCCTGCCGCGCCGGCTGTCGTTCGTCTACAAGCGCGAACTGCATCTGATCCCGTTCTTCGGCTGGGGCATCGCCACGGTCGGCATGATCAACATCGACCGCTCGCGCGGGCAGGACGCCTTCGAGCAGGTGGTCACGCAGGGCCAGGACCACCTGCGCGACGGCTGGTGGATCGTGATCTTCCCCGAAGGCACGCGCACCGCACCCGGCTCGACCAGGCGCTACAAGACCGGCGGCGCGCGGCTGGCCGTGCGCACCGGCGTGCCGGTGCTGCCGATCGCGGTGAACGCCGGCGAGGTCTGGCCGCGCGGCGTCCTGATCCGCCGGCCTGGCGAGGTCACCGTCAGCATCGGCCCGGTGATCCCGACAGCGGGCAAGACGCCCGAGCAGGTCAATGCCGAGGTCGAGGCGTGGATCGAGACCGAGATGCGGCGCCTGGCACCGCACCGCTACACCGGCCCGCACGAGCCGGGGCCGGCCAGCCGCATTCCGGCGGCGCGCACCTGACGCGGTCGCCACACGCTGGCCCAACATGTTGGGCCAGCGGTCGAGCAGAGCGCAGCATGCAGTGTTCGCGCACTGTCGCCATACCTATTTCTCAGGCACACTTCGCGCCGCCGCATTGCGCCCGCCGATGGTGCTGCGCGCCGATCCTGCCGCCTCGTTGAAACCGTCGCCCGCCAAACTCGACGCCCGCCAGCTCTCGTTGACGCTGCTCTTCGACGAGCCGGTCGTGCCGTCGGCGCCGGCCACGCCTCCTCCCCGCGCAGACACACCTGACCCGGTCGGCGGCGAGCGCCGCCGCCAGATCCTGCTCACCGGCGAACCGACCGCGTACCGGCTACGGCGCGGCAAGCGCCGCACGATCGGCTTCCAGATCGACGACAACGGCCTCACGGTGAGTGCGCCACGCTGGGTCACGTTGCGCGACATCGAGGCGGCCATCCTCGAGAAGGAGCGCTGGATCCGCAGCAAGCTCGTCGAATGGCGCGAATTCAAGGCGCGCCGCCAGCTGCCCGAAGTGCGCTGGGTCTGTGGCGGCACGCTGCCGTTCCTCGGCGCCCCGCTGACACTGCGCCTGCAGCCGCAGGTGGAATCCACGCGACTGGTCGCCGCCGACGCCGGCCACGAACTGCACGTCGCGTTGCCCGGCACCGCGCTCGAAGCACAGATCAAGGACAGCGTGCAGGCCTGGCTGCAGACCGAGGCGCGGCGCGTGCTGGGCGAACGCATCCACCACCTGAGCAACGGGCTCGACGCGAAGCCGGTGGCCTGGTCGCTGTCGTCGGCGCGCGCCCAGTGGGGCTCGTGCACGCATGACGGACGGATCCGGCTCAACTGGCGCCTGATCCACTTCGCGCTGCCGGTGATCGACTACGTGGTCGCGCACGAGCTGGCGCACCTGCGCGAGATGAATCACAGCCCGCGCTTCTGGAGCGCGGTAGCGCAGCTGCTGCCCGGGTTCGAGGCAGCGCGCGACGAGATCAAGCGCGTCGACCTGGCCGCGTTGCCGATCTGAAACAGAACGCGGCGCTGGCGCGCCTGCTGCCCGCCCGCTTCGCTACGCGCACAGTCCAGCCAGCGCTCCGAGGTTCGCTCCCGACCAGCAGCCGCGGCAGCGCTATCCTCAGCGGCTCAGCCGTTCTGCGCCCACGGGGCCTTTGACCATGCGAATCCTCCACACCATGCTGCGCGTCGGTGACCTGCAGCGCTCGATCGACTTCTACACCCGCGTGATGGGCATGCAGCTGCTGCGCACCACCGATCGCCCCGACCAGAAGTACTCGCTCGCCTTCGTCGGCTACGGCGACGAATCCGCCGGCGCGGTGCTCGAGCTGACTTACAACTACGGCGTCGAGACGTACGAGATGGGCGGCGCCTTCGGCCACATCGCGATCGCGGTGCCGGATGCGGCCGCCGCCTGCGCGAAGATCAAGGCGGCCGGCGCCACGGTCACGCGCGAGGCCGGGCCCGTGAAGGGCGGCAGCACGGTAATCGCCTTCGTGCAGGACCCGGACGGCTACAAGATCGAATTGATCCAATCGAAGTCGGGGAGCTGATCATGCGATACGCCTCGCTGCTTGGCAGCCTCGCCGTCCTGCTGTCTGCGCTGGCCGCGGCCGGCGCGGCGCACGCGCTCAGCATCGAGCCGCCCGCACCGGCGCCGGTGAAGCCGGTGACCGACACCTATTTCGGCACTGCGGTGGCCGATCCCTACCGCTGGCTGGAGAACGTCAAGGATCCGGAAGTCGAGGGCTGGATGCGCGCGCAGGCCGACTACGCGCGCGCGGTGCTCGATGCGATTCCCGGCCGCGATGCGCTGCGCAAGCGCATCGATTCGCTGGATGCGGCCGTGCCGTCGCGCGTGATCGACGTCCAGCGCAGGCCGGGCCAGCGCGTCTTCTTCCAGCGGCGCGGGGCCACCGAGAACCAGTTCAAGCTGTACGTGCGCGACCCCAAAGGCACGCGCCTGCTGGTCGATCCGGAGGCGATCGGCAAAAAGACCGGCACACCGCACGCGGTCAACTACATGGTGCCGTCGTGGAGCGGGCGCTACGTGGCCTACGGTCTGTCGGCCGGCGGCTCCGAGGACGCCGAACTGTTCGTGGTCGACGCCGACAGCGGCCGCACCGTGCTCGGCCCGATCACGCGCGCGCAGTACGGCGCCATGGGCTGGCTGCCGGACGACAGCGGCCTGTTCTTCAATCGGCTGCAGGAGATGGCGCCCGGCATGCAGCCGGTGGAGAAGTTCCAGAAGACGCGTGCCGTGTTCATCCGGCTCGCCGACGGTGAACGCGCCGCGGACCGCGCACGGACCGCGCTGTCGTTCGAGTCCCCCGGCGTCGAGATCAATCCGGCGCAGGACTCGCCGATGGTGGTGGCAGTGCACGGCACGCCGCTCGCGCTCGGCCTGATCTTCCACGGCACCGACCGCGAGATCACCGCCTTCGTCGCGCCGCTGGCCGATGCTGAGGCCGGCCGCGCCCAGTGGCGCAAGGTCGTCGATCGCAGCGACGACATCACCGCAATCGAGATCATCGGCGACCGGCTGATCGCGCTGACCCATCGCAACGCGTCGCGCTTCAAGTTGATCGAGACCTCGGTGGCGAAGCCCGACTTCGCCAAGGCGCGCACGCTGATGGCGGGCGAGCCGGGCGTGCTTACCGGCTTGGCGCGCGCCAGCGACGCGCTGTACGTGACCCGGCGCGACGGCGCCGTCTCGCGCCTGTTCCGCTTGCCGCTGGCGCAGGGCACGGGCGCGGTCGGTGCGCCGCGCGAGATCAAGCTGCCGGTGGCCGGCAGCTTCGAGACTTCCGGCGCCGATCCGCGCCTGCCCGGCGTGCTGTTGTCGCTCAACGGCTGGACGCGCGGCGTGCAGATCTACGCGGCCAACGCGAAGGGCGTGACCAACACCGGACTGCAGCCGCGCGGCCGCTTCGACGCGCTGCCTGACTACGTGGCCAAGGAAGTGCTGGTGAAGAGCCACGACGGCGCCATGGTGCCGCTGTCGATCATCCACAAGAAAGGGCTCAAGCTCGACGGCAGCGCACCCACGCTGCTGTGGGGCTACGCCAGCTACGGCATCACCGAGGAGCCGTGGTTCTCCGCGTGGCGCATCGCCTGGCTGGAAAAGGGCGGCGTGTTCGCAGTGGCCAATCCGCGCGGCTCCGGCGCCTTTGGGCAGGACTGGTACAAGGCCGGCTTCCAGACCACCAAGCCCAACAGCTGGAAGGACTTCATCGCCACCGCCGAGTACCTGGTGGCGAGCAAGTACACCTCGCCCGCGCGGCTGGGCATCTGGGGCGGCAGCGCCGGCGGCATCCTGGTGGGCCGCGCGATGACCGAGCGGCCGGATCTGTTCCGCGCGGTGATCTCCTCGGTCGGCGTCAACGATGCAGTGCGCGCCGAACTCACACCCAACGGCGTGCCCAATATCCCCGAGTTCGGCACCCACACCACTGAGTCCGGCTTCCGTGCGTTGCTGGCGATGAGCATGTACCACCAGATCGTCGACCGGACGCCGTATCCGGCGGTGCTCTTCACGCACGGCGTCAACGATCCGCGCGTCGACGTCTGGCACAGCAGCAAGGCCGCGGCGCGCATGCAGGCGGCCAGCAACAGCGGGCGGCCGGCGCTGCTGCGGCTGGATTTCCAGTCGGGTCATGGCATCGGCGACACGCGCGAGCAGCGCAACGACGAGCGCGCCGACGTGCTTGCGTTCCTGCTGTGGCAGTTCGGGCTGGCGCAGGGTGCAACCCCGGCGAGTCCAGTGCCGCCTAGGCGCTGATCGTTGTCACCGGGGTAGACGGGCGCCCCGTCTGCCCTGAACATGGGGGACCGCAGCCGCGCCCACCAGGCTAGGGTCGCCCCGATGCCGATCGCGAGGTCAGCGCGGCGCATGCGCAACCGGGCCCCGACCATGACTGCCGCGCCACCCCACGATGTACTGCTAGTGGAAGACGACCCTGCCACGCGCGATCGGCTGGCGGGCATCGTCGGCGCCGTGGCCGAACTGCGACTGCGTGCCGCGTTCGGCGACCGGCGTGGCGCGCTCGACTGGCTGGCGTCGTATCCCGCGCCGCGGGTGCTGTTGGTGGATCTCGAGTTGCCCGACGGCAGCGGCATCGACGTCATCCGCGCGGTGCGGCGGAGCGCGACCGCGACCGAGGCGATGGTGATCAGCGTCTTCGGCGACGAGTCGCACGTGTTGTCGGCCATCGAGGCCGGCGCCACCGGCTACCTGCTGAAGGACGCCGGAGCCGAGGAGATCGGCAGCGCGATCCTCAAGCTGATCGCCGGCGAGTCGCCGATCAGCGCCTCGATCGCGCGCCACCTGCTGCGCCGCTTCCAGCCGGCCCCTGCGGTGGCCGCAACAGCGTCGGCACCACACCTGACGCCGCGCGAAATGCAGGTGCTGCAACTGATCGCCAAGGGTCTGTCGTACGCGCGCATCGCCGACGCGCTGTCGATGTCGGCCAACACCGTGCCCTCGTACGTCAAGCAGGTCTACCGCAAGCTCGCCGTCAACTCGCGCGGCGAGGCGGTGTTCGAGGCGATGCAGCTCGGGCTGCTACGGCCGCCCGGCAGCTAGGCGCATGGCGAGCGGCGCTGCGCTGCGTCGAGCGGCTGCCGCGATCGCCGGCCTGGCCTGCGCCGCCCTGCCGGCGCTGCTCGACCGGTTCGGCGCCGACGGTGCAGGCCTGCGACTGGATCGCGCCGAATTCCTCGCTACCGTCGACAGCAGCCGCGGCCGCACGGTCGCACTGCCCCACCGCTGGCACGACGACTGCGCGGACTGCGTCACGGTCTGGTACCGCTTCGACCTGCCCCTCGCACAGCTGCCGCGCGAATCGCAGGCGATCTACCTGCCTGCCGTCGGCCACAACGCGGCCGTCTACCTGAACGGCCAGCTGCTCGGCCAGGGCGGTCCGTTCACCGAACCCGTGGCCCGCCTCGATGACCGCCCGCTGCTGGCGCTCGCCCCGCCTGCGGCGTGGAATCTCGGCAGCAACCGGCTGCTGGTGCTGGTCAAGGGCGATCCCCCGCAACGCGGCTTCATGCCGGTCGTGCATGTCGGCGCCGCGGACGCGCTGGCGGACGTCGCGCAGTGGCGCTGGCTGACGCGGATCAGCGTGCAGCAGGTGCTGGCTGCAGGCGTCGCGATGCTCGGCCTGGTGATGCTGCTGGTCTGGCTGAATCGCCGCAGCGAGGCGGTTTACGGCTGGCTCGCGCTGGCCTGCGCCGCCTGGGCGGTACAACGGGCGCTCGACCTGGTGCTCGTGCCTTGGTTGCGCGCCGCCGCATGGGACAGCCTCGCCGCGCTGGCCTTGGCGAGCACCGCGGCGGCGGTCGTCATGCTCGCACGCCGGATGACCTGGAGGCCGCCGATGGCGGCCGAGCGGGGGCTGCTCCTCGTCCCCGCGCTGGCCGTGGCCGCAGCGCTGGCCGGCGCGACCGACCTCGGGCTGCGGCTGGCCGAGTCGCTGTCGCTGCTGGTGCTGGTCGCCGCCGGCGTGCTGCTGGCGTACGCCGGCGCACGAGCGCGTACGGCGGCCGGCTGGCTGCTGCTGCCCGGCCTCGCCCTGGCCCCGCTTGCGCTGCACGACCTGCTGCTGCGCTGGCGTCTGTGGCCGGCCGATCAGGGCGATCTGCTCGGCTTTGCCACGCCGGTGGTGCTCGGCACCGCGGGCTGGGCGCTCCTGACGCGCTTCGTCGACACGCTGAATGCGGCGGAGTTGCTGAACGTCGACCTGGAGGCAATGGTGGCCGATCGCGCGCGCGAGCTGCAGGCGCAGTTCGCGCGCGTGCGCGAGCTGGAACGCGGCCAGGTGCTGGCCGCAGAGCGCGAACGCCTGATGCGCGACATGCACGACGGCCTGGGCGGCAACCTGGTGTCGCTGCTGGCGATGATCGAGGGCGGTCGCAGCCAGCCTGCGGAGCTGACGTCCGCCGTGCACGGCGCGCTCGACGACATGCGGCTGATGGTCGACTCGCTCGACCCGGTCGACGACGACCTCAACGTGGTGCTGGCGATGTACCGCGATCGCATCGCGCCGCGCCTGCGCGGTGCCGGCGTGGACCTGCAGTGGAACATCGACCTGCTCCCACCGCTGCCCGGCCTGTCGCCCGCGCGCGTGCTCAACGTGCTGCGGCTGCTGCAGGAGGCGGTGACCAACGCGGTCCGGCACGGCCGCGCGCGGCGCATCGAAGTCGACGCCGCCGCCGGCGACGGTGCCGTAACGATCGAGGTGGCCGACGATGGCTGCGGTTTCGATCCAGCGACAGTGGCTCGCGGCCGCGGGCTGCGCAACATGGCGCATCGCGCGCGCGAGGCCGGCGCCGACTTGAACATCGACAGCCGGCCCGGTGCTGGCGCCCGCGTGCGGCTGCGCTTTGCGCTCGGTGCGGCGAGTGACGCCGCTTTGCCGACAGCCTAGGAACAGCGCCAGCCGCCGTTGGCTTGCTGCGCGCAGCGGTCCGGCGCACCGCGCTCGCGCCACAGTGCAGCCAGACCCAGGTTCTCCATCGCCTGCGCGTAGTCTGCATGCGCACGCAGCGCTGACAGTTCGGGCCACCACAGGTACTCGAGCCAGCCGGCGGGCGGCAAGCGCGAGCGCTCGACGATCGCGGCCACGCCTTGCGCCGTCTCGCCCATCAGCCCGTACTCGACAAAGAACCCGGCCATTGCGGCCCGCGTGCGCACATCCTGCTGCGCCAGGACGTCGAGCGCAGCGGTGCGCCGCGCAGGATCGGCCACAGCGCGCGCAACCGCTGCCGGCCAATCCCCGGCGTTGCCCGCGGCGGCCTGCCAGCCGACGAAGGCCGGCTCGAAGGCAGTCCAGTCCCGACGCCGCAGCGCACTGAACGCCTCGTACATCGCCGCCCGCTTCACACCCAGCTCGGCGGCGATGCCGGCGAACTCCGACATCCGCGCGTCGTCGCCGGCCAGTCCGAAGGCCTGTGCCAGCGCAATGTAGTTCTCGGCACTCAGCGGATCGAGACGCGCCGCCTCGAGCGCGAGTTCCTGGCCGCGCCGCAGGTAGCCGGCGTACAGGTGCAGGCGGGCATTGATGCGCAGTCCGCCGGCGCGCCGGCTGCTGCGGCCGGCCAGTGCGTCGGCATGGCCGAATGCCTCGACCCAGCGCCCGCTCTGGACGGCGAAGTTCAGACGCAGCGTATGAGCGCGCCAGTCCGTGGGGTCGGCCGCCAGCAGCCGGCGGCCGAGGCTGTCGATCTCGCGCAGCATCGCCGCCTGTTCCGCCTGGCCGTCGTCGCCCGGCTTGCGTGCGCCCGGCGGCGGGGCGGCGCTCATCAACTGGCTCGTGAGTCCGAGTCGTGCGTACAGCGCCGGCACATAGTCGGGCGCGACCGCGAGCACCTCGTCGATCAGTCGCTGCGCCTCGCGCATCTCGTCGACGTTGCGGCGCGCCGTCAGCTGCATCGCCTTCAGGTACTTGCCATAGGCCTTCGGATCGATGCGCTGCTCGTCGGCGCGCGCCAGCGGCTGGCCGGCACTGTCGGCGATGCGCTTGGTGACCTGCGCCAGCAGCTCCTGCAGGCGCGCGTCGTCGACCTCCTCGTCGATCTGCCACTGGGCCTTCTCGTCGCGCAGGCGGGACATCGCGACTTGGGTACGGAAGCGGCCGTCCGGCAGGCGCGCGATCGAGCCCTGCACCGCGTAGTCGACACCGAGCAGGTGCGCGAGCTGGGCGCCGCGCACGCCGGCCTCGGCGGCCACCCGCGCCGATGCGCACGACGGCATGCGCAGCGAACCCTGGCGCAGCAGCCGCTCGACCAGCGCATCGCACAGCGCCTGGCTCAAGTGGGCGAGCTCGCGATCCTCGGCAGGCGCCGCGAGTGCGAACACCGGCCACGCCCGGCGCGTCATAGCTGCGCGGTCGGTCGAGCGCGTGATCGAGCTTTTTCGCCAGCTCACGCGCGCGCGCTTCGCCCGGCGACAGCTGCGGATGCGACAGCTGCACGGCGACGATGGCGCCGAACGCCACCACGGCAAACACACCGAACACCAACCATCGGCCCAGCTGCGTCCGGGTCATCGCGGGGCTCCACGTCAAAGGCATCGATCGATGCTGCGCAGCTTATCGAAGGCGCGCGCCAGAGGCGCGGGCGGCGACCCCCTCATTTCCTGGGGTACGCGTAGACGCCTGCCGGCTGAACACTGCGTGCCATCCGGACCCACCCACCGGCCACCGAAGGAGCCCGCGTTCCATGCGTTCACCCGATGCCCTGCGCAAGCTTGCGATCGCGATGGCGCTGGTGACGGCAGCCTGCGCGGTCCAGGCCGCCGACGAGTGCCGCGTCACGATCACGCACCTGGGCGACGGCGCCGCCCGGCGGCCGCTGCTGACGACGGTGGCCGTGCTCAGCGTCGGCGACGTCACGCGCCAGGAGATCGACTGGCTCGACGCCTTGCGCAACGATGGCCCGCACGACATTCACGCGACGCTGTCCGGCGCAGCGAACCGGCAGCTCAAGCGCGGCCAGACCGACCCCGCACCGGGCCGCTACGCCAGTCGCGTGAAGCTGCTGCGGCTGGAATGCCTGCCGACGCGCTCGGCGGCGGCCATGCCGACGTTCTACCCCGCCATGCCGGCCGCGGCGATCGCCGCTGACCACGCAATCGCCGTTTCGCCGCCGTCTGTACCCCAGCTGCTCAGCGCACCGGGGGAGCGTCCGCGTGCCGACGCCCATCACCCCCATTGAGGAGGAACGCACCATGAGAAAAATGAACCTCGTCGTACAGCCGGCGCTGCTCGCACTTGCCGCCGCTGCCGCCGGGCCAGTCTGGGCCGCCAACGAGTGCAAGGTCGAATACGGCTTCTTCACCGGGTCGGGCATGAACCGGCAGGACCAGACCACGACCGTCAACATGAACGCCGGCCAGACCCTCAGCGTCAACCGCAGCAACATGAACTTCGTGCGCAACACCGGCAGCAACAAGGTTGATGTGACACTGACCGGCGCGATCAGCAACAACTTCACGCTCGACAAGAACCAGCGCAATCCGGCCAACGGCTTCTACCTGACGCCGGTGACATTGCTGAAACTGCTCTGCACGCAGGGCGCGGTGGTGTCGGCGCCCAGCACACCAGAGCAACTGGTCAACCAGTTGAAGCAGGCCAACGCCGGCGTCAGCCAGATCGCGCAGCAATTGAAGACCACCTTCAACCAGACCGGCGAGCAGGTCGCCAATCTGCTGAAGGCAGCGGGCTACGGCGCCACGCAGGTCGCGGCCGCGCTGGCGTCCGCGTTCAACGCCACCGGCGCGCAGGTCGCTGCCTGGCTGAAGGCGGCCGGCTACACCGGCGAGCAGGTCGCTGCCGCGCTGAAGGCACAGTTCAACGCCACGGCAGCGCAGGCCGCGGGCTGGCTGAAGGACACGTTCAACGCCACCGGCGCGCAGGTCGCTGCCTGGCTGAAGGCAGCCGGGTACACGGGCGAGCAGGTGGCCGCCGCGCTGAAGGCACAGTTCAACGCCACGGCAGCGCAGACCGCGGGCTGGCTGCAGTCCGCGTTCAACGGGACGACGCAGCAGCTTGCGCAGTGGCTGCGTGGCGCCGGTTACTCGCTGGTTCAAATCGCCGAGGCCCTCGATCAACTGAAGCTCGACCTGGCGCAGTCGATGGCCGCCGTGCGGCAGGCCTTCAACGCCACGTGGACCGAGGTCGTCAACGCCTACAAGGCCTTCGTCGTCGTGCTGCAGCCGACCCATTGCGGCGCGGCCGGCTGCAACCAGGGCGCGCAATTGCTGCGCGTGGCCGGCGCGACCGCCGCGGAGGCGCTGAAGGCCTTGAAGGACGCCTACAACCTTTCCGAGAGCTCGGCACGGCAGATCGCACAAGGCGTCTTCGGTCTGGCAGGTCAGGCGATCGACACGGCCCTTTCCGCCGCCGGCTACGCGGCCACCCAGGCGAACCGGGCGGTCGCCGAGGCGGTGCAACTCCAGTACATCATCGAGGGCCGCTACACAGCGGAGTGCGGGCCCGCTCGCAACTACCCGGCGGGCATGCGGCTGTTCGGGACCCCCGGCGCCGCGCTTCCGGTGCCGCTGCCGGCCACTGCGCGACCGCAGACCTTCACCTTCATCGGCAACGGTCTCAACGCAGTGACCGCGATCGGCGGCCTTCCCTCCGGCGCAAGCCATGCGATCCGCGAGCGCATCGGTGCCTGCATGGTGGTCGACTTCACCGTGCCCACCACTGCCAGCGAAGGCAGCGCGGGCAGCGGCGTGCTGATGGCCTCGGCCACCCGTGGACCGACCTTCGCCTGGCGTGTCGGCTCCGTGCCCAGCGCAGGCACGCCGATCAACACGATCGCGCCCCCGCGGTCGACGCTGCGGACAAACATCGACCAGACGACGCTCTACAAGGTCGGCTCGGGAAGCACGACTGACGCCAACGGCGACAACTACACGCTGCTCGAGACCAACGCGCCACACTGCCAGACGGTCGCCGCGCCCAGCCCGCCGTACAACGCCAATGGCGCGCAGAACGCCCGCCGCGCCACCATCACCGTGGCCAACATCGCATGGACGGTGACGAACACCGGGACCTCCGCCGTCCAGGGTGTCACCGCCGAACTCGTGCGGGGCTCCACGGTCCTGGCGTCGCACTCCAACCTGACCGTCGCGGCCGGTCAGACCCTCCCCTTCAACACGCCGCGCCCGCAGAACAACACCTGCGTGGCCAAGGTCGGCGGCGGCGGTGAGTGCTACCACTGCGGCCAGCGGCACGTGGGGTGGAACGACAACGAAGTCAGCGTCCGCCTGCGGTGACCGCGTCGACTGCAATCGATCGAACTTCGGCGGGAACCCGGCGATGACCAACGCAGCACAGGCGCGCAACGCGACACCCGGCGTCGGTCTGGCGTCTCTGGCAATGGGGCCATCGATTGCGCCGATGGCTGCGCGGGCGCAGTGCGACCTGACGGCCGTGTACGCCCGGCGAGCCTGCCGGGCGGCCAGCCGGTCGATCTGGTCCTGCGATTCACCAACATCTCCGGCCACTACACCGGCGCCAGGAGCGTTCCGGCCGTCGAGTCGATGGTCCACCTCGAGGTCTGAACCGGCCGCCGAACCCGAGTCCGCCGTCGCATGGCACTGAGCACCACCCCACGAACGATTTCCCCACCAAGGAGACTGTGATGAACCTCTTGCATGCCGCGCGCATTCGCGCCCTCAGCGCTGCCCTGATGCTTTGCTCCTTCGGCCCGGCCGGCGCGGTCGATCCGGCGCCGGGACAGGTCAAACCGCCGGCGGGCATCGCCGCCACCTGCAGCACCTACGGCTATGCGTGCCCCAGCGGTCTGACTTGCAAGTTCCTCGCCGGACCGCCGCAGAAGATGCCGCCTTGGGACTACGTCGCCTACAGCTGCGAAGTGTCCGGCTTCGTGGTGCCGGGCGGCTGCCCACCCGGGTATGTCAAGTCCGCGACCGGCTGCAAGCCGGGGCCCAAGGCCTGTGCGGCGAGCGTCGCCAAGAACCAGTGGCACTGGACCACGATCACGCTGCCGGTCACCAGCGGCACCGGCTACCGGTGCCCCTACAAGCACTTCTCGCTGCAGGGCTGAACCGCGAGCAACAGGCGCGTCCGCGCACGCTCGCCCACCGACCCCGCAAAGGACCCCGCTATGTCCTCCATGTTGCCCCTCACTCTGGTCCTGGCGCTGGCACTTGGCTTGGGGCTCGCGCCTGCGCACGGCAAGGACCCCGACATTCCGCTGACGAATGCGCCCAAGCCACCGTCGAGCATCGCGCAGGGCTGCGCGATCCACGGCTACACCTGCCCCGCGGGCCTGACCTGCCTGCTGCAGGCCGTGCCGCCCGCCGCGGGCAGCACAGTGCCGCAATACACCGCCTACATCTGTCGCCATCCGCAGCCCGCCGACCCGAAGGCAACCACCTGCCCGACCGGCCTCGTCGCGCAGTGGGTGACGGCGCCGCCCCGCTCGGGTCAGGCCGGCGCCGCGACGCTGTTCTGCGTGCCTGACCCGCGCGCCTGTCCGCCGTTCGGCTCGGCCTGGGTCAAGCAGCAGGCATGGCCGCTCGACCCGCCGGCGCTCGGCTACACGTGCAGCTACGCACGCTCATCGCGCTGATCGCTGCGCCTCGCATCGATGCAACGGCAAACCATGTGCGGCGCTCGAAACACCGCCCCATCGCCCCTGCCGCACGCAGCCGCCTTGCCTCGCCGCAGGTTTTGGCAGCGGCGCGCGATCGCCTTCACGGCACGTGCGCTGGCCGCCATCGCCGTGGCGATCGCGGTTAACGCAACGGCGCGGGCAACGCAGGTCGTCGACTACCCGCAACTCGGCGTCCGCTTCACCGTGCCGGCGGGTTGGACCGGCCGCGAGGTCGAGGCCGGCGTCGTGCTCGGTTCGCACACCGTGCCGGGCCTCGTGCTGCTGCGTCCGCACGAGCACCGCAGTCTCGCTGCCTTGCAAGCTGAGGCGCAGGCCGGCTTGGGCGACGGTGCGGCGACGACGCTGCGCCTGCACGGCAACGTCGAGCCGCTGGGCGCACACGGCCTCGGTGGTGAGTTCCGCGGGCAATTCGACGGTGTACCGGCGACCGCCTATGTCGTCGGACTGATCAATCCGCAGGGCGCAGGACTGACCGTCCTCGCCGCCACGCAGCCCGACAAGTACACGGCGCAGCACAAGGAAACCGCGCTCGCGGTCGCACGCAGCATCGAGTTCTACCAGCCCAAGGCGCCGTCGATGCTGCAGGAGTGGCGCGACGCACTGGCCAACCGTCGGCTGGCGCGCTACGCGAGTTCGTACAGCAGCGGCAGCGGCGGCTACAGCGGCTACCAGGCGAGCCAGCAGTTCCATTTGTGCGCCGCGGGGTACTTCGTCTACGGCGCGCGCGAGAGCGGCTCCTTCGATTCACCGGGCGCATTCGGGTCGACCCGCAGCGCCGGCGCCGGGCACGGTCGGTGGCAGATCATCGCCAACAACGACGGCAGCCCGTGGCTGCAACTCACCTATCGCAACGGCACCGTCGAGAACTACAAGCTCGAGAGGCGCGGCAGCTCGACCTACCTGAACGGCGCCCGTTACTTCCGCGCGGAGAGCGAACAATGTCGATGAAGCGCGACTCTCGGCTCGCCTGCTGCAGGCCGGTCCCGCGGCGCCGCGCCCGGCCTGCAGACAGCACACTGCAGTTGCGGCCGCTAGCCGCGGCGGTGATGCTCTCCCTCCTGTTGCCCGCGGCCGTACTTCGCGCCCAGACACCGCTGACGGGCGACTTCACCGATCGCTGGGTCCGGCCCACTGACGCCCTGACGCTGCGTATCGGACAGGACCTGAACGCGCGCATCAACGATCTGCGCATCTTTGCTGGTGCGGCCGACATGACGGCCCTGGTTCGCTTTCCGCAACCCGGCGTCCTGCTGATCGATCCACGGGCCGCCCCGCTGCCAACCGGAGAAGCCGAACTGGTCGTCTGGCTGGTCGACGGCGCCGAGTGGCGGGAAGTCGGACGACTGCCGTTGAAGGTGCTGACGGCAGCTGGCCTCGAAGCCGGCAACTTCACGCCGAAGCTCGACCTTGCCGCAAAGTCCCAGTTCGAGCAGCTCACGCGAGGGGACGCAACGCCGCCGCCGCGGCCGACCTTCGCCGATCTGACCGGCCGGGCAGCAGCCTCGTTCGAGGCCAAGCGCCGCACGTTAGCCGCCGACGGCAACTTCAACGTCAGCGGCTCGAGTTTCCGCGGTGAGGCCTTGCGCTTCGGTCAGCTCGGCGCCGAGGCGCCGAAGGTCGACCTCAACGACTACATCGTCAACGGACGCGCCCGCCATTCCAGCCTCGCGGTCGGTCATATGAGCACCGGCAACAACCCGCTGCTGCTGAACAGCTTCGCCAGTCGCGGCCTCGGCTTCGGCCAGAGGCTCGGCTCGCGCCTCGACGTCAGGCTGAACGCGCTGAACGGCACCAGCATCGTCGGCTACGACAACTTCTTCGGCCTGGACGAGTCCGATCATCGTGTTTACGCGGCCACGGCGGGCTACGAGTTCATCGCCGGCCGTCCCGGCGGACTGCGGGCCGAGATCACCTACCTGAACGCCTCGGTGCAGTCGCGCAACAACTTCAACGTCGGCGAGATCCCGGATGCCGAGGAAAGCGACGGCGTCGGCCTGCGCATCAGCGGTGCCACCGTCGGCGGACGCATGCGCGGCGACCTGGTGCTGGCGCGCTCGACCTACGTCAACCCGTTCGACCCGCAGCTCGCGCAGGGGGGTGAACTGCAGCCGGTCAAGCCCGCGACGGCCTCCGGCCGCATCGTCGACCTGAACATCGATCTGCTGCAGGGCTCGACCTGGCTCGCGGACAAGCACCCGCTGACCCTCACGCTAGGCCTGCATCACGAACGGGTCGAGCCGCTGTACCGCAGCCTCGGCGCCTTCTTCAGCGCCGACCAGGAGCAGAACCGCGTCACCCTCGCTGCGCAGATGGCCGGCGCGCAACTACAGCTTCTCGGCAGCGCGGCAGGAAGACAACGTCGACGACATTCCGACCATCTTGAAGAACCGCACCTCGACCGGATCCGCAACGCTGGCGCTGCCGCTGCCGCAATGGCTGGGCACAGCCGACGGCCGCTCCTGGTGGCCGGCGACCAACTACGTGTACCAGGACGTGACGCAGCGCGCGATCAACGAGCCGGCGACCGTGGACTCCGGTTTCGCCGCCACGCACCGCCCCGACCAGCAGAACCGCAGCCATCAGCTGAACCTGTCCTGGAACCTGATGCCGTGGACCCTGAGCTACGGCGCAACGTACGCGGACCAGGACAACCGCCAGGTCGGCCGCGAGAATGCCGACTTCACTAACAGTGGCCATCAGGTCAGCGTCAGCGTACGCGCCAGCGACACGTTGAATCTGTCGCTCGGTTTCAACCGTGCGCGCAACTACAGCCGGGAGCGCGATCTGGCCACCTACACCAACGGCGGCAATGGCGGCATCGACTGGCAGTTCGCGCAGCGCTGGTCGGTCGCTGCCAGCGTCGGCCGCACGCTCGGCAGCGACTCGCGCAACTTCACCGAGTCGGCCAACGACAATGCGCAGGCGCAACTCACCTACCGCTACGAGATCGCCTCCTTCGGCCGCAAGCTGCCAGGCCAGGTGTTCGTGCGCTATGCGCGGCAGGCCAACGAGAACCGCGACGCCAGCTTCGGGCTGGCCGCGGATGGAACCCAGTGGGCCTGGGACGCCGGCATATCGCTGAGCCTGTTCTGAGGAGCGCCCGATGTCAAAGCTCATCACCCTGCTGCTCGGCCTCCTGTGCTTACTGGGCGCCGCACGACCTGCGCTGGCCGTCTCGGCGGTCAATCCCTTTGGCGTCAACGTCCGCGCCAGCGGGCCGACAACGGTGTTCCTCACCTTCCAGAACCTCGATCCGGGCGAAGTCGCGGTCGAGGCGTTCTGGTGCGGCGAACTGCTGCCGGCCGTGGCGGCGGGCAACCCGACACTGCAGTTGCCGTTCGCGGTGCAAACCACGAATCCCTGCGTGCAGTCTTCGATCTACGGCCGGCTGCCGATCAAGCTGGACCGCTCGCGCCAGAGTGCCACCGGCACCTTCACCAACCTGACCGACATCATGACGATCCCGGCGTCGGTCGCACGGCGCGGTTTCCAGGACGCGCAGGCGGGACTGAATTCCTCGTTCTTCTACGTGCGGCGCTTCAGCGGCGGCGTGGGCGGCGACAAGTTCGTGATCGTGACTTGCCGCATGGGCGGCGGCGGTGCGCGCGTCGCGCTGGCGCTGCTCAACGTGCGCGTGGCCTTCGAAGGCGAACGCGGTGCGGCGCCGGTGCTGGCGCTCGCGCGCGGCGAGAAGCCGCCACGATTCGCGGCGTCGATCCAGTACAACGGCACCGGCATGCTCAAGGGCCGCTGGGAGGTGGTGATGCCCGGCGACATCGAACCGAGCGACGACGACCTGCTGACCGATGCCACGCTGCCGGTCGAACAACGCGGCCGCCAGCGCCGCTACACGCTGATCGACCGGTTCGAGGTGTTCCTGCCGCCGACCGGCGACGTGACGATCGCCGGCCCCGACCCCGGTCGCCTGCCGCACCACGGCGACGGCGCCTACAAGGTCCTGCTGCGGATCGAAGCCAGCGACGACAAGGAAGCGACCTCGAACACCGGCGGCGGCGCGCTGGCGATCGCCGGCGGCGTGGCCGGATTTCCGATGCCGGTGCTGCGCTACTTCGTCGGGTCCGGCGACACGCTGTCGGCGCTGGCCACGTCGCCACAGGCACTGCCGCTCTTTTCACCTGCCGCGGACGCTGCGATCAAGGCGGATCAGCCGCTCGAGTTCGCGTGGATCGAGCCGCGCGAGGCGGGACTGTTGCGCGTCGAAGTCGAGGCCGATTCGAAGACAGTGCTGGCAGCGCTGGTGAAGCCGGGCGTGGCGCGCTACGGCGCGCCACCGTGGTTCGCGCCGGGACAGAAAGGCAAGACGCTGCGCTGGCGCGTGGTCGGACTCGATGCCGCCGGCCGCGAGATCACGCGCAGCGAGTGGCGGCGACTGACCATCGACTGAGTCCGATGCGAGGCGGGCGCCGCCGGGCGCTGCGACGCGCCGGTCGTCAGCGACCCTGAATCCCCGCCAGCGCCACGAATGATGCGACCGGCAGCGTTTCGGCGCGTGCGCCCGGGTCGACACCGGCGGCGCGGATCTGCGCCTCGTCGAGCAGCGCCGACAACGCGTTGCGCAGCGTCTTGCGGCGCTGGCCGAAGGCGGCCGCGACGACCTGCGCGAAGCGTCGCGGATCGACCGACGGCAACTCGGCGACCGGCCGCGGCACCAGCCGCACGATGGCCGACTGCACCTGCGGCGGCGGCGAGAACGCACCGGCTGGCACGATGAACAGGCGCGTGACCACATAGCGCCATTGCAGCATCACGCTCAGGCGGCCATAGTCGCCGCTGCCCGGTTCGGCCGCCATGCGGTCCACCACTTCCTTCTGCAGCATGAAGTGCTGGTCGCGCACGCGATCGGCGATCGGCAGCAGCGCGAACAGGATCGGCGTGGAGATGTGATACGGCAGGTTGCCGACGATGCGCAGCGGCTGCGGTTCGGTCTCGGCCAGCGCGCGCCAGTCGAGCGTCAGCGCGTCGGCCTCGATCAGCGTCAGCTGTTCGGACGTGAAGCGCGCGCGCAGCCGCGCGGCCAGATCGCGGTCGATCTCGACACAGGTGACGTGCTGCGCGCGGGCGATCAGCGGCGCGGTGATCGCCGCCAGCCCCGGCCCGATCTCGAGCACGCGATCACCCGGCTGTGGATTGACGGCAGCGACGATGCGCTCGATGTAGTGCGCGTCGTGCAGGAAGTTCTGCGAGAAACGCTTGCGGGCCCGGTGGCCTTCCATCACGGCCGCAGCGCGAGTTCACCGGCGAGACGCAACGCCGCTGCCATGCTGCCGGCATCGGCCCGCCCCGGGCCAAGCGCGGCCAGATCGAGCGCGGTGCCGTGGTCGACCGAGGTGCGCACGAACGGCAGGCCGAGCGTGACGTTGACACCATGGCCGAAGCTCGCGTGCTTGAGCACCGGCAGCCCCTGGTCGTGATACATGGCCAGCACGGCGTCGAAGCGCACCAGTTGGCTCGGCAAGAACAGCGTGTCGGCCGGCAGCGGTCCGGTGACATCGATGCCACGCGCGCGCGCCGCCGCGAGCGCCGGCGCGATCACCTCGATCTCCTCGCGCCCCAGGTGGCCGCCCTCGCCGGCATGCGGGTTCAACCCCGCCACGCCGATGCGCGGCGCCGGCAGCGCGAACTTGGCGCGCAGGTCGGCGTGCAGCACGTCCAGCGTGGCGGCCAGCGATGCGCGCGTGATGGCGGCCGGCACCGCGGCCAGCGCCAGGTGCGTGGTGGCGAGCGCCACGCGCAGGCCGCCGCCCACCAGCAGCATCACCACGTGCGCGGCGCCGGTGCGCTGCTGCAGGTACTCGGTGTGGCCAGTGAACGGCACGCCGGCATCGTTGATCACGCTCTTCTGCAGCGGCGCCGTGCACAGCGCCGCGAAGCGCCCGGCCAGGCAGCCGTCGATGCCACGGTCGAGCAGATCGAGCACGTAGCGCGCGTTGCGCACGTCGAGCCGGCCCGGCGCCACCGTGAAGCCGAGCGGCACAGGATCGATCTCTACCCCGGGCAACGGCCAGCCGAGCCCGCCGGCGCGTGCCGTGGCCTGCAGCAAGGCGGCGTCGCCGAGCAGCGTCACCGGCACGTCGGACGCCGCCGCGGCACGCAACGCGATCTCGGGACCGATGCCCGCGGGCTCGCCAGTGGTGAGCGCGATACGCATGCGGATCAGCTCAGCGCCAGCGCGGTCGGCGGGTGCGGCCGGACGCGGCCGTCAGGCGAACGCCGCAGGCGCGCCGCGCCGAAGCCGGCACCGGCCGGGGCACGGTGGACGCCGAGGCCTCATTCCTCCAGCCTCAGCTCGACATAGGTGCGGTCGCGCAACTGGCGCAGCCATTCCTGGAACGCCTCGTCGGACTTGCGTTCGCGCAGCGCCTGCCGCGCGGCGAGGCGGTTGCGTTCGATCGGCGACTCATCGATGCGTCGCTCCAGTACCTGGATCAGGTGCCAGCCGAACGGCGACTGCACCGGCTCGCTGATCTCGCCGGGCTTCAACGCATCCATCGCGCGCTCGAACTCGGGCACCGTGTCGCCCGGATACAGCCAACCGAGTTCACCGCCGCGCGTCGCACTCGGATCGACCGAATGCAGCCGCGCCAGCGATCCGAAGTCCTGGCCGCCGGTGACCGCGCGCCCGCGCAGCTCCAGCAGGCGGCGCCGGATCTCGGGCTCGGGCGTCAGGTCCGACACCCGCAGCAGGATGTGCCGAACGCGCGTCTGCTGCAGCGGCCCGACCGTGAGCCGGCTTTCGACGGCGTTGCGGCTGCCGACCAGCTTGAGCACGTGGAAGCCTCCGGGGCTGCGCACCACCGGCGCGATGTCGCCCTGCTTGACGCCCTTGACCGCATCGACGAACAGCGTGGGCAGCCGCTCGACGCTGCGCCAGCCGAGTTCGCCACCCTTGAGTGCTTCCGGCGACGCCGAGAAGCTGGCCGCCAGGCGCGCGAAGTCGGCGCCGCCCTTGAGCTGCGCGACCAGGTCGTCGGCCTGCTTGCGCACCTGCTCGATGCGCTCGGTGCTGGCGTTGTCGGGCACGCGCAGCAGGATCTGCGCGATGTTGTATTCGACCGACCCGGCCGCAACACCGGCCTGCTCGGCCAGGAAGTTCTCGACCTCGGCCTCGCTGATCTGGATGCGCGCGTCGACCTCGCGATCGCGCAGGCGGTTCATCACGATGTCGTCGCGCACGTCCTCGCGGAAGCGCACGAAGCTCACGCCGTCGGCCTCGAGCCGCGCGCGGAAGGTCGGCAGGTCCATCCGGTTCTGCTCGGCGATGCGCGCGATCGCGGCGTTGACGGTGGCGTCGTCCACCCGCACGCCGGTCTCGCGCGCGGTCTGCACCTGGGCGCGGTCGATGATGATGCGCTCGAGCACCTGCCGCCGCAGCACGTCGCGCGGCGGCAAGGCGATCTTCTGGCGCTGCAACTGCTGCTCGGCCACGCGCAGGCGCAGGTCGAGCTCGCTGGCCGTGACGACCTCGTCGTTGACCACCGCCACGATGCGGTCGAGCGTCTTCGGCCCGCGCGTCTCGCCGACCACGGTCGGCAGGCTCTGGCCGGCCGGCAGGGTCGGCGCCACCTGCTGGGCCGCGGCCGGCTGCTGGCCGCCGGAAGGCAGGCGCGGCGATTGCGCGCGCGCACCGAGCGTTACCGCCAGCGCGGCAGCCAGCACAAAAAATACGCGCGCCAGGCGGCGCGCATCGATCGAAACCATCGTCACTCGCTTGCCCGGGCCTGCCGAAACCGATCGCCGCGGCCCGCTGGGATTGCTACTCGTAGACCTCGAACCGTCCGGGCTGCGCCGGCGGCGGGTTGATCACCTGATAGCCCGGGATATTACGCCGCAGCTGATCCACCGGCCCGGTTCCGACACTGCCGAGTCCGTTCAGTTCCAGCGCGAAGAAGACCTGCGTGGTGGTGGTGGTGGCGGTGGTGGTGAAACGCTGCACGGCAAAGCGCGCGACCCAGCAGTCGGCCTTGTACTCGAAGCCGCCGAGCACCTCGACCCAGTCGCGATCGCGCGCCGAGTAGTTGGCGCGCCCCACGCCGTACCAGCGGTTGGTGATCGGCCATTGCGCGGTGATGTCGTACTGCTCGAGGTCGTTGAGCTTGTAGCGGTAGGCGAAATTGACCACCGAGGCCGCGCGCGGCTGGTAGCGCACGTTCACCGTGGTCCGCACCAGCTGGTTGAGCGTGTTGGAGTGCTGCAGTGCCACGTCCGTCATCCAGCTGCGCGACAGCCGTCCCGACAGCGCGAACAGCACGTCCGAGGACTGCTCGGTGCGCTCGCTGCTGAACGGCAGTGTCACCCGCTGCGGCGAGTTGTAGAAACGCTGGCCGATCGCGGCCCGCAGCCGCTCGGCGCCGCTGACCGGGTCGAGCCAGCGGCTGACGAGCGCCGCGGTCCACTGGTTGGCTTCGGCGATGCGATCGCCGCCCACGTACACGTTTTCGCTGAACAGCTGCGCGAAGTTGAAGTCGGCCAATGCGCTGTCGAAGTTGGGCAACGTGTTCTGCTCGCGGAACGGCGCATAGGCGTAGTACAGGCGCGGCTCCAGCGTCTGCGTCACGGCCTCGCCCAGCCAGCGGCCCTCGCGCTCGAACACCAGGCCGGCGTCGAGCGAGGCGATCGGCAGCGTGCGCTGGCGCTCGTCGGGCGCGCTGCGCGAGTCCGGCTCGAGCTCGTAGCGGGTGGCGTGCAGCTGCACGCGCGGCACGATGAACCAGCCGGGCGCCAGCCATGGATATGCCACGCTCGGGTTGACGATGTAGCGGTCGCCATTTTCCAGCCGCGGGTGCTCGAAGCGCACCGCCTCGGCGTTCAGCCGCAGGTCGAAGCCGCGCCAGTCGGTGTTCAGCGCGTTGAAGGTGATCTGCGGGATGCGCTCGTAGGGCTTGATCACCGGTGCTGCCGGGTCCTGCAGCGTCTGGTTCTTGGTCACCCGCAGCGCGGTGTTGTAGTAGGTCTGCGTGTAGCTCGCGTAGCCCTCCTGCGGCAGGATCGACTGGCTGGCGACCACGATGTTGCTGCCGAAGTCGGCGAAGTACAGGTCGTCGGACACCCGGTTGTAGTTCCAGCCCGCCGCCAGGCCGCTGCGGCCGGCCCACTCGTGCTGCAGCGAGGTCAGGTCGCGCTGCTCGCCGGTGGTGCGGTCGTTGGGCAGGATGTTGTACTGCATGCGGCCGCGCCAGGTCGGCTCCAGGTAACGGAACTCGTTCTGCAGCAGCACGCCCCGGCGCGACATGAAGCGCGGCGCGACCGTCGCGTCGTGGTCGGGCGCGATGTTCCAGTAGATGGGCACCGTGGCTTCAGCCCCGAGGCGCGAGTTGACGCCGAAGCTCGGCGTCAGCACGCCGCTGCGGCGCGCATCGCCGAGCGGGAACTCGAAGTACGGCGAGGCGAAGATCGGCACGTCCTTGAAGTAGAGCCGGCCGTTGCGGGCGATGCCGACCTCGTCGGTGTTGTCGATGTCGAGCTTTTCGGCCTGCACCCACCAGGCCATGTCGTCGCGCGTGCAACTGGTGTAGCGCGCATCGGTCAGGCGCGCACGGCCCGGCTCGATCATCTCGACCAGCCCGGCCGAACCATGCGCCTGGCGCGCCGGATAGCTGAACTCGGCCTGCGGCATGCGCCCGGTCTGGGCATCGATCTGCCAGTCGAACTCGGGGCCGGTAAACAGCGTGCCGTCGCGGAACAGCCGCACGTTGCCGCGTGCCTGCAGCGTGTCGCTCGACTGCATGTAGATGATGCGGTCGGCACGCAGCACGCTGCCGGCGCTGCGCACCTCGGCCTGGCCGTCGAACACGATGCGCTCGTCGATTTCGCCCTCGATGCTGCGGGCGCGCGCGAAGGTCGGCACGTCGCGCGCCGTGCTGCCCGGCGCGCGTCCTGCGCCGAGCGCACGTTCGAGCCGCAAACTGGGCGGTCCGGCGTCCGGCGCGGCTTGCGGCTGCGCCTGACCCTGCACCGGCACCTGCGCGCTGTGCCTGCGCGCCGCGGCGGCCAGCACCGCCAACGCCGCCAGCACCGCAGCGGCAAGCGATGTCAGTTGCGGCAGGCGCCGACGCGCATGCTGGCCCGACAGGCAGCAGGCGAATAGGAATGGCGCCGGCACGTGGATGGAAGACGAGGATGCGCCCGAAGCGAGCAACAAGGTGCGTGGCATTATAGGAAGCACCTGCGCGACCGCCGCATGTCAAGTGCGCCGACGTTGTCGCTGGCACGCGGCGTGTGTGTTGCGCCGTGCTGCGGAGGATCGGATCGGTGATCCGGCGCGGCGCATCGTGCGCCATGCGTACCGGGCGCCCGCCGCGCGCTGCGCCGCCCTTGCTGCCACTGCTGCCCCATGCCATACGGTTCCGCCGCGCGTCGGCCCGCTCCATGACTGCTGCCACCGCCCCCGCTCCCGCCGATGCACGCCGCACGGCACTGACGGCCTGGCTCGCCACGCTGCCGCGCGACCTCGATGCGCGCATCGAGACCCTGCGACCGGCCTCGGCCGATGCCAGCTTCCGGCGCTATTTCAGGCTCGATGCGGCCGGCGGCTCGCTGATCGCGATGGATGCGCCGCCGGCGCAGGAAGACAGCCGGCCCTATGTGCGCGTGGCCGGCTTGCTGCACGCGGCCGGGCTGAACGCGCCGCACATCCTCGCCCAGGATCTCGCGCAAGGGTTCCTGCTGCTGTCGGACCTCGGCCGCGAGACCTACCTGAACGTGCTGAACGACGACAACGCCACGGCGCTGTACGCGGACGCGATCGACGCGCTGGTGCGCTGGCAGCTCGCCAGCCGCGCGGGCGAGCTGCCCGCCTACGACGCCGCCCTGCTCGCGCGCGAACTCGCTCTCTTTCCGGACTGGTACGTGGCGCGTCACCTGCAGCACGCACTGACCGACGCGCAGCGCGCAGTGCTCGAGCGCACAAATCGGCTGCTTATTGACGCCGCGCTGGCACAGCCCGCGGTCTACGTTCACCGCGACTACATGCCGCGCAACCTGATGGTCAGCACACCGAATCCGGGCATCCTCGACTTCCAGGACGCGGTGTACGGCCCGATCACCTACGACATCGTCTCGCTGATGCGCGATGCCTTCCTCTCGTGGGACGAGGAGCGCGTGATCGACTGGACCGTGCGCTACTGGGAGCGGGCGCGCAAGGCCGGCCTGCCGGTCACCGCCGACTTCGGCGAGTTCTACCGCAGCTTCGAGTGGATGGGGCTGCAGCGCCACCTGAAGGTGCTCGGCATCTTCGCCCGCATCAACCACCGCGACGGCAAGCCGCAGTACCTCGCCGACACGCCGCGCTTCATCCGCTACGTGCGCGCCGTCACGCACCGCTATCGCGAGCTGAAGCCGCTGGCGCTGCTGATCGACGAACTCGAGGGCGTCGCCGTGCGCGCCGGCTACACCTTCTAGCGCGATGAAAGCCCTGGTCTTCGCGGCCGGCCGCGGCGAGCGCATGCGCCCGCTCTCGGACACCACCCCCAAGCCGCTGCTGCGGGCCGGCGGACGGCGGCTGATCGAGTGGCAGATCGCCGCGCTGGCGGCGGCCGGCGTGCGCGAGATCGTGATCAACACCGCGCACCTGGCCGATCAGTTCGAGCAGACGCTCGGCAACGGCGCCGCGCTCGGCGTCGCGATCGCCTACGCGCGCGAAGGCAGCCGCGCCGAAGACGCGCTGGAAACTCTGGGCGGCATCGTCAACGCGCTGCCGCTGCTCGGCGATGCGCCCTTCATCGCCGTCAGCGGCGACATCGTGTGCGACTACGACTACCGCGCCCTTCTGGCGCGCACAGCACCGCTGGCAGCGGGCGGACTCGATGCGCATCTGGTGCTGGTCGACAACCCGCCGTTTCATCCGCGCGGCGACATGGGGCTGCGCGGCGCGGGCGGCGATGCGCGCATCAGCACCGATCCGCCGTGGCTCACCTACGCCAACATCGCGCTGCTGCGGCCGCAGCTGTTCGCCGGCGAAGCGGCCGGCAAGCGCAAGCTCTTTCCCTGGCTGTACCGGGCGGTCGCCGCCGGGCGTGTCGGTGGCGAGCATCATGCGGGGCGCTGGTACAACGTCGGCACGCCCGCCGACCTCGCCGCGCTCGACGCCGAACTGGCGGCGCGCCCACTTCCCTGCTGACCCGATGCCACGCTTCGACTCCGCCCCGTTCCGTGCCCGCCGCGACCGCCTGCTGGCGCAGATGCAGGCGCGCGGCGGCGGCGTGGCGCTGCTGGCCACCGCGCCCGAGCAGATGCGCAACCGTGACAGCGATCACCCGTATCGCCACGACAGCCACTTCTTCTACCTGACCGGCTTCACCGAGCCCGAGGCGCTGCTGGTGCTTGCGGCCGACGCCGACGGCACCCACCGCAGCGTGCTGTTCTGCCGCGCCAAGGACGAGACGCGCGAGATCTGGGACGGCTACCGCTTCGGGCCGGACGCGGCGCGCGACGCCTTCGGTTTCGATGCGGCATTCGCGATCGGCGAGGTCGACGCCCATCTGCCCGACCTGCTCGCCGACCAGCCTGCGCTGTTCGTGCCGCTGGCCCAGTCCACGCCGCTCGATGCGCCGCTGGCACGCGCGCTGGCGACCCTGCAGGCCAAGGCCCGGGCCGGTGTGCGCACACCGGCCACGCGCCACGACCTGCTGCCGCTGCTGGACGAGATGCGTCTCGTCAAGGACGCCGCCGAGATCGACACCATGCGCCGCGCCTGAATCGCGCGCGAAGGCGCGTGCGCGCGATGCGCGCCTGCCGGCCCGGCCTGCGCGTCACTCTACGCCTCCCTCGCGGCGCAGGCCCCCGCTGATCCGGGTCGCCGCCGGTCCAGCCTGCGTCTCACTATCGCGCCGGCGATGCCGAGTTGCGCGATGGCGAGCTGTGCCTGATCGATGCCGGCGGCTGAGGTGCCCCAGTCACCCGCCCTTCCCCGTCAACGCCCCGGCGGACCGCAGCGCGACGGTGTACGAGTGGTCTGGCCCCCGCACGCCGCGTGAGCCCCCGCCCCGGCGCGGCCTTCAGCGCGCCGCACGATGCCGCGGTGCGCGTGCTGACCCAGGGCCTGATCGATCTGAAGCTGGTTGACGGCAGCGTCGACGGCGCGCTCGAGTCCGGCGCGTTCCGCCAGTTCTACATGCACAAGACCAGCCACTGGCTCGGGCTCGACGTGCATGACGTCGGCGACTACCTCGACCCGGCCGCCGCGACGGGCGAACGCGCGCGCCCGCCGCGGCCGCTGCAGCCCGGCATGGTGGTGACGGTCGAGCCCGGCCTGTACCTGCGGCCCGCCGCCAACGTGCCCGAGGCGTTCCATCACATCGGCGTGCGCATCGAGGACGACGTGCTGATCACCGCCACGGGCTGCGAGATCCTGTCGGCGGCGGCACCCAAGCACGCCGGCGAGATCGAAGCGCTGATGCGCGCCTGAGCCACGCGATCCTGCCGGCCATGCCAACCCTGCTTTCGCCCACCGATCGCACCATGCCCTCCGACCCGACGCCCCCCACGCCGCCCGCCATCGCATTGCTCGGCGGCGGACCGATCGGCCTGGCCATGGCCATGCTGCTGGCGCGCGCCGGCTTCGCGCCGACCGTGTTCGATGCGCGCCCGGTCGAGGCCGCGCGCGGCGATCGCCGGCTGCTGGCGCTGTCGCGCGGCACGCTGCAGCTGCTGCGCCCGCTGCTCGGCACCCACGCGCTGCGCATGGCACCGATCCTCGACGTTCATGTCAGTTCGGCCGGCGACTTCGGCGCCACCCACATCGGCGCACGCGACTTTGCGCACGACACACCGAGCGCGCCGGCGACCCCGGAGCCGCTCGGCGCCACCGTCTACTACGGCGACCTGGTCAGCGCGCTGGCCGCGGCGGCCGCCGCCGAGCCCGGCGTCGCCATGCGCCGACCGCTGCGCGTGACCCGGGTCGCGCCGCACAGCGCCGGCGTGACGCTGCACCTGCAGGCCGACGATGGCACCGCCTCGACCGTGGAAGCGGCACTCGCGGTGCATGCCGAAGGCTCGCCAGCGAGCGATGGCGCCGCCCCCGCGCTGGCGTGGGCCCTGACCGCCGACCTGCAGTTGCTGGGCGCTGCCGCGGGCGATGCCTTCGAGCGCTTCACGCGCGAGGGCCCGGTCGCCTTGCTGCCGGCGCCTTCCACCCGAGGGCCGGCGTGGTCGCTGGTGTGGTGCATGGACGAGGCGGCGGCGCGCACGCGCGGCGCGCTTGACGACGGCGCGTTTCGCAGCGCGTTGCAGGAAGCGATCGGGCCGCGCATCGCGCAGGTCAGCGCCGTCGGGCCGCGCCGCGCCGTGCCGCTGCCGCAGCAGACCCGGTTGCAGATCGCCGAGCAGCGCGTGGCGTGGATCGGCAATGCGGCGCAGACCCTGCATCCGGTCGCCGGCCAGGGCCTGAACCTCGGGCTGCGCGATGCGGTGACCCTGGTCGATGCCCTGGTGCGCGAGCGCGCCGACCTGCCCGCCGCGCTGCGCGCCTACGCCCGGCGGCGCCAGCTCGACCGCGCGCTGGTGAGCCGCATCACGCGCTGGATGCCGCCGCTGTTCGGCACGCGCGCCCTGCCGGTGGCGCTGGCGCGCTCGGTGGGCCTGACCGCAATGGATCTGGTGCCGGCGCTGCGCCGCGAGTGGGCGCGGCTGCTGATGTTCGGCGTGCGCTACTGAAGACGGCCGCGCAAGCGGTCGATGCCGGCACGCACGTTGCGGCCGCGATCGTCCTGCCGCAAGTGGGCAGTCGCTCGCACGACGACCATGCACCGCCTGGCACGACGGCCGATCACAGGCGCGCATCCTCCCAGTGCAGAAGCGGTGCAGCCCCATGCCCGGCGCGACGGCACGGCAGCGCGTGATGCGGGCGCGGCGCCGCCCGCATTCGGTGCGCTGGCATCGGCGCAACAGTGACGCGCATCCATGCAATTGCGCGTCGAAGTGCGCGCACGCGGGCCTACAATCCGCGCCCCTCTGCGAATTTCTTCCCCGCTTTCTTCCATGCGCATCGGCTCGTTCGAGCTGCCGAACCGTGTCTTCGTCGCGCCGATGGCCGGCGTCACGGACCGGCCTTTCCGCACCCTGTGCCGGCAGCTCGGCGCCGGCTATGCGGTGAGCGAAATGGCCGCGTCGAACCCGAAACTGTGGGCGAGCGAGAAGACGGCACGCCGCCTGAACCACGAGGGCGAAGGCGAGCCGAAGGCGGTGCAGCTGGCAGGCGCCGATCCGGCGCTGCTGGCCGAGGCGGCGCGCTACAACGTCGCGCGTGGCGCGCAGATCATCGATATCAACATGGGCTGCCCGGCGAAGAAGGTCTGCAACGTCGCGTGCGGCTCGGCACTGCTGAAGGACGAAGCGCTGGTCGAGCGAATCCTGAACACGGTGGTCGAGGCAGTGGCCGCGACCCATACGCCGGTGACGCTGAAGTACCGCACCGGCTGGGACCCGCAGCACCGGAATGCGCTGCGCATCGCGGCTCTCGCCGAGCGCGCCGGCATTGCCATGCTGACGCTGCACGGCCGCACGCGCGCCTGCGGCTACGGCGGCCAGGCCGAGTACGAGACCGTCGCCGCGGTCAAGCAGGCGGTGTCGATCCCGGTGGTGGCCAACGGCGACATCGACTCGCCCGTCAAGGCGCAGCGCGTGCTGCAGATCACCGGGGCCGACGCCATCATGGTCGGCCGCGCCGCGCAGGGTCGGCCCTGGATCTTCCGCACGATCGACCACTACCTGGCCACCGGCGAGACGCTGCCGGCGCCGCGGACCGAGGAGGTGCGCGCGCTGCTGCTGGCGCACCTGGAAGACCACTATCGCTTCTACGGCGATGCGCTCGGCCTGCGCACCGCCCGCAAGCACATCATCTGGTACACGCGTGCGCTGGTCGGCGGTGTGGACTTCTGCGACACGATGAATCGCATCGACGATTGCCGCGCGCAGGCGCGCGCCGTCGATGACTTCCTGCGCGACCATGGCGCGCGCTTCGAGCGGCTCACCGACGCGGATGGCTTCACCACCATCGCCGATTCCGCCGCGCGCGCACCGGCCCGCCTGCACTGACACAACAAGAAAGGGAGACCTTCATGGGAGTGAGCACCGCCGTCCGCGTGGCGCCGCGCGCCGTCCCGGCATCCGAGCGCGCACCGGTCGCCCAGGCGCCGGCCGAGGCGACGGGCAGCGGCAACGGCAGCACGGCGCCGCAACGCAGCGGCGAAACCATCGAGCAGTGCATCCTGCGCACGCTCGACCAGTACTTCCGCGATCTGGGCGGCGCCCGCCCGCACCAGTTGCACGAGATGGTGATGCGCGCGGTCGAGCGGCCGTTGCTGCGCTTCGCGCTCGAGCGCAGCACTGGCAACCAGTCGGCGGCGTCCGACCTGCTCGGCATCAACCGCAACACGCTGCGCAAGAAAATGATCGAGCACGGCCTGGCCGAGGGTCCGCCGCCCAAGCCCGCCACGCGCTCGGCCTCGCGCGCCCGCAAGAGCACCGCCAAGCGCAAGCGCTGAGCCTGTCCTACCCGCATCGATGAAGACTGCCCTCATTTCCGTCAGCGACAAGACCGGCGTACTGGATCTCGCCCGCGGCCTGGTGCAACTCGGCTACCGCCTGCTGTCCACCGGCGGCACCGCCAGGATGCTGGCGCATGCCGGACTTGCGGTGACCGAAGTCGCGCAGTACACCGGCTTTCCGGAGATCCTCGACGGCCGCGTCAAGACGCTCAACCCGCGCATCCACGCCGGCCTGCTGGCGCGGCGCGATTTGCCCGAGCACATGGCCGCGCTGGTCCAGCACGGCATCGATCCGATCGACATCCTGGTGGTCAACCTCTATCCGTTCGAGCAGACGGTGGCCAACATCGAATGCACGTTCGACGATGCGATCGAGAACATCGACATCGGCGGTCCGGCGATGCTGCGCGCGGCGGCCAAGAACCACGGCTCGGTGGCGGTGGTGGTCGACCCGGCCGACTACGGCGCGGTGCTCGACGAGCTGAAGGCACATGGGCGCGTGGGCTCGGCGTTGCGTTTCGAGCTGGCGAAGAAGGTGTTCGCGCACACCGCGCGCTACGACGGCGCGATCGGCAACTACCTGACCTCGCTCGACGACAAGCTGAAACCCACGCCGTTTCCCGCCACGCTGACGCGGCAGTGGGTCAAGGTGCAGGACATGCGCTACGGCGAGAACCCGCACCAGAGCGCGGCGTTCTATCGCGACAACGGCGGCTCACGCAACGTGGGCGCGGGGCTGCTGGCCGGCTATCGCGCAGCTGCAGGGCAAGGAGCTGTCGTACAACAACATCGCCGACGCCGACGCCGCCTGGGAGTGCGTGCGCGCGTTTGGCGAACAGCCGGCCTGCGTGATCGTCAAGCACGCCAACCCCTGCGGCGTGGCGGTTGCCGGCGACACCGTCGAGGCCTATCTCAAGGCGCTAGCGACCGATCCGACCTCGGCCTTCGGCGGCATCATCGCCTTCAACCGGCCGGTCGACGGTGCGTACGCGCAGGCAGTGTCGAAGCAGTTCGTCGAGGTGGTGATCGCGCCCGCCTACGACGCTGCGGCGCGCGAGGTGTTCGCGGCCAAGCAGAACGTGCGGCTGCTGACCGTGCCTGCGGGCAGCGCGGTCAACGACTACGACTTCAAGCGGGTCGGCGGCGGACTGCTGGTGCAGATCGCCGGATCTGGCCACGGTGCAGCCGACGGAACTGAAGGTCGTCACCGAGAAGAAGCCGACCGCGCAGCAGATGGACGACCTGCTGTTCGCGTGGCGGGTTGCCAAGTTCGTCAAGAGCAACACCATCGTGTTCGCGCGCGACGGCATGACGCTCGGCGTCGGCGCCGGCCAGATGAGCCGCATCGACTCGGCGCGCATCGCCTCGATCAAGGCCGGGAACGCCAAGTTGAGCCTCGCGGGCTCGGCCGCGGCGAGCGACGCCTTCTTCCCGTTCCGCGACGGGCTCGACGTCGTGGTCGACGCCGGCGCCACCTGCGTGATCCAGCCCGGCGGCAGCATGCGCGACGCCGAAGTGATCGCCGCCGCCAACGAGCGCGGCGTGGCGATGGTGTTCACCGGCGTGCGGCATTTCAGGCACTGAAGCCGCTGCGCGGCTTCAGTGCCGGCGGCGCATGGACGAACGAGGGGGCTGGACTGGCCCCCTCGTGCTCCCCTAGGCATGAGTGCGGTCCTTTAAACGAAGGTCGCGCGAGGTGACCCGCTGGCACAATGCGCGCGTGAACGCGACCGTCCGCATCCTCGGCATCGACCCCGGCCTGAATCGCACGGGCTTCGGCGTGATCGACGCGCGTGGCGATCGGCTGACCTGCATCGATGCCGGCGTGATCCGCGTGCCGGCCGGTGAACTCGCCGTGCGGCTGGGCATGATCCTGCGCGAGCTGACCTCGGTGATCGCCGCGCACCGACCGCAGCTCGCGGTGGTCGAGCAGGTGTTCGTCAACGTGAACCCGAAGGCCACGCTGCTGCTCGGGCAGGCGCGCGGCGCGGCGTTGTGCGCGGCGGTGGCGGGTGGACTGCCGGTGCACGAATACTCGGCGCTCGCGGTCAAGCAGTCGGTGGTGGGCACCGGCCGCGCCACCAAGGAACAGGTGCAGATGATGATCGCGCGGCTCTTGTCGCTCGAATCCGAGCCACAGGCCGACGCCGCCGATGCGCTCGCCTGCGCGGTCTGCCACGCGCACGCCAGCCGGCTGCGCGCCGCGCTGTCGCCGCAACTCACGGTGGGCGTGCAGCCCCGCGGCAGCCGCCGTGGCGGGCGCGGCGCGGCGCGCTCCGCCTGGGCGGCACGCGCGGCAGCACTTGGCAAATGAGTCGGGAAGTGACCGAATGATCGGACGCATCGCCGGCACGTTGCTGGAGAAGAACCCGCCGTCGATCCTTGTCGATGCCAACGGCGTCGGCTACGAGATCGACGTGCCGATGAGCACGCTGTACAACCTGCCGGCGGTGGGTGAGCGGGTGGCGCTGCTGACGCACCTGGCGGTGCGCGAGGATGCGCACCAGCTCTACGGTTTCGGCAGCGCGGGCGAACGGCAGGCGTTCCGCGAGTTGATCAAGATCTCCGGCGTGGGCGCACGCACCGCGCTCGCGGTGCTGTCGGGTCTGTCGGTGAACGAACTGGCGCAGGCGATCTCGCTGCAGGAAAGCGGCCGCCTGACCAAGATCCCGGGCATCGGCAAGAAGACCGCAGAGCGCCTGCTGCTCGAACTGAAGGGCAAGCTCGGGGCCGCGCTCGACACGGCACCGGGCAGTGCGCCCGCCGCCAGCGACGCCGGCACCGACATCCTGCGCGCGCTCATGGCGCTCGGCTACAACGAGCGCGAGGCGACGCTCGCTGTACGCCAGGTGCCGGCCGGCAGCGGCGTGTCCGACGGCATTCGCCTGGCACTGAAGTCGCTGGCGAAGGGCTGAAGGCGCAGCACATCATGACCGTCGATCGCATCGTCACCGGCACCGCCGCCTCGCCCAACGAGGAGGCGGTCGAGCGCGCGCTGCGGCCGCAGCGGCTGGCCGACTACGTGGGCCAGGCGCGCATCCGCGAGCAACTGGACATCTTCATCACCGCCGCGCGCAACCGGCGCGAAGCGCTCGACCACGTGCTGCTGTTCGGCCCGCCGGGGCTGGGCAAGACCACGCTGGCGCACATCGTCGCGCACGAGATGGGCGTCAACCTGCGCCAGACCAGCGGCCCGGTGCTGGAGCGCCCCGGCGATCTGGCCGCGCTGCTCACCAATCTCGAGAAGAACGACGTGCTGTTCATCGACGAGATCCATCGGCTGAGCCCGGTGGTGGAGGAGATCCTCTATCCGGCGCTGGAGGACTTCCAGATCGACATCATGATCGGCGAGGGTCCGGCGGCGCGCTCGATCAAGCTCGATCTGCCGCCGTTCACGCTGGTGGGCGCGACCACGCGCGCCGGCATGCTGACCAATCCGCTGCGCGACCGCTTCGGCATCGTGGCGCGGCTGGAGTTCTACACGCAGGCCGAGCTGACCTCGATCGTGGCGCGCTCGGCCGGCCTGCTGAAGGCGGCCATCGATGCCGAGGGCAGCGCCGAGATCGCGCGTCGCTCGCGTGGCACGCCGCGCATCGCCAATCGCCTGTTGCGTCGGGTGCGCGACTTCGCAGAGGTCAAGGAAGACGGCCGCATCTCGCAGTCGGTGGCCGATCGCGCGCTGACGATGCTCGACGTGGACGCGCGCGGCCTGGACGTGATGGACCGCAAGCTGCTGGCGGCGGTCATGGAGAAGTTCAGCGGTGGCCCGGTGGGCATCGACAACCTCGCTGCCGCGATCGGCGAGGAGCGCGACACGCTGGAAGACGTGGTCGAGCCGTTCCTGATCCAGCAGGGCTTCCTGCAGCGCACGCCGCGCGGCCGCATCGCCTCGATCGCCGCGTACGAGCACTTCGGGCTGGCCGCACCCGCGGCGCCGACGCGTTCGGGCGACCTGTTTCTCGGTTAGGTCCCGTTGCTCGGGTAGATGGAAACCGTCGGACTCCGGCGACGGCGCGTCGATCGACCGTACCCGCCGCGCGGACCGCGATCCGTCAAGCGCCTGATGCGCATGCCGCCGGTGCGTGACGCACTGTCGGCGCGCGGCGACGCTTCGCCGCGGTGCGGCATCCGTGATTCGACTGGCGACGCGCGCAACATCGGGTGGAAACCGGCCCCCCGCCCCGCTCAAAGCACTAGAATCGCGCGCTTTGCGGAACCGAAGTCAGGGAACCGTCATGGATTTTTCTCAACCGCAGCAGTCGAGCCGACGCCTGATGGGCTTCGGCTTTGTCGTGCTGCTGCACGTCCTGATCGCCTATGCGCTGGTCACCGGCCTGGCGCGCAAGGTGGTCGAGGTCGTCAAGGGGCCGATCGAGGTCAAGGTGATCGAAGAGATCATCAAGAAACCGCCGCCGCCACCGGAAGTGCTGCCGCCGCCGCCGAAAGTGGCAGCGCCGCCGCCGCCGTTCATTCCGCCGCCGGAGATCAACATCACGCCGCCGCCGACCGTGGCGCCGACGATTACTGCGGTGACGCCAGAAGCGCCCCCGGGGCCGCAGGCGCCGGTGATCGCCAAGCCGGTGGAGAACGCGCCCCCGCCGCCGCCGGCAGTGCGCAGCGCGGCGGTTGAGTGCACCAATTACCGCGAAGTGATCGGCTCCATCGTCTATCCGCGCGAGGCACTGCTAGAAGGCCTGGAGGGCTCGGTCACGATCGAGTTCACGGTTTCGGCGACCGGTCAGATCCGTGACCCAGTGATCCGCAATTCCTCCAACCGCGTCTTCAACCGGGCGTCGCTCGCCACGGTCGGGCGCCTGGTGTGTCCGGGCAAGGGCAGCGACATCCGCGTGCAGATCCCGGTCGACTTCAAGATCAAGTAGTCACGTGTTTTCTTCATTCCAGCGCAAGGCTGCTCACAAGGCCGTCGCCACCCGCGCGCATTTACGGGCCGCCGTTAAAAAAACCGACCCAAGAGAGGAGTTCGTCATGTTTTCGTTCCTTCGTCGCCCGGCGGCTGCGTTTGCTGCACTGGCCCTCGTGATGGCCACCGGCCTGTCCCTCGCGTCTGCGCCTGTACTGGCGCAGGACGCCGCCAAGGCGCCGCCCGCTGCCGCCGCTCCGGCGGATGCCCAGCCGGCGCCGGCGGCCGCCCCGGTCGCGCCGCCCCCCGCGCCCGCCCCGGTGGTGCCGACCGTCACCAAGGAGTCGGTCGAGAACCCGTATGGTCTGGCCGCGATGTGGCGCCAGGGTGACTTCGTGTCCAAGGGCACGCTGATCATCCTGGTCATCATGTCGATGGCGAGCTGGTACGTGATCTTCGTGAAGCTGTGGGAACAGCAGAAGCTGATGAAGGAAGCCGGCGTCGTGCGCGGCGGCTTCTGGAAGGCGGCCTCGCTGCGCGAAGGCGCCGGCAGGCTCAAGCAGGGCAGCGCCTACCGTTACATCGCCGAGACCGGCATCGAGGCCAATGAGCACCACGAAGGTACGCTGACCGAGAACGTCGACCTCAACAGCTGGGTCACGATGTCGGTGCAGCGCGCAGTCGATGCCGTGCAGAGCCGGATGCAAAGCGGCCTCGCCGTCCTGGCGACGGTGGGCTCGACGGCGCCGTTCGTCGGCCTGTTCGGCACGGTGTGGGGCATCTATCACGCGCTTACCGCGATCGGCATTGCCGGCCAGGCCTCGATCGACAAGGTGGCTGGCCCGGTGGGCGAGGCGCTGATCATGACGGCCATCGGCCTGGCGGTCGCGGTGCCGGCGGTGATGGGCTACAACTGGCTGATCCGCCGCAACAAGGTCGTGATGGACGACGTGCGCACCTTCGGCGCCGACGTGCATGGCGTGCTGATGGGCAAGGCCGCGGCCAAGGCCGTGCGCTAGCGCGCCACGAGCACAGCAGGAGACCCGCCATGGGCATGAGTGTCGGTTCATCCGACGGCGACGAGGACCAGGCCATCGCGGCCATCAACACCACGCCGCTGGTGGACGTGATGCTGGTGCTGCTGATCATCTTCCTCGTGACGATTCCGGTGATCACGCAAAACGTCGCGGTCACCCTGCCGATCGAGAACAACGTCGCGCGCCAGACCAAGCCCGAGAACATCGAGATCTCGGTGACCAAGGACGGCGACGTGTTCTGGGGCACGGTGATGGTGCGCGACAACGAGGAACTGGTCGACCGGCTCAAGAAGGTCGCGGTGCTGCAGCCGCAGCCCGAGGTCCACATCCGCGGCGACCAGGGCGGCCGCTACGAGTTCGTGGGCCGCGTGGTGTTCGCCGCGCAGCGCGCCGGCATCCTCAAGATCGGCTTCATCACCGAGCCCGCGGCGCCGGGCGGCCGCTGAGCCGGCCAGCCAAGGAGAACACAATGGGAATGAGTGTCGGCACCGGGGGCAGCGAGAAGGAGCCCGAGGTGATGATGGAAATCAACACCACGCCGCTGATCGACGTGATGTTGGTGCTGCTGATCCTGCTGATCATCACGATCCCGATCCAGCTGCATTCGGTGAACCTGAACATGCCGATCGGCAGTCCGCCGCCGCCGCTGGAGAAACCGGTCGTGGTGACGATCGACGTCGACTTCGACGGCACCATCTTCTGGAACGGCGAAATCATCAAGGACCGCGCTGCGCTCGAGGCCAAGCTAGCGGAGGCGGCGGCCCTGCCGGTGCAGCCCGAGGTGCACCTGCGCCCGAACAAGCTCGCCGAATACAAGGAAGTGGCGATGGTGATGGCCTCGGCGCAGCGGCTGGGCGTCACCAAGCTCGGCCTGGTCGGCAACGAGCAGTTCGTCCGCTAGCGACCACTGAAACCGACGGCCGTCGGCGCAGTTCAAAGGTGGCCGGCGCGAGCCGCTACCCATCGGCCATCCATCCGCGGCCAGTGGCACGCTGAAGCGTGCCACCGGACCCGCGTCTGAAGGGACCTCACGTGATGCGACTTCCCCCCTGCGCCGCCGTCCGTTCGACGATCCGCAGTGTCATCGCCGCCGCCACACTGGCACTTCTCGCGGGCCTGGCGCACGCACAGGTCCGGCCCGAGGTCGGCAAACCGTTGCAGGAGGCCGCCAACCTTCTGAAGGCCAATCGCGCCAAGGAAGCGCTGGCCAAGGTGCGCGACGCCGACGCCGCCCCCAACAAGACGCCCGCCGAGCAGCTGACCATCGAGCGCATGCGCGGTGCCGTCGCGTCGCGCGCCGGCGACAGCGCCACCGCGATCAAGGCGTTCGAGGCGGTGTTCGCCGGCTCGCGCGCCGGCAGCCCCGAGCAGGCGCAGGCGGCCGAGCAGCTAGCGTTCCAGTATTCGCAGACGCGCGACTGGACCCGGACGCGCGAGTGGGCCAATCGCGCCAAGCAGCTCGGCGCCAATGCGGCCGAGCTCGACAAGCTGCTCGCCTTCGTCAACGCGCAAAGCGGCGACTTCGCGATGATCGCGAAGGACGCGCAGGCGGCGATCGAAGCCGACGAAAAGGCGGGCCGCCGTCCGGAAGAGGCCGATCTGCTGCGCCTGGCCGATGCCCTGCGCCGCAGCGGCAACAACGCCGGCCAGGCCGCCGTGCTGGAAAAGCTGGTGACCCACTACCCAAAGAAGGAGTACTGGGCGATCGTGCTCGGCCGCATCCAGAGCAACCCGGGGTTCTCGCAGCGGCTGACCCTGGACGTCATGCGCCTGAAGCGCGCGACCCGGACGCTCGAGACCGCCGCCGACTACAGCGAGTTCGCCCAGCTGGCCCTGCAGGACCAGCAGGCTGGCGAGGCGAAGCAGGTACTCGACGAGGGCTTTGCCGCCGGCATCCTCGGCAAGGGTGCGGAGGCCGAGCGGCAGCAGCGCCTGCTGACGCTGACCAACCAGCGCGCGGCCGACGCACCGCGGGCGCTGGCTGAGGCCGAGAAGGAGGCCGCGGCCGACAAGGATGGCAACAACCTCGTCCGGATCGGCTTTGCCTACAGCGCGCTCGGCCAGCACGACAAGGGCATCGCCCTGATGCAGCAGGGGATCGCCAAAGGCGGCCTCAAGCGCAAGGACGACGCCACGTTGCACCTGGGCATTGCGCTGCATCGGGCCGGACAGAAGCAGCGCGCGGCTCAGGTGTTCCGCACGGTCGGCGGCACCGACGGCACGGCCGATCTGGCGCGGCTCTGGCTGCGGGTACCGTAGCCGGTTGATCTCGCGCAGGTCGCTTCAGGTGCGAATGCAAAGGGCCCGCTTCGGCGGGCCCTTTTGCTTGGTCGCATTTACCGCGGGCTCTGCCGACGCGTCCGTGGCCGCTGCAATCCAGCGCGCCGCAGCGTGACGTGCCTGCGTCGGGCAGCCTGGGCGCGTTGACAGCAGCCCGCCCGAACAAGCCGCGTCACGTGCGCAGCGGGATGAACAGCGCCGCCGGGCGTCTGCCTCAACTGCCGCGATCGACGTCCTTCGTCTGGCACAGAAATAAAAACGGGCCCCTCGTGGGGGCCCGTCTTCGACTGCGTCAACCGACTTAGAAGCGGTACTGCGCGCCAAGCCGGAAGGAGATGCCGAACGGCGAGTACTGCGTGAAGTCGTAGATGAACGTGCCGCTCGCGCCCGGATCGTACGGCGGCTTCTCGTCGGTGAGGTTGACGATGGCGCCCGTGACCGTGAACTTCGGCGTGACGTTCCAGCGACCCACCAGGTCGAACGTGGTGTAAGACGGCACGTCGGTCGGGTAGGTGCCGGTCTGGAAGACCGGGTTCTGCGGCACGAAGTACGAGCCCGGCAGCAGCTGCTGCTCGTAGCTGTGGATGTAGTTCGCGCGGCCGGTCACGCCGAAAGCGCCCTGCTCCCAGTCCAAACTCAGCACGCCGCGGAAGCGCGGGATCGAACCGAATCCGTTCTTGCCCGCGAACTCCGTGCCCTCGACTTCGTACTTGCTGATGTACGACGCGTTCAGGCGGGTGGCGAAGCGACCATACGAGGTACGCACGTTGTGCCGCGCGTCGAAGTCCAGGCCGCTCGTGAGCTGATTGCTGAAGTTGCGGAACTGATTCAGGATGGTGACGATCTGGCCGGTGACCGGATCGCGGATCACCTGCGGGCCGCTGGCATTGACGATCGCCTGGAACGAGTCAGCACCAACGATGTTCGACCATTTGATCTCGTACCAGTCGACGCTGACGTTGATGTTGTTGGTCGGCTCGTACACGATCCCCAAGGTGGCGCTGGGCGACCTTCTCGGCCTTCGAGGTTCCGGGTTGCCGGCGAAGACACCCCAGAGGCCTGCACGATCGACATCGTCGCTGACAAACGGGTCGATCACGCTGCGCGAAGAAGGTCGCGACCACGGCGAGATCTCCGGCAGCGTAGGGGCGCGGAAGCCCTCGCCCCAGTTGGCGCGGCACAGCGAACATCGCCGGTTCGGGGCGCCACTTCAGGCCGACCTTCGGGCGTGCGTCGAACTGCCGTAGTCGCTGTAGCTGGTCGGTGCGCAGCCGCGAGCTGCGATTCGATCTGCTTGGTAGGGGCAGCGCCATCTCGCCGTAGACGGCGAAGTTGTGGCGGCTGCCGTCCGTGGCCGTGATGCCCTGGCCGAGGACGTCACCGGCCACCGCGCGCGGGTCCGGCGAGTCCTTCAACTTCTCGCTGCGGTACTCGAGCGCCCAGCGCCAGGCCCATCCGCGCCACCGGGCAGTTGCATGCCGCTCACCTCGGTCGGTCGCCTTGGTGTCGACAACTGGTCAGCTCGGACTTCGACTTGTGCGGTCGAAGTTGGTGCGCATCTGAGTCGCGCACCGCCGCGCTGTTGCCGGCGCGGGATTGTCGAGGTTGTAGGCCGACGCGACCGAGGTCGGGGTCGGCGGGAGCGATGCCGATCGGCACGCCGAACACCGCACTGGTCCCGGCCATCGATGAGCCGGTTCGTGTTGAGTCGCCGTGCACTTCGTTCTTCGAGAACGGCCAGCCGCCGAATTCGAAGTCCCAGCTGAACGACTGGCGACCTCAGGCCGAGCCAGCACGCGAATGCGTGTCCGAGGTGATCTCGGTGTCGCGCGTCCCCATGTCGCCAGCACACCGTAGTAGCGCGCCGGCGGACCGAGCGGGTTGCCAGCCGCGCCCGGCGCGAAGTTGACGTTGTACGTGAACGGACGCAGGCCGGCCGCGGTCGGTTGCAGGCCGGTGGTGCCGGCGAAGAACGGCTCCTGGAAGGTCTGGAAGCTGTCGACCGTGCTGAAGCCGAACTCGGCGAAGCCTTGGATCGTCGGCGTGAAGTCCGCCGTGCCGCGCAGGATGGCGCTGACACGCTCGGTGCTCCGGCAGTCGACGGTAACTGCGTAGTTGAAGTCCTTGCGAGCAGATAGGTGTTGGCCGGATCGGCGTTCGCGCTTGTCGGCAGCGGTTCAGGCCGGCGTTCGAACGCCTCGGCGCCAGTTCATCACGGCGCCTTGGCACCGCCGGATGGCAACTAGCAGTTGGTGAATGGCGCGTGGCCGTCGGGTTGACCGTGCGCGCCGGTCCAGGTGCCGCCGCCTGGTCAGCCTCTGGAAGTTCCGGCCGCCGGCTGCGCCGCGGATAGTCCCGAGACATTCGATGTACTCGTGCCTCGGCCGCGTGACGAGGTAGTCGCGCTGGCCAAAGTCGAGCTTCGCGAAGACGTTGAACTTGTCCGAGCCGAGGTCGCCCCAGCCGCCGACCAGCGCGGCCCGGTAGTCCTGCTTGCCTTCGAAGGAGCCGACGTCGGCCGATACTTCGATGCCCTTGTAGTCCTTGCGCAGGATGACGTTGACCACGCCGGCGATCGCGTCCGAACCGTAGATGGCCGAGGCGCCATCCTTCAGCACCTCGATCCGCTCGATGGCGGAGGCGGGCAGGCTGTTCAGGTCGACGAAGGTGTCCTGCAGGTTCTGTGCGAAGCCGTAGCCGGCGGTGCGGCGGCCGTTGAGCAGCACCAGGGTCGCCTTCTGGCCCAGGCCGCGCAGCGAGACGCCCGAGGCACCCGGCGCGAAGCTGTTGGAGAAGCTCTCGCTGTAGCTGTTGCCGGCGTTGGCAGGAATCGCGCGCAGGACCTCGGCCACCGTGGCCTTGCCCGACTTCTCGATGTCCTCACGCGAAATGATCTCGATCGGCGCCACCGTCTCGGTGTCGGTACGACGGATGTTCGACCCGGTGATGGTGATGCGCTCGAGCTTTTGCTCTTGCCCTGCCGGCTGTTGTGCGCTGGCCGGGCTGGCGATCATCAGGGCGCCAGCCAGACCGCCGCACGCGAGCAGCAGGTGCCGCGCGATGGGCTTCAACTCAAACATGTATTTCCCCCGAAAAAGTTGCCAGCCGCGCCAGATGCGCGGCCGTCTGCACGGACGATTTGCGGTAATGCCGACGCGCGAAGAACTGCTCCCGGCCTCGCAAACGCGGAGGATTCTGTAACCCCCCCCGAAGGGATGGCAACAAATTGGTCACACACGTGGATGGCCTGTTGTTTTTGCCCGACAGGGCGGCAGCGTGGTCGCCGTGAGCGGCAGCGCACCATCGGGGCGGCCTGCACCAATGCCGCACCACTTACGTCGCAGCGCGGTGCACGCAGGGCGGTCACAATGAGAAACAGAGCGGCCCGGCGCGACACTGAACGACCCTGCGCGCTGCGCGCTCAGGCCCCGACGGCGCCCACGCGCGGCACCGCCGCCAGCAGCGTGCGCGTGTAGGCCGCGCGTGGCGCGCCCAGGATCTGCTCGGCCGGCCCGGCCTCGACGATGCGACCGGCCTGCATCACCGCGATGTCCTGCGCCAGGTACTCGACCACGGCCAGGTTGTGCGTGATGAACAGGTAGGCGATGCCGAACTCGGCCTGCAGTTCGCGCAGCAGGTTGAGGATCTGTGCCTGCACGCTGACGTCGAGGGCCGAGGTCGGCTCGTCGCACACGATCAGCCGCGGCTCCACCGCCAGCGCGCGCGCGATCGCGATGCGCTGGCGCTGGCCGCCCGAGAACTCGTGCGGGAAGCGCTGCAGCGACTCCGGCCGCAGCCCCGCCCGCTCGACCAGCGCGCGCACGCGTGCGCGGCGTCCTTCGGCACCGATCTCGGGCCGCAGGGCCGCCAGGCCTTCCTCGAGGATCTGTGCCACCCGCAGCCGCGGGTTCAGCGAGGCGAACGGGTCCTGGAAGATGATCTGCGCGCGCTGCCGCGCGGCCAGCAGCTCGCCGCCGTGCGACGTCGAGCAGGTCCCGGCCATCGAGCAGCGCTTCGCCCTGCACGTGCGCGCTGCCGCGCAGCAGCTGCAGCAGCGCCTTGCCCACGGTGGTCTTGCCGCAGCCGGACTCGCCCACCAGCGCCAGCGTGCGCCCGGCCGCCAGCTGGAACGACACACCGTCGACCGCCTTGACGTGACCGGTCACGCGCTTGAGCAGGCCGCTGCGCAGCGGAAACCAGACCTTGTAGTCACGCAGCTCGAGCACCGGCGCGGTCGCTGACGCGATCCAGCGTCCAGCGCCGACACCACCGGCGCGGCGTCCGACTCGCAGCGCGACGTCTCCGACTGCGGCAGCCGACCGCGTCCCGCCGCCGCCGCATCACCCCGCGCGCAGTAGGCAGCGCACCTTGTGTGCTCGCCGCTGCAGGTCGCTCGCACATCGCGAACCAGCGCCTCACGCGCATGCGGCGCCAGCGCGCGCGGACAGCGCTCGACGAAACGGCAGCCGCCGAACGGCCGGTCCAGCGGCGGCACGCTGCCGGCGATCGCCGCCAGCGACCGGCCGCGCTTGGCGGCGTCGGGCAGCGCATCGAACAGCAGTTGCGCGTACGGATGGCACGGCGCGCGGAAGAACGCGGCGCGCTCGGCCACCTCGACGATCTCGCCGGCGTACATCAGCGCCACACGGTGCGCCATGGTCGCCACGATGCCCAGGTCGTGCGTGATCAGCAGCAGCGCCATGCCCTGCTCGCGCTGCAGCTCGCGCATCAGGTCGAGGATCTGCGCCTGGATCGTCACGTCGAGCGCCGTCGTCGGCTCGTCGGCGATCAGGCAGTCGCGGCTCGGCGGCCAGCGCCATCGCGATCATCACGCGCTGCTGCATGCCGCCGGACATCTGGAACGGGTATTCGACGAGGCGTCGCTCGGGGTCCGGGATGCCGACCCGCCGCAGCCAGTCGAGCGCCCGCTCGCGTGCCGCCGCGCCGCGCAGCGGCGTGTGGCGCTCGATCACCTCGACGATCTGGTCGCCCACGCGCAGCACCGGGTTGAGGCTGGTCGCCGGCTCCTGGAAGATCATGCCGATGCGCCGGCCGCGCACATCGCGCATCTTCGACTCCGGCAACTGCGCGATGTCGGTGCCTTCGAAGCGGACTCTACCGTCGCTCGCTCCCCGGCCGTTTTCCGGCAGCAGGCGCAGGATCGACAGCGCGGTCATCGACTTGCCGCAGCCCGACTCGCCCACGAGCGCGAAGGTCTCGCCGCGCTCGATCGTCAGCGACACCGCCTCGACCGCGCGCACCAGGCCACTGTCGGTGGCGAGCACTGTGTGCGGAGGTTCGGCAACGTCAGGCATGGACTGCAGCATCCGCCAGGTCGGCGATTTCGAAGGCCTGGCATGGACGACTGCAGCGGTACACTTTTCATGAGATTTGGCGCGTGCACCACCGTCTTCACCTTTGTATCGACCTCGCGATGACCGCCGACGACGCACGACTGCTTCTCGCTCAGCGCGAGTTCGATGAGGCCGGCCGCGAATGGGACGCCGCGCGACTCCTTGCCGACCAGGACTTCCTGCGACAGGCGGTTACGCGCGCCTACTTCAGTGCATTTCATGCCGCACAAGGGCTGCTCGCGGCGCACGGCATGCAGGCCTCGACGCACGAGGGAGTGCATCGCCTTCTGGGTCTGCACTTCGTCTTGCCGGGCGTGTTGTCGAAGGACGCCGGCCGCGCGCTGTCGTCGCTGCAGGCGCGGCGGCACGAGGCAGACTATCGCCTGATCGTCGACGTGGACCGCGCGACTTGGGAGGCGGCGCGCGCCGATGCACTGACCGTGCTGGCAGCGATCGACCATCATCGCGCCACCGCTTGGCCACAGCTGAGGCTCGGCATCGACGCCGGACCGTCGTGACCGCCTTGCCACTCACGCCGCTCGAACAGCACATCGTTCAGCGCATCGCGCAGCACGCCGCACAGCAGCCGGCCGCGCTGAGGCTGTGGGTGTTCGGCAGCCGTGCGCGCGGGGACTCTGACGAAGCATCCGATCTCGATCTGGCGATCGAGTTCGATGCGGCGGAATCGCCCGCTCTGCGCGCTTGGATCGACGACGTGCGGCGCGAGGTCGAGGAGCCGCTGCTCGGATACCGGCCCGGCCTGGTCGATTTGCTCGGCCTGTTTGCCGGCGATGCCGATCCGCGGCTGGCGACGCAGGTGCGCGCCGATGGCCAGCCGGTGTGGCAGCGCGCGGCCGCCGTGATCGCCTGACGAAGGCGGCAGCCGCATCACGCGCCCTGCGGCCGAAGCCGCCGCGGCCGGAACGCCCGCGCGCGCGGGTCGAAGGCCTCGCGCACGCCGTCGGCGAACAGGTTGGCAGCAAGCACCAGCGCCAGCATCAAGGCGAAGGCGCTGGCCAGGCTCCACCACACGGCCGGATCGCGCGACATCTCGCTGCGTGCCAGGTTGATCATCGAACCGAAGCTCGACGAGGTGGGATCGACGCCAACCCCGACGTACGACAGCACCGCCTCGTACAGCACGAGCCCGGAGAAATCGAGCACGGTGACGATCAGCACCAGGTGCATCACGTTCGGCAGGATGTGCCGCCGCATGATCTGCCAATGGCTCACGCCGAACGCGCGCGCCGCCTGCACGTACTCCAACTCGGCGATCTTCATGGTCTCCGCGCGCAGCAGCCGGCACAGCGTGGCCCAGCCCGTCAGGCCGAGGATCAGGCACAACAGGAACAGACGGAACTCGGCGCGCTCCAGCCCGGTGTCGAACCACTGCGGGTTCTGGTCGATCCACACCTGGATCAGCAGCACGAGCGCGGCGATCAGCAGCACCGGCGGGATCGACGACAGCACGGTGTAGAAGTACTGGATCGCATCGTCGATCCAGCCCTTGAAGTAGCCGGCCAGCACGCCCAGCAGCACCGCCAGCGGCAGCGTGGCCACGGTCGACAGCGAGCCGATGACCACCGCCGTGCGGATGCTCTTGAGCGCCTGGTACAGCACGTCGTTGCCGGTGCGGTCGGTGCCGAACGGGTGGTAGGCCGGCCAGATCGCGGCGATCCAGCCAACGACGAGCAGCAGCAGCGTCGCAGTGACGAGCATCGGACGCCACGGCATGTCGGTGCGGCCGGCGAGCAGGTTCGCCAGCGAGTGCGACACCGGCTCGCGCAGCCGGCGCGCGCGCAGCGCGGCGACCGCCAGCGTCAGCAGCAGCGCCGCCACCAGTCCGCCGGTCAGCCCCAGCGCCGAGCGCCAGGCGATATCGCTGCGCCACTGCCGGACCGGGTCGGCCAAGTGCGCACCGCCGAAGGCCAAGCGCGGGAATTCGCGCACCTCGCGGCTGTCGACGATCACGGTCTCCTTCTGGAACGACGTGTAGGCGAGCGGCGCCGAGTAGGTCTTCTCGCGCGCGTCGACCGCGTGCGCGAGCAGCGTGTCGAGCAGGGAGTAGGTGCGCGTCGAATACGCCGCCGCCGTGTCCGCCCCGGCGGACGGCAACTGCGGCCGGAAGTGGATCGAGTCGAGCAGCGCCACCGCCATGAAGGCGATCAGAACGACGGCCGAGCACATCGCCGGTGCGTGGTGCGTCACGTGGCGCCAGGTCGCGCGCAGGTTAGGGTCGCGCCGCACATGGCGTGCGTACAGCAGCACCGCGGCCACCAGCAGCCACAGCACGAGGTCGGTCCACAGGAAGACGAACTTGGGCATGGCGCTCAGCCCGTCAGCCGCACGCGCGGATCGACGAAGGTGTAGGCGATGTCGGTGGCGAGATAGGCCAGGATGTAGAGCAGCGAGCCGAGGAAAACCATCGCGTGCACCACCGCGAAATCCTGCGCGCTGATCGCCTCGATCGTGAAGGTGCCCAGGCCCGGGATACCGAAGAACGACTCGAACACCAGCGAGCCGAGGAACATGTAAGGCAGCAGCGCGCCGATGTGGGTCAGGATCGGCAGCCAGGCGTTGCGCAGCACGTGGCCGAACAGCACGGCCGGCTCGGCCAGCCCCTTGGCGCGCGCGGTACGCACGTAGTCGCGGCTGGACTCTTCCAGCAGCATGGCGCGGAACAGGCGCGCCTCCGAGCCGAGCTGGTAGACGATGCCGACGATCACCGGCAGCAGCAGGAACTTCAGCAGGTCCAGCCCCGGCGCGAAGCCCGACAGCGGCACCACGCGCAGCAGCTTGCCGAAGAACCACTGCGCCATGATGATGTAGAAGAGGCTCGAGATCGACATCATCAGCACGCACAGCACAGTGCCCCAGAAGTCGAGCGCGGTGGCGCGGAAGAACACCAGCCCCAGTGCGAACGCAATGCCGGCGAAGGTCGTCAGCAGCAGCATCGGCAGCATCAGTGCCAGGCTGGGGCCGATGCGCTGCGCGATCTCGTGGCCGATGTCGCGCCCCGAGTCGCTGGCGCCGAAGTTCAGTGCGAACAGGCGCAGCGAGCGGTCGAAGAAGATGGTCTTGGTGATCTTCTGCGTGCCCTCGGCCTGCGCGTTGAACCACAGCGGCTTGTCGTAGCCGCGCTCGACCTTCCACTTCTCGATCGCTTCGGCCGTCACGCGCTTGCCGCCGATGTTCAGGCGCGCGATGTTGTCGGGCGAATTGATGGCGAAGAACAGCGTGAAGGTCAGCAGGTTGACGCCGGCCAGGATCAGCACCGCGTACAGCAGCCGGCGGACGATGTAGGCAGCCAACTACTCGGCTCCCGGCGCGTTGGCGGGCGTGCTTGCGGGGGCACCTGATCCGGCCAGCGTGCGGCCGGCGGTTTCGCGTTCGCGCCGCCGCCACAGCCGCACCGCCGGGATCACGGCCAGCACGAGGCCGCCGCCGATCAGCCACAGCGGCCACCACACCGGGCGGTTCCACTCGGCGATCTTGCGCGCCCGCAGCGCCGGGTCGACCCGCATGTAGGTCAGCCGGTCGTTGACCAGCGGCCCCGACTTCACGTTGCCGACCCACTGGTGATTGACGCTGCCGGCGAACGGGTTGTAGCCGAAGGCCCAGGGCGCGTCGTGCTGCACGATCTCGAGCATGCGATCGATGGCGACCTGCTTGTCGGGGCCGTCGTCCATGTACTTCATGCGCTGGAACAGGCGGTCGAACTCGTCGTTGCGGTAGTTGCTGGCGTTCTCGCCGTTGCCGTTGGTCAGCGCCTTGGAATTAGGCCCGTACAGAAGGAACAGGAAGTTTTCGGCGTCCGGGTAGTCGGCGAACCAGCCCCACCAGAAGATCTGCAGTGAGCCTTTCTCGGCCTTCTCCTGGAAGCGGTTGTAGTCGGTCGCCCGCACCTCCAGCTGCACGCCGAGCTTGGCGAACTGCTTGACCATCCAGTCGACTTCGCTCTTCAGCTCCGGCGTGAGCTGGCGCTGATAGTCGTAGTTGAGCACCAGCGGCCGGCCGCTCACGGCGTCGCGGCCGTCCGGATAGCCCGCCTCGGCCAGCAGCTTCTTCGCCTCGTCGATCGACTTGCGCACGGGCTTGCCGTCGACCACGTCGTACACGCTGCGGTTGACGTTGTCGGCGCGGAAACCGAACACGCCCGGCGGCACCGGGCCCATCGCCGGGACTCCCGCCGCCTTGCTTTCGAAGACCTTGACGAACTCCTCCCAGTCGATGGCGATGCTCAGCGCCTGGCGCAGCTTGCGGTTGCGCTCGGCCTGCTGCGGTGTGGCGCCCTGCCCCACCACCGGATCGAGCCAGTTGAAGCCGAGGTACCAGTTGCTGATCTCGAACGTGCGCGGCATCTGGATGTCGCGCTCGGCGAACAACTGCGCCATGGTGTCCGAGTTCTTCACGTCGTAGTCCAGCTCGAGCAGCCAGTCGAAGCGGAAGATCTCCGGGTTGTCGTACCAGCCCTGCAAGAACTTGGTCTTGTGCGGGATCTTTTCCTTCTCGATCGAAAACACGATGCGATCGATGAACGGCATCGGCTTGCCGCAGTCGGCCAGCAATCCGGCTCCCTTGTCTGCGGCCTCGCCTTCGCACGGATACGGCTCGCCGCGGAAGTTGGGATTGCGCACCAGCACGTGCCGGCGGTTCTCCTGGTACTCGGCCAGCATGTACGGCCCGGTGCCCACCGGCCAGCGGTTCAGCGTCAGGTCGTTCGCGGCCATGCCCGGGTTGGCATAGAACGCGTCGGCCTCCCACGGCACCGGCGAGAAGAACGTCATCTGCAGCCAGTACTTGAACTGCGGGTACTTGCCCTTGATGCGGATGCGCAGGCGGTGATCGTCGAGCGCTACCACCCCCGCGAAGTCGTACTGGCGAAAGTCGAGGAACGGCAGGTCGCGCTGGGTGGCCGGCAGCTCCTTGCGCAGGTCGCGGTCGATCTTCTCGATCCGCTCGCCGTACTCCTTGAGGCCGACGATGTACTCGGCCATCAGCGAGTACGACGGGCTCTTGATGCGCGTGGTGGCCAGGCGCCGGATCGCGTACACGTAGTCGTGCGCGGTCAGCTCGCGCGTGCCGCTCTCGGCAAAGTCGAACGGCGTGCGCTTGTCGGCGACCTCGGCCGCGGTCAGCGCGTGGTACCGGTACGTGCCGCGCTCGTCGCGCGCAAAGGCCGGATGCGGCGCGAAGCGGATGTCCTTCTGCAGGCCGATGTCGTACACGCTTTCGGCCACCTGCTCGCCGGGCGCGTCGGCCGGCAGTTCGCGGCCCTGCGCGTCGAGGTAGCGCGGCACCGGCACCGCAGTCGCCGTGCGGGGCGCCAGCTGGTACGGCCGCTTCAGGTAGTGAAAGCGCAGCAGCGGCTCGTAGACCGAATACGTGTAGGCCGTCTCGTCGAGCGCGTAGCTGGCCGTCGGGTCCAGGTACTTCGGCGAACGCTCCTGGAACGCGGTGAAGAAGGTGTTGGTCGACTCGGCACCGGTTTCGTACGGGCTGTTGACCACCTGCCCGCAGCCGGCGAGCAGCAGGGCAAATGCCGCGAGCATCGGACACCACCGGAGCCGCCTGCGCCAGGTCACGGGCAGGCTGGGGCCGGCCATCGCCATCGTCGAACCTCCTGATCGCGCCGCTGCCCACCTCGGCCGCCGTCGCGAAGCCGCGGGATTCTGCGCCGGACGACGCCTGATCTCGCCCGGATCGCTGCGGGCGCACTGCTGCGCGCGATCACAGCGCTCCACAACAATGCGTGTGAAGGACGGCTCCGAGGCTTTTCGCTGGCGGCTGCGCGTGTACTACGAAGACACGGATGCCGGCGGCATCGTCTACTACGCCAACTACCTGAAGTTCTTCGAGCGCTGCCGCACCGAGTGGCTGCGCGCCCTGGGTATCGACGCAGCGCCGCGCTCGTCGCGAAGATGCTCGGACTGCAGTTCGTGGTGAAGCCAGGTCGCAGTGCGACGTATCCGGCGGCCGGCTCGCTGACGACCTGATCGATCGCCTGCGTCGTCGCAATCGGCGCTATCTCTTCGCTGAGCCCGGCGGTGCTGGCGCGACTCGGTGCTGCTGGCCGACGGTCGCGTGAAGGTGGCGTGCGTGGACGTGCGCAGCCTTGCGCCGGCGCCGCTGCCGGCCGTGCTGACCCGCGCGCTGCAGCGCGCGGACCGGACGGCGTGAGCGGCCCGCAGCGCGCGGCCGCCCATCCGAATTCGGGCGGCGCGCGGCCTCGATCAACCCCGTTGCACCCGATTCAACGTTTTTGCCCGTGAAGCACACCGCACCACGCATGAACGCTGACCGCCGACCTCTCCATCCTGTACCTGATCACCAAGGCCACGCTGGTGGTGCAACTGGTGATGGCGCTGCTCGTGGTGATCTCGATCGCCTCGTGGACGGCGATCTTCCAGAAGGGCTTCAGCGATCAAGCGCGCACAGCGCTACGACGCTGAGGAGTTCGAGCGCTAGTTCGGCCGGCGCCGAGCCTGCACCAGCTCTGACCAGCAGGCGACTCGAATCGCGCGCCGCAATACCGGCGCGCTGGAGCGCATCTTCGAGGCCGGCATGACCGAATACCTCAAGCTGCGCGGCCGCGGGGACGCCGGCGCCACGCTCGACGGCGCGCGCCGCGCCATGCGCGCCAGCTATCAGCGCGAGATGGACGTGCTCGAGTCGCGCCTGAGCTTCCTCGCCTCGGCCGGCAGCGTCAGCCCGTACATCGGCCTGTTCGGCACCGTGTGGGGGATCATGCATGCGTTCACCGGGCTGGCCTCGCTCGAGCAGGCCACGCTGGCGAGCGTGGCGCCCGGCATCGCCGAGGCGCTGGTGGCCACCGCGATCGGCCTGTTCGCGGCGATCCCGGCGGTGGTCGCCTACAACCGCTTCGCGCACGACATCGATCGCCTCGCCAACCGCTTCGAGACCTTCACGGAAGAGTTCCTCAACATCCTGCAACGCCAGCGGCAGCGCTAAACGTTCCGGTGAGCCCGACGATGCCCGCGATCCTCGCACAGCGCCGATGATCGCAAGGCGCGCGCCGAAGGTGCGTGGCGTGTGCCAGCACGAGGCACGCACGCGGGCCAGCGCGGCGTTTTGCCCGAACCCGTCGGGCGCAACCCAGGCGGGCGATCCGCGTTGTCGCGCCGCCTCGCCGTGCTGCACGCAATGGCTCGTCGCGCTTCGTGCGGCCATCCCGCCTGGATGCGCCGCGGCACCAGCCGGCAATTCTCGGAGACTCCCTGATGGCCTGGTCGGCCCGACCCGGTCGCCGCCGCCGCATGATGGCCGACATCAACGTCGTGCCCTACATCGACGTGATGCTGGTGCTGGTGGTGATCCTGATGGCGGCCGGCGCCCGTCTGCGTGAAACCCAGCCTGGTCGACCTGCCTACGGTGGGCCAAGGCTCGGCCAGCACCAGCACATCCTCGGTTCAGGGTCGCCGTTCGTTCCGATGGGCGGCCAGCTCCAAGCCTGAGCAGCAAGGGCGACCAACGCCGGTCTCAGCGCGCAAGGGACATCGTCGACTCGCGTGGCGCTGCTGAGCTCGAGGCAGGAAGGCCAAACGACCGGTACACCGGTGGTGATCGAGGCCGACAAGGACGTCAAGTACGACCGCGTGATGCAGGTGATGAGCGAGCTGCAGCTGCGCGGCGTGCAGAAGGTCGGCCTGCTGGTGAAGCCGGCCGCGAGTGTGACCAAATAGCGCGCGCATGTCCGCCGTCCCGGCCCCGCATTTGCCGCGTCGACCGCGGCTGCCGCAGTCGCGCGACCACATGCCGAGTTCGTTCGGCCTGGCGCTGCTGATGCACGCGCTGCTGTTCGGCGGCATGACGCTGGCGGTGCAGTGGCGCACCCAGCCCGCGGCACCGGTGGTGGCCGAACTGTGGAGCAGCCTGCCGCCGCAGTTGATCGCGGTGCCCGAGGTGGCGCCGCCGCCCCCGCCACCGCCGCCCAAGGTCGAGCCCGAGCCGGACCGCGAGGCCGAGATTGCGCTCAAGCAGGAGGAGAAGGCACCGCCCAAGGTCGAGCCGCCGAAGGAGGTGAAGAAGCCGGAGCCCAAGAAGGAAGAGCGCAAGCCCGAGCCGAAGAAGGAGCCGCCGAAGGAAGTGAAGAAGGCCGCCCAGGCGGGAGAGGGAAGAGCCGCGCAGAGCAAGACCTCGATCGCATCCTGGCGCAGGCGCAGGCCGGGGCCGCGCCCGCGCCCGGCGGCGCGACCGCGGCAGGCGCCCCGGCGAGCGGCGTGCGCGGCAGTGACGGGGGTTACTCCGCACTGGTGATCGGCTGCATCCGGCCACGCATCATTTTCGTTGTGCCGGAGAGTACGAGCCCGAACGTGTATGCCGACTTCCGTGTCGAACTTCTGCCCGATGGGGCGGTCGCAAGTGTGCGTCTGGTACGCGCGAGCGGGCTGTCCGGGTACGACGCTGCGGCCGAGCGCGCGATCCGGCGCTGTGACCCGTTTCCACGCAAGCGCGACGGCTCGCTTGATCGCACGGTCGACGTGCGCATGTATCCCGCCGAACCGCGATGAGCGGTGGGCATTCCGGTCGAACCTGCGGTCCGATGCAGCACTGATGCACTTTTTATAATTCGAACAATGTCCTTCATTGCCTCTCTTGCCGCATTCGCTCGCGCAGCCCGGCGCCGGGTCGGACCTCCCGCCGTTGTTCGCGCCGCATGGCTCACGCTGCCATTGCTGTTGCTGGGGCTGGTAGCGCTCCCGCCAGCGCAGGCGCAACTGCGGATCGAGATCACCGGCGTCGGCTCCAGCCAGTTCCCGGTCGCGGTCGCCAGCTTCCAACGCAATGGCCAGGCCGCGCCCGAGGAGGTGGACGCCATCATCCGCGCCAACCTCCAGCGCTCGGGGCTGTTCCGCCTGGTCGACCCGGGCAGCGCGGCGCTGCCGGAGAACGCGCAGGTCAATCACGCCGACTGGAAGGGCCGCGGCGCCGATGCGCTGGTGGTGGGGTCGATCGCGCGCCTGGCCGACGGCCGCTACGACCTGCGCTTCCGCCTGTGGGACACGGTCAAGCAGACGCAGCTCGACGCCGCCAGCTACGTCAGCACGCCGTCCGAGTTGCGGCTGACCGCGCATCGCATCTCCGACCGCATCTACGAGAAGCTCACCGGCGAGAAAGGCGTGTTTGCCACGCGCATCGCCTACGTGGTGGCCCTCGGCAAGACCGCGTTCGAACTGCAGATCGCCGATGCCGACGGCGGCAACGCGCAGACCGCGCTGCGCTCGCGCGAGCCGATCATGTCGCCGGCCTGGTCCCCGGACGGCACCCAGCTCGCCTATGTGAGCTTCGAGACCGCCAAGCCGGTGGTCTACGTGCACACGCTCGCCACGGGCCAGCGGCGCGCGGTCGCCAACTTCCGCGGCAGCAACAGCGCGCCGGCCTGGTCGCCGGACGGCAAGCTGCTCGCGGTGGCACTCACGTTGCACGGGCTGCAGCAGATCTACGTAATCGACGCGCAGAAGCCGTCGACGCCGCGCCGCCTGACCAATTCGGGCGCGATCGACACCGAGCCCGTGTGGTCGCCCGATGCGCGCTTCATCTACTTCACCTCCGACCGTGGCGGCGGCCCGCAGATCTACCGCATGGCGCCCGACGGCAGCGGCGTGCAGCGCGTGACCTTCAACGGCGACTACGCAGTGAGCCCGCGCATCAGCCCCGACGGCAGGACACTCGCCTACGTGGCTCGCCGCAACGGCCGCTTTCAGGTGCAAACCCTCGATCTGTCCAGCGGCGCGGAACTGACGATCACCGACACGGTCTTGGACGAGTCACCGAGCTTCGCGCCCAATGGTCGGCTGCTGCTGTACGCGACCGAGGTCAACGGTCGCGGCATCCTGGCCTCGGCCTCCACCGACGCCCGCGTTCGCACGCGGCTGTCCGGACCCAGCGGCGATGTGCGCGAGCCGACCTGGGGTCCATTCATCAAGTAGAAGGAGAAGTTGCCATGACCCACCTGTACCGCCCGACCCGTTCCGTCACCGTGGCCGCGATAGCTGCCGCCGCACTGTTCCTGGCCGCCTGCGCCAGCACGCCGCTGGAAGAATCGAAACCGGCTCCGGTGACCGATAAGTCCGCTGCGCCGGCACCGGCGCCCGCCCAGCCCGATCCGCGCGCGGTGGCGCGCGTCGACACCGCGCCGAAGGCGATCGACCCTCTGAACGACCCGTCGAGCCCGCTCGCCAAGCGCAGCGTGTTCTTCGACTTCGACCAGTTCGTGGTCAAGCCCGAGTTCACGCCGACGGTCGAAGCCCACGGCAGGTACCTGTCGACCAATGCCGGCCGCAACATCGTGATCGAGGGCAACGCCGACGAGCGCGGCAGCCGCGAGTACAACCTGGCGCTCGGCCAGAAGCGGGCCGAGGCGGTCAAGAGCCGCCTGACGCTGCTGGGCGTGTCCGGCAACCGTGTCGAGACCGTGAGCTTCGGCGAAGAGCGCCCGCGCGGCACCGGCCACGACGAAGCGGCCTGGGCGGAGAACCGCCGTGCCGACATCGTGTACAAGTGATTCGGGATCGCCGGCGGACTCCGGGCGACCGGATTCCGGTTTGAGTGCAGGCCGACGGCCATCCCCGGGGAAGGCCGTCGGCCTTTTGTCTTGAAGGATTTCACGTGCGCCACTTCTTCCTCGCAAACCGCGCCGCGGCGCTGGCGCTGGCCGCGCTCACCCTGCTGGCCGCTGCCCCGGCCCATGCCCTGTTCGGCGACGACGAGGCGCGCAAGGCCATCCTCGACCTGCGTGCCAAGAGCGCCGAGCAAGACAAAGCCATGCAGCAGCGCTTCGATGCGCTGCAGGCCGAGATCGCGCGCGTGCAGCGCAACCAGCTCGACCTGGTGAGCCAGATCGAAGCGCTCAAGCAGGAGATCGCCAGGCTGCGCGGCCAGAACGAGTCGCTCACCAACGAGGTGGCGATCCTGCAGAAGCGCAGCCGCGACACCTACGTCGAACTCGATGGCCGCCTGAAGTCGCTCGAGCCCAAGCCGGTCACGCTCGACGGCAAGTCGGTCACCATCGGGCGCGACGAGCAGGGCGCCTACGACGCCGCGCTGGTGCTGTTCCGCGCAGGCGACTTCCAGGGCGCGATCAAGAGCCTGCAGACCTTCCTGGTGCGCTACCCGCAGTCGGCCTACGTGCCCTCGGCGCACTACTGGATCGGCAATGCGTACTACGCGCTGAAGGATTACAAGAACGCGATCGCCTCGCAGCAGGTGGTCACCGAGCGCTTCGCCGACACGCCGCGCGCGCCGGAAGCGCTGCTCAACATCGCCGCCAGCCAGGACGAACTGAAGCAGCGCACCGCCGCGCGCGCCACGCTGCAGAAGCTGATCAAGGAGTACCCGGACAGCGAGTCGGCCAAGGTAGCCAAGGAGCGCCTGGCCGCGATGGGTGCGCGCTGATCGCGTGCCGTTCCGCCGCGCCGCCTGCGCGGCGCTGGCTTCACCCCTTGACTGGTCGAGGGCCGCTGTCGTTCTGCTGACCGTGCTGCTGACCGTACAGCCGACCCCGCGCTGAGCCTGCGCTGAATCCCGTGCCGGCCGGCGCTCTGCTGCGGCAAGCGCTGCGTCCGGCGCATCCGCCGCCCAGTACGATCTCGCGCGCCGGTCGCGGCTGCCTCGACCTCTCGACGCACCGCCGCTGACCCGTTGGCGACCCGGCACTTCCGGTGCCTGCCGCGCCTCATGCCAATCGAGCTATCTGCCCTGGCCAGCCTGACCCGCAGCGTGCTGTGGGCGACGTTCGTACTCGCCTTCGTGTTCGGCGCCGTCGCGCGCAAGACGCACTTCTGCACCATGGGCGCGGTGGCCGACCTCGTGAACTTCGGCGACTGGACCCGGATGCGCCAGTGGCTGCTGGCCATCGGCGTGGCGGTGATCGCCACCGGCGCACTGGCCGCGAGCGGCACCATCGACCTCGGCCAGAGCATCTACACCGGGCCGCGCCTGCTGCTGCTCGGCTACGTGCTGGGCGGCGTGCTGTTCGGCATCGGCATGGTGCTGGCCGGCGGCTGCGGCAACAAGACGCTGGTCCGCATCGGCGGCGGCAGCCTGAAGTCGCTGGTCGTCTTCCTCGTGCTCGGCATCAGCGCCTACATCACGCTGCGCGGCGCGCTCGGCGTGCTGCGCGTCGCGGCGATCGAGCCCGTGGCGGTGAACCTGGCCACGTCGCAGGACCTGCCGTCCATCGTCGCGGCGGCGAGCGGCGTCGCACGTACCACGCTGCAATGGCTGCTCGCGCTGGCCATCGGCGGCGCGCTGATCGCCTTTGCGCTGGCGCGACGCGACTTCTGGCACGCCGACAACCTGCTGGCCGGGCTGACGATCGGCGGCGTGATCGCGGGCATGTGGTTCGTCACCGGCCACCTGGGTCGCGTGCCCGAGCACCCGGTGACGCTCGAGCAGGTGTTCGTCGGCACGCCGACCGGACGGATGGAGGCGTTTTCGTTCGTCGCACCGATCGCCTACACGCTCGACTGGCTGATGCTGTTCAGCGACCGCAGCAAGGTGCTGACCACCGGCCCGGTGGCGGTGTTCGGCGTGCTGGCCGGATCGCTGGCATGGTCGCTCGCCGCACGCGAGTTCCGCTGGGAAGGGTTTCGCGACACCGAGGACACGGCCAATCACATCGTGGGTGGCGCGCTGATGGGCTTCGGCGGCGTGGTCGCGATGGGGTGCACCATCGGCCAGGGCCTGAGCGGTGTCTCGACGCTCGCGCTCGGCTCGATCATCGCGTGGCTGTCGATCATCGCCGGCGCCGTGCTCGGCCTGCGCTATCAGGTCTGGCGCATGACGCGCAGCGAGTAGCGGCGTCCGGCCACAACCACACGACGACGCATCGATTCGCACGCGCGATGGCACGGCGGTACCGCACGTGCATGCACGCCACGGTCGCGTTTGACGCCCCCCCGGTCAATCGGGATAATTTGCGTCTCTTCGCCGGCATGTGGTTTCCTCAGCCGGCAGATTCCCCGGTTCCGCAGCGATCTTCAGGTCTCTACGGCAATTCGCGGACAGTCCTCGGCGGGTCGTTAGCTCAGTCGGTAGAGCAGCGGACTTTTAATCCGTTGGTCGAAGGTTCAAGTCCTTCACGACCCACCACTCTGGCTGTGCTCCCTTGCATGTCGCGATGTCTGGCACAGCGGTGCGGGTTTGACGCTGCCAGATCGATCCGGATAATCCTGTGACGTCAGGTGCTTCGCGTCTGCCATCAGCGGCAGGTACAACGAGACCCTGGCGTGAGCGAGTGTCGGGTCGTTAGCTCAGCTGGTAGAGCAGCGGACTCTTAATCCGTAGGTCGAAGGTTCGAGCCCTTCACGGCCCACCACCCCCTGCAGTTCGCTCGATTGCCTCAGCGTGCCGTGCGCGACGGGCGCCGTAAGTCGCGCGCCCTCGCCACGCTCGCGCACTGTGATGCGCCACACGCGGCGATGCGCCGGCATCTGCGCTAGCGTCCGCTTCCCTGCCCGCGCAACGCCGCGAGATCCCACTTGGCCTTCGGCTTCATCGCCGCCACGATCGTGCTGGCCGGCATCCTCACCGGCCTGCTGATGGCGCTCTTCGGCATCGGCGGCGGCGCCTTCATCGTGCCGGTGCTCGATGCAACCTTCGCGCGACTGCCGGGCGTGGCGCCGCCGCCGTTCAAGCTGGCGGTGCTGGCCAGCCTGGTGGCGATCGGCCTTGGCTCGAGCTGGCGCGCGCTGCAGGTCTGGCGCCGGCACGAGTTCGAACGCGATGCGCTCGGCCTGCTGATCGGCGGCGCCCTGCCCGGCACGCTGATCGGCGTGGCGCTGGTCAGCTCTCTCGCGGGCGACCTGCTGCGGCTGGCGTTCGCGGCGGCGCTGGCGCTGCTCGGGCTGTGGACCGGCTTCGGCCAGCCGCATCCGGCGGCAGCGCTGCAAGATTCGCGGCGGCGGCGCAACCGCCTGCTGGCGATCGGTGCCCTCTCCGGGCTGGCCTCCTCCATGTTCGGACTGGGCGGCGCCACCCTGCTGATGCCGCTGCTGACCATGCGCGCCGGTTTCAGTACGGCGGCGGCGGCCACGCTGTCGATCGTGTTCGTGTTCGTCGCATCGCTGCAGTCGCTGGCCATGTATGGCGCCGGCCTGCTGGCGGGTGTCGCCTCGTTGGCCGGCGTGCAGCCGATCCATCTGCAACTGGTCGCGCTGCTGACCGTGGCGGCACTGCTGTCGCAGCAACTGTTCCTGCGGTTGATGGGCGACATGCCCGATCGCCTGCGCCGGACGCTGCTCGCGGCTTACTTGATCATCGCCGCGGCCTGGCTGGTGCGCGAAGTGGCGCTGCGCTGACGCCGCGCGGCCCCGGCCGCTACGCCTTGCGGTCCACCCGCACCGCCAGCACGATCGACGTGGTGGTCCTGGCCACGCCCTCGATCTCGCCGATCTCGTCGAGCAGCGCATCCAGGCGCGCGGTCGACTCCGCGCTCAGCTGCGCGATGTAGTCGAACTCTCCGCTCACCGAATACAGCTGGCGCAGCTCCGGCATGCGCGCCAGGCGCCGCACCACGTCGCGCGCCGCCTTCGGGGTGATCGTGATGCCCACGTGCGCCTGTACCGCGCGCTCGGCTACGCCCTGACCCAGCCGCACCGTGTAGCCGACGATCACGTGCTCGCGCTCCAACCGCGCCAGCCGCGCCAGCACCGTAGTGCGTGCCACGCCGAGTTTGCGCGCCAGGTTGGCCGTGCTGTCGCGCGCATTGGCCTGCAGCAGCGCGAGCAGATCCCGATCAAGCTGGTCGCGCGGCCGTGCGTCGGCGTGCGATGACGGCGTGGCGGCCGCGCTGCGGGAGCTGGGGGTAGGTGGCGGCGCATGCACGGACGGAACACGCGACCGTGGTGGCTCCTATGGATTCGACGATTCGGAGCATATCGCGGGCGAACCGTCGAGCTTGTGCAGTTGTTCGTCGAACTCACGCTGTCTTTCGTCTGGCGCGCTGCCTAGACTGCCGAATCCCGTTGGCCCACCGAACCTCAGGAGACCACCCCATGCCGGCGATGAAGATCGCGTTGCTCGGCGCCGGCCACATCGGCCAGACCATCGCCCGGCAACTGAGCGACAGCGGCGACTACGACGTCACCGTGGTCGATCGCAGCGCGGCTGCGCTCGCGCGCGTGAACGGCAGCGCCGCGCGCACGCTGCAGGCCGACACCGAGGACGCGCAGGCGCTGCTGCAGGCGATCCGCGGCCACGAGGCCGTGGTCAACGCGCTGCCCTACCACCTGGCCACGCTGGTCGCCACGCAGGCGCGCGCGGCCGGCTGCCACTATTTCGACCTGACCGAGGACGTGGCCGCCACGCGCGCGATCAAGCAGCTGGCCGACGGCGCCGACACGGCGTTCATGCCGCAGTGCGGATTGGCGCCCGGCTTCATCGGCATCGTCGCCTACCACCTGGCGCGCGACTTCGACGCGCTGCACGACGTCCAGATGCGCGTCGGCGCACTGCCCGCGTTTCCAACCAACGCGCTGAAGTACAACCTCACGTGGAGCGTGGACGGGCTGATCAACGAGTACTGCCACCCGTGCGAGGCGATCCGCGGCGGCGAGCGCATCGAGGTGCTGCCGCTCGAAGGTCTGGAGCACTTCTCGCTCGACGGCGTGGAGTACGAGGCCTTCAACACCTCGGGCGGCCTGGGCACGCTGTGCGAAACGCTCGACGGCAAGGTGCGCTCGCTCGACTACAAGAGCGTGCGCTACCCGGGCCACGGCGCGGCGATGAAGCTGCTGCTCGACGACCTGCGGTCTGACCAGGACGACCAGCAGACGCTGAAGGACATCATGCGCAAGTCGATCCCCAGCACGATGCAGGACGTGGTGCTGGTGTTCGTCACCGTGAGCGGCCTGCGCAACGGTGCCCTGATGCAGGATGTCTTCGCGCGCAAGATCTTTGCCGATCGCAGCGCGGCCGAGCCGCTGTCGGCGATCCAGATCACGACCGCCGCCGGCATCTGCGCCGCGGTGGACCTGTTCCGCGAGGGCAAGCTGCCGCAACGCGGGTTCATCCGACAAGAGCAGATCGCGCTGCCTGACTTCCTCGCCAACCGCTTCGGCAACGCCTACCAGCAGTCACGCCAGGTCGAGTCGATCGGCTGAGCGCCGCGCACGATCGGCCTCCACTGCAGGAACCGAGCCCCCATGACACCGCCTCCTCGACCGACCGCCCCTCGGGCGTTGCCCGGCCGCCGCGTTCGACCAGGAGGCCACGCTGCGCCGCTCGCGTGCTCGCCGATCGACGGCAGCACGCACCGGCATGGTGCACGCGGCCACGCGCGCGCCGATGCACAGATGGCCATCGCGCGCGGGCATGAGGCCTTCCTCGTTTGGCGCGAAGTCCCTGCGCCGCGCCGCGGCGAGCTGGTGCGCCTGTTCGGCGAGGAGCTGCGCGCGCACAAGGCACAACTCGGCGCGCTGGTCACGCTCGAGGTCGGCAAGATCACCAGCGAAGGCCTGGGCGAGGTGCAGGAGATGATCGACATCTGCGACTTCGCCGTCGGCCTGTCGCGCCAGCTCTACGGCCTGACCATCGCCAGCGAGCGGCCCGGCCACCGGATGATGGAGACAGTGGCACCCGCTGGGCGTGGTCGGCGTGATCAGCGCGTTCAACTTTCCCGTCGCGGTGTGGGCGTGGAACGCCGCGCTGGCCCTGGTGTGCGGCGACCCGGTGATCTGGAAGCCGTCGGAGAAGACGCCGCTCACGGCACTCGCCACGCAGGCCCTGTTCGAGCGCGCGCTGGCGCGCTTCCGCGCGGCTGCGCGCCCGGACGGCCTGTCTCAGGTGCGTGATCGGCGGCGCGCGAGCCGGGCGCAGGCGCTGGCCGACGATCCGCGCGTGTGCCGCTCGTGTCGGCCACCGGCAGCACGCGCATGGGCCGCGCTGTCGCGCCGCGCGTGGCGGCGCGCTTCGGCCGCTGCCTGCTGGAGCTGGGCGGCAACAACGCCATCATCGTCGCGCCCAGCGCGGACCTGGATCTCGCACTGCGCGGCATCGTGTTCGGCGCGGGGCACGGCCGGCCAGCGCTGCACCACGACGCGCCGGCTGATCGTGCACGAGTCGGTGTACGACGACGTGCTGGCCCGCATCGCCTACGCCTACGACAGCCTGCCGATCGGCGACCCGCGCGCGCCCGGCACGCTGGTCGGCCCGCTGATCGACCAGGCCGCCCTTCGAGCCGATGCAGGCCGCGCTCGACGCAGCGCGCGCGGCCGAGGGCGGCATGCGTCCGGCGGCGGCGAGGCGCGTGCTCGCCGGCGCTGGCTCCCAGGCCTGGTATCGCCGACCCGGCGCTGGTGACGATGCCTGCGCAGACCGACGTGGTGCAGCACGAGACCTTCGCGCCCATCCTGTACGTGCTGAAGTACCGCGAGTTCGACGAGGCGATCGCGCTGCACAACGGCGTGCCGCAGGGCCTGTCGTCGGCCATCTTCACCAACGACCTGCGCGAGGCCGAGACCTTCCTGTCCGCACGCGGCTCGGACTGCGGCATCGCCAACGTCAACATCGGCACCTCGGGCGCCGAGATCGGCGGCGCCTTCGGCGGCGAGAAGGAGACCGGCGGCGGCCGCGAGAGCGGGCTCCGACGCCTGGAAGGCCTACATGCGGCGGGCGACCAACACGGTCAACTACTCGCGCAGCCTGCCGCTGGCGCAGGGGGTGAAGTTCGACCTGTAGCGAGGCGCCCAGCCTTCGTCGCGCGCGCTGTTCAGCCGATCCCTGGAATGGATTAGCAACGCACTTGTCGACTGACAAGTGCGTCTTCCTCGTTGAAGCAAGGCGACTCTCAACTCGTCACAGGGCAGCACCGCTTTGCGCTTGAGCGCTATGGCGCGCGGATCGTCCCCTTTGTCCGCCTCACCCCGCTCGACGCTTCCTGACGACCATGTTTCGAGTCGCCTCATGAAACCGCGCAAGCATGTTGGCGGCCGATCGCCGGTCGTCGTCGCCCAAACCAGAATCTGGATCGCTTGCGGTCATGAGGGCCTCGTAGTCGCTTCGCGTTTTCAAGGCACCCCTCCTGAGCACGCTTGCCACTCACCCACCGCGATCGTCACGTGGCCAGTAGATGCGGTTCACCATTAGCCTCTGTAGCTCACAAAAGAGGAGAGTTTGTTCTTGCGATCTGAGCGAATCCGAGAAAACCTCGTTCACCTCCTTGATCAACGCAGTTGCGGTCTTGAACCGCTTCTCGGTCGCAGCATGTTCAATCCGACTCGTTACCGACTCGACAAAGCAAGACGGCCGTTCGCTCGACTCAAGCAACAGACGAACTGCGGCGACATAGCCCCGAATGTCACCTTCGCGAGCGGTTTTCACTCGATCAACTCCGAAAACTTCCTGCCCCCTGGGGCGGAGGACTTCACCCCTTCCGCGCTGCGGCGGACGTGCGGCGGGCACGTCAAGTCAGCAGAGCCCTTCACGCGATCGCGCAGCTGAGTTTGATGAAGCGAAGGCATATTGCGGACTCGCTCGGGGACAGCCATTGGCGATCCCGCCACGCAGTTTGGGTCCGCTTCGTCCCCTAATCAGGCTCCGCGGTGGACTGCTAGGCAGATTGGATGCGCCCACTCGACAGAACTCAGCCCACATGATGGGACGGCGCTCATGCCTCCCGTCCATACCCCGCCTCTCGCTGCGCACGGATGGCGAGAACGACGACAAGATCGACATCCGGCAGGTATCGGTAGAGCGCCACGAAGCCGTACACCCTGCGGCCGATGATGAGTTCGCGGTTGCCATTGGCGACCACTCGGCCGATCAGCGGGCTGGTGGCCAGCACGTCGATGGCATCGACAATGAGTTGAATCCGCGCCGGAGCGCCCGCGAGATCGTGATGTGCCAAGTGATCGAAAATCCGGTCGAAGTCGTCGCGAACTTCCGGCGCCAGTTCGATGCGGGCCAAGGCAGCGCGCTCAGCCGGCAGACTTGCGGGGCCTGGTTCGGGCGGCGACCTTGCCCGCGGCCCGCTCCGTCAGGTAGTCGCGCGTCTCGCCCCAGCTGACGGTTTCGCCCGACCGAAGGACCTTCTTCCAGCGCCGCGCCGCTTCTTCGTGCAAGGCGAGGCGCTGTTCGTCCTGCGCCACGCCGTGCTGGATCACGTCCAGCAGGAACGCATGCGGCGTCTTGCCGGCGCGCTCGGCAGCTGCCGTCACGCGCGCCTTCAGGTCCTCGTCAAGCCGGATCGTGGTGGTGGACATGGCTGACCTCCTGCTCGTAGAGTAGCATGATTGTGCTACAAGCCAAGCGCCATGAAGCGCCCCGTGATCGCGCGCGGGCGCATCCTTGCCACCGTCGGACTTTCCCCGCTGGCGCATTGCGAAGTCCCGGCGTGTACGCTCGCGCGCCTCGATCCCCCATGCCCGCCGTCGCTGTGAACCCCTCCGCTGCCGCAACCACCGTGATCGAGTCCGCCGCCTTCGTGCTCGCGCTCGGCTACGTACTGCTGTCGATCCGGCAGATCGTGTGGGCGTGGCCGCTGATGATCGTGAGCAGCGTGCTGTACGGCATGCTGTTCGCGGGCGCCAGGCTGTACGGGCAGGCGGCGCTGCAGGGCGTGTTCGTGGCGGTCGCGTGCTGGGGCTGGTGGCAGTGGCGTGCCGGCCACGACGGCGCGTCACCGCTCAAGGTCTCTGCGCTGTCGCCGCGCGCGCGGGCGCAGCTGGCGGCGGCGTGGGCAGGGTCGACCGCCATCGCGGCGCTCCTGCTGGCCCGTCTCACCGATGCCGCCTCGCCAACGCTCGACGCGTTCACCACGCTCGGCAGCCTGCTTGCACAACTGCTCACCGCACGCAAGATCACCGAAGCGTGGCCGGCCTGGCTGGTGGTGAATCTGGTCAGCGTGACGCTGTTCGTGCAGCAGGCGTTGTGGATAACCGCGCTGCTGTACGCCGTGTTCGTGCTTCTGTCGGCAGCCGGGTGGTGGCAATGGCGGCACGACGCGAAGCGGACGGCACCGGTCGACCCCGGCAACGGTTTCGCATGAGTTCGCCCGACGACGCCCCGGAGCACGGCTCGAAGGGCGCGCTCGGAACCGATCCGCCCCACGTGCTGCGCATCGCCGTGGTCGGTGCCGAGTGCACGGGCAAGACCACGCTGTGCCGGCAGATCGCGCAGCGTCATGGCGGGCTGTGGGTGCCCGAGGCGCTGCGCGAGTTCGTCGACGCGCAAGGCCGCGCGCCGATGGTGCACGAGCAACCGGGCCTGATGGCCGACCAGATCGCGCGCGAACATGCCGCGCAGGCCGAGGCGCAGCAGCGGGGGGGCACGCTGGTCGCACTCGACTCCGCACCGCTCGTCACCGCGCTTTACTCGCGCCTGTATTTCGACGACTCCGCGCTGCTGGCCGCCGCCACCGACCATCATCGGCGCTACGACCTCACGCTGCTGGCCGACACCGATCTGCCGTGGGAGCCGGACGGCCTGCAGCGCGACGGGCCGGCGATGCGCATCCGTTTCCACGCACTGCTCGTCGACTGGCTGACGCGCGAGTCGCTCGGCTTCATCCGCATCGCTGGCAGCGACGGCGCGCGGCTGGCTGCGGCGCTGACGGCGATCGACGCGCTAGACCCGCCCGCGTCGCACGCGCGCAGGGCGCCGCGCTGATCAGCGGCGCTGACAGGCGGCATCCACGACGCGCCCGCGGTCTTCGGCACGCGTCGCCCCGCGTTACTCGCATACAATCCGTCGCACGCTAGGGGTCCCGGACAAATCCGCACAGCGATGTGCGGTCCGCTTGCAGCAGCCATGCCGTGAGACGGACGGGTGAGAAACAACCCTTTGAACCTGATCAAGTTAATGCTTGCGCAGGGAAGCGTCGGCGAGAAGATTCTCGCGCGTTCCCTGAGCCGGGTGCGTGCGCGGCCAACTCCCTTCCCGCCCCGTGTTCCCTGCCATCGTCGAGGAGTGCTGTGCGATGGCAATGAAACGATCTCCCGCCTTTGCCCTCTCGCGTGTGACCTGCGCCGTGCTGGCCGCGCTCTCCGGCAGTGCCTTCGCCCAGTCCGGCGAGAGCCTGCCGGGTGTGACCATCACCGCGCGTCCCGCGCCGGTCGAGGAGCCGAGCGGCTTCCCCGAGTTCGGTGACCTGACCCTGGGCGAACTGCCGCTGTCGATCAGCGTGCTGCGCGCACGCGACCTGCGCAACCAGGGCGTCAACAGCGTCTCGGAGGCGATCCGGCGCGACCCGGCGGCGAGCGATGCCTACAACACGGTGGGTTTCGTCGAGTCGGTGCAGGTGCGCGGCTTCCTGCTCGACGGCCTGCTCAACTACCGGCGCAACGGCCTGCCGATGTCGAGCTACACCCCGTTCAACATCGCCACCAAGCAGGACATCGCGCTGCTCAAGGGCATGGCGGGGCCGGCCAGCGGCACCGGCAGCCCGGGCGGGGCGCTCAACTTCCTGACCAAGCCCGCCACGCTCGACATCACCGAAGTGAGCCTCGACGTCGCCGAGCGCGGCTCGGTGCTGGCCGCCGCCGACCTCGGCCGCCGTGCCGGCGAGAACGTCGGCTACCGGCTGAACGCCGCGGCCTGGACGCGCCAGCCCGCCGCGCGCGATGCCGACGGCCGCGGCACCGTCATCGCCGGCGCGCTCGACTGGCGCGGTCGCGGCGGCGTGCGCGCCGACGTGGAGTTCGAAGTGCAGAACTCGCGCCAGATCAGCGTGCCCGGCTTCGGCCTGCTCGACGGTGACGGCGACGGTCTGGCCGAGACGCTGCCGCCGGCCGAGGTGCTGGCCGACCCGCGCCGCAACCTCAACGACCAGCCGTGGTCGCAGCCGTTCGACAACCGCTCGCAGGTGGGCACGGCCCGCGTCGTGCTGCCGGTGGCGGCCGACTGGACGCTCACCCTGTCCGGCCTGCTGCAGCGGATCACCACCAACGACCGGCTCGCCTTTCCCGACGGCTGCAGCAGCGGGCCGAACTACGTGTACCCGGGGCTGTGCGGCAATTACGACGTCGACCTGTACGACTACCGCAGCAGCAACGAGGTGCGTCGCACGCGCGTGGCCGAAATCGCGCTCGACGGCCAGGTGCGGCTCGCCGGCATGACGCACCGCCTGCGACTGGCGCCGCGCACCACGCGCTACAGCGAGCGCTACGAGGATCTGCAGGCCTACAACTACGTCGGCACCATCAACGCGCTGGCACCGGTGCCGCTGCCCGCCGACCCGACGCCGACGTCGCCCAACACCCAGCGCGACCTGCGTATCGACGACCTCGCGCTGTCCGACACCGTCGATCTCGCCGAGCGCTGGCGTCTGTTCGCCGGGGCGCGGCTCGTGCGGGTGCAGGCAGCCAGCTGGCGCACCGACGGCAGCGGCGAACTGCGCTTCACGCAGCGCGAGACCACGCCCTGGCTGGCGCTGACCTACAGCTACGCGCCCAACAACGCGCTCTACGTGTCGGCCACGCGCGGCTTCGAGGTCGAGGCCGTGCCCAACCGGCCGAGCAGCTTCACCAACGCCGGCCAGCTGCTTCCCGCCGCGCAGAGCACGCAGGCGGAGATCGGCTGGCGCGGCAACCTGGCGCCGACCAGCTACGCGACCGTCGCCCTGTTCGAGATCCGCCGACCGCAAAGCGACGATCGCAGCGTGCCGGCCGATGCCAACGGCGCCACGCTCGAGCGCGTGGCCGACGGCCGCGAGGCACGCCATCGCGGCCTCGAGCTGGACTGGAACTGGCAGTTCGCCGCGCGCTGGGCGATCAACGCGCAGGCCGCTCTGCTCGACGCCGTGTTCGAGCAGACGCTCGATCCCGCGCTGCGCGGCAAGCGCGCCACCAACGTGCCGAAGGTGACCGGCGCGCTGCAGCTCGACTGGCGCCAGGCCGGCTTCAACAGCCTTGCCATCAGCAACCGCGTCTACTACTCGGCAGTGAACGCGCCATCACGCGCGACAACAGCGTGCTGCTGCCGGCGTGGTGGCAGTGGGATGCGTGGCTGACGCTGCCCACCCGGCTTGGCGGCGTGGAGGCGTTCTGGCGTGCGGGCATCAAGAACGTGACCGACCGCGTCTACTGGCGCGAGGCGCCGACCCAGTCGTGGGGCGGGATCTACCTGTTCCCGGCGCAGCCACGCACGTTCTACGTCGGCGTCGGAGTTGCCCTGTAGTTACGCTGCGCGGGGCGACCGCGCGCCGCTACGACCGCCGCTCGGCGGTCAGCACCCACAGCAGCGCAAAGCAGCCCGCCAGCAGCGCACCCATGCCGCCCGCGAGCAAGGTGGCTGCCTGGAACCCGCCGACGACGTAGTAGCCCATCAGGCGGGCGACCACGGCGAAGGCGGCCATCAGCAGGCCGATCAGGCCGAGTACCCGGCCGCCGTTGAGCATCAGATGATCCATCGCGCCTCCCTGCATTGAAGCCGGCAGCGTAGCGCCGCCGGCCACGCGATGGTGGCTGGATCGTGGCGACCGCCGGCGACGAGAGCGCCGTTGCGCGCCGGCGCTCCGGTGTCAGTGCCCCGGAGTCAGCCCAATAGACTCTCGGCGCCGCCGTCGACTTGCGACTCGCGCACGAGATCTGCCGTCAGCGGGTGCACCGGGCGGCCGGCGGCGCGCGCCAGCGCCGCCAGGGCGAGGATGTGCGCCACCACGTGCTGCCGGTCTTCGGCCCACAGCGCATCGAGCCGGTCGGCCAGCGCGCGCAGGCGGCGGGCAAGTTCGGCGCGCAGGCTCGCGGTCGATTGGCCGGATGGATCGATCCGGCGGGCGGCCGCAGTCGCCGCCTTGACCTCGTTCCACGCCGCAGCGACCGCGGCGCGATCCTGGAGCCGATCCGGGTACTCGCTTGCTTCCAGCGCCCGGGCGATGGCGGCGCGGCGAAACGAGGTAAGGCGCACATCGATGGACACGGCAGGACTCCCGGAGCAGCGGTGATGCTATGCATAACCACCGGGTGCGCCATTGCGTTGACTGCGAGCGCCCCCGGTGCGCAAGAAGACGAAGCAACGAGGGTCGAGACTTGGATCGCCGCACGCGCCGCGGAGGCCAACCCAGGCTGCGCGATCAACCGCGCACGGCGGCGTGCCGACCGGCCGCCGGTGCCGAACGGCCGCGCCTCAGGCGCTTGGCCCGACGTACGGCCCCTGGCGCAGCCACTTGGTGGCGATCCACTTCTCGCCCGAGCCGACCGGGCTGCCGCCGTGCAGCGTGCGGCGGTCGAGTTGGCCGTCTTCGGTGCAATAGGCGAAGAACACCGCGTTGCCCTTGCGCGGCAGCACGTCCAGCCCGATGTCGGGGAACACCGTGGAGCCGCCGGCCTCGACGTCGTTCAGGTACATCACCAGCGTGGCCACGCGCTGGCCGCCCATCGCCAGCACCTTCTCGTTGCCGTCGAAGGTGGGATCGAAGAAGTCGAAGTGCGGCTTGTACTCAGCGCCCGGCGTGTAGTGCAGGATCTGGATCGGCTCGCCGTTTTCCACCGGGCAGTTCACCAGTTCGCCGATGCGCCGCTCGATGCGCCGGATCAGCGGGTTCTCGCCGCGCTGGAAGTGGGTGCCGCTGCTGGTGCGGTCCGGATGCACGTCGTACTCGCCGGTGGCGGCGTTGACCACGGTGGAGCGCTGCAGCTTGGCCTTGGACAGCCGGACCATCTCGTCGCACTCCTCGTGCGACAGCAGGCCGTCGAACAGCACCACGCGCGGGGCGTTCAGCGCGAACAGGATGTTGATCCTGCGGTCGGACGTCTCGATCGCGTTGCCCGACTCGGCAATGATCTGCGAGGCAGTCAGCGCGTTCTCGTTGCTTTCCCGGCCGTGCATCGGCTCGGCGCTGACCGGCACGGCGGCGGCAGAGCTGGCGACTTGCGTCACCGCCTTCGCCGGCTCGGGCGGCCGCTCGGCCACCATCACGTCGTCGGCCGGCGCCGGACGCAAGCGCGCCAGCGCCAAGTCCACCGCCTGGCGCGCGAACTTGGGCTGATGCCCGGCCGCGCGCAGCGACTGCACCAGGGTGTCGCGGTCGAAGCCGCGCTCGATGTTGTCTTTCAGCCAGTGCCGCAGATCGACGGCCAGCGACTCGAATTGCATGGGCATCCTCGCGCAGGGCCGGGGGCCGCCCGTCCGCACGCGACGGCTGCCGGTGCCGCAAAGAATAGCGCCGGTCGCATCGGCGCCGGCCGCTCGCGGCTGCTGCGTTATGCTGAATTTCAGTCACAAGAAGGCGCCACCCGCCCGTGCTGTGCGTCGCGTATCGGCCCGCGTCGATGCCCGACTCGGGCCGTACCCGCCTCCCGAGGAGTCCCCATGCTGCAACGAGTCTCCGCGCTACCCGAATTCAACGACGGCGCGCTGGTCAAGGCGCAGGCCTACCTCGACGGCCAGTGGTGCGACGGCGCCCACGGCCGCTTCGAGGTCCGTAATCCGGCCGACGGCGGTCGCCTGATCGAGGTCGCCAACTGCGGCGCCACCGACGCGCAGCGCGCCATCGACGCCGCTGCCCGCGCGCTGCCAGCCTGGCGCGCCAGGACCGCCAAGGAACGCGCGGTCCTGCTGCGCAAGTGGTTCGACCTGATGATGGCAGCACAGGAAGACCTGGCGAAGCTGATGACCGCCGAGCAGGGCAAGCCGCTGGCCGAGTCGCGCGGCGAGATCGCCTACGGCGCGAGCTTCATCGACTGGTTCGCCGAAGAGGGTCGGCGCATCTACGGCGACACCATCCCCACCCACGCGGCCGACAAGCGGCTGCTGGTGTTCAAGGAGCCGGTCGGCGTGTGCGCGGCGATCACGCCGTGGAATTTCCCGAACGCGATGATCACGCGCAAGGCAGCACCCGCGCTGGCCGCCGGCTGCACCATCGTGGTCAAGCCCGCGGAACAGACGCCCCTGTCGGCCCTGGCCATCGCCGAACTGGCCGATCGCGCCGGCGTTCCGAAGGGCGTGTTCAACGTACTGACCGGGTCGGCCAGCGTTAGATCGGCGGCGAGACTGACCGCGCAACTCCCGCTGGTGCGCAAGCTGAGCTTCACCGGTTCCACCCAGGTGGGCCGCATCCTGATGCGCCAGAGCGCCGACGACGCTCAAGAAGCTCTCGCTCGAACTGGGCGGCAACGCCCCGTTCATCGTGTTCGACGATGCCGACCTCGACGCCGCGGTCGACGGCGCGCTCGCCAGCAAGTACCGCAATGCCGGCCAGACCTGTGTGTGCACCAACCGCTTCTTCGCGCATGCCGACATCTACGACGACTTCGTGCGCAAGCTCGCCGCCAAGGCCGCGCAGCTGAAGGTCGGCTCGGGATTCGAGGCCGGCGTGCAGCAGGGTCCGCTGATCGATGCGGCCGCGATGGCCAAGGTGCAGGCGCACGTGGCGGACGCAGTGAGCAAGGGCGCCACGGTGCTGACCGGCGGCAAGCCGCACGCACTGCGCTCGGCGGCGGCATGTTCTTCGAGCCCACCGTGATCGCCAACGTCACGCGCGACATGCTGGTGGCGCGCGAAGAGACCTTCGGCCCGCTCGCGCCGCTGTTCCGCTTCACCGACGATGCCGAGGTCGTGGCCGCTGCCAACAGCGTCGAGTACGGCCTGGCCGCGTACTTCTACGCCGGCAACGTCGGGCGCATCTTTCGCGTAGCCGAGCAGCTCGAGTTCGGCATGGTCGGCGTCAACACCGGGCTGATCTCGACCGAGATCGCGCCTTTCGGCGGTGTGAAGCAGTCCGGCTACGGCCGCGAGGGCGGCAAGTACGGCATCGACGAGTACCTGACCGTCAAGTACGTCTGCATCGGCGGAGTTTGAACGACATGAACAAGTCTTCGGGGCGCTTCGCCCTTGCGGTTGCCGGTTTCGCACTCTGCCTCGCGGGCACGGCCCACGGCAGCGACGTGCCGGCACTGAAAGTGGATCGCAGCGCCAATGCGCAGAAGTCGATCGAGGCCGCGGCGCGCTCGGCAGCAGAGACACCGGCCACTTCGACGCGGCTTATCGCATCGCTGCCGGGCAGTGCAACCGACAACGCCAGCTACCTCGACCGCATGGTGGTGGCCACGCGCGACACGCGCGGTCGCACGCTGCTGCGGCGCATGCTCCTGCGCAACGCCGACACGCTCGCGCTGCTGAACCAGGAAGAGCCGTTCCTGGCCGCGTGGGTCGAGCAGCGCGCGCGCCGCATCGAGCGCGCGACCGAGTCCTGCGACGACAGCAGCGCCACGCTCACGCCGGATGAACTGCGCGACCAGATCGAGACCGAAGGCTCCGTGCGACGGCTGGCCGGCCTCGCCACCCAGGCGCCGGCCGGCAACGCGCAGGACATCGAGCAATCGATCGCCGTGGTCAAGCGCAGCCTGACCGCCGAGCAGCGCGCCGCGCTGGAGGCCGGCGGGCGGTCCGGCACGCCGGCGCAGCGCTGCCGCGCCGAACTGGTGTGGGCCAGGGCCGTGCTGGCCGCGCCCGAACCGCATCGCCTGCGTCTGTTGCGCGCCCATCTGCTCGACCAGGCGCGCGATCCTGCGGTGACGATCGACGAGATCGACCTCGCAGATGCCACGCGCCTGCTCGCCGCCCTGGCCGCGCCCCCGCCGGCGGCCTACCCGCCAGTGGCGGCCGCCATCGGCGCCGAGGCGGTGCTGAAGGTGGCGGTGCGGGTCGAGCCGTCGGGCGTGGCCAAGGCCGCCTCCGTTGCCTCGCGCCAGGTCAGCGTGCCCGGACTGGTTGGCCTGGAACCTCTGATCTTCGAGCGCTGGTTCGACGAAGCCTCGATCCAGGCGGCACTGAAGCGCCGCTACGAAGCGCGCAGCACCAGCGGCGCACCGGCGCCTTACACGGTCGAAGTCGACATTCCCTGGCAGTTGCGGCGGTAACGCCTCGTCTGCGGGCACGGCGTCCGGCGGGTGCCATGCGATGTCAAGCGGGTGCGGCCCGACCCACGGTGCGCTCGATGCCGCACGCGGTCCCGGTGCACGACGAACCGCGCAAGTCAGGTCATGTCGCCACGATGCGCGGTGGACCACACCTGCGGCACAAAGCCGTCGAACGGCAGCGCGTCGAGTTCGCAGCGCGCATGAGGATCGGCAAGGCGGCCGGTCCTCGTCGCCGACAGCACGCACTTGCGGTGCAGCGCGTCCGCATTGCCACAGACGACAGCGCCGGCTCGCCCTGCCAGTCGGTCGGGGGCCGCAAGTCGAGCGCCGAAGAAAAGGATCACGAGGAGCCTGCCGCGATCGGCACGCGCATCAGGCGATGCAGCAGGCGTCGTCGAACGCCAGGCGCGGACTGCGCTCGAAGAGCTTGGCCGGATCGCCGTGGCCGAGGTTGCACAGGAAGTTGCTCTTGATCGAGGTGCCGGCGAAGAACTCGGCATCGACCTTGGCGTTGTCGAAGCCGGACATCGGCCCGCAGTCCAGCCCGAGCGCGCGCGCGGCCAGGATGAAGTAGGCGCCCTGCAGCGAGCCGTTGCGGAACGCCGTCGTCTCGATCAGCGCCGGCTTGCCGGCGAACCACGAGCGCGCGTCGGCATGCGGAAAGAGCTGCGGCAGCTTCTCGTAGAAAGCGAGGTCGTGGCCGATGATCGCCGTCACGGGTGCCGCCATCGTCTTGTCCAGGTTGCCGGGCGACAGCGCCGGCCGCAGCCGCTCCTTGGCCTCGCGCGAGCGCACGAACACGATGCGCGCCGGCGAGCAGTTGGCGCTGGTCGGCGCCCATTTCATCAACTCGTAGATCGCGCGCAGTTCGTCGTCGCTGACCGGCTGGGGCAGCCAGCCGTTGTGGGTGCGGGCGGCGCGAAAGAGCTGGTCGAGGGCGGGAGCGTCGAGGGCGGGCATGGCGGCTGCCAGAGTTGCGATCGGGACGATTCTAGGTTGAGCGGCTCGGCTCTCTCGGCAGCATCACTGCGCTCACTGCCTTGATCAACTCACCGCCTCCGATGCGACTCTGCGAGCTAGACGAGCGTGCTGTAGTCGGACATCGCGAACGACCGCGTCCAGTCGACCCGTTGCGGCTGTTCAGCTTTGCCGTAAGCAGACGCCCAGAGAGCCATCAACAGCAGTCGCTCGGCGCCGGCAGACCGCCGCAATCCCGGCTGTTGGTACGGCCCGGTCAGCAAGGGTTCGGCTTCGTCCAAGAGCTCCGTCTTGCCTTGGGCTACTGACAGGTGCGGGACGATGTCGGCGAACCGCCCTTCACAAGGCGGAGCAACCTCAGACTAACGTGACTTCGACGCACGATGCGCCGCCTGCACGGCACGCACCAGCGAAGGATGGAGGGTACCGAGCTTCGGGATCTGGCCATGAGGTGCGGCTGGCGGCACCGTGAACCACTCGTTTGTGTAGGGCAGATCGAGGGTCTTGCCCAGATCGAACTTCGTGTCGTAGCTCAGGCCTGCGGCCTCATAAGCGGCAGGATTGCGATCGCGCAGAATTGCGAACTCGCCCCGATGCAAAGTCGTGGTGCGCTGGCTGGTGCCGTATGCGACACGGACCGTGAACTGCGGAGCATCGTCATCGAAGACGACCAGAATCAAAGCCGGTCGCGGCTTGGGCCGAGGGTTGATCTCATCGGGAAAGTGGCACCACACGATCTCGCCGGCGGTGGGTTCGGCCCACCACTTCAGGATCATGCAGACTTCACATCGAACAGGCTGGTTCGGACCGAGAGCTTCTTGCCTTGCGGAACGCGTTTTCTGATCTGCCGCACTTGAGCCGCGGTTAGCGGACCCGCGTCAGCCTCGTACTGCGGCAGCAGCCGCACCGCCATGTTGTGCAAGGCGAGATGGATGGCTTGCGTCTCGTCGACACCCAGGCGTTGCGCCAAGCGCTTGGCTGTGTCACGCGATACTCCGGTAGCGCTATCGGTGGGGCGATAGCGGAACGCGATCTGGTCGGCGGTATTGCGAGTAGCCATGGGTGACTTGCAAAATTGGATATCTGAAAGATATCCAAATCGACCGCCGAGGTCAAGGCCCGCGCACGCAGAACGCCCGGCTTTGCCTGACGGCAACCTGAGGACCGCTTTCAGGCTAGTCGAAGGCCTCGACGTCAGGACCGCTCCTGGCCGCAAGCTGAAGTCGATCAATTCGCCGTAAGCAGACCTCGCCAATCGCGCTCACGCGCCCGGCTGCAGCATGAACGTCTCGTACTCCAGCCGCTCGAACACGCGGTCCAGCACCAGCAGGCCGAGCACGCAGACGATCAGCAGCGACCCCGCGTAGCCGTAGCCGAAGAACTCCGGGCCGAGCCACAGCGTGATCGCGGTCAGCAGGCCGTTGGCGATGAGGAACACGCTCACCAGCAGCAGCGCGAGGCGGCGCCGGTCCAAGTAGAACAGCACGTTGAGGATGCCCAGCAGCACCACCTGCAGGCCGGCGCCGATCACCATGATCGACAGCAGCGGGGCGTACAGCGTGGAGATGCCGAGCAGTTGCAGCAGCCCTTCGCCGGCCACGATCGTCAGCAGCGCGGCGATGCTCTGGATCTTGACGATCTCGAACAGGCCGATGCGCGCGCTCTCCACCATGCCGTTGCGGTAGCGCTCGATCATGTGCAGCGAGCCGCCCTCGCGCACCGCCTGGCAGAAGTCGTCGTAGTGGTCGACGAAATCGGTCTCCAGTCGCAGCAGGAACACCGCCATGCCGGGGATGATGGACAGGTACGCGAGGAAGATCGGCAGGTCGTAGATGACCGAAGCGTTCAACGGCCCGACGATCGCCTGCCCGGTCGGCGGGTAGTACCAGAACATGAACTTGTCGAGCCAGATCCCCACGTTGTAGACGAAGCCGGTCCACACCAGGCTCTTGAAGTGCTGGTCGCGGCGGAAGTACTCGAACGAGATGAAACGCTCGGCCGGGAACTCACGGATGATCAAGCCCAGCATGCCGGCCAGCAGGATCGCCTGGCCGAGCGCAAAGCCGGCGATCATCCCCACCAGGCCCCAGTCGAGCAGCAGCAGCGTGCTGAGCACCGAGACGCCGTAGCCGAGCGCATACAGGCCGACGATCGACTTGTACTGCTTCAGGCCCGACAGCAGGATGGTGGCGATCCAGATGTTCGACAGCAGCACCAGCGCCGCCACCATCGCCAGCCGGTAGCCCACCGGCTCGTCGGGGAAGAGCCAGATCGCGGCGATCAGCCCGAAGCTGCCGGCGGTCGAGGTGACCACCAGCAGCACCGCCTGCAGGTTGGGCAGCACGAGATCGTTGCGCTTCTCGAACATGCGGTCCGCGACGAAGCGCGTGTAGGCGAGCTGGAACGGCCCGGTGATGATGAGGCTCAGCGCGATGAGGTAAGTCACCGAGACCTGGAACTGCACCACCGCCGTGCTGGCGCCGGCCAGTGCGGTCGACAGCAGGCCGACCGCGAGGATGCCGAGGATCGACAGCACCCATGGCCCGGAGCTGATGACGCCCGCATAGCCGTAGGCACCCAGCAGCGACAGCAGCGTGCCGCGCTGGAGGATGCGTCGAAGCTCGAAGCCGATGCCAGCCATGGCGCGCCTACTCTGCCGCGGCGGCCATCGGCGCCGCTGCGCTGATCGCAGCGTCGTACAGCGTCCGATACCGCTCGAACATCAGCGCCTGCGTGTAGAAGCGCTCGACGCGGGCGATGCCGGCACGGCTGGCGGCCTGCCACTTCTCGGCGTCGGTGAGCAGCGGCATTGCGGCTTCGGCCAGGGCCTGCGGGTCGGCGATGCGCACTACCGCCCCGGCGGTGCCGAAGGCGCGGTCCTCGTCGCCGTGGCCTTCGATCAGTTGCCGGCAGGAGCCGACGTCGGTCGACACACAGGGCACGCCGGCGGCAAAGCCTTCGAGCGTGACCAGCGGCAGCGCCTCGCTGATGGAACTCAGGATCACCAGCCCGACCTTGGGCAGCAGCTCGGTCATCTGCTGGAAGCCGAGGAAGCGCACGTGGTCCTGCAGGCCCAGGCTCTCGACGATCAGCCGGCACTCCTGCGCGTAGGCTGGATCCTCGTCCTCCGGCCCGGCGATCCAGCCTTCGGCCTGCGGCAACTGGTTGACGATGGTGCGCATCGCGCGGATGTAGGTCTTCACGTCCTTGATCGGCACCACGCGCCCGATCAGGCACAGCACCGGCGGCGGCGCGGCCGGGCGTTTCTCGCGCAGCGGCGCGAAGCGCGCCACATCCACCCCGTTCGGGATCGACTGCGTGCGCGCGGCCGGTGCGCCATCGGCCAGCTGCCGCTGGCGGTTGGCTTCGTACAGCGAGACGATGTGATCCGAGGTCTCGTAGCAGCAGCGCCCGAGGGCTTCGAAGAAGCGGATCCACAGGTCCTTGAAGTAGGCGACCTGCCCGCTGCGCCGCTCGAACACGCCGCGGTTGTCGCGGATCCAGGTCGACTGGAACAGATCGATCTTGCGTTCCTTGGTGTAGATGCCGTGCTCGGACAGGATCAGCGGCCGCTGCTGCGTGCGGCTGAGAATCGCGCCAAGGAAACCGGCGTAGCCGGTCGAGATCGAATGCAGCGCACGGCAGCGCGGCGCGGTGGCCGCGATCGAGGCGAGCAGCCACAGCGGCGAATGCATGATCCGCACGGTCCAGAAGTAGTCGACGAACGAGGGGTCGGTGCAGCGCGCGCGGTAGTTGGCGGCGATCGTGTCCCAGCTCGCCGCGCTGTGCAGGAAGGCGCGCTCGTCGAGCGTGCCGCCGCGCGCCATCAGCGGCAGCAGCTCGTCCAGCAGCGGCACCAGCTTCGTCCCCTGCCCCGCACGGGCGCCGCGAAACTGCTCGTGCAACGCTTCGTTGCGCGCGAAGGCCGCGGCGTCGCCGGCCAGCGGCGCCGGCTGCTCGCCGCGGCTTCCGCGGTCGTGCAGGTAATGGCACTCCAGGTGCAGCAGGTTGTCGGGCAGCGTGTACTTGAGCTCGCCATAGTCGGCCGCGCGGCTGCCGAGGAAGATGCCGCCGAAGCGGATCTGCGGAAAGCCGCGCACAATCTGGTTGACCCAGCTCGACACGCCCCCGCTGACGTACGGGAAGGTGCCTTCGAGCAGCAGCAGCACGTCGACCTCGTCGGCGCGGCGCAGGTAGGTGGCGGCGGCCGGCGTCATCAGGCCACCCAGTACTGCTGCATCGCAGACAGCGTCTCGGAGCCGGGCTCGCCGCCGAGTTCGAGCAGCGCGCGGCGCACGTCGTCGTAGCGGCGCTGCGCGAAGCGCAGTTGCGCCAGGTAGGGCAGCACGCTGCGGCGGGGCATGCCATAGGCCAGCGCCTGCAGCAGCGCGTTGTCGGCGGCGCGCAGGTCGTCGCGCCGCATCTGCACCCGGCCGATCAGCAGCCAGCGCGCGCCGTCGGTGGCGTCGTCGCGCAGCGCGCGCTCGGCGTAGATCAGCGTCTGCTCCAGCGCAAACTTCGCGGTGTCGCCCTGGACCAGGTCCTGGTAGACGAGTTCCCAGTACAGCTGCGCGATGCGGCCGCAGATCACGCGCACGGCGTCGCGGTCGTCGATCTCCTCGGCCGATTCGAGCAGCTTGCGCTCGCGCGCGAGACCGCTGGAGATCTCCTTCTCGCGCCGGTCGAGCATGCCGTACGCGAGCAGCCGCAGTTCGTCGTTGGGGTCGGCCAGCAGCCCGCGCAGCAGCGCCCCGGTGCTGGGCGCCCCGATGCTGCCGACCGCCATCAGCGCCTCCACCCGCGCGCCCTGCGGCGCGCTCGGGTTCATCAGCTGGGCGCGCGCCGCCGCGCCGCGCCGCCGCTTGAGTCCCTCGTCGCCGGTGGCGGTGTAATCGGGGCGCGGCACGTTCATGAACACGCGCGGCTGCAGCAGTTGCGGCAGCAGGTGGCCGGCGAACACGCCGATCAGCGTGGCGGCCAGGCCGATCAGCGGGACGAAGAAGTTGAAGCCGAACAGGCTCGCCCACACCCAGCGCCGCGGGAATCGGTACGGTCGCGGCAGCATCTGCCCGGCGGCGAGTGCGGCGGCGGCGCTGGCCAGCGCGTGCAGCGGCAGGTAGCCGAGCAGCGCCGCCAGTCCGCTCTGGCCGAACGCCAGCAGCAGCAGGGCGGCGGTCTCGCTGGTGACGGCGGTGATCCAGAGCTTATGCATCGCGCGCGAGGAAGGCCTGCAACTGCTCGACCGGCGGCCGTTCGTCGAGTTCGGCGCTGCGCACCGCGATGCCGGCGCTGCCGAGATCGATGCCGTACTGCTCGCGCACGGTGCGCTGGATGCGCTCGATGTAGCCGTCGATGCCCTGCGCATGCGTGAGCGGCAGCAGCAGCACCAGGTCGCGCCGCTTGCCCGTGGCGTGGACCCAGCCGATGTCGATGCTGCGGCGCATGCGCTCGAAGCGCGCCGCCCACTCGTCGGCCTCGCGCGCGTCGACCGGCAGGCTGAAGCCCACCAGCGACGAGCGCACGAAGGCCACCGCCAGCAGCCGCTGCAGCCGCACCAGCTCGACCGCGAACTCGTCCGGGCAGCGCGCGTAGACCGCTTGCACCGCGCGCACGCCCTCGCCGTGCTCCAGGCTGTCGGCGTAGTAGGCCAGCAGCACCGTGAGGAACTGCAGCGTCTCCAGCGTGAGCGCGGTGAAGGCCATGCGCTCGACCGCCAGCACGCCCAGCACGTTGCCGTCGCTGGCGATGATCGGTGCGCACACGACGTAGCGGCTGGGCCGGTCCGAGTCGACGAACGGTTCGCTCTGCACGTGCATCAGCTCGCCCGCCTGCAGCGCGGCGCCGAGCATCGGATCCTCGAGGTCCAGGCCCTGGTTGCGGCGGCCGTCCTCGACCGTGCCGAACTCGCCGAACACCGCGACCGGATCATCGTCGAGGCGGCCGTTGCGCACCGCGAACAGCGCCGCCGCCTCGAGCCGGCTGGCCTGCGACAGCAACTGCAGCAGCCAGTCGCCGGCCGGCAGCGGCACCTCCATCGTGCGCGGCCGCTGGCGCGTCACCTGGCGCAGCGAGAACAGCGTCTCGCGCAAGGTGAACGGCCGCGACAGCAGTTCCTGCTCGAGCCGGTCGTGCGAGACGCTGAGCAGGAAGTGATGCTGGGTCAGTGCGCGCAGCCGTTCATCGAGATAGGCGTTGACCGACTGGCCCTGGTACAGGCGCGCGTTCCACACGTCGGAGAACTCGCCGGCGATCAGCGCCAGCACCAGCCCGCCGAGGAAGCTCACGCGCGGGAAGTCACCCAGCGGCGCGCGCCAGGTGTCGAGCAGCAGCCAGCCGGCAAGCGCGATGCCCATCGCCAGCACCGCGTGCACCGAGCCATAGCGCAGCGCGAGGATCGCGGCCACCATCCACAGCCACGGAAAGCCGCTCGCGGTCCACAGCGGATCCTCGGGCCGCACCAGTGCGGAGAACACGATCGCCACCGCCATCACCAGCGCGGTCTCGACGATCGCCCAGCGCCAGTCCGCGCTCGGCCGCACGCGCGTGAGCGTGCGCGGCAGCATCCGCCGCAGCGCGCGCTCGGCAGGATTGGCGCCGGCCGCGTCGCCGCCAGGCCGCTTCATCGCGGCAACCGCGTGAGCAACGGCAGCACCGGGATCCGGCCCGCCATCAGTGCGCGGTCAGTACGCAATCTGCACGCAACTTGAACGCAATCGGCACGCACGCAGCGCGCAATCAACGCGCCAGCGGCGCGGTGAGATCGCGCACCAGTTTCTGCGCCACCGCCGACAGCGCCTCGCGCGACCAGCCGCTCTTGCCGCCGGTGGCCGACCACACGGTGCGGCCGGACGTCAGGTCGATCACCTGTAGCGACAGGCCGACCGCCGGCTCGCCGTCGACGCCGACCTTGTAGCGCCACTCGGTCACGGTGCCGGTGACGGCGTAGCGCACCTCGGCGCTGCGCGCCCAGGCCAGCGCCTTGTCGGGCGCGGCGGCATCTGCCGCCTCGAACAGCGACTCCGCACCGAGCGCGGCCGGCGGCCGCGCCAGGTTGGCGATACCGCGCGAGTGCAGCACGCCCTCCACCACCGCGGCGGCGCGCTGACCGGCGCCCGGGGTCTCGGTCTGGTTGGCCAGCGGCAGCACTGCCCAGCGGGCGTTGCGGTCGAGATCGACGCGCGGCGCCACATCGATAATGCTGCACGCGGCGCTCGCCAGCAGCAGGGCGGCAGCCGCGGCCAGGCGGCGCAGCGTGGCGCCGTTCGGGAGGTGAAGCGCAAGGCGGTTCGAGGACATGGGTCAATCGTCTCCAATCGGCAGCAAGCAGGCAAGTCGCGGAACGCATCCGCGGGGGCGGCCGCGCGCGATGCGCGGCACGGGAACAGGGGCAGGCCGCGCGCGGCGGCGGTCGGCGGGCATCGTCATCGGCAGCGTCAGAACAGCCATCGGTAGCGCAGCCCGTACGAGCGGAACGGCACGACCTGCACGCCGAGGCCGGAGCCGGCCGCGACGAACAGCGACAGCTCGTCGCCGCCGAGCACGCTGCCGGTGGCGCCCAACGTCCACGCGTAGTCGGTGCCGCTCAGGCGATCGTTGTTGACGCCGAGCACGCCGAACGGCCGCCAGGCGCGCGTGTAGCGCTCGCGTGCGGTCTCGCCGAACACCAGCGCGGCGCCAACCTGCTGCGTCGACTGCGGCAGCAGTTGCGCGTTGGTGGCGGTCGCGCGCGCCGCCTCCGGCAGCAGCGGCAGCAGCGCGCTGGCCACGCCAGGCGCGGGGGTGTAGCGCAGGTCGGCAGCACTCAGCCGCAGCGACAGGTCCGGGTACTCGGTGCGCAGGTAGTGGCCGGCTTCCAGGCGGATCACCTGGCCGTCGCCGATGCGACCGCCGCCCTGCGCGTCGAAGCGGCTCGCCTCGACCGTCAGCGCGGCGAACTCGCGTTGCGCGAAGCGGCTCGTCAGGCTGAGGCTTGCGAGATCGCGCACCGCGCCCACGCGCAGGTAGGCGTTGTCGGTGGTGGGCTGGCCCTGGCCGATCGTCGCCGCCACCGACAGGCGATCGGCGGCGCGCCAGTCGCCCTGCAGCCGCCAGCCGGGTTCGCGCGCCAGGCCGTCGCGCTGCGACAGGGCCAGGCGCAGGCCGCGGTCGATGCCGAGGTCGTAGCCCAGTTCGAGCTGGGCGGTCGTGTCGTGGCGCGGCGGATCGACCAGCTGCGCCGTGTCGCTGCTGCTGCGCGTGCTCTGTGCCAGCGCCGCGCCGAGCCGCACCCGCGGGCTGAGCAGCACGCTGCCGTCGGCGGTCCAGGTGGTCTCCTCGATCGGCCGCTGGCTGAAGTCGCGCAGGCCGGCACCCGCGAACTGCGGCGCGGTGGCGCTGCGCTCGCCGGCCACGCGGTCGACCAGCCGCCGATGCAGCTCATCGCTGTCGGGCAGCGCGGCCAACGTGTCGAAGGCGAACGTCTGCGCCTGTGCGGTGCGGCCGACACGGTCGGCGGCCTCGATGCGGTCGTACGCCGGCAGCCAGTCGGCCACGGTGTCGAGCAGCGTTTCGACGCGGGCCGCATCGTCGTGCGCCAGCGCGACCGACAGCTCGGCCCAGGCCGGCCGCGCCCGCATGTCGGCGTACTGGCCAAGCAGCCAGGCGGCGACGATGTCGCTGCGCTCGCGCGCGATCCAGTAGGCCAGCGCCGCCTCGCGCGTGGCGCTGGTGCCGGCCTGTGGATCGGCGGCCAGCAGCGCCTGCAGCTGCGCGCGCGCGGCGTCGCCGCCGACCAGCGTGGCGGCCAGCGGCACGATGCGCCGCTGCACATCGAGCCGCTCGGCCGGACCGGGTGCCGACTTCGACGCCTGGCCATGTCGCAGCCAGGCATGGCGGCGCAGGCTCCACGCGAGGTCGCGCTGGCCGAGCTGCTCGAGCGCATCGGCGTAGCTGAGCGTCCACAGCGGATCGCCGCCGCTGCCGGCCTGCAGCCGCAGGAAGCGGATCGCGCGCCGCGGCTCCTGCAGCGCCAGCCAGCCGGCGGCGAACGGACCCCACAGCTGCGGCTCGTCGCCGTTGGCGTGCGTCGACGCGGTGAGCTGCGCACGCAGCGCCGGGGCGTCGCGCGCGGCGATCAGGGTCCAGACCAGCAGTGCCTCGATGCTCGCGTCATTCGGCTGCAGCGCACTGGCGCGGCGCGCATCGGCCACCGCCGCGCGCACCTGGCCATCGGCCAGATGGATCGTCGCGCGCTGCATCAGGAAGCGCGCATCGCGCTCCAGCAGCGTGCGCTGCGCCGGCGTCTGGTTCGCCAGCCAGGACCGCACCTGCGCCGCATCACCAGCGCGCAGCAACAGGTACAGCGCCTGCGCGGCCAGATCGGCGCGGCCGCTGCGCCGCCAGGCCAGGTCGTACAGGCGCGCGGCCTCGCGCGGATCGTTGTCCTCGATCAGCGCGGCGGTGTTGATCAGCACCTCGTCGGTGGCCGCGCCGCTGTCGATCAGCAGGCGATAGGCGCGCAGTGCGTCGTCGCGGCGACCGGAGGTGCGCGCCAGGTCCGCGTAGGCGCTCCAAAACTCGAGATGGCCCTTGACGTCGCCCTCAGCGCGCGGCAGCGCCACGAGCAGCGCGGCGTACGCGGCCCGCTCGTCACCGCGGCCGTACTCGAGCGCGGCCAGCCGCAACGCGATCGCAGGCGCGGCCTCGTCGTCGCCCAGCAGTGCCTGCAGCGCGGCGCGCTGGGTGGCGATGTCGCCGGTGCGCTCGGCCAGCGCGGCCAGCAGTTCGAGCCGTGCGCGGCGCGCCGGTGTGCGCGCCGGCTCGGCCAGCACCGGTCGCAGCAGGGCGAGCGCCTTCTCGGGCTCACCCAGCTCCTCGTAGGCGCGCGCCAGCTCCTGCGACGTGGCAGCGTCCCCCGGCGCGCGCGCATGCACGGCCTCGAGCGCTTCGACCCACAGGTCGATCGCGAGCAACTGCCGACGCACGGCGACGCACCTCGGCCCAGGCCGCGCTGCCGCCGCCGGCGCGTGCGATCGCGTGCCACTGTTCGAGCGCAAGCTGCGGCTGGCCGGCCCAATCCGCCGCCTGCGCGAGCTTGCGGCGCCAGCCGAGATGGCCGGGCACCTGGCGCACCGCCGAGCGCGCCACCACGATCGCATCGCTCAGGTTGCCGTTGGCGATGAACACCTCGTAGCTCAGCGCGTACAGGTTGTCGTCGAACGGCAGGCGGGCCGTGCGTTCATGCGCCTCGGACGCGGGCGCGACGGTCGCCTGCGCGCGTTCGAGCCGAGGTGCGCTGCGATCCAGCAGCGCGCGCCAGGCCGGCGGCACCGCGTACCCGGCCTGCTGCAGCCGGTCGATGGCCTGCGGCAGCAGCGCGATGCGCAGCAGCAGGATGGCGTAGCGCTGGGCGATATCGGGTCGGCCGGCGGCCAGCGCCAGGCGCGTCAGGTACTCGAGCACCGCGGTGTCGGTGGCAAGCGCGCCGAGGTGAGCTTCGGCCAGCGCCAGCGCCTCGTCGAACAGGCTGGCCGACTGCAGCGTGCGCAGCGCCTCGATGAACAGCCGGCGCTGCTCGGCCGCGCTGCGTGCTGACTTGCTCGCCTGCAGCCAAAGGCGCGCAGCCAGCCGGTACTCGCCGGTGCCGAGCGTGGTGCGCGCCGCAACCTCCCAGGCGGCGGCCGGCAGCGCCGGCGGATTGCGCAGCAAGCGCTCGTACCACTCGGCAGTGACCACACCGGCGCCCAGTTCGGCGGCGCGTTGCGCCAGCCCGATGCCGATGTCGGGCGGCAGCTCGCGCGCCAGCAGTGCGCGGAAGCGATCGCGCAGTGCCTGCACCCGCAGGTCGCGGTCTGGATGGCCGGGTGACAGCGCCTGCAGCTCGCGCAGCGCGATGTCGAGGTCGAGCAGTTCGGCGCGGTCGCGCACGCCGCGATCGGAGGCTTCGGAAAGGCGACTGAGGTGACCGCGCGCACGCTCGTAGTCCTCGGCCGCAACCAGCTGCTGCGCGAGCCGGTAGCGCAACTGCTCGCGGTCGGGCCGCACCGTCAGCCACGCTTCCAGGTAGGCGATCTGCAGGGCATCCGGACGCGGCCCGGCGCGCCCGAGCTCGGCCTCGAGCCCGCGGAACGGAAACAGCAGCCCCAACCCCCCGAGGACCAGCGCGCCGAAGCCGAGCGCGATCCAGGGCGGGATCAGCCGCTGGCGTTCATGCGCCGCATCGGACGTCCACCACGTAGCGACGCGGCGTCGCGGCAGGGACGATGGGAGGGAGCTCATAGAGGGTGATGTCGCCGCGCGTGGACGCGGGGTTGAGGTCGCGTCCGTCGACGCCGACGCGGCAGCCGCGCGCGTCGGCCAGCGAGAACTGGGATGTGGTGTAGGCAGCCAGCGTGAAGCGGATGCCGCTCGCACTGCGTGCAAACGATTCGATGCGGCCGGCGGCCTCGCGCACCTGCACGGGTGACGCCCGCGCCGACGCAGCCTCGGCTGCCAGCGCGAGCGTGGCGCCGGCCGCGGCCAGGTGCGCGTAGCGCGCGCCCGGGCCGGGTGCGCTGCCGGCGACCTGGGTGCTGGCTTCCAGCGCGACGGCGGCATCGGCCGGCAGCCGCAGCGTGCGCAGTTCGCCCTCACCGCGCACGCGCCAGGTGGGCGCGGCAACGCGCCAGTCGCGCGCGATGGCGATGCCGTGGAAGTCGCGCACCTTGCGGATGTAATCGGAGGCGAACACCGGCACCAGCGGCTGTTCGAGCGCCCAGCCGTAGACCCGGTGCAGCGCGTTGAGCGACGCGGTCTTGGTGGCCGAGTAGGCGTGGTAGTAGATGTTGACGGGCTTCAGGCGGCGCGGCGTCTCCGTCAGCTCGAAGGTCTCAATCACGCGCTGGTAGCCGTAGAACGGGCCGGTCCAGTTGCCGGTGTAGACGTTCTCGTTCTGGTTGGGCGCGAACACCTGCAGGCCGGCGCCGCGTCGCAGGCCGAGGCCGGACACCACGGTCAACGTCGGCTGCGAGTGGGTGATCAGCGTGTCGCCGCCGTTCATGTTGAGCACGCCGGCGGCATCGGCCAGCGCCACCGCCTCGGCCGGCGGCGCGGTGTCGCCGGTCCACAGGAACACCTGCGTGCGCTTGCCGGCCGGGGCCAGCGTGCGATCGATGTAGTCGATCGAGCCGCCGATCTCGGTGGCCAGGTCGAAGGTGTAGCCGGGAAGCACCAGGTTCAGGCCCTTCGGGTAGGCACTGGCATCGGCGCCCTGCTGCAGCCGGCGCCAGTAGAACGGATGAGAGTACGAGTGGCTGGCGATCTCCACGTGCGGCAGGGCGAAGATCCGGCGCGCAATGTCTTCCAGCGCGGGCGACAGATCGCGGAACAGGCCGTTGCCGGCGATCTCGCCCTGGATCACCGACACCGTATGCGGGATGCGATAGCGCTGCAGCACGTCCGTCAGCAGCGCCTCGCCGGCAAACGGCGCGCCCGGCCGCTCGGCGCGCGAGACGAAGCCGTCGCCATCGATGTGGACCAGCAGCAGCCGCCGACCCGTCTCGGTCGTGACATCGGGCACCGGAAACGGCGGCGCGTCGATCGCTCGCCGCAGGAACTCGATCGGTTCGACGATCCAGCGCGCCGGGTTGTCGAGCGCGGGCGGGCGGATCGCGAACGGCGCCAGCGCGTAGCCGCCCCAGGGCGTGAGTGCGACCGGGTCGATCGCCACGTTGGCCGCGGTGCGCAGCCGCAGCAGGCTGTCGCCTGCGCCAGCGCGCTGCACGCCGGGCGTGGCGCGGCCATCGAGCGGCGGCGGCGCCTCGAAGCCGACGATCGGGTCCTGGCGCTCGACACGAAGCGCGCCGGCGCTGACGTTGACGCGCGCCAGACCGAGGTCGCGCGCAAGACTGCCGTTCAGCTCGACCGCCGGCGTATTGAGCATCACCAGCCGCAGCCCACCGTCGAACTGCTGCTTAAGCCACTCGGCGAAGGCCGGGTTCAGCGTCGCCGGCGCCTCCGAGAACCAGGTGACGATCGCGGCGTGCCGTCCATGCAGCAGATCGGCCGGCAGCGGGCCGCGCACATCGATCGGATCGATCGTGAACCCGAGCCAGTGCAGCGGCATGGCCAGCAGGCGGTAGGCGGTCGAGTACTGCATGTCGGTGCCGGCGGCCACGTCGGTGACGAGCGCGATCCGGCGCGGCTGCACTTCGAGGTTGCCCACCCCCAGCAGATCGATCGCGCCGTTGGTAACCCACGGCACCAGGCCGTGCGCGCGGATCCGCGCCGCGGTCTCGCGCGCGAGCGTGCTGTCCTTCAGCGGCACGTAGTCGATCGCGATCGCCGGGATGCCGTGTTCGTCGCGCACGCGCAGCAACTGCGCCAGCAGCCAGGCGCGATCGGCCTCGGCCACCTCGGCGTAGGCGTTGGTCTGCACCTCCCAGCCGCGGTACAGCGACTCGGCGGCCACCGCCGCCACCTTGCCGCGCAGGCGCGGCAGCAGCTCGAAGCCCCGATTGAAGACGAGCCGGATGCCCGGATAGCGCTCATGCAGGCGCGTCACCAGCGCCACCAGTGCGTCTTCCTGCGCGCGCTGCGCCTCGGGCGTGGTGGCAAAGCGGCGATGCGAGTCGATCGTGTCGAGGAAGAAGCCGCGCCAGCCCAGCGCCCACAGCGGGCCGATCACGCGCTCCTCGAAAAACGCGGCCCATCCGGGCGCGGTGTGATCGACCAGGCGTGTCTGCCAGGCCGGGTTGTCGCCGCGCAGCCAGGCCGGCGGCACGTGCAGTGCGTAGGCGCGCCGGGCATCGATCTCGCCGACGCTGGTGTAGGCGAACCAGGCGGTGCCGGTCGCCGGCAGGCGGGCCGGCGCCGGTACGTGATCGGGCTCGAGCACGACCAGATCGAAGGCGCGCAGTTCATCGATGGGCGGCGCGGCGCCGTAGAAGAGCGCCACGGCCGGCTGGCGCGGTTCGGTCTGCGCGAGACCGGGATTCGCGAAAAGCACGCCACCGGCGACGAACGCGGCGGCGAGGCAACGCATCGACTCGCGCAGGCGTCGACCCTGGAGACGGCCGAGAGCGGCCATGAACGCGATGCGCGGCGCCGGCACAAGGGGGGTGTGGCGGGAGGCGCCGTCGAGCGTCATGCCGGGCAGGTGCGGCGATTGAAGAAAGTATCGATCATCGGGGGCCGATGCTAAAGCCCCCAGCCCACGCCCATGCCGCGAATAGCCGGCGCGGCGCCCCGGAAAGGCGGGTCGGTAACATCTCCGCCAAGCTTCCGCGCACCGCTTCGAGGACCCTGCATGCATCCCGCCTCTCGCTCCGCCGTGCTCGTGACCGGTGGCGCCGGCTATATCGGCTCGCACACGATGGTCGAGTTGCTCGCGGCCGGGCAGGACGTGGTCTGCTTCGACAACTTCTCCAACAGTTCGCCTGAGGCGGTGCGGCGGGTCGAGAAGATCGCCGGCCGGCAGCTGACGCTGGTCGAGGGCGACATCCGCGACAGCGAGGCGCTCGACCACCTGCTCAAGCGGCGGCCGATCGACCGCGTGGTGCACTTCGCGGCGCTCAAGGCTGTCGGCGAGTCGGTCGCCAAGCCGCTGGCCTACTACGACAACAACATCGCCGGCACGCTGGCGCTGCTGGCGGCCTGCCAGCGCGCGGACGTGCGGCGCTTCGTATTCAGTTCATCGGCCACGGTGTACGGCAATCCGCAGCAGCTGCCGCTCACCGAGGACGCGCCGCTGTCGGCGGTCAACCCGTACGGCGCGACCAAGCTGATGGTCGAGCGAATCCTCGAGGACCTGTGCCGGGCCGACCCGCAGTTCGCGGCGGTCTCGCTGCGCTACTTCAATCCGGTGGGTGCGCACGACTCCGGCACGATCGGCGAAGACCCGCGCGACATCCCCAACAACCTGTTCCCGTTCATCACCCAGGTGGCGGTGGGCAAGCGGCCGCACCTGAATGTGTTCGGCAACGACTGGCCGACGCGCGACGGCACCGGCGTACGCGACTACATCCACGTGGTGGATCTGGCGCTCGGTCACTTGGCCGCGCTGGACTATGCGCAGCAGCACGCGGGCTACCTCGCGGTGAACCTGGGCACCGGCCGCGGCACCAGCGTGCTGGAGATGGTCAAGGCATTCGAGACGGCCACCGGCCAGCGCGTGCCGCACGTCATCGCGCCGCGCCGCGCCGGCGACATTGCGGAGTGCTGGGCCGATGCGTCGTTGGCCGAGCGGCTGTTCGGCTGGCGGGCGCAGCGCACGATCGAGCAGATGTGCGCCAGCGGCTGGGCCTGGCAGCAGAAGAACCCCGACGGCTACCGCGCGTCCGCAGCGCGCTGAAAAAAACGCTGACATCGCGCGACCGCCGAATGCATCAGGCGCGTCCGCCCGGGGAGCGCAAGCTCACCGACAGAGAGCCGCGCGCCAGCATCAGCGCGAAGTCAGCGCACCCTCAACGAGAGACGAGGTTGACGCCGCCGGTCCCGACCGCGAGGAAGTCAAGGTTGACGCCGCGCACCAGCCCGCGCAGATCGGCCGTGGTGCCCGTGTTGCCGGCGGTCCAGGTCAGGCCGTCGGTACTGACGACCGAGGCGCCGCCGGTGCCGACCGCCACCAGCTGGTTGCCGAGCGAGACGCGCAACAGGTTCTGCGTGGTGGACGAGGTGGCCGCCGTCCATGTGATGAGGTCGGTGCTGGTCAGAATGGTGCCGCCGTCGCCGACAACCACGAAGCGCGAGGTGCCCGCCGCGAGGCTGCGCAAGGTCGCGGTCGTGCCGGAGTTGCCCGCCGTCCACACGACGCCGCCGTCGGTGCTGGTGAGCAGGGTGCCGTTGGCACCGATGGCGACCAGCGAGTTGCCGAGTTGCGCAACGCCGTACAGGTTGCTGGTGGTGCCGGAGTTGACCGCAGTCCAGGTTCGCGCATCAGTACTGCGCAGGATCGTGCCGTTGTCACCGACCGCAATGTAGGTGAGCTGGCCAAACATCACGCTGTTCAGGCGCGCCGTGGTGCCGCTGGTCTGCGCAGTCCAATCGGTGGCGTTACCGCTGACCAGGATCGTGCCGTTGTCGCCCACCACCACGATCGTGCCGCCGGTGACGATCCCGTTCAGGCTCGCCGTCACGCCGGAAGTACCTGCCGTCCATGCAGCGTCGAGCACGCCCGCACCGCGCGTAAAGAGGGCGCCACCGGCGCCGACCGCGACGTACTTGCCAGCGCCGAATCCGACCGCGTTCAAGTCCGGGCCGAGCGGCGTCCCCGAGATCCAGCTGTTGCCCGCCAGGCGCGGCACCACCGCGATCGACTGGCTGGCCGGGCCGGCAGCGCTGCCGCTGCGGGTGGCGTTGATGATGAAAGAGTACTGGGTGCCATTGAGAAAGCCGGTGATGAGTTGCGGCGAGCGTGCGGGCTGCGTGATGCGCGCACCGGCGAACGAGTTGTAGTTGTCGCGCGTGATTTCGCCGGCCGCCGCACTGAAGATCCAATACGTCAGACCGGGCTCCATGTCCCACGTCACGATCACCGCCGTGTCGCCCGCCGTCACGGCAACATTGGTCGGCGCGGTCTTCGGCGCATCGTCGGTGTTGTCGGAGCCGCAGGAAACGAGCAGCGCGGCCGCCGCGATGAGGGCGGCGCGTCGGAAAAGCGATAGCACTACGGGAACCTCGGGAAGTCGACGGCCGCCCACGGGCGGCGTCGCGATTAGGGCATTGGACAGTCTACCTGCGCCCCCGCGCGCGCCGGCCGCCTGACCCAACCTTGGCACAGGCAGCAGCGCCAACCGTAGCCGGCCGCGTGGACTGAAGATTCTGCGTCATCGGCGCGCGCCGGCGCCTCACGGAGACGCCGCACCCGCCGCACGCCGACAGCTTCGGCGCACTGCGGTTCACGGTGCAGGGCAGTTTTCCCGGAGGCAAAGCCAGAGCATGGCTTCTCGCCGCTTCAGCTATGCACCCCGCCCCACTCCGCAGCGCGTTCGATCTCGACGAAACCAGCCACACCGTCACAAACGGCCGTCGGTCGGAAACCCTGAAATCGATCGCGGAAAGTGGAATTCCCTAGGGGGAACGCTTGGCACTCGAGGAAAATTGAAGTACCGTGTTCTTGGGGCATTTGAATGATCCGCGCAGCTTGTGGATTGCGTGTATCCGCCCGAAAGGCAAGCCATGGACACGAAAGATTCGGGAACCAACAAGACGCGCCGCCGACTGATCCAGGGATCGCTCGCCGCACCGGCCGTGCTGACGGTTTCGTCCGCCTCTGCGGCATCGGTGTCGAGCTTTGGTCGGTGTCTGGTCAACCAGAAGCAGCAGCCGACCGCGTTTTTCATCGAGGAATCGAAACTCTCGACTGACAACTGGTTGCGCAAGGACGTGCCCGTCTCTCAGTGGAAGCTGAAAGGGCAAAACCCCGTCTGGTTCTACTGGGATCCGGGCCGCCGCGAGTTTGTGCGGTTGTCCGAGCCGCTTGCAAACGGCCTCAACCTATGGGACATGAAGAAGGCAGGCTGGGAGTCGACCGGCGCGACCAGTCGCCGGTGGGCGCTGGTGTGGGTCGACTCGGATAACGGGGCACGCTACCGGGTCATGCAGGTCATGCAACCCAGCGGCTACCAGGCCACCACGAAGAGCTGCTACACATCGCTCATCAAGGCGTAGTGCCGCAGCATCCCGCCGGGCGCGCCGCGCCCGCGCCACGCTTCGAAGCCACACAGGGCCTGCGCATCGTCGACCTCGACGACGATCGCGTCGTCTTCGAGCCGCGTTCCTGGGACGCGCACCTGCTGAATCCCGCGGCCTCCGCCGTCCTCGATCTGTTCCTGCACGGCCCGCAATTGATGGCGGACATCGAAGCTTTCCTGACGGATGCGCTCGATCCGGCGGAGCGCGGTCACGCCGCGAGCCACGCGGAACGCCTGGTCTCGGAGCTGCAGTCGCTGGGCCTCGTCCAGCTCGCGAGCGAGAACGGGCATGCGCCTCGCTGAGGCCAGCGAAGCGCAACTGGCCGACGCGCTGGCCGGACCCGGCCTCGGCGTCGACTTCGGCGCCGCGCGCGCACGACTCCAGAGCGACCTGCCCGCGCTGCCTTTCCTGCTCCGAACCGTCTATGGCGCCTACGAACTCGAGTCGCCGGACGGGATGTTCGACGTGACGGTGCGGTTGAGACGCGTCCGCGGACTGCGCGCGTGGCTGCGACCGCAGATCGAACTGCTGTGCGACGGCGTGCGCGACTTCGAGCCGTTTCCGGCCGACACGTCGCTGCCGCTGCTCGAGTGGGGCACCAACTACGCCCTTGCCACGCGCTTGTACTGCTATCTGCTGCTGCACGCGGGCGTGGTGGAGCGCGGCGGCCGCGCGATCGTCATGCCCGCCATGCCGGGTTCGGGCAAGAGCACGCTGACGGCCGCACTTTCGCTGCGGGGCTATCGCCTGCTCTCCGACGAGTTCGGCGTGGTCCGGCTGTCGGACAGCCGCTTGATCGCGATGCTGCGTCCGGTCGCGCTGAAGAACGCGTCGATCGACGTGATCGCCGGGCTGGCGCCGGCGGCGGCCATGGGGCCGCGCTATCCGAAGACGCACAAGGGGACGGTCGCGCACCTCGCGCCGCTGCCCGCGCAAGCGGACGCGCGGCATGTGCCGGCCGAGCCTGCGCTGGTGATCTTTCCGCGCTTCGTCGCGTCGGCCGGTGTCGAACTCGAGCCGGTGCCGCGAGCGCGCGCGTTCGCGCGCCTGGCGGTGAACTCCTTCAACTATGACGCGCTCGGACCGGACGGATTCGACGCCCTCACCACGCTGGTGCAGGCAAGCTCGTGCTGGACGTTGCGCTATGGCGATCTCGAAGGCGCGATCCGCGCGATCGACGATTTGCTCGATCGCGACGGATCGATGACGCCGTCCGGGGCCCGGCCGTCTCTTGAGCAGCCCGCCTAAACCGCACCCCGCATGACGCGCGCCCTGGGGCCATCGATGTTCACCGGCTTTGATCCGTCGCCGCCCGCTTTCGTGCGGCCGCTGCTGGCGGCACTGTCCGAACCGGCGCGCTGCGACGGCTACGACGCCGCACAGTGGGACCGCGTGATCCCGCTCGCGCGCTCGGCACGGTTGCTCGGCGTGCTCGCGGCTCGCCTGATTCACACAATCGACACGACCCGGCTCGACGAGCGCGTACAGCGTCACCTCCAGTCGGGTCTCCTGGAGGCGCGCTTCCGTCGCCAGAAAACGTTGCATCTGCTGCACGCCATCACCCCGCTGCTGCACGGCCACGCCGGCCCCTGGGTCCTGCTCAAAGGGGCCGCCTACATCGCGCAGGACCTGCCGATCGCACACGGACGACTGCCCTCCGACGTCGACCTGATGGTGCTGCGTGCAGCGCTGGACGGCATCGAGCAGTCGTTGCTCGCCGCGGGCTGGGAGTTCGAGAAGACCGACGCCTACGACCAGCACTACTACCGCGACTGGTCGCACGAACTGCCGCCGATGCAGGCCGCCGGCCAGGCACTCGAACTCGATCTGCACCACACGATCCTGCCGCCGATCGGCCGCATCCGCCCGGACACCGCAGGCTTGTTCGCGCGCGCCGTGCCCCTGCCGAACTCGCCCTTCCATGTGCTGGATCCGCTCGACCAGCTGCTGCACGCGGTGGTTCACCTCGTTCACGACTCCGACATGGTGGGTCGGCTGCGGGACCTGCTGGACATCGATGGCCTGATGCGACGGGCCGACCTCGCGCAGCAGGCGCACCGAGAGCTCCTGATCGAGCGCGCGGCACTGCACGGCATGCCGCGGCCGCTCTGGCTTGCCGCATCGCTCGCCGAGCGCTGGTTCGGTACGTCGGGCTGCGCCGAGCTGGCGCAGGAGATCAGCGCACGCGCACCGCTCGTCCGCACCGTCGGCTGGGTGATGCCGCTTGCCTCGCGCGTTCTCGGCCCGCCACCGCTCGATGGTTGTCGCGGCCCACTGACGCCCTTGGCTGGGCGACTTCTCGAAGCCCGCGCACAGTGGCTGCGCATGCCGCCCTGGACACTTGCCTACCACGCGGCCTCCAAGGCCCTGCGGCACTTCCAGAAGCGCGACGCACCCGCAGCCGATACGCCCGCCTGACGGCACCCTGTTGTAAATTGCGCGCTCGCGCGGGTGTAGTTCAATGGCAGAACGGCAGCTTCCCAAGCTGCATACGAGGGTTCGATTCCCTTCACCCGCTCCACCTTCCGTTCGACCAGGGCCCGCGCGGGCCCTTCTCGCTTTAAGGGCCGGAGCCCACGATGGCCAAGGACAAGCAGGGCAAGGCGGGCGCGGCCGCGATGGACAAGCTGCTGGCGAACTACCGCGTCGCGGACGGCCGGCGCTTCCGGCTGCGCCGCATCGATCCGGCCGACACCTTCCACCTGGACGACAGCGACAAGCCGCAAAGCAGGCAGTGGCTGGCCGACGGCGTGGCGCAGCTGTCGGAACTGCAGGACAAGCTGTACGCGCAGGACCGGCGCTCGCTGCTGCTGGTGTTCCAGGCGATGGATGCCGCCGGCAAGGACGGCACCGTCAAGCACGTGATGAGCGGCGTCAATCCGCAAGGCGTGCACGTGACCTCGTTCAAGCGCCCGTCCGAGGAGGAACTCGACCACGACCACCTGTGGCGCGCCTGGCGCGCGCTGCCCGAGCGCGGTCGCATCGGCATCTTCAACCGCAGCTACTACGAGGAAGTGCTGGTGGTGCGCGTGCACCGCGAGATCCTCGCCGCGCAGAAGCTGCCCGCCGAGTGCGTGAGCCGCAGGATCTTCGACGAGCGGCTGCAGGACTTCGCACGTTTCGAGGACTACCTGGCGCGCAACGGCACGCGCGTGCTGAAGTTCTTCCTGCACGTCTCGCCCGACGAGCAGAAGCGGCGCTTCATGGAGCGCATCGACGAACCGGAGAAGAACTGGAAGTTCGCCGCCGGCGACGTCAAGGAGCGCGCGCACTGGGCCGAGTACATGGCGGCCTACGAAGCGGCGATCCGCGCCACCGCCACACCCGCGTCGCCCTGGTACGTGGTGCCGGCCGACAACAAGTGGTTCACCCGGCTGGTGGTGGTCGCTGCCATCGTGCAGGCGCTGCGCGAGATGAGCCTTGCGTACCCCACGGTGGACGATGCCAAGCGCAAGGAGCTGGCCGCAGCGCGCACCGCGCTGCTGGCGGAGAAGCCGCGCCGATCGCGCTGAACGCGGCCGGCGCACCGAGGAGTCCGATCGATGTCCCAGTCCCACCTGTTCGAAGGCACGCTGCGCTGGACCGGCGCGGCGACCGATGCCGCGGGCAAGCTGCACTTGACCCGCGCGTTCCGCGTGGAGTTCGCTGGCAAGGCGGCAATCGAGGGTTCGTCGCCATCGGTGTTCGCCGGCGACGACAGCAAGCACAACCCGGAAACCTTGATGGTGGCCTCGCTGATGGCCTGCCACCACCTGACCTACGTCGCGGTGTGCGAGCGTTCCGGGATTCGGCTGACCGGCTATGCCGACCACGCCACCGGCACGCTCGCGATCAAGGACGGCAAGATGCGGATGGTCGAGGTGCAGTTGCGGCCGCGCGTGACGGTGGCCGACGCCGCGCAGGTCGAGCGCGCGCTCGCGCTGCACGAAAAGGCGCACGCCAACTGCTTCATGTCCAACTCGGTGAACTTCGAGGTCAAGGTCGCGCCCGAGGTCACCTCAGGCTGAGGCGCGTCGCGGTCCGCACCTCGGTGAGGGCCTGCTCGATCCCGGCGCCGCGCCTTCGCCCATCCCGCGCATTCGCGCCACTTTCCCCGCCGATGAACAGCAACACCGCATGACCGACGACCCCACCGCCCGCGCGCCCACCCCCGGGAACGACGAACCGCCACCGCACCGGCACATCCGCAGCTTCGCGATGCGGCGCGGCCACGTGACCGCCGGCCAGCGGCGCGCCTATGCGGACGTGCTGCCGCGCGTGGCGGTGCCGTACGCGGCCGCACCGCTCGACCTGTCCGCCACCTTCGGCCGCAGCGCGCCCTGCGTGCTGGAGATCGGCTTCGGCATGGGCGAGACCACGGCTGCCATCGCGCAGGCGCGGCCGGACGTGAACTTCCTCGGCGTCGAGGTGTTCGCCGCGGGCATCGGCGCGCTGTGCAAGCGGATCGACGAACTCGCGCTCACCAACCTGCGCATCATCCAGCATGACGCGGTGGAGGTCGTGCGCGACATGCTCGCGCCCGGCTCGCTCGCCGGCGTGCACATCTTTTTCCCCGACCCCTGGCCGAAGGCGCGCCACCACAAGCGCCGCCTGATCCAGCCGCCATTCATCGCCCTTTTGGCGAGCCGCATCGCACCCGGCGGCTACCTGCACTGCGCGACCGACTGGCATCACTACGTCGAGCAGATGCTGGCGGTACTGTCAGCCGAGCCGCAGATCGCCAACCTGCATGACGGCTTCGCACCTGCGCCGCGCAACCCGCTGGCCGAACGTCCCACGACCAAGTTTCATGCGCGCGGCGAGCAGCTGGGCCATGGGGTGTGGGACCTCGTCTTCGTGCGTCGCCAGGCCGACTGAGCGGCGGTCGGCGGCCGTATTGGCAAGCTGGGGCTAAGTGGCCCCATCGAGCACCTGGCTCAACGCCATCTCGTGCGCACGCGATCGCCGCGTCGCCGACGCAGGCGAACACGACCCGCCGGATCGCCGGCACACTCGGCAGCGTCGCCAGCACGGCAGCCACCGCGATCGCCGCGGCCGGCGACTGCGGGTAGCCGTAGATGCCGGTGGAGATGGCGGGAAACGCGAGCGAGGTCGCGGCGTGCTGCTGCGCCAGTTCGAGCGCGCGCACGTAGCAGCTGCGCAGCAGCGCCGCCTCGTTCGCACCGCCGCCCTGCCAGACGGGGCCTACCGCATGGATCACGAATCGGGCCGGCAGACGATGACCCGGCGTGATGCGCGCATCGCCCGTCGAGCAGCCGCCAAGCAGAAAGCAGTCGGACGCCAGCTCGGGCCCGGCCGCATGGTGGATCGCCCCGCAGACGCCGCCGCCCGGCGCGAGCGCCGAGTTGGCTGCGTTCACGATGGCGTCGACCGCGAGTGTGGTGACGTCGGCGCGCAGCACCTCGATCGAGGCGCCGCCGTGCTGCCGCTTCACGCCGGCCGCCGCCATGCGAAGGTGAACGGCCGGCGCACTTCGCGCAGGTCGAAAGCGAGCTTGAGCCCGACCAGCACCAGCACGGTCGCCTGCGGCAGGCCGAGCATCTGCATCAGGAACGCACCGCCCAGCAGCGCGATGTGGAGCACGACGATCCGACGATACGGCGCGAGCATCAGTTCGTTCGCACGCGGCCGACCTGCGCTTGACCCACCTGCGCTTGGCCCACCTGCGCGCGCATCGATCAGCCAGCGTGCGAAGTCGGCCGCCACGAAGGCCAGCACCGCGGCCACCCCCACCCACCCCAGCGTCTCCGCGAGCAGCCGGTCGAGGAGGAGCACGAGAGGATTGGGAATTCCCGGCGTGGCCGCGAGGGGGACCCCACCCAGCAGCGCGACGATGAACACGCCGTGGCCGAAGCAGAACAGGCCGTAGTGCAGCGTGAAGAACACCACGAGAAAGATCAACACACCCGGCCGCACGCCCGGCGTCCCCAGCCGCCACGCCGCGATCATGCGCGCCAGCGTGAAGAGCCCGATCACCACGTTCTCCAGCCAGTACAGGCCGACGACGATGAACGACGACCAGCCGAAGGCGAGCACGCCGGCGGTCACCACCAGCGCCGACGCCAGCGCGGCCCAGCGCTCGATCGCGATCGTCGGCCCGGCCGCCGCCGGCTCGGCCATCATCGGCGCTCAGGCCGCCGCGCGGTCCGGAACCTGTGCCTCGTCGCCGGCGTCGTCATCGGCCATCACCGCGCGATCGGCGGCCCAGTCGCGCAGCGCCTCGATGCGCTCGGCCATGATCACCGACAGCGGCCGTGTGCGCGCGATCTCGGCGGCCAGCGCAGCCTGGTCGACCTCGCGCTGGGCGGCCCGTGCCTCAAACGAGGCGGCGATCACCGCCTGCTCGATCTCTGCGCCGGAGAAGCCTTCAGTCGCGGCCACCAGCGCTGGCAGGTCGAAGCGCTTGACGTCGAGCTTGCGCTTGCCAAGATGGATCGCGAAGATCTGCTCGCGCGCGGTCTCGTTGGGAAAGTCGACGAAGAAGATCTCGTCGAAGCGGCCCTTGCGGATCAGCTCCGGCGGCAGCTGCGAGATGTCGTTGGCCGTGGCGACGATGAACACCGGCTTGCTGCGCTCAGATAGCCAGGTCAGCAGCGTGCCCAGCACGCGGCGCGAAACGCCGCCATCCTGGTCGCCGCTGCCGGTGGCCACGCCCTTCTCGATCTCGTCCATCCACAGCACGCACGGCGCCATGCCTTCGGCCGCCGCGAACGCCTGGCGCAGGTTGCGCTCGGTCTCGCCGTAGTACTTGTTGTACAGCGCGCCGAAGTCCAGCCGCATCAGTGGCACGTTCCACTCGCCGGCGATCGCGCGCGCCGCCAGGCTCTTGCCGCCGCCCTGCACACCGAGCAGCACCATGCCCTTGGGACGGTCGACAGCATCGTCACCGCCGGCTTCCATGAACGGCGCGCGGCGCAGCCGGACCCAGTGCTTCATGCGCGCCAGCCCGCCGACCTGGTCGAACTTGACCTTGCTCGCCTCGAAGCCGAGGGCGCCGGCGCCACCCAGCGCCTCGTGCTTGGTGGCCAGCACGCGCCGCAGGTCTTCGGCGTTGATCTCGCCGTCGGCGCGCAGCGCCTGCCGCACCATGCGCCGCACGTCTTCCTGCTCCATGCCCAGCAGGTGCAGCGTCATCTGCTCGACGATGGCGCGATCGCCGCGCGCTTTCTCGCCCGACTGCGCGTTCCACAGCTGCGCTTCCTCCGAGAAGATGGCGCGGATGTCCTCGCGCGTGGGCAGTTGCGGGCGGAAGTGCGAGGCCAGGCGCAGCAGCTCGGTCGGCACCTCTTCCAGCTTGGGGCTGATGAAAACCAGCGTGCGCGGCGTCTTGTGATGATCGAGCGCAGTCTCGCGGATCAGGCGCACGTTGACGTGGTCCTTGAACCCGGGATGCGCATCGCAGAAGGCGTACACGCCGTTCTGCGCGGTCTTGTCGACATGCTTGAGGGCGTCGACCAGGTTGTTGGTGTTGTAGATCGGCTCCTCGCGGCCGTTGCGGGTGATGCCGTCGACGATGCTCCAGCGGAACAGCACCTGGTTCTCCAGGTTGCAGGCGTTCTGCAGCAGCTTGAGGATGCGCGGCTCTTCGTGCGTCTCGATCAGGATGATCGGCACCTTGGAGCGCAGCAGGGCGCTCAGTTCGTTCACTTCGGCTCGTTCGTTCATCGTCGGGCACCTAGCGCGGGAGTCAGCGCGGCAGTCGGATCGCGCCGCAGTGTGCAACCCGTGCCGCCCAGCGTCCAGTGTGAAAAGCGGGCCGAAAACGACCCACCGCCGGCGAGCACGCGGCGGCAGAGCCGACGCTCATAGCAGTTGGAATCGGGCCGCTCATTGCTGTTCAGCCGGCCGCTCCGAAGGACGGCCCGCTGATCGATCACTTCGCGTGCACGTGCGACCCGCAGGGTCGCGTACACGCGAAGTGCTTTCAATGCTGCCAGTCGACCACGCCCGTGTAGGCAGTCAGCAGGATCACGAGGCCGAAGGCGATCCGGTACCAGGCGAAGACGATGAAGTCGTGGGTGGCGATGTAGCGGATCAGCCAACGGATGCACAGCAGCGCCGACACGAAGGAGAACGCCAGCCCGACCGCGAACAGCGGGATGTCGGCGGCGGACAGCAGTTCGCGCTGCTTGTACAGCGAGTAGGCGCCGGCGCCGATCAACGTGGGAATCGCCAGGTAGAAGCTGAACTCCGTGGCCGCCTTGCGCGACAAGCCGAAGATCATGCCGCCGATGATGGTCGCGCCCGAGCGGCTGGTGCCAGGAATCAGCGCCGCGCACTGGGCCAGGCCCACCTTGAACGCATCGAGCGCCGACATGTCGTCGACCGATTCCACCCGCGCCTGGCGCTGCCCCTGCAGGTCGCGCTCGCCGTAGAGGCGCTTGTGCCGGTGCTCGACCCACAGGATGACGATGCCGCCGATCACGAACGCGGCCGCCACCGGCACCGGATGAAACAGGTGCTGCTTGATGAAGCTGCCGAAGGCCAGCGCCAGCACCACAGCGGGTGCGAAGGCGATCAGCACGTTTGCCGCGAAGCGGCGCGCCGCTGCCTGCGTGGCCAGGCCGGTCACCGTGCCGAGCAGCCGCTGCCGGTACTCCCAGATCACCGCGACCATGGCGCCGGTCTGGATCGCGACCTCGAAGGTCTTGGCCTTTTCGCCGGTGAAGTTCAGCAGCGACGCAGCCACGATCAGGTGGCCGGTCGACGAGATCGGCAGGAACTCGGTCAGGCCCTCGACGATGCCGAGGATCGCTGCCTTCAGGTAGAGGATCCAGTCCACACGTAGGTCGGATATGACTCGGGCCGCACGCAGCGGCCCGATGCAGTCCGGTCAAAGTCGGGAAGGGGCGGATTATGCGGGCAAGCGGCAACGCACCGGGCCGGCAACGTTGCGCCCGTCGCGCTGCGCGTGTCGCTCAGCGCGGCTCGATGTCGACGCGCAGGCCGAGGTAACTTCGACGCCGGTGGCGCCATAGGCCACGTCGGCGCGCTTCAGCTGGCCGGGGGCGAAGCTGAACAATGGCAGGTCCGGCAGCGGCGTGTCCTTGCGCGTCGGCAGGTGGCCCTGGCCGAGGCCGAGCAGGTTGGGCAGGCCGAGCAGTCGCACGTCTTCGACCTTGACCTCGGTGAGCATCACGCCACTCTTGCCGGCGTTCAGCTGCGGCTTGCCCGACACCACCAGCGCCAGGCCGACATTGCTGCCGAACAGTGCGCCGCCGTACGCGCATCGTCGAACGGCATGCTCAGACGCAGGCGAGCTCGACTCTGGCCCGACCAGCCGTGCACGACGCCGACTTCCGGCCGGCGCCCGTCGAGTCCGCGCAGCGCTTCCATCATCGAACCGAGGTCGGTTTCGATGCCGCGCTCGATATCCTCGCGCGACAGCGTGAACGAGGTCGGCCCGTGGATCGTCACGCAGCCCGCCAGCAAGGCGATGGAGGTCAGCAGGCCGAACAGCAGTTTGCGCATCCGTACTCCTTGCGGCGCGATCGACACCGCTTCAACGCGCCGCTGCCGGTTGCCGCTGACGCACGCAGGCTGCGGAGGATAAACCTGCAACTCAGTGCGCGTCGCGGTCGTGCGCCCGGCTACGCGCCGTCCGTCGATCAGCCGGTTTTCCAGCCTGAGGCCGAACTCGCTGCGGTGCTCGGTAGCGCAGCGCCTCGATCGGCAGCAGCCTTGACGCCTTGCGCGCCGGGTAGAAACCGAAGAACACGCCCACGCCCGCTGCGAAGCCCACCGCCAGGCCGATCGCCTGCGGCGTGATGTCGGTGTTCCAGTTGGCAAACTGCGCGATCGCCATCGAGGCGCCGACTCCGAGCGCAATGCCGACCAGCCCGCCGATCAGCGACAGCACGATCGCCTCGACCAGGAACTGCTGCAGGATGTCGCGCGCTCGCGCACCGACCGCCATGCGCAGGCCGATCTCGCGCGTGCGCTCGGTCACCGCCACCAGCATGATGTTCATGATGCCGATGCCGCCGACCAGCAGGCTCACGCTGGCGACCGCGCCCAGCAGCAGCGTCAGCACCCGGCTGGCGGCTTCCTGCGCCTGCAGGATCTCGGTCAGGTTGCGCACGGTGAACGGGTCGTCCGCGCCCGGCTGCACGCGCATCCGCTGGCGCAGGATGTCGCGCATCTTCTCCTCGATCACCTTCATGTCGGCGCCGTCGGCGGTCTTGACCGAGATCGCGCCGATGCGCTTCTGCCGGCCCTGCGCCTGCCCGAGCACGCGGTTGCGCGCGGTCGAAATGGGCATGAGCACGATGTCGTCCTGGTCCTGCCCGAGCGAGTTCTGACCCTTGCGCGCCAACACGCCGATGATGGTGAGCGGCACCTTGCGCACGCGGATCACCTGATCGACCGGGTCCACGCCCTCGCCGAACAGCTTCTCGGCCGTGGTCAGCCCGATGATGGCGACCTTGCCGGCGCCGGAGATCTCGTTCTCCTCGAACGGCCGGCCCGACGCCAGACCCCAGTCGCGCGCGATCAGGTAATCGTTGGTGGTGCCGAAGTACTGCGTCGACCAGTTCATGTTGCCCGCCACCACCTGCCCGGCGCCGCGCAGGTTGGGCGCGGCCACCACCACGCCGTCCACCTCGCGCGCAATGGCGGCGGCGTCGTCTTCGGTCAGCGTCTGCTGGCTGCCGGCCCCGAGCCGCACGCCGCTGGCGGTGGTCGAACCGGGGAAGATCAGGATCAGGTTGGAGCCGAGGTTCTTGATCTGCTCGCGCACCCGCTCCTGCGCGCCGGAGCCGATGCCGACCATGGCGATCACCGCCGCGACGCCGATGATCATGCCGAGCATGGTCAGCGCCGAGCGCAGCTTGTTGACGCGCAGCGCCTTCAACGCGATGCGCAGCCGAGACAGCAGGTTCATCTGCATCCTCCTCCTCCTCAGCAGGTCTGTCGAATTCGACCGTTGAAACCATTCTCTTGCAGGTGGAGGAAGTCGAAGGCATGGTTTTCATCGTCGGGGTGTGTCCATGATGCGGGTCTCGAGCGATCAAGAAGGGTCGTTCAGCTACGTCTCGCCGGAGGCACGAGGTGCCGCCGATCATAGCAATCG
>JAXHLD010000039.1:0-259771 GCA_034522655.1 Burkholderiaceae bacterium
TACGATCTGCTGCAGCGGCGGATGCGGCGCAGCTCGGCTTCGGCCGCGCGTAGAGCTCGTCGATGTCCCGCCGCCGCGCTGCGGCCGGGTCGGCGGCGCCTCGGCGACAAGGGCTCGAGCTCGCCGATGATGCCGCGGTCGATGCGCCGGTTCGCTCGACACCAGCACCTCGTCGAGGCCGGTCAGGTGCGCGATCCGCCCGCGCCGGCCTCGCGCATCATCCTCGGCACCGATCGCGATCTTCAGCGGCGCCGGCGGCGGCGCGTTCGAGCTCGGCAGCCGATATCGTGCTCCATCGACAGCCGCGCGTGCAGGTTGGTCTCGACCTGGAAGGTCGCGACCAGGTACCAGAGCGTCGACAGCGCCACCGCTCGATTCTCCGGGTCCTTGCGCACCGCGAGAACCAGCTCCTCGATGGTCCAGGTGGTGTCATCGGCCAGCAGCTCCCGGATCAGCGTCACGGTAGGGCCGGAGCAGGTGTCCAGCGTTCGGTAGCGCACAGCAGGAAGCGGGCGTTCCACAGGTAGTCGGTGCGGATGCGGCGCTCGTCGACCAGCTCTCACCAGCCAAGCCGTCGCGCGTAGCGCGTAGCGGCGCTGAACTTCGGTCGCAGCAGCGCCCAGTCGCGGCGCAGGACCGCCAGCGGCTTGACCTCGACCAGCTCGTCGGTCGACCAGTACCGACGAACTGCGCGCGCCGCTGCATATCGATGACCTTGGCGTCCGGCACGTAGCTGCACCACTTGCCCTCCTCGTTGCGCCAGCGAATGCGCTCGGGCTGCACATCGGCCAGGCGCAGTGCCGGGCAGAACTCGACGATCGCGTAGAGAACGGTGTTCGAGGGCAGCTTCCAGCCGCCTTCACCTGTCCGTCGGTCGCAACGATGCCGGTCACCCGCGTCCGGCTCGGCGGGATCCGTCTAACGGGCATGGTAAAGCAGTTGCCCGTAGCGATGTGAAAACCCGAAGTATTTTTGTTTAGCGATGCGTCAAGTCGTCTTCATCGCCAGACCACCGCCTTGAAATTGCCGCTCGTAGGCTTTCCACTACGACATTCGTCTAGAGACCGGTGGGTCGATCCGGATTGCCGCCCGCGCCGCTCAAAGCCAACATTCGCGGCTGATTCAGCGCGGAGTGCAACATGATCGACTTCCCCACCCCCATCGCCGGCACTGTCACCATCGCAGCTCTGATTGGCCTCGGCATCTTCGTCTATCCGTTCCTGCTCAAGCAGCGCGGCGGCGCGGGGCTCGTCGGCGCGATCACGGTGGTTCTGACGTTCCTGTTCTACGCGTTCGACAGCTCGCGCGACGAGCCGATCGCGCTGTCGGCCGGGCTCGCCGTCCTGTGGGCGCTGGCGCCGGTGGCGGCGGGCACGATCGTCTACCGCCTGTCGCGCCGGGGCGCTGCGGCCGAACCGCCGCGCTGAGTCGCTAGCCGGATGCGCTCAGCAGCGCGTCGATGCGCTGCTGCAGGTCGGCGAAGTCCGTGCGGCCGACGTGGGTGCGCACCACGTTGCCGGTCGGATCGATCAGGTACTTGCTCGGCGTGACCTCGGTGCGAAAGAACGCCTGCGCCACCTCGCCTTGCACGTCGAGCGCGACGTCGAACGGGAACTGGCGGCGCTGGCTCATGCCGAGCACCATGTCCGGACGGTCGTGCTTCATCGCCACCGCGATCGTCTTCAGCCCGCGCGGCGCGTTGCGGCGATGAAATTCGATCAGCGTGGGCATCTCTTCCATGCACGGCGCGCAGGTGGTCGACCAGAAGTTCATCAGCACCACGCGCCCGCGCAGGTCGGCGATGCGCGGCTGGGTGCCATCGAGCAGCGTGAGCTGCACATCCGGCGCCGGGCGCGGGCGGGTGACGAGCCAGGGCATCGCCGCAAACGCGGCGGTCAGCGCAACGGCGCCACCGCCCAGCACGGCCACCAGGCGGCGCGTGCGGCGGACATCATCGGACGAGGCGGGGGCGTCTTCTCTCATCGTCGGCCTTCAGGAAGAACGACAGGCGCGTAGCGTAGCGACGTTGTGCCGCCGCGCCGGCACCGGATCGATGAGGGAGAACCATGACTCGCGCACAAAGCCTGTGGTTGATCAAGCGCCGCGACCTGCTGCTCGCCTCGGCGGGACTGGCCACACTCGGCCTCGCGCCGCCACTGCGCGCCCAGGGCGTGGCCTCGCTCAGCCAGCGCGATGCGACCGCCGGCGGCGCGCTGCGCTCGACCGCGGCGCCAACGTGGCGGTGGACCTGCTCGGCAAGACCGACGGCTTCTGGGGCAACGACCTGGTGCGCATACCGCTGCCCGACTGGCTCAAGCGCGCCGAAAGCGGGCTGAAGCTGCTCGGCCGCGGGCGTGATGTCGAGGAACTGCGCGTCGGCATCAACCGCGCCGCCGAGCAGGCGGTGCCGGAGGCGCGCACGCTCCTCGTCAACGCGGTGAAGTCGATGAGCGTGCAGGATGCCAAGGGCATCCTCACCGGCGGCGAGAAGTCGGTCACGACGTTCTTCGCCGACAAGACGCGCAAGCCGCTGGAGGAGAAGTTCCTGCCGATCGTGGCCAGGGTGACCGACCGCAGCGGCCTGGCGCGCCAGTACAACCAGCTCGCCGCGCAGGGCGAGATGATGGGTGTGGTCAAACCCGAGCAGGCAAAGATCGAGCGCTACGTGACCGGCAAGGCGCTCGACGGCCTGTATCTGATGATCGGCGAGGAAGAGAAGAAGATCCGCCAGGACCCGGTCGGCGCCGGCAGCGAGATCCTGAAGAAGGTATTCGGCGCCTTGTGATCACGACGCGTAAGCGCGGTCGGCGGCGCCGATCGCGGGCGTACGTGACGCGGTCTGTTCGGCGTCGGCCGGTCTGCCGTGGCCGCGCCCGCCTCACTGGGCCTGATCGACCACTTCCCTCACCGCCGGCGGCAGCGGCGCGTCCAGCGCCGCACAGATCGTGCGCAGGCAGCTGGCGGCTTTCCAGTGCGTGCTGCCGCCGTCCAACGCGACCCCGGCACAGGCCTTGATGAATGCCGGCTTGGCGAGCGGCACGAGCTGGTTCAGGCGATCGAGCGCGGCCGTGATGCGGTCGAGCGCGAGCTGCTCGGCTGGCACCAACGCCAGCGTCGCATCGGGTAGCGCGGCCTGCGCCTGGGCAAAGGGTCGCGCCGGATCAAGCGGATCGCGCACGTGCGCCAGCAGCGACAGCACGCGCGCCGCGTCCTCGGCAACGTCGCGCACCGCCTTGTAGCGGAGCGGCACCGGGCGCTGCGCATCGGTGCCGAGCCGCCGCCGCAGCACCGTGAAGAGCAGGAACTCGGCCAGCGTCATGCGACCGTCGGCCAGGATCAGCGTGTGCGCCAGCATCAGCAGCCGATCGCCGGAGGCCGGTGCCAGCTTGCGCAGCGCCGGCATCGCCAGATCCAGCAGCGGCAGGCGCGCGCCCGGCGGCAACTGCTGCACCGTGCTGTGCAGCGCCTGCACCTCGGCGGCGGCCTCGCGGCCATAGGTCTGCGCGATCGCATCGAGCTGCTGCTGCGCGACCTCGCTGCGCTTCTCCACCAGCAGCGCCAGCACCAGCAGCGGGGCGCGCACCGAGTCGTTCAGCGCCGGGCCCAGACCGAAGCTTTGCACGCGATCCGCCCACGACTCGACATACACGCGCGGCGTGGTCGCTGACTGCCCGATCGCGTCGGTCACGCGCTGCGCGGTCGGCATCGAACCCGCGGCCAGGCCGGCAAACGGGCTCATCGCCGCCACCGCGGCGCGCGCATCACTTGCGCCGCCGACTCCCGAGGCTAGCGAAGGCGCCTCGCCGGCGAGCGCCAGCGCGACCGGCTGCTCAGGGGCCGGCAACAGGTCCATCGCGCGGCCGAAGATGCGCCGGATGCGCTCGTCCAGCGGCGGATGGGTGGCCAGCATGCCGCGGGCGAAGTTGCTGCGCGCGGCGCCGAGGAACAGATGCGACAGGGTCTCGGCGTGGGCGTGGCGGATCTCGGTGCCGAGCGCGAGGCCGGCCGCGGCGTCGTTCGGGGTCGCGGTCGCCGTCGTGGTCAGGCCGCCGATCTTGCGCAGCGCGCCGCCGATGCCGTCCGGGTTGCGCGTGAACTGCACCGCGCTGGCATCGGCCAGGAACTCGCGCTGGCGCGACACGCCGGCCTTGATCAACCGGCCGAAGAACACGCCCACGTAGCCGATGATCCACAGCGCCAGCCCCAGGAACGCGGCCGCAGCCACGCCCTTGCTGTCGCGGCTGCCGCGCCCCGCTTCCATCAGGAAGCGGCCGACCATGGCGATCATCATCAGCCCGAACAGCACGCCGATCAGGCGCAGGTTGAGCCCCATGTCGCCGTTGAGGATGTGGCTGAACTCGTGCGCGATCACGCCCTGCAACTCGTCGCGGTTAAGTTTGTCGAGCGTGCCGCGCGTGACGGCCACGACCGCATCGTTGACGGTGTGGCCGGCGGCGAAGGCGTTGATGCCGGGCTCGCCATCCATCACGTACACGCGCGGCACCGGCGTGCCCGAGGCGAGCGCCATCTCCTCGACCACGTTGACCAGCCGCCGCTCGAGCGAGTCACGCGTGCCCGGATCGACCAGGCGCGCGCCCACCATCTGCGCCACCGCATCGCCGCCGGCGCGCAGTCTGTTCATCTCGAACCAGGTGCCGCCGCCGATCGCCAGCAGCACGATCAGCGTGACCAGCACGTGCAGGCCGAGCGGCACTTGCCGCGTGTCCAGCACCAGGCCACCCGCGGTCACCACCTGCACGCCGGGCGCTACGCCGCCGAACCAGGTCGCGGCGACCGCCACCACCGCGTTGACCGCCACCACCGTGCCGATCACCGCGAGCGCGAACAGCACGATCAGCCGCTTGCTGGCGACGCGCGCCTGCTGCTGATGGTCGAAGAAGTTCATGTGGGCAGCGTTCCGGACGAAGACGAACGTGAAGGGCCGGCAGCCGGCCGCTCGCGCAGCGCGCTCGCGGCCGTTGCCTCAAACGGAGCTTGTGGCCTTACCACCGCTCCTGTTCAGCTCAATCGGACGAAGGCAGGTTCGTGCCTTCGGCCGAACGAAGAACTGCACCTTCACCGCCTTGCGTTCGTCGGCGCTCTCGGTCGCCTGCAGCAGCTCGGCGTGCGTGAAGCTGAACATGCCGGCAATGACGTTGCTGGGGAACTGCTGGGTCGCGGTGTTGTAGGTCATCACCGAGTCGTTGAACGCCTGGCGCGAGAACGCGATCTTGTTCTCGGTGCCGGTCAGCTCCTCGGACAGCTGCATCATGTTCTGGTTGGCCTTCAGGTCCGGATAGGCCTCGGCCAGCGCGAACAGTTTCGACAGCGCGCCGCTCAGCATGCCCTCGGCGCTCATCAGCCTGCGCATCGCTGGCTCGGCACCGGCCTGCATCGGCGGCCTGGCGGCGGCATCGGCGGTCACCGCGCCGTCGCGCGCCTCACCACGGCCTCGACGTCTGGCGGTGCTTGCGCTTCATGTAGGCTTCGTGCTCCAGGTCGGCAATCCAGGCCCAGCGACGAGTCCAGCTGCACGTCGATCTGTGCGAAGCGCTTCGAAGCGGTTGCGCAGGTTGACCAGCCGGTCAGGCGCCCACTGCCGAACGCCGACGCGATCAAGCCGAGGTACCAGCGAGCCGACTACGAACTCCACCGAGTCCAGCCACGGAGAAGAACACGCCGCCGCGATGTGCCGCCGAGGGACGCGCGTCGAGCTGGTCCGACCCAGGCGCGGACGAGAAGAACCGCGCCCTGCGCACGCAGCAGATTTCCGACGACGCCGACCCGATTCCACCGACCGATGCCGAGATCGCACAGGCGATCGAGGCGCTGCTAGCGGCGCGTGCGGCCTCTGCATCGATCTGCCCATCGGATGCTGCACGGCGTCTGCGAACAGATGAATGGCGGCCGCTGATGCCGGCGATCCGTCGCGTTGCCGCGACGCTGGCGCGCGCCGGTCGCCTGCGCATCACGCAGGGCGCGCGCGAGGTGGCGCCGGACGAGATCGACTCGGGCGCCGTGCGCGGGCCGATCCGGCTGCGCCGTCCGATCGACACGACCGCGCCGAGCGCGAACAGCGAGCGCGGCGTCGCGCGCATCCCGTGAGCGCGCCGCCGTCATGGCCCGGGCAACACGCGCGGTGCCGAGCCTGATCTTCGTCTACTCGTCATCCAGCAGCGCGAAGCGCAAGCGCACCGCCGCCCTTCCTCAGCGCGCCCTCGATCAAGGGCCGGGACACCAGGGCGCCCTGCAGCCCCGACGATACCGACAGCGCGCCGCGCAAGTGAAGCGCAACGCGCTTCACTTGCGAGGAGACTCGGGGGGCGGCGGCTGCTGCGCCTTCAGCGCCTTCCACTCCTCGTCGCCCAGGACTCCGCACCAGCTCGACCACCTGCCCGAACGCCGTCCACCGGTGCTGGTGGTGCGCGACTCGCCAGTTCGCCTTCGGCTTCGCTCGACGTGCTCGATCAGGAACACCGCGGCTGCGGCGACGCACTGCACCAGATCGCGTCTGCTCGGCAGGTCTCGCGCTCGTTGAGCGCTGGCCGGCAGCAGCCTCGGCTGGTGATCGACGTGTCGTCGTCGGTCGTCGATAAGCCGGAAACCAGTTCGCCGACGAAGATCTCGTTGACCACGTCGCGCACGTTCTCCTGCTGTGCGGGCGAAATCCGCGACTTCGGCCCTCTGTTCGGGGCCTCGGCGCTGCGCTTCGCCCTTGTCAGGACAGCACGCGCCCGGTCTGCGCTGTTCCGTCGATGCCCACGCCAGGCGCCCTGCTCTTCGAAGCGCGCGCCGATGCCCCGGCTGACGCGGCTTTCCACCTTGCCTGGTCCTCAGCCTGCACCTGGTTGAGCCGCATATCGGTCGCAGCGAGCGCGTGCCTCGACCATCGCTCTCACCACCAGCGGCGCGCACCCGCCGGCTGCCACCAGCGTCACGATCACGCCCACCCCTGCCACCCAGCGTGCTCGCCGGTTCTTCATGCGCCTGCTCCTTCGATCACCGCCTCGTCCTGCGTTCGCCTCGGCGGCTATCTGCTCCAGGCCTTCGTCGGCCGGTGAACGTGCTCAGGGATCGTGAGTCAATGCCCCCATCGGCGGTAACACATCGAACCGGCACCGGCGGGTATGGCTCAGCGCGGGTGCGCCATCGGCGCGCATGGCGCTTCGGCCAGCAGTGTCGCGCGTGCGCGACACCAGGCGCCGGCGAATCAGCGTACATCACGCCTGGCCTTGCGCTCGACAAGCGCGCGCTGCTCGCGCAGCCTAGTCTTTCACAGAGCGTGCGCCCGCCCTCGCGCCGATCCCGACGTCCACCTCGCGAAGGCGCGCGTTGCGCGCAGACCCGGCCCGAAGCGCGAGGCCTCCTCGGCCGCGTCACCGGCGCGCCGCCTCGGCGTGCGCGGCGCGTTGCCTCGCTTCTCCTGCTGTCGCTATCCTCGCTCGCCGCCTGCGCCCGCACGCGCCGCGCGCCTTCAGCCGCGGCCGCTCACCAGCTACGCCATCTCCTCGGCTCGGACGCCACCGAACGGCTTCATCCGGTCCGCCGCGCTATCACGCCAGCGCGCGACATCACCTCACCAGCCGGTCCGCCATCCAGTTCAGTGCTCGCGCCGGCGCGCGACTCGCTTAGCCAACACAAGCGCCACACAGCCGGGCTTCGACAAGTTCTCGCCGAGATGCCGCCTGCTTCTGCGGCTGCGCGCGACCATCACTCGTCGCACGATCGGCCTCCAGCAGCCACGTGCGATCAACGAACGCACGCCTTCGAGGTCGTTGGCCAGCAGCGCGCTTTCGCCGCCGCCCAGGTGCACCTGGCCAGGTGCGCGAACAGTTGAGGGTCGTGCGCAGGGCGCGGCCGGCACATCGCCTCGCCTCCGGCGTGCATCCAGCGCCAGCGACACGCCGTCGGGTCGTGCGCGCGGAAGACCGATCTCCAGATCGACCGCAACTGCTCGTAGTGCGAGGTCGACGGCGTGAACACGGGGTCTACTGCGCTCGCCGGCCGCGCGCAGCGCGTCGGCGGGAAGGGCGGTGGCCGGCGGCGCCCTGCCCAGCGCGCTCTCCGCTGGTCGAGCAGCACGAAGCGGGCGCAGGGCCGCGCAGCGGCGCCCGTCTTCGGCGGCTGCAGCGTGCCGACCACCGCCCGCACCATCGCGCGGGCTTCCTGTTCGATCGACAGCCCGAACGCCAGCAGCAACCGGCGCGCCCAGCGCATTCACTGCAGGCTCAAGCCTGACCACGGCCACAGCACTTAGGGTGGCGTATGCAGCGCGTCGAGGCGGCCCGGGCGACGTCGGCGCCCTGCTCGCGCGCTGCCACCAGTGCGCGCTGCAGCTGCTTGGGGTCGTCATCGATCTCGATCATGCGCACCGTCATCGGTGACGCGGCGGCAGAGCGCGCCGCGAAGAAGCCCTGCCGTACCGCCTCGGCAGCCCGCGCGAACGGCGTCGCCTGCGACGGCAGCAGCAGCACCACGGTACCCGGTGCGACGGGTGCCGCAGTGCTCGCGACCGGCGGCACGACCACGGCGCTCGGCGCGGCCGGCGCGGATGGCGCCGCCACGGCGCTGGATGCGGGCGGGGCCGCGCGCTGCACGTCAGTCAGCGGGGCGGGCGACGTCGCAGTCGCTGGGGTTGCCGGCCCGCCCGCAGCTGGCGTGGTCGATGCAACCGTGGGCGCAGCGCGCGGTGGCGCCGGCGCGTTTGCCGGTGCAGTGGCGCACGCGGACAATGCCAGCGCGCCCGCGGCCAGCAGGCCGTGCGCGATCACGCGCAAAGCCGCGTGCAGCGGCGCGGGTGACAACGGCAATGATCTGCAGGCAGCGGCGAACACGAGTAACGAAACGATGAACGGTGGGGCGGATCCGGGACGACGCTGGCTCGATGCCAGCGGCGTGGCCGCGCAGGACTGGCCGGTCGGCGCATCGTCACGCCAGTGGCGATGCTGATCGGGAACGCCGGCGGCGCTCCACGCCTGCGGCGCGCTATGGCTGCTCTCGATGGCCGATGCCGTGTTTGCGGAAGACACGCGCGTAACACGCACGTTGCTCGACCGCTTCGGCATCCGCCCCGCGGCACTGCTGGCGGCGCACCAGCACAACGAGGCTGCGGCGGCCGCGGCGATCGTCGCGCGCCTGGCGGCCGGCGAACGGGTGGCGCTGGTGACCGATGCCGGCACGCCGGCCATCAGCGATCCGGGTGCGCGCATCGTGCGTGCGGTGCGCGGCGCCGGCCGGCGCGTGATCCCGCTGCCCGGCGCCAGCAGCCTGCTGGCCGCGCTCGCCGCCAGCGACACGGCCGAGCATGGATTCACGTTCCTGGGCTTTCTGCCCAGCGCCGCGCGCGAGCGCGAACGCGCATTGCGCGCCGCCGCCGCACGCGGCGACGCGTTTGCACTGTTCGAGGCGCCACACCGCATCGATGACACGCTGCACGCACTGGCCCAGGTGCTCGACCCCGAACGCGCGGTCACCGTGGCGCGCGAATTGACCAAGAAGTTCGAATCGATCGACGTGCTGCCGGCGCGCGAACTGCCCGCCTGGCTGGCGCAGCAGGCGCAACGCGGCGAGTACGTGCTGCTCGTGGCGCCTGCCGCCGCGCCTGCGGCCGCAGGCGCGGGCGATGCGCTCGACGCCGGCACGCTGCGCTGGCTCGACGCACTGGCCGATGTGTTGCCGGCATCGAAAGCGGCGGCGGCGGCAGCCAAGGCCACCGGCTTGCCGCGCGCCACGCTGTACGCCGCGCTCACCGCGCTGCGCGGCAAGGCCGGCGACTGAGGCTCGCGCTGGGGTGCGGTCGCGCAGGCCGGCCGTCCAACCAGCGTCACCTCCACGCCTACTGCGGCGCCGCCTCCGATCGGCATAACTTCTCCACCCGCCGGTCTGTGCGCGGCTGGTGTTCGCTCGTCGTCTGCCTGGCGATTGGCTTGCGCGGTGCCCCGCCCACTGGTGCTGATGCGTTGCGCGGCGACGCCACGACCAGCCAGGTAATCGCGCGTCGCACTGGCGCGCGCCACCGACAGCGGGTTGTTGATGGCGTCGCTGCCGGTGCTGTCGGTGTGGCCGATGATCTCGATGGTGGTGACGCTGTGCTGGTTCATGCTGCCGGCGAACTGGTCGAGCACGCTGCGCAGTTGCGGCCGCACCTCGCTGCGGTTGACGTCGAAGCCGGCGTCGGCGGGGATGTTCACGCGCAGACGGTTGTCGGCGGTCTTGGTGACGCCGATGCCGGTCCCCGCGGAAGCCTGCTCCATCTGCTTCTTCTGGTCCTCCATCTTCGTTGCTACATACGTCCAGCGTACGGCGGCGGGCACCACGGTAGCCGCGCTGGCGGCGCTGCGACCGCGGTTGCCGCCGGCGGTGGCAGCCCCGATGACCGCGCCGGCGGCAGCGCCGATGCCGGCGCCGGTGGCGGTGCCCTTCTGCGTTTCGGTCATGGTTTCGCAACCGGCCAGGCCGATGGCCAAGGCGGCGACGAGGGCAAACGTGAAGTGGCGCTGCATGGGGCGGCTCCTGCGAGGAAATAGGTGTCGAGAGCTTAGCGAGTCGACCGGGCTCGCCCCTCGCGTGCTCGGGCGAGCCAGGATCGGTCATGCGTCCGATGGGCCGCGCCGCGCGCGCACGGCGCGAACGCTCAACCCACGGGCGCAGCCTCGTCGCGCCCGGGTGTGACCGCCGGATGCGCGGCCCACCACGCGCGTGCCGCGCGCTGCGGCCAGGGGTGGTCGATGGCGATGCGATCGAGCGCCTCGCCGATCAGCGCCGCGGTCTGCAGCCGCGCCTCGGCGCGCTTGGCGAGGCAACCCATGATCAACTCAGCCAGGGCCGGCGGCACCGGCATCGTCGCCACCTGCGCGATCGGCGCTGGCTCGGTGTTGACAACGTGATAAGCGAGCGACAGATCGGTGCTGGCATCGAGCGGCGCCTTGCCGGCGAGCATGTAGCCGGCGACCGGACCGAAGCGCGTAGCAGGGTCGGATTTGGAAGTCCGGGCACCGTCCGGCGGTCCTCGACTGTGTTTTGTGTGCCATGTAGACGACGGTGTGCCGAGGAGTCTTCGAGCGTGCGCGAGATCGCTAGGTTGTGTGTGTGCCGTCCGCGTGTGTGTCCTTGATCAAGCCGAAGTCGAGCAGCTTGGGCACGTCGTGCAGACCGCCCTTGCGGCAGAGCATCACGTTGGCCGGCGTGACGTCGCGATGCACGAGACCGCGCTCGTGCGCCTCGGCCAGCGAACCGGCCACGCCACGCAGCACGTGCACGGCGCGCGCCGGCTCGAACGGCCCGTGGCGCTCGACCAGCTGCTGCAGCGTGGCGCCCTCAAGCAGTTCCATCGCATAGAACGGCAGGCCCTCGGGCGTGCGGCCGTAATCGAAGATCTCGATCGTGTTCGGGTGCATCAGCTGGCTGCACAGCCGCACCTCGCGGTCGAAGCGCGCCAGCAGCTCGTCGGTGGACTGCGCGAGCTGGATCACCTTGACCGCGGTGGGCCGCTTGAGCAGCCGATGCTGCGCGCGGTAGACGCGCGCGATGCCGCCCTGGCCGATCTCCTCGAACAGCTCGTAGTTGCCGGCCTTCATCGCCGCTTGCGCCGCCTCGACCACGCGCGCCATGCGCTGCATGCGCAGCAGCGACACCACCAGCGCAAAGCCGGCGCCGCCCACCAGCGCCCCGAGCACGGCGAAGGCGGACTCCAGCCGCGCCAACGGCGCGAAGGCCTCGTCCTCCGACACCTCAACGGCGACACCGAAGCCGTACTCGTCGAGCCAGCGCCAGGCGCCGACCACGCGCTCGCCCAGGTAGTTCGGGTACGGCGTGAGCACCTCGCCGACCGAGCTGGCGCCGCCCGGGGCGACGCGCGCCGCGAGCGCAGTGCGGATCAGGCGCGACAGCTGCGGCGCGCCCTGGTCGTCGGCATCGGTCAGGCGCAGTGCCAGGATCGAACTCTGGCCGCGGTTGAGGCGACCGCTGTCTTCCAGCTCGGCGCGAAACCGGCTCTCGGTCAGCAGCCGGCCCTGCAGGTCGAAGGCATACGCCTCGCCCGAGTTGCCGGAGCGCGCCGCCTCGAACAGCTGCGAGAAGCGCTCGGCAGCCGGCTTGCCGATGTCGAGCACGGCGATGGCCTCGCCGGCGGCATTGACCACCGGGGCGGCGATCCACACCTTGGGCTCGGCCTTGCCGCCCGCCACGCCGATGCGTTCCTGCGCGGTCGAGGTCGCGGTGAAGCGCACCGCGCCGCCGAACACCGGCGCATAGAGCTCGCGCCGCGCCGGGGTCAGCAGCAGGCCGCAGGCGCGCCCGTCGCGATCGGCGATCACACGCCCGTCGCGGTCTACAAGGTGGATCGCCGCGGCGACATCGCGCTGGCGCAGCAGGTCGACCGCGGTGACCAGCTCGGTGCCGGCGTCGCCACGGCAGGCGGCCAGCACCGCGGCATCACCGCCCGCGGCCTGCGCGACCAGGCGCTCGACAGCGGCCACCACGCGCGCACCGCCGGCCCAGCGCTGCACGTTGAGCCGCTTCTCGCCGACCCAGGCTTCGAGCGCGACCACCTCGCTCGTGACCAGCGTGCGCAGGTTCTGGGCCGCCAGTTGCGCCAGCGCGCCGCGCACACCGGCATAGATCCACAGCGTGAGGCCGGCCAACAGCACCAGGCCGAGTGCGATCTCGACCGGGCGGCGCCGCGCCAGCGCGACCAGGCGGTCCTGCCAGGGTGGCACCACCGCCGGCAATGCGGTCAACGACGCCGCCGACGAGGTGCGTGTGCGGCGCGCATTTGCCGCTCAGGCCGGCATCTGCGTGACGATGCCCGCCACCGCGGCGGTCAGCCGCTTGACATAGGGAATGTGAAGGAACTCGTTCGGCCCGTGCGCATTGGAGTGCGGGCCGAGCACGCCGGTGATCAGGAACTGCGCGCGCGGGAACTTCTCGCCCAGCATGTTCATGAAGGGAATCGTGCCGCCCTCGCCCATCCACGCGGCGTCCTTGCCCCACACGCTGCGCGAAGCCTCATCGGCAGCGCGTTTCAGCCACGCTGCGGTCGCCGGCGCGTTCCAACCGGTGGCGCCCCAGTCGGCATCGAACGTGACCTTGGCGTTGTACGGCGGGTTCTCGGTCAGGAGCTTCCTGAGCTGACGGGTGGCGCTCGCCCCATCGACGGTGGGCGGGATGCGCAGGCTGAGCTTGAGCGTCGTCTTCGGCCGCAGGACGTTGCCGGCCGAGTCGATGCTCGGAAAGCCCGCCGCACCGGTCACGGACAGCGCCGGGCGCCAGGTGCGCGCGAGGATGCCCTCGACCGGGTCGGTGGTGGTGGGCATCGCATGCGCATGGGCCGACGCATCGCCCGCCGGTCCATGGTTGCAACCGACCCAGGGGAACTCCTTCCACACCTGCTCGCCGAGGATGTCGCCGGCGACCTGCGCCTGCTGCAACCGCTCGGCCGGAATCTGCGCATGGAACGCCGGATCGACGAGGCGACCGGTGGCCGGATCGTCGATGCGGTTGAGCAGCTGGCGGGCGATGCGGAACGAGCTCGGCACCAGCCCGCTCGCCTTGCCCGAGTGGACACCTTCGCTCAGCACTTCCACCGTCAGCGTGCCACCGACGAGTCCGCGCAGCGAGGTCGTGACCCACAGCTGCTCGTAGTTGCCGCAGCCCGAGTCGAGCCCGGCGACCAGGCCGACGTCGCCGAAGCGCGGCGCCAGAAGATCAAGATACGCGGGCAGGTCGGGCGAGCCGGACTCCTCGCAGCTTTCGATGATGCCCACGCAGCGCGGCCGTGGCGTGCCCTGCGCGTCGAGCGCCGCAATCAGCGTAAGCGCCGCGTAGATCGCGTAGCCGTCATCGGCCGCACCGCGCCCGTACAGCTTGCCGTCCTCGATCACCGGCGTCCACGGGCCGAGGTCCGCGCGCCAGCCGACCATCTCGGGCTGCTTGTCCAGGTGGCCGTAGAACAGCACGGTCTTCGCATTGCCCAGCCCGCCGGTGGCCGGCACGTCGAAGAAGATGCAGGGCGTCTTGCCGTCGAGCGCCACGATCTCGATCTGCAGGCCGGCGATCTTCTGCGCCAAGCCCCAGGCGAACGCCTCCTTCACGACCGACTGCAGGTAGCCGTGTGCGGCCCAGCTCGCATCGAAGCCGGGGCTCTTGGCCGGCACCTTCACGTACTCGACCAGGCGCGGGATCAGTTCGTCGTCCCAGCGCTTGTCAGTGAACTGTTTGAGGTCGGCGAGATTCATGGGCGCTCCTGTGTTTGGCTCTGCGCGAGCATCACCGTCGCAAGTGCGCGAAGGATAGTCCTCCGGATGAGGCGCCCATGAATCGGTTTATTTCGACGCAAAGGGGGCTGCTCCGCCGCCCATGGTGAAGACGCAGGGGGGGCCGCTTCCCCGCCCCCTCTGGACTCCCCCATGGCCAGGCACGCGTGAACCGCGAAGCGGGGTGCGAGCCGTTGATACGCGCCACGCGCTGTACCAGCGCTCAGCGCTGGTACAGCACCGTCTCGCGGTCGAGCGCACGTTCGAGGCGCGCCGCCAGCTCCGTCGCGCCCGCGCGGTCGGCGAAGCGACCGGCCAACACACGATGCAGGTCGCCGTCGCGTTCGACGCGCGGGCTCGCTGCGCTCGCCAGCGCACTGTCTTCCTGCGCCAGCAGCACCGCCACCCGCTCGCGCAATGCCTGCGCATTGGCGGCGACGCCGAAGGCGCCCAGTTGAACCGACCAGCGTCCGGTCGCGGCAGCACTCGACGCGGGCAAGCTCGCTAAGGGCGGCGCAGCGGCGCCCACCGCCGGCGCGGTCGCCAGCGCCGCCTGCGGCGGCGGCAGCAAGGCGCGCGGGGAGGCCGGCAGCATCGGCGCCGAGTCGTCGCGTGCCGCGCTCACCACGCCGCCCGTGCGGCCGGCACGGATGTCGGCATGCGTCAGCCGCACCACCTCGACTTCACCGGTGCCGGCGGCGGCGATGCCGAGCTTGACCGCCGCTGCGTACGACAGGTCGATCACGCGATCGTGCTTGAACGGACCGCGGTCATTGACGCGCAGGATCACGCTGGCGCCGTTCTTCACATGGGTCACGCGCACGTAGCTCGGGATCGGCAGCGTCGGATGGGCGGCGGTCATGCCCAGCATGTCGTACTTCTCGCCGCTGGCGGTACGGTTGCCGTGGAACTGCTTGCCGTACCACGAGGCAAAGCCGCGCTGCCGAAACGGCCGATCGTCGGTGAGCGGCGTGTAGGTGCGGCCGAGCGCGCTGTAGGGGCGATTGGCGTACGGGTGAAACGGCTCGGCCTTCGGCACCGCATCGGGCAGGCGCGCGATGTCGGCCGGTATCCGGTCGGGCGGACCGTCGTCCTGGTAGAAGCCGCCCGAGCGCGACGGCTTCGGCGTCGAGCCGCAGCCGACGACGAGGACTGCCGCCAGCAGCGTGGCCAGCGCGAGACCGGCGCCGCGCCCGAGTCGGTCGCCGCGGACTTGCGCCGCTACCACCGGAACAGCACCACGTCCTGCTGCAGCACGGTGCGCAAGCGCGCCGCGAGTTGCTGCGCGCCCGCCCGGTCGGGCAGCGCGCCGACCACGACGTGCGTGCGGCCGTCGCGTTCGACGGTGCGCACGCTGGTGCCGGCGATACCGGCGTCTGCAAGGCGCTCAGCGGTGCGGGAGCGCGCGGCCTCGGCGTTGCGCGCGACGGCAAACACCCCCACCTGCACCGACCAGCGGCCGGCGATCCAGGCTGGAGCGACGTCGGACGCCGCGGCGGATTCGACCGCGGCGCGCGGCGCGACGGCAGGCGCAGGACGCGGGACGGACGCCGCAGGCGTCGGTGCATCGGGCGCGGCGCGGTGGTCCTTGACCGGTGTCGACGCGCGCGCGGCGGACATCGCTGCCGGCGCAGCGGCCGGCGTCGGTGGGGGTGTCGGCGCAGGCTCGAGCACCGACGGGGGCGGCAGCAGCTGCGGCGTCGCGGTGGTGGCCGGCACCACGGCGGCGCGTCGGGCACGGGCAGGGCAGGCGATTCGATCGGCGCGGCCGGCGGGTCGCGCGGACGCGGCGGCGGATAGCGTTCGGCGTCGCTCGGCGTCACGCCGGCGGCGGGCGCCGCCACGGCGCCTGCCGCCGGCGGTGGCGCGTTCAGCGCAATCGATGCGCAGGCCGGCAGCAAGGCGATCACGGCGAGGCTCGCGAGCGGCAGTCGCGCAACGGGCTGGGACATGGCGATCGGCACCGAGGATCGGGAGACGCGAGCATGACCGATGCCACGGTGATCGTCACCTGATCGACCGCGCACAAGAGAAGACCGAAGCACTTGCCAGCGGCCGGCACCATGCAAACCGCCCGCGCGCGGCGGGCGGTTTGGCCGGGCGGCTCGGCCGGTCAGTGCAGCGACAGGCGCAGCGCGCGTCACATGCGGATCACCGCCACGTCCTGGTTCAGCACGCTGCGCAGGCGCTTGGCGAGATCCTCGGCGCCGGCGCGCGAAGGATGATCACCGATCACCACGAACGAACGCTCACCGCTGCGCACCACCTGCGCAGTGCGCTCGCCCGCCTGCAGCTGATCGCCCGCTGCGGCCAGGCGCGCATTGACGCGATCGCGCGTGGTTTCGGCATTGGCGGCCACCGCAAAGGCAGCGACCTGCACCGTGTAGTTGCCGGGCGTGACCGGCCGCGCTGCGGTCACCACCGGCGATGCCGCCTTGGCGGGCGCGGGCGCAGCGGCCACCCGCGGCGCCGGTGCCGGTGTGGGAACGGGGACAGCAGCCGGCGCGGGGCGCGGTGTTGGCGTCGGTGTTGGCATCGGTGTTGGCGTCGGTGCAGGCGCCGGCGCCGGGACGGTGCGAGGTGTTGCGGCCGGTGCTGGCGCTGCCGCCACCGGTGCCGGCGCCGCTGCGGTCCCACGCGGTGCGGGCGTCGGCGCCGGCGCTGCGGCCCGCGCTGCCGGCGCGCGGGGCAGGCGTCGGCACGGGCACCGCCACTGGCGGTGGCACCGGCGCTGGGGCTGGCAGCAGGCGCCGCGGCAGCGACGGGGCCGGTGCAGGCGCCGGTATCTCGGCGCCGGGCTCGGGCCTGCCGAGGCCGACCGCCGACGCGGGCGCGGTCGCGGCGGGCTGCCGCGGCGGCGCGGCGTCGTTGGCGCGGCGGCCCGCGGGCGCGGCCATGACCGGCGGCGCACCGGTCACGCTGTCGCGCACGGCGGCACCGGCGCCGCTGACGGCATCGGCCGTCTTCGAACCCCAGCTCGACATCGTGCTGCAACCGGCGAGCACGCCGAGGCCGAGCGAGCAGGCGGCGGTGAACAGCAATCGAAGCGGGATCGGGGACTTGCCGTAGTTCATGTCTGCACCAGTTTTCGATGTCGATGGATGCTCATCAACATGCCGCAGGCCATGCCGAGGGTGACGAGGGCGGTGCCGCCGTAGCTGATGAACGGCAGCGGCACGCCCACCACCGGCAGGATGCCGCTGACCATGCCCATGTTGACGAAGCAGTAGGTGAAGATGATGAGGGCAATCGCCCCCGCCATCAGTCGTCCGAAAAGCGTAGCTGCGCCCAGCCCGATGGACAGCGCGCGCAGCACCAAAGCGAAGAAAAGGCCGATCAACACCAGGTTCCCCACCAGACCGAATTCCTCCGAGAACACGGCGAAGATGAAGTCGCTGGTGCGCTCCGGAATGAACTCGAGGTGGGTCTGCGTGCCCTGCATCCACCCCTTGCCGAACACGCCACCGGAACCGATCGCGATCATCGCCTGCAGCGTGTGGAAGCCCTTGCCGAGCGGATCCTGCGACGGATCGATCAACGTCAGCACGCGCTGGCGCTGGTAGTCGTGCATCAGGGTCCAGGCCAGCGGCAGGAACGCCAGTCCGGCCACGACCAGCGTGACCAGCCACTTCCATGGCAGGCCGGCGAAGAAGATCACGAAGGCGCCGGCCGCCAGCACCAGCAGCGCGGTGCCCAAATCGGGCTGGTGCGCGATCAGCAGCACCGGGATCGCGACCAGCGCGGCCGCCACGATGAAGTCGAGTGTGCGGATCTGCGCCTCGCGCTTGTGGAAGTACCAGGCCAGCATCATCGGCAGCGCCAGCCGCATGATCTCCGACGGCTGGATCGTGATGACGCCGAGGTTGAGCCAGCGCGTCGCGCCCTTGACCGTGGTGCCGAAGAACTCGACCCCGAGCAGCAGCGCCACCCCGGTCAGGTAGGCCGGCAGCGCGAACTTCATCAGCGTCGCCGGCGAGATGTTGGCGAACACGAACATCACCAGCGCGGCGATCGCGAAGTTGCGCATCTGGTCGGTGAAGCGCCACGGATAGTCGGCGCCCGCCGAGTACAGCGTCAGCAGGCCGATGATCGCCAGCGCGCCGATGATCGCCAGCAGCGCCGGGTCGAACACCGCCAGCCGTTCACGCAGGAACAGCGCGGCGCGGGATTGAACGACCGCGCTCATCGCGTGCCCCCCGCCTGCGCCACCACCGGCGGCTTCGCCGGGCCGTCGTCGTCGCCCAGATCGGCCGGCGATACGCGCGCAAAAGGCGCACGCGTATCGCCGATGGCGATGATTGACGAATGCACCGGCCGACCTGTCATCGCGTCGCCCCCACCTGCGCCACCACCGGTGGCCTCGCCGGGCCATCGTCGTCGCCCAGATCGGCCGGCGCGTTGGGCACCTTGCCGAGCAGGTAGTAGTCGATCGCCTGGCGCGCGATCGGCGCGGCGGCGCGCGAGCCGAAGCCGCCGTTTTCCACCAGCAGCGCAATGGCGATCTTCGGGTCCTCGGCCGGCGCGAAGGCGATGAACAGCGAGTGGTCGCGGTGCCGCTCGTTGATGCGGTTCTCGTCGTACTTCTCGTTCTGCTTGATCGTGATCACCTGCGCGGTGCCGGTCTTGCCGGCCACCTTGTAAGGCGCGCCGAGGAAGGCGGCGCGCCCGGTGCCGGTGATGTTGACGTCGACCATCGCATCGAAGATGGTCTTCAGATGGTCCGGCTTGACCGGGATGCGGTAGCTCTCGGACGGCACCGTGAGCCGCTTCTCGCCGCTGCGCGCGTCCTCGACCTGCTTGACCAGGTGCGGCTTCATCACCACGCCGCGGTTGGCGAGGTTGGCGGTGGCATGCGCCAGCTGCAGCAGGGTGAAGCTGTTGTAGCCCTGCCCGATGCCAACCGAGATGGTCTCGCCCGGGTACCACTTCTGCTTCAGGCGCCGCTCCTTCCACGCGGTCGAGGGCAGGATGCCCTGCTGCTCGCCGTCCAGATCGATGCCGGTGATCTGGCCGAAGCCCCACGGCTTCATGAAGTCGTGGATCGCATCCACTCCGAGGTCATCGGCCAGCTTGTAGTAGTAGACATCGCTCGACTTGACGATCGAGGCGTGCATGTTGACCGGCCCGAGCGGCACCTTGGCGCTGTCGCGGAACTTGTGCCCGCCGAACATGAAGTAGCCGGGGTCGTAGATCACGGTGTCGGCGCGCCGCTTGCCGGTCTCGAGCGCGGCCAGCGCCAGGAACGGCTTGTAGGTGGAGCCGATCGGATAGGTGCCGCGCAACGCGCGGTTCAGCAGCGGCTTGTCGATGTCGGTGTTGAGCTCGTCCCAGTTCTTCGGGTCGATGCCGTCGACGAACAGGTTGGGGTCGAAGGTCGGCTTGGAGACGAAGGCGAGCACGTCGCCGCTGCCGGGCTCGATCGCGATCAGCGCGCCGCGGCGATCGCCGAAGGCGCGCTCGACGACCTCCTGCAGCTTGATGTCGACCGAAAGGATCAGGTTGTTGCCGGGGATCGCCGGCGTGCGGTTCAGCGTGCGCACGGCGCGCCCGCCGGCGGTGATCTCGACTTCCTCGACGCCGGTGGTGCCGTGCAGTTCCTTCTCGTAGCTCTGCTCGATGCCGACCTTGCCGATGTACTCGGTGCCGACGTAGTCGTCGGCATCCTCCCACTTGGCGATGCGCTCCTTGTCGGCCTGGCTGATGCGGCCGATGTAGCCGAGCATGTGGCTGCCGGTCTCGCCGAGCGGGTAGTGTCGGAACAGACGCGCCTTCAGTTCGACCTTCTGCAGGCGGAACTTGTGCGCGGAAAAGCGCGCCACTTCCTCGTCGGTCAGGCGGGTGCGGATCGGGATCGAGTCGGCGCCCTTCAGTTCCTCCTGCAGCTTCTTGAAGCGCCGGCGGTCACGCGGCTGCACCTCGATCACCTGGGCGATCTCGTCGATCAGGGCGTTGACGTTGGCCACTTCGCGCGGGTTGATCTCCAGCGTGTAGCCCGCGTAGTTGCGCGCGATCACCACGCCGTTGCGGTCCTTGATCAGTCCGCGATTGGCGGTGACCGGCACCACGGCGATGCGGTTCTGCTCGGCGCGCGCGAAATAGTCGTCGTGCTTGACCAGCTGCAGCCAGACGAAGCGCGCCAGCAGCAGGCCGAAGCAGGCGAACACGAACAGGCCCGCCACCAGCGCGCGCGAGCGGAACTGCCACAGCTCGCGCTCGGTGTTGCGCATCGCCTTGCTGCGCGGGCCGAGCCACATCGCATCGGTGTCGCGCCGGCGGCGCCGGCGGCGGAACAGGCGGTCAAGCACGCGCGCACCCCCGCACGCCGGTCAGGGACCGGCGCACCGCCATCGCCATCACATCGACACCTCGTGCATGCACCGCGCAATTGTAGGTGCGCGCCGCGCCGGGCAGGACGCGAGACGGGCCGGTCCGCGCCGCCAATTCCTGCCGTCCATGCGCGCCGCGCGGCGGCCTGCGGGGGACGCGGCTCAGGCGCCCGCCGGGTCTTGCAGCAGCGACGGCCGGCGCACCGCCAGCGCTGCCACCTGGGATTCGTCGACCGGGCGCGCCAGCAGGAAACCCTGGCCCTCGTCGAAGCCTTCGTCACGCAGGCAGTCGAGCTGGGCCTGGGTCTCCACCCCTTCGGCGCTGGCGCGCATGTGCAGCGCCCGCGCCAGGGCGGCGATGGCGCGCGCCATCGAGCGCGAGGCCGCCCCGGCGGTCATCGCGTGCACGATCGAGCGGTCCATCTTCAGCTTGGCGAAGTGCAGTTGCTGCAGCTGGCTGAAGCTGGCGAAGCCGGAGCCGAAGTCGTCCAGCGCGAAGCTGGCGCCGCGCCCGTGCAGCGCGCGGATGTTGGCCAGCACCGGCTCCTGCCGATGCATCTGGATCGACTCGGTGAGCTCGAACTGCAGGCGCTGCAGCGGCCAGGCCATGGCGCGCGCCGCCTCGACCGCCAACTCGGCGAAGTCCACCGCCAGCAGCTGCGGCAGCGACACGTTGATCGCCATCGACCAGCGCGGCGCAGCGCCGGCCAGTTGAGTCTCGATGCGACGCGCCGCCGCCAGCGCCTCGCCCAGCACCCACTGGCCCAGCGGCCGGATCTGGCCGTTCTCCTCGGCCAGCGGCACGAACAGACCGGGCGGGACTGCGCCCAGCACCGGGTGCTGCCAGCGCAGCAGCGCCTCGACCCCGGCCAGCGTGCCATCCGCCAGCTGCCATTGCGGCTCGTACACCAGGGCCATTTCGCCACGGGTCCAGGCGCCGGCCAGATCGGCTTCCAGCCGCGCGCGACGCTCGACGTCGTGCCACGACGGCGCCTCCAGCCGCACCCAGCGGTTACGCCCTTGACGCTTCGCTTCGCGCAGTGCGTGATCGGCCCGCCGCAGCAGGGTCGGGGCGTCGCTCACGTCGTCGGGCGCAATCGCCACGCCAACGCTGCAGCCGATCGCCAGCGGCGCCCCACCGACCTGCAGTGGCGGGTCGAACGCCGCCACGATCGCCTCCGCCACACGCTCCACCGCTGGGGCGCTGGCGGCCGGAATCAGCAGCACGAATTCGTCGCCGCCATGGCGCGCCACCAGCGCGCCAGGCGGCGCCACCGCCACCAGCCGCGCCGCGGCGGCCCGCAGCACAGCGTCACCGGCGTCGTGGCCGTGCAGGTCGTTGATGGTCTTGAATCGATCGAGATCGACGAAGCACAGGCCAAGCCGCCGGCCATCGGTCGCGCCCGCCATGTGCACCGGCAGGGCCGCCTCGAAGGCACGCCGGTTGGGCAGTTCGGTCAGCCAGTCGGACTGCGCCAGGCGCGCCGCGCGCTGCTCGGCGCGCCGCCGTTCCTCGACCTCCGCGCGCAGCTCGGCGGTGCGTTCATCGATGCGGGCGGACAGCTCCTGCCGCGCGGCTTCGAGCGCGCGATTCTCGCGCTCGCTCGCCTCGAGCTGAAGGTTGGCTTCGAGCGTGCGCAACTGCGCCGCGCTGTGCGCGTCGAACTGCTGGCGTTCGGCCGTGCGCAGTTCACGCTCGGCCGCCAGCGCGGCACGCAGGTTGCCGGCGCGCTCGGCCGCCTCGGTCAGGTAGCGCAGGCAGTCGACCGCGGCGGCACCGTGGTCGGTGGCGCGCGCCAGGTCGAGCGCCGCTTGCAGCGCGGCCAAAGCCGCCTCCGGCCGCCCCGCCAGCAGGTGAATGCGGCCGAGCGTCTGCGCGTGATCGATGCGACTGTAGGCACGGGCCGCCAGCAGCAGCGGCTCGCACTCGGCCAGCACCGCGAGGCCGGCGTCCGGATCGCCCAGGTGGGCCAGTGCCAGCGCCAGGCTCATGCGCGACGGCAGTGCGTCGAGCGATTCGCGCGCGGTCGGGTCCTCGGCCAGCACGCGCTCGAGCGCGCTGCGCGCCTCCGCATAGCGACCGCGCAGCAGCAGCAGGTAGCCGAGGTTGCCAAGCGCCGACAGCGACGCGGCGGTATCGCCGGGTCCAGCGAGCAGATCGACCGCCCGCCGCAACAGGCGCTCGGCGTCGTCGAAGCGTTCGATGCGGCCGAGCAGTGAGCCGAGCAGCGCCAGCGCCCGCCCTTCGTCGGCGGCGCTGCCCACCTGCGCCGCCCGCTGCAGCGCCTGCTCGAACAGTTCGATCGCCACCGCGGTACGGCCGAGCTGGTTGCCATGCAGGGTGGCCAGGTCGCAGGTCGCCACGCCCTCCCAGCGCGCCAGGCCGGCGCGCGCGAAGATGCCGCGGGCCCGCTCCAAGGCGTGCACCGCCGCCTGCGGGGCACTCTCGTGACCGTGCGACAGGCCGACCACGCGCCAGGCGCGGCCAAGCGCCTCCGGATCGAGTTCGGGCAGCGCGGCGTCGATCAGCACGCGCGCGTCGGCACGTGCGCCGGCCGGGTCCAGCGACAGGCGCGCCTCGACCTGCTGCAGCAGCGCGCCGGCCACGGCGAGCGACAGCGACACGGTGTCCTCGGCCGCGGCCGGCATCGCGGGTGCGGCGGTCGAGGACAGGGCAGGAAAGGACGAAGCGGACACGAAGCAAGGCTCCCGGCGTGCGCAAGCCTAGCCGACTAGTCGGCCGCGCCGGGCGCGCCGGCGGCCGCCGCTACAGCGGGCGCGTCTCGTCGCGGTCGGTCGGTCGGCGCTGCGGCGCCAGCAGCAGGCCGCTGACGAACGGCCAGATCAGCGCCCCGACCACGCTGTCGAGGAAGTGCACCCAGCCCGGAAAGGCGCCGCCGACCCACAGGCGCAACAGCAGCAGCACCACTTGCGCCAGCAGCAGCAGCGGCGCGACGTACAGCATCTGCAGCCCGACCGGAAACCACAGGATGCGCCGGTGCAGCGCGATGGCCCCGTACGACAGCAGCGTGTAGGCCAGCGCGTGTTCGCCGAACAGCGAGGCATCGTGCACGTCCATCAGCAGGCCGAACACGAAGGCGGCCGCCATGCCGACCCGGCGCGGCTGATGCACGTTCCAGAACACCAGCGCGATGGCGAGGAAGTCGGGCACGCCGGCCGTCTGCCCCCACGGCAGCAGGTTGAGCAGGAACGCCGCCAGCAGGCTGAACCAGATGAACAGCGGGTTGACCGGGCGCAGCAGGTACTGCGGGCGATAGCCGCGCAGCGCGGCGCCGCTGCCCAGCTCCACCGGCTCGCTCATCGACACCGATGGCGACACCGGAGGCGACACCAGCGGGCGCGTGCTGCGACCGGCGCCGAACGCCTCGCGCACGGCGTCGAGCAGACCGCGACCCGGCGGCTTGCGACCCGTCATGCGCACCTCCGCGGATAGCCGATTCGACTGCAGCGGCCAGGGTGCGGCGCGGTCGCGGCGCATGCCGGCCGGGCAGCGCCCCCCCCTGCACGCACGCCGCGCAGCGCGCTCGCTTCGTTGCGCACGACCGCGATCACTTGCGCCCGCCCTTGCGCAGCGCTTCGCGCTTCTCCTCGGGGGGACGCGGCGGCGTAGCGGCCGGATCGACCATCAGCACCAGCAGGTGCGCATTGCTGTGCACGCCGGCCGAGGGCGTCAGCACGATGCGCGCGAACTGGTCGCGCACGTTGCGCTCGACCCGCGCCACGGTGGCCACCGGCAGCCCGGGCGGGTAGACGCCGTCCAGCCCGGAGGTGACCGCGACATCGCCCTGGCTGACGTCGGCATTGCTGGCCATGAAGCGCAGGTCGAGGGTGCCCGGCTCGACCCCGCCGTAGGCCACGCCGCGCAGGCCATTGCGCAGGATCTGCACCGGGATCGACTGCTCCTTGTCGGTGATCAGCGTGATCTCGGCCGTCGCCGGAAACACACGGGTGATCTGCCCCACGACGCCAACCGCATCCATCACCGGCTGGCCGGGCTTCAGGCCGTCGGCCACGCCCTTGTCGACCACCAGTTTGCGCGAGAAGCGGTCGCGCGTTTCGTACAGCACGTCGGTCAGCGTGCTGCGCGCCGTCACGCGCTCGCGCGCGCCCATCAGGCGACGCAACTGCTCGTTCTCGGCGCGCAGCTGCTCGGTCTGCGTGAGCAGCTGGCCGCGTTCCACCGCCTCGCGCCGGAGTGCCTCGTTCTCGCGCGACAGGCTGGCCACCGAGGTGAAATAGGCGCCGACACGGGCTGCAAGATCACCCGGCACCAGCATCGCCTGCTGCAGCGGATACAGCACCACGCCGACGCCGAGCCGCACCGCTTCCAACGCCTTCACGCGCGAATCGACGACGATCAGCGCGATCGCGAGAAACGAGAAGAACGCGAGCCGGGCACGCGCCGGCACGCCCTGGTTGAAAAGTGGCGGGGGGCCCGATTGCATGGCGAATGATGATGGCGGCGGCTGGCGCCACCTAGGCGCGGGCTAGCGCCCGCCGTCCATGCCGCCCGCAGGCTGGCTCATCGGCGCGCGGCGCCGTCATGGGACGCCGAAGGCGGCCTCACCCATCGTCGCCTCAGCCGTTGGCGAAGATCGAGCCCAGTTTGTCCATCCGCTCGAGCGCCGTGCCGCAGCCACGCACGACGCAGGTCAGCGGGTCCTCGGCCACGATCACCGGCAGGCCGGTTTCTTCCATCAGCAGGCGGTCGAGGTCGCGCAGCAGCGCGCCGCCGCCAGTGAGCACCATGCCGCGGTCGGCGATGTCGGCGCCAAGTTCGGGCGGTGTCTGCTCGAGCGCGATCTTCACCGCGCTCACGATCTGGTTCAGCGGGTCGGTGAGCGCCTCGAGGATCTCGTTGCTGCTGATGGTGAACGAGCGCGGGATGCCCTCGCTCAGGTTGCGGCCCTTGACCTCCATCTCCTTGACCTCGGAGCCGGGAAAGGCCGAACCGATTTCCTTCTTTATCGTCTCGGCGGTGGGCTCGCCGATCAGCATGCCGTAGTTGCGACGGATGTAGTTGATGATGGCCTCGTCGAACTTGTCGCCGCCGACGCGCACGCTGCCCTTGTAGACCAGGCCGCCGAGCGAGATCACCGCGACCTCGGTCGTGCCGCCGCCGATGTCGACCACCATGCTGCCGCTGGCCTCGCTCACCGGCAAGCCGGCGCCGATCGCCGCCGCCATCGGCTCCTCGATCAGGAACACCTGGCTGGCGCCCGCGGCCTCGGCCGACTCCTTGATCGCGCGGCGCTCGACCTGGGTGGAACCACAGGGAACGCAGATGATGATGCGCGGGCTCGGCGCCAGCAACGTGCTCGGATGCACGATCTTGATGAACTGCTTCAACATCTGCTCGGTGACGTCGAAGTCGGCGATCACGCCGTCCTTCATCGGGCGGATCGCCTCGATGTTGCCGGGCACTTTGCCGAGCATCTGCTTCGCTTCGCGGCCGACCGCGCGGATCATGCGCTTGCCGTTGGGACCGCCCTCCTGCGCGATCGCCACCACCGAGGGCTCGTCGAGCACGATGCCCTTGCCACGGACGTAGATCAGGGTATTGGCGGTGCCGAGGTCGATCGCCAGATCGCTCGAGAAGTAGCTGCGCAGGAAGCCGAACATGTACCGCCTTCTTGATGCCGATGCAGGCCCCGGCAGCGACGCTTCACGCAACGTCGGGCTGGGGCGATGAGGGCGCGCCATGACAGAGGCGCAGACCGATGGTGAGATAATACCCACTCCGCTGAAGAATCCCGGCCAAGGCCTTGATTCGGAAGGCCTAGCCGGCATCCCCCGCATTGCCTCCAGACCGCCCTCGCCGCCATATCCATGCAGCTCGACGACGTCCGCCGCATCGCGCACCTGGCGCGCATCGAGATCACCGACGAACAGGCCAGCGCCACGCTGGCGCAGCTGAACGACATCTTCGCGATGATCGAGCGCATGCAGCAGGTGGACACCACGGGCGTGGAGCCGATGGCGCATCCGCTCGGCGGCGTGCAGCGGCTGCGCCCCGACGCGGCGACGGAGACCATCGACCGCGACGCCAACTTGAGCAACGCGCCGGCACAGCAGGACGGCCTTTTCCTCGTGCCGCGGGTCATCGAATGAGGCATCACGACATGAGCCGCCCGTGGCCGGCCGCGCGAGGCCAGCGTGACTGAGCTCGCACACGCATCGATCGCCGAGCTGGGCCGCCTGCTCAATGCCAAGAAGGTCTCCGCGGTCGAGCTGGCGCAGGCCTTCCTCGCGCGCGTCGAGGCGCATCGCGACCTGAATGCCTTCCTCGACGTGCGGCCCGAGATCACGCTGGCGCAGGCACGCGCCGCCGACACGCGCCGCGCCCAGGGAGAAAGCGGCGCCCTGCTCGGCGTGCCGATGGCGCACAAGGACATCTTCGTCACGCGCGACTGGGCCAGCACTGCGAGTTCGAAGATGCTGCAGGGCTATATGAGCCCGTTCGACGCCACCGTGGTGGCCAACCTCAAGCAGGCCGGCATGGTCTGTCTTGGCAAGTTGAACTGCGACGAGTTCGCGATGGGCTCGTCCAACGAGAACAGTGCCTACGGCAACGTGCTCAATCCGTGGGACAAGGGCGCAGTGCCGGGCGGCTCTTCGGGCGGATCGAGTGCGGTTGTCGCGGCGCGCATTGCGCCGATGGCCACCGCCACCGACACCGGCGGCTCGATCCGCGAACCGGCGGCCTTCACCGGCATCACCGGCACCAAGCCCACCTATGGGCGGCCTTCGCGCTGGGGAATGATCGCCTTCGCCTCCAGCCTGGACACCGCCGGATTGATGACGTACTCGGCCGAGGACTGCGCACTGGTGTTCAACAGCATGCTGGGCTTCGATCCGAAAGACTCGACCAGCCTGGATCGACCGGCGGAAGACTTCACGCGAGAACTCAACAACGGCGTCAAGGGCTTGCGCATCGGCGTGCCCAGGGAATTCTTCGGTGCCGGCCTGCAGCCCGACGTCGAAGCGGCGGTGCGGGAGGCGTTGCGCACCTACGAGAAGCTTGGCGCGCAGCTGGTCGAGATCAGCCTGCCGAACGCCGAACTCGGCATTCCCGTGTACTACGTGATCGCGCCGGCCGAGGCGAGCTCGAACCTCAGCCGCTTCGACGGCGTGCGCTACGGCCTTCGCGCAGCGAAGTACGCCGATCTCGCGGACATGATCAAGAAGTCGCGCGCCGAAGGTTTCGGCCCCGAACCCAAGCGCCGCATCCTGATCGGCACCTATGTGCTGAGCCACGGCTACTACGACGCCTACTTCATCCAGGCGATGAAGGTTCGACGCCTGATCGCCGACGAGTTCCAGCTCGCGTTCCAGCGGTGCGACGTGATCATGAGCCCGGTCACGACCAGCGTGGCGTTCGGCTTCGGCGAGAAGGCCGCCGATCCTGTCGCGATGTACTTGGCGGACCTGTACACGGTGCCCGGCTCGCTCGCTGGCATCCCGAGCATGAGCATCCCCTGCGGCTTCGGTGCGAAGAGCCGGCCGGTCGGCCTGCAGCTGATGACCAACCACTTCGAGGAAGCGAAGATGCTCGGCATCGCGCATGCATACCAGCGCGAAACCGACTGGCATCGGCGCGTTCCGGTCGGTTACTGAGGAGCGAGGACATGGCTTGGGAAGTCGTCATCGGCCTCGAGACGCACGCGCAGCTTTCGACCGCAAGCAAGATCTTCTCGGGCGCCAGCACCGCGTTCGGCGCGGCACCCAACACGCAGGCGAGCGTGATCGACCTCGCGCTGCCCGGCGTGCTGCCGGTGCTCAATGAGGGCGCAGTCGAGCGCGCGATCCGTTTCGGTCTGGCCATCGGCGCCACGATCGCGCCGAAGAGCATCTTCGCGCGCAAGAACTACTTCTACCCGGACCTCCCCAAGGGCTACCAGATCAGCCAGTACGAGATCCCGGTGGTGCAGGGCGGCTCGCTGAGCTTCGTCGTCACTCCGAAGAAAGGTGAGCCCTACGCCAGGACCGTCAAGCTCACCCGCGCGCACCTGGAGGAAGACGCCGGCAAGAGCCTGCACGAGGACTACCACGGCATGAGCGGCATTGATCTCAACCGTGCCGGCACGCCGCTGCTGGAGATCGTCTCCGAGCCGGACATCCGCGTGGCGGACGTTGCCCGTGCCGCCGCCGAGGCGGTGGCCTACGCCAAGGCGCTGCACTCGCTGGTGGTGTGGCTCGGCATCTGCGACGGCAACATGCAGGAAGGCAGCTTCCGCTGCGATGCCAACGTCTCGGTGCGTCGCGTGGGCGATCCAAAGCTCGGCACCCGCTGTGAGATCAAGAACCTCAACAGCTTTCGCTTCATGCAGCAGGCGATCGAGTTCGAGGCGCGGCGACAGATCGAGCTGATCGAGGACGGCGGCACGGTGGTGCAGGAGACACGCCTGTACGACCCGGACCGCGACGAAACCCGCAGCATGCGCAGCAAGGAAGACGCGATGGACTATCGCTACTTCCCCGATCCGGACCTGCTGCCGCTGGCGATCAGCGCCGAGTGGATCGAGCGCGTGAAGGCCACGATGCCCGAACTGCCTGGAGCGATGCGCGAACGCTTCGTGCACGACTTCGGCTTGCCGGAGTACGACGCCAGCGTGCTGACGGCGAGCAAGGCGATGGCTGGTTACTTCGAAGCCGCACTGAAGGGTGTTTGCGAGTCTCTCGCACAGAATCCGCGAATCGTTGAACAGCGCATGCCTGGCGTTGCGAAGGCTGTGTCGAACTGGTTAATGGGTGAGGTTTCGTCAGCATCGAACAGTGCCGGCATCGAACTCGACGCGGCACCGGTTTCGCCAGTGCAACTCGCCGGCCTGGTCAACCGAGTGCTCGACGGCACCATCAACAACAAGACTGCGAAGGACATCTTCGCCGCGCTTTGGGCGAAGGAGGGCGCTTCGGCCGACGCGATCATCGAGGCGAAGGGCCTCAAGCAAATCTCCGACGTCGGCGCGATCGAGAAGCTGATCGACGAGGTGCTGGCCGCCAACCCCGGTCCGGTGGCCGAGTTCCGCGCCGGCAAGGAAAAGGCCTTCAACTCGCTGGTCGGCCAGGCTATGAAGGCGACCAAGGGCAAGGCCAACCCGCAGCAGGTCAACGAGATCCTGCGCCGCAAGCTGACGAGCTGATCAAACCGACCGCCGCTGCAAACGAAACGGCCCGCGATTGCGGGCCGTTTGCGTTGGAGCGTGCAACGTCTACGGCGCGACCACCAGCGTCGGGCTCCAGATCGCCGCAGCCGTACCCGCACCAATGTTCTGCGTCTGCGTCACGTAGCCGATGGCGCTGGCTTCCAGCCGGTAGCTGAAGTCGGCCGGCGGACTGGCCGGCGACGCGAAGGTCAGCGGCAATGGCAGCGCGTAGGTCGCAAGCAGCGGTGCCGCGGTCGGCAGCGGTAGGGTGTAGGAACCGTCGGTCGGGTTGACGTTGGTGGTCGCCACCTCGACCGCGGCCACGCTGCCCACTGACTGCAGCGCGCGCAAGACGGCGGTGTCGCGCGCCGCGCTCGGCGACAGCGTGCCGCTGGCGGTGCGCGTGGTGGCGGCCGCCGGCAGCGGGATCGGCGCGCTGGCGGTGCTCAGCGTCGTCACCGCCGTGGTGGCCACCGGCACCGCGGCGACCACGCTGGTGCCGCGCGCCAGCGAGGTGAACACGACGTCGTACGGCCCGTTGGCCGGATCGAGGTAGGCCAGCACGAACGCGCCATTGCTTGCCGGCAGCGTGCTGCGTACCAACTTGCCGCCCTTCTGCGCCGACACCATCACGTTGGCTGCTGCGGGATCGACGTAGCCGGCGATCGCCGCGACCGAGCGCAGATCAGCGGTCAGCACCGGTTTCAGCAGGAAACCGCCGTTGCCGAGCGCGACGATCGAGCGGCAGGCATCGAAGTCGATCACGAGGTCGACCAGCGTGTTCGGTGCCACGGTGAACGGCCGGATGATCTTCAGCCCGCTCTGCGCCGCGCTCGGCGTGCGCAGCGGGATCTCGGCGGTCGTGCCGTCGAGCACCACCGAGTTGGCCGGTGCGCCGGCGCCGCCGTTCGGGCTCAGCACCAGGCGCACCTGCGAGTAGGTGCCCGCGGGAATCGGCAGCACGCCGAGTTCTTCGAGTCGGCCGTTGGTCAGGTCGAGCAGATTGATCTTCTTCGCCGGGCTGATGTTGATGTCGTGCCAGCCGCTGCGCGGATTGTCGTCGACGGACTCGTTGATGCGGACCCGCTCGACGGTCACGAAGACTTTTTCCAGGTCGTCGTTGCCGACCTTGCAGCGCGGCGCATCGGTCAGCGCGACGCGCACCGTGCCCATGCCGGCAACCGGCGCCGGCGCATCACCCCCGCCGCCGCCACATGCGACCAGCGCCGCGCTCGCGCCGACCAGGGCGGTCCATAGCATGGTCTTGAAAACGGTTCCGATCTTCAGCGTCATGGCGATCCTCCCTACGGTCATGCGCCCAATGCCGCCGACTCACGCGGCACGAGTGCGATGGCAAATCGTACGGGAAGAATTCCCTGAAAATTTGGTCTGGTGCAACAATCCGCAATGCAGTCAGCGCGCAAGCGTGCGCACACATTCGCCGGATCGAATGCCCGCCCATAACACTGCGTGCAACTGAGGCGTTTGGATGACGGACGTGAGACCAATGGCCGCGCCCGGGCCGACCAGCGGTGCGCGGCGGGCGCGCAGCCGGCGCGGTGGGCTATTGGGGTGGGACGACCGGTCGCTGGACCGGCTGGGCGCCGGCCGTGACAAGGTCGCGCCAACGCTTCAGTTCGGCATCGAAGCGGGCGTTCACACGATCCATGTCGGCGCGCACGTCGTCGATGATGCGCTGCTCGCTGCGCAACAGCGAGGCGTTGCCTTCGAAGGAGCGCTTGAGCTTGTCGGGCATCTCGCGCTTGGCGTAGAACTCGGCCTCGGCCTCGAGCTTCTTGCGGTCCTTCTGGTGCTCCAGCAGCCGCTGCTGCGCGCGGTCGATCAGTTGCTGGCGCGAGCCGAGCGCGCGATTGCGCGTTTCCTCGATCTCGGCCTCGCTCGCATAGGTTTCCAGCAGTGCCAGGTCGCGTCGCATCTGCGACCGCTGCTTCTCGGCCTCGTCGCGCTGGCGCTTGGCCTCCGCTTCGCGCGCGGCTTTCTGCTCGGGCGTCAGCGGCGGCTCGATCACGCGCCGCACGCTGCCGTCGAGCCGCAGCTCGCGCACCGCGCGGTCGGCGCATTCCGCGGGCGGCTTGTCGCCGGTGATGGTGCGGCCGCGCGCATCGGTGCAGACGTACAGCTGCGCCTGCACCAGCGGCGCGGCCAACAGCAGGGCAAGCGCAGACAGGCAGCGGGCAGCAGTTGTCATGCCTCAGGCTCCATAACGCGCGCGATAGGCCATCATCGCGTCACGGTGCGGTCGCAGCGCCAGCGCCGTCTCGGCGCCGGTGTCGATGAATGAAAGCAGGTCGGCCAGCGAAGCGATGGCAATCACGGGCATCGCGTAGAGCTTCTCCACTTCCTGCACCGCCGAGTGCGCCGACAAGGCGCTGTCGGGTCCGGCGCGCTCCATGCGGTCGAGCGCAATCAGCACGCCGGCCGGACTGGCGCCGGCCTGCCGGATCAGCTGCACCGACTCGCGCACCGAGGTGCCGGCCGTGATCACGTCGTCGATGATCATCACCCGGCCCGCCAGCGGGCCGCCGACGATGAGGCCGCCTTCGCCGTGGTCCTTGGCTTCCTTGCGGTTGTAGGCAAATGGGACGTCGCAGCCGAGATCGGCGAGCGCCACGGCGGTCGCGCTGGCCAGCGTGATGCCCTTGTAGGCAGGGCCGAACAGCATGTCGAACTGCACGCGGCCGGCGTCGCGCGCCGCGAGCAGGGTCTGTGCATAGAATCGGGCCAGCTTGCCCAGCGCCGCACCGCGGTTGAATAGCCCGGCATTGAAGAAGTACGGCGACTTGCGGCCGGCCTTGGTGATGAACTCGCCGAAACGCAGCACCTCGGTGTCGAGGGCGAACTCGATGAACTTCTGACGCAGCGGGTCCATTCGGCGTAAGTGCGGTGTCTGCCAACGGGGAGCGCCGATTATGCCCGCGCGATCGCGCCAGGCCGCGCCAGTCGGTCGCTCGAAATCGGTCAGGAGAACGGCTTGATTCGCATGGCCACCCTCAACGTCAACGGCATCCGCTCGGCCCAGTCGAAGGGCCTGCTGCCCTGGATCAAGCGCACCGGGGCCGACGTGCTGTGCCTGCAGGAGGTCAAGGCGCACGAGGCCGACATCCCCGAGCCGCTGCGCGCGATCGACGGCCTGCACGCGCACTTTCATTGCGCGCAGAAGAAGGGCTACGCCGGCACCGCGCTGTACTCGACCCGCAAGCCGCGCCGGTTGCAGCATGGCTTCGGCGTGCCGGAGTTCGACGACGAGGGCCGCTACGTGGAGGCCGACTTCGCCAGCGTGACCGTGGTCTCCGTGTACTTCCCGTCGGGCGCGGCCGGACCGCACCGGCAGGCCTCGAAGGATCGCTTCCTGGCGGCCTTTCTGCCGCATCTGGTGCAGCTGCGCGCGCGCTGCGCGGCCGAGGGGCGCGAGGTGGTCTTCTGCGGCGACGTCAACATCGCGCACAAGGAAATCGACCTGAAGAACTGGCGCAGCAACCAGAAGAACTCGGGCTTCCTGCCGCACGAGCGCAACTGGCTGACCGAGCTGTTCGACACGCACGGCTGGGTCGATGTGTTTCGCCGCCTGGACCCGCGCCCCGAGCAATACACGTGGTGGAGCAATCGCGGCGCCAGCTGGGACAAGAACGTCGGCTGGCGCCTGGACTATCAGATCGCCACGCCGGGACTTGCCGCCAAAGCCAAGGCAGCGTCGATCTACCTGAACAAACGCTTCAGCGATCACGCGCCGCTGGTGATCGACTACGCCGGCAGGCTGTGATGCGTCCGACGTTTCGTTGCCTGCTAATGACCAGCCTCGCAGTGCTGCTGGCTGCCTGCGCCACCGAGCCAAAAGCGCCGACGCCGCAACTCAGCGGACCCAGTGCGACGCGTATCTACTTGCCCGCGGTGTTGGGCATTCCGCTGGCGATTCTCGCGCCGGAGTTGCCGGCCGGCAGCATTGCCGCCGGAGAACGCGCGCGATTCGAGATCGCCTTTTCCATCGACCTGCGCGGCGCGGTCGCTGAATCCGCGATGCAGTCGACGACCCGGCCGGACCTCGCGGACGCCATGCTGGCGCAGCACCGGCAGTGGGTCTACGCGGTCGCCACGAGCGCCAGCGGCCCATGCAGCATCGCGCGCTTCCGCGGCCTGCAGACGATTGAGGTTGAGCGGGTCGATGGCAAGCTCGTCGCCAGCGGCGAGCCAGCCCAGGTCGTCGAAGTGCTTGCGGCCGTCGATGCACGCGACGTGGTGACGGACCCGTCGTCGGTGCCCAATTACCGCTCGATATTGAACTCGATCGTCTACCCACGCTCGGCGCTGGTGGAGGGGGTCGAGCGAAGCCTGTCGATGATCGTCGTCTTCGGCACCAACGGCTCGGTAAAGGATGCGTTTCCGATCTACGACGCCTACGACCAGTACGGCTTTGGGCCGTCAGCCCTGCGGGCGGTCAGGCAACTGAAAATGGAGCCGCCACCGCCGCGCGACCTGACCACTTGCGTGCCGATCAACTTCCGTATTCGCTGACGCGGCCGCTGCACGCCGACAGAACAACCTCGAGCGCGCCGACTTGACGCCGCCGTGCTCAGCCCCGCGCCCGCACCACCCGCTGCGCGAACTTCGCGAGCTGTTCCGCCTGCTTCGGATCGACGAACCCGCCGTCCGCGGCGAAGGCTTGGTGTGCGCGCGGCAGCAGGAACTGCTGGGCGATCACCTCCACGCCAAGCGTGTTGAGAATCGCGCGCAAGTGATACAGGCCGCGCACACCGCCGAAGGCGCCGGGCGAGGCCGCCATCAGCGCCGCGGTCTTGCCGGCCAGCGGATCGAACTCTCGGATGCGGCTCAACCAGTCGATCGTGTTCTTCAGCAGGCTGGAGACCGAGGCGTTGTTCTCGGGCGAGGCAATCAGCAGGCCGTCGTGTTGCTGGATCAGTCGGCCGAGTTCGACCGCCTTGGGCGGCACGCCGTCGGCGGCTTCCAGGTCGCCGTGATAGATCGGCATCGGAAAGTCGCCGAGGTCGATCAGCGTCGCCTGCGCCGCGGCAGCGCGGACCGCGTCGGCACCGGCCTGCGCCAACTGGCGGTTCAGTGACGCCTGCCGCGCACTGCCCGCAAAGACCAGCACCGTTGCCATCAGACGTCTCCCAACCAGGATTGAGCCGCGCGGCCCGTGCCGCGCCGGACGAACGCAGTGATCGCTGCGCCGGGGCGCGACTCACCACCTGCCGCAGTGTCGACCGGCCTCAACAACGACATCGATACGACCCGTGCCGCGCCCGCCCGATGCGCCGGCTCAGCGCCCAAGCCCGGCGATTGCATACAGATCCATCACCCGCGGCAGGTTGCGCTCGATCTCGCCGATGCGCTGCGCGTGCCCCGGATGCGTCGACAGGAACTGCGGCGGCTGGCCCTTGCTGGCCACCGCCATCTTGCGCCACAGGCTGACCGCGGCGCGCGGGTCGTAGCCGGCACGCGCCGCCAATTCGAGGCCGACCAGATCGGCATCCGTCTCGTGGCCGCGCGAGTACGGCAGCGAGATCGCCAGTTGCGTGGCCTGCGCCAGCGCCGCGGTGCCGACGTCGCTCAGCCCGAAGTAGGCCGCTGCCAGATTGATGCCGACGCCCTTGAGCACCTGCTCGCTCATGCGCGCGCGGCCATGCTCGAGCAGCGCATGGGCGATCTCGTGGCCGATCACCGCGGCCAGCTCGTCGTCGCTGAGCTTGAGCGTGTCGATCAGGCCGTCGAACACCATGATCTTGCCGCCCGGCATGCAGAACGCGTTGATCTGCGGCGCGTCGATCACGTTGACCTCCCACGCCCAGCGCGCCGCCTGCGGATTGAAGCGCGTGCCGTGCGGGATCAGGCGCTGCGCGATACCGCGCACGCGCTGCACCTGTGGTGCATCGACATTGAGCACGCGGCGCGCCTGCGCCTGCTGCTTCATCTGCGCGTACTGCTGCGCGGCGCTGGCATTGACCGTGGACTCCGGCACCAGCAACAGGCGCGGCTTGCGCACCTGCACGCCATCGGCCGTGCCGGCACCCGTTGCCGCGGCGGGCGGCGCCGCCGGCTGCGCGTGCGCAGCGTGACCGGCGCCGACCAGTGCCAGCAGCAGCCCAAAGCCCAGCAGGTGGCGCACGAACGACATCGTCATCCCATCCCGATCGACAGCGCGGCCAAACATGCCATGCGCCACGCGTCAGCCTACCGGCAGCGCGCCTGCCCGGCGCTGGCCGGCGCCCCCGGGAACGCACGCGGCTAAGCTGCGGCACATATGCGCGATCACCCCGGATCTCAAGTCTGCGCGGTCTCCACCCAGACCGCCGCCACGCCGCCACCGCGCCGTGGCTGGCGCGAGGTGCTGCGCGTGTACGGCGAGCCCGCCGCGCTGCGCATGCTGCTGCTCGGCTTTTCCGCCGGGCTGCCGCTGCTGCTGGTGCTCGGCACGCTGTCGTTCTGGTTGCGCGAGGCCGGCATTGCGCGCGCCACGATCGGCTACCTGTCGTGGATCGGCCTGGCCTACGGACTGAAGTGGGCCTGGGCACCGCTGGTCGATCGGCTGCCGCTGCCGTGGCTGACGCGCTGGCTCGGGCGCCGACGCAGCTGGCTGCTGCTGGCGCAATGCGCGATCGTGGCCGGGCTGGTCGGCATGGCGCTGGCCGACCCGCGTGCCAGCCTGCAGGCGCTGGTGCTGTGCGCGCTGCTGGTGGCGTTCGGCTCCGCCACCCAGGACATCGCGCTCGATGCGTACCGGATCGAATCGGCCAGCATCGACCAGCAGGGCGCGCTCGCGGCGATGTACCAGACCGGCTATCGGCTGGCGATGATCTGGGCGGGCGCCGGCGCGCTGTGGATCGCGGCGCGCGCGAGCGAGGGTGCGGGGGGCGATACGACCGCGGGCTGGATGCTCGCCTACCTGGCGATGGCCGCCACGATGAGCATCGGCATCGTCACCGTGCTGCTGTCGCCAGAGCCGGCGCAGGGTGCCGGACGCGCCACCCTCGAAGCGGAGCGTGCGCTGGCGGAGCAGCTGCAGGCCGGTGGCATGGGGCAGCGCACGGCGCGCTTTGTCGCCTGGGTACGCGGCGCGGTGATCGGCCCGTTCGCCGACTTCGTCGCGCGCTATCGCTGGCAGGCGGCGTTGCTGCTGGCGCTGATCGCCGTCTACCGCATCTCGGACGTGGTGATGGGCATCATGGCCAACCCGTTCTACGTGGACATGGGCTACACGAAGGACGAGGTCGCCGCCGTCTCCAAGGTCTACGGCGTGATCATGACGCTGGCCGGGGCCTTCGTCGGCGGCGCGCTTGCGCTGCGCTTCGGGGTGCTGCGGGTGCTGATGCTGGGTGCGGTGCTGTCGGCCGCCAGCAACCTGCTGTTCGCGGCGTTGGCGCTGCACGGGCACGACCTTTTGTGGCTGATCGCCGTGATCTCGGCCGACAACCTGTCGGCGGGCATCGCCAGCGCCGCCTTCATCGCGTACCTGTCGAGCCTGACCAGCCTGGCCTACTCGGCCACGCAGTACGCACTGTTTTCGTCGATCATGCTGCTGCTGCCGAAGTTCATCGCCGGATTCTCGGGCGCGTTCGTAGACGCCTACGGCTACGTGGCGTTCTTCTGCTCGACCGCGCTGCTGGGCGTGCCGGTGCTGCTGCTGGTGTGGCTGGCGGGGCGCACGGCGACTCCGGCATCCGCCACGGAACACACCCGATGATCGAACCGATCCTGCTCACCGCGGCGCGCATCTTCACCTTCGACGGCACGCGTGCGCTGACCAACGCCACCGGCTTTTACTTCGAGCGCGACACGCGGCTGTTCCTGGTCACCAGCCGCCACGTGCTGGTCGATAAGCCGAGCAAGCACTTCCCGGACCGCATCGAGATCGAGATCCACATCGATCCAGACAACCTGGCGCACTCGACCGGCTTTTCGATCCCGCTGTACCGCAACGGCAAGAGCATCTGGCGTCAGGGCAAGGACGCGGGCGGCGAGATCGATGTCGCCGTGATCGAGATCGAGCGCGCGGCGCTGCCGGCGACCACCGTGCTGCGCGCCTTCAGCGTGGACCACTTGCGCGACTCGGTCCATCCGGTCGAGGTCGGCTCCTCGCTGCTGGTGGTGGGCTTTCCGCTCGGGTTTCACGACACGCTGCACCACATGCCGGTGGTACGCCACGCGGTGATCGCCTCGTCATTCGGCTGGCGCTTCCAGGGCGAGGGCTATTTCCTGACCGATGCGCGCACGCATCGCGGCAGCAGCGGCGCGCCGGTGGTGATGCGCGCGCGCGATCCCGACGCGGCGCTGGGCGACCTGCCGTGGATGCTGCTGGGCGTGCATTCGGCCCGGCTCGACGTCGGCGAGCGCGACCTGAAGCTCGACGAGGCGCTCGGCCTGAACTGCGCCTGGTATGTCGACATCCTGCTGACGCTGACCGCGACCTGAGTCGGGCCGCGCTCAGGCGCCGCCGGGTGCATCAGCCTGCAGCGGCTTGTCATCGACACAGGCATGCGCCTGGTCTTTCGACGGCGGCCCGTCGACGAGCTTGAAGTCGACCGAGATCTGGATGCGGTTGCCGGCCGACGACGCGCCGCACTGCATGCGCTGAGCGGCCTCGAGTACGGCATGGTTGAAGATCCGGTGTGTCGAGCTGACGATGACGGGGTTCACCACGCCGCCGTCGGGACCGACCTCGAAGCGAACCACGACCGTCCCTTCCAGTCCACAGCGCGCCGCCTTGAATGGGTAGGTGAGGTAGTAGGTGAGATCGTCGCGGCTGCAGGGTGCCCATGCGCCACCCGAGGCCGGCTGCGCCGCGACCCAGAGCGGCAGCATCAGCGCAAGCATCACCGCCACTGGCCCGCCGGCCCCGTACGCGCTGCGTCGAGCCATCGTCAAGCCTCCCCATCCCAGTAGTCCAGGTCCGTGTCCGCCCGATGCATCCGACCTCGCTGCAGCAGCGGCCCGTCGGTGCGCGTGTAGGCGAGGTACTTGCCGGAGTCCGGGTACTCGCACACCTCGGGAAACTCCAACGTGCTCAGCGACAGGTACTTCAGCGGTGCATCCGACGTGTTGATGATCTGGTGCGGGTACTCGGGCCCGGGCGGGATCGAGATCACGTCGCCGGCGCGGATGGGCAGCATCTCGCCGGCCACGCGCAGCGTGCCCTGCCCTTCGAGCACGATGAACACCTCTTCCTGCGCGTAGTGGAAGTGGTACGGACAGGCGCGCTTGCCGGGCGGCACGATGTCGATGCCGCAGCCGATCTTGCGGCCGGGCAGTCCCTGGCGCGCACCGATCACGCCGGCGCTGCGGCTGCCGTCGTACATGGGCGCGCGGGTGGACGTCTCCAGCGGCGCCTCGTCGAAGTTGCGGATCAGTGTCTCGCGCAGGCTCATGGGTCGCTCCTTCGGTGCGCCGCGCACTGACCGCGGGCTCAGCGAGTGTCGAACCGATACACCGCCAGCGTCGCGCGCAGCGCCGGCAGCACGCCGACGGGCTCGCCATCGGCCAGCAAGGCGCGGCCGGTGATGGTCAGCCCCAGCTTGGCGGCGAGGATCTCGAAGTCCTTCGGCGTGCACAGGTGGATGTTGGGCGTGTCGTACCACTGGTAGGGAATCTGCTTGGTCACCGGCATGCGGCCGCCGAGCAGCGACAACGCGTGCTTCCAGTGGCCGAAGTTGGGGAAGCTGACGATTCCCTGCCGCGCCACGCGCGCCATCTCGACCAGCACGGCCTCGATCCGGTGCATCGCCTGCAGGGTCTGCGACAGCACCACGATCTCGAACGCATCGTCCGGGAACAGGCGCAGCCCGGCGTCGAGGTTGGCCTGCACCACGTTGACGCCGCGCTTGACGCACTCGTGCACGTGGCCGTCGGCGATCTCCACACCGTAGCCGCGACACCGCTGCGTGTCGCGCAGGTGCGCCAGCAGCGCGCCGTCGCCGCAGCCCAGATCAAGCACGCTGCTGCCGGGCGAGATCCAGTCGGCGATCAGTTGGAGGTCTGCACGAAGAGTCATGGGCACTCGATGCGCCCGCTGCACAGCGCGGCGCCGGCGACAGCACTGCCTGTGCGTCCCGCCGACCGGCGCGGCCCGCCAGCCGCGCCGTGGACTGGCCGGAGCGCGCTCATGCCCCGACCTCGCGCGCGATGTTGTCGAAGTACGCGCCGACCACGCGGTGGTAGCGCGGATCGTCGAGCAGGAAGGCGTCGTGGCCGTGCGGTGCGTCGATCTCGGCATAGGTCAGGTCGCGCCCGTTGCGGATCAGCGCTTCGACGATTTCGCGGCTGCGCTCGGGCGAGAAGCGCCAGTCGGTGGTGAAGCTGGCGAGCAGGAACTTCGACTGTGCCGGGGCCAGCGCGCGCGCGAGATCGCCACCGTGATGGCGCGCCGGATCGAAGTAGTCGAGCGCGCGCGTGATCAGCAGATACGTGTTGGCGTCGAAGTACTCGCTGAACTTGTCGCCCTGGTAGCGCAGGTAGCTCTCGACCTCGAACTCGACGCCATAGCCGAACGCGTAGGCATCGCCATCGGCCTTGCCGCGCAGACTCCGGCCGAACTTCTCGGCCATGTCGTCGCCGGAAAGGTAGGTGATGTGGCCGATCATGCGCGCCACGCGCAGGCCCCCCTTGGGCTTCACGCCCCAGGCGTAGTAGTCGCCGCCATGGAAGTCCGGGTCGCTCTGGATCGCACTGCGGGCAACGTCGTTGAACGCGATGTTTTGCGCCGACAGACGCGGCGTGGTGGCGATCGCCACGCAGTGCGCGATGCGCGCCGGAAAGCGCGTCGCCCAGGCCAGCGCCTGCATGCCGCCGAGCGAGCCACCCATCACCGCAGCAAAGCGTTCGATGCCGAGCGCATCAGCCAGGCGCGCCTGCGCATCGACCCAGTCTTCCACCGTCACCACCGGAAAGCTGGCGCCGTAGGGCTTGCCGCTGGCCGGGTCGATCGACATCGGCCCGGTCGAGCCGAAGCACGAACCGAGGTTGTTGACGCCGATGACGAAGAAGCGATTCGTATCCACCGGCTTGCCGGGGCCGACCATGTTGTCCCACCAGCCGACGCTCTTCGGATCGTCGGCGTACACGCCGGCCACATGGTGCGAGGCATTGAGCGCGTGACACACGAGCACCGCATTGGACCGGGCGGCGTTGAGCGTGCCGTAGGTTTCGTACTTCAGGCTGTAGTCGGCGATCGACGCCCCGCTGGCCAAGCGCAGCGGCTCGCGAAAGCGCATCGACGACGGCGTGACGGTTCCGACGGAACCGGGCGAATTCAGCATGCGGCGACCAGAAAGACAAAAACCCGACAAACGCGCCGGCTTGTCGGGTTCCGTGACACGCCGCAGCGAAGGCCCTGCGCGGCGTGGATCTCTTTAGCGGAGGTTGCCGGAGCCCGGCGCGCCCGCAAGCGGATCAACAAATCAGCGAGGCGCGAAGGGTAGGCGTGCAGTGCGCCGGCTGTGGGTGCCGGGCTCGCGATTCCCGGCCCGCGCGGCGGGGCTTCGGCGTGGGCCGGCGGGGCGCCCGCCGGGCGCGCGCGCTCGATCTCGAGGATGGGCGATCGACATAGGGGTACCCCCCGGGGGCGCCGGCTGGGGCCCCGTTCGGCGTCCCCGCGCCGGCGCTACCCGATCACTCCTCCGCTTGCTACCCACCCCGATCCCGCCCATACCCTCACTTCCCGTCCCCTCCCATCCCCCCCCTCCACCCCCCCCTCCTTCCCCCATCCCCCATTCCCCCCCCCACCCCACCAACTAGTTCCCACCCCCCCCCCACCACCATCCCCACCCATCCACACAACCCCCACCCACCCCCACTCACCACAATACCCCACCCCACCACCATCCCCACCCCCCCCCCACCGTCATCCCATCAACCAGACCACCACCAAGCCTACCACATCAACCCCATCACAGGGGGGCCCGACATCCCACCCCCCCCATCCAAATACATCCCCAATCCCCACCCACAAGAAAGAACAAACCACCCCCAAACCCACAACCCAGTCACCACCCCCCAAACACAACCCCAACCAAACGCCCAAACCCCACACCACATCCCAACACCACCCCAATACCCCCAACCCCACCCTCCCCCCCCACCCCGAACCCGCGCCGTGGCGGGGGGGCAGCCCCGCCGGCTCAACCGATGGCTCAACCGGCAACTCGGTCGGCAACTCACTCGGCGGCACGCGCCGCCGGGGCCTTGGCCTCGGGTCGAAGCGCCGCTTGCCCCTTGGCGGTCGACCGCTCCAGCGCCTTGCGGATCTCCAGCGGATCGACCGCGCGCAGCACGCGCGCCGCCAGTTGCATCGCGCTGCGGCGCGAGGTCTCCAGCACGCGCTGCTTGACCGCGAGGATCTGCGTCGGGTGCATCGAGAACTGGCGCAGGCCGAGGCCAAGCAGCAACTCGGTGACCTCGGTCTCGCCCGCCATCTCGCCGCACACGCTGACCGGCACCCGCGCCCGCTCGCCGCTTTTAATCGTGCGGCTGATCAGGTGCAGCACCGCCGGATGCAGGTGGTCGTACAAGTGCGAGACGCTGGAGTCGGCGCGATCGATGGCCAGCGTGTACTGGATCAGGTCATTCGTGCCGATCGACAGGAACTTCAGCCGCTTGATGAAGGCCGGCAACGACAGCGCGGCGCCCGGCACCTCGATCATGCCGCCCACCGGCACGCGCGCGTCGAACTTGAGCTTGCGCTCCTTCAACTGGTCCTTGGCGCGCCCGACGAAGGCGAGCGCCGATTCGATCTCGTGCACGTGCGCCAGCATTGGCACCAGGATGCGCACCGTGCCGACGCTGGAAGCGCGCAGGATCGCCCGCAGTTGCGTCAGGAACAGGTCCGGGTAGGCGAGGCAGTAGCGGATCGCGCGCAGGCCGAGCGCGGGATTGGACTCCACCGTCGGCGCACCGGCGGCAATTCCGAGCGAATCGCGTGCGGCTTCGTTCAGCACCTTGTCGGCGCCGACATCGAGCGTGCGGATCACGACCGGCTTGCCCTTCATCGCCCGCGCGACCTTGGCATAGGCCTCGTACTGCTCGTCCTCGTCGGGCAGCTGGTCGCGGTTCATGAACAGGAACTCGGTGCGGAACAGGCCGATGCCGTCAGCGCCCGCCTCGAGCGCATCGCGCGCATCGCGCGGCAGCTCGATGTTGGCGAGCATCTCGATCGCGATGCCGTCCTTGGTGCGTGCGATCTTGCCCTTGAGCTTGCGCAGCTCGGCGCGCTCCTCGGCCGCCGCCTTCACGCGCTGGCGATAGGCCTCCAGCTCGTCGGCACCGGGGGCGATGATCAGCCGGCCCTGATCGGCATCGACGATCACCAGATCGCCTTCCTTGACCAGGCTGCGCGCATCGGCCAGCCCGAGTACCGCGGGCACGCCCAGGCTGCGCGCGAGGATCGCGGTGTGCGACGTGGCGCCGCCCAGCTCGGTGACGAAGCCGGCCAGATCCAGGTCGGCGCGGTCCTTCAGGTGCAGGATGTCCGCCGGCGCCAGGTCGTGCGCGATCAGCACCAGGCGCTCGCCATCGGCCGGCTTGCGCACGGCCGGCGCGGCGCTGGTGGCGCCACCCGCCAGCACCTTGAGCACGCGCTCGACCACCTGCCGCACGTCGTCGCTGCGGCTGCGGAAGTACTCGTCGTCGATCGAGTCGAACTGGCGACACACCTGCTCGAGCTGGATGGTGAGCGCCCATTCGGCGTTGATCAGCTTCTGCCGCACCAGGTCGCGCGGCGCATCGCTGAGCATCGCATCGTCGAGGATGAGGCGGTGCAGATCGAGAAAGGCCCGCACTTCACCCGGCGCATCGGCGGCGACGTTGGCGCTCAGCCCGTCGAGCTCGGCACGCACCAGCGAGAACGCATTGTTCAGACGTGCCACCTCGTGCAGCACGTCCTTGCGCTCGATCGGGTACTGGCGCACCTCGAGCTCGCTCGGCGCGAGCCGATGCGCGCGACCGATCGCGATGCCGCGCGAAACGCCGATGCCGGACAGGGTCTTCATGGCGGCGCCGAGTTTACGCAGCGAGTGCCGCGCGCGACGCGTTCGGCCCTCGGATTCCGCACTGCCGGACACCGCGCCGGATCACGGAATCGGGCCGGCGCCGGCCGGCGCATCCAGAGGGGGTGTCTCGCATCAGTCCTCACCGAAGCCCGACTCGATCAACGCGCCGACCGCATCGAGCGCGACCTGCTCGTCGGGGCCATCGGCATCGACCGTGACGAGCGCGCCCTTGCCGGCGGCCAGCATCAGCACGCCCATGATCGACTTGGCGTTGACCCGACGGCCGTTGCGCGCGATCCAGACTTCGCTGGCGTAGCGCGAGGCGACCTGCGTGAGCTGCGCTGACGGCCGCGCATGCAGGCCGAGCCTATTGCTGATCGTGAAGTCGCGCTGGATCAAGCCCGGTCCCGCTGCGGTTGAGCTGGTTCTGCGGCGGCGTGGTCGACAGGTGGACCACGCCCTGCGTGCCGCCGGCCAGCGCCTTGTCGACCGTTTCCGCCAGCCGTCCCTCGCGGTAGCACAGCGCGCGCAGCAGCATCGGCAGGTTGACCCCGGCCACCACGGCCACGCGACCGGACTCGGCCAGTTGCGCGGCCACGTTGCCCGGCGTGGCGCCCACTGCGTCGGTCAGCACCAGCACGCCGCTGCCGGCATCGGCCGCGGCCACCAGTGCGCGCGCCTGCGCGACTGCGGCGGCGACTTCGGCATCCGGCGGCACGTCGAACACCTGCAGCTGCGTCTCGGCCACATCGGGCGCGCAGGTGTAGACATGCACGGCACTGGCCGCCAGCGCGGAGGCCAGCGGGGCGTGGGCGATGAGGACGATTCCTATCACTTCGCGTCGCGCACTTTTCGTGTACGCGACGCTGCGCGTCGCACGTGCACGAAAAGTGGTCCAGAGGTGACGCCCGCTGCGCGGGCGGATTCGTGCCTTGCGTCGCTGGCGCGACGCGCGGGAAAGACCGTCAGGCGCCTGCGCTCCGGAGCGGCCGCGCGCTCCGGCGCATGACAAAGGCCACGAAGCGGCCGGACGGCCGTCGGGATGCAAGCGGTTCGGCAGCGTCATCGGTTCACTCCTTCGCCACCGCACGTTCGAGCGCGTCGACGAACATGCCGGCGACGTTGAGGCCGGTCTGCTCGGCGATCTCGACGAAGCAGGTCGGGCTGGTGACATTCACTTCGGTCAGGTGCTGACCGATCACATCGAGGCCGACCAGCAGCAGGCCGCGCGCGGCCAGCACGGGGCCAAGCGTGGCCGCGATCGCGCGGTCGGTCTCGCTCAACGGCCGCGCCACGCCGGTGCCGCCGGCTGCCAGGTTGCCGCGCGACTCGCCCGGCTTGGGGATGCGTGCCAGCGAGAACGGCACCGGCTCACCAGCGATCAGCAGCACGCGCTTGTCGCCGTCCTTGATTTCCGGGATGAAGCGCTGCGCCATCACCGTGCGCGTACCCAGGTGCGTGATCGTCTCGAGGATTACGTTCAGGTTCGGATCGTCGCGCTTGAGGCGGAACACGCTCGTGCCGCCCATGCCGTCGAGCGGCTTGACGACGATGTCGCCGAACTCCGCATGGAAGGCGCGCAGCGCATCGGGCTCGCGGCTCACCAGCGTGGGCACCGCGAACTGCGCGAACTCGGTGATCGCCAGCTTTTCGTTGTGGTCGCGCAGGGCGCGTGGCGCATTGAACACGCGCGCCCCCTGCCGTTGTGCCGCTTCCAGCAGATGAGTCGAGTACAGGTACTCGGCGTCGAACGGCGGGTCCTTGCGCATCAGCACGGCGTCGAACTGGTCGAGGCCGTGGTCGCCGTCCTCGCGCAGCGCGTACCACGGCGCGTTCTGCGGCAGCAGGTCCAGCAGCATGCAGTGCGCGGTGACCCGGCCGTCGCGCCAGCGCAGGCTGCCCTGCAAACAGGCCCAGACGTCGTGGCCGCGGCGCGCGGCCTCGCGCATCATCGCGATGCTGGAGTCCTTGTAGGCCTTCAGGTCGTCGAGCGGATCGACGACGAACAGCAGCGACAGTCCCTGCGCCATGCGGGGCGGATCAGCCGGCGGCCGTGGCCGGCTCGGGCGCGCTGTCGGCGGCAGCCGCGCGCGACAACAGATGCGCGGTGCGGTCGAGCTCGATCGACGCCGCGGCCAGCGCCAGCCGTGCGATCACGCCGTAGCTGTAGAAGCGGTTGGGCGGCGCGTCGGCCGGCGCGCGGCAGTCGGGCAGGTTGCAGGCGCCGGCAAAGGCCAGCGGCACGAAGTGCATGCCCGGCGCATTGAGGTTCTCATCGACGCCGCGCTCCTTGTTGACGCGATAGAAGCCGCCGACCACATAGCGGTCGACCATGTAGACCACCGGCTCGGCCACCGCCTCCTCGACCGTCTCGCGCGTGGGCACGCCCTCCTGGATGATGACGTCGGAGACCTGCAGACCCTCCTTCACGACCGCCATCTTGTTGCGCTGCTTGCGGTTCAGATCGCGCACTTCGGAGGCGTCGCGCACCGTCATGATGCCCATGCCGTAGGTGCCGGCGTCGGCCTTGACGATCACGAACGGCGCATCGCTGATGCCGTACTCCTTGTACTTGGCGCGAATTCGGGTCAGCACGAGATCCACACTTTCGCTCAGACAGTCCTCGCCCTCGCGCGCGTGGAAGTCGACCGACGAGCAGCGTGCGAAGTACGGGTTGACCATCCACGGATCGATCGACAGCAGCTTGGCGAAGTCCTCGGCCACCTCGTCGTAGGCGGCAAAATGGTGCGACTTGCGGCGCACGGTCCAGCCGGCGTGCAGCGGCGGTACCAGCACCTGGTCATCGAGCCCGCGCAGGATCGCCGGCGTGCCGGCCGACAGGTCGTTGTTGAGCAGGATCGCGCACGGGTCGAAGCCTTCGACCCCGAGCCGGTTGCGGGTGCGTACCAGCGGCTCGACCCGCAGCGTTTCGCCGCTGGGCAGTTCGATCGTGGTCGGCGCCGTGATCTCGTCGGACAGCGAGCCGATGCGCACTTCCAGCCCGGTCATCGTCAGGATGCGCACCAGCCGCGCGACGTTGGTCAGGTAGAACGTGTTGCGCGTATGCCGCTCGGGGATCAGCAGCAGGTTGCGCGCATCCGGGCACAGGTGCTCGATCGCGGCCTGCGCCGCCTGCACTGCGCACGGCAGCATGTCCTCGGACAGGTTGTTGAAGCCGCCGGGGAACAGGTTCATGTCCACCGGCGCCAGCTTGAAGCCGGCATTGCGAAGGTCGACCGAGCCGTAGAACGGCGGCGTGTGGTCCTGCCAGAACATGCGGAACCAGCGCTCGATCGCCGGCATCGAGTCGAGGACGCGCTGCTCGAGTTCGAGCAGCGGCCCGGTTTGCGCCGTGACCAGATGGGGGACGGGGTGCTGCATGGCGGTCCGTTCTGCCCCACGCATGACGGTGACATGTCACACCACAGGGCGCCCTTGGGGGGTCGATTGTAGCCACGGCTGCCGCGCGGGTCGGCGCGGCCCCATGGGACGGATGGGACGCATCGGACGAACGGGACGCACAAGCGAAAAAAAGGGCGCCCCGATGGGGCGCCCTTGAAATCGCCTTGGTGCGTCTGCACCGCGAAGGTCGCAGACAGGCGAGCTAGGGAGACACGACGTCGTTGCATGCAAGGGGTGTGCCAATGCCAGCCACTTCGCGTGTGCGCGAGACCTTCGGCCTCGCGCACACGCGAAGTGCTTTGTCTGGGCGCCCGCTTCGACGGGCGCATTCGGACCTCGCCTCGCTCGCGCGACGCTCGGGAGAGACAGTCAGGCGCCTGCGCTTCGGAGCGGCCGGGCGCTCCGGCACATATCAACGCTACGAGCGGCCTGCGGCCGCGGGTGCCGAGCAAGAGAGCAGCCAGGATCGGCGAGACATCTGGCACGCCGGGGATGGGTTGCGTGCATTTGGCCAGGCGCGCAGCGCGCGGCCGGTCCGGAGCGGAGCGCCTCTGATCAGCCGTTCAAGTCGCGCAAGCGACGCACCAAAGAAAAGCGCCCGCCGAAGCGGGCGCCTGATTAGATCACTTCAGGTGCACGGGCGATGAGCAAAGCCCATCGCGTACACCTGAAGTGAAGGCTAGTACTTGTACGCCGACTCGCCGTGCGCCGCGGTATCGAGGCCTTCGCGCTCCTCTTCCTCGGTCACGCGCAGGCCGACGATCATCTTCACGATCATCAGGGCCACGAACGACACCACCGCCGACAGGATGATCGCGACCAGTACGCCCTGGAACTGGATCCAGACCTGGGCGCCGATGCCGGGGAAGTCCGCGGGATTACCGCACTTGTTGGTGATGTAGTTGCAGATGCCCAGACCGCCGAGCGACGGCGAGGCGAACACGCCGGTCAGCAGCGCGCCCAGGATGCCGCCGACACCATGCACGCCGAAGACATCGAGCGCGTCGTCCGCGCCGAGCATCTTCTTCAGGCCGGTCACACCCCAGAAGCAGATCACGCCGGCCAGCAGGCCAATGACCAGCGCACCGCCCACGCCGACGAAGCCGCACGCCGGCGTGATCGCCACCAGGCCCGCCACTGCGCCCGACGCGGCGCCCAGCATGCTGGGCTTGCCCTTGATCATCCACTCGGCAAAGATCCAGGAGAGCACCGCCGCGGCCGTTGCAACCACCGTATTGACGAACGCCAGCGATGCCACGCCGTTGGCCTCGAGGTTGGAGCCGGCGTTGAAGCCGAACCAGCCCACCCACAGCAGCGCGGCACCGACCATGGTCAGCGTCAGGCTGTGCGGCGCCATCGACTCCTTGCCGTAGCCGACCCGCTTGCCCAGCACGTAGGCCGCAACCAGGCCGGCGACACCCGCGTTGATGTGGACCACCGTGCCGCCGGCGAAGTCGAGCGCGCCCTTGGCCCACAGCCAGCCGGCGCCCGCCACCACAGCGTCGAGCGTGGCCTGATCCTTGATCGCGTCCGGGCCGTCCCAGTACCAGACCATGTGCGCCATCGGCAGGTAGCTGAACGTGAACCAGATGACCATGAACAGCAGCACCGCCGAAAACTTCATGCGTTCGGCGTAGGCGCCGACGATCAGCGCGCAGGTGATGGCCGCGAAGGTGCCCTGGAAGGCGACGAAGCTCAGTTCGGGGATGTAGGTCTCCTTGCTGAAGGTCGCGCCGAGCGACTCGGGTGTCACGCCGCTGAGGAGCATCTTTGACAGGCCGCCGAAGAACGGCGAGCCGCCGGTGAAGGCCAGCGAGTAGCCGTAGATCACCCACAGCACGCTGATCAGCGAGAACACGACGAACACCTGCATCAGCACGCTGAGCATGTTCTTCGACCGCACCAGGCCGCCGTAGAACAGCGCCAGGCCCGGGATGGTCATCAGGATGACCATGATCGTGGCCGTGTACATAAACGCGGTGTCGCCCTTGTTCACGTTCTGGACCGGAGCCGGCGCTTCAGCCGCCTTTTCTGTTGCAGCCGGGGCAGCCGCAGGAGCCGCCGCTGGGGCAGCGTCGGGCGCCTTGGCCTCGTCCTTCTTGACTTCGGCTGCAGGCGCGGTCTGCGCCAGGGCCGTGCTGGGCGCCAGGGCGCCGACACTGCCGAGCGCCAGCGAACCGGCGGTCAGCAGCATTGCGATGAGTTTCTTCATGTCGCTTGTCCTCGGTCCGGTTAGAGGGCTTCTTTGCCGGTCTCGCCGGTGCGGATGCGCAGCACCTGCTCCAGGTCGTAGACGAAGATCTTGCCGTCGCCGATCTTGCCGGTGCGGGCGGAGTTCTCGATGGCCTCGATCGCGCGCTCGACGATGTCGTCGGCGACGGCGGCCTCGATCTTCACCTTGGGCAGGAAGTCGACCACGTACTCCGCGCCGCGATACAGCTCGGTGTGGCCCTTCTGCCGTCCGAAGCCCTTGACCTCGGTGACCGTGATGCCCTGCACGCCGACGGCGGACAGTGCCTCGCGCACCTCGTCAAGCTTGAACGGCTTGATGATGGCGGTAATCAGTTTCATGGGGGTCCTTGGTTGTCGGCGCCGCGGCCGATGGCCGCAGCGCATGGCGTTTCAGGTCGGGTCAGAACGACTTCGAGACGTTCAACACGAGCGACGTCTTGCCGCTGTCCTTCGTGAAGCCCGACTCGGCCGTGCGGAGGAGACCCTTCTCCGTGGTGCCGATCACCGACGCGCCGAGGATCCAGCCGCTCAGGTCGTAGGTCACGCCGAGCTTCCAGTCGCTCACGTTGTCTGTGTCGGCAAACAGCAGGCCCTGCTGGAAGGCGATCTCGCCGTTCTTGATGTACTGGTAGCCGTAGTGGCCGACGACGGTGAAGCCCTGAGCAAGCGGGAAGCTGGCGTTGAGGTCGATGTAATACGAACCCGAGGTGTCGAACTCGGGGTTGCCCAGCGACGGACCCTTGCCGAGCGAGAAGAAGTCGGTGACGTTGTAGAAGAACTTGCCGCTGACCGGGCCGTACGAGGCGCCAAAGTACAACTCGCCGTTGCTCACCTTGGTCAAGCCCTGCGCACCACTCTTCGGGTAGTAGTAGTAGAGATAGCCGACATCGAAGCCGATGTCGCCGGCCGAGAACTTGTAGCCGCCATAGAAGTCCATCTCGAGCGATGCGCCGTTGTACAGGCCCTGCTCGACGTTGGAGTTCCAGTTGCCCAGGTAGAAGCCGCTCTTGTGGGCGAAGTCGAAACCACCCTGGAAGGCGGGGCCGTAGCCGGTCTGCGTGAAGCCGCGGAACCGGTAGTCGCTGAACAGGCCGGCATTGCCGGTGATCGTGAACTCAGGCTCGGGCTTGGCCTGGGCATTAGCCAGCATCGGCAGGGCAAGCAGGGCCGCGGCAGCGCTGGCGCGGAAGAGGCTGTTCATGATGTTCCTTTCCTCGGACGGTCGGGTGGGTCTGGTTTGGGGACAAGTCTTGCGATAAATCGCAGGGTCCCTGTCGCAACGTTTGTGCCACGGCCATTTGCACGGGAAAGGTGCGGCTCATGCATACCCCGCGAGGCAATGGCGCGCCAGGCTGGTGCGATCGGCCTGCGATTGGTGCAAACCTTGGTCCGCGGGCGAATCGAATCCGGCCCGTCAAACTCGCACTGCAGGACCGATAGACTGTGTGTGGTGCATCCGCGGCAGCGCGCACCGCGCACCTTCTGGAGCCGACCCGATGGAAAAGACGACCGACCGCCTCGGATTTCTCGATGACCTGCAGGCCCGCGTGCTGGCTCTGCTGCAGCAGACGCCCGCGGCCGACATGCAGAAGAACCTCAAGGCGCTGCTGACGCAGCAGTTCGCGCGCATGGATCTGGTCACGCGCGACGAGTTCGACACGCAGGCGCAAGTACTGGCGCGCACGCGCGAGAAGCTCGAACGGCTGGAGCGCAGGCTTGCGCAACTCGAAGGCGCGCAGGAAGGGGCGACTAGCCCCGCGCCGGCCGACAGCGCCGCGACGCGCTAACGCGCGCGCAAATGCAAAGCGCCGCGGGCGCGGCGCTTTGTCGTCTCGGCGGCGGGCCGTGCCCGCCGCGGTCGACCGGGGTGTCTAGAACGTCTTGCCCAAGGTGAAGACCACGGTGCTCTTGGCCACTTCCTTCGGCGTGCCGTCGCTCGCGTTCAGAACCGTGTAGTTGCGTTCCTTGGCATTGGTGCCGATGTAGGCCAGGCCCCAGGTGACGCCGACCGCCTCGGTCGTGACGCCCAGCTTCCAGTCCGTGTAGGCGAGGTCATCGAAGTTGTTGACCGATTGGTAGCCCACGTGCGCGACGATGTTGGTCGCCTTGGCGATCGGCTGCACGTAGCCCAGGTCGGCATAGAACGAACCGCTCGAGTCGATCAGCCCGAAGTGATCGCTCAGCCCGTAGTTCAGCTTGGCAGTCAGGTTGCCGAACGAGGCACCGATGTACATCTCGGTCGTGTCGAAGCGGCGCAGCGTGATCGGATCCTTGGCGCCCGGGTACAGGTAGTAGATGACGCCGATGTCGATGGCGCTGTTGCGCGCGATCTCGAAGCGATAGCCGGCGTAGAAGTCCAGTTCGATCGAAGAACCGCCGGCGAAGGTGCCGGCCGTCGTGGTCTGCGGCGGGCGCGTGCCCGGCGGCGACCCGGCCGGGATGCGCCGGTCGCGATCGTTGGTGCCGACGTTCGAGCCCCAGGTGCCGACGTAGAAGCCGGCGCTGTGGCCCAGGTCGAAGCCCCCTTGAATGGCCGGCAGGTTGTAGGTCTGCGAGACACCACGGAAGCGGTAATCGCTGACCAGGCTGAGATTGCCGGAGCCCGACCAGTCAGCCTTCTGGGCCAGCACCGGCAGCGGCGCGATCGCCGCGGAGACAGCGCACACCGACAACAACGCGCTAAGGATCGATCGTTTCACCAGAACACCTCCATCGACGAATTCGGTCAGAAGCCGAGGCTAGGCACAGTCGCCAGCCCGGCGCGGAATGAGCGGCAGCACAACACGCTCGACGCGCGCGCAGTTTAGTCGGGGCGCTTCGCCAGCCGCACCATCCGGGCGCATTAGCGGCGCCCGGGCACAAGTCTTGTGCAAGGCCGCCGCGTCGAGGCGTGCCGCCCACGGCCGCACAGTTGCGCACGGCGGCCCGCACTCTGGCCCCGGGATAGTCCGGAGCGCGCCAATCGACGCAAGCGCCTAGCCTCGCGACTCGTAAACAAGGAGTGCACTGTGGAAAAGTTGCTGTTGGGTCTGCTGCCGTTGGCGATGGTGATCGGTGGCCTGTACTGGACGATGACCATGGGCATGCGCGAGCAGGCCGAGGCCGATCGCTTCACCAACGACTGGATGAAGCGCAACGGCAAGATGTAGTCAGCAGGGTCGGTCGCCGTCGTTGGCGGCGGCGCGCGTGAAAAGGGCCGCTCGATGCGGCCCTTGGTTTTTCTCGCGCAGATTTCTGCTGCACTTTTCTGCGGCAACGCGCCGCATCTTGCAGCCGTGGCGCGCTTGCCGCGCCGGCCTCAGTGCACGGTGATCGGCCCACCGCTGCGCTTGCGCGCGACGGCGATGATTTTTGCCGCCACGCTGAAATCGAGCTGGTCGAATTCGGCGGCCAGCGACACGCGGTCCATCACCCGCACGCCCTTGCTCTTGGTGGCCGCACCCTCCTCGGCGCCGGCATCGGCGACGATCAGCACGCGCAGCAGGCCGATCGCGCGCGCCTGGCTGCGCAGCTGCTGTACGCGCTCAGCGGTCAAGCGGGCGGTCTCGACCACGAAGGCATAGGCCCGGGCCGGATCGTGCCGGTGGCGCAGCACCTGCTCGATCGGCCGCACTGCCGACGACGCCGGTGCGCTGCGATAGCCGCGCGCCTCGAACCAGGCCAGCGTCAGTTCGCGCAGCGGCACGTCGTCGTTGCCGCGACGGATGGTCGAGCCGCCACCGGCGGGCAGCGGCGCCGATGACGGCACCGGTCGCGGCGCAGCGGCCGCCGGTGGTATCGCCGGCGGCGCCATGCGTCGCTCGGCATCGCCGGGCAGGCGTGCCACCAACGTCGGCGGACTCGGCTGGGCGCGGCTCGGCGCAGGGCGCGCCGGCGCGGCCTGGGACGCCATCGCCGTGGCAAACGCCTGCGACGGCGGGTGCATCGAGGACAGCGACTGCAGCACCGGCGCCGCTGGCGGTGCGGCCGCCGGCTGCGTTGGCGTCAGGCCAGGCGCCGGCACGGAAGCGGCCGCGGCAGGCGGCGTGGCCGGCCGCGGTGGCAGCGTGTCCAGATCGAGCGAGATGTTGGTCGGCTCTTCCAACGTGGCGCGCGCCCGATGGGCCACGCCCTGCGGTTCGCCGGCCAGCAGTGCCTCCAGGTCCACCACCTCGTCATGCTCGGCGACCTCGATGCCACGCCGCTCGGGCAGGCGCGACGGCAGGCCAGCGGCCTCGAACACGGTTTCACCGTCCAGCGACAGCGGCGGCGCGCCGGCACGCACCCGGGCCAGCGCTTCTTCCTCTCGCTGCTGGGCTGCCTCGCGGATGCGCCGCGTGCGCGCCATCGCCCAGAAGGCGGTCAGCACCAGCAGCAGCAGCGTCAGGCCGATCAGCAGCGGAGTGGTCATGGCAGGTCGTTGCAGGCCGGCCGCTTCAGCGGGCCGGCATCAGGCTCAGGCAGGAAGCGATTCTCTCAGAGCGAACGGCACATCGATGTTCGGAACTGTCCCGCCTTTCGGCCCGGCGCGACCGCCGGGCTGCGCGGACGGGACGCCACGGTCGTTATTCACTGGCTGGGTCCGCCGGCGATTCAATCGCGCCGACGCCGCATCACCAGGGCCGCGGCCAGCAGGGTCGCCCACAGCGCCAGCGGCAGTGCGCCGCCGCCGCCGGACGAGGGGGCCGGGGCCGGCGTGGGCGCAGGCGGCGGTGCGGCAGCGATCGAACCACTCACCGCAAGGGTCGTCGTGGTCTGCGGCTCGCCGTTGTGCTCGAACGTCAGCGTGGCCGAGTGATTGGGAGTCGGCGCGACCGACGGCTGATAGGTGACCCGCACCTGGCAACTGCCGCCGTTGGCGGCGAGCGTCTGCGCAAGGCAGCCGATACCGATGCCGCTCACCGTGAACTGCGCCGCGCCCGTGCCGGTGATGCGCACGCCGTTGTTCGCCAGCACCGTCATCGGCGCGCGCCCGTTGTTGAACAGCGTTACGACCGTGCTCGCGCTCTGGCCGACGGCGGCCACGCTGAGCGCGCCGCCCGGGTTGGCCGAGACGTTGCCTTCGGCCCGAATGCCGGCGACATAGGCGGACACGTTGTCTTTCTGCGTATTCATCAGCGTGGCCCAGACCGCGCCCATCGCGCCATTGCGATTGGCGCCGGCATCGGCGGCGTTGCGCGCGGCTGCAAGGGTGAGGTAGCGCGACTGCATCGAGGCCAGCGAGATGTTGCCAACGTGGCAGCCAGCGCAGCCCGCGTTGTTCCAGACTGACTCGCCTGCCGTCCACTGCTGCGCACTCGCCCCGAACGCGGACAACATCAGCAGCGCACCAAGCGCAGGGCGGGCCAGCGGCACGGCACGACGCGATGCGTGCAGAGAAGGGCGGAACAGGGGCTTCATCAGGCGAATCCTTGGCGAGTTCGACGGTGCCGGACATTGCGCGCGATGCGAAATTCGCGCGATGCGGTCCGGCCGGACACGGGACCGCGATTGTCATCAGCCGGACGCGCGCCGCGAATCCGCTGTCCGGCCTAACTGCCGCCCGCATTTACCCTCGGCAAGGCCGGTGAATGCGCGGCATTGCGCCGTCATTCGCCCGGATCGGCTCGCACACATCGGCCCGTACAATCCGGCGCCCGCGACCACCACCGTGCGCGCAGCGCTCGCTCAGGCGGCGTGCGCTCCCGCGGCACGCTCGGCTCGCGACTTCCCCATGTCCCCAGGCCCATCGCGCACATGACCCTCGCCGTCGTCCGCAGCCGCGGCCTGTCGGGCATGTTCGCGCCCGAAGTCACGGTCGAAGCGCACCTGGCCAACGGCCTGCCGGCCTTCACGCTGGTCGGCCTGCCCGACACCGAAGTGAAGGAAGCGCGCGAGCGCGTGCGCGCCGCGATCCAGAACTGCAAATTCGAGTTCCCGATGCGGCGGATCACGGTCAACCTGGCGCCGGCCGACCTGCCGAAGGAGTCGGGCCGCTTCGACCTGCCGATCGCGCTCGCCATCCTCGCCGCCAGCGACCAGCTGTCGAAGCGCATGCTCGATCGCTACGAGTTCGCGGGCGAGTTGTCGCTGTCGGGCGAGTTGCGGCCGGTGCGCGGCACCCTCGCCATGACCTTCGCGGTGTCCAAAGCGGCGGGCGACATGCATCCGCCACGCGGCTTCGTGCTGCCGGTCGAGAACGCCGACGAGGCCTCGCTGGTCGCGGGCATCCCGATCCTCGCTGCGCGCAGCCTGCAGCAGGTGGTCGAGCACCTGGAAGCCGAGGCCGGCAATCCGCAGGCGCACCGGATCGAGCCGCACGTGGCCACGGTGCGGCTGACGCCGCCGACCTACCCCGACTTCTTCGACGTACGCGGCCAGAAGGGCGCCAAGCGCGCGCTCGAGATTGCCGCCACGGGCGGCCACAGCGTGCTGCTGGTCGGCCCGCCGGGCACCGGCAAGACGATGCTGGCGCAGCGCTTCCCCGGCATCCTGCCGCCGATGACCACCGACGAGGCGCTGGAAAGCGCCGCAGTGCTGTCGCTGGTCGGGCAGTTCGCGCCGCAACGCTGGGCCACGCGCATGTTCCGTTCGCCGCATCACACGGCGAGTGCGGTGGCGCTGGTGGGCGGCGGCAGCAATCCGCTGCCGGGCGAAATCTCGCTCGCGCATCACGGCGTGCTGTTCCTCGACGAGCTGCCCGAGTTCGACCGGCGCGTGCTGGAAGTGATGCGCGAGCCGCTGGAGAGCGGCCGCATCACGGTCTCGCGCGCGGCGCGCCAGGTGGACTTCCCGGCGCGTTTCCAGCTCATCGCCGCGATGAATCCCTGCCCCTGCGGCTACTTCGGCCACAAGATCCAGCCGTGCCGCTGCACGCCGGAGATGGTGTCGCGCTACCAGGACCGCATCAGCGGCCCGCTGCTCGACCGCATCGACATGCGGGTCGAGGTCGGCTCGCTGAGCGACGACGAACTGCTGGAGATGCCCGACGGCGAGCCGACCCGCTACCTCGCCGAACGCGTGCTCAAGGCGCACGACCGCGCGCTCAATCGGCAGGGCAAGAGCAACGACGAACTGCAGGCGGGCGAGATCGAGCGCTTCTGCAAGCCCGAGGGGCAGGTCAAGCAGTTGCTGCACGCAGCCAGCGTGCGGCTGGGCTGGTCGGCCCGCGCCTACCACCGCGTGCTGAAGGTCTCGCGCACGGTGGCCGACCTCGACGGCAGCGACGAGCTCACCACCGGCCACGTCGCCGAGGCGATCCAGTACCGCCGCTCGCTGCGCGAGACCTGATCGACCTGGTGCGCCCGCCGCAGCGGCGGGCGCCGCCTCAGAACGTCCAGAGCAGGTTCAGTCCGACCGAGCGGCCCGACACCTTGCCGCTGGCGATCACGTTGACGCCGTTGATGCTCTCCGGCTCGTAGTCTTCGTCGACATAGCGCAGGTTGAGCCAGCCGCCGGGGAAGATGCGGTAGCCGGTCTCGAGCACCAGGCCGACCGTGTCCTTGTACGTGACCGAGTCAGAGAACCCGTTGACGTCGCTCTCGAACTTGGCGCCATTGACGAAGCGCGCGCCGGCGCCGATGCGCCAGTTGGGAATGCCGTGCCAGAAGCCCAGCACTTCGATCGGATAGCGCGTGAAGCTGACGTCGCCATTGCTGGCGTTGACCGAGTCGCCCTGCCAGCCGATGGTCGCCTGCAGCGCCAGCGGCGTCTGCGGCAGCATCACCACCACGCCGGCCGCGAAGTGCAGCAGCCCGCCGGCATCGATCGACTCGCTGTAGCCGTCGCTGAAGCGCACGCGCGCCAGTTCGTCACCGCCGCCGGCGATGCCGCCGAACAGCGCCACGTAGACGTTGCGCTGCGGCGGCGTCTGCGCCGCGGCCGGCAGTGCGCTGGCGCCCAGCACGGTCAGGCCAACCAGCAGCAGGCGCACGAAGGTTCGGTTCATCTTGGAGGGCTCCAGGAGGATTGGTGGTCGATCGCCGCAGGCGGGGACGCAGCGGCTCGCGGTACTTCGGCTCGGCTCAACGCAGGGTCAACGCGGCGCCGGCGGCCGCGGATGACGCGGGCGCGGTCGACAGGAAGTTCGCCACCTGTGCGGCGCGCTGCTCACCGGCCGTGATGCAGTCCGACACGGCCACGCCATCGCGCCAGTTGCCGCACAGCAGCAGGCCGGGCCGCTGCACTTCGAGCGCGGCCACGCTTGCCACGCGCTGCAGGTGGCCGAGGTCGTACTGCGGGATCGCGCGCGGCCAGCGGCGCACGGCGGTGAAACGGGGCGGCTCGGCACCGAGCAGGTGGGCGTTGCAACGGACCACGTCGGCCGCGATGTGCGCGTCGGCCGCGAGTGCCGCCTGCGGATTGCGCCGGCCACCGACGAAGCTCGTCAGCACCACCGAACTCGCCGGCGCACGTTCGGCGAACATCGAGCTGGCGAACAGCGTGCCGAGCACCGGCGGATCCTCGACGCGCGGTGCGAGAAAGCCGAAGCCATCGAGCGGATGCGACACGTCCTTGCGGTGATACACCGCCGTCACGCTGGCCACCGGCGGATAGTGGATCGCCTGCAGCGCGGCCGCCGCGAGCGTGCCCGCACCGCCCAGCGCCGCCACCAGCGGGGCGGCTTCGTACGCGGGCAGCGCCAGCACCAGCGCGCGCGCGCGCCGCGTGAAGCGTTCGCCGCGCCGCTCGACCTCGATCGCATACAGGCCGTCGCCGTCGCGGCGCACGCCCTCGACGCGCGCCGCGCACACCAGGCGCGGCAGATGGCGCACGAAGGCATCGATCAGGGTCTGCATGCCCCCCTTGAAGTTGAAGCTGGTGGCACGCGCCTTGGCGGTCTCGCCACGCGCAGCCTGCGCGCGCCGGCGCGCGCGCGCTGAAAGGATCGCGCCGCGCAGCAGGCTGCCGTACTCGCGATCGAGTTGCGCCAGGCGCGGAAAGGCAGCGTCGACCGACAGCAGTTCAGGATCGCCGGCGTAGACGCCGCCGACGAAAGGCTCGACCGCGTAATCGAGCAGTTCCTGCCCGAGATGGCGACGAACGAAGGCAGCGATGCTCTGTTCACCGGCCTCGGTGCACGGACCGAGGAAGGGCTCGCGCAGCAGCCCGAGCTTGGCGCGCCACGAGAACAGCGGCGTGGTGATGGCTGCCAGCGGTGAACTGGGCACCGCACGCAGGCGCCCGCCGCGCAGGATGTAGCGGCGCGCCGCGGCCGGCTGCGCATCGAGGCGCTGGTCGAGGATGCCGAGATCGCGCAGCAGCGCGTTGATCAGCGGCGTGGTGTCCATGCCGCTGTTCGGTCCGAGCTCGTACAACGCCGTGCCGCCATCGACCTCGTGCTGGCGCGTGCCGATCACGCCGCCCGCGTGCAGGGCGGCGTCGAGCACCTCCACCGCGAAACCCTGCAGCGTCAGGCGGAAAGCGGTGGTCAGGCCGGTCAGGCCGGCACCGACGACGATGACGTCGGCATCGTGCAGGCTCATTCACCTCTCCCGTTCGGGTCAAGCGCCATCAGACGCCGATCCGGCCGGGCGCGGCATGCGCGGCATCAACGGCGGCAACTGGGGCGGCTTGCGCGCACGCAAACTGCCCGCGGCCGGCCGGCGCGCGGTCAACTGCGCACTCAAGTATGTGGTCAGTTGCGCAGCGGGCTGTCGGGACCAGGCAGCGCGAACTTCGCCTGCTGCTCGATGCGTTTGAGCGCCGTGGCCAGTTGCAGGCGCTGTGGACTGTCCGCGGGCATCTGCTTGAGCAGGCGCGACCAGTAGTCCTTCGCCGCCCGGAAGTCACGCGCCTCGACGGCGGCGCTGCCCGCCATCTCCAGCGCGCAGGGCGCGTTGGCGTCGAGGTCGAGCGCCCGTCCGATCAGTTCGCGCGGCTTGCCGGCCAGCGTGCCGCCTTGGCTCATGCCGACAGCGTCGGCGTACTCGCACCAGACCAGCGGGTCCTTGGCGACCTTCGGTGCGGCATCGATCGCGCGCTGGTAGGCGACGGCTGCCGGCGCGAACTGGTTGGCGTCCATGCGCGCGCGGCCGAGCAGCACCCAGGCGCGGGCATCCTTGGGCGAGGCGGCCACATGCGCCTCGAGCTGCGCCAGCATCGCCGGGGGCAGGCTGCCGGCCGCCGGGGCGAGGTCCGACGCAGCGGCGACCGCGGCTGGCGCCGGCGCAGCTAGTTGCGGGTTGCCGAACTCGAGGTAGATCGGCAACGCCAGCACCGGCAGGGCCACCGCGGCGAGCACGAGCTGGCCGCGCCCGGTGCGCATCTGGGTTCGCGGCGCATCCGGCACCGCCTCGACCAGCGCGCGGCGCTGCAGGTCGTCGCGCGCCACCCCGAACTCCTCGGCGCTGAGCAAGCCCCGCTCGCGCTCGAGCGCCAGTTCGCCAATGCGCTGCTTGAGCACCGCGGCGTTGAGTGCAGCGCGGGTGACGTTGGGACGACCGCCGCGGCGCAGGCCGAGCAGCACGACCGCCGCCGCGCCGAGCGCCATGACAGTGGCGATGATCAGGAAGGTCGGGTCCATCGTCACTCGCGCTCACGCAAGAAGAGGAACATGACGGGCCGTTCGATCGGCCGGCGTCGAATCGACAAAAAACCGGCGCGTCGCAGGCACGGCGCGCCGGTCGATGCACGCGCCGCTGGGGCACATCATCGCCCCGGGCACGCGGCGTCGCCTACTTGGCCGGGGCAGCAGCCGCCACCGGCACGGCGGTCGCCTTGCGGCGCGCCACCATCGCGTCGTCGAGGATCTTGATGCCTTCCTGCGACACGACCATCGATCGATTCAGCGAGTTGGTCGCCTCGTCCGGGTTGTGGAAGTGCGCGCCATTGGCCGCAGCCCAGTATTCCCAGTTGATGTGCGCTTCGGCGTGCTTCTCGCGCACCGCATCGAGCGTCTTGTCGTCGACGCCGATGTTCCGCGCCTCCTCGAACTTGTCGAACATGCGCGTCAGCCAGTACTCAGCCTTGCGCTTCTTGCCCTCGTAGCGGTTCTTCAGCGAATCGATCGCGTAGACGGCCTGCTTGGCGCTCCACTCGTCATGGCAGGTCAGGCAGGTCTCCTTGATGTAGTGCTTGGGCGAGGTCTGCCAGTGCGACGTGTAGGTCTTGCCGGTCTTCGGATCCTTGACCTTGGGCATGTGGCACGACGAGCACTCCGCGCCGCGCCGCGCATGCGGCGAGTTGTAGAACACCTCGGTGTCCGGGTGCTGGGCCTTCCACAGCATGGCGCCCGTGATTCCGTGCTTGAAGTCGCGGAACTTCAGGTCCGTGTAGTGCTTGCCGATGTCGCCGACCTTCTTCAGCGGGAAGTGGTTGGTGCGGCCGTCGGCCATCGTGACCGGCTTGCCGTCCAGGTCGGTGCCCGGGTTGCAGTTGTATTCGACGTGGCATTGCGCGCACATCAGCTTGGAGTCGGCCTTTGACAGCTTGGCCACCTTGCGCGTGAAGCCGCGCGTGCCGAGGTCGACCACGCTGATCTTTGCGCCGCGCTTGTCGGCGTGCCACAGCGTGTCCTGCTCGGGCCGCGTCAACGCCTGGATCAGGCCGTCGCGCACCACGCGCGGTCCGCCCGAGTGCGGGTCGTGGCAGAAGAAGCAGTTCAGCGAGTGGTTGACGTCCTTGACGAAGTCGACCACCTTCGAGGTGCGGCTCCACTTGGCGGCCGGATGCGGATCGCCCAGGTAGGCCCAGTCGAGGATGTGGTCCTGCGTCTTGCACGACATGCACACCGGATTGGCGGCAGCCGCCGTCCCCGGCTTGAACGCCTTGTGGTCCTGGCCCGGGAATTCGTCGTCGAGCTTGTCCCACATCTTGAAGTTGCCGCCGGGCTGGGTCAGTCCCTGCCAGCCTTCCTTGTTGACGAAGCGGCCGCCGAAGGCGCGGTCGACCACCACCTGGTCGTACAGCGCGAACGCATGCGAACGCGGCTCCGCGTGTTCACGCGTGAAGCCATGTGGCGACATCAGCTTGTCGAACGCCGGATTGGGCGACGGGCCGGTGGCGAGTGACTTCTCCTTGCGGGCCGTCTTCTCCCAGTTCATCGTGTACATCGATTCGAACTGGTTCTTGTGGCAGGTGCCGCACGCTGCCGGATCGACCGCCGTGGTTGGGCGCACCTTGTTGTCGGCGGCGTGCTCGCCGAGCTTGGCGTGGCAGGCGTCGCAGCCGACCGTCTTGTGCTTGCCTTCGTCGTGGAAGGCCTTGATCGGCTTGTGGCAGTCAAGGCACGGCGTATTGTTGAAGCTTGCCTTGGCGGGTGCCGCCTTGGCGGGCGCAGCCTTGGCCACGGCCGGCTTGGCCGGCGCCGCCGCTGTCTGTGCCAGCGCGGCGCCGGCAGCGGCATCGAGCAGGGCGACCGCGGCACCGACCACGGCGATGCGACGGGCAAGATCGATCAGTTTTCCTGCGCGGGACCGCATGTCCACTCCCCCCAAAGGTTGGTTGCCGTGGCCCCTCCTCGTACGGCGCCACAGCTCGCACTCTCCCAAGAGTTGCCGCACTCGAATTGACATGTGTCAATGCGCATGGACACATACCTACTCGGCAGCAGCGGCGCCGTAACGCTCACCGTTCCAGTTCGATCAGTTGAAGTGTTCCGGCTGCGGACAGCCGGTGACGGCAGACAAACAAAGGGGCCCGACCGGGCCCCCTGATTGCTTGCAGCGAGTGAACTCTGCCTAAGGCAGCAACTTGTCGATCGTGATGGCGACATCCTTGGCGCCGAGCTTGATCGGGGTGGACAGGCCTTCGAGATCGCCGCTGTTCGGCATCGGCTGGCCGGTCTTCGATACGCGCGCACCGACGATCACCTCGCCTTGCGAAGACAGCTTGAAGTCCGGCGACATGCCCATCGTGTCGTCGAGCGTGAACTTCGCCGGCAGATCCTTCACCTGCACCGAGGTCAGCGCCAGCGGCATGCGCGAGCCGACCGCCGCCCGCGCAAAGATGAACACGCGATCGGTCGGCGCCGCCTTGGCCTTCAGCGCGGGCGACAGCGTCACGGTGCCGCTGACGGTGGTGCCCCCCGTGGCGGGTGCGGACTTGCCGGCCTCAGCGGCGGCGGCGGCAGCCGCGCGCGTCGGTCCCTTGCCGGCGGACTTGTGGACGTCGTCCTGCGGCATCGGCGCTTGCGCGACGGCGGCGGGCGGCATCCCCTTGGGGACCGCCTGCGCCACCGGCGCGACCTCGGGCGGCATGCCGCCGCGCTGCCGCGCCTCGGCGATCGAGCCGTTGATGTTCTGCGCGATCGGCGCATCGGCCGGCAGTTGCGCGCGCAGCTTTTCCCAGTGCTCGACGGCGAGCTTGTAGTTCTTCTGCTCGAAGGCATCGGTGCCGGCCATCGCCAGCGCCTTCCACTGCGTGGGGTCGAGCTGCAGTGCCTTGGCCACCAGCTCGCGCGGCTTGCCATCGAACTTGCGGCCGTTGGCCATGGCGGCGGCATCGGCGTAGTCGGCCAGCACGCTGGCATCATCGGGGGCCAGCTCGACCAGCTTGCCGAATGTCTGTGCGGCTTCGTCGAACTTGCGCATCTGATAGTAGGTGCGGGCCAGCGTCAGCCAGCCGACAGCATTGTCGGGCTCCTTGGCGAGCCGTTCGCGCAGCGAGCCAACCATCTGTTCGAGTTGCGCACCGGACAGATCGCCGTCGGCCGGGTCCTGGTTGGCCGCCTGCAGGCCAGGGTCGAACGCGGCCGGATCGCCGAGCTTGGTGTAGAGACCGGCGGCCGCCAGCGGCACCACCACCGCCAGCGCGATCGCCGGCCAGCGCGAACGGCGCACCGGCGCGGGCACCTCCACATCGGCCGCCTGCACGTCGTCGAGCACGCGGCGCTCCAGCTCAGCCTTGATCTCGACGTACTGCGCATCGGCCACCACGCCGCGCGCGTGATCGGACTCGAGCTCGGCAAGCTGGTCCTTGAGCACGCCGAGGTTGGCGCGCGCGCGGTCGATATCGCGTCCGGACTTCGCGCGCAGCAGCGGCGGCAGAATGAACACCAGCGACAGCGCGGCGAGGACCGCCGCGATCACCACGAAGACGGTCAATTGGCGCCCTCCTCGCCCTGCAGCAGCCGCGCGGCGCGCGCGCGGTCGCTGTCGGTCAGCGGAGCGGCCGCCGGCTGCGCCTTGCGCGCGCGCACGACACGCCACGCGACCAGCGCGCCGACCGCGAGCAGCAGGAACGGCCCGAACCACAGCATCATCGTGGTGCCCTTGAGCGGCGGTCGGTACAGCACGAAGTCACCGTAGCGCGAGGTCATGAAATCGATGATCTCGTTGTCGCTCTTGCCGGCGGCGACCTGTTCGCGCACCTGATTGCGCAAGTCGACGGCCAGCCCGGCGTTGGACTCGGCGATCGACTGGTTCTGACAGACCAGGCAGCGCAATTGCAGGGAGAGCTCGTACTCGCGCTTGGCGGCCACCGGGTCGTTCAGGGTCGGCACGGCGGTCGAGCCGCCGCCGGCGGTCGCGGCGGAAGGCGGAGCAGTCTGCGCGACTGCGACCGCCGGCGGCAGCAGGAGCGCCGCGGACAGCAGCAGCGCGCTAAACAAGGCAGTGGTCATCATGGTTCGGTCTGCAGCTCGCGCACGAGCGGAATGATCTTCTTCTGCATTGCCTCGGGCGTCACCGGGCCAATGTGCTTGTGGCGGATCACGCCCTTCTTGTCGATGACGAAGGTCTCGGGCACGCCGTAGACGCCGTAGTCGATGCCGACCCGGCCGTCGTTGTCAGCCACGGTGAGCACGTACGGATCGCCCAGCTCGGCCAGCCAGCGCTTCGCCGCCTGCGGCGTGTCCTTGTAGTTCAGGCCGATGATCGGCACCAGCTTCTGTGCCGCGAGCTGGTTGAACAGCGGATGCTCGGCGCGGCACGGCGTGCACCAGCTGGCCCAGACGTTGAAAATCCACACCTGCCCGAGCATGTCCTTCGATGCGAACTGCGCATCGGCCTGCAGCTTGGGCAGCGTGAACTGCGGCGCCGGCTTGCCGATCAGCGGCGACGGCACCTCGCGCGGATTGAGCCACAGGCCACGCAGCAGGAACGCCGCCAGCAGGATGAACAGCACCAGCGGAACGAGAAAGAAGGCAACGCGCTTCATGCGGGTGTCGGCCAGAGTTGCGAGGGCGGCCCGGCCTCAGGCCGCGACCGGCTTCGGCGCGCGCTTGCCGTCGCCGCCGGTCAGTTCCTCGCGCCGCGCCAGCACGCGATAGCGGCGGTCGCTCATCGCCACGAATCCGCCCAGGGCCATCAGCACGCAACCGCCCCAGACCCAGGTGACGAAGGGCTTGTAGTACACGCGCACGGTCCAGGCCCCGTTGTCGTCGACCGGCTCGCCGAGCGAGACATAGACGTCGCCGATGAGGCTGCTGCGGATCGACGCTTCGGTCATCGGCATCTGCGACTGCGCGAAGTAGATGCGCTTCTGCGGCTCGAGCGTGTCGATCACCTTGTCGCGCTTGAGCAGCGTGAAGTTGCCTTCGGCCGCGCTGTAGTTCGGCCCGCGCACTTCGCGCACGCCGTTGAACTTGAACGTGTAGCCATGCACGACGACGGTATCGCCCGGCACCATCTTGACGTCGCGCTCGACCTCGAAGCCGCGCACCGACGTGACGCCGACGATGAACACCGCCACGCCGAGGTGCGCCAGGATCATGCCCCACCAGCCACGGGGCTGCGCGGACAGCTTGGCCGCGATGCTGCCGGGCGCGTGGCGGATCTGATGGCGAATCATGTCGAGGGTGGAGACGACGATCCAGGCCGCCATCCAGTAGCCGAACGCCGCCATCGGCGACCACGGCAGGCCGTCCTCGGCCGCACCGGCAAACGGCAACAGCAGGCCGATCACGAGCGAGATCACCAGCGCCCATCGCAGCCGGACCCACAGGTCGGGCAATTCGGCGCTCTTCCAGCGCGCGATCGGGCCCACGCCCATCAGGAACACCAGCGGCGCCATCACCGGCACGAACACGGCATCGAAGTACGGCGGGCCGACCGAGATCTTGCCCAGCCCGAGTGCATCGAGGAACAGCGGGTATAGCGTGCCGAGCAGCACGGTGCCGGTGGCCGCCGCCAGCAGCACGTTGTTACCGAGCAGCATCGATTCGCGCGACACCGCCTCGAAGCGTCCGCCCAGCCCGACGCGCGGCGCGCGCCAGGCGAACAGCGCCAGCGACGAGCCGATCACGATCACCAGGAACATCAGGATGAACACGCCGCGCTCGGGATCGGTGGCGAAGGCGTGCACGCTGGTCAGCACGCCCGAGCGCACGAGGAAGGTGCCCAGCAGCGACAGCGAGAACGCGAAGATCGCCAGCAGCACGGTCCAGGCCTTGAAAGTGCCACGCTTCTCGGTCACCGCCAGCGAGTGGATCAGCGCGGTGCCGACCAGCCACGGCATGAACGAGGCGTTCTCGACCGGATCCCAGAACCACCAGCCGCCCCAGCCGAGTTCGTAATAGGCCCACCACGAGCCGAGCGCGATGCCCAGCGTCAGGAAGCACCAGGCGACCGTGGTCCAGGGGCGCGACCAGCGCGCCCAGGCCGCGTCGAGCTTGCCGCCGAGCAACGCGGCAACGGCGAACGCGAAGGCCACCGAGAAGCCGACATAGCCCATGTAAAGCAGCGGCGGATGGAACACCATGCCCGGGTCCTGCAGCAGCGGGTTCAAGTCGCGTCCCTCGGCCGCGGCCGGGAACAGGCGATCGAACGGATCGGAGGTCAGCAACATGAAGGCGATGAAGCCGACCGCTACCAGGCCCATCACGCCCAGCACGCGCGCCACCATCTCTTCGGGCAGGTGGCGGCTGAAGATCGCGACCGCCATACCCCAGCCGGCCAGCATCAGAACCCACAGCAGCAGCGAGCCTTCGTGCGAGCCCCACGAGGCGGCCACCTTGTAGGCCATCGGCAGCAGCGTGTTGCTGTTCTGCGCGACGTTGATCACCGAGAAGTCGTTCTGCGTGAACGACCACACCAGGCAGCCCCAGGCGAACGTGACGAAGAAGGCCTGGCCGAAGGCCGCCGGGCGCGCCACGGCCATCCATTCGCGCATGCCTTTCTCGGCGCCAACGATCGGCAGGATGCCTTGCACGAGCGCCAGCAGCAGCGCGAGGATCATCGCGAAATGACCAAGCTCGGGAATCATCGGCAACCTCTCTTCATCGGTCCGACCAGTATTTCGGGGGTGGGTGTCGAGAACGCACGGAGCGCGCACGACCGGGTCCTGTGGCGCGTCGTCACGGCGCGCTGGCACTGCTCACTGACTTGCTTGATCGACGCGTCGACCCCGGCCAGCGGCGTCACGGACGCCGCCAGCGGCTGACGACGGGTCACTTGTAGGCGCCGGTCTTGCTCCCCGGCGGCGCGCTTTCCCCGCCCGGCAACAGCGTCTTCTGCGCCTTGTGCGCCTGCTCGACCGCGTGGGCGGCCTCGGGGGGCATGTAGTTCTCGTCGTGCTTGGCCAGCACCTCGGTCGCGCGGAACACGCCGTCGGTGCCGAGCTTGCCGTTGGCCACCACGCCCTGGCCCTCGCGGAACAGGTCCGGCAGGATGCCCTGGAATCTGACGTTGATCGTGTGCGCGGTGTCGGTGACCTTGAAGTTCACGATCACGCCGTCGCGCTTGACGCTGCCGTTCTCCACCAGCCCGCCGATGCGGAAGGTGCGGTCCTTGGGCGCCTTGGCCGCGGCCACGTCGGACGGCGAGAAGAAGAACACCAGGTTGTCCTGGAAGGCCTGCAGGATCAGCGTGGTGGCGATGCCCAGCACCGCCACGCCGCCGATGATCAGGGCAAATCGCTTGTGTCGCGGCTTCAATGCCATTTCATGCTCCCTTGCGGCCGGCATCGCGGCCCGCGAATGCGCGTGCGTCGGTCAGCGCGCGGCGCTGACGGCCGCGAATCATGACGATCTCGATCGCGATCGCCGCCGCGCACACCAGATACGACCCCCAAACATAGAAGCCGTAGCCGCCCATGTTCAGGAAGTTCTCCAGACTGCCCCACTGCATCTCGGTTCCTTCGAAGTACGCGTTGGTTGCTCTGCCCGATCGGTGTCGGCTTCCGGGCGGTCAGCGCCCGCCGCTGCGCACGAGGTCCGTTACCCACTGGCTGCGCTTCTCGCGCTCGAGGATCAGCGCTCGCACGCGCGTGAGCGCCATGCCGATCGCGTACGACCAGAACGCGAACACCATGATCAGCATCGCCGTCAGCATGATGTCGGCCATCGATGAGCCGCCGGGTTTCACGCTGGCGCCCTGGTGCAGCGTGTTCCACCACTTGACCGAGAAATAGATGATCGGCACGTTGACCACGCCGACCAGCGCCAGCACCGCGCTCGCCTTGTCGGCGCGGCGCGGGTCGTCGATCGCCGCCTGCAGCGCGAGGTAGCCCAGGTACAGGAACAGCAGGATCAGGGTCGAGGTGAGGCGCGCATCCCACACCCAGTACGCGCCCCAGGTGGGCCGGCCCCACAGGGCGCCGGTCCACAGCGAGATGAAGGCCATGATGGCGCCGGTGGGTGCAATGGCGCTCGCCATCAGCGACGACAGCCGCGTGTTGAACACCAAACCCACGCCGGCCCAGAAGGCCATCACCACGTACAGGAACATCGCCATCCAGGCCGACGGCACGTGAATGAAGATGATGCGGTACGAGTCACCCTGCTGGAAATCGGTCGGCGCGCGGAAGAAGCCGATGTAGAGGCCAGCCACGGTGAGCAGGCCGGCGATCGCGTAGAACCACGGTGCGAGCTTGCCCGCGAGCGGATAGAACAGGTGCGGCGCGCTGTAGCGAAACAGGCTGAAGCCCGCAGGAGCGGCGACGGAGTTCATCTTCTCGTGAGGCGGTGAAAGCTTCGGTTCGGGCCGGGGAATCGACGTCGAAAGCCGCATTTTCCACGTTTGGCGGGCGCACTGTAACGATGGCCGTTACCGGATCGTTGACTTCTGTCAGTGCCGGCACCCAGCCAAGGGAAAGCCCCCGTCCCGACTGGCTGAAATTCGACCCTGTTCGCAGCGATTGATTCCCACCGGCGGCCCGCCGGGCGGCCGATGGGCCGTACGCCAGTGTGGTAATCGGCCCGGCGGCCCCCGACCCACCGTGCTGGCCGGACCGCGCCGGTGCACGCTACTCCATCGAGATGCGCAGGGCGGCTGCAATCGCCCACGGCGCCAGCACCGCGGCACCGAGCGAGATCGCGCCGAGCAGCAGCAGGTGGCCCTGCGGCGAGATGCCGCCGGCAGTCGCCTCCACCGCGCCGGCGCCGAAGATCAGCACCGGCACGTACAGCGGCAGCACCAGCAAGGTGATCAACACGCCACCGCCGCGCAGGCCGAGGGTCAGCGCCGCGCCGACCGCGCCGATCAGCGACAGCGCCGGCGTACCGATGGCCAGCGACACCACCAGGATCGCGGTGCTGTCGGCATGCAGGTCGAACATGATCGCCAGCAGCACCGACATCACGGTGATCGGCAGGCCCGTCACCAGCCAGTGCGCGGCGCACTTGGCCAGCACGATCAGCGCCAGCGGCTCGCCCGTCATCAGCATCTGCTCGAGCGTGCCGTCGGCATGGTCGTTGGCGAACAGGCGCCCGAACGACAGCAGCGCCGCCAGCAGCGCCGCGACCCAGATGATCCCGGGCGCGATGCGCCGCAAGGTGTCGGTTTCCGGCCCGACCCCGAGCGGCACCATGGTGATCACGACCAGGAAGAACAGCAGCGTGTTGAACACGTCGGCGCGCTGGCGTGCGGCCAGCAGCAGGTCTCGGCGAATGACGGTGGTGAGCGTCATGGCGTCGCGTCCTGCGTGTCGGAGTCCTCGTCGGTGTCGGGGACGAAGCCGGGCGCCGCGGCTGGCACCAGCGTGAGCTTTTCGACCCGGCCCGCGATGGGTACGTCCTGGTGGGTGGTCAGCACCACCACGCCGTCACGCTCTAGGTGCGCCGTGATCAGCGCCGACAGCGCCGCCACGCCGCGCACGTCAAGCGCGGTGAACGGTTCATCCAGCACCCACACCGAGGCGCTGGCGGCGAGGAACAGGCGCGCCAGTGCGACGCGCCGCTTCTGCCCCTGCGACAGGTGGCGCGCCAGCTGCGCCTCGAAGCCTTTCAGGCCCACCTTGTCGAGTGCGTCGCGCACTTCGTCGCGGTGCGCGACCCGGCCGGCCAGGCCGGCGGCGAAGAACACGTTTTCCTCGGCCGACAGGTCGTCCTTCACGCCGTTCAGGTGGCCGACATAGGCCAGCGCCTGCCAGTATTCCTCGCGCAGCGCGCGGATGTTCTCGCCCTTGAAGCGGACCTCACCGGCCGTTGGCTGCAACAGGCCGCACACGATGCGCTGCAGGCTGGTCTTGCCAGCGCCATTGGGCCCGGCCACGTGCAGGCAGGTGCCGCCGGCGACGGCAAAGCGGAGGCCGGTGAACAGCAGCCGCTCGCCGCGCTGGCATTCGAGGTCAATCGCTTCGAGCATCGGGCGGGAAAGGAGCGGCGGCAGCCGAGCAGCAGGAGTTGGTTGGACGGCGCTTGCGTTTGGGTCAATGCGCGGTCGCGGCGCAACAGACCCGGCAGGTCGCAGCAAGCTTGCCGAAGGCCCTCAAAATCTAGGCTTCGCCTCGCGCCAGTGCACGACCCGCCTGCACCGCCACGCGATGTCCGCTGCGCCCAAGGGTAAGCGAGGCAGGCAGGCATCACAAGCCGCGATGGCCGCGGCCGCTGAGCAGTCACGTGCCGCGGGTCGCGTCCAGTGGCTGCGGATTGCGCTGAACGCTAGGCGCAGGACGTATCCGGCACCGCTGCGTGCAATAGCGAATGAAGGCATGCACGCGATGGCTGTCCCCAAACTAAGGGAACAACGCCGGACGCAGCTTTCGACTCGATGGTCGTGACACGCTAGCGCCAAAAGAAAAGCCGGGTCGCCCCGGCTTGTTCACTTCGATTCGGCTGTCACTGGCGCCGGCACGCACCGGCGCAGCGCAGTCGACACCGGCACTACTGCGCCAGCACCCAGCCCACGATCGCCTTGAGATCGGCGTCGCTCTTGATGCCTTTCAGGTCGTCGGCCTCGTGTGCTTCTTTCATCTTGGCCACGGCCTTGTCGCCATTGAGGCCGGCCTTCTTGTACTCGGCCGCCGAGGTCTTGAACGCCGGTCCTTTCTTCTTCTTATCCACCGTGTGGCACTTCAAGCAGCCGGCCGACTCGGCCAGCTTGGCGCCGTCCTGCGCCATCGCCGCGCCACTCATCGCCATCGAACCGGCCAGCATCGTGGCCATCAGTTGCTTACGCATTTGCCCTCCTGATCCACGCGCGCGGCGTGGGATGGTTGTCAGAAACCCTGAACGCACGGCCCTCACCGCGCCATCGCGGGCGCCGTCGCCCGCAACTCGGGAGCGAGATGCTCGCATGCATCGAACGCCGATGTCACGTTTCCGTTGACTGCAGGTCGGCCGGATTGACAAGCGTCAACTCGGTCACGGCAACCCCGCTCACGATCTAAGAACGAGGAAGAGACTGAGCGGAGGCCCGGCAACGTCCCGGGCTTGTGCATCACCCAGCTAGGCCATGGCCACGCCCCTGTTCGACGGTGCGGCGCCCGCAGCGTCCGCCGCAGACGCGCCGAGTGCGTCGACGACGCATGCCGAGCTCGCCATCGCGCGCGTCCTGGCGGCCGAGCAGGATGCGCGCGCCGCTGTGGCGGCCTGCGCCCGCCAGGCCAAGCAGGTTGTCCAGTTCGCGCGTGACCGCGCGCGCGCCATCCAGGCACGTGCCGCAGCACGCGTCGCCCACGCCCAGGCCATGGCCGAAGGCGAACTCGCGCGGCTGCGTGCGCACGATGCCGCGCAGCACCGCGCACTGGCCCGCATCGGCAGCGGTGCCGGCGACGATGCGCAGCAGCTGGCGCGCGCCGTCGAGCAACTCGCCGACGAACTGACGCGCGGAACGCTGTCCGCCATGGCCCCGCGCGAACCAACGGCAACGCCGCCGGCGCCGACATGATCGACGGCCTTGCCCTCGACTTCACCGGCGCGCGCCTCGCCGCCCGCCTCGCATGGCGACCCGACGACCGCCTCTGGGCGCGGCTGCATGCGGCGCGCGGCCTGCGGGCCCTGCTCGATGCCGCGCGTAGCGCCGCGGTCGGCAACTACGTGAGTGGCCTGGCGGCCCAGGCGGGCAGCGACGATGTGGATGCTGCCTTCCGTGCGCAATGGCGCGCGCGCGTGACTGAAGTCGCGGGATGGGCCCCCGTGGCGTGGCGCGCGGCCGTGCAGTGGACCGCGCATCTGGCGGACGTCACCGCGGCTGCGCACCTGTGGTCGCAAGCGCCGCTGCCCTGGATGCAGGCCGACCCGGTGCTGATGCGCTACGCCGCGGCGCCGGGCGCGGGCGCGCGGCGTGCACTGCTCGTCACCGGGCCGCTGGCGCCGCTCGGTCGTGCGCTGCTGGCGCATGCGGTCGGCGCACAGGCGATCGACCGCAGCGCAGCCGACGAGTCGGGCCGGCGCCGCACGCGCCCAGGCCCGCCGGGGAAGGCCGCCAGCAATGCGGCAGGGGATGTGGCCGCGCTGCCACCGGCGCTGGCCGCCTGGATCGCGCACTGGCAGTCGCTATGGCCGCCGCCCTCGCTCGCCTTCGATGCCGAGCAGCGCGCGGACTTGCACGCCCTCGTCGACGACGTGCTGGCGCATCGTCGCCGCTTCGCCCAGTTGCCGCCGGCCGACACCGGCGCGGCGCGCGCCGCCTTCGCCGCGCGCGCGCTGGCCCGCCTGCGGGCCGACCCGAGCCGGCCGCTGGCGCTGTTCGCCTTCCTCGTCGTGCTGGCGCTCGACCTCGAGCGTCTGCGCGCCGAGTGCCAGGCCCAGGCCTTCGATGCCGCGCGGAAGGCGGCTCCATGAGCCTGCGTCCGCGCGCCGCCCGCTGGTTCGAGGTCGTCGTCGCGCGCGACGATGCCTACCTCGCGCTGGAAGCACTGGCCACCGCCGGCTGCGTCGAGATCGAGTGGCACGCGGCCGATGCCACGCTCGCATCCGCCCCCGGCGGGGCCGCGGCGCAATTGAAAGCCTATGGCGAACTGGCGCGACGCTACGGCCGCTACTGGCCGCCGGCCGAGATGCAGCTGGGTGCCGATGCGCGCGCGCCGGCCGATGCGCTGGCCGCCGGCGTTGCCACCCTCACCGCGTGGGCGGCCGACGCCGAGCCGGTCATCGGCGAGCTGCAGCAGGGCGAGTCGGCGCGCGGCGATCTCGTGCTGGCGGACCGCGCGCTGGTCGCGCTGGCCGACAGCAGCCTCGACTTCGCGCTGCTGGCGCAGTCGCAGCACGGCGCCGCGGTCGGCGTCACCACCGCGCTCTTTGCGCTGCCGGCCGAGGCCAGCGTGCCGGTGCCCGACGACGTGCTCACCCGCCAGGCCACGGTCGGCGACGACACCCTGCTGCTGGCGGTCGGACCGCCGGCGGCGATCGACGCCATGGCCCGCAGCGTGGTCGACGCCAACGGCCGCCGCGCGCGCTTTCCCGACTGGCTGCAGCCGAGCGCGCACGCCAGCCGCGCGCAGATCGCCGAGCGGCATGCGACGCTGTCCGCGCGGGCGCAGCAACTGCAGGCACAGCTGGCGCGCCTGAACCAGCTGCACGGCATCGCGCGCGCACTGGGCGACGTCGCCCGCGCCACCTGGTGCTTCGAGCACGGCGGCGCCATCAGCCTGGGCGACAAGGCGCACGGCGATGTCTTCGCGCGTTTGACCGGCTGGGCCACCGACGCCGCGCGGCTGGTCGCCGCCATCGAGGCCAGCCCCGCGCGCGCGCTGGTCACGTTCCCGCCGCCACCGCGCGGCGCCCGCGCGCCGCTGGTGCTGGCCAACCCGTGGTGGGTGCGGCCGTTCGAGCTCTTCCCGCGACTGGTAGGCATGCCTGGCGCCAGCGGTGCCGACCCCAGCCTGCTGCTCGCGTTCGCCGTGCCGCTGATGTTCGGCTACATGTTCGGCGACGTCGGCCAGGGGCTGGTGCTGGCGGCGGCCGGCTTCGTGCTGCGGCATCGCATGCCCGTCCTGCGGCTGCTGGTACCCGGCGGCCTGGTGGCGGCGTTCTTCGGCCTGGTGTTCGGCAGCGTGTTCTCGCTCGAACACCTGATCCCCCCGCTGTGGCTGCACCCGCTCGCGCATCCGCTGCCGGTTCTGGTCGTGCCGATCGTCGCCGGCGCCGTGCTGCTGACGCTCGGCCTGTTGATCGAACTGCTGCAGTCCTGGTGGCAGCACCAGGCGGCGCACTGGCTGCGCGAGGACCTGCCGGTGCTGGTGGTCTACCTCGGCGTGTTGACCGGATTCATGCACGTGATCGGCTGGGCGATCGTCGCGCTCGGCGTGCTGCTGGCAATGGCCCTGGCCGGGCTGCACGCACGCAGCGAACACACGGCGGGCGACCCCGCACTGCCCTCGCTTGGCGGCGCGCCGGCCAAGCGGCCGCGCGGTCCGCTCGCCGCCGCGCTGGCCGCGCTCGGCGAACTGGTCGAGCGCACGCTGCAGATCCTGATCAACACGCTGAGCTTCGCGCGCGTCGGCGCCTTCGCGCTGGCGCATGCCGGGCTGTCGTCGGCGGTAGTGTCGCTGGCCGCTGCGATCGACAACCCGCTCGGCTGGTTCGTCGTGCTGGCACTCGGCAACCTGCTGATCCTGCTGATCGAAGGGCTGGTGGTGTCGATCCAGACCACGCGCCTGGTGCTGTTCGAGTTCTTCACGCGCTTCTTCAAGCCCGAGGGGCGCGAGTTCCGTCCGCTGATTCCGCCGCCGTCCACGCTGGCCGGCGGCGAACCAGCTTTGACCAAGGAGAGATGAATGCGCCGCCCGACCCAGAAGATCCTGCTGCCGATCGGTCTTGCCTCGGTGATCGCCCTGTCCGCGCTGCTGGCGGTCGGCGGCACCGTGCTGCTGCTCGGCCTGTTTCCCGCCGGCGCCGGTGCCCAGGCGCCGGCCGCGGCATCGACGCTGCCGGCCGATGCCTGGCGCTGGGGCCTGATGGCAGCAGCGCTGGCCACCGGGCTGAGTTCGCTCGCCGGTGGCTACGCCGTGGCGCGGCTGGGCACCGCTGCGGTCGGTGCGTTAGCCGAGAAGCCCGACCTGTTCGGCCGCCTGCTGATTTTCGTCGGCCTGGCCGAGGGGATCGCGATCTACGGCGTGATCATCTCGATCCTGATCCTCAACCGCCTCGCCTGACCGGCGGCGAATCCAGATCGCGATGTACACCGTCGCCTACCTCGGCAATGCGCTGGACGCCGCCGGCTGGCGCCTGGCCGGCGCGCTGACGTTCACGCCCGCCACCGCCGAGGCGGTCGCGGCGCTTGCTGCCGCCCGGCAAGCGGCAGCGCTGGTGCTGCTCGACAGCGAGACGGCCAGCGCGCTGCCGCCCGCCGTGCTCGAACCCGCACTCGCCGCGCTGCAGCCGCTGGTGCTGGTGCTGCCGGACGCGGGCGACGCGCCACCGCCGGCGTTCGATCCGGCCGAGCGCGTGCGACGCCAGCTCGGCCTGGAGGCCGCCGCGACACCCCAGGACGCAAGATGAACCTCGAACAACGCACCGCCGCGCTGCTGGCCGTGGTCGCCGACTACCGCGCGCAACGCTGCGCCGAATTGCTGGACCCGGCGCATGCGCAGGCACGCGCGCTGCTGACCAGCGCGCTGCGCGAGGCCCGCCGGCGCGTGCGCACCGCGATCGGCGAGGAGCGCAAGCGGCTGGCGGTGGCGGTCGCCGCCGCCGCAGCACAACTTGCCACCGAGCGGCGGCTGGTCACCCAGCGGCGGGCCGCCGAGCGACTCGCGCTCGGCTGGACGGCGTTGCGCGCGGCCTTGCAGGCGCGCTGGCGCGACCCGGCAACGCGCCAGGCGTGGACCGAGGCCCACCTGGCGCGCGTGCACCACGTCCTGCAGACCGCCGATCGCGCCGCGGGCTGGACGCTGACCGGCCCGGTCGACTGGCCGCACGGCGAGCAGGCGCGCGTGGTCCAGGCCCTGCGCGCACACGGCGCGGCCACGGTGCAGTGCGCGACCGATCCGCTGCTGGCCGCCGGCTTTCGCGTGCAGGCCGGCCACAACGTGCTTGACGCCACGCTCGACGGCCTGCTTGCCGACCGCGCAGCGGTGCAGGGCCGGCTGCTGCAACTGATCGAGGAGCCGGAGTGATGGCCCACGCCCCCCAGACTGCGAGCGCCGGGCGCGCGGCCAGCCTCGCAACCATCCGCTGGATCAGCGGCCCGGTGCTGCGCGCAGGCGTGGCGCCCGGCGCGCAGTTCCTCCTGCGCGAGGCGATCCGCGTCGGCCCGCAGCAGCTGCTGGGCGAAGTCATCCGCGTGCAGTCCGACGAGATCGTGGCCCAGGTGTACGAGGACACCACCGGCCTGAAACCCGGCGTGACGGTGGCAGGCAGCGGCGAGCTGCTCGGCGTGCGGGTCGGCCCGCACCTGTTGGGTGACATCTTCGACGGCCTGCTGCGGCCGCTGCGCGCGGTGGATGCGCAGGGCCGCGCGCTGCCGCACGAGCGCGCGCCGCGCCACGTGCTGCCCGGCCTGGCGGCGGGCGCGGCGACGACGATGCAGTTCACGCCCGCCGTCGACGCCGGCGCGATGCTGTGCGCCGGTGCCGCATTCGGCAGCATCGCGCGGCTCGATGGCAGCGGCCGCCTGCAGCGCGCGCTGCTGCCGCCGCTGATCGGCGGCCGGGTGCAGCGCATCGCCGCCGCCGGCGCGGTCGCGGTCGATGCGCCCGCTGCTGCAACTGGTGGATGACGCGGGTGTCGTGCACGACATCTCGCTCGCCCACTTCTGGCCGGTGCGCACGCCGCGCCCGGTGACGGCGCGGCTACCGTCCGACGAGCCGCTGGTCACCGGCCAGCGCATCCTCGACTCGCTGTTCCCGGTCGCACGCGGCGGCAAGGGCGCGATCCCGGGCGGCTTCGGCACTGGCAAGACGATCCTGCTTGAGTCGCTCGCCAAGGGCTGCAATGCCGACGTGATCGTGTATCTCGGCTGCGGCGAGCGCGGCAACGAGATGGCCGGCGTGCTCGAGGAGTTCCCGACGCTCGACGACCCGCGCACCGGCCGCCCGCTGATGGAACGCACGGTGATCATCGCCAACACCAGCAACATGCCGGTGGCCGCGCGCGAGGCCAGCATCTACTGCGCGGCGACGGTGGCCGAGTACTTCCGCGACCAGGGCCTGCACGTGGCGCTGATGGCCGACTCCACCTCGCGCTGGGCCGAGGCGCTGCGCGAGGTCTCGGGCCGCTTCGGCGAGCTGCCGGGTGAAGGCGGCTACCCGACCTACCTCGCCTCGCGCCTGGCCGACTTCTACGAGCGCGCCGCCAAGGTGAAGACCCTGAACGGCGACATCGGCTCGGTAACGATCCTCGGCTCGATCTCGCCGCCCTCGGGCGACTTTTCCGAGCCGGTGACCAGCCACACCAAGCGCTACGTGCGCAGCTTCTGGGCGCTCGATGCCAAGCGCGCGCAGGCGCGCTTCTACCCGGCGGTCAACCCGCTGCAGAGCTACAGCGAGGACTCGCTCGACATGGCCGTGTGGTGGCAGTCGATCTACGCCGAGGTCACCACCGCGCGCGCGCGCGCGGCCAGCGGCGAGAACGAGTGGCTCGAGCTGCGCCGGCGCGTGCTGACGCTGCTCGACGAGCAGGCTCGGCTCGAGCGCATGGCGCGCATCATCGGCAAGGACGCCTTGCCGGCGCGCCAGCGGCTGGCGCTGTCCTGCGCGGAACTGGTCAACGAGGCGTTCCTGCGGCAGTCGGCCTTCAGCGCGGTCGACCGCAGCGCCAGCCCGCAGCGGCAGGCCTGCATGCTGCGGCTGCTGACCCACTTCATCGAACTGGCCGAGCGCGCGCAGGAGGGTGGCGCCGCGCCCGAAGACATCTTCGCGCTGGACATGCTGCGCGCCTTGCAGCGGATGGGCGAGGAGATCGGCGACGAGGCGTTGCCGAAGTTTGCCGAACTCGAAGCGCGCATCGAGACGGCGTTCGAGGCGCTGCGGCGCGGCGTGGCTGCCGCGACTGCGCCAGTCGTCGGCACCGGTGTGGCCGCTCTCGCCGGCGCGCCGGTCGAAGGGATCTGACATGCAACCGCGCGTCACCGTCCACGACGCCGCCGTCAAGCTCGACGGCCCGCTGCTGTTCGTGCGCCGCACACTTGAGGTGGGGCTGAACGAGGCGGTCGAGGTCATCGACCGCACGGGTCATCCGCGTCTCGGGCGCGTGGCCGCGCTCGACAACGACCTGGTGACCATCGAGCTGCTCGAGCCCAGTGCCGGGCTGGGTCTGGCCGACACGGTGGTGCGCTTCCTCGGCACGCCGATCGAATTCGGCGTCGGGCCCGGCCTGCTCGGCCGCGTGTTCAACGGCGTGGGCCAGGTGATCGACGGCGGTCCGCCGATCGCGGTCAGAAAGCGCCTGCGCGTCGACGGCCTGCCACTGAATCCGGTGGCGCGCGCCACGCCGCGCGCCTTTATCGAGACCGGCATCACGTCGGTCGACCTGATGAACTCCCTGGTGCGCGGGCAGAAGCTGCCGATCTTCTCAGGCGGCGGGCTGCCGCACGACCGCATCGCGGTGGAGATCGCCGGCCACGCGCGGCTGCTCGCCCACACGGCGGAGAAAGAGGAATTCGCCATCGTCTTCTGCGGCATCGGCGTGCCGTACACCACCGCCGACTACTTCCGCCGCTCGCTCGAAGGCAGCGGCGCACTGGAACGCAGCGCGCTCTTCCTCAACCTCGCCAGCGACTCGTCCACGCAGCGCCTGCTGACGCCGCGCTTCGCGCTGACCGCCGCCGAGTACCTGGCGTTCGAGGAGGACAAGCACGTCCTGCTGATCGTCACCGACCTCACGAACTACTGCGAGGCGCTGCGCGAGGTGGCCGGCGCCAAGGGCGAGGTGCCGGGCCGCAAGGGCTTCCCCGGCTACATGTACTCGGACCTGGCCACGCTGTACGAGCGCGCCGGCTGCGTGCACGGCTGCCGCGGCACGCTCACGCAATTGCCGATCCTCACCATGCCGAACGACGACATCGGCCATCCGATCCCGGATCTTTCCGGCTACATCACCGAGGGGCAGATCGTGCTCTCGCGCGAGCTGGACCGCGCCGGCGTCTATCCGCCGGTCAACGTGCTGCCGAGCCTGTCGCGCCTGATGAAGGACGGCACCGGCAAGGGCTACACGCACCCGGACCATCCGGCGCTGGCGAGCCAGCTCTACGCGGCCTACGCGCGGGCCACGCAGGCGCGGCTGCTGGCGAGCGTGGTCGGCGAGGAAGGGCTGTCAGACTCTGACCGACGCTACCTGGCGCTGGGCAGCGCGTTCGAGAGCAAGCTCGTGCATCAGGCCGGCGCGCGCACGCTGGCACAGAGCATGGACGTCGGCTGGCAGTTGCTGCGCGCGCTGCCGCGCAACGAGCTGGCGCGGCTGTCGGATGCGCAGATCGACGCGCACCTGGGCCAGGGGGAGTTCGTCGGCGTCTGAGCGTCGACGTTCGCGCGCCGCCGCGCCACGAGCCAAGCGTATGGCCGACTTCACGCCCACCCGCAGCCTGGCCATCGCGCTCGCCGAAGAGCGGCGCACGATGCGCGAGGGCTATGCCTTTCTCGATGAGAAGTGCCTGCTGCTGGCCGGCGAGATGCTGCGCGAGGTGCGCCAGTGGCAGCAACGCAGCCAGGCCTTCCGCGCGGCCTGGCGCGAGGTGCAGCAGGCACTGCGGGCGGCCATCGCGCGCCACGGACTGCAGGGACTGCAGCTGTATCCGGCCCGCACGCTGGTGGCGGAGCTGACCTGCCAGCGGCGCACGCTGCTCGGGGTCGCGATGCAGTCGGCCACGCTCGACCTCGGTGGGCCGATCGCCGCATCGACCGCCACATCGGCTGCGACATCAGCCACCGCCTCGACCCCGCTCGAACCGGCCGCCAATCCCTCGCCCGAGGCGGAGGTCTGCCGCCGCGCGTTCGCGGCGCTGCTGCCGCAGCTGGTCGCGCTGGCGGCGCTGTCGGGTGACCTGGCGCGCCTGCACGCCGAGTACAAGCGGACGGTGCGGCGCGTGCGCGCGCTGCAGGACGTGCTGCTGCCGGAGGTCGAGCGCACGCTGGCCGACATCGAGGCGAGCCTCGAGGAACTCGAGCAGGACGAAGCCGCCGTGCTGCGGCGGATCGCCACTGGCGCCAACGCGACGCGCGCCGGCTGAAACCGCCCGCGCCGCGCCTCAGCCGATCGGCTGCAGCGGTTGGCCCGCGGCCTTCCAGCCGGCAAAGCCATCGATCAGGTAGCGCGCGTCCAGCCCCATCGCGCGCAGCGTGCCGGCCGCGCCCTGGCTGATCTCGTGACCGTGCGCGCAGACGAACACGACCGGGCGGTCGCGCGGCACGGCGTCCTTCCACGTGAACAGATGCTCGGGGTCGCGCCAGGTGGCGCCAGGGATGTCGGCGCCGTCGGTGTGGCGCACCGCGTCGCGCCGCACGTCGATCAGCGTGAACGCGCGGCCGGCAGCGCGCCACTCGACCAGTTCGCACAGGCTGATGCGCTCCATCACGACTCCTTCAGAGTTGGGCCAGGTGCCACACCAGCCCGGCCAGCCCGCAGGCAGCGATCACCGGGATCACGCCGAGCTTGAAGCGGAACAGCGCCAGCAAGGCGGCGGAGGCAATCACCAGCGCAGGCCAGTCGATCGCGCCCGCCATGCCGTTCGGCCAGAACACGTGGCGGGCGAAGAAAAGCGCCAAGTTGACGATCACGCCGACAACAGCCGCCGTGATCGCGGTCAGCGGCGCGGTGAAACGCAAGTTGCCGTGGGTGGACTCGACCAGCGGCGCGCCGGCAAGGATGAACACGAAGCTCGGCAGAAAGGTGAAGAAGGTGACCACGCACGCCGCGAGCACGCCGCTGACCAGCATCGACTCGGCGCCGAACAGCGGCGCCTGCCAGCCACCGACGAAGCCGACGAAAGCGACCACCATGATCAGCGGCCCCGGCGTGGTCTCGCCGAGCGCCAGCCCCGCGATCATCTGCGGCCCGGTCAGCCAGCCGTAGTGCTCGACCGCACCCTGGTAGACGTAGGGCAGCACCGCATAGGCACCGCCAAAGGTCAGCAGCGCCGCCTTGGTGAAGAACCAGCCCATCTGCGTCAGCAGGCCGTCGATGCCGAAACGCGCCGCGAGCAGCGCCATCGCCCCGACCCACAGCGCGAGCCCGACACCGACCACGCGCGCCAGCCCGGCGCGCGTGAAGCGGGCATGTGCCGGCGGCGGGGTGTTGTCATCGATCAGCGCCGGCGCATGGGCGGCCGCATTGCCGGTAGCGTGAGCGCCACCGCCCGGCATGAACCGCCGCGGCGCGACGCGGCTACCGATCACACCGAGCAAGGCCGCGCCCAGCACGATCGCGGGGAACGGCACGTCGAACGCGAACAGTGCAACGAACGCGGCGGCGGCGATCGCCCACAGCGCGCCGTTGTTCAAGGTGCGACCGCCGATGCGCCACGCCGCATGCAGCACGATCGCCACCACCGCCGGCTTGATCCCGTAGAACAGGCCGGCGACCAGCGGCACGTTGCCGAAGGCGATGTAGACCCAGGCGAGCGCGATCAGGATCGCCAGCGACGGCAGCACGAACAGCAGGCCCGCCGCCAGTCCGCCCCAGGTCCGGTGCAGCAGCCAGCCGAGATACGTCGCGAGTTGCTGCGCCTCGGGGCCGGGCAGCACCATGCAGAAGTTGAGCGCATGCAGGAAGCGGCGCTCGCTGATCCAGCGCCGCCGCTCCACCAGCTCGGTGTGCATGATCGCGATCTGCCCGGCCGGTCCGCCGAAGCTCACGAAACCGAGCTTCAGCCAGAAGCGCAGCGCGTCCACCGCGCTAGGGGGCGAAGGGCGCAAGTCGTTGTCAGGGCGAGTCATCGTACGTTCCCCGGCGGCCCGCCCTCATGGCACCGACCGTCGGCCCCGCTGCCGCGATCGCGTCGTGGCCATGGATCGGCTGACTGGGCCGACCCGCTCGCAGGAAGATGCAACACCTTAATGAACAAGGTCGTTGGTCGGGGGAGGTTTGACCAAGCGCAATCAGGCAGCGCATCGCAACTCGTAAGGTTGCCGCGCGTTTTTATCGGGAAAGGACTCCACCATGGGCGCCATCAAGCGCTTGTTTCGCTGGCTGTTTTCGCCTTCCGCACGGCTGTCGGTCATCGTGCTTCTCCTGCTCGGTCTCGCCCTTGGCGCCGCTGCAGTCATATCAACCCAAGTCGCTGTTGCGATGACCGGGACCAACGAATTCTGCGGGACGGCGTGCCACTCGCACGCGAAATTCGTCTACCCCGAGCACAAGGAGTCCTTGCACTATTCGAACCGTACCGGCGTGCGAGCCACTTGTGGAGACTGCCACATCCCGCACGATTACCCGGCCAAACTGTTTTACAAGGCTAACGCTGGCATCCGCGATGCGTTCGCCGAGTTCGGCGGCGTGATCTCCACGCAGGAGAAGTTCGAAAAGGAGCGGTGGCGCATGGCTAATCACGTCTGGGACGAAATGCGGGCCAACAATTCGGCGAACTGCCGCTCCTGCCACGTCCCAGAGGCGATGGCCAATCAAAGCAGTCGTGCACAGAAGGTGCACAAGCGCTTTTTCGCTGGCGAAAAGACCTGCATCGACTGCCACACCGGGGTCGCGCACAAGGAACCCGAGGAACCCGCGGCATCCGCCGACGCAGCAAAACAAAGCGAGCCGGCCGCAGCGCCGCCGGCCGCCGCAACGCCCACTGCACCAGCTGAGCCGACCAAAGCCGCAGAGGCGAAGTAAACCGCGCACCTGGCAGCCGGATAGGTTTCACCGCAGGCCCGACGCAATTGCGTCGGGCCTCTTACGCCTCTTGCCCTACTTGGCTCTCGCCCCGCCCCGGAGCAAACGACGGCCGTCGTCAGCTCGGCGTGTCCAGCTGCGACTGCAGATAGTTCTGCAGTCCGACCTTGTCTATCAGTTCGATCTGCGTCTCGCAGTAGTCGATGTGCTCTTCGGTGTCGTCGAGGATCGACACGAGCAGTTCGCGTGACACGAAGTCCTGCACGCTCTCGCAGTGCGCGATGCCCACCTTCAGCGTCGTCTGCGAGGTGCGTTCGAGCTGCAGGTCGCCGCGCAACACCTCCGGCACATCGGTGCCGATCATCAACTTGCCCAGGTCCTGCAGGTTGGGCAGTCCTTCGAGCATGAGGATGCGCTCGACGAGGCGGTCGGCGTGCTTCATTTCCTCGATCGACTCCTTGTACTCGTGCTTGCCCATGCGCCCGAAGCCCCAGTTTTCGAGCATCCGCGCGTGCAGGAAATACTGGTTGATCGCGGTGAGTTCGTTCTTCAACTGCGCGTTCAGGTGGGCGATGACGGTCTTGTCGCCTTGCATGGTCTCTCCGGGATGGCCGCGCAGCGCGCGTGAACAAGATCGAATCTAGCAAGACCGCCGGCGTTGGCCGACCCGGTTGACGGGAGGTGCGACGGTGCGAGCGCGCCGTGACCCCGGTGTTCATTCGGCGATCAGGCCGTCGCCGGAAAGCACTCCGACGCGCAGGGGCAGGCCCCGCCACAGGTCTCCGCGAGCATCTGCTGCGCCATCTCGCGGCAGCAGCCGCAGCCGGCGCCGACGCCGAGGCGCATGGTCAATTGGTCGAGCGAATCGACACCCGCCGCCGCGGCGGCACGCAGTTGGCGGTCGGTGACCGCGGCACAGATACACACGTACATGTTCGCCTCCCGCCGGTCCCGCGACACGCCGTCGCGCGGCCCGACGCCTCGACTTTGGCGCGACCGATTGCTTGACGACTTGCGCTGGATCAATTGAATGAGAACCGATCGTAATTGACAACGATTCTCATTGTCCAGTCAAATGCAAGTCATTCTCATTAAGGAGATCGCCGTGCCGCACGAACCCAAGTCGCCAGACACGCTGCTTGTCGCCACCCTGACGGCAATGAGCCAGTTCTCCCAGTCGCTGCGGAACGGCACCGGGTCCTCCTTGTTGGCGATGCGGGTGGCGCGCTGCCTCGATGCGCTGGCCGACTGCACCGCATTGGCGCCAGCACTGCGGCGCGACTGCGAACAGCTCGCCAGCCTGTGGGCCGTGCTGCATCCCGGTGCCAGCCGGCCGCGATCGGCGCAATCGCCGACATCGACACGCGCCCGGGCCGTCGTCGTGCCGCTGCGCCGCCCCCCCGTCGAGGCGAGGTCGCCCTGGCACGCGGACATCTGCACCGAGGAGCAGCCATGAAGCGCGGCCTGCTCGTGCTGTGCTCATTCCTGCTCGCCGCCTGCAGCGGTGACGACGGAACGACGCAGCAGTTGTCGCCCGTCGCGCAACTCGGCGAGCAAATCTTCCGCGACGAGAACCTGTCGGCGTCGCGCAGGATGTCGTGCCAGACCTGTCACGAACCCGTGACCGGCCACGCCTCGCTGAAGGACGCCCCAGCGGAATTCGGCGGCGCCAACCTCGACCTGCAGGGCGGCCGCAACGTGCCCGGCATCCGCTACCTGCGTTTCAACGGCCGCTTCCACTTCAACGCCGAGGACACGCCCACCGGCGGCTTCTTCTGGGACGGTCGCGTCGACTCCCTCGCCGCCCAGGCCGCCGGACCGTTCCTGAACCCGGTCGAGATGGCCATGCCGTCGAAGGCCTCCGTGATCGAGCGCTTACGGCAGGCCTCCTACGCCGGGCTTTTCGAGGCCGTGTTTGGGGTCGACATACTCAACGACGTCGACCGCGCCTACGAGCGCATGACTTTCGCGCTCGCGCAGTATCAGCGCGAGGACGAGGAGTTCGCTGCGTTCACCAGCAAGTACGACGCCTACCTGGCCGGCCGCGCCCAGCTGACGGCGCAGGAGGCGCGCGGGCTGGCGCTGTTCGAGGACGAAACCAAGGGCAACTGCGCCGCCTGCCATCCGAGCCGGCCCGCCAACGGGCAGCCGCCGCTGTTCACCGACTTCACCTATGACGCCCTCGGCGTGCCGCGCAATTCCGAGCTGGTCCAGAACGCGAATCCGGCGTTCTTCGACCTGGGCCTGTGCGCGCGCGAGCCGGGCGACCTCGCCGCACGCACCGAACTGTGCGGCGCCTTCAAGGTGCCGAGCCTGCGCAACGTCGCCCTGCGCAAGCGGTTCTTCCACAACGGCAAGTTCAATCGCCTGCGCGATGTCGTCGACTTCTACGTCACGCGCGACACCGAGCCCGCGCGCTGGTACCCGACGGTGAACGGGACGGTGATGAAGTTCGACGACCTGCCAGCCGCCCTGCACGGCAACGTCAACACGACCGAGGCGCCGTACGACCGCACGCTCGGCGACGGACCCGCGCTGACGCCCGCGGAGATCGACGACGTAGTGGCGTTTCTGCAGACGCTGACCGACGGCTGGCAGCCGGGGCGCTAGCGCCGCACGCTGATCGCGAACTCCGCGCGCGCCAGATCGCCCTTGGTGATCGGCCCGAAGATCGCCGCCACCTCGTCGAAGGACTTCAGCCGCAGCGGGTCGAAGTCGCCCCAGCGCAGCGCCGCCGGCACGCTGTTGTAGATCTCGTTGGGCGTGTTGAAGCAGCCGATGCGCTCATTGCTGCCGGCGCTGGCGCGCAGCTCGAGCGGCACGCGTCCCGGCAGCGTGAGCGGCTGGTCGGCCTTGATGCGCGGGTCGCGCGTGAAGCGGTTGGGAAAGATGCGGCGGATGGTGCCGGTGGCGTCCTGGTGGTAGCAGTACAGGTAGCCGCTGCGCGACGAAAGCACGTGGAAGCCCACGGTCTCGCCGGCGGCGTACTGGGTGCGCGTGGGCACCAGCGTCAGGCGACGCTCGGCGCTGCCGCTGCCGGGCCGCGGCTCGGGGTCAGGCGCGGCCTTGCCCCTGGGGGCGGCCGCCGCCGCCGCGGGCGCCGGCGGCGGCGCGCCGGCACCACCGGGGCTGCCGCCTGCTGCGCCAGCGGCACGGTGTCGGCCACGAACGGCTGCGCCGGCGCCGGCGGGAACGGCCGGTGCAGGAAGTCGCTGAAGAACGCCAGGTCGACGAAATCCAGCTCGGCAAAGCCTGAGGCGCGCCGGTAGGCGGCAATCGCCTGGCGCAGCCCCGGCGTGATCTGGCCGTCGACCGGGCCGTCGTAGAAGCCGCGGTTGCGCAACTGCTCCTGGAAGTACGGCACCAGCTCGCCGCCGCGCTCCATGCCGATGAACCAGTCCTCGATCTCGCGCTTGATGTCAAGGTTGTCGGGGCCCACGCCCAGGCAGCTCCAGTACGGCAGCTTGAGCAGGCGGCCAAACAGCTCGATCGACGACAGCTCCACCATGTTGCGCAGGGCCTGCGCGGTGCCGTCGCTGCGCTGGAAGCTGGTGCTGAAGTTGATGCCGACCTTGCGGATGGTGGCCTGCGAGTCGAGCGCGTCGCCCTCGCGCGCGATCACCACCACGTTCTTGGACGACACCCCCGGCAGCAGCGCCAGGTTGCTGGTCTGCGCCACGCTGATGTCCAAGCCGAGCACGTTGAACTGGCGGCTGCGCGACGCCCCAGCCGACAGCAGCGGTTCCAGCGCGATGCCTAGGTCGCCCTGCCGGCGCAGCACGTTCTCGTCGAGCTGCGACACCGAGCCGCGGATGTTGAACTGCGGGATCGCGCCGAACGGTCCGCGTGCCTTGGCATTGTTCAGGAACGCGATCACGTTGTTGGCGTCCTGCCCGAACGTGATGAGCTGGATCGCGCGGCTGCGGCGCGTCATGTCGCTGATCGCCGAGATCATCATGTCGCGCGTGCCGGCGCTGACCTTCTTTGTAGAGTCCGCGAGGTCTTCCATGATCACGCTGACATCGCGCACGTTGTAGCGCAGCATGGTCTCGTCCATACAGCGCAGGCCGTCGGTGAAGTCGGTGATGTTGCGCTGGGGCGTGGTGGAGATGCGGCTGTTGGCGGTGTCGGCCACGTCCTGCGCGCGCGGCGGCGGCGTCACGCTGGCGCAGGCCGCGAGCAGCGCGGCGCCCACTGCGACCGTCGTCAGCCGAATGGCCGCGCCGGCGCATTGCGCTGCCGCCAGGCAGGCGGGGGCGGTCGTCTTGTTCTTGGTCTTCATCGCTTGTCTCCGGGGGATGCGCGCGGCGAGCTTACCGGCGGCGCGGCGTGGCGCGGAGGTGCGCCATGTGTGCCGCTACTTGCAGCGGTTGTTGGCCATGATCACGTCGCCCTGCACCACCACCGTGGTCTGGGCCTGCGCCGAGGTGCCGAAGCCCGAGCCCTTCTGCTCGAACACGTTGCCGATGGCGATGTTGCAGCCATCCCCCAGCACGTCGCCGCCGCGCCCGCCGGGCTGGTCTGCCTTCACCGGCTCCACCTTGGTGCCGCGTGTGCCCGGCTTCTGCACCTTGGCGCGGGCGATCTTGGCGTTGATGTCGTCGCCGATCTCGGGCACGCCGGCGAATGCCGGGGTGGCCAGCGCGGCCGATAGGGTGATGGACACGATCATCGTGACGATCCGGTTGCGCATGCCTCTCTCCTGTTGAGGGTCAGCGGCCGTCGATGCCGCCGAGGTTGATCTTTTGCGAGTTCTCGCTGCCGGCGGAGGCGCCGATTTGCGACACCGCACCGCCTACCACCACAAACGTCGAGACATTGCGAACGGATGCATTGTTCACGCTGCCGACGTTGATGGTTTGCAGGTTGCGCCCGCCCAAGCCGCTGCCGGCAGCCTGGGTCACGGCGCCGATCACGGTGGCGTTGGTCGTCACGTCGCGCGTATCGGCGTCGTTGACGCTGCCCACCAGCAGCCTCTGGTCGTTGTCGCCGCCGATGGTGCTGGTCGAGACCTGGTTGACCACGCCGCCCACGGTGCCGGTGAGGTTCAGGTCGCGGCCGGTGGCATTGTTCACGCCGCCCACCAGGATCAGCTGCCTGTCGCTCTGGTTGTTGCCGGCGCCGGTCTGCGTGATCAGCGCCGCCACCCGGCCGGTGGCGGTGATGTCCCGTGCATCCACGACCCCTTGCACGGAGCCGATGCCGATGCGCTGCGTCACGGCACCGAGCGCGTTCTGGGTCACGTTGCCGACCAGCGTGCCATCGAGTCGCACGTTGCGCGCATCCAGCGTGCCGTTGACGACGCCGATGTCGATCGACTGGCGGCTAGGGCCGGCGGTGGTCTGGTTCACGCTGCCGAAAACGTTGCCGGTGACCGTGAGGTTGTTGGCGTCGATCCGGCCGGTCAGGCCGCCGACCCCGATCGACTGGCGCGTCGTGCCCCCGCCGCTGCTCACGCCGGCGGCGCTTTGCGTGATGCTGCCGGTGATGCGGCTGCTGGTGTTGACGTCGTTGGCGTTGACGCCGCGATCCTGGGCCTGGGCTGCGCCGACGGCAGCCGTGAGTAGGATCAGGGCGAGGTTGCGCGAGGCGTTCATGGTGTGGTTCCGGAGAAGGGTTGGGGCCGCGCTTGGCGCGCAGCCTGGGGCTCGGGTCAGCGGCGCCGCCACACGGCGGCGCCGGCCCTGACCTCACTCGGGCTCGCTGACGCTGGCGCCTTGCACGCCGCCGACCACGATCTGCTGCGTGTTGCCGAACGACGCGGCGCTGACGGCCACCTGGTTCAACAGGCCGGTCACGGTGCCGTTGGTCGTGATGTTCTGCGCCTGCGAGTTCTGCGCGCCGCCGACGTTGGCCACCTGCGAGATGCCGCCCGAGGCGCCGTTGACCGTCACCTGCGTCACGCCGCCCAGCGCGATCGTCCCGCGCAGTGTCAAGTTGGCCGCGCTCACGTTGCGCGCGCCGCCGACCACCAGCAGTTGCTCGTTGGCGGTGCTGCCCAACGCGGCGTTGGTCTGTGTCACCACACCGTTGACCGTGCCCTCGGCATTGATGTTTCTCGCCGTGACGCGGTCGGTACTGCCGACCAGGACCTGCTGGACATTGCCGATCGACCCGCCCACCGCGGCGAACTGATTGACGACGCCGTTGATGGTGCCGGTGGTGCGCACCGTGTTGCCGCGGGTATTGGCCGTGGTGCCGACCAGGGTGCTCTGCTCGTTCAGGCCCTCGGCCACGCCGATGCGCACCTGGTTGATCGCGCCGGCGACGGTGCCATTGGCGGTGACGCTGCTGGCGGAAACCGTGCCGGCCACACCGCCGACCAGCGCGCGCTGCCCACCCGGAATCCCGGCAGCCTTGGGATCTCGCGCAAACGGGGTCTGGACGCCGGCGCCGTTGGCGATGGACAGTCCGCCGCCACCCACCTGGTTGATGGCGCCGGTGACGTTGCCGGTGGCGCGGATCTGGCCGCTCACATCGACCGACGGCTGGGTCAGCGACTGCGCCTGCGCGCCCAAGACGACCACGGCGGCGATGACGGCGAACGAGAGCTTGGAGAAGCGAGCGACTTGCATGATGACCTCCGTTGATTGGACTTCTTCGTTGGAGGCAGCCCCCGTGGCCGCCTTGAACCGACTTACGCCGGCCACGGGCGATCGGATGCAGGCGGATGCGGGGAGGACAAAAATTCTTGCGCGGCGCGTGGCGTGACGGTGATTACGGAGGTCGCGCGTAGGAGCCGCAGGCGTCAGCGCTTCAGCCGACGACGCGGGATCAGCCCGCCGCGCCGCGTCGTTCCCGCGCCAGCGGGAACCCGGGCTGTGCGCCCGATGGGTCCCCGCTCGCGCGAGGACGACACCGGCAAGCGACTGCGCCGTCGCCCGCCCGCCTAACCACAGAGCTTCGAGTTACCAGAGCTTCACGCAGAAGCCCGACAGCACGAACTCGGGTGCCGGCGCGCCCGCGGGCAGCGGGTCCGTCACCGGCGCCGGCTCGAACGACACCGCCAGCTTCGGCACCGTCGACAGCAGCTTCTCCGACGTGCCTGGCAGCTCGAACGTGCTGCTGCCCGGCGGCTGCGCCGGTGCCACCGTGCCCAGCGGAATCGGCGCGCCCTCCTTGGGCAGCGCCCACACCTGGATCACGCGACCGGCCGGTACCGTCACCGACCGCAGGAACTTCACCGTGGCTAGCGTTCCGTGGCGGGTGGAACTGACCAGCAGCGTGGGCTGGTGCTGCGCATCGGTCAGCAGGCCCACGTAGCTCTGCGGCAGCGCCTGTTCCTTCTGCGCCAGTTGATCGAGCGACACCAGCAGGCCTGGCTGCATCTGCACCAGCGCCACCGTGAACACGGCGCCGAGGGCAAAGCCCAGCGCCGGCTTGAGCCACGCCAGCCAGCCGGGGGATTCCTTCTTGGCCGCAACGCGCGGCGCGGTGCGCGCCTCGATCGCCGCCCACACGCGCGCGGGTGGCGCCAGCGGCGGCACCGGCTGCGCCAGCGGCGCTATGCGACGCTCCCAGCGATCGATCGCGACGCGCGCTGCCGGCAGCCGCGCCGCGATCTGCTCGAAGCGCCGCCGTGCGCCGCCGTGCAGCGTGCCGAGCACGTACTCGGCCGCCAGCCGGTCCAGCAGCTCGGTGCGGTCGTAGTTCACGCGGCCACCCCGGCCCGATCGAGGCAGGCCTTGAGCTTGTCCAGCCCGCGCCGCACCCACGCCTTCACGCTGCCCAGCGGCGCGCAGATGTGCTCGGCCACCTCGGAGTGCGACATGCCGTGGTAGTACGCCAGCGCCAGGCACTGCCGGTGCGAGGCATCCAGCCCGTCCATGCAGGCCTTGATCTGCAGCGCCTCGCACGCCTGCCCGAGCAGCTGCATCGGGTTGGGCCGGTCGTCTTCGATGTCGCGGCTGGGCGCGGCGTCGTCCTCGCCGTCGTCGCCAGCGGCGTCGAGCGATTCGGTCGGCCGCCGGCCGATTGAACGCAGCGTGTCCAGGCACTTGTTGCGCACGATCGAAATCAGCCACGTCATCGGCTGCCCGGCTGCCGCCTGGTAGCTGCCCGCGTGGTGCCACACGTTCACGAATGCCTCCTGCAACACGTCCTCGGCCAGGTCGCGACGATTCAACATACGCATCGCCACGCCAAACAGATGCGCCGACGTGGCCTGGTACGCGCGCTGGAAGGCAGCGCGGTCCCCGAGGGCGACGCGGGCGAGGTCGGCTTGGAGGCGTTGGGAGTCGTGCATGGCGGCGGCGCAGTCTAGGGGGCGGAACGCGCCGCGTGAAGCCGCACTGACCGCGGCGCATGTCGGCACGACGTGCATCGGGCCAGCGTGCTCACGGGATCCCGCGCATGGACAGCAGGCGAGCGGGTGGCTGACCACGCGGCGCTGCATCCGATCATCCGGCGCGGGGCGGCGTAAGTGGTTTCAGACGGGCCCGGCACGTGACCGTGCGCACCGCCTGTCTTCCACACAAGCAACACTCCGAGGTCACCCATGCACCGCATGCCCGTCCTGGCCGCGCTGCTGCCGCTGGCCGCACCGTTTCACGCCAACCCCACCGTCGAACGCGACGGCCGCCTGGCCTGCCCAGACGGCCGCACGCTCTACACCTTCGACGAGGACGCCCCGGGCCAAAGCCGCTGCAGCGGCGGCTGCCTCGCCGCCCGTCCCGGCGGGTCAGGGCCGCCGTTGCGCCTCGCAATGCACCGCCTTGGGCTACGCTGCCGGTCCGCCCCGCCACCCCGCGCCCCGCGATGCTTCTCTGCCAGATCAGCGATCCACACATCGTTCGCGCCGGCACGCTCGCCTACGGCAAGGTGGATACGCCGCGCATGCTGGAGCGCTGCGTGCGCCAGATCCTCGCCCTGCCACGCCGGCCCGACGCGCTGATCGCCACCGGCGACCTCACCGACCACGGCGCGCCGGAGGAGTACGGACTGCTGGCGGAGCTGCTGGCGCCGCTCGCGATGCCGACCTACCTGCTGGTCGGCAACCACGACGAGCGAACCGCGCTGCAGGCGGCCTTTCCCGACCAGCCGCACCTGCGCGGCGAGGACGGCTTCGTCCAGTACACGGTCGAGGACTGGCCGGTGCGGCTGGTGGTGCTCGACACGGTGGTGCCAGGCGTGGACGGCGGTGCGCTGTGTGCGCGAAGCCTCGGCTGGCTCGACCGCACGCTGGCTGCTTCCGATCGACCGACCATCGTTGCACAGCACCATCCGCCCTTCACCACCGGCATGGCGGTGATGGACCGACAGAACCTCGCCGATCCGCAGGCCGAGGCCGCTGTGCTGAGCCGGCATCCGCACGTGGAACGCGTGATCTGCGGCCACTATCACCGGCCGATCCAGGCGCGCTTCGGCGGCACCCTCGCCTCGGTGTGCCCCAGCACCGCACAGCAATTGGTGCTCGATCTCGCGCCCGATGCCGAGATTCGCCTGACCTACGAACCCCCGGGCTTTCACCTGCACTACTGGAACGGCCGCGAGGTCGTCACCCACATGGGCGTGGTCGGCGACTTCCCGACGTGGACCACGTGCGATTGAGCGCGAACCACCGCCGCCGATGCCGGGAAAACCCGGCCTGCCGTCCCATTGCTTGCTATCGTGCGGCCCGGCGCGCGCCCGCTGCCGCAGTACAGCATCAGGGCTGACCGCGTTGCAGTCCATCGCAGTGCGACCGAACCCGAGCCGCCGCCAGGCAGGCAGCGTGGGGAACCGATGAGCATCGTCCGCGCGACGACGCAGTGGCTTCGAACGCTCCGCCAGCCCGGCGGCATCGCCCGCGGCGACCTCGCCGGCGGCCTCACGGCGGCGCTGGTGCTGCCGGCGATCGAGGGCAGCTACGGCCTGCTCGCGTTTGCACCGCTCGGCCCCGAGCACGCACAGATCGGCTTTCTGCTCGGCGCCTTTGCCGCCGCCATCGCCAGCGTGGTGTCGCTCGCGGCCGGCGGCCGCGGCCCGCTGCTGTGCGGCTCGAGCGCCGCGCTGGCGCTGCTGCTGGCCTCGCTCATAACCTGGCTCATCCAGGACCCGTACTTCCTCGGCGCCGATGGCCGGCCGTTCCTGCCGCGCGTGCTGGCTTTCGTCGCACTCGGCGTCACCCTCGCCGGCCTGATGCAGATCCTGCTTGGCCGCCTGAAGCTCGGCGGACTCGTGCGCTACGTTCCCTACCCGGTGCACGCCGGCTACATGAACGGCGTGGCGGTGCTGATGCTGGCCGCGGTGCTGCCATTCGTGCTCGGCCTGTCGGCGTCCGCCGGCCTGCCGGGCTGGCGCGACATGCGCCCGCTGGCCCCGGTGATCGCGCTGGCGGCGCTGTGGGTCGCGCTCAAGCCACCCGCATGGACGCGCCGCGTGCCGCCCTACCTGCTGGCGTTGCTGGTGGCCAGCGTCCTGCACCACCTGCTGGCCGCCACACCCGCTGGCGGCGCGCTCGGCCCGCTGTTCAATCCTCCGCAGTTCCAGTGGCCTGAACTGCAGGTGACCGCGCCACTGATCGATGCCGCGCGTGACGGCATGCTGCTCGACAAGCTCGGCCCGCTGCTGCTGTTCGCCGCTGCGGTGGCGATGATGTCGAGCCTGCAGACCGCTTTGGCTGGCTCCACCATCGGCGAGATGACGCGCAAGCGACGTGACGGCGAGCGCGAAATCTTCGCGCAGGGCGTGGCCAACGTGGCCGCCGGCCTGGTGGGCGCCCTGCCCGGAGCGGCCTCGACCACGCGCAGCAAGCTCAACATCGATGCCGGCGGTGCCAGCGGCATGTCGCGCTTCGTGTTCGGCGTCGGTGTAGTGCTCGCGCTGGCGGTCGGCCTGCGCTTCATGAACCTGGTGCCGACCGCGGCCATCGCCGGCGTGTTCGCGGCAGTGGCGTTCTCGCTGGTGGATGACTGGACGCGCCGCGCCACCCGCGTGCTGTGGCAGCAGATCCCCCGGCGCCGCGTGCCGCGGCTGCTGGCGCAGAGCTACGTGGTGATGCTGCTGGTGGCGGCGGTGACGATCTTCCTGTCGCTGGCGCTGGCGATCGCGCTCGGCACGCTGGTGGCGATGATCCTGTTCATCCGCAGCAACGTGAAGCATCCGGTGCGCCGCGTCGCGCACGCCGACCACCGTACCTCGCGCAAGGTGCGGCCGGCCGCCCAGGCCGAGCTGCTGCGCGCGCATGGCGCGCGCATCGCGCTGATCGAGCTCGACGGCGCGCTGTTCTTCGGCACCGCCGAGACCGCCGACCACGAGATCGAGCGCCTGGCCGAGGGGGCCGACACCATCATCATCGACTTTCATCGCGTCAACGAGGTCGATGCCAGCGGCGCGCGCGTGCTGCTGCAGGCGGCCGACCTGGTGCAGCGCGCCGGCCGCTGCCTGCTGCTGGCCGGGCTGCCGCCACAGGACCTGCGCACGCGCACCATCCGCGACATGGACGTGCAAGAACGGCTGACCGATGCCCAGTTCTTTCCCGATGCCGACCGCGCGCTCGAGCACGCCGAGGACCGCCTGCTGGCCCGCCTGGCCCCCGCGGATGCGGCTGTCGCGGGGCCTCTGCCGCTGGCGCACACGCTGCTCGGCGCCGGCCTCGGCAGCGACGAACTGGCGCTGCTGCAGTCGCTGATGCAGGCACGGCCGGTGGCGCGCGGCGCGGCGGTGTTTCGCACCGGCGAACCCGGCGATGCGCTGTTCGTCTCGCTGCAAGGGTCGATCGGCATCTGGCTGCCGGGCACCGCCGACGATGCCGACGGCCCGCGCAACCGGCGCATGGTCTCGTACGCGCCGGGCGTGGCCTTCGGCGAGATCGGCCTGCTCGAAGGGCGCGCCCGCTCGGCCGACGCCATCGCCGAAGACGACGCACTCGTGCTCGAACTGCCGCGCGCCCACTACGAGCGGCTGGCCCGCGAGCATCCGGCGCTGCACGCCAAGCTGCTGCTGAACCTCGGCACGTTGCTGGCCTCGCGCGTGCGGGCGCTGACCGACGAACTGCGTGCAGAAGAACTCGCGCGCTGACCCCGCTGCCTCCGGAGCCCTCATGACCACAGCCTCGGCACGCCCCGGTCAGCCCTACTTCGAACGCCTGCTGGCGCAGCTGATCGAGCAACTGTTCGGCACGCTGGAGCCGGCCACGTTCGAGTTCCTGCGCACCCATCTGCAATGGGTCGAGCTGGCCGGCGGCACGCCGCTGATGACGCAGGGCGAGCCCGGCAACGACGCCTTCATGCTGGTCAGCGGCCGGCTGCGCGCCTACATCCGCGACGAACAGGGCGCTACGCGCATGGTGCGGGAGATGTCGCGCGGCGAGGTGATCGGCGAACTGTCGATGTACACGGGCGATGCACGCAGTGCCACCGTGGTGGCGGTACGCGACTCGGTGCTGGTGCGGCTGGACCGCACGCACTTTGCGCCGCTGCTGGCCACCAGCCCGGCGGTGTCGATCGCCTTCACGAAGCAGGTCATCCGCCGGCTGCAGACGGAGCATCAGCGGCGTCGGCTGGCCGCGCCGGTGACGATCGGGCTGGCGGCGATCAGCGACGGCGTGGAGCTCGCAGCCTTCGCACGCGGTCTGGCGGCCGAGTTGTCCCGCCGCAGCCGCGTGCGTGTGCTCGACGCCGCCGCCATCGACCGCGAGGTCGGCGTGCCGGGCCTGGCCGCGCGCACCGACGCCGACAGCGGGCGCCGCATGGCGCTGGCGATCGACACGCAGGAAGCGCAGCACGACGTCGTGCTGCTGCTGGCCGACGCCGGCCTCAGCCCATGGACGCAGTGCTGCCTGCGCCATGCCGACGAGGTGCTGCTGGTGGCCGACGCCACCCAGCCGCCGCGCGTGCATCCGCTGGAGGCGCCGCTGGCTGAGCGCGCCACGCCGGCCGAGTCAGCCGAGATCCTGGTGCTGCTGCAGCCGGTGGCGCAGGCCAGCGCGCAGGGCACGCGCGCCTGGCTCGACCGGCGGCCAGTCGCGAGCCACGTGCACGTGCGGCGCGACTACGCCGCCGACATGGCGCGCCTGGCGCGGCTGCTCAGCCGCACCGCGATCGGCCTGGTGTTCGGCGGCGGCGGCGCGCGCGGATTTGCCCACCTGGGCGTATGGCACGCCCTGCGCGCACGCGGCGTCGAGATCGACTGCGTGGGCGGCACCAGCATCGGCGGCATCATGGCCGCGCTGGTGGCGGCCGACCCGAGCTGCGAGCGCGCCATCGACATCACGCGCCGCGCCTTCGGCCAGAACCCGACCGGCGACTTCAACCTGCTGCCGCTGATCTCCCTGATCAAGGGCGGCCGCGTGCGCGACGCGATCGAGCGCGCGCTCGGCGAACTCACCGGCGGCCCGATCGACATCGAGGACCTGTGGAAGTCGCACTTCTGCGTCGCCACGAACTACTCGCAGGCGACCGAGCAGATGCTGGTACGCGGCGATCTCGGGCGCGCGCTGCGCGCCACCGCGGCGATCCCCGGCGCCTTGCCGCCCGTGGTGCAGGGCGGCGACCTGCTGTGCGACGGCGGTACCTTCAACAACTTCCCGGTCGACCTGATGCGGCAGATGCGCGGCGTGGGCCACGTCATCGGCGTCGACCTCGGCGGCCGCAACCCACGCCACCTGGACTTCGACGACGTGCCGGGCAGCTGGGCCCTGCTGCGCGACCGCCTGCGCCCGCGCGGCAAGCGCCGCTACCGGCTGCCGTCGCTGACCTCGTACCTGATGAACATCACCATCCTGTACAGCATCTCGCGCCAGAAGGAAGCGCGCGCCGTCACCGACCTGTACTTCAACCCGCCGCTGTTCAAGGTCGGACTGCTGGAGTGGAAGCGCTTCGACAGCATCCTGCGCCAGGGCGAGCAGCACGCGAACGAAGTGCTGGACGCGCTGCCGGCCGAGCAGCGGGCGGCGCTGGGGCTGGCTGGCTGAGACGACGCGACCGTCCGCGCGTGCGCCGCGCAAGCCTGCCCGCCGCACGCCGGACCGCTAAGGCGGCTCAGCTCACCTCGACGATTGGTTCACCCCGCCGGAGCGCCTCAATCACGTCCGGCCAGATCAATGTCATGTGGCGCAGCAGATGGGCACGCCGCGCATTGCCGAGCCTGACCCAGACGATCTGCGGGCCGGTGCGCGTCACGCTCCGCCGCCGAGCGAAGTCGTCGTCGCGCGTGACGATCACCGCGACCGTGGCGAGCGCTTCATCCCAGATGCTCGCATCCGTGCGGCCGAACATCCCGCCGGCGGCGACGTGCACCGCGATCTCTCCCGCCTCGATCAGCCAGCGCGCCAGCGCGGGCGGCAGATTGGCGTCGACGAGAAAGCGCATCGCGCTCAGGCAGCGCGGATCACCACATGATCGATCTGCGCCGACGCGTAGCTCAGCGCTGCCGCGATGTCGGCGCGTTCGAGATAAGGGTAGTCGGCGAGGATTTCCTCGATGCCGGCCCCCGCGGCAAGCAGGTCGAGCACGTCGCTGACCCGCATGCGCGTGTCGCGAATGCAGGGGCGCCCGCCGCAAACCTGCGGATCGGCGGTGATTCGACCAAGCTCGTGCGCTGCGTTCATCCTGCGGCCTCCAGCGGATCGGGAACAGTGTGTGCGCGCCGTGGGCTACGCGCAATCGCTCAGCCCGGTGGCGCCTCGGCGATCACGACCTTGGTCGCCAGCACCTTGTCGATCCGCTTGTGGTCCATGTCGACGATCTCGAAGCGCCAGCCTTCCCACTCGGCGACATCCGCCGTGTGCGGCACGCGGCCGAGCAGCAGCATCAGCATGCCGGAGAGCGTGTTGTAGCGGCCCAGATCCTCCTCCGGCACGCTTTCCATTTCGAGCCGGTCCTTCAGCTCGGGCACCGGGATCAGGCCGTCGAGCAGCCAGCTGCCGTCCTTGCGCTGCACCGCCCAGGCGTCGTCCTGGCTCGGCGTCTTGAACTCGCCGGCGATCGCCTCGAACAGGTCCTGCGGCGTGACCAGTCCCTGAACCTCGCCGTACTCGTCGACCACCAGCGCGGCATGCGCGGCGCTGGCGCGGAAGTTGTCGAGCAGTTCCATGCCGGTGAGCGACTCGGGCACGAACACCGCCGGCTCCTGCGCGGTGGTCAGGTTCATCTCGCCACCCTGCACCGCCTGCTTGAGCAACTGGCGCGCGCTGACCACGCCCACCACTTCGCGCAAACCGCTGCGGCACACCGGAAAGCGCGCGTGGTCGCTCTCGACCACTTTCTTCAGGTTCTCGCTGATGCCGTCGTCCAGGTCGAGGTAGACGATGTCGGAGCGCGGTGTCATCAGGCTGGCGATCTGGCGATCATCGAGGCGGAACACGTTGCGCACCATCGCGCGCTCTTGCTCGTCGATCACGCCGGACTCGCCGCCTTCTTCGATCATCGCGTGGATCTCCTCCTCGGTCACCGCGTTGTCGGTGGTGGTGCGCGCGCCGAGCAGGCGCAGCAGCAGGTCGGTGGAAGCCGACAGCAGCTTGACGAACGGATGGGCGACCGTCGCCAGCCCGCGGATCGGCCGCGCCACCAGGCGCGCGATCTTCTCCGGCGTCATCTGGCCGATGCGCTTGGGCACCAGTTCGCCGAACACGATCGAGAAGTAGGTCACCAGCACCACCACCAGCCCGGTGGCGACGTACTGCGAGGTCTTGGTCTCGATCAGCGCGAACTGATCCACCCACGCCGCCAGCGGCGCCGCCAGGGCCGCCTCACCGACGATGCCCGACAGGATGCCGATCGAGGTGATCCCCACCTGCACCGTCGACAGGAAGCGGGTCGGATGCTCGTTCAGCGCCATCGCCGCGGCCGCGCCGGTGTCGCCACTGTCCACCAGCGCCTGCAGGCGCCCGCGCCGCGCGGTGACGAGCGCGATCTCGGACATGGCGAACAGGCCGTTCAAGAGAATCAGGCCGAAGAGAATGGCGATTTCCATGGCAGGAACCGGGATATTGCGACGGCCCTAGCTTAACGGGGACCATGCCGGCGCCCAGGGAGTCGTCGATGCGGGCTTGGGCGACGCCGGGGAGCGTGATTCGCCGGCCTGCGGCTAGGATCGCAACCATGACTCGCTTCGATCTACCTCGCCGCCGCCTGCTCGCCGCATTCGCCGCCATGCCACTGGCGGCCTGCGCCACGCGTGGCACCGCCTCGCCTGAAACCGCCTTCACCGCCGAGAATCTCGCGCAGGCTATCGCCCGGCGACCGGTCATGCTGCTCGGCGAGGTGCACGACAACCCGGTGCAGCATCGCGTACGAGCCGAGGCGTTGGCGTTGCTCTTGAACGGCGGAGCGCGCCCGGCGCTCGCGTTCGAGCAGTTCGACCGCGAGCAGCAGCCCGCGATCGACGCGGCGCGGCGCACTGCCGGCGGCGACCCGATCGCACGTGCTGACCGCCTGATCGAGACGGCCGGGCGCGGTGGGTGGAACTGGGTCCTCTACCGTCCGTTCATCGAACTCGCGCTTCGCTTCGATCTGCCGGTCGTCGCTGCCAACCTCTCGCGCAGCGACGCGATGAAGGTCGGCCGGGCCGACAGCTTCGATGCCGTGTTCGACCGCGACACGCAGCGGCGATTCGGCCTGGACCGCCTCCCGCAGGACTTCCTGCAGCGGCATGAGCGCGTGGTCGACGACGGTCACTGCAACACCATGCCGCCCCATGTGCTGCCGGCGCTGGCACGCGCGCAGATCGCGCGCGATGCGACGCTGCTGGTCTCGATCAGGCCGCACGCCGAACGCGGCGTGGTGCTGCTGACCGGCAACGGCCACGCGCGCAACGACCTGGGCATTCCTTACCTGATGGGCGCCGACGAGCGCGCCCGCACCGTGGCCGTGGGCTTGCTCGAAACGCCGCCGCCGGATGCCGACGACGAGCCGGTCGAACGGCTACGTCGCCTGTTCGATGTGGCCTTCGTCACGCCGCGCCACGAGCGGCCCGACCCCTGCGAGCCGCTGCGCCAGCGCAGCGCGAAATAGTGGCGCCGAGCCGCCGTCAGCGCGCGTTCAGTGCGCGTGGCGCATGCCGCAGTACTTTCCCACGCCCAGGCCGCTGCAGGCTTTGGTCAGCTCGTCCAGGCAGTCCTTGTAGGCGCGCTCGCTGCCGAGGCACTGAGCGGCGGCAGTGTGCACCGACGCCATGCGCTGGTGCTCGGCCACGTGCCCGGCGGCGTCCTTGTGGTCCTCGGGCTTGCTGCGCAGGCCGCAGTGCGTGCCGACCGCCAGCCCCTTGCAGTCGGCCTGCAGCTGCGTGTGGCACGTTGCGCGGTTGGCATTGGGCGCTTGCAGACAGGCGGCCGCGGCCGCGTGCGCCGCGGCGATCTTCTGGTGCTTGCCCTGGTCTTCGGCGCGATGTGGATCGACCTTGGCCTGCGCCTGCACGGGCGCGGCGAACGCCACGCAGGACGCTGCGATCGACGCGGCAATGAATTGCTTGAACATCATCTTGACTCTCCTTGCTTTGCTCACGAACGGACGGATGAACGGCCGTGCGCGCCGCTCGGAACATTCGAACATGCTCGCACGGCCAAGGCTCACAGGCTGGCGCTCAGCCCCAGCAGCAGCGAGCGGCCGGGCGGCGGTGCCAGGTTCTTCAGGTAGGACGTGTGGATGCGCATGTCTTCATTGGTCAGGTTGCGGCCGATCAGGTAGACGGTGACGGGAACGCCGGAGGGCCGCCACGCCGCCCCGGCATCGAACCGCGTATAGCCCGGGGTCGCGGCCTCGGGCTCGCCGTCGCGCAGGTCGAAGCTCGACACGCGGTTCTGATCGAACACGCGCGTCAGCGCAACCTGCACTGACCAGGTCGTCTCTTTCCAACCGAGGTCGAGTCCGACCCTCGACGGCGACATCCGCGGCAGGTAAGCGCCATCGTTCGGTCCCGAGGCCAGCTGGGCACGCACCGTGTCGCCCCAAAGGCGCGCCTGGACCCCGGTGCGCGCGCCCCAGGCCACTTCGGCCTCGGCGCCGCGCAGCCGCGCATCGGCCTGCGTGAAGAACAGGTTGGACAAGGTCTCCTCGACATTGCCGTTCTCGTCCAGGAAGTCGGTCGTGCTGCCGTCGAAGAAGCCGTAGATGTAGTCACGCACGCGATTGGCAAACAGCGTGACCTGACCGCGCCAGGGACCGCCGGCATAGCGCAGCGACAGATCGATGTTGGTCGACTTCTCCGTGCGCAGGTTCGGGTCGCCGATCTCGTAGGCGAAGGTCGCCGGATGCGCGCCGACGAAGTACAACTCCTCGACCGCCGGCGCGCGCTCGGCCGACGTGAGCGTTGTGCCAAGGTCCCACCCCGGCGCCATGGTCCATGGTTGCGCCGGCGGAGAACGAGGCCAGCGCAAAGCTGCGCGATGGCGCCCGGCTGCCGTTCTCGTAGTCCTCGCCGACCTTGTAGCGCTCGGAGTCCAGCCGCGCCCCGACTTCCGCCCGCACGCTGCCGAAGCGGCGTTCCTCGACCACGAACAGCGCCGCGCCGGTGAGATTGGTGCGCGGCAACTCGCCTTCGCCGGAGCCGCGCGTCTGCATCGACTGCAGTTGCACGCCCACCGCGCCGCGCCAGCCGGCCAGCGTGTGCGGCAGTTCGACCCGCCCTTCGAGGCCCTTGTTGGTGAAGGTGGCGCCGGCTTCGCCGCTCGGCTCGAACTCGGTGTGCGTGTAGTCGGTATAGGCGAACTTGCTGCGCAGCGCCGTGAACGGTCCGACCGACGAGCCGAGATCACCCTGCAGTTCGTAGCGTGTGCGCCGCAGCTGGATCGTCACCGGCTCCTCCGGATTCGGAATGCCGTAGTCGGACTCGTAGCGCTGCACCGCCAGGCCAGCACGTGTTCCCGGGGTTGCGCCGAACCACGAGCCGCCGGCCGCGATCGACCGCGTGTCGGTCTGGCTGTTGGGCAGCCGGTCGGCCGCGATCACGTTGCCGCTCTCGTCGCGCAAGGGCGCCGCGAGGTCGTAGTCCTCGGTGGTCTGCTTGAAACCTTCGAGGCGCCAACTGGCGCTGCCGCCGAGCGGCCCCTCCAGGTCGAGCGCTCCGGCGCGCCCGCGGTCCACACTCGAGTAGCGCAGGTTGGCATCGGCGCTGAACTCGCTGGCACGCAGGCGCGGCACGCGCTCGCTGACGATGTTGACCAGCCCGCCGATCGCGCCCGAGCCGTACAGTAGCGTCGCGGGGCCGCGCAGGATCTCGACCTGGCGCGCATTGAGCGTATCGGCCGCCACCCGGTGGTCGGGCGACGCACCGGAAACGTCGGCCACGCCGAGACCGGATTCGGTGATGCGCACGCGCGACGAATCCATGCCGCGAATGATCGGACGGCCGGCGCCGGCGCCGTAGGCGGACGACTGCACGCCCAGTTCGCGGCCGAGCGTCTCACCGAGGTTGGTCGACTCGGCCGCGCGCAGCGCGTCGCCACGCAGCGTGCTGACTGGACGCAGAAGGTCGAGTTCGGTGCGGTCGAGCGGGTCGGCGGTGATGGCCACGCCTTCGAGTCGCGTCGGCGGCTCGGCGGTCGACTGGGCGTGGGCGGGTGGGGCGTGCGTTGGTAGGGCAGCGGCGACGGCGATTGCTGCCGCGCGCAGTGTGGGGCGGTTGGTTGACATGGGAGATCCTCGATCGGGTGGCCGCGCCGGTGCCGCGAGCGCGAGGGCCCGCGGCACGCAAAGCACGCGCAGGGGACGGCGCGGGCGCAGCGCGTCGGCCGTCAGCGGTGGGGCGAGGAATCAGGCGCGCGGCGGCGCGCGCGAGCGGAAGGCGAGCCGCACGCCGTACGCCGGCCGCGTCGCGGCGGCCAGCGGCAGGCGGGCGCGGCGGTCGGGCGGCAGCGTGGCCGCTGCCTGCAACTGCGGTGGGCCATCGCCGAGAGCAGCCGCATCGTATGCGGCGCAGTCGTGCAGGGCGGCGCCGTGGGCATGATCGTCGTGCGCGTGATCGTCGTGGGCATGGTCATCGTGCGCCGCCCTGGCCAGCACAATCGAGGCGGCTACGCCCTCGTGTAACAGCGCCTGAGCCGCGCCGAGTACGTGCGCATCACGACCGAGGGGATGCTCGATCCGGTGGGCCACACCGGCCAGCTGCGTGCCGACCAGGCAGGCGGTCAGCCACAGCACCGCGGCGAGCGATGTCCGCCGGCGGGCGGTGGCACGCGCAGTGCAGCGGATTGACAGGGGGAGCGTCATCATCGACAGCGGCGCGCATCGGGCAGGCGCAATAGCTGATCGTGCCTGCGCCGAGCCGCACGCAACCTGGTGCCCGGACCTGGCGCATGCTGGCCTTGATCCAGCACAGCCCACGCACGCGGCCGGGTTACCAACCGTTACCGCCGACGTCGTCATTCGCGCGCATCATTGAATCGTTCGGGAATCAGCACCTGGAGCAGACAATGAAAGTGCTGAACATGATGCTCGCCGGCGTCACCGTTGCAGCAGGCCTTGCGGCCATCGCGCCGGCCGATGCACACGGCTACTACGGTTATCGCGGCTACTACGGTTATCGCGGCTACGGGTTCGGACCCAGCATCGGCTTTTACTATGGCGGTCCGCGCTGGTGGGGCAGCTACTACGGTGGTCCACCCTACGGCTATTCGCCCTACGGCTATGGGCCCTACGGTTACGCACCCCCGGTGGTCGTGGCGCCATCCGCACCGCCGGTCTACATCGAACGCGAGCAAGCGCCGGCCGCGGCACCGTCGGTGCCGGCCGCGCCCTCCGCCCCAGCGCCGGCCGCGGCCCCACCCGGCAGACAGTGGTGGTACCTGTGCTCGAACCCGCGCGGCGCCTATCCGTACGTGCGCGAATGCCCAGGCGGCTGGGAGCGTGTGCCCGCGCTGCCGCCGGGCGTGACACGCTGAGGCCCCGATGCGCGCGTCCGTGCTTCGTCTGTCCGCCGCCGGCGCGACGCTGCTGCTGACCGCCTGCGTCAGCCTGCCCGCCGGCCCCAGCCTGCAGGCCCTGCCCGGCAGCCGCAAGTCGCTCGAGCAGTTCAACCTCGACGACGGCCAGTGCCGCAGCCAGGCCACGGCCCAGATCGGCGGCAACTCGCCGACCGATGCTGCCAACCAAAGCACAGCGGCGAGCGCCGCCGCCGGGACCGCGATCGGCGCCGTCACCGGCGCCATGATCGACGGCAGTTCAGGCGCGGCGGCGGGCGCCGGCATCGGCCTGCTGCTCGGCGCGATGGCCGGCAGCGCGACCGCGCAGGACAGCTACGCGATCACGCAGCAGCGCTTCGACAGCGCGTACTACGTATGCATGTACGCGCGCGGCCACAAGGTGCCGGTGCCGGCCCACGACGTGGCCCGCTACCGCGCGCGCTTCGACAGCGTGGTGCCGCGCGCTGCGCAGGCCGCGCCGTTGCCGCCGCCACCGGACTACGTGCCGCCGGACTATCGGTCGCCGTCGGCGCCGGCGCCGAGGCCCCAGTAGCGCGGTGACACTGGGTTGAGCCGGTCTGCCCGCGGCCTCATCACCTCAGTAGCGCTCTACCGCGGCCGCCAAACGCACCGGGCACGCGCTGCTCCACGGGCGTGAGGCGGCTCACGTTTCCCGTGCATGGCCCGGGGCTTTGCTTGTTAATTTTCAGGAATTCCTGAAAACTCCGGCCTCCATGAACCGGACGCCACTGGTCGAACGCTTCGTTGCCCACTTCGGCGAGATGGGCAGCCGCTGGGGCATCAATCGCACCGTCAGCCAGATCTACGCGCTGATCTACGTGAGCCCGCGGCCGCTGAACGCCGACGAGATTGCCGAATCGCTGGCGTTCTCGCGCTCGAACGTCAGCATGGGCCTTAAGGAACTGCAGGGCTGGCGGCTGGTACGCCTGAAGCACGTGCCGGGCGACCGCCGCGAGTACTTCGAGGCGCCGGCCGACGTGTGGGAGATCTTCCGCACGCTGGCCGAGGAGCGGCGCCGGCGCGAGGTCGAACCCACGCTGACGATGCTGCGCGATGCCTTGCTGGAAACGCCGGCCAGCGCGCAGGACGAGCACGCGCAGGTGCGGCTTCGCCAGATGCACGACTTCATCGAGCTGTTCACTACCTGGTCGGTGGACGTGCAGCGCATGGAGCAGCGCACGCTGGTGCAGTTGATGAAGATGGGCGCGCGCGTGCAGAAGCTGCTCGAGATGAAGGACAAGCTGAGGGTGGTCAAGTGACCGCGCCGGCGGAATTCAAGGACTCGGAGTAGACGATGGACAGCCTCGACGGCCTGCTGCTGGCGCGCATCCAGTTTGCCGCCAACATCACCTTCCACATCCTGTTCCCGACCATCACCATCGCGCTCGGCTGGGCGCTGCTGGCGATGCGGCTGGCCTGGCTGCGCACGCGGCACGACTACTGGCTGCATGCCTACCGGTTCTGGACCAAGGTCTTCGCCCTGAGCTTCGCGCTCGGCGTGGTCTCGGGCATCACGATGAGCTTCCAGTTCGGCACCAACTGGCCAGGCTTCATGGAGCGGGTCGGCAACGTGGCCGGACCGCTGCTCGGCTACGAGGTGCTGACCGCCTTCTTCCTCGAGGCGACCTTCCTCGGGATCATGCTGTTCGGCCACGGCCGCGTGTCCGAGCGCGTGCACCTCGTCGCCACGTTCCTGGTCGCCTTCGGCACCACGATGAGCGCGTTCTGGATCATCGTGCTCAATTCGTGGATGCAGACGCCCGCGGGCTACGAGATCGTCAACGGCGTGTTCCATGTGACGAGCTGGATTGAGGTGATCTTCAACCCCAGCATGCCGTACCGCCTCGCCCACATGCTGCTCGCTTCGTTCCTGACGGTGGCGTTTCTGATATGCGGCGTGTCCGCCTGGCAGCTCCTGCGCGGCAAGGACAACCTCGCCACGCGGCCGGTGCTGAAGGCCGGGCTGGTCGCCGGTGCCGCCCTGATCCCGGCGCAGATCTTCATGGGCGACCTGCACGGCCTGAACACGCTCGAACACCAGCCGGCCAAGATCGCGGCGATGGAAGCGATCTGGAAGACCGAGCGCGGCGCGCCGCTGGTGCTGTTCGCGCTGCCCGACGCCAAGACACAGACCAACCGCTTCGCCGTCGAGATCCCGCGCGGTGCGGCGCTGATCCTCACGCACGAGGCGGACGGTGAGCTGAAGGGCATCGACGCCTTCCCCAATGCGCATCCGCCGGTCGCCCCGGTGTTCTTCAGCTTCCGCGTGATGGTCGGCGTCGGCGTGCTGATGCTGGTTGTATCCTGGCTCGGCGCCTGGTACGTCTGGCGCCAGCGCAGGCTCGCCCAGCCGTTCGCGCTGCCGCGCTGGATGCTGCTCAGCCTGGCGGGCATGACCTTCAGCGGCTGGGTCGCGACCGTGGCCGGCTGGTACGTCAGCGAGGTCGGCCGCCAGCCTTTCCTCGTTCAGGGCTACCTGCGCACGGCGGAGGCCGCCTCCAGCGTGCCGGCGCCGCACATCGCGCTGACGCTGACGGCCTACCTGATCGTCTATGCGCTGCTGATCGTGGCCTACGTGAGCGTGCTGCGCTACATGGCCGAGAAGCCGCTCGAGGATCTGACCCGACCGGTGCGCCTGCCGGGCCAGAAGCCCACGACGGTCTCCGTCGGTGCCGAGTGACGAGGCGATGATGAGCTTCGATGACGCCCTGCCTGTCGTCTTCCTCGGCCTGATGGGCTTCTCGATGCTGATGTACGTCGTGCTCGACGGCTACGACCTCGGCGTCGGCATGTGGCTCACCCGAGCCACGCCGGACGAGAAGGACATGATGGTCGCCTCGATCGGCCCGTTCTGGGACGCCAACGAGACCTGGCTCGTGCTCGGCGTGGGCATCCTGCTGATTGCCTTTCCGGTCGCCCATGGCGTCGTGCTCACCGCGTTGTATCTGCCGGTGGCGGCGATGCTGATCGGGCTGATCATGCGCGGGGTGGCCTTCGACTTTCGCGTCAAGGCCAAGGACGACCACAAGCCGCTGTGGAACACGGTGTTCTTCACCGGCTCCACCGTCGCGTCGGTGGCGCAGGGCTGGATGCTCGGCCGCTACATCACCGGTTTCGACGACGGCGCGGTCGCCACGCTGTTCGCGCTGCTGATCGCCCTCGCGCTGCCCGCTTCGTACCTGCTGATCGGCGCGGCCTGGCTGATCATGAAGACCGAGGGCGAATTGCAGCGCAAGGCGGTGCGCTGGGCACGCTGGACCTTCCTGCCGCTGGTGGCCGGCATCGGCCTGATCTCGATCGCCACGCCGATCGCCAGCCCGACCGTGCGCGAGCGCTGGTTCAGCCTGCCAGAGTTCATCGCGCTGGCGCCGATCCCGCTCGCCACGCTCGGCGCGCTCGCCGCGCTATGGCTGCTGCTACGCAAGCCGGACCGCGTGCTCGGTGAGTCCTGCTGGGTGCCCTTCGCGCTGGCGGTGAGCGTGTTCGTGCTCGCCGCCGCCGGGCTCGGCTACAGCCTGTTTCCTTATGTGGTGATGGACCGCCTGACCGTGTGGGACGCCGCCAGCAGCCCGGCCGCGCTGAAGGTAATCCTGATCGGCGTGTGCATCAGCGTGCCGGCAATCCTTGCCTACACGGTGTTCGCCTACCGCATCTTCCACGGCAAGGCGCGCGAACTGACCTACGGCTGAGCCGCGCGGGGCCCGGCACCGGCGACCGCCGGTCCCCTGCGCTGAACGATCACGGCAGCTTGGGCGCCTCCCACGGCTCGTCGCTGGTCAGGCTTTTCAGGAACGCGACGACCTTGCCGATCTCCGCATCCGTCAGGCCGGTCGGCGTCAGAGCCGGGGTCTTGTTCGGGTCGGGCTTGCCGCCCGAGGCCATGTACCGCACGGCCTCTTCCAGCGTGGCAGTGCTGCCGTCGTGGAAGTACGGCGCGCCCAGCGCGACCGAGCGCAGCGACGGCGTCTTGAACGCGCCGGTATCTTCCGGCTTGCGTGTGACGTTGAAGCGGCCGACGTCAGGACTGGCCTTCCCGTGCTCCAGACCGATGTTGTAGAAGGTGCTGTTGCCGTAGTGCGGCGGCGTGTGGCACGTGCTGCAGCGTCCCTTGCCCATGAAGAGCTGGAAGCCCTCGACGGCGTCCTTCGACACCGCGCGCACGTCACCCATCTCGTAGCGGTCCCAGGGCGAGTTCTCGCTGTTCTTGGTGCGCAGGTAGGCGGCGAGCGCCTTGACGATCGCATCCGGCGTCGCCTCGCTGCCGAACACCGCCTTGAACTGGCTGACGTAGCCGGGCAGACCGTTAATCAGCGCCGCCACCTTGGCCGGGTCGGCGCCGCTCTGGTTGCGCCACGCGGCGAGGATCTGCGCCTCCAGCGTCGGCGCGCGCCCATCCCAGTACCAGGCCGTCTGGTGGCCGACGTTGTACAGGCTCGGCGTATGGCGCGTGTTCATCTTGCCGTCGTCGCGCTTTGACAGCACCTGCGCGTCGGTCCAGCCCAGGTGGCGATAGTGGCAGGCCTGGCACGCCGTCTGGCCGCTGCCGGACAGACGCTTGTCGACGAACAGCTGCTTGCCCAGCGCGACCTTGGCGGGCGAGGTCGGGTTGTCGGCCGGATGCTGCATCGGCGGCAATGCCGAGATGCGCTCCGTCACGGGCTTGGCTGCCTCCTGCGTGGCGCAGCCATACAGCGCGAAAGTGGCGAGGGCTGCCAAGCCGGCCAGCGCCGCGGTGCGGATTCGGTTCATCGACGGTCTCCTGGTGTTCGCCACGGACTTGTGCGATCACGCTCGCGGTGGCCTCGGCGGCGTGCAGGCGCACGGTGCCCGCTGCGGGCAACGGCTGTCAATCCCCGGCGCGATGGCCTCTCAAAGCCCGCGCGGCAGGCGCGGGAACAGGGCTGTCGGCGCGATACGCCCGACCGGACCTCGCGTGATTGCGCTCACGACTGCAATCGCTCGTTACATCAGACATGGCGGCGATACGGCATCCACCGGACGCCCGGCCTACATTGCGATCGTGCAGTCGAGGAACGGCACACATTCGAAGGAGTGACAGATGAACGCACGGATGAAACTGATGGCAGTCGCGCTGGTGGCAGCGTTGTCCGCCGGCACCGCCCTCGCGCACGGCGGCATGGGCTACGGCACGCATGGTGGCCCCAGCGCGCGCGGACCGATGACCCCCGAACAGGTGACGCAACGGCTTGCTCCCTTAAAGGACGCGTTGAAACTGCAGCCAAGCCAGCAAGGGGCGTGGAGCGCGTTCGAAGGCAAGATCACCGCCAATGCGCAGGCGCGCGCCAAGCTGCGCGAAGCGCGGCCCGCACCGACGGACCGTGACGCGATGGCCGACTTCCGCGTGTCGATGATGAAGTTCAACGCCCAAGCAGCCGAAGACACCAACGTCGCCCGCAAGGCGCTGGTGGCGACCCTGAGCCCCGAGCAGAAGGCGACGTTCGACAGCTTCCGCCCGGGCCCGGGCCCGATGGCGGGCGGACGCGGTGATGGCTACGGGCCGGGACACCGCCACGGTGGCGGCGGCTATGGCCCAGGCTACGGCGGCGGCGCGCGCGGCGGCTGCATGGGAGCGCCCGACAAGGTCTGACACAGGTCATCCCCAAACGGAAGCGGGCTGCCGGCGCAAGCGGGCGGCCCGCTTCGCTTTCAGCGCCCCGGATCGCCTTCGTCAGTTGAACGTGTAGCGCAGCGACAGTCGCAGCGTGCGCGGCTCGCCAGGGTGGAAGTGGATGTCCGACACCGGCGCCGCCTCGCCGCGCAACTGCGACTCGTAGAAGTACTCGATGTCGCTGAACTCGCGATCGAACAGGTTGATGACGTCGGCGATCAGCTCGAGCCGCTTCGTCGGCCGCCAGCCCAGCCGCGCGTTCACGACGGCCGACGTCGACGAGCGCACGCTGTCGTCCTCGATCAGCGGCCGCGCGCCGAAGTAGCGCAGCCGCAGACCACCGAACCATGGGCCCGCGTTGTCGTAGGCCACGCCGAGCGCCGCAGTGCGCTCGATCGCGCCCGGAATGAAGTCGCCTTCGGGTGCGCTGTCGGTGAAGCGCGCCTTCGAGTACGACAGGTCGAGGTCGACCGTGAGGCCCGGCAGCGGCGTCCAGTAGTTGGCGAACTCCACGCCCTGGCGCCGGCTCGGCCGGTTGGCTTCGGTGGTGCCGGCGTCGCCGACGAAGACCAGTTCCGAGTCGAGCTTCAGCCGCCACAGCGCAAGTGAGGTCTGCCAGCCGCGCACCGGCACGCTGCGCATGCCGATCTCCTCGCCGCGCGCGCGCACCAGCAGCGGCACCGGATCGACGGGGTTGCCGAACTCTGGATCGCGCGGATCGGGGTTCACGCGGATCGTCGCGCCACGCGCGTCGTTCGAATGGAAACCCTCGCCGTAGTTGGCGTAGAACTCGGTGCGAGCCCAAGGGCCGAAGACGGCGGTGAACTTGGGCGTGACGATCGAGTCGCTCGCCTTGCCGCTGTTGGCCGGCGTGTCCGAGCTGACGTCGACGTCCATCCAGTCGGCGCGCACGCCGGCCACCACGCGCAGCCAGTCGGTCGCTTGCACGGCCGCCTCGGCATAGGCCGCGGCGGCGCGCTGTGTCACCGAATCTTCGCGGATCGTGGCCAGGCGCTGGCGCGCGGCGGTCAGGTGCAGGCCCACGGTGTCGATGTCGTCCTGGCGCATCTTGGCCCCGAGCGTGAACTCGACCGGGCGCCCGCCGAGTTGCGCGCCGAGCGTGCGCTCCAGCAGGCCGCCGAGGATCGCGCGCTTGTCGGACTGCTCGAACTGGTCGCCGTCGACCGGGTTGTCGAGGAAGTAGGTGAAGTTGGAGAACAAATCGAGGCGGTAGCGCACCGCGTAGGCGTTTGCACGCCAGGCGCCGCGCTCGTCGCGCGTAGCCCACTGCGCCGACAGCGAGTAGCGCTCGGTGTTGCCGCCGCTGGTCGAGTCCAATGTGCCGAAGCGGCCGATTAGCCCTTGCTCGACCGCCCGCTTGGCCACCTGGTCGGTGGAGTTCCACTTGGCGTCGTATCCGAGCAGCGTGACGTCCCAGCCGCTGCTCTCCGTGCCCTGCGAATAGCGCAGCACCGCGTTGTTCTTGCGGTAGGCCTGCGGCACCTCCCACGGTCCGTCGTTGCGGAAGCCTTCGCCGGCGATCAGCAACGTGCCGTCGCCGAGCTTCGGCGCACCCGCCGCCAGCAGCCGGCGAAAGCCGTTCTCGCCAAGCCCCACTTCGCCGAACGCACCGGGCAACATGCGAACGTACTCGATGCTGGCCGAGCCGGCCGCTGCGAAGTCGCCTTGCTGCACCGAGTACGGTCCCTTGCGGTAGCGGATGCCGCTGATCAACTCAGGAATCAGGAAGTTGACGTCGGTGTAGCCCTGCCCATGCGCGTGGGTCGGCAGGTTGATCGGCATGCCGAGCACGAAGGTCGCGAAGTCGGTGCCGTGGTCGAGGTTGAAGCCGCGCAGGAAGAACTGGTTGGCTTTGCCGTCGCCGGTGTGCTGCGTGACGATCAGGCCCGGCACCGTCTCCAGCACGTCGCCCGGGCGCAGCCAGGGCCGGGTGGCGATCTGCTGCTGCGTGACCGTGCCTTCGGTGGCCGAGTCGGCGGCCCCGACCAGTCCACCCGACGCCGTGACTTCGACCGGATCGAGCGTCTGCACGCCACCGGCCCAGGCCAGTGCCGGCATCAGGGCTGCGAGCACGGCACAAGCGCAGGGTGCTCGTGGAAAGTCGCGGCGCGCGTCGTTGGGATGCTGCATGGTGCTCTCCTTGTCGAAAGGGCTCGGACGTTCCGGCTTGGACACGGCCCAGCGGGTTAAGAGGATTCAGAACTTCTTCATACCGTCGGTCAAAAAAATTTCGATCTCAACGCGGTCGCTCCTGCCACGACAGCGGCGGCTCCAGGTGGCAGCGCTGCAGCAGTTCCGTGTCGTTGAAGATCTCGCCCGGCGCGCCGTCGGCCTGCACACGCCCCTCGTGCAGCACGAGAACGCGGGTGCACACGTCGAGCACGAGGTCGAGGTCATGCGTCGCGATCACCTTCGTGTGCGTGAACGAGCGCAGCAGCGCGATAAGCCGGCGCCGAGCGGCGGGGTCGAGTCCCGCCGAGGGCTCGTCGAGCACCAGCACGTCGGGCGACATCGCCAGCACGCCGGCGATCGCCACCGCGCGCTTCTCGCCGCCGGACAGTCGATACGGCGCGCGCGCGGCCAGATGCGCCGCGCCGACCGTCTGCAGCGCGCCCTGCACACGCGTGCGTACCTCTTCCGCAGGCAGGCCCATGTTGAGCGGGCCGAAGGCGACGTCCTCCTCGACCGTCGGCATGAAGAGCTGGTCATCGGCGTCCTGGAACACGAAGCCCACCGTGCGATGGATCTGCGCGCGCGTGCCCGCGGCCACCGGCAGGTCGCCGATGCGCACCTCGCCTGCCTGGGGCAACAGCAGGCCGTTCAGGTGCAGCAGCAAGGTGGACTTGCCGGCGCCGTTGGCGCCGACCACGCCGACCGCCTCGCCGTGATGGAAGCGCAAGGTCACCCCGCGCAACGCCGGCGTGCCGTCCGGATACGCGTACGCGAGGTCGCGCGTCTCGACCAGGTGGTGGCTCATGCCGCGCCTCCGAGCAGCAGGCTGCCGAGCCATCGGGGAACATCGACGAGGCGCACGAGCGCGAAGAACGCGCACCAGCCGAGCACGAAGCGCGTGTCGCGCGCGGTCCAGCGCAGCTCGCGCAGGCTGGGCAGTTCGCCGTCGAAGCCACGCGCCGTCATCGCCAGGTGCACGCGCTGCGCGCGCTCGAACGCACGCAGCAGCAGATGACCGACCAGCGGACCGTAGCTGGCGAGCGTGGCCGGCCGGCCGCAGGCGCGCAGCGCGCGTGCGGTGGTCATCTGCGCCGCCTCGGCGCCGAGCACGAACGCGTAGCGGAACAGGAACAGCAGCTGCGCGGAGAACACGCGCGGCACGCCGAGCCGGCCGAGCGCCGCGCACAGCGTATGCATGCCGGTGCAGGCCACCAGCACCAGCGCCGCGCTGACCGTCAGCGCAAAACGCAGCAGGATCGAGGCGAACGACACCCAGCCGGCGGCGATCGTCGTGTCGCCGAACTCGAGCATTGGCGCGCGGTCGAGCAGGGGGTTGAACAGGCCCACCATCAGCGCGAAGGGCGCCGCAAGCAGCAGCTTGCGCAGCACCGGTGCGGCGGGCACTTCGCCCAGAACCGACAGCAGCAGCGGATAGGCCGCCAGCGGCAGCAACGCCGACACGGTGTAGCGATCGAACGAGACCACCACCACAACAAAGACGAACGTGGTGATGAGCTTGGCGCGCGCATCCAGGCGCGCGCCGGCGGTGTCGCGTCCGGCCAGCGCTTCGAGCGAGCGCAGGTCGCGCAGCGCGGCGTCGATGTGGCTCACGGGCGGGCAAGTGGCAGGTTGCGGGGCGGTTTAGCGCCGCCGCTTCAGCAGCAGGGCGACCAGCCACACCAGCGCCAGCGTGATGGCGCCGCCAACGATGCCGGCCAGCGACGTGCCGGAGTCGATGGCGGGCCAGACGGGCGCAGCTCCTTTCTCTCCGGCGACGGGCTCGGACGCATGCGCGGAAGACCGCAACGCATAGTCCGGCAGGATGGCCACGCGCTCCTGCAGGCGCGCAAGCCAGCCGTGCACACCGGTCTTCGGAGCGTCCAGTTCGGCGCTGCCGGCCGTCTTCTCGATCGACCATTCCAGCCCGTCCGGCTGCGACGAGGCAAACCACGACAGCGCGCCGCCGATCAGCGGCGGCAGCCGACCGGCGAGCGAGGGCGAGCAGCGGCTTGAGGGAGCGCGATGCCATGCTCGGCACCGGCGCGCTGCGATCGACCAGATCCGGTCGCGCGCGGCGGATGAACAGCACGACCGCGGCCGTGGCCAGGCCCTCGACCACGCCGATCGCCAAGTGGATCGGCAACATCAGCAGCAGGAAGGTCGAGAACGGCAGGCTCAAGATGCCGGAGGCGACCGTCTGCAGCACCACGCCGAGCGCGCCGAGTTGCAGGCCGACCACCGCCGCGATCACCGCTACCACGGCGATCCGGCGGTCCGATGCGCCAGGCCGCACCAGCAAGCGGTAGACGAGCGGGTAGGCGATGAAGCACGGGAACACGCCGAGGTTGAAGATGTTGGCGCCGAGCGCGAGCAGGCCGCCGTCCGCGAAGAACAGGGCCTGCACCGTCAGCACTGAGGCGATCACGAGGAAAGCGGCGTGCGGACCGAGCAGGATCGACAGCAGCAGCCCGCCGCCGAGGTGTCCGCTCGACCCCGTAGCCGGAATCGTGAAGTTGATCATCTGCGCGGCGAACACGAAGGCGCCGAGCACGCCCATCAGCGGCACGATGTGGTCTTCGCCCTGCGCCCTGACCCGGCGCGCGCAGTACGCCAGGGTGGCGGCGCTGGCGGCCCACATCGCGCCGCCGACGGCGGGCGACAGCAGGGCATCGGCCATGTGCATTGGGAGTCTCCGGTGAAATGCATTCGCTCGAGCGCCAGCAGAGCGTAAGCAATTCTGCGAAAACTTCACACAACTGGGTTGCGCAAGCGCAACTTCGCCCCAGTCAGATCGGTCGCCGGAAGGTGAGTGCAGCAGAGATCGAGGCCAACCGCGGCGTCGCGTCTCGATCAGTCGAACCCAGGGGATCTGACCGGCACGGCGTTATGACCGCCGCCGGCGCCGCGGGTCGGCGCCACATGGCAGGCACAAAGCGCCGGACTCAGACGGCGGCGCGTTGCGGCCGACTCTGGGGCTCAGTGGCTGTGGTCGTCGTGCGGCGCGCGCTCGTGACCGGGATGGTCATGGTCGTGCGCATGGGCACCGGCATGCAACTCGTCGGCGCCATGACCGTGTTCGCCCTCCTGGGCGCCGTGACCGTGGTCGTGGGCGTGGGCGTGCGCATGATCGTGCGCGTGGGCGTGCTCGTGCGCGTGCGAGTGGAACAGGTCCCCGTGCCAGTGCCAGTGCTCATGCGCGTGCGTATGTTCGTGTGCGTGCTGATGCAGGTGATCGTGGGCGTGGCCAGTGGCGCCGGTGGCCTTGTCGTGCGGCATGTTGGGTTTCGCGAGAGGTCGAGGGATCCCAAGGTAACCGAGCCTGCGCCCGGACCGCAAGCAGTTCTTACCCAGCGCGCAAGGTGTGTGAAGCCGGCTAGTGCTGGGGCCGCACGTGGACGTGCGCCTGGCCGCTGCCGTGTGAGTGCGCGGCGGTGATGTCGACCATCACGAGATTGAGCTGACCGTGCCGCACACCGCGCTCGGCCGCCAGCGCGTTGGCGAACTTGCGCACTGCCTGCACCGGGCCCTTGAGCAGCACGGTCTCGATGCAGTGGTCGTGGTCCAGATGCGCGTGCATGGTGCTCACCGCGAGGTCGTGGTGCGCGTGCTGCAACGACATCAGCCGCTCGGCCAGTTCGCGCTCGTGGTGGTTGTAGACGTAGCTCAGGTTGGCGACGCACTGGCCGTCGGCCTCGCGCGCCTCGCGCATACGGTCGAGGTGTGCGCGCAGGATGTCGCGCACCGCCTCCGAACGATTGTCGTAGCCGCGCTCGGCGATCAGGCGATCGAACTCGGCGGCGAGTTCCTCGGGCAGCGAGATGGTGATGCGTTCCATGCGATCTCCGCACTCAGGGGTGGAGGCGATTGTGCCGGCGCGGACGCCAGCGCTCGACCGCGACGCGCAAGGGGCACCGCAGCGTTTCGCCCTTGCGGCGGTCCAACGGCCTCATGCCACCGCCTGTCGCTCCGGCGCGGCCGGCCCCCGCCGATGCAGCGCGAGGTGACGTGGCGACCATGAGTGCAGCGTCTTGTGCACGAAGTAGCTGCGCGCCACGTGGTAGCTGGAGTCGAAGCCGTAGAAATTGCGGCGCATGCGCGCCAGCTCGTCGGCCCGATAGGCCGCGAGCGGGCGTTCGGCCTCGTGGCGCTGGCGGCGCTTGAGCTTGTCGCGCACCAGCGCCGCGAAGTCGGCACCGGCGGCCACGCGCTGGGCGCGCGCGATCGCATCGGCGAGAAACGTCGCCCGTCCGGAGGCGATCACTTTGTCGACCAGGCCCGCCGCCTGCGCCTGCGCGGCCGACAGCGGCAGCCGGTTGTCCATCACGCGGCGCGCGTCCGCCTCGCTGCCGCCAGCCCGTTTGACGCGCCGGGGCAGCGTGTAGGTCCAGTACTCGGAGCCGTACAGATTGCCCATGTTCTTGTAGTGCGGGTTGAGGATCACGCCCTCGCGCGCCCACACCGCGTCGGCCGTGAGCGCGAGGAAAACGCCGCCGGCGCCGGCATTGCCTTGCAGCGTCGCGAACACCAGGCGATCGGTGGTGCTGATCACCGCCTCGCACACGTCGTCGATCGCGTTGATGTTGCGCCAGCTCTCGTCGGCCGGACTGGCGGCCGCCTCGATCAGGTTCAGGTGGATGCCGTTGCTGAAGAAGTCAGGCCCGCCGGCCAGCAGCAGCACGCGCGTGGGCCGCGCCAGCGCCTGCCGATAGGCTGCAAGCAGCCGCTCGCACTGCGCGGTGCCCATGGCGCCGTTGTAGAAGGGAAAGTGCAGCACGCCGACGCAGTCGTCGCCGCTGCCGTGCTCCTCGTAGGCGATCTCCGGGTAGCCGTCGCGCTCGGGCAGGCCGGCCACCTGCGCCGCGAGAACCTGTGTCGCAGGTAACTTGAACGGCGTGTCGTCTTCACCCTGCGGCAGACGCCTGGCGTGGCCGATCCACAGGCTCGCATCGCGCGTGGCGACCTGCACGGCGCCGTGGCAGCGCGCGACCACGCGACCCGGCACGGCGTCCGCGGGCGCAGCTCCTTCACCCCGGTGAGCATCGAACAGGAACACCGGCTCGTCGAACAGCCGGTCGAGCACGCCGGGCACGCCATCCGACGCATTCAGCCGCGCCAGCAACTCGTCGGTCGAGTGGCGCTGCCAGTCGAGTGCGCGATCGGACTGCTTCATCAGCGGCCGCGCGATGCCGCGCACGCCCGGATCGCCCGCCTGCACCCGCTGCGGTACGTACTCGCCCAGCGCGATGCGCTCGAGCGCGGCAAGCACGGCGCGCACCGCAGCCTCGGTCACCTCGTTGCGATACAGGCTCGACTTGGTCGCACCGGCGCGCATCGGAAACGCCTCGGTGGCCCACACCGGCCCGGCATCCATTGCGGCTTCGGCCTGCAGCACGGTGACGCCCCACTCGCGCTCGCCAGCGAGGATCGCCCAGTCGAGCGCGGAGGCACCGCGGTCGCCGACGATGCCCGGGTGCACGATCAGGCACCGCACGTTGCGCCACACGCTTTCCGGGATCGCGCGCTTCATGAACGACGCGATCACCACGTCGGGCCGGAACAGCGCCACCGCCTCCTCGGTCACGCTGTCGGCGATGTCGAACTCGATCGACACCTCGTGGCCGAGTGCGGCCAGCTCGACGTGCAGCCGCTGCGTCAGGCTGTTGTAGCTGCGGCTAAGGAACAGGATCTTCATCGCCCCATCACTTCGCTCGCAGCCCGACGATCCACGGCGCCAGCACCATCACGGCCAGGCCGAGCAGCATGAAGCCGCCACGCGACGGATCGAAGTCCTGCAGCACGCGCGACCACGAGTAGCCGATATAGAAGCGGCCGAACACGATGTCGAAGCTCGCCATCAGCGCGGCCCAGAAGACACCGACCGCAATCTGCTGACCGGTCGTCGTGGCGCGCAGGAAGCGCCGCGTCAGGAAGGCGATCGCCAGGATGATCAGCGAGCCGCTGACGATCGCGACCTGGCGCGCGCGCAGATCACCCAGCAACGGCCGCAGGAACTGCATGCGCAGGATGCCGTGCACGACCTCGGCCGCCGCGATCAGCAGCCAGACGGAGAAGGCGCGAATCGCCAACGGCATGGGCGCGGCAACGCTCAGCAGATGCGCGGCAACTGATCGCCGGTCAGCCAGTCGACGATGCGGCGGCCGCCGAAGCGCGTCGTCATCTGCACGAAGCGGTGATCATCCGCGGTCACGGTACCGATCATGGCGCTCTCCGCGCCTTGCGGGTGCGCGCGCATCGCGGCCAGCACGCGTTCGCAGTCCTCGGGCGCGACGATGGCGACCAGCTTGCCTTCGTTGGCCACGTACAGCGGGTCGAGCCCGAGGAACTCGCAGGCGGCGTTGACCTGGGCGCGCACCGGGATCGCGGCTTCGTCCAGCATCATGCCAACGCCCGACTGCGCGGCGATCTCGTTCAGCGTGGTAGCGAGCCCCCCGCGCGTGGGATCGCGCAGCACCTTGATGCCGCGACCGGCGCGGGTCTGCGCACCGGCGGCGTCGACGATCGCCGCCACCAGCCCGTGCAGCGCGGCGGTGTCCGACACGATCTCGGTGTCGAACGCCAGCGACTCGCGCAGCGACATGATCGCCATGCCGTGGTCGCCGATCGGCCCGGACACGATGATGCGGTCCCCGGGCCGCGCGCGGTCGCCGCTGATCACCAGGTCCGGATCGACCACGCCGATGCCCGTGGTGGTGATGAACACGCCGTCGCCCTTGCCCTGCTCGACCACCTTGGTGTCGCCGGTGACGATGGCCACATTCGCCTCGCGCGCCGCCGCCGCCATCGAGTCGACGATGCGCTTGAGGTCCGCCAGCGGAAAGCCCTCTTCGAGAATGAAGCTCGCGGCCAGATAGATCGGCTGCGCGCCGCTCATCGCCACGTCGTTGACGGTGCCGTGCACCGACAGGCAGCCGATGTCGCCGCCGGGGAAGAACAACGGCGACACTACATGCGAGTCGGTCGCCATCACCACGCGGCCGGGCGGCAGGCTGAAGGTCGCCATGTCGTTCTTCTGCGCCAGCACCGGGTTGTCGAAAGCTGCCGCGAACAACTGCTCGATCAGTTGCGCCATCGCGCGCCCGCCCGAGCCATGCGTGAGGTCGACGCGACCGTGCTTGAAATCCAGCGGCCGCACGTAGTCCTCTGCGGCCTAGCCGGCTCCATCGCGCTGCCGCGCTGCCGTGCACGCGGCTCGCCCGTACGCCGCCGCCTTGATCGGAATCTCCTTGTACCGCCCGTAGCTGTAGTGCGCGGCGCAGGCGCCTTCGCTGGAGACCATGCACGAGCCCACCGGGTTCTCCGGCGTGCACACGGTGCCGAAGATCTTGCAGTCGCGTGGATGCTTGACGCCGCGCAGGATGGCGCCGCACTCGCAGGCCTTGTTGTCGGCGACTTTCCTCGTTTCGAGCGCGAACTTCTTCTCGGCGTCCCAGGCGGCGTACTCGGCGCGGATGGCGAGCGCCGAGTACGGCACCTCGCCCAGGCCGCGCCACTCGAAGGCGCGGCGCAGCTCGAATATCTCGCTGACCAGGTTCTGCGCCTTCAGGTTGCCGTCGCGCGTGACGGCGCGCGTGAACTCGTTCTCGACCTCGCACCGGCCTTCATTCACCTGTCGCACCAGCATCAGGATCGCCTGCATCACGTCGAGTGGCTCGAAGCCGGCGATCACCACCGGCTTGCGGTACTCCTCGGCGAAGAACTCGTAGGGCTGGCTGCCGATCACGGTGCTCACGTGCGCCGGCCCGATGAAGCCGTCCAGCGGCACGGTGCCGAGCTTGCGCACCTCGGGCGACTCGAGGATGTTGCCGATCGCCGCCGGCGTCAGCACGTGGTTGCAAACCACGCTGAAGTTATTGATGCCTTCGGCCGCCGCCTGCTTGATCACCAGCGCGGTCGGCGGCGTGGTGGTCTCGAAGCCGATGGCGAAGAACACGACCTCGCGTTCCGGGTGTTTGCGCGCCAGTTCGAGCGCATCGGCTGCCGAGTAGATCATCCGCACGTCGCCGCCGCGTGCCTTGGCCTTCAGCAGCGACAGTCCGTTGGAGGCCGGCACGCGCAGCACGTCGCCGTAGGTGGTGAGGATCACACCGCGTTCGAGGGCGAGCTGGATCGCCAGATCCACGCGGCCGATCGGCAGCACGCACACCGGACAGCCCGGACCATGGATCATCTTCACGTTGGCGGGCAAGAGGTCGCTGACGCCGTAGCGCGAGATCGCGTGCGTGTGGCCGCCGCAGAACTCCATGAAGTGGTAGCGGCGGTCGTCGCGCACCTCGGCCGCGATCTGCGCGGCGATCTGGCGGGCGACGTCGCCGTCGCGGAACTCGTCGATGTACTTCATGCGGCGCGTTCCTCGACCGGCGCATCCGCCAGCGCGCTGCCGTCGGTGGGCAGCCCCGCTTCGCGGAACAAGGCCAGCGTCTTCTCGGCCTCGTCCGCATCGAGCTTGCTCAGCGCATAGCCGACGTGAAGGATCACGTAGTCGCCGACCGCCACGCCGTCCACCAGCGCGAGCGAGATCTGCTTGCGGATGCCACCGAGGTCGACCACCGCATCGTCGCTGCCGACGAGTTCCACCACGCGCACCGGGAGGGCGAGACACATCGTTCAGGTTCCTTGTTCGAGTCGCTGCATCGCTGCCCAGGCCTGACCGAGCGCCAGGCCGCCGTCGTTGGCCGGGGCCTGGCACGCCTGCAGCACCGTGAGGCCGCGCGCGGTGAGTTGCTCTGCGAGCGCGCGCGACAGGATGCGATTGAGGAAAACGCCGCCGCCCATCGCGACAGTCGTCAGTTGGGTGCGCGCGGCCGCCTGCTCGACCCACTCGACCAGCGCCGCCGCCAGCGTGGCGTGAAACAGCGCCGCACCGCGGCCGGGGTCGGGTTCGTCGGCCAGGCGCGCGGCCAGCGGCAGCAGATTGAGCATCGCGCCATCGATCCGGATCAGCGCCGGATCGATCGGGACCGGACCGTGCGCGCACGCCACCGCTTCGAGCAGCATGGCCGCCTGCCCTTCGTAAGCCATCACCGCGCGCAGGCCGAGCAGGCCGGCAGCCGCATCGAACCAGCGGCCGGCGCTGGTGGTCAGCGGCGAGCGCAGCGTTCGCGCGAGCATCTCGGCCACCATCGGCGCGGCCGGCTGCGCAGCGAAGCGTGCGGCGATCTGATCGCCACGGCCCAGCGCGTGCAGGGCGGCGGCGGCCATGCGCCAAGGCTCGCGCGCGGCGCGATCACCGCCGGGCAATGCCAGCGGACGCAGGTGGCCAAGTCGTTCAAAGCCGGCGGCATCGACCCGCAGCAGTTCGCCACCCCAGATGGTGCCGGTGGCCAGTGCATCATCTTCGCCGTGGCCCACGCCATCGAGCGCCAGACCGAGCACCGGCGCGTCGACGCCATGCTCGGCGCAGATCGCCGCGATGTGCGCATGGTGGTGCTGCACTCCGATCGCCGGCACGCCGAGTTCGGCCGCGACCCGCAGCGCCAGCCGCGTGCTGAAGAAGTCCGGATGCAGGTCGTGCGCGATGGCCTGCGGCTGTAACTCCAGCGCCGCCTGCAAGTGCGCGACCGCGCCTTCGAGCGCTTCGCAGCTCGCCGCACTATCGAGGTCGCCGATGTGCTGCGACAGGAACGCCTGCGCACCGCGCCCGACGTTGCGAGTGATGCACGCGGTGTTCTTGAGATACGCACCGAGCGCCAGTACCGGTGGTCCGCGGCGCGGCAGCTCAATGGGTGCCGGCGTGTAGCCGCGCGCGCGGCGGATGAACGCGGGCCGCGCGGGTTCATGCGTAACCCGCACCACGCTGTCATCGCAGCGGACGACGATGTCCCGGTCGTGCATCACGAACGCATCGGCCAGGCCCGCGGCCGCGCCGAGCCGCGCCACCGCCTCGGCGTTGTCGATCACCAGCGGCTCGCCGCCCGGATTGGCGCTGGTCATCACCAGCAGCAGCGCTTGCGGCTGCGCGGTCCAGTCGAGGCCGGCCGGACGGCCGACGGCCTCGTGGAACAGCAGCCAGTGCAGCGGCGTGGTCGGCAGCATTGCGCCGAGCTCGGCCAGTCCCGGCGCAACGCCTGTGAGCTGCGCGTCGCAGGCCGTGCGCTTGGGCAGCAGAACGATCGGTGTCGCCACGCTGGCGAGCAACGCCGCCGCGTCCGCATCGACCGCGGCCACCTCGGCCAGCGAGGCCGCATTGGCGGCCATGATCGCGAACGGCTTCTCGTCGCGGTGCTTGCGCTCGCGCAGGCGCGCCACCACCGCCGCATTGCGTGCGTCGCACACCAGATGGAAGCCGCCGAGCCCCTTGAGCGCGACGATCTCGCCGCGCGCGATGCGCGCCATGGCGGCCGCGATCACGTCGTCGCAGTCGATGCGCGTGCCGTCGGCCGCGGTCAGCCACAGCTGCGGGCCGCAGACCGGGCAGGCATTCGGCTGCGCGTGGAAGCGGCGATCGCTGACGCTGTCGTACTCGCGCTGGCAGGCCGGGCATTGGGCGAAGCGCGCCATGCTGGTCTGCGGCCGGTCGTACGGCAGCGCGCGCGTGATGGTGAAGCGCGGCCCGCAATGCGTGCAGTTGATGAAGGCGTAGCGATGACGGCGGTCGGCCGGGTCGCACAGCTCGGCCAGGCAGTCGCGGCAGGTGGCGGCGTCCGGCGTGATGCCGGTGGTCACCACGCCATGCTGGCTCTCGACGATCGCGAAGCCGCGCGCCGGGATGTCTGCCAGCGGCTGCGCCTCGATCTGCATCACGCGCGCCAGCGGCGGCGCGTCGCGGCGCAGGCGCTCGATCAGCGCATCGATCGCGGCGCGACTGCCGGTGACGTCGATCTGCACGCCTTCGCCGTCGTTGCGGACGCAGCCGTCCAGGGCGAGTTCGGTGGCAAGCCGGTAGACGAACGGGCGAAAGCCCACGCCCTGAACCAGGCCGCGCACGCGTACGCGCGCGGAGGCGCGTTCGAGGGCAGGCGGGGCCAGGTCGTTCATGTCGGTTAGCGGTGCAACGGGCTTCAGCGCAATGACGCGATGTGCTCTTCGAGCAGTGCCAGTCGCTTGCTCTTGAGTTGCGCCAGTTCGGCCCGGTGCGCAGCCGCTGCCTCGGCACCCGCGCGGATCCAGTCGAGCCAGGCGTCCATGCCGAGGCCCTTGGTGGCGGACACCTGCAGCACCGCGATCGCCGGATTGACGCGGCGCGCGGCCTCGATGGCCTTGTTCACGTCGAACTCGAGGTAAGGCAGCAGGTCGACCTTGTTCAGCACCATCAGGCTGGCGGCGGCGAACATGTCCGGGTACTTCAGCGGCTTGTCTTCGCCCTCGGTGACGCTGAGCACCACCACCTTGTGCGCCTCGCCGAGGTCGAAGGCCGACGGACACACCAGGTTGCCGACGTTTTCGATGAACAGCACCGAGTCGTCGGCCGGATCGAGGTGCGACAGTGCGTGCTCGACCTGGCTTGCATCCAGATGGCAGCCCTTGCCGGTGTTGATCTGCACCGCGCGCGTGCCGGTGGCGCGGATGCGCTCGGCGTCGTTCGTGGTCTGCTGGTCGCCTTCGATCACCGCGAGGGGCAGATCGCCGGCCAGGCGCTTGATGGTCTCCACCAGCAGCGTCGTCTTGCCGGAGCCCGGGCTGGACACGAGGTTCAGCGCAAAGATGCCGCGCTCCTCGAACTGGCGGCGGTTGCCGCGCGCGAACGTGTTGTTCTTGTCGAGGATGTTGCGCTCGATCGTGACCATCCGCTCCTGGCTCAGGCCCGGCGCATGCGAGTGCGCCGCGCCGTGGCCGTAGTGCAGGTCGCCTTGGGCCGCGGGGCCGTGATCATGGCCGTGCACGTGGTCGTGCGCGTGGCCTTGATCGTGACCGTGGTCGTGGTCGGCAACGCCGTGCACGTGCGAATGCGTGGTGCCGTCGGCGTGCGTGTGCAGCTCGCCGCCGTCGATTCTGGTTTCGCCCTTGCCGCAACCGCAGACCGTACACATGGCTGTCTCCCGCAACTCGCTCAATGCGCCACGGCACCCGCGTGCGCGGCTGCCAATTCGATGTCCTTGACCCGCAGCTCGTCGCCTGCGGTCACCTGCAACTGATGGCTGCCGCATACCGGGCACGGATCGCCGCGCTGCGCGACCGGCACGCTGTCGCAGCACTTCATGCACCAGGCGGCCCCCGGCACCTCGATTACCTCGAGCGTGGCCACATCGGCCACCGTGCCGCGCTTGACCACCTCGAACGAGAAGCGTAGCGCCTCCAGCTCGACCGCCGCCAGACGGCCGATCTCGAGCCGGACCGTGCGCACGGTTTCGTTTGCGCCGGCCGGTTGCGCCGCCAGCGTGTCCTCGATCACGCCGAGCACGCCCTCGGCCAGGCTCATTTCATGCACGGCCGGCTCCGTCGATTCGCAGCACGTATTCGACGCAGGGGTCGAGCGATTGCACCAGCCAGTCAGCACGCTGGCGCAGTTCGTCCACGCTTTGCGCATGCACGCCGAGCAGCCCGGCAGCAACCGCACCGCGCGGATGGAAGTTCCACTCGGTGGGCGCAAGGATGCGGTAGCGCGCGATGCGTTCGCCACCACTGCGCTCATCGGCGCCGATGCCTTCGAGATCGATCAGATGCACCAGCACGCCGCGTGCGGTCTCCACCCAGCCGAGCCCGCGCCGCACACCGGCGCCGGCGGCCAAAGTCAGGGCACCGCACAAGGGGGCGGCGGACTCGATGCCGGCGGCGATGCGCGCCAGCTCGGTGATACGCGCCGCCAGGCGCGTCAGGGTGGAGCGGCCGAACGCCGCCATCAGCGCCGCCACCAGCGGATGCGCGGCGTGGCGACTGACCGCGCCGGTCTCCGCCGCCCGCCCGTCGACCAGCGGCTGACGCGCGAAGGCCTCGTCGGCCGCCAGCGCGGCCGCGACCTCGGCCAGCATCTGCGGCTGCGTGAGCGAAGGCAGCAGCGGCACCTCGCCTGCGCTGCGCGGTGCGCCATGCCGGGCGCCTTCGCGCTGCACGGCGCCGACGAAGCGCGCTGCGGGTGTCGCGCCCTGGGCGATCCAGATCTCGAACGCCGGTACGTGCTCGTGCTCGAACCACGCCTTGGCCGAACCGCCGAACACGCCGCGCTCGGCGGCCTGCGTGACCGCGATGCGCGTGGCCGGGTCAGCCCCGGCCGGATCGGCATTCAGCGCGCGACGCAGGCCGGCCAGCACGACCGCGTCGGCGTCCACGCCGACCGCCTTGGGCCAGTCGAGCAGCGCGCGCCACAGGTACTCCTGCGCGATCTCCAGCTCGATGCGCCGGGTGCGCGCGCGTTGCAGTGCCGGATCCGCACTGATCTGGCCGCGCGCCGCCTGCAGCGCCAGTTCGGCGGCCAGGCCCTGCGCGCGCCCGCAGATCGTGAACAGTTGCGGGACCAGCGCCACGGCCGCATCGGCCGGCTTGCCGGCGAGCAGCCGGTCGGCCACCTGCGGACGGGTGGAGGCGATCTGCACCGCGCTCACGGCACCAGCGCGCGTGGTCAGGTCGATCGTCAGTTCGCCGGCTAGGGTGGTCATGATTGTCTGCGTGAATCGGGCGGCGCCGCGTTACTGGCCGCGGCTGGCATGCCAGCGGCCGCGCAGGAAATCGCGCTTGGAGACGGCCGGCGCGGGCGCGGCGTCACTGGGCGGGGCCGATGCGGCGGCCGGGGCGGTGGCCGGGCCGGCCGTGCCCGAGAGCGCGGTGCCGGGACCCTCGGCGCCGGCGCGCGACTGCGCATCGAACAGCGCCGCCAGCGCAGCCACGGCAGTGGCGCGCGCGCCATCCGGGTCGGCGAACTCGAACACCGGCGAGAACAGCGAGCAGCTCTGGTAGTCGCCCAGCAAGGGTTCGCGCGCGCTGATGAACTCGAACACGCCGGCCGGCAGCGCGTACGACACCGAGTCACCGTAGCGGACGTGATGCCAGCCGGCGTCGGCATCGGGAACCAGCATCAGGTTCATGAACCACGGCGTGATCAGCACGCCGAGCCAGCGTCCGTCCCAGCGCCGAAAGCCCACCGCTTCCACCCGCAGCGCCGGATTGACGAACGGCAGGCCCTGCATGCGCGTGGCGTGAATCTCGGCGAACACGCGCTCGAGCTGCGCGCTCGGGTCCGGGCGCTGCGCAATCGCAGGCGACGGGGCAGCAGCGGCAGCACTCGGAGCGACAGCATCCATCGTCAGTCGTCCAGCGGCAGGAAGCCCGACTGCTCGGTGGAGCAGTTGGGGCAGGTCCAGTGATGCGGCAGCTCGGAAAACGGCGTGCCGGGCGGGATCTGCCACACCGGATCGCCGGCGGCCGGGTCGTACACCATCCAGCACACCTTGCACTCATAGCGGCCCGCGCCCGCCGTGCGGTCGCTGCCGTTGTCCGATGTGTCGGGTGCGTGCATGGCGGTCATCAAGCGGCCAGGTCTTCGGCCATCCACTCGAGCAGTTCGGCGAGGCGTTCGCGGCTGTCGGCCAGGTCCTCCCCCGCCGCCAACGCGACTTCGGGCACGCGCGTGATCTCCAGCGTGTTGAGGATCAGCGTCTGCATGCTGTTGAAGTACTGCACCCGCCACAGGTTGCGGATGGCGGTCGAGGTGACGCGGCAGTTGCCGAATCCGCGCGAGAGGATCGCCACCGTGCCCACCGGCAGTGCGCGGTCCAGCACGCCGTGGTCGTCGGGCGTCAGCGGCAGCAAGGTCAGGTTGATCACGTGCGCTTCGTCGCCCGCCTTGTAGCGAGCGACGCCGGCCCGGATCTCGGTCAGCAGCGAGGGCGAGTTCATCGCGCCCGCCGGCAGGTCGATCGCCGGCAGCACGGGCGTGGAACCACGCTCGGCAAATTCGACGGCAACCGATGGGATCGACGCCGCCAACAGGTAGTCGTGCAGCAGGTGGCCGTCGGCGTCATGGTGGCGCTCGCGCCAGACGCCGGCAAACACCGTCTCCTGGATGCGCACGTCGTGCCGGGTGCCGTTCTGCTGGGTGATGCGGATCGCGACCTCGCCTTCTCCCAGCGTCTGATTGAGCACCTCGACCACGTCGGCCGGCAGTTCGGTCAGTTCGATCGGCGCCGGTCGCACGTCGCACATGGTCTCGACGAAGCGCGCCAGCACGTCGCGCGCCGCGGCGATCGCGGCCGGCTCGGACTGGGTTGGCACCTGCGGCATCGAAAAGGCCTGCACCTCGCGCGGAATCGGCAGGTAGCTGAAGTCCTCGCCGACATCGGACTGGGTGCCGGGGCCGAGCAGACCTTCGACAACGACGGGAATCGGGAAATCCTTCATGGTGCCTTCCGCGGGTCGGGATGCAGCGATTGAGGGGAACGGGGGTCAGTGGCAGTGGTGGCCGTCGTCGGCACCAGCGGCCGTCACCGCGATGCCGATGGTGGGTGCGCGCCCCGGCGGCGCGGTGAGCAGCGCGCCGAGTTCGTCAATGTATTCCTGCCATTCACGCAGGCCGTCGATGGCGCCGACATACTGGCCGTCAGCCAGCACCACCAGCGCCGGCCAGCGCCGGAACCCGTAGCGCTTGGCGATCACGCGCGCCGGCGCCTGCAGCAGCACGCCGACCCGGAAACGGCGGTCGGCATCGGCCGCAAAGGCCTGCGCGAGTTCGGGCACGATCACCGCGAGATCGAGCGTCTCGCGGAACATCACCGGGTCCTCGGTGAACAGCACCAGCGCGCGGCCCGGCGCCTTGGCCCAGTCGTCGAAGGTCGCCGTGTCGAGGATCGGCGCGCCGGTCTGCGCGCACAGCCGCTCGATCAGCGGATGGATCGCCGGTATCGCATTGGCCGACGCGGTGGACAGGAGTTCGATGGTCACGGTGGTCGTTCCTCGGCGGATGGGTCTGCGTGGCGTGGTCTCAGGGCAGCGGGGCGTGGTCCGCACTCGGGGCGGCCGGCACCGCAGTCGCAGCGGCCGGTATCGCAGCGGCGCGCAAATGCGGCGGCAGCTGCGGTTCGCGATCGATCAGGTCGGCAAACAGGGCGTCCAGGCCCTGCGCATCCCCGTGCAGCACCTGATCCAGCGCCTGCAGCGCGGCGCGGATCTGCTGCGCTTCGTCGGCGCCGAGCACGCGCCGGGCCGCGCCCTGGAAAGCCAGTACCCAGGTCCCGGCCGGCTGCTCGCCGACCAGTCGCATGTCGAGCCGTTCGCGCTGCCCGCCCGCGGCGCAGACGGCGAACAGCCCTTCGCCGTCGGGTGTTTCGACCTGCAGCGGCGCACCGATGCACATGTCAGGCCGCTCCGCCGCCCGCGCCGGACTCGATCGCGTGGCGGATGTTGAGAAAGCGCGCATCGCCGACGCGACAGGCGGCGTCGGCGCCGGGTCGGCCCGCTTCGTACTGCGCGAGTTCGAGCGCGTGGTCATTGAGTCGCTCCGCCGGCGGCGCGCTGCGCACGGTGGGCGCGAAGCCCCAGGCCTGCAACTGCTCGACCGCGCAGTCGACGGCCGCGTCGATCTGCGCGCGCACCGACTCGCTCAGGCTGCCGCCGAAGTCCATCAGCCGCTCCGGCTGCACGCCGATCAGCGTCAGGTGCGGCGGAAAGCGGTCCTGCACATCGGCGATCGCCAGCAGTTCCATGAAGCTCTGCTGATGCAGGCTCATCTTGGCACCGGCCCAGGACGGCACCTCGCGGTTGCGCAGCACGCGCAGCGTGCCGGGCGCCAGGCCGAAGTCGATCGCATCGAACACCAGCACGTGGGTGCGCGCGGTGACTTCCGGCAGCAGGATCAGGCCCTGCGTGCCACCGTCCATCAGCGTGGCGGTGGCGGGCAGCGCATAGCGGTCATGAAAGACCTCGACCGCACGCACGCCGAAACCTTCGTCGGCCCAAAGCACATTGCCGATGCCCAGCACGAGCACGCTGGCACTGGCCGCCTGCCCCAACTCCTGATTGACTTGCACGTCGTAGCCCCTTTGCGTCCTTGATCACGGCGCGTCTTGCGCGCTCTGGCGGCGGACCGGGCAGTCCGCATCCGCCGGGCCGCACACCGCGTCCGCGTGTTACGGAAGGGGGGGCACGACAGAGCGCACAAGTTACGTGGATAGTTACAGCATCGCTTGACCCGCATCAAGCGCGGCGGTGCAGTGCGTACTGCTCGCAGGGTCATGGCGCACGCCACTGCGATTGATCAACCAGGCCCGCACCACGCAGGCGAACGCGAGGCGCCAAGAAAGGAAAACGGCGCGGAAGACCGCGCCGTTTGAGTTTGTTCGCCCCGCGAACCGGACCGCGCCGCTTCGTGCCGGCGGCTAGATATGCAGGCGCTTGACGGCTTCGTGCAGATCCCAGTCGGTCTGCAACTGCATCCAGAAGGCCGCCTCGTTGCCGAAGAACATCGCCAGGCGTACCGCCGTATCGGCAGTGATGCCGCGATGGCCGCGGATCAGCTCGTTCACGCGCCGGCGCGACACGCCGAGCGTCGCCGCCAGCGCCTGCTGCGTGATGCCGAGCGGCTTCAGAAACCGAGTCTCGAGGAAGTAGCCGGGATGCGGCGGGGCGCGCCGCGCAGCCAGCCGCTGGGCGGCGCGTGCGCCGGCCCCCTGGCCGAGCGAGCCGCCGCTCGACCGGCGGGCCGGTGTGCTTCCAAGCTTTGCCATCGTCAAGGCGTCGGGCAGCCGTGGTGTCAACACGCGAGGTCCTTTCTCGACGCCATCAGGGCTTGGGCACGCGCCAGCCGTTGATCATCGTGCTGATGACCGTCTCCCGGGAGAAAATGTCCTCGCGGATGACCATGTAAATGTGGACGATCGAGAAAAGGATCAGGTACCACATGCCCAGCCGGTGATAGGTGTGCAGTTGCTGGCTGTCGCCTACCAGCGGCTGCAGCCACGAGGTGAACAGGGTGAACTGCCAGCTGTTCATCCCGGTGCCTTCGCCGTACAGCGCGAAGCCAGACAGGACCATCCACACCGTGCCCACCAGGTACATGAAGAACATCGCGGCGGCGGCCAGCGGGTTGTGACCCGCGTAGCCCCTGCTTTCCTTGTGGACGAACAGGTAGTACAGCGCCTGATGGATCAGCCCGCCCCAGAACTTCGCCGACAGCATCGAGACGGGCACGGCGAAGATCTCGCGCGCGTACTTGTTGCCGACGATGGCCCAGTACACCCGCAGCACGAACATGATCGCGAACACGTAGCCTGCGGCAAAGTGCAGGAAACGGATGTAGCCGAACCAGAAGTTGAAGCTCGCCTCGCCGCCCACCGACGGTGGCGGGACCCCGATCAGGAATCCCGTGCCGATCAGCATGAACATCGCGAACATCATCACCCAGTGCCACAGGCGCACCGGGGCCTCCCACACGTAGACGGCGTGGGGTTTTGCGTGAGAGACGGCTGCCATCGCGGCCTCCTTCTCAGCGCACCGTGACGCGCGTGATTTCCTCGCCTTCCGGCGAGATCACATGCGTGGCACAGGCCAGGCACGGGTCGAAGCTGTGGATCGTGCGGATGATCTCCAGCGGTTCGTCGGCCTTGGCCATCTTGGTATTCATCAGGCTGGCCTCGTAGGCGCCGATCTGGTTCTTGGCGTCGCGCGGGCCGGCGTTCCAGGTGGTCGGCACGATGCACTGGTAGTTGTCGATCTTCTGGTTGCGGATCCTGATCCAGTGACCGAGCGCACCGCGCGGCGCTTCGCAATAACCGGCACCGCGGGCCTCGGTCGGCCAGGTCTTCGGATCCCAGTTGTCGACGTTCGCAGTGGCGAAGTTGCCAGCCTTTAGGTTGCCCATCAGCTTGTCGAAGAAGTAGCGCATTTTGTGCGCGGCCCAGCTCGCCTCAAGCCCGCGTGCGGCCGTGCGGCCGAGCGTGGAGAACAACGCCTGCACCGGCACGTCGAGCTTCTTCAGCACCATGTCCACGGGCTCCTTGAACTCCGGGATGCCCATCGCGTAGTAGGTGACGTAGCGCGCCAGCGGCCCGACTTCCATCGGCTGGCCCTTGAACCGCGGCGACTTGATCCAGCTGTACTTGGCGCTCTCGTCGAGGTTCTTGATGTCGGTCTTGGTGCCGACCGTGCCCTTGCCGAGCACGAAACTCGGCTCGGTGATGCCGTCCCACGGGTGCAGGCCCCTCGTCTCGTCCGGGTACTTGTACCAGCTGTGGTTGACGTGTTCCTGGATCAGGCTGAGATCCTTCAGGTCCACCGGGTGGATCTTCTTCAGGTCGCCGCCGAGGATCGCGCCGCGCGGCATCAGCAGGCTCTTGTTGCTGTCGTCGTTGGCGATGTCCGGGAACTCGCCGTAGCACAGCAGGTTCTGGCTCGAGATGCCGCCGCCGATGGCGCCCCAGTCCTTGTAGAACGAGGCGATCGCCAGCAGGTCGGGGACGTAGACGTTGTCGATGAAGGCGATGGTGTCGTCGATGATCTTAGACACCATGTTCAGGCGCTCCATGTTGATCGCGCCCACCGCGCCCACGCCGTCCAGATTGAACGAGCAAGGCACGCCGCCCACCATCCAGTTCGGGTGCGGGTTCTTGCCGCCGAAAATGGTCTGGATCTTGACGATCTCCTTCTGGAAATCGAGCGCCTCGAGGTAGTGCGCCACCGCCATCAGGTTGGCCTCGGGCGGCAGCTTGTACGCCGGGTGGCCCCAGTAGCCGTTCTTGAACGGGCCGAGCTGGCCGCTCTCGACGAACTTCTTCAGCCGGAACTGCAGATCGCGGAAGTAGCCGGGCGAGCTCATCGGCCAGCTGCTGATCGACTGCGCCAGCTCGGAGGTCTTCCTCGGATCGGCGGAGAGCGCGCTGACCACGTCGACCCAGTCGAGCGCGTGCAGGTGATAGAAATGCACCAGGTGATCGTGCGCGTACAGCGTCGCGTGCATCAGGTTACGCACGATGTTCGCGTTGTCCGGGATCTTGATCGCCAGCGCGTCTTCCACCGAGCGCACGCTAGCCAGCGCGTGCACGCCGGTGCATACGCCGCAGATGCGCTCGACGAAGGCCCATGCATCGCGCGGGTCGCGGCCCTTGAGGATCACCTCGAGGCCGCGCCACATCGTGCCGGTGGACACGGCGTTGCGGATCACGTTGTCCTTGTCGAGATTGACCTCGACGCGCAGATGGCCCTCGATGCGGGTGATCGGATCGACCACGACCCGCTTGCCGCTGTTGTCGAGCTTGAAGCCTTGGGTTTCGATGACAGCCATGACTTACTCCCCTGCCTTGACGGTCGGCGCCGTCGCGTTCGATTTGCCCCGATTGGCGGCACGCTGGATCGCGCCCACCGCTGCGTGCGCGACGATCGCCGCGCCGGTGACCCCCGCCACCACCGCGCCGACCTGGTCGGCATTCGCCTCGACCCCGAAGTCCTTGATGTTGGTCAGGCGGTCGTAGAACGAACCCTTGTCCCAGAACCCGTCTTCCGAACAGCCGATGCAGCCGTGGCCCGAGGCGATCGGGAAGCTCACGCCCTCGTTCCAGCGCGTGGTCGAGCAGGCGTTGTAGGTCGTCGGTCCCTTGCAGCCGACCTTGTAGAGGCAGTAGCCGGCGCGGGCGCCCGCGTCGTCGAAGCTCTCGACGAACTGACCGGCGTCGAAGTGCGGCCGGCGATAGCACTTGTCGTGGATGCGCTGGCTGTAGAACATCTTCGGCCGCCCCTGGCGATCGAGTTCGGGGATGCGGTCGAACGCGGCGACGTAGGTGACCACGCCGCTCATCACCTCGGCGATCGGCGGGCAACCGGGCACCTTGATGATCGGCTTGTCGGTGATGACCTTGTCGATCGGCACCGCCTGCGTCGGATTAGGCTTGGCCGCCTGCACGCAGCCCCAGCTCGCGCACGAACCCCAGGCGATGATCGCCTTGCAGTCCTTGGCGACGTGCTTCAACTTCTCGACGAAGGGCTTGCCGGCCGGCATGCAGAACATGCCGTCCTCGTTCAGCGGCGGGTTGCCTTCCACCGCGAGGATGTAATTGCCCTTGTACTTGGTGATCGTGTCTTCCAGCGCGGCCAGCGCCTGGGTGCCGGCGGCGGCCATGATCGTGTCGTCGAAGTCGAGCGAGATCATCGACAGGATCACGTCCTTGGCCAGCGGGTGCGCCGAGCGGATGAACGACTCGGTGCAGCAAGTGCACTCGAGGCCATGCAGCCAGACCACCGGCATGCGCGGCTTGGTCTCGAGCGCCTTGGCGATCTGCTGCGCATAGGCCGGGCCGAAACCGAGTGAGGCTGCCGTGAGGCTGCAGAACTTGACGAAGTTGCGACGTGAGATGCCCTGCCTGCGCATCACGTCATAGAAGGTCTCGGTCATACCTAGCTCCCACAGGATAGTTCAATCTGCGCCGCGGGTGCTTGTCGGGCGATTGCCGCGTCGGATGGGCGCAAGGTTGCGCCGCGGCCACCGGCTCGCCATTGACCGCCATCAAATCGGTGCGGCGCGTGCGCGAAACGGAGCCGGATGTGTAACGGTCAACGTAACATCCGGCCAGCGCGGCGCGGGCGCACCTGCCTCCTTCGGGTTGAAGTAGCGCTGCGTTCGAATCCCGCTGTCACACGTCGGGCGTCGAACGCGGCACGGCGCGCGAGGTCAGCGCAGGGTCGACTGTGTGAAGTCGATCACCGTTCGCACCAGCGCAGCCAGATCACGCTGCAGGCCGTCGAAGCCGGCGCTGCGGGTGCGGCTCGCCTCGTTCATATAGAGGCGCTTGTTGATCTCCAGCTGCAGGCTGTGGCGGCCGCGCGCCGGATCGGAGTAGGCGCGCACCAGTTCCACGCCCTTGTAGGGGTCGTTGATGGCGACCACGTAGCCCATGTCGGTCAGCGTCCGGCGCACGAACTCGGTGAACGCGCGATCGCAGGTCGTGCCGTCGCGGTCGCCGAGCACGAAGTCGGCGCGCGCGCGGCCTTCGCCGCCCTCGCCCATCTTGCCGCCGACATGCGGCATCGAATGGCAGTTGATGTGGAACACCTGCCCGAAGCGCGTCTGGGCCGCGTCCATCAGCTCCAGCAGCGCGCGGTGATACGGTGCGTGATAGCGCTCGATGCGCGCCACCACTTCGTCGACCCGCAACTTGCGCCCATAGATGGCGCGGCCGTCGTCGAGCGTGCGCCAGATCAGCGCCTTGCCGATGCGCGCCTTGCCGCTGGGCACGTGCGCATGCGGCCAGCGGCCGCCTTCCATCAGCTCCAGGTCGATATCGCCCGCGTGGCGATTCGGATCCAGGTACGTGCGCGGAAACCGTGCGGCCAGCAGCGGCACGCCGAGCTCGGTGGCCGGCGCGTACAGCTCGTCGACGAAACAGTCTTCGCCATCGCGCAGGTCGAACTCGCTGACAACAGCGTCGAAGTCGGCCGGAAACTCGTGGCCGGAGTGCGGCGAGTCGAGCACCAGCGGCGTGCGCGCCGGATCGCCCGTCAAGGTAAGCGGAGGCATTCGTTCAGCATCTCTTCATCGAAAGCGGCCGGCACGCCAGCTCGCGCGCGGCGACCGGCATCGGCATCCGGCCGTTGAATTCGGTCAGCATGGGGCCGGGCGGGCTCGGCGTGCCGAACACTAGCTTGCCACGCGCCGCATGCAGTGCCCGGCCGCACGGGTCCACGCTCTGCCGGTTCCCCCGGTTCGGCACCGACGGCGTGCGGCGCGGGGGCCGCAGCTGACCTGAAGTCCGACCGTCGCGCGCCATGATGACCGCCAGCCGCGGCGACGGTGCACGCTGCATGCGTTGCTCAGGTGTCGTGGAGGTGGCAGGACGCGAAGCGCTCGGGCGCGATTTCGCGCAGCGTCGGCGCCTCGGTCGCGCAGCGCGCCATCGCCTGCGGGCAGCGCGGATGGAAGTGGCAGCCGGGCGGCGGCGCCATGGGCGACGGGATCTCGCCGCGGATCGGCACGAAAGCGCGCTTGCGGCGGTCGAGCCGCGGCACTTCGGCCAGCAGCGCCTGCGTGTACGGATGACCGGGCTTCTCGAACAGCGCATCGGTCGGCGCGATCTCGACGGCCCGGCCCAGGTACATCACCACCACGCGGTCCGACAGATGGCGCACCACGCCCAGGTCGTGACTGATGAACAGATAGGTCAGCCCGAGCTGCTCGCGCAGGTCCATGAACAGGTTCAGCACCTGGGCCTGGATCGACACGTCCAGCGCGGCCACCGCCTCGTCGCACACCAGGAACTCGGGCTTCACGGCCAGCGCGCGCGCGATGCCGATGCGCGCTCTCTGGCCGCCGGAGAACTGATGCGGATAGCGGCGCATGAAGCCCGCGTCCAGGCCGACGCGTCGCATCAGCTCGGCCACGTAGTCCTCCATGCCGGCCCGATCGACCAGGCCGTGCACACGCGGCGCCTCGCCGATCACGTCGGCGATCCGCAGGCGCGGGTTGAGCGAGGCGAACGGGTCCTGGAAGATCAACTGGATCGGCCGTCGCACACCCGCCGCTGTGGTGACCGGCTGGCCGCGATAGGCGACCGTACCGGCGCTCGGTGCGTACAGGCCGCAGCCGACGCGACCGAGCGTGGACTTGCCGCAGCCCGACTCGCCCACCAGCCCGACCACTTCGCCCTCGCCGACATTGAAGCTCACGCGATCGACCGCATGCACCGTGGTCTCGCGCACGTCGGCGCCAAGCCGGGCGGCCAGCTTCTCCACCAGGTCGAGCTTGCGGGTGAAGCGCTTGCTGACCGCGCGGAACTCGAGCAGCGGCGCCTCAGTCGCCGCAGACTGCAGCTTGCGCACCGCGTTCACTGGACCACCTTCGCGGTCGCCGGCACCGGATTCACGCAGCGCAGGCGCCGATCGTCGTGCGCGACGAGATCCGGCATCTGGCCGCAGGCCGCCAGCGCGCGGTCGCAGCGCTCGCGGAACGCGCAGCCGGGCGCAACTCTCAGCAGCGACGGCGTCATGCCCGGGATCTGCCGCAGCCGCGCACCCTTGCCGTGGACCGCGTTGCTCGCCGGCACCGAATCGAGCAGCCCGCGCGCGTAGGGGTGCAGCGGCGCATCGAGCACGGCGTCGACCGGTCCTTCCTCGACGATGCGGCCCGCGTACATCACCGCCACGCGATCGGCCAGCCCGGCGATCACCGCGAGATCGTGCGTGATCCAGATCAGCGCGCTGCCCACCTCGCGCACCAGCGTCTGCATCTCGTACAGGATCTGCCCTTGCACGGTGACATCGAGCGCGGTGGTGGGCTCGTCCGCGATGATCAGATCCGGCCGGTGCAGCAGCGCGATCGCGATCGCCACGCGCTGGCGCATGCCGCCGGAGAACTGGTGCGGGTACTGCTTCAGCCGGCTCTCCGGCGCGGCGATGCCGACACGGTCCAGCGCATCGATCGCGCGCCGGCGCGCCTCGGCGCGCGCCACGCGGTCGTGCGCCAGCACCGTCTCCACCATCTGCGTCTCGATCGACAGGACCGGATTGAGCGTCATCATCGGGTCCTGGAAGATCATCGCGATGCGCTTGCCGCGCAGGCGACGCAAGTGATCTTCCGCTTGACCGACGAGTTCCCGGCCATCGAACTTCACGCTGCCGCCGGCGATGCGGCCCGGCGGATCGACCAGCCCCATGATCGAGAAGCCGGTCACGCTCTTGCCGGAGCCCGACTCGCCGACCAGCCCCAGCACCTGCCCGCGCTCCAGCGCGAACGACACGCCCTGCACCGCGCGCAACACGCCGTCGCGGGTGCCGAACTCGGTCTGTAGGTTGTCGACGACGAGCAGGCTCATAAGGCAACCTCTCGGCCGATGAGGGCCGATCGAGTAGCGCGGTGCAGGGTTGTCCACCGGGCTTGGTTGTGGACAACCCGACTGGCCCTTCTCAGGCCGGGAGGCGGGTTGTCCACAACTGCGAAGCACCCGGTGGTCAACCCGTGTTCAACGCGCTGCGCTTTGGGTGCGGGCTTCTTGACAGCTCGGTGCGTTGCCGCCGAGGGTGTCCACCGACTTCCGTGCCCCTGCGGTGACTGCCTGGTGCGCTTGCCTTTGCAAGGCCCCTGTGAGACCCGCAGCCCACAGGGTGCCGGAAGGCCACGACGGGCCCCAAGATGTAGCGCCACGCCAACCCAGCTGGAGCGCCTGTTTATGAGCTCCCCGCCGCGCCTTCCGACACGGGTAGTCATACCGCAACCCCAAGGAGTCTGTCCATGAGCAACGATGTCTTTGTCGGGCTGGACTGGGCCGTGCACACGCACGCGGTGTGCATCATCGATGCCGCCGGCTCGGTCCTCGAGCGCTTCGAGGTCGCCCATGATCGCGACGGCTTGGCCGATTTGATGCGCCGACTGGCGCGCTGGGGCCAACGCCTGCGCATCGCCATCGAGCGACCCTCGGGGCTGATCGTCGACGCACTCGTGGACGCCGGCCACGAGGTGTTCCCGATCCACCCCAACGCGGTCAAGGCCAGTCGCCCTCGCTACCGCAGCCACGGCGCCAAGAGCGACGCCAGCGATGCCTACCTGCTGGCCGACCTGCTGCGCACCGACGGCCACCGCTGGCGCGCACTGGCTCAGCAGTCCGACGCCATCCGCGCGCTGCGTGCGCTGGTGCGCTCGCGCGACGATCTTGTCGCCGCGCGCGTGGCCGCGGCCAACCAGCTCACCAGCACGCTGCAGGCCTTCTGGCCCGGCGCAGCGGCGATCTTTGCAGACGTGGCCTCGCCCATCGGTTTGGCGTTCCTGCGCCGCTATCCGTCGCCCAGTTGCGCCCAGCGACTCACCGAAGCGCAGTTGCAGCGCTTCTGCAAGGCCCAGCACTACAGCGGTCGGCGCAGCGCGGCTGACTTGCTGGCGCGGTTGCGCGCCGCAGCCAGCGGCCGCGCGGGCGAGCAAACCGAGCGGGCCATGGCCGAGGTCGTGCGTGCGCAAGTCGCCGTGCTCGTGCCCATCGTGACTCAGATCGCGGGTCTCACGCGCCACATCGAACAGTTCATGCATGCGCTGCCCGATGGCCTGCTGATGATGTCCTTCCCCCGCGCCGGCCAAGTCTGCGCCGCCCAGATCCTGGCCGAGCTGGGCGACGTGCGAGAGCGCTTCCCCAACGCCGATCTGCTGGCCGCTGAAGCAGGCACCGTGCCCGTGACGTATCAGTCCGGCAAGACCCGCAGCGTGGCCTTCCGCTGGGCGTGCAACCACCGGTTGCGCCAAGCCATCACCTGCTTGGCCGACAACTCGCGCCACGCCAACGACTGGGCTCGCAGCCTCTACCAAGCCGCGCGAGGCCGCGGCTGCGATCACCCCCATGCCATCCGCATCCTGGCGCGCGCCTGGCTGCGCGTCATCTGGCGCGCCTGGATCGACCGCAAACCCTACGACCCAAGCCTTCACGGCGGCGCCCTCGCGCTCGCCTCCGCGCAGAAAGGTTGACCCAGGATGTCTCACGGGTGGCTCACTTGGCCAGCCTCGGATTGAGCACGTCGCGCAACTGGTCGCCGACCAGGTTGATCGACAGGATCGTGATCAGCAGCGCCACACCCGGATAGACGCTGATCCAGTACTTGCCGCTCAACAGGTACTCGTAGCCGTTGGCGATCAGCAGGCCGAGCGAGGGTTCCGTGGTCGGCAACCCGAGGCCGAGGAAGGACAGCGTTGCCTCCAGCGCGATCGCATGCGCGACCTGCACGGTGCCCACCACGATCAGCGGCGGCATCGCGTTCGGCAGCAGATGCCGCAGCACGATGCGCGCGCTCGAAAGGCCCAATGCACGCGCCGCTTCGATGTATTCCTTGCTGCGCTCCACCAGTGCCGCGCTGCGCGCGGTGCGCGCGTAGTAGGCCCACTGCACCGCGACCAGCGCGATGATGATCTTGTCGACCCCCTTGCCCAGCACTGCGAGCAGGATCAGCGCCACCAGGATCGCCGGGAAGCCGAGCTGGATATCGACGATGCGCATCAGCACCGCCTCGAAGCGCCCGCCCAGGTAGGCCGCCAGCACGCCGAGCACCGCGCCCAGCGTCAGCGCGATCACCCCGCTCGCCACGCCCACGTACAGCGACACGCGCAGGCCGTAGAAGATGGCGCTCACCATGTCGCGGCCCTGGCCGTCGGTGCCGAGCAGGTAGGTCATCCCGCCGCTGGCGGCCGGCTCGCCCGGCGGCAGCCGCGCATCCATCAGGTCGAGCTTGCCGAGGTCGTACGGGTTCTGCGGCGAGATGACCGGCGCCAGCAGCGCGATGCCGATCACGCCCACCAGCAGCGCCAGCCCAGACAGCGCGAGTCGGCTCTCGGCGAACTGCGACCAGAAGCGGCGCAGGCGCGACTCGGCGGGCGCTGCGACAGCGCTCATCGAGGCAGGCTCGCACCCAAGGTGTGTCGTCCCCGCGAAAGCGGGCACCCAGCGGCAATCGCGGCCCGGCAAAGCGGCAACGAACGACATGGGGTTCCCGCTTTCGCGGGAACGACCCCGAGGGCGGCGCGGCCCGTCATCGCTGCTCCGCCAGCCGCACGCGCGGGTCGAGCGTCGAGTACAGCAGGTCGACCACCAGATTGATGAGGATGAACATGAGCACGATCATCATCAGGTAGGCGACCACCACCGGCCGGTCGAGCTGGAAGATCGAGTCGATCACCAGCTTGCCCATGCCGGGCCAGGCAAAGATCGTCTCGGTCACCACCGCGAAGGCGATCACCGAACCGAGTTCGAGCCCGATCACCGTCACCAGCGGGATCAGGATGTTGCGGAACAGGTGCACGCCGATCACACGACGCCGGCTCAACCCCTTGGCGCGCGCGAACTTGATGTAGTCCAGCAGGCTCTGCTCGCGCACCTGCGCGCGTGTCAGGCGAATGATCAGGCTGAGCTTGAACAGGGCCAGGTTGATCGCCGGCAGCAGCGCGTACTTCAGCCCCTCCCAGTGCAGGATAGAGATCTGCAGGCCGAAGACTTCCTGCGTCGGCCCGCGGCCGGTCGAGGGCAGCCAGCCCAGCTGCACCGCGAACACCAGGATCAGCAGCAGCCCGACCCAGAACGTCGGCAGCGAGAAGCCGACGATCGAGCCCGCCATGATCGTCTTGCTGATCCACGAGTCCGGCTTGAGCCCTGCATACATGCCCAGCGGCACGCCGAGCGACACCGCGATCACCATCGCCAGGAACGCCAGTTCCATCGTCGCCGGCATCCGCTCGAGGATCACCTCCATCGCCGGCCGGCCGAACACGAAGCTCGTGCCCAGTTCGCCCGTGAGGGCGCCCTTCAGGAACACGCCGTACTGCTCGACGATCGGCTTGTCCAGGCCGAGCGCCGCCGCCGCGCGCGCGCGCTCGATCTCGTCGGCCACCGGATTGACCAGGATGTCGATCGGATTGCCGATCACGTACAGCCCGAAGAACACCAGCAGCGAGGTGATGAACAGCACCAGCAGCGTCTGCAGCAGCCGGCGGAGGATGAAGACAGTCATCAGGTGAACGCGCAGGGACTCGATCTAGCAACGGGCGAGGGCAGCCGACAGGATGCGTCAGGGCATGGCCGCCCAACGCGCCATGAACTTAACCAACGCCGCGACGATGAGGAGCCAGTAAACCACCAGCGCCCAACGGCTGCGGAACACTCGGCGTGGCGTGCCGGCCGCTCGCTCCGCTGCCGCCAACCCGATGACACTAAAGAAAGCAACTCCCCAGAAGTCGAACAATCGATCTGGCCCGGTTGACGCGCCAGGCAGCGCGCCCACCTGCAGTTCGGTCCAAAGTCCCAGCGCCGTAAATCCAAGCGCCAGCACGGCGATCATTCCCGCAGTGACCGGCGTCTGCCGATCAAAAAAAGTGATCCCCCGCGAAGTCGGTTCAGCTTTCGGCGTCATCGGGGATCTGCTCCTTCAGCGCGCGCGCATCGCCCGCCGCACGCAACAGGCGTACCGGCGCAGGCGCGGCCCGCGTGGCAACAGTCTGCCCTGACAGCCGCTCACTCGATCTCCAGCCCTTCGCAGGCAAGTTCGAGCAGCTCGATCGCCACTTCGCTCGCCTTGGCTTTCAGGTGCGCGCCCTCGTACTTGACCGGGAAGGCGTTGCGCACCGACCAGCGCTGCACGACGTTGCGCTGCTCGTCGAGCAGCGTGATCGACACGGTGCGGCGGTCGAGCTGGCCGTTGCTGACCGCACGGATCCAGTGGAACAGGTCCAGGTCGCCGGCGATCCCGCGCTTGAGCACGAGGTTGCCGTAGCGCGTGAGGCCCGGCAGTTGGCGCACGCTGTTGCCCTTGTCGCTGCCCTCGCGGTAGGAGACAACGTCGACCTCGATCGACGGCAGCGTCGCCTCGGCGAAGCCGGCGGTCGACCCGTTACCGAAGTCGACCAGGAAATTGCAGTTCAGGTAGGGCTGCGGTCGCTGGACGGGCATGGCGGCTCCTTTGGCGGTTAGCGCGCTCGGGCGGACGAGCTCGCGAGTGCAAGCTCCTTGTAGATCGACAGATCGTGCCGGATCAGGTGCTCGTGTGCACGGCCAGCAACGTCGCGATAGTTCAGCGTCACCACGAAGCGCGCGGGCTGGCGGCGGCGGAAGTAATTGGTGCGCGTATCCAGCAGCGTGCGGATGCTGCGGCCGGGGGCGAGGAACTCGCAGCGCGCGAACAGCGCGAGCCGGGTCACGTCGCGCCCGCTCGCATCGACGATCGAGCGATCGAAAGTCGCGCGCACGCGCAGCGCTGGCTGGTCGTCGATGTTGGCGAGCACGAGGTGCAGCAATTCGTCCTCGCACAGCACGTCGACGATCACCGCCATCCGCGCCTCACTCCGCACACCGGGCGGCGGCTTTGTCACGGCGACAGCGCGCGCCATCGTCACTTCCCCGGTCGCACCTCGAACGCGTAGGTGTACTGGTCGGCGCGGCCGGTGTAGGCGAGCCCCTTGCGCAAGCCCCAGCTGGAGACTTCGTACTGCACCGGGATCAGCGCCTGCAGTTCACCGATCGCCTTGTCGCTGGCGGCTGCCAGCATCAGGTTGCGGCGCGTGTCGTCGATGTTGGTCATCGCGTTCAGGATCAGCGCGTCCACCCCGGGGTCGGAAAAGCGGCCGCGGTTGGCCTGGCCCATGCCGGTCTGCGCGTTGAAGCTGCCGATCAGCGCACGCAGCGGTGAACTGGTCTCGCCGGTCTCCGCACCCCAGCCGGCCAGGAAGAAGCTGAACTCCAGCTTGCCGGCGCGTGAGAAGAACACGTTGCTCGGCATCGCCTCCAGCTTGGTGTCGATGCCGGCGCGCGTCAGCATGCCGGCGATCGCCTGCGCCACCTTCTCGTCGTTGATGTAGCGGTTGTTCGGCGAATGCAGCGTGACCGCGAAGCCGTTGGGGTAGCCCGCCTCGGCCAGCAGCTTGCGCGCAGCGTCCAGGTCCTGCTTCGGCGGCGCGAGCTTCTTGCTGGTGCCGGGGAAGAAGTCGGGTAGCAACTGGCCGGCCGGCTGCGCCTGGCCTTCCATGATGCGGCTGACGATCGCGTTGCGGTCGAGCGCCAGCGACACCGCCTTACGCACGCGCACGTCCTTGAACGGGTTCTTTTCCAGAGGCTTGCCGTCCTTGGCGGTGACGAACGGCGTCACGGCGCGATCCGAGTCCAGGTGCAGGTAGATCAGCCGGTTGCTGACCGCCGAACTCACGCTCACGCGCGCGTCCTTCTCCAGCCGGGCGCTGTCGGCGGTGGGCACCGCCTCGATCATCTGCACGTCGCCGGCCAGCAGCGCGGCCACGCGCGCCGGCGCGTTGGTGATCATGCGCATGCGCACCGTCTTCCAGTACGGCTTGGCGCCCCAGTAGGCGTCGTTGCGTTCGAGCACCACGCGATCGCCCGCCACGTACTCCTTGAACTTGTACGGACCGGTGCCGATCATCGCCTTGCCCGAGTTGAACTCCTCGGTCTTCGCCGCCGGCGCCAGCCTGGCCGGCACGATGCGCACGGCCACCAGGTCGTTCGGCAGCAGCGGATGCGGCCGCTCGGTGACGATGCGCACGGTCAGCTTGTCGGGCGCGGAAATGTCCTTGATCGGCCGCGTGTAGGTGGCGAACGAGGCCGGGCTGTTGGGCACGGTCGGGACGCGCTTGATGCTGGCGATCACGTCGTCCGCGGTGAACTCGGCGCCGTCGTGCCACTTGACGCCCTTGCGCAGCTTGAACTCCCAGGTGGTTTCGTTGACCGTCTTCCACGATTCCGCAAGCAGCGGCTTGAGCGCCTCCTTGGCGTCCTTGCCGACCAGCTTCTCGAACACGTGGTCGGCGACGTTGTTGTTCGGCGTCAGGTTGTGGAAATGCGGGTCGAGCGATGTGACCGGGGTCGACAGGCCGATCACCAGTTCTTGCGCTCGCGCCGGTGCACCGGCGGCTATGGCGAGCGCCACCAGCAGCGGCAGGGCAAGCAGGGACGATCGGCGCATCGCGGGCTCCGGCGGACGGGGTGCCCGCAAGCATACGGCGAGGCCGAGCCCGGCCCGCAGCGGATTGGCCTAAACGCGCGAAAGTGGTCGGCGTGCGCCCGCGGGGCACGCCGGGCCGGCACCGGGCGCAGGCGCGGTGCCGGCCCGAGGCACTATTTCTTGGCTGCAGCCGGGGCCGCCACCCACGCGGAACACCAGCCGGTCGGGCTGATCTGCGTGTCGCCCGGAATCACCTTGCAGCCGCCCTTGGCGGTCGGGTTGGCGCCCGGCACCCAGTGCAGGCAGTTGTTGCAGCGCTGATCGCCCTTGGGCTGCTCCTGGTACTTCAGCGCGCTGCGCAGCGCGGTATTGGGCTGCGCCTGGGCGCCGCGCGCAGCCAGCAAGCTGCCGGCAAGGGCAGCGGTGCCGATCATCACGAAGCGGCGGCGGGGCGTCATCGGGGTGGTCATGAATCTCTCCGTACAGTGGACAAGTGACAGGACGGCGGCGGAGCAACCCGCGCCGACCTCAACTACGCCTGTCCTGCGCAAAAGTTGCACGTCGGGCTTTCCCTCGGTGTCCGTCCTGCGCGACCCGTCTGTCCCGCGCCGCCCGGGCGATCGCGGTCGCTGCAACTTTCCGCCAGCGCCAGCGTACTGCAATTGTTACCCCGAAATTTCGCTCGCCGTCCACCCACGCACCTGACGCCGCCGCCGATCGATGAACGCTTCCTACACTGTGCGTGTGACTGCCGCGACGCCCCCTCCGCCCGCCGGCGACCCGCCCGCCTCTGATGCGCCCGTGGTCGATGCCGATGCCTTGCTGGTGCAGCGAGCCCTCGCAGGCGATGCGCTCGCCTTCGAGGTGCTGGTGGTCAAGTACCAGCGCCGCGTGGCCGCCGCCATCCGGGCGCTGGTGCGCGACGCCCGCATCACCGAGGAACTGACGCAGGAGGTGTTCCTGCGGGTGCACGGCGCGCTCGCCGACTTCTCGCTGGAGGGCAATTTTCGCGCCTGGATCCTGGCGATTGCGCGCAATGCCGCCAGCAGCTATCTGCGCAGCGGTCAGAACCGGCTCGACGACCGGCCGGCGGCGGACGACGCCAGCGCGTCCGACGAGGCCGCGCCGCGCAGCCAGGCCGGCAGTGCCGAAGAGGAAGCCGCTGCGCGCCAGTTGTTCGCGCTGATCGACCGCGCCGTCGCCGAGTTGCCGCAGGCGCAGCGCACGGCGCTGCTGATGCGCGAGATCGACGGCCTCGATTACCGCGCCATCGCCGCCGCGCTCGGCGTGCCCGTCAACACCGCGAAGTCCCACGTTTTCCGCGCCCGCGACGGCGTGGCCGCCCGCATCCGCCCGCTGCTCGCGCCCACGCGCGGCCGCCGCTGGTAACTCCGTTCCCTTCGACTGCCCCCATGCCCCCGACCCGCCCTGCCGACTCCGCCGCGCTTGCCAGCCAGGTCTCGCGCTTCCTCGATTCCGACCTGAGCGCCGACGAGTGCGCGACGCTGCTGGAACACCTGCGCGCCGACCCGGCCGCGCGCGACCTGCTGACCGTAACGCAACTGGTGCGCGACGCCATCGGCGGCGTGCGCGCGCTCGACGACGGCTATTCTCTGCGCATCCTGCAGCGCGTCGCCGGAGGCCGCTGATGGACGGCCTGCAGCTGCCCACGGCGGCCGGCGCGACAGCGTCGGCGCGACGGGTGCCGGTGGGGCCGGCTTTTCCGCCATCCCGTGATGTTGCGCTGGCGCGCGTGGCGGCGATCGACATCGGTGCCTACGAGCGCACCCGCAACCGGCTCGACGGCGCAGTCACGCGGCTGTCGCCGTATCTGACGCACGGCGTGCTGACGGTGCCCGAGGTCGTCTCCAGCCTGCTGGCGCGCGGCGTGCAGCCGCGCGACAAGATCGTGTTCGAGCTGGCCTGGCGCGAGTACTGGCAGCACGTGTGGCGCCACCTGGGCGACGGCATCTTCCGCTCGACCCGGGCCGAGCCGGCGCGCCCCGAGTGCTACGACGTCGCGCTGCCGGCCGATGTGATCGAGGCGCGCAGCGGCGTGCCGGCGATCGACGCCGCCGTGCGCGCCCTGTATGCCAGCGGCTACGTGCACAACCACGCCCGCATGTGGCTCGCCTCGTACCTGGTGCACGTGCGCAAGGTGCGCTGGCAGGCGGGCGCCGCTTGGTTGCACGGCCACCTGCTCGACGGCGACCTCGCCTCCAACAGCCTGTCGTGGCAATGGGTGGCCGGCACCTTCGCCAGCAAGCCGTACCTGTTCAACGACGAGAACGTCGCGCGCTATGCGCCGGGCCTGGCGCGGGCCGGCACCGCGATCGACTGCAGCTACGCGGAGTTGGACAGCTTGGCGCACGACACCGCAGCGCGCGGCCCCGAGCCGGATGCGCCCGCCCGCGGCATCACCGTGCCGCCGCTCACCACCGCGCCGCCGCTGCCGTGCGCGCCACTGCCGCCACTCGCGCAACAGCGCGTGGCGCTGGTGCATCCGTGGATGCTCGGCGCCCGGCCCGATTGCGATGTCGCGCTCGGCGTGCTGCACGTGCCCTATCACCGCCGGTTTGCGTGGAGCGCGCGGCGCTGGGAGTTCGTGCTGGCGCTGATGCAGCCGCGGGTCGATGCGATCTGGGTCGGCGACATTGCCGCGCTGAGGCAGCCCCTGGCCGGCGCACGCGCCGTGACCACCGTGCAGACGCTGGCGCCCGGCTACGGCGAGGCGCTGGCGGCACTGGCCACGCAGGTGGCGCCGGCGCCGCGCCACTTTCCCGACCCGCCGCGGCTGATGCGTTCGTTCTCGCAGTTCTGGAGCACGGTCGGCCCGGGCCGCCTCGGCCGCTGAGACCTCACACCAGCAGCGTCAACACGCCCATCACGACGAACAGGCCGGCGGCGATCCAGCGCATCACCTTCATGTTGACGCGCTGCGCGAGGCGCTCGCCCAGCCACACCGCCGGCGCATTGGCCACCAGCATGCCGAGCGTGGTGCCGGCCACCACCGCCACCAGCGCGTCGTAGCGCGCGGCCAGCGCCACGGTGGCAAGCTGGGTCTTGTCGCCCATCTCGACGAAGAAGAACGCCATCAGCGTGGTGAAGAAAACGCTGCGGCCGGAGTACTCGCGGGTGTCGTCGAACTTGTCGGGCACCAGGGCCCAGCCGCCATGGCCACGAAGAAGGCGATCGCCACGATCCAGGTCAGCGTCTGCGGCGACAGCAGCGTGGCCAGCCACGCGCCCACCGTGCCAGCCAGCGCATGGTTGGCCAGCGTGGCGACCAAGATGCCGGCCACGATGGGCCAAGGCTTCTTCAGCTTGGCGGCGAGGACGAAGGACAGCAGCTGCGTCTTGTCGCCCATTTCGGCGATGGCGACCAGCGCAGTACTGACAAGAAGGGCTTCCAAGGGGGTGTGGCGGCGTGCGCCGCAGCAAAGGGCGCGGCGGAGGATACGCTCGTCCATTTCGTCCCCCGGCGCACCCTGCCGAAATGCACCGGTGCGCACCGCCTTTTCGGGCCATGGGGTGGCCGCCATCCCCGGTGCAATGCGCGCGACCCCCAAGTCTGCCCGGTACGCGCCGTGCGGCGTGCCTCGATCGGAGTGCACGCGCTGACCGCGCGGCCAATCGAGCCCATCACTTGATGCACCGACCCTCCGCCGCGCCGGTCATCCGCTGCACGCCCTCCGCGCTGGCACGCCGCCGGCCGCGACGCTGCGCCGGCCTGACCCGGATCGAGCCTTTGCCAGGCATGGCTGCGTTCCACGTGCCGGCGGCAGTCGCTCAGCCCGACCCCGCGGTGACCGTGGAGCGGGGCCGCAGCACGCTGGCGGCGGCCGACATCCGCACCCTCGAGCAGGCGCTGGCGCGCCTTGCCTGCGAGAACGACGGCCGTTCGCCCGAGTCGCTGGCGGATCCGGGCGCCACACGGATCGATCCCTGCGGCGGTCCGTACCCGTGCCGGAACGCGGCGCTCTCGCAGGCTGACATCGTGCGGGTCCGCTACGACCGGCTCGCCGACCCGGCGGAGGCGTTCTGAAGCGCCTGCCGAAGCCCGATCTACTGTTCGCCAGCCCGTTCGGTCGACGGCTGCTGGGCGTGCTGGCGGTGGCCACGCTGGCGCCGATCGCGCTGCTGGCGCTGCTGACCGACCTGCAGGTGTCGTCGGCACTGGCCAGCCAGCGCGACGACGAACTCGGGCGGCAGGCCAGGCATTACGGGCTGACGCTGTTCGAGCGGCTCGGCCACGTCGACGACGTGCTGGCGGGCGCCCGTAGCGACCTGCGCGGCACGCTGCCGCTCGCGCAACTGGCCAGCCGCAGCGCGCTGGCCAGCCACGACGACGCTCTGCTCGGCCTGGCGCGTGTCGATGGCAGCGGTCGGCTGCTGGACGCGACCGGCCGCGTGCCGGCGCTGGAGGAGCGCATCGCCGCACTTTCGGCCACCGCCCGCAGCGCACTGGACGAAGGCCGCTCGGCCATCCTGCCGCCGCTGCAGCCGCGCGAGCCGGTGGTGATGCTGATGCCGCTGGAAACCAACGCGACGGGCGCACGGTTCGCCGCGGCTGCGGTGCGCCCGACCTACCTGTGGGGCGATGCCGAACTGGCACCGCCGATGACGACCTTCTGCGTGCTGGCCGGTCCACAGCCGCTCGACTGCGCCGCGCGCGTGCCCGACGCGTTGCCGGTGGCGGAGGTGGCGGCAGGGCGCCGCACCGGTCTGGCCTGGACCGTGGACGACGAAGCGCAGCGCGCCGGCGCCTGGACCGTGCTCATCGGCAGCCGCTTTGCGGGCGAGAACTGGACCGTGTTCGCGGTGCAGCCCGCGGCGGCGGCGCTGGCCCCGACGCAGGACTTCCGCGCCACCTACATCCCGGTGGCGGTCGGCTCGCTGCTGGTGGTGCTGATGCTGGCGATGCGCCAGGTACGCCACATCAGCGAGCCGATCCGCGAGCTGCTGCGCGGCACGCAGCGGCTGGCCCGGCGCGACTTCAGCAGCCCGGTGCAGGTGGCAGGCAGCGACGAGTTCGGCCAGCTCGCCAGTGCCTTCAACACGATGGCGAGCCGGCTCGCGCTGCAGTTCGGCACGCTGCAGGCGATGGCCAAGATCGACCGCGCGATCCTGAACTCGGTCGACCTGTCGGACGTCGCGCTGAACTCGATCCGCTGCCTGCGGCACATCGTCGAGACCGACCTCATCAGCGTCGGCCTGATCCATCCGGAAGCGCCGACGCAATTGCAGGTGCAGACGCGAAGGCGCGGCGCGCGCGGCATCGAGAAGCTCACGCTCGACTGGCCCGAGGCGGCGCGTCTGGCCGAGAACGAGACGCCGCCGCTGCCGCCCGAGTACCGACGCCATCTGGGCCCGCGCCAGAGCGGCGACCTGCGCGGCGACCTGCGGGTGCTGCCGATCGCGCGCGGCGGCAGCTTCTGGGGCGTGGTGGTGCTGGGCGACGAGGCGGGCGCCGCGATCGACACCGACCGCGCGGCGATGCTGTCGGGCGTGGTCGATCGGCTGGCGGTGGCGCTGTCGACTGCAGCACGCGACTGGCGCCTGCACGTGCAGGCGCATTACGACCCGCTCACCGGGCTGCCCAACCGCATGCACCTGTTGACGATGACCGCCTGGCGCATGCACTATCGCGCGCGCGCGCGGCGCGAGCCGCACCGCGGCGCGGTGCTGTTCCTCGACCTCGACCACTTCAAGCACATCAACGACACGCTCGGCCACGCGCCGGCGACCAGCTGCTGCAGGCGTCGCCGCCGCTGCGCGCTGCGCGGCCCGCCGTGCGCGACGTCCGACACCGTCGCGCGCCTCGGCGGCGACGAGTTCACGGTTCGTGCTGCCGATGACCAGGTCGGCGCACGATCTCGGCCGAGCGTCGCGCGGCCAAGCATGCTCGAGCGCTCGTCGCGGCCGTTCGACATCGCCGGCCACGAAGTCGTCGATCTCGCCAGCGATCGGCATCACGCCTCTATCCCGACGACGGCGACGACGTCGAGCTGCTGCTCAAGCACGCCGACACCGCGATGTACCACGCCAAGGAACAGGGCCGGAACACCTACCAGTTCTTCACGCGGCGCGATGAACGCGGCGCGCCAGCGCGCGGCTCATCGCTCGAGGCGCGACCTGCGCCAGGCGCTCGAGCGCGGCGAGTTCGCGCTGCACTACCAGCCGAAGGTGCGACTGCGTCGACCGGCCGCATCCTCCGGCGTCGAGGCGCTGCTGCGCTGGCGCCATCCCGAGCTCGGGCTGGTGCTGCCCGGCGACTTCATCCCGATCGCCGAGGAAACCGGCCTGATCGTGCCGATCGGCGAGTGGGTGCTGCGCGAGGCCTGCGCCCAGGCGCCGCGCTGGCATGAGGCCGGCCTCAACGCTACCACGATCTCGGTCAACCTCTCCCCGCGCCAGCTTCTGCGCGGCGAGCCTGGCGAGCAAGTGCGCGCAGCGCTGCGCAGACTCCCGCGCGCCGCCGCACCCGCTCGAGCTCGAGCTCACCGAGAGCATGGTGATGCACGACGCGCGAGGTCGCTCGCGACGCGCTGACGCAGCTCAAGCCGCTGGGCGTGCAGATCGCGATCGACGACTTCGGCACCGGCTACTCCTCGCTCGCCTACCTCAAGCGCTTTCCGGTCGACACGCTCAAGATCGACCGCAGTTCGTCGCGCGACATCACCACCGACCCCGACGCGCTGGCGATCACTGCCTCGATCATCCCATGGCCGCACTTGCGCCTCGATCGTGGTGGTCGAGGGCGTGGAAACCGAGGAGCAGTTCGCTCTGCTGGCGCGCCACGGCGCACACGGCATCCAGGGCTATCTGGTCAGCCGCCCGGTGCCGGCGCTGCAGTTCGAGCAGTTCATGCACGACCACTTCCCGGGCCGCTTTGCGCAGGACGCCGACCTGCGCCTGATCCGCACGCCCGAGGCGGCCGAGTAGCGGGCGATCGTTCGTGCTTCGCGCAACAGCGTGCAGCGAAGCACCCGTTTCGACTTCGTCTGGCTTGGCCAGCGAAGTCGAACACTCCAGCCGCTGCGCGTGCACGTGCGAGCCCGCAGGGCTCGCGTACACGCGAAGCGCCTACTCGCGCATCAGCGTGCTCTTGCCGAACAGCGATTCGACCAGATCCACCGCCAGGGTCGCGGTGCGGTTGCGCACGTCGAGCGCCGGGTTCAGCTCGACGACGTCGAGCGAGCCCAGCCGACCGCTGTCGGCGATCATCTCCATGCACAGCTGCGCCTCGCGGTAGGTCGGCCCGCCGGGCACGGTGGTGCCCACGCCCGGCGCGATCTCGGGGTCGAGGAAGTCGACGTCGAAGCTCACGTGCAGGTGGGTGTCGGCATCCATCGTCGCCAGCGCCACCTCCATCGTGTGGCGCATGCCGAGTTCGTCCACGTGGCGCATGTCGAACACTTCGAGCTGCTGCGCATGCACGAAGCGCTTCTCGCCCGGGTCGACGCTGCGGATGCCGATCTGGCGCACCCAGCGCGGATCGAGCGCCGGCACGGTGCCACCGATCTGCACCAGCGCCGGCGGCCCGAAGCCGCACAGGCAGGCCATCGGCATGCCGTGCAGGTTGCCGCTCGGCGTCAGCTCGCTGGTGTTGAAGTCCGCATGGGCGTCGAGCCACAGCACGCGCAACCGCTTGCCTTGCTCGCGGCAGTGGCGCGCCACCGCGCTGATCGAGCCCACGCCGAGCGAGTGATCGCCGCCGAGCAGCATCGGCAGGCGGCCGAGTGCGAGCTGCGCGAGGACCGCCGCATGCACCGCGTGGCTCCACGCGATCACTTCGTCGAGGTGACGATAGCCGTCGACCGCCGGCAGCCAGGGATTGGGCGGACCGGCCAGGTTGCCGGTGTCGAACACCGGATAGCCGTGGCTTTCCAGCGCCTGGCGCAGCCCCGCCACGCGCAGCGCCTCCGGCCCCATGCTGGCGCCGCGCGTGCCGGCGCCGACATCGGTCGGGGCGCCGATCAGCGCGATCGGCCGCTGGGCGGGCTCGTTGCCGCGCGAGCCGGCAGAACGCTTGAGGTCTCTCATCGGGATCCGCAGTGATGCGGCGGGACCGATCACCGGATCGTGTCCGGGCCACCGGCGGCTGCCGCGCCGCGCGGATGGTATCGGCAGACCGGCCGCACGCGCCAGCCGGCACGTGGTCGCCCGGGCTACGCTGCGCCTTTCGCGGCCACTCGCGCCGTGCAGGTCCGGGAGTGCGGCTGATGAGGTTCGTCTCGATTTCGCGTCGGCGTGGCGACGACCCGCGCCGCGGCACCGGATGGGCACCGTTCGCCCTGGCGGCGGCACTGGCAGTCGCGCTGGCATCGGTGGCGGCGATACCGGCCGCGCGTGCCAGCGGCGCGCCGGCGTCGGCGCCGACCCTTGCCCTGCCGCTCGACGGCACGCCCTCGGTGTTCGTCGACAGCGGCGGCCAGGTCACCGCCTGCGGCCTGCGCGTGTTCGGTGTCGAGCCGCTGCCGCCGCCCAGCGCGCAGCACCGGACCGTCGACATCTCGATCCTGCTCGGCCAGGAGACGGTCACGCGCGGCGTGGGGCTGGTCAAGGCCTCGTCGATGACGGCCAGCGCGGCGGCGCTGCAGGCGGGCCAGCCGCTGCGCGCGCTGCGTGTGACCGATGGCTGGCTGCGCGTGCCGGGCGGCGCGCGCACCGCGCCGCGCGACGGCAAACCGATGGCCGACGAGGCCGATCCGAACGTGCTGCGCTACCTCGCCGACGCGACCACGCTGTTCGCGGTGGTCGATGCCGCGCTCGACGGCAAGCCGATCGAGGTCTCGGTCGTGCGTGCCGAGCAGGCGACGCACCCGGTGTACCGCGGCACGCTGGTGATGGAGCCGCAAGCGCAGCGCGGGTTCGTGGCCTGCGTGCGGGCGCTGCAGGCGCGCGTGACGGCCGCGCCGCGCTGAACGGCCGCGACCGACGCCGGTCGCGGCTGTGTCCGCGCCGGCTACTTCTTCGCCGGTGCCGCGGTAGCCGGCTCGACCGCCAGGGCCACGGCTTCGGTGTAGGTGGCCTGCACCTGGTCACCCACCTTCACCAGCTTGAACTGCTCCGGATCGCGCAGCTTCAGGTCGACCGTGCGCTTCGGACCGCGCAGCGTGACGGTCTGCGTCTTCGCATCCACCGCGATCACGTCGGCCACGACCTCGACCTGGCGCGCCACAGCACCGCCCGGCCGCTCGCCCGCCTTGGCGCGCGCGCCAGCCTCGCTCTCCTTCATCGTGCGCGCGTCCTTGCCAGCCTTCTTCAGCGTCAGCGTCAGCGCCTCCAGGTAGCGCACCGTGACCAGGTCGCCGACCTTGACCTGCGCAAGATTGCGCACGTCGGGCCCGGCGGTCACCGTGACTTCGCGGCCTTCCGGACCCTTGAGCGTCACTTCGCGCGTGGCCTGGTCGATCGCCGTCACCGTGGCGGACACCGACACGGTGGCTGCGATCGTGCCCTTGCCCGGCTCGGTCGAGGTGACCACGGCGCCCTTGGCGTCGGGCTTCTGCTGCGCCATGGCGGGCACGCAAACCGCGCCGACCAGGGCTGCAGCGGCGATGACGAGTTCTTTTTTCATGTGTTCTCCAGAGAAAAGCGATGCGAGGGAACGCTCGACGTCGGCGCCCCATCCGATGCCGGGCGCGGTGTCGATCACCGCGCTCAACGGCACGGCCAGTGCGCACGTTGACCACTGCTGCGGCTTCCGTACGCCTGATGCGGGCGGCGTGAAGGCGTCGGCCATACTGATCAGGCTGGCCGAGGCACTCATTAATCTGCGTCGCACGACGGCCTGTTCGGTGCGGCTGGACAACGTCCTACGATGCGGCCCATGACGTGTCGAATCGCCGAACACTCTCGAACGCACCGGGCGCCGCTGCTGCTGGCCTTGATGCTCGCCGGCGCGCCGGCGCTGGCTGCGGACTGTGCGACGCGCATCCTCACTGCCTTCGATGCGGACGCGAAGGCGGGACCCGGCTGGGCCCACGTGCCCCTGTCCAAGCTCAAGCGCGACACCGTGTACAGCACCGCGCAGGAGAACGGGAGCGTCATCCTGAAGGCGACCGCCGAGGGCGCGGCCTCGGCCTACGTGCACTTGGCGCCGATCGATCCGGCGCGCCTGCCGGTCATCGAGTGGCGCTGGCGCACCGATGCGTTGATCGGTGCCGCCGACAACCGCAACCCGAAGCTGGAGGATGCGCCGGTGCGCGTGATCGTCGGCTTCGACGGCGACAAGACCAGGCTGCCGGAGCAGGAGCAGCGCCGGTTCAACCGCGCGAAGACGCTCTCCGGCCGGGACCTGCCCTACGCAACCCTGATGTACATCTGGGAGAACCGGGCGCCGGTCGGCACGGTGATTCCGAGCACGCACACGGCGCAGTTGAAGATGATCGTCGCCGAGAGCGGCCCGCAGGGTGTGGGCGCCTGGCGGACCTACCAGCGCAACCTCGTGCAGGACTACCAGCGCGCGTTCGGCACGGCGCCGGGTCGCATCCTCGGCGTGGCCGTGATGACGGATACCGACAACACCGACAGCAAGGCCGAGGGCTTCTATGGCGAGATCCGCTTCACCTGCGCCTCGGCCGCCAAGTGATCGGCGCTGGTGGCGCGCGCTGGCCGCGCTGCTGCCGCTGGCGCTCGCGGCCTGCGCCTCGCTGCCGACCGACTACCCGCGCACGGTCTCGACTGCGCTGACCGACACCGCCGACACCGCGCTCGGCCGGACCGCGGCGCGCTTTAGCGCCGAGCAGCAGGCGCCGTCCGGACTGCGCCTGCTCGATCGCGGCCTCGACGCCTTCGTCGCCCGGCTGGCGCTGGCCGAGGTCGCCGAGCGCAGCCTCGACGTCCAGTACTACATCTGGCACGACGACACCACCGGCCGGCTGCTGACGGCCGCGCTGCTGCGCGCCGCCGACCGCGGCGTGCGGGTGCGCGTGATCCTCGACGACATCGGCACCTCACCCGACGACGCGCGCCTGCTGCTGCTCGATGCGCACGCCAATATCGAACTGCGGCTGTTCAACCCGGTGGCCACGCGCTCGGCACGCATGCTCGGCTTCATCGTCGACCCGGCGCGCAGCAACCGGCGCATGCATAACAAGTCGTTCACGGCCGACAACCAGGCGACCATCGTCGGCGGCCGCAACATCGGGGACGAGTACTTCGAGGCGCGCGCCGACCTCGACTTCGGCGATCTCGACGTGCTGGCCGTCGGTGAGGTCGTGGCCGACGTCTCGGCCAGCTTCGACGAGTACTGGAACAGCGCGGCGACCTTTCCGATCCGGGCGCTGAGCAGGGCCGAGGTCGGCGCTAGCGAACTGGACGCGGTGCGCAGCGCGCTAACGGCGTTCGTCGGCTCGCAGCGCGGTGCTGCCTATGCGCAGGCGCTGCGCGCGAGCGACCTCACCCAGCAGTTGCTCGCGGGCAGGCTCGCGTTCAACGCCGCGCAGATGCGGGTGCTGGCCGACGACCCGGCCAAGGTCGAGCAGGACGAAGCAGACAAGTCGGCCTACCTGCTGCCGCAGATGCTGCCGGAGTTCACGGCGCTCAGCCGCGAGTTCTTCCTCGTGTCGCCCTACTTCGTGCCGGGCGACGGCGGCGTCGAGAGCCTCAAGCGCCTGCGCGCGCGTGGGGTGCGCGTGCAGATCCTGACCAATTCGCTCGCCGCGACCGACGTGCCGGCCGTGCACGCCGGCTACGCGAAGTACCGGCGCGCGCTCCTCGAAGCCGGCGTCGAACTGTACGAAGTCAAGGCGAGCGCGCGTCGCGCGGATCCAAAGGCGGCCGAGTCCGGGCCCGCCGAGGCGTCGGCGAAGCACTCGCTGACCGGTTCGTCGCGCGCGTCACTGCATGCCAAGACGATGATCTTCGACTGCCGGCAGCTCTTCGTCGGCTCGATGAACGTCGATCCGCGCTCCGTGTTCACCAACACCGAGATCGGCATCATGATCGACTCGCCCGCCGTCGCTGCCGCAGCCTGCGCCCAGCTCGCCCAGGGGCTGCCGTCCAACGCCTACCGCGTCGAACTGCAGCCCCAGCCCGACGGCCGGCCGCACCTTGCGTGGGTCAGCACCGACGCGGGACGCGAAGTGCGGCTGGCGGAGGAGCCCGGCGGCAGCGCCTGGCGCAGCTTCCAGGCCTGGTTCTTCTCGCTGCTGCCGATCGAGCCGCTGCTGTGAAACCCGGTGCGCGACGATCACATGACCCTGTAAACCCACGCGAGCGCGGAGGCTCGATGCGACTGAACCCAAGGTTTGCCGGACTCGTCCTCGCCGTCCCGCTGGCGGCAGCCGCCGCCCCCGCGGCGGCGCAGACCACGTCACCCGAAAGCGCGTTCACGATTTACGGCGCCTACCGAGACGGCGGCAGCTTTATCGACGCCAGCACCGACCAGAAGCTGCGCCTCGATGGGTCTGCGGCCTGGGCCATCAGCTTCGACAAGGGGCTGGATGGCAGCCGGCAGTTGCAGTTCTACGTGTCCTACCAGAACACCGATCTCGGTCTCGAACAGTCTGCGTTCGTGACACCGCAGCCCGGCGCCGCGCCCGCGTCGGCGCCGCTGCCGATGAAGGTCATGTACTTCCACTTCGGCGGCACCAACTTCTTCGACGGACCGATCGGCCAGGGCCCGTATCTGGTCGGCGGCCTCGGTGCGACGCTGTTCCTGCCCGGCCGCAGCGGCTACAGCGACGAGCTGCGCCCCTCCCTCAATCTCGGCATCGGCTACCAGGTGACCCTGGGCGAACGGGTCGCGCTGCGTGTCGAGACCCGTGGCTACGTGACGCTGGTCAACAGCAGCGGGGGGCTGTTCTGCTCGGGCGGATGCCTGTTCACGATCAAGGGCGATGCCGTCACCCAGGGCGAAGTGCAGCTGGGACTGTCCTACCGCTTCTAGCGCCGTGGACTGACGGACGCGAGTGTTGCCATTTCGCGATATCCGTTGACGAGTGTTGCTATTCCGCGATTTCCATTGACGCCAGCCACAGCGGGACAGCGTTGCAGCGAGTACAAATCACCTCGACGCTCGCGGATGCTGGGCGCACCAATCGAATACATAACGAGGGAGTTGGAAAATGACATCTCGTTTCACGTTTTCCTCTGCGCCGGTGCTCGCGTGCTGCCTGTTCGCCGTGGCCGGCCCCGCGGTGGCGCAATCGCCCGCCTTCGCACAGGCGCTGCTCGACGACAAGTTCAACCTGAGCCTCGGCACGTTCATCGTCGGCACGGACGTCAAGGGTGAGTTGAACGGGACCGCCATCGGCACGAACCGGGAGATCGATTTCGGCAAGGACTTCGGCCTGGACAACGACGCCACGCGCGTGCGGCTCGACGGCCTGTGGCGAATCACGCCGACGCATCACCTGCGGTTCATGTACTTCGACACCCAGAACGACGGCACCCGCACGCTCGATCGGACCATCACGTGGGGCGACTACACGTTCAACGTCGGCGCCAACGTGACCGCCGAGTCGCGCTTGCGGATTGCCGAACTGGCCTACGAGTACGCGTTCGCCAAGCAACCGAGCTACGAAGTGGCGGCCACGATCGGCATCCACTACATCGACACGCAATTGCGGCTCTCGGGCTCGGCCACCTTCACCGACGCCAACGGCAATGTCACCACCGCGCAGTCGACCACGCGCGAGAACAGCGTGCCGGCGCCGCTGCCGGTGGTCGGCCTGCGGGGCGGCTGGGTGGTCGCGCCGCAGTGGTACCTCGACGCGTATGCGCAGTTCTTCAAGGCGAAGCTGCAGGGCATCGACGGCACCATCACCGACGCGCGCGTCGCCGCGACGTGGATGTTCCACCGCAACTTCGGCGTTGGCCTCGGCTACAACTACTTCGGCACCGACGTCGACGTCGAGAAGTCGTCGTTCAACGGCACGCTGAAGCTCGGCTACTCGGGCCTGCAGCTGTTCGTGACCGGGACGTTCTGAGCGAGTTCGGCGCGATCACGACGGCCTGGTAACGCCCTTGCGGCGGGGCTAGGTGCAAGGGGATGCACGCCGGGGCGGCGCTCACCCCGGCGGCTGATTGACTTGGAACAAGCCTGGCACCTTATCCGTTACAGCACACTGCCCCACAGTGCCGCTCAGACAGGCACGTGCGCGCTACGCTCGCGCCGCCGCTGAGTGGCCCGGGCGAGTGGCATATATGAATGGCGCATGGCCCGGTCATCTACTCATCGGCGCACCCATTCGAGGGCAACGAAGTCCGGCCGTTAGCTTGCTTCCGAACCTGTCGGCGTTAGGGACGATTCAGACATGAAACCACGATTGCCCACGGGCGCCGCCGCGGCGCGAACTGCGCTTGCAGCAGCGATGTCGCTGCCGCTGGCAGCGCACGCCTCCTTCCTGCCGCCGGAACTGATGGACACCGCGGCGACCTACCTCGCCTGGTTCATCCTGCTCGCCGTGCCGATCGCCGGCATCGCGCTGTTCTGGCTGGTGCACGTGCTGCCGGAGAAGATCGCGCACAAGCGCCATCATCCGCAGCGCGATGCGATCCAGACGCTGTGCCTGCTGTCGCTCGTGTTCGGCGGCCTGCTGTGGCCGATCGCCTGGCTGTGGGCCTACACCAAGCCGGTCGGCTACCAGATGGCCTACGGCACCGACAAGCACGAGGACTACTTCCACGAGATGGACGAGAAGCTCAATTCGGGCGAACTGCCGCAGGAGGAACTCGACCACCTGCGCGAGCAGCTCGACAGCATCGCCAGCCGGCGCGCGCTGCCGCCCAGGCTGAAGGCGCTGCGCGACGCGCTGGCCAGCCTCGATGAGCAGAGCGCTTCGGCCCCCGGCGGGAGGGCGTAATGGAAGCGCTGTTACTCGGCATCTATTCGTTTTTCGTCTGGCTCATCTTCATCAAGTTCAAGTGGCTGCCTTGGACCACGCCTTGGAAAGTCACGGTCGTCATCATTCCGGTGGTCGGGCTGACGGCGCTGATCCTGGTGCTGAACGTGGTGGCGCCGTCGACCAACGACGTGCGCGTGTTCAAGTACGTGGTGCAGGTGGTCCCGCAGGTGCGCGGACGCGTGATCGAGGTGCCGGTCGAGCCCAACCGGCTGGTGAAGAAGGGCGAGCTGCTGTTCCGCATCGACCCCACGCAGTACCAGAACGAGCTGGCGGTGGCCAAGGCCACGCTGGCGGCCAACGAGGCGAAGCTGGCGCAGGCTGCGGCCAATCTGGTCGATGCGTCGGCCGGCGCCAGGCAGTTGCAGGAACAGTTGAAGGCGACCAACGCGCAGGTGCGCGCGCTGATGCCCAAGCTCGAACTCGCCAGGCTGCGCGTGCGGCAGAACAAGGAACTGGTCGGCACCGGCGCCGGTGACCGTTTCGCGCTCGAGCAGGCCGAGGCCAACGTCGCCGAACTGGAAGGGCAGATCGCCACCGCCAGTGCGAACGAGGCGCAGGTCGCGCAGAAGCTGGCCGGGCAGGTCAACGGCGAGCAGGCCAGCGTGGCGGCGGCGCGCGCGAACCTCGCGATCGCCAAGGCCCAGGTCGACCAGGCCCGCGCCGACGTCGCCCAGGCGCAATGGAACCTCGACCAGACCGCGATGTACGCGCCGGCCAATGGCTATGCGATCAACGTGCAGCTACGGCCGGGCGCATTCCTGGTCGCGGCGCCGTTCTCGCCGGCGATGAGCTTCGTCGAGGAGGAGTACCAGGTCATCGCACTCTACGCGCAGAACGAACTGGTCAACGTCGAGCCCGGCAACCGCGCCGAGATCGCGCTGCCGACCTATCCGGGCCGGGTGATCAATGCCAAGGTCGACTCGATCGTCTGGGCGCAGGGCCAGGGCCAGCTGCCGCAGTCGGGCATGGTGCCGCAGACGGGTGCCTACCCGCAGGCGCCCGGCCGCTTCCCGGTCAAGCTGGAGATCGACGAGAAGGACCGCGCGCTGTTCCTCGCAGCCGGCGCCACGGGCGCCGGCGCGATCTACACCGAGCATGCCGCCGCGATCCATATCGTGCGGATGGTGATCCTGCGCGTCGGCTCGATCACCAACTACCTCGTGCTGAAGCTGCACTGATGCGCACCGGTCCGCTGAAACTGGGCGCCGTCGCCGCTGCGCTGGCAGCGGCACTGGCCGGCTGCGCGCTGCAGAACCCGCCGGGCACGGCGGACCTGCAGAGGGAGGCGCTGCCGAATGCCGTGGTTCCGTCCGCGTGGAAGACCGCGGGCGGCGTGGCCGCGCCGGTCGCCAGCGCGTGGCTGGCGAGTTTCGACGACGCGGCGCTGAACGCGCTGGTGAGCGAGGCGCTGCTCCACAACGCCGATCTGCGGGTCGCCGCGGCACGCGTCGAGCAGGCGGGCGGCTATCTGAAGGTCGCGAGCGCCGGCCTGCTGCCGGTGGTCAGCCTTCTCGGCACCGCCAACACCAAGTCCAACGGCGGCAGCGGTCTTGAGGGCTGGGTCGTCAGTGCCTCGCTCGAACTCGACGTCTGGGGCCGCGTCCGCTATGCGCGCGCCGCCGCCGAGGCGCAATCCGTGGCGGCGACGGCGGACTTCGCCTATGCGCGCCAGTCGCTGGCGGCGACGGTCGCGCGCAGCTGGTTCACCGCGATCGAGGCCGGCCTTCTGCGCGGACTGGCACAGGACGTGGTGCGCAGCTCCGAGGCGCTGCTGAAGATCGCGCAGGAGCGGTTCCGCGTCGGCATCGGCAGCGAGCAGGAGGTGGCCGAGGCCCGTGCCAGCTTCGCGACCTATCGCGACACCCTGCGGCAGGTGGAACTTTCGCGCGAACAGGCGCTGCGCGCGCTGGAGCTGCTGCTCGGCCGCTATCCGGCCGCCGAGGTCGCGGTGGCCCAGAAGCTCTCGGCGCTGCCGCCATCGCCACCGGTGGGCATGCCGTCCGAGATCCTCGAGCGGCGGCCCGACGTCATCGCCGCCGAACGGCGCGTCGCCGCCGCGTTCAACCGCATCGGCGAGGCCAAGGCGGCGCTGCTGCCGCGAATCAGCCTGACCGCCGGCGGCAGCGACGTGTCGAGCGATCTCTTCGTGCTCAAGGAACAGAACAACCCGGTCTGGAGCGCGGGCGTCAACCTGCTGGCGCCGCTGTACCAGGGCGGCGCGCTGCGCGCCAACGTCGAGATCCGCACCGCCGAACAGAGGCAGGCGGTGGCCGAGTACGCCCGCGCCGGGCAGAAGGCCTTCAACGAGGTGGAGAACGCACTTTCCACCGAGGCCGCGCTGCGTGACCGCGCGGCCCTGCTCGACGACGCGGTGCGCGACAACGAACGCGCGTTCGAACTGGTGCAGATCCAGTACCGGGTCGGGTCGGTGGACCTGCGCGCGGTCGAGGCACGCCAGCTCGCGCTGTACTCGGCGCGGGTATCGCGCCTGCGCGTACAGAGCGAACAGCTGGCACAGCGCGTCAGCCTGCACCTGGCGCTGGGTGGCAGTTTCGAGGCGCCGCCGCCCCCCACCACGGCGTCCACGAAGTGAGCATGGAATAGGGTGAGGCTGCGCGCGCGGGTGTAACTTGATCGGCACCCCATCCCGCAGGAGATCGATGATGTCGCGACTGACTTTGCCCGCGTCCGCACTTTGGGCGCTCCTCTTTTCGCTGCTGCTCGCCGCATGCGCCTCCACGACGCTCGACGGCAGCTGGACCCGCCCGGAAGTCGCCGGCAAGCGGCTGCAAGGCCCGGTGATGGTGGTGGGCGTCGCCCGCGACGACACCGTGCGCCGCGTCTACGAGGACGAGATGGTCGCCCGCCTGAGCGCGCGCGGCGTCAAGGCGCAGCGCAGCTACGAACTGGTGCCCGAGCCCCTGACCAAGGACACGGTCGAGCGCCTGCAGCAGGCGGCACGCAAGGCCGGCGCCGCGCACATCCTCTCCACTGCCGTGATCGGCCAGGAACGCGAGACCGTCGTGTACCAGGACCCGTTCGTCTACGGCGGCTGGGGCGGCTATCGCGGCTGGTATGGCTCGTACTGGGGCATGTCATACCCGGTGCGCACGGAGGTGCGCACCTACAGCGTCTACGTGGCGCAAACCGCCCTGACAGATCTAGCCACCGACCGCGTCGACTGGACCGCGCGCACGCGCACCACGGCGCCCACGGACGTCGAAAAGGAGACACGCGCATTCGTCGATGTCATCGTCGGCGCGCTGGAAAAGGCCGGCCTCGTCGGGCCGGCCACAAACTGAGCGGCCATCTGCCGACGATGTCCGCGCCCGCACGCTGACCGCCTCCTGCATGTCGAGCCCCGCCCCCATCGCTCCGGAGCAGCGCGCGTCGGTCCTCGACCCGATCGACCGCAACGCCGAGATCCTGTTCGGCCTGTTCATGTGCCTGACGTTCACCGGCACCATGAGCGTGGCCACCGCTGGCCGCGAGGAGGTGCGCACCATGCTGATCGCGGCGATCGGCTGCAACACCGCCTGGGGCCTGGTCGACTCGGTGATGTTTCTGCTGCGCCAGCTGGTCGTGCGCAACCGCCAGCTACTGCTGGTTCGCGCAGTGCGGGCAGCGACCGACGCCGGCCAGGCGCACCAGATCATCGCGGCCGAGCTGGGGCCGCTGTTCCGGCGCGCGATCGACACCGAGGGCCTGGCGCGAATCCGCGCCGAAGTCCTTGCACTGCCCGACGTGCCGTCGCGCGCGCGACTTTCCTTCGATGACTTCCACGCCGCCGGCCTGATCTTCCTGCTGGTCTTCCTGTCGACGTTTCCGCTTGTGCTGCCCTTTCTGGTGTTCGATGACCTGCAGCACGCGATGCGGGTGTCGGCGGCGATCGCGATCGCAATGCTGTTCCTGTGCGGCTACAACTGGGGGCGCTACGCCGGCGTGCGGCCGGTGCGGGTCGGGCTGACCATGGTCACCGTTGGCCTGGTGGTCGAGGCAGCGGTCATCGCACTCGGCGGCTAGCACGCGATGAGTCGCCGCCCGTGTCGGGACGCTGCCGGCCGCACCGGACCCAACCCGCAATGAACCGACTTCGGCGGCTCGGTGGCGAGCCGTCATCAACCGGAGGATGACCATGCGAACCTCGCTCTCTTGTGTTGCCGCAGTCGCCGTTGCCGTTGCCCTGCTGACCGCCTGTTCGACCACGCAGTACGTGATCGGGACGAAGACCGGCCAGCTGCTGATCTCGCATGGCGAGCCCAGGCTCGACAAGGCGACCAACACCTACAGGTTCCGTGACGCGGAAGGCAAGGAGATGGCGGTCAACGCGGCCGACGTCACCCAGATCATCGAGCGCTGAGCGCCGTCCGGCGGCGGCACCCTCGGGCCGTATGCCCGCCGTGGCAATCGCGCGGCCTCCCTCCGACCGAGGTTCTCATGGCCCGTCCACTGCATGGCGCGCTGGCCGCCGTTGCGCTGTCTGTCGCGCTGGCCGCCGGCGCCCAGCCCGCCGCCGCGGCAGGCGCCGCGCCGCAAAAGCTGAACATCGAGGCCCTCACGGACCAGAAGGCCAGCGGTGACTTCAGCCAGATGCTGGAACGCCGGCGCATCCGCGTCCTTGCGCCCTACAGCCGCACCTTGTACTTCAACGACAAGGCACCCAGCGCGGCGTCACCGCCGACCTGATGCGCGAGTTCGAGAAGCACCTGAACGCCAAGTACGACGAGCAGCTCGGCAAGCGCCCGCTCACGGTGGTGCTGATCCCGACCACGCGCGACGAGATGTTCGACGACGTCGCGCAAGGTCTGGGCGACATCGCTGCCGGCAACCTGTCGATCACCGGCGAGCGCCTCAATAAGGTGGACTTCGCGTATCTGCCGGAGCTGCCCGGCAACAACGAAGTGCTCGCCACCGGGCCCAAGTCGCCGGCGCTGTCCTCGATCGACGATCTGGCCGGCCAAACCGTCCACGTGCGTCCGGTCAGCAGCTTCTTCGCGACCCTGGTCGAACTCAACGAACGCTTCGCGCGCGAGGGCAAGGCGCCGGTAAAGCTGGTCAAGCTGCCCGACGCGCTGGAGGACGAAGACCTGCTCGAGATGCTCGGCGTGGGCCTGCTCGAGCTGATGGTGGTCGACGACTGGAAGGGCCGGCTCTGGGCCCAGGTACTGCCGAACATCAAGCTGCGCGAGGACCTCGTGCTGAAGAAGGACATCAAGACCGGCTGGGCGATCCGCAAGGGCAGCCCGCAACTCGAGGCCGAGATCAAGGAGTTCATGCAGAAGGCAGTCAAGACCAGCTCGGTCGACGCCCGCAAGAAGCTCGCGCTGTCGCGCGCCAGGAAGTTCCGCAACAACACCGCCGACGCCGAACTCAGGCGCTTCGAAAGCACCATCGCCCTGTTCAGGAGGTATGGCGAGAAATACGGTTTCGACCCGGTGATGCTCGCCGCGCGGGGCTACCAGGAATCGCAGCTCAACCAGGAGGCGCGTAGCCCGGTGGGGGCGATCGGCGTCATGCAGGTGATGCCGGCCACCGGCGCGGAACTGGGCGTGGGCGACATCTCCCAGGTCGAGCCCAACGTGCACGCCGGCGCCAAGTACATGAACCAGCTGGTGACCCGCTACTTCCCGGATGCGAAGTTCAGCGAGGTCGACCGCCCGTTGTTCGCGTTCGCCAGCTACAACGCCGGGCCCGGCCGCATCTCGCAGATGCGCAAGGAGGCCGCCAGGCGCGGGCTCGATCCGGACAAGTGGTTCAACAACGTCGAGCTGGTCACGGCGGAGAAGGTCGGCATCGAGACCACCACCTACGTGCGCAACATCTACAAGTACTACGTCGCCTACACGCTGATGGCGCAGACCCGCGCGGCACAGCTGAAGGCGCGCGAGTCGGTGACCCGGCCGGCGGGCGGAAGGCCCTGACGCCCGCGCCCGCCGCGGATCCCGGGGCTGCGCTCGGCGCGGTCGCGGCCGCGGCGCGCCTCGGCACTCGGCAGGCAACACGGTCGGCGAACGCGTTTCGGGAGGGTCGGTCGGATCCGCGATGCGCTTCCAGCGGTCGAGCACGCCACCGATGCGCGCGTGCCGCCCGACCCACCGGCGCGGTCCGCGCGCTTCGCTACCTCAGCCGGCTTGCCGCCGCACTGGCGGCAGGCCGGCGCGCGAATCGCTCGGCAAGTCGTGACGGCTTCGGCGCGTGCGGTCACAGGCCGCGCGCCACCTCGTCGATCGCCAGCCCGCCGCGGCCCAGGTGGGCGCGCTCGAAGCGAATGAACACCGCCGCCCGCGTACGCGGCGGCGCGCTGGCGATGCGCAGCACCACGAACTGGATCTCGGCACCTTCGGCCAATGCCGGCTCGACCACGGTGTTGAACTGGTCGATGCGCAGCGTGCGTTCCGACAGTTGCAGCGCGTCGCCCGTGTGCAGCAGCAAGTTGGCGAGCGCCTCCAGTTCCTTGTCCAGCGCATCGACGCCGCCACCCAGATCGCCGATCGCGCCGCTGGTGCGGGCCAGCTCCTGCTCCAGCGCGTTGATCTGCGCCGCCGGATCGACCGCTGCGGCCTCGTCGAAGGCGGCGGCGAGCGTCGTTTCCTGGCCCTTGAGCATGCGCAGCCGCGCCTGAAGCATGGCGCGCGCCATGCCCAGGTCCTTGCGCTGCCTTTCCTGTGCGCTCAACTGCTCGACCGCGTTGAGCAGCAACTGGTTGAACATCGCCCGGCCGATCACGCGCCGCAGGGCATCGAGGTCGGGGCCCACCAGCGCGACCTTGTGATCGCTGAACGACAGCTGCGTGCGCATCACGTCCTGCCGCACCACGCCGTCCTGCAGCGCCGGCGCCATCACGTGCTTCTCCTCGAAGGCCATGCCGACCACGCCGAACACCTCGTTGGCGGCCGGGTTGGTGCGGAAGTACTTCTGCACTTCGCGCGCGCGCGAGATGATCGCCGCAACGTCGGCCGGACGCGGAAACACCGCGCGAATCAGCGGATCGCCACCCCAGGCCTCGGCACTGGCTTCGTGCACGACCCCGATGCCGTTGAGCACACTGCGCAGGTGCTGGATCGAGGCCATCAGCGCGGGGCGCAGCCGGTCCGCGTAGCGCGGCAGCAGCTTCAGCCGCGGATCAACCACCTCGACTGCACGATCCAGTGCCTCTTTCAACACCGGCTCGTCGGCGGATTCGGACTTCCCGCGCATCCGGTCGAACAGCGAGTCGAACAGTCCCATCGCAAACGCTCGTCGCGTGGACGGCTAGCTGCGCTCGGGCGGCATCACGTTGGCAAAGAGCGTGCGTTCCCGCCACGTCATGTCGCTGACGCGCGGCGTCAGGCGGCCGAGCACTTCTTCCTTCAGGTCCGGGTAGTCGATGATCGCCGCCGGACGCGACCCATCACCCGGAACGCGCGTGATCGAACCAAACGTCGGAAAACCGTACTTCTGCAGGAACTCGTCGATCTCGTCGTCGCCGGCTTCCGGCGGCAGGTTGGCAATCCACAGCCTTGCCATCGCATCTCTCCCTTGTCTGGTCGCTTTGAACGGCATGTTCGATCGCGCCCAACCATCTTAGTCGCGCCGGCGCGCGGCCCTCAAGCCATGATGCTGACGCCACCATCCACGTACACCGTCTGCCCCGTGAGCCGGCGCGCATACGGCGTGGCCAGATACGCACAGGTGAATCCCACGTCCATGATGTCCACCAGTTCGCCCACCGGCGACCGCTGCACTGCTTCGTTCAGCAGCAGGTCGAAGTCCTTCAGGCCGGAGGCGGCGCGCGTTTTCAGCGGCCCGGGCGACAGTGCGTGCACGCGGATCTTCTTCGGCCCCAGCTCGTAGGCGAGGTAGCGGCAGGCCGCTTCCAGCGCGGCCTTGATCGGCCCCATCACGTTGTAGTTCGTGACCACCTTCTGCGCGCCGTGGTAGCTCATGGCGAACAGCGCGCCGCCGTCGTCCATCAGCGGCGCAGCGAGCTTGGCCATGCGCACGAACGAATGGCAGGAGATGTCCATCGCCTTGGCGAAACCTTCGGCGCTGCAGTTGAGCAACCCGCCCTGCAGGTCATCCTTCGGCGCCCAGGCGATCGAATGCACGACGATGTCGAGCCGGCCCCAGTCGCGCTGGATGCGCTCGAACACCGCCTCCATCGGGCCCGGCACCGACACGTCGAGCGGCATGAAGATCGGCGCCTCGATCTGCATGGCCAGCGGCTCTACGTAGGACTTCGCCTTCTCGTTCAGGTAGGTCACGGCCACGTCGGCGCCGAGTTCGCGGAAGGCCTTGGCGCAGCCCCAGGCGATCGAGTACTCGTTGGCGATGCCGACGACCAGGGCTTTCTTGCCCTGCAGGACGGGGCGGGGGGTGGGGATGTTCATTGAAGGTTCTCCGAAGCGTTGCGCCGCACGCGCGGCGCCCATCGCGGCCAGGTGCTGCCGCGGCGTGTTGCGGGCGGCCCGAACGTCACGCCGCGCGCAACGCGTTGCGCGTATGCGTGGCAATCATCAGTTCCTCGTTGGTCGGGATCGCGTACGCGGCCACGCGCGAGGCCGCCGTGGTGAGCAGCGGGCCGCCGCACGTGTTGGCGGCGACGTCGCGCTCCACGCCCAGCCAAGCCGCGTCGTCCATCACGCGCGCCCGAATCGCCGACGAGTTCTCGCCGATGCCGCCGGTGAACACCAGCGCATCGACGCCGCCGAGCGCCGCCGCCAGCGAGCCGAGTTCGCGCCGGATCCGGTAGCAGTACAGGTCGATCGCCAGCCGGGCGCGCGGCTCGCTGCTCTCCAGCAGCGTGCGCATGTCGCTGGAGACGCCCGAGATGCCCAGCAGCCCGGACTGGCTGTACAGCAGCTTCTCGATCGCGCGCGCATCCAGGCCGCGCTGGTCCATCAGGTACAGCACCACGCCCGGATCGAGGTTGCCGGTGCGCGTGCCCATCATCAGCCCGTCGACCGCGGTAAAGCCCATCGTGCTCGCCACGCTGCGACCGGCCGCGAGCGCGCACATGCTGGCGCCATTGCCAAGGTGCAGCACAATCGTGCGGCCCTGGGCTGCGCCCCCGGCGTGGTGCGGTAGCACCGAGGCGATGTACTCGTAGGAAAGGCCGTGGAAGCCGTAGCGCCGCACCCCCTCCTCGAACATCGCGTAGGGCAGGCCGAAAATCTGCGCCAGATCCGCGTTGGTCCGGTGAAACGCAGTGTCGAAACAGGCCACCTGCGGCAAGTCCGGCGAGCGCTCAAGCAGCAACCGGATCGGAGCCAGGTTGTGCGGCTGGTGCAGCGGCGCCAGCGGCACATACGCCTCCAGCGCGGCCAGCACGGCCGCGTCGACCCGCACCGGCTGCGCGTACTGCATCCCGCCATGGACCACGCGATGACCCACGCCGACTAGCGCCAGGTCACCGCCGCGCTCGCGCAGGAAGCCGATCAGGTGATCGAGCGCGCCGCCGTGGCCAAGCTGCGTGCCTTCGCCCCAGCTCTTCTCGCCGAGCACGGTGCCGTCGGCGCCCTTGGCAACGAACTTCGGCGCGGTGAACAGCCCCTCGATCTGGCCGCGCACCTGCAACCGCAACGCATCGTCATGCGCTCCGAAGACCGAGAACTTGACGCTCGACGAACCGGCGTTGAGGACAGCAATCGCATCGGCCATCGTGTGCTTCTCCGTCGCCGGGAACTGACGAACTACTCGGCCGGCTTGGCCGCCAGCGCCGCGCGCCGCGCCGCCGCCACCAGCTTCATCACCGCGGTGGAGGCCATGCGCGTGCGCACGCTGTCGGCGCGGCTGGTCAGCACGATCGGCACGCGCGCGCCGAGCACGATGCCGGCGCTGTCCGCACCCGCCAGGTACTGCAGCTGCTTGGCGACCATGTTGCCGGCCTCCAGGTCCGGCACCAGCAGGATGTCGGCCTTGCCCGCCACCGGCGAGACGATCTTCTTGGTCTTGGCGGCCTGCTCGCTGACCGCGTTGTCGAATGCCAGCGGCCCGTCGATCAGGCCGCCGGTGATCTGCCCGCGGTCGGCCATCTTGCACAGCATGGCGGCATCGACCGTGGCCTGCATGTCGGGGTTGACCGTCTCCACCGCCGCCAGCACCGCGACCCGCGGCTGCTTGATGCCGAGCACATGCGCCAGGTCGATCGCGCTCTGCGCAATGTCGGCCTTGGTGCGCACGTCGGGCGCGATGTTCACCGCGGCGTCGGTCACCAGCAGCAGGCGCGGGTACGACGGCACGTCCATGATGAACACGTGGCTGACGCGGCGGCCGCTGCGCAGGCCGCCGTCGCGCGCGACCACCGCGCTCATCAGCTCGTCGGTGTGCAGGCTGCCCTTCATCAGCGCCTCGACCTCGCCGTCGCGCGCCATCTTCACGGCGCGCTCGGCCGCCGCCACGCTGTGCTCGGCGTGGACGATGGTGAGCCCCGCCAGGTCGATGCCTTCGGCCGCCGCCACCTTGCGGATGCGCGCTTCGGGACCCACCAGCACCGGCTCGATCAGACCCTTCTTGGCGGCCTCGATCGGCCCGGCCAGCGAGTCGCGGTCACACGGATGCACGATCGCCGTGCGCACCGCAGGGATGCCTTCGCAGTGCTTGAGCAGGCGCGCGAAGGCATCGGTGCGGCGGAAGATCACCTCGGTGGTCGACAGGTCGCCATGCTCGATGCGCGCGGTCGGCGCCCGCACCACCGCCTTGCCTTCGAGGATGACCTCGCCGGCCTGGTTGGTCACTTTGCAATCGAACGTGACCTTGTGGTCGGTGGCCTGCTTCTTCACTGGCACGATGGTCGCCGTGACGCGATCACCTACCGCGAGGTGGTTGTGAAACGCGAACTGCTGTTCGAGGATCGTCGAGCCCGGTCCGGGCAGGCGGCGGTTGATCAGGTGCGCGATGAAGGTCTCGGCGCCCACGCCCTCGGTGCGGCCGCGCGCGGTATCGGTGCTGCCCTCGTCGACGTGGAAGGCATCGATGTCGCCCGAGGCGAACGCGATGCCCTCGATGTCGGCGGCCGACAGGGTCTTGCTGACCACGAGCGGCTTGTTCAGCTCGATCTCGTCGAAGGGTACGTTGGATACAGCAGCCATCCGGGCCATCCTTCTCTAGTTCCTTCCGGTGCGACGAGCGGCACCCTTGCGCGCGGACGCCGCACGCGCCCCGCACCGCCGCCTAGCCGGCCTTCCGCCGGCGCAGGTTGCACACCGAGCATCGCCCGGACGCCGCGAGCAGGTCGAATTGCGCCGAGATCCGCTTGAACATCGCCTTCTGCTCGTAGGACGGCGTCTCGGGCGATGATGCGCGTGTCCGCTCATCAACCGCTCGAGGAGCGGGCAGAAGCCGTCCCGCCGGTCACCGGCGTCGGCGAGCAGCCTGGGCAGCGCCTCGAGCGCGAGGTCCGGCGCGTGCTGCACGATGAGGTCCTGCTCGCCGCGGATGCGGCGGCCTACTCGTGACTCGATCAGGTGGCAGCGGTATCTCGTGCCACCAAGTTCCTTCTTCAGGGCGATAGCATCGAGGTCGATCGCCACGCCCCGTCGCGCCAGCAGCGACGCCGTGCGCGCAATCGCCGCCGGCAGGCCGCCCTGCTCGATCGCTGCCAGCGCCTGCTGCACGAACGGCAGCTCGCGCGGATTGGCACCGGTCGGCAGCCACCGTGCTCCGCCGCGCTTGTCGCGTCGATGGAGGCCGAGAACAGCGTTGCCGTAGATCTGGAAGAACGCCGCCTCGGTGAGCGGCATCGCGCAGCGCGCGGTAGTAGTCGAGCGACGCGCTCGACCAGTCTCGACGGCCGCGCCTCGGCCTTGCGCAGCCGGCTGCTCGTCGCGCCAGCGGCTGGCGCTGTGCCTTCGCCACCTGCGCCGCCGGCCCCAGCCACGCACAGCCAGGGGTTGAGGTCGGAGAACGCCCAGCGCTGGAAGCGCAGCGGATGGAACCTGCGCCGCAGCTGCGCGCCGTACTCGGTCGAGATGGCCTGCACCAGCGGCTGCGCGAACAGCTCGTAGGCGCGCTGGTTGAACTCGGACAGCGCCGCCACCGCCTCGAAGGGCTTCTCGTCGGCGCGCTCGAAGCGGTTCAGCCGCTTGACCACGTCCTCGAGCCGGCGCTCCTCGAACTGCACCTCATAGGCCGGCTCACCCTTGGCATTGCCGACCTCGTGGATCTGCATCGCGTACAGGCCCGGCGGCAGCGCCTCGATCGATTTCAGCACCGAGACGATCTGCGCGTGCTCCTTCTTCGCGACCTTGCCGGAGACGAAGATGCCGAGGTGGCCGATGTCCTCGTGCAGCAGGCCGACGATCACCTGGCCGCGCGCCTTGATCTCCTCGGTCGAGCCGTAGACGTCGGCCACCCAGTTGAACGCCTGCTGCGGCGGCGTGATGTTGTCGCCCATCGAGGCGAACAGCACGATCGGCGACCTTGATCTCGCGCAGGTCGAACGCGCTCGCCGTCGCGGCCGACTTCACGCTCGCCCGACCACAGCTTGTTGCCGACGAAGAGATTGCGCGTGATCCACTCGATCTCCTCGCGGTTCATCAGGTAGTAGCCGCCCCACCAGCGCTCGAACTCGAGGAAGCGCGGCGGCTCGGTGTCGACGTTGGCGAACACGTGGTAGTACTTGTCGACGAACGTGTTGGCCGGATTCAGGTTCTCGAAGTTCTGCACCAGCCAGGCACCGTCGAACATGCCGTTGCCGAGGTCGGAGGCGAGCGAGGCGAGCCAGGTGCCGCCCAGCATGCCGCCGGCGTAGCGCATCGGGTTGTCGCCCTCGCCTTCGCTCCAGGCGCCGCCCCAGTACGACATCGGCGCGCCGTCGATGACGATCGGGCCGGTGTCGTCGGGGTCGGCGGCCGCGAGCATCATCGCGGCCCAGCCGCCCTGGCAGTTGCCGACGATCGCCGGGCTTTTCGCTCGCCGGATGCAGTTCGCGCACCTTGTGCACGAAGCGCTTCTCGGCGGCGGTGACGTCGATCAGCGTCTGCCCCGGCTCGGGCTCGCGGAAGAAGATCACGAAGTAGACCGGGTGGCCGGCGCGCAGCGCGACGCCGACCTGCGAGTCGTCCTTGAAGCCGCCGATGCCCGGGCCGTGGCCGGCGCGCGGGTCGATGATGATGTACGGCCGCTTGCGGTCGTCCACCTTCACGCCGGCCGGCGGCACGATCTTCACCAGCGCGTAGTTGACGGGCCGCTCGAACATGCGCGCGTCGAGCACCATCTCGTACTCGAAGTGCAGCACCGGCGGCTTGCCGGCCTGCTCGTGTGCTCGAGCCACTGGTTGCCGCGCTGGCGCAGCGTGTCCCAGAACAGCACCGCGCGCTGCGCGGCATCGACGCTGTATTCACCCCACTCGCGCCAGACGTCGGCGGGCGTTTTCGGCACGCCGTCGGCCTGCAGCGGGGCGACGACCGCGGCCAGCTTCTGCTGGTACTTCTCGGTCGCGAGCTTGGCCCGCTTCGTAAAGACCTGCGCCACCTTCTCGCCCGTCTTCTGCGAGCGCGCCAGTTGCATTCCCATGTCTTTCATGTCGACTCCACGTCTGCCGAAGTCGACCCGGGCGGCGCCGCTTCTCCTGCGCCCACGAGCCTGACTTATTGCACTGCACAAGTGTACGACCGTGAACTGATCTGTTCGTGACGGCGGGCCAAAAGCCCGAAGGATCCGCGGGTTAACGGAGCGGGCGCGATGCGATTCGCACCGCAGGGGCGCGGCGGCCATCGCCTGCGCGGCCAGGCGACTCGTGCCCGACGCGCCGACGATCGCGCTAGAACGCGATCCCGATCTGGGCGACGAACACCTGCTCGCTGGAGCCGGGGTTGAACCAGTAGCCGCCGAGCGTCACCGGCCCCCAGGAGCCCTGGACGAACGGCCCGCGCTGGTACTCGCGCGCGCCGCCATAGGCGCGGGTGCGCTGCCCGGCCAAGCCGAGCCGCAGCCACTCGAACGCCTGGAACCCCAGCTCGCTCCACGCGTAGGTGTAGCGGTCGGACTGCGCCTTGTTGTCGCGCACGTACTCGGCCTCGACGTAGAAGTCGAGCCGCTGCCAGGCCACGCTCGCCTCCAGCCCGGGCACGAAGGCGCTGATCTCGCCCCAGGCGCCGCCGAGGAGCGGCGTCAGTTCCCAGGTCACTGCTTCGCCGCCGGCGAAGGTCCAGCCGACGAAGGCCGAGCGCGCGCCATTCGCCTCGTAATTGGCGCGCGCCTCCAGATGCAGCGGGCCGCGATCGGCCACCGCGATCGCGGAGGTGTAGTTGTCGCCGCCGCGCACCTGGGTGGGATACGCGTTGATCGCGAACTCCCAGTCCGGCTTGTCCGCCGACGCGGTCCGTCGACCGGCGCCGTCGTCGGCCGCGAGCGCGGGGGTCGCGGGGGTCGCAGCGATCGCGGCGATCCCCGCAGCGGCAAACACGCGCACGACGCGGGAGCAGTCTGCCCGCCGTGCATGAGCAGCGATCTCGGGCGCGATGACGCCGCGCGGCCGGCGCATCAGGCCGTCTCCGCGCCGGCCGGATGCCGCGCTTCGAACGCAGCAACCGCTTGCTCGACGTTGAAGTGCATCCGCTCGCGTCCGAGCGATTGCGCCAGCGGCGTGCGCTTGAGCATTTCCATCGCCTCGGGATTGAGCGCCGCGAGCCAGAGTTCCACGCCGTGTTCGCGCCAGCGCGCCTCGCCCTCGACCAGCATCTTCAGCGCGGTGTACTCGAACCCGGGGATCGCCGAGCAATCGAGCAGTACCACCTTGGGTGTAGCCGCATGGATCAGTGCCATGACCTTGTCGCTGACGTTCTCGGCGTTGCCGAAGAAGACCCGGCCGAACGGACGGATGATCAACAGGCCGGGGATCGCTTCGTCATCCGCGTGCTCGGCCGTGCGCGGCCGGAACACGTCGCGGGTGCCGCGCCTGCGCCGTAGTTCGTCGACCCGCGGATCGCTGGCCAGCCACAACAGGCCCACCAGCGACAGCACGATCGCCACCAGGATGCCCTTGAGCGTGCCCAGCACCATCACGCCAAGGCAGGCGAACACCGCCCAGCGGAACTCCATCGTGCGCACGCGGCGGATCGCCATCATCTCGGTCGGACTCACCAGCCCGATCGAGTAGGCGATCACCACCGCCGCCAGCGTCGCGTTGGGCATCAGTTCGAGCATCGGCGCGAGAAACAGCAGCGTGGCGAACGCGACCGCCGCCACCACCAGCGAGGCCGCCTGCGATTGCGCGCCGGCCGTGCGCGCCACCGCCGTCTGCGAGGTGCCGCCGCCGGCCGGCATCGACCCGATGAAAGCGCCGGCCGCGTTGGCCGCACCCAGCGCCAGCAGTTCGCGGTTGGCATTGATACGCACGTCGTTCGGCCCGGCAAAGGCGCGCGCGGCGGCGATCGACTCGGTGAAAGAAATCAGCGCGATGCCCGCTGCCGCCGGCCACATCGCCTCGAACAGCGACGGCGCCGGCAGCCGCAATGCCGGCAGGCCGCCCTGGATCTCGCCGATCACGCTCACACCCGCAGCCTGCAGACCGAACACGGCCGAGGCCGCGATGCCGATGGCCACCGCCAGCAACGGCGCCGGCGCCTTCGGCACGAACCGCTTGGCGATCCAGATCACCGCCAGCGTGCCGAGAGCGACCATGAGCGTGGGCCACGACAACTCGGGCAGATGCGTGACGATCGAGGCGACGTTCTGGAAGAAGCCGCCCTTGTCGAAGTGAATGCCGAGCAGCTTGGGCACCTGGTCGACCACGATCACGAAGCCCACCCCTGCCTTGAAGCCGGTCAGCACCGGCTCGGAGATGAAGTTCGCCGCGAAGCCCAGCCTCAGCGCGCGCGCGGCGATCAGCATCAGGCCGACCAGCACCGACAGCGTGGCCGCTGCGGTCAGCGGGTTGAGCGTCGGATCGGCGGCGAGTGCCCCGCCGATCGCCGTCGCGCACAGGATCGCGATCGGCGTGGTAGTACTCACACTCAACAGCCGCGACGTGCCGAGCACCGCGTACACCGCCATCGGCACCAGCGCCGCGACCAGCCCCGCCTGCACCGGCAGTTGCGCGATAGTGGCGTAGGCGAGCGCCTTGGGCACGACCACCGCGGCCGTCGTCAGGCCGGGGATCAGATCGGCGCCGAAATTCCGGCTGCCCGCCCCTTGAGTCATTGCGTCACGCATCCGGCATCCTCTAGGTTTGCTTCACACTACCGCACGTTTCATATTGCGCCGCCGACTGCGGTCGGCTCCGTTGCTGTTCACATTCACACTGCCCCCGTAGAACCGCAGGAACTGCCGTCAATCCCGACGCCCGCGCCGGTCGTCACACGCGCCGGCCCGTGCCGACCGGCACGCAAGGACAGCAATGAAAACCGTCGAAATCACCTACCGCTACGCCGGGGACGACGTCACGGCCCGGGAGCGCCCCGCCGACGCCGAAGCGGCGCGACGCCGCATGGACGAAGGCAATCAAGCGTTCGCGGACTTGTTCGCCAGGCTCGATGCCAGAAGCGGGACGGCGCGCCGGGTCATCCGCGTCGATCGGCGCGACCTCGGCCTGCTGCCGGCGGGCGCCGGATCGCCGCACCAGCGGCCGTATGCCGCCGTCCTCGGCTGCGCCGATGCGCGAGTGCCGATCGAACTGATCTTCAACGAAGGCCCCAACGACCTGTTCGTCGTGCGCGTGGCCGGTAACACGCTCGGCGACGACGTGCGCGGCAGCCTGAGGTACGCGCTCGAGCATCTCGGCGAGAGCCTCAAGCTGGTGGTCGTGCTGGGACACAGCGGCTGCGGCGCCGTGACCGCCGCCGTGGACGTCTTTCTCGATCCGTCCGGCTATCTGTCGCTGACGTCGAAGCACTCGATCCGCTCGCTGGTCGACCGCCTGCAGGTAGTCGTGCAGGCCTCGGCCAAGAAGATGCATGCAGTGTTCGGACCCGACATCGCGCGCCACCCCCACTACCGCGACGCCTTGATCGAGGCGGCGGTGGTGATGAACGCGGCGCTGGCGGCACACACGCTGCAGCGGGAGATCGACGCGGAGGCCGCGGACGGCGTGCGCACCGCGTACGGCGTGTACCTGCTGTCGGAGCGCACGGTGTGGGCGCCGCGCTGCGGCGGTGATGACGTCGTGGGCCTGGCCGCGCCGCCGGAAGACTTGCAGGGCTTCGTCACGTTCGGCGACGCGGTGTTGCGCTCGGAACGGATCAATCGGCTGCTGGCTCGCTGAACATCGCCGCCCGCCCCAGCGCTGCGGCAATGGGAAAGCACGGGCGGACCTGCAGTACTTGTCTGCGCCTTGCCGATCGACGCGACAATCGTCACGACGACCCCCGCGACCACCGGTTTCGATATGCCAGGCCGTGCGGTTGTCACATGTCCTGTCGCCGCCTGCGATGATGCATCTTTGCTTCACATTGCCGCACGCTCAATGCCTCTGGCCGCCGTCATGACCGCCGTTCGACTTTCGTGCACCGCTCTGTTCCTGACTTGCGGCGACGCGCAGGCTCAGCTGAGCGCACGCGCGGTCCAGGGTGTCGACGTGCAGAAACTGGCCAACGGTGTGCTCGGCATCATGAGCTACACGGTGGCGCCCGACGTCACGACCAGTTCACTGGCGCTGAACAGTTCTGCAACGTCCAGCACCGACCTGTCCATGTCGCAGTTCGGCGGCGGCTTCACGTGGAGCACGGGCACGCCGCTGTACCTGGAAGGCAACGCGGCCTACTCGCGTTACGACCCGGTCTTTGCGGCCAGCGACGGGAGCGTGACGCGTGAGGTGCCAGTCAAGTGGAATTCGGTTTCCGCCACCGGCGGCGTCGGCTGGGACGTCCCGATCGCCGAGCACTGGGTGTTCCGGCCGATCTTCAATTTCACGCTCGGCTATGTCGCCAGCGACCTGGTGGCCGCCAAGTGGTGGGTGGAGAACAACACCATTGTCGACCTGTCGTTCCTCGATGGGGGCAAGCTCAAGGCCTACGGCCTCGGCGGCTCGTTGATGCTCGACTACGAGAAGTTCTCGCCGGCGTACGACGACGATCTCGAGCTGCGCTACACGAACGTCGACCTGCGCAGCTACGGCAACAGCAACCTCGGCGTGGAAGGCCGCGCCAAGGCGGAAAGCGCCAGTGTGTGGGCGCGCCGGCGCGTGCCGACCGGCTGGGGCACGGTCTGGGACCGGCCGGTGCGCTACGTGTTCGAAGGGGCCTTCACCAAGTTCTTCGGCGACGAGACCGATACCGGGCTCGACCGCATGAGTTCGGTCGGCTTGGGACTGGAACTCGACTCCAGCACGAAGGACATTATCGTCACCCGCTGGCGCCTTGTGGCGCGCTACAAGTTTGGCCCCAGCGTCACCGGCTATTCGGTGGGCATGGCGATCAGTTTCTGACGAGGCCTCGTACAAGGCAACGCGTCCCTGCAGCCGGCCCACCGCTGGTTGCTGCATCCCGGGGCGGCGCCCCGAGCGCGGCACGTGCAAGGATCGATTGATGGAAATCGCACCCGCACTTGACCTCTCGAGCGCAGCGGGCGGCGCGCGCCCGGAGCAGGGTTCGCTGCCAAGTTGCCGGCGGCCCGGCGTCGTTCGGACGGACCGCTGATCGTGACCAGGATGTCGACGGAACCTGTCGCGGGTGACGCACGGTCGCGCACGGCGACGGTCGATTTCGGCATGCCTGTGTCGAGGAACGAGCGCCGTGCAGCGCGGTCTGGCAATCGCGCGTCGAGACAATCGACGCGAACGCAGTCGCCGCTGAGACTGCCGTCTGCAGGGGACGGAGCGAACCATGTTGAGTCCATTGATCCGCTGCGATCGACGATCATGCGCGGTCGGTGGCGAGCGCGCGCGGCGATCGTGGCCGCGGCATGCACGCTGGGGAGCGCCGGATCGGTCGCACATGCGCAGGACATCGAGCCCCGCGCCTATTCGAATGCGCCGGTCAGCGTGAATTTCCTCATCGCGGGCTACGCATACACCCGCGGCGGCCTGGCGTTCGACAGTTCCGTGCCGATCACCAATCCGCAGTTGGACACGAACTCCGGGGTGCTGGGCTACGCGCGGGTGCTGGACCTGTGGGGCCTGTCGGCCAAGTTCGACGCCGTCGCGCCCTACACCTGGCTGACCGGCACGGCGAACTTCGCGGGGCAGCCGGTCGAGCGGGACGTGCAGGGGTTCGGCGACCCGAAGTTCCGGCTGTCCGTCAATTTCTACGGTGCGCCCGCACTGGCGCTGAAGGACTTCGCGGCCTACCGGCAAGACCTGATCGTGGGGGCGAGCCTCCAGGTGTCCGTGCCCTGGGGTCAGTACGACAACACGAAGGTCGTCAACATCGGGACCAACCGCGGGTATCTCAAGCCGGAAGTCGGCATTTCGAAGGCGCTTGGCCAGTGGACTCTGGAGGCGGCCGCCGCGGTCACCGTATTTGCGGACAACAAGGATTTCTTCGGCGGCGTCACCCGATCCCAGGACCCGCTGTATTCGCTGCAGGGGCATCTGATCTACAGCTTTCCGCGCGGCATCTGGGGCTCGCTCGACGGCACCTATTTTTCAGGTGGCCGCACGACGCTGGATGGCACGCGCAACACCGATCTGCAGCAGAACTGGCGCGTGGGCGGAACGCTGGCACTTCCAGTGGACGCCAGCAATTCGGTGAAGGCGTACGCCAGCAAAGGCGTCTCGGCGCGCACCGGAAACAACTACGACCTGCTCGGCATCGCCTGGCAGTACCGTTGGGGCGGCGGGCTGTGAGACATCCTGGGTCAACCTTTCTGCGCGGAGGCGAGCGCGAGGGCGCCGCCGTGAAGGCTGCGGGTGGTAGGGTTCTCGGTCCATCCAGGCGCGCCAGACTGACGCGCAGCCAGGCGCGCGCCAGATGCGGATGGCGATGGGGGTGATCGCAGCCGCGGCCTCGCGCGGCTTGGTGAGAGGCTGCGAGCCCAGTCGAGTTGGCGTGGCGCGAGTTGTCGGCCAAGCAGGTGATGGCTTGGCGCAACCGGTGGTTGCACGCCCAGCGGAAGGCCACGCTGCGGGTCTTGCCGGACTGGATAGCGTCACGGGCACGGTGCCTGCTTCAGCGGCCAGCAGATCGGCGTTGGGGAAGCGCTCTCCACGTCGCCCAGCTCGGCCAGGGTCTGGGCGGCGCAGACGCTGGCCGGCGCGGGGGAAGGACATCATCAGCAGGCCATCGGGCAGCGCATCATGGAACTGTTCGATGTGGCGCGTGAGTCCCGACTATCCTGAGTCACGATGGGCACCAGCACGGCGACTTGCGCACGCACGACCTCGGCCATGGCCCGCTCGGTTTGCTCGCCCGCGCGGCCGCTGGCTGCGGCGCGCCAACCGCGCCAGCAAGTGCGAGCCGCGCTCGCCGCCGAGCCGCTGTAGTGCTGGGTCTTGCCGAAGCGCTCCAACTCGCGGCTTCGGTGAGTCGCTGGGCGCAACTGGGCGACGGATAGCGGCGCAGCGCCAAACCGATGGGCGAGGCCACGTCTGCAAAGATCGCCGCTGCGCCGGGCCAGAAGGCCTGCAGCGTGCTGGTGAGCTGGTTGGCCGCGGCCACGCGCCGGCGACAGATCGTCGCGCGAGCGCACCACGCACCAGCGCGCGGATGGCGTCGGACTGCTCGACCAGTGCGCGCCAGCGGTGGCCGTCGGTCAGCAGGTCGGCCAGCAGGTAGGCATTCGCTGGCGTCGCTCTTGGCGCCGTGCGCTGCTGCCAGCGAGGCGCACTGGCCTTGACCGCGTTGGGGTGGATCGGGAACACCTCGTGGCCGGCGTCCACGAGTGCGTCGAACGATCAGCCCCGAGGGTCGTCGATGGCGATGCGCAGGCGTTGGCCCCAGCGCGCCAGGTCGGCGCATCAAATCGGCCAAGCCGTCGCCGATCATGGGCGACCTCGAAGCGGCTCCAGGACCGAGCCGGCGCATCGATGATGCACACCGCGTGCGTGTGCACGGCCCAGTCCAGCCCGACAAGACATCGTTGCTCATGGACAGACTCCTTGGGGTTGCGGTATGACTACCCGCTGTCGGAAGGCGCGCGGGAGCCCGATAAACAGGCGCTCCAGCTGGCGTTGGCGTGGCGCTACATCTTGGGCCCGTCGTGGCCTTCCGGCACCTGTCGGGCTGCCGGTCTCACAGGGGCCTTGCAAGGGCAAGCGCACCAGGCAGTCACCGCAGGGGCACGGAAGTCGGTGGCAACCTCCGCGGCAACGCACCGAGCTGGCGAGAGCCCCGCACCCAAAGCGCAGCGCGTTGAACACCGGGTTGACCACCGGTGCTTCGCAGTTGTGGACAACCCGCCTCCCGGCCTCGAGAAGGGCCAGTCGGGTTGTCCACAACCAAGCCCGGTGGACAACCCTGCACCGCGCTACTCGATCGGCCCTCATCGGCCGAGAGGTTGCCTTATGAGCCACGCTCGAGGTCGGAGGCCTGCCGGCATGCGCCAGGTCGAGCGTTCGCGCGGATGAACGTCGAATTCGATCCAGCGGGGGGGGGGTTCGCGGCATGCCTGCCATGCCCGCGCGGGGCGCGCGATGAAGCTGCCGCGCATCACGATCGGCACCCTCTTCACTGCCGCTGCCGTGATCATCCTGCTCGCGGCGCTGCCGTCGGCGGTACGCGACACGGTCGAGACGGGACGCGTGTACCTGTTCTCGCGCCAGTTTCTCGACGAGATTCCGCAGCGCCTTGCCGGACCGGGCCGGCTTCGGTTAGTGCTGCAGCCGTTGATCGCCATCGTGCTCGGATGGCGTGCCGGCCAGGGCGATGCCCGGGCCGGCCGGCCTGCGTACCTGTGGGGGCTGATCTTTGGCGGCACTGACCGAATGCAACAGCTGCGCAGCGGGCTGTCCGACATTCGCAACTTGCTGGCCGCGGGGATCGTGCTCGATGCAGTGGCGCAGCTCCTGATCTACCGGCAGGTGCACCCCGGCGCCGCCCTCGTGGTCGGTCCCGTCCTGATCGGCCTGCCGTATGCGCTGGCGCGCGCCATGACGTGCCGCGGTGCGCGGTTCATGCAGCGTCTGTCCGGAAAGTAGGCAAGCTGGCCTGAGCCGGCCCATGACGCGGCGGCAGAACCGCAGTGATGCGCTGCTCAGTTCAGGTCGCTGTCCTTGTAGTACTTGGTGCCCTTGGCCGTCAGTTCGGCGGCAAGACCCTCGTCGGACAACTGGTACAGCCACACGCCCGGCGTGACCGACATGGCGCCGGTGAACACATTCGCACCCATGCCGCCCGTCTGTGCCGTCAAGGTGCTCTGCGCGCCGAGTTCCCAGCCGGTGTTCATGAACTTGTCCATGTCGGACTTCTTCTCGAACACCCACACCAGCCGGAACTTCTTCACGCCGAAGCCCAGCCCGGTCTGCAACTCGGCCATCTTCATGTAGGTGGACTTCTTGGTCGCGTTGTCGATCACCACACCCTTGCCGCTGCCACCGCCAACCACCAGGATCTTCATCCCGAAGTTGCTGAACACCGCGTAACCGGCCGCCTTCGCGACCGCATCGCGCGCGCGCGGCTGCGCCTTGTACAGGCGCGCCAGCGTCTCCGTGGCCATCTTCTGGACTTCCTGCTGCTGTTCGGCTTTGCTCGCGGCCTGGACCGTGCCGCCGGTGACGACGAGCGCGGCAGCGATGACAAAGCCTGTGATGAGGCGCATGGGTTTGTCCTGTAGTGGAGGCTGAAGACGATTGGCGGCGGCCTCGCGCGCTTGGCCGGTCCACCGCACGCGACGCATTGGTGACGCAACACGAAGCTGCAAGTCAGTTTGACGCAAGCGCGCGATCGGCTTGCAGCCCGCCGCTTGACCATCGTCAACGCGCGAGTGAATTGCAGGGACGGGCGTCGACCCAAGTGATTGCCGAGCGCGCACATGGGTAGATCATCCCCGGATCGTCGAAGCGACGCGCAAGCGTGAAGCGGCCGCGTCAACCCAAAGGCGACTACGGCGCAGTGGTTGCACATGGGTCGGTGCGCTGTCGCGCCGAGCAACGCGCTCGATGCGGGATCGAAGACACCGTGCGCGTGTGACCGCGGCACGCCGCGCGAGCAGCCAAACGGCCTTGCGCGATCCAAAGCGAGGAACACGCAATGAAGCGGCAACCTCTGTGGTCGATCGCGCTGCTTATGGGCATGGCGTGCGCGGCAAGTGCGCAGCAATTCGTTTACCCCGCCAAGGGACAGACACCGCAGCAGCAGAAGAGCGACGAGGCAGCCTGCTACACGTGGGCCGTCCAGCAGACCGGGTTCGATCCGGCCAAGCCGCCACCGGCCGCGCCCGCCGCCAAGCCGCCCACAACGGCAACCGGGTCAACCCCTGGCGCGGGCTTGAGCGGTGCCGCCCGTGGGGCCGTGGTGGGCGAGATCGTGGGCGGTGACGCAGGGGCCGGCGCGGCAGCCGGCGCGGTGGCCGCACGCGGCGCGAGCCGCAAGCAGAACGAGGCTGCGGCTCAGCAGGCGCAGCAGCAGCAACAGCAACAGGCGGCGACCCAGCAGCAGCAGACCGCGTTCGGCAAGGCGCGCGCGGCCTGCCTCGAAGGCAAGGGCTACAGCGTTAAGTGATAGTGTCGCTGTGCGCGGGTGGCCTCCGCCGGCGCGCTCGACCTGCTTGAACCCTCGTGTTTGGACGACCGATGACGACCCCAGCTCGTGCCCTTGCAGCGGCTCCACGCCGCGTCAGCCAGTTCTGGCTCGCCCTGATCTGGGCACTGTTCGCCTCGCTGTTCGCGCTGCAGTCCGTCGCGCAGGCGCCGGCTGCCGCGGGCGGCGCCGCACCGCCACCGGCGGCCGATGAACTCGAGAAGCTGGTCGGGCCGATCGCGCTGTATCCGGACGACCTCGTCGCCATCATCCTGCCGGCTGCGACCAATCCGCTGCAGATCGTGCAGGCGGACCGCTTCCTGGAGACGCGCAAGAAGGACCCCAAGGCGCCGGTCGACGAGAAGTGGGAGGAGGCGGTGAAGTCGCTGCTCAACTATCCCGAGATCGTGAAGAAGATGAGCGCCGACCTCGACTGGACCGCGGCGCTCGGCGAGGCCGTGGCGGCCGATTCGGGCGAGGTGATGGCCGCGGTGCAGGCCTTCCGCCGCAAGGTGAACGCGGCCGGCAACCTGAAGACCGATGACAAGCAGAAAGTCGTGATCGAGCAGCAGATCATCAAGATCGAGCAGGCCAACCCGGAAGTCATCTACGTGCCGCAGTACAACCCGACCACGGTGGTCGTGTACGGCGGGTATTCGAGCTGGGGCTACTACCCGGCGCCTTACCCGGTCTACTACTACCCGTATCCGCCCGGCGCGGCGTTCGCGGCCGGCATCGTCTGGGGCGCGGCGATCGGCGCGGTCTGGAACGGCGGCCGCTACGGTTGCGGCTGGGGCGGCAACGAGATCAACATCAACCGCAACACCAACATCAACGTGGGCAGCGCAGCACCAGCATCGGCAGCGGCAACCGGCCGACCCAGCAGGGCTGTGGCTCGCAGAAGTGGCAGTCGAACAAGAAGCCCGGACAGGTCAGCAGTTCGGTCGGCAAGACGCCGTCCGCGTCGACACGCGTCGGTGACTCGCGCGGTGGCGCCGGAGCCGGTGCGCGGCCGTCGGTACAGCCCGCGGGCGGTGCTGGTCGCGGCGGTGCTGGTAGCGCCAGCGCCTGGCACGCGTGACGTTGGCGGTGCAGGCGGCGCCTCGCGCGACTTCGGTGGCTCGAGCGCGGGCACGCGCGACGTCGGCGGCCGCTCACCCTCGGCCTCGCCGTCGACCGCATCACGCGGCGGCGGCGGCGCGTTCAACGGCGGCGGTTCGTCGGCGCGCTCGGCGCAGATGAACAGCTCGCGCGGCGCCGCCAGCCGCAGTTCGATGGGTGGCGGTGGCGGTGCACGCGGCGGCGGTGGGCGCGGCGGCGGCGGTCGACGCTAGCCAAACGCCAGACTGACCGATCCCTGCGGACAACAGACATGGTGACAACGCACATGAACCCCTCGACCCTGATGTCACGCCTGCGCCGCCTTGTGCTGGCGCTGGTGCTGGCGGTGCCGCTGGCCGCCCTCGCTGCCGACCAGAAGACCTTCGCCACGCCGGAAGCGGCCGTCGACGCACTGCTGGCGGCGCTTAAAGCAAACGACGAAGCGGCGCTGTTTGCGCTCTTCGGTGAGAAGTTCAAGAACGTGGTGACAACCGGCGACCCGGCGCGCGAGACCGAAACCCGCGCCCGCGCCGCGCAGCAGCTACAGACCTATCGCTTCCTCTCCGAGCGCGGCGCCGACCGTAGCGTGCTGCTGATGGGAGAGCAGGCCTGGCCGATGCCGATCCCGCTGGTGCGCGAAGCCGGCGCCTGGCGCTTCGCGACCGAGATCGGCGCCGAGGAGATCATCAACCGCCGCGTCGGCGCCAACGAGAACAACGCCATCCTCGTGCTGCGCGCCTATGTCGACGCGCAGCGGCAGTTCGCCTCGCGCGATCGCATGGGCGACGGCGTGCTGCAGTACGCGCGCAGGATCGCCAGCGCGCCGGGGAAGAAAGATGGCCTGTACTGGCCGGCCGATCTGGCCAAGGGCGAGGAGCCGAGCCCCTTCGGTCCGCTGCTCGCCGAAAATGACATCGACCTGAAGACGCGCAAGCAGGGCGACCCGTATCAGGGCTATCACTTCCGCATCCTGACCCGCCAGGGCCAGCACGCGCCGGGTGGCGCCTACAGCTACGTGATCAACGGCCGCATGCTCGCGGGCTTCGCGATGGTCGCCTACCCACACGCCTACGGCGACAGCGGCGTGATGACCTTCATCGTCAGCCACAACGGCAAGGTCTACGAAAGGGATCTCGGCCCGAAGACCGAGACCGTCGCGTCGCAGATGACGACATTCGATCCGGGCCCGGGCTGGAAGGTCGTCACGCCCTGAGCAGCGGCGCCGGCACATGATCCGTATCGAGCTTTTGATCGACCTCGGCTACGAAGTCGACCAGAACGGCGCGGACTTCGTGTTCAACATCCACGCGGCACACACGCGCAGCCAGACCGTCGTCGCCGAGCGTCTGCAACTGAGCCAGCCGATCTTTCCGCAGATCGACACCGACGCGGTCACCGGCAACCGCTACATGCGCCTGCGCGCCGCGCCCGGTCCGCTCAGGCTGTCTCGTACACGGCGACCGTGGATCTCGCGCATCACTTCGCCGACCCGGCGCAGATCCCCGAGGTGCCGGTGCACCGCCTGCCGCTGGATGTGCTCGGCTACATCTACCCGAGCCGCTACTGCCAGTCGGATCGACTGGTCAGGCTGGCGATCAACAACTTCGGCGGGCTCTGGCAGGGACACAGCCGGGTACAGGCGATCCGCGACTGGGTGACACAGCGGGTCGCCTTCACCCCGAACACCTCGAACTCGAACACCTCGGCGGTCGACACGCTGATCGCGCAGGTGGGCGTGTGCCGCGACTTCGCGCACCTGATGATCGCGCTGTGCCGCGCAGTCAACATTCCCGCGCGCTTCACGACCGGGACCGACTACGGCGCCGACCCATCGCTCGGCCCGCCCGACTTCCATGCCTACGTCGAGGTCTACCTCGGCGACCGCTGGTACATCTTCGATCCGGCCGGCACCGGCATTCCGATGGGCTACGTCCGCTTCGGCACCGGACGCGACGCCGCCGACGTAGCTTTCGCCACCATCTTCGGCGGCGTGAAGTCGCAGGCGCCGGTCATCCGCACCGTGGCGATCGAGGACGCGGCGCGCGGCATCGTGGCGCCTTATCGCTGCCGCGAAGCGCTGTCGACGGACAGCGGCGCCGCACTCGCGCCGAACGCCTGAGGCGCCCAGGCGCGGGCTGTACACGGCACGGCCGCCTTTTCGGCACGCAGGAGCACGGTGCCGATCGTGATTCTCGCCATCGAGCGCCGGCTAGTTCCAGGCGCTGCCGCCCTGGATTTAGATGGCCGTTTCCTCAGGGCCGCGGGCGACATCGAGCCCGGCGTACAAGCCGAGCTTGCGGGCGATCAGGTAACGCAAGCCCACGCCGCCGGCGCCAATGGTCCTGGCATGCGCGAACGACGTTCGCCCACCGTAGGCTTTGCCGGCCGCGCCGAAGCCCACCACCGCCCAGCGCGGCGTGACGTTGTGGCGCAGTTCCGCCTCGGCCACGAGCGTGCGTTCGCCTTGATAACGCATCGCCGGAACGCCGCGCAGCATGATGAAAGGCAGCGCGTAGAACGGCACGTCGCCGCGGGTGAACTTTCCGTCCCCTCGCAGCCCGAGCACGGTCTTGGCGCCGATCGGCGTGTAGGTAAAACCGCGCGCGTTGACGCTCTCGAAGCTGCTGGAGCTGCCGAGTCCGGGACGCGCTACGCCGGCATCGAGTTCGATGTAAGCGCCACGCGCGAGGGCGCGAGGATGTTGTCGCGCGAGTCGTAGTCGATCAGCAGCGACAGCCGGCCGATGTCGGACTCCAGTTCGCCCGGGGCGATGACGGCAGGCCGCTCGCGCAGGAAGCGCGCCGAGCTGCCCGCGTAGACGTAGCGGGCGCCGGCAAACCAGTCGCTGTCGCCAAGACGCGCCAGTCCCTGCACCACGCCGGCCGGTGCTTCGATCGTGAAGCGGCGCGGTTCGTCCACGAGGCCGTAGTAGTCGAGCTTGAGGGAGACCTTGGCCAGGCCCACCAGGTAGCGATAGCGATCGCCGGCCACGCTGCCGAAGTAGCCGCCGCCGGCACCCCAACTGCCGTTCTCGGTCTTGAAGGCGGCGAGCGCGCCGATGTTCGGCGGCGCAAAGCGCTCGCCGCGCGCCGCGCTCTTCTCGCGCGCCTCGGCGAACGACTCGCTGAAGAACACCAGCGCCGCACCAAGGCCATAGCCAACCGCCGGCTCGGTGATGAGGATCGGCACCGGCAGGAAGCCGCGGTGCTGCAGCAGGTGGTCGGATGCATCGAACGCGCCGTCCTGCGCATCGACGAAGCGGTCGGTCCACGACGCGCCGGCCGCCGGCACGTTCATGCCGCCCATCAGCGCGGCCGTGCACAACGCCGCGCGCACCCAGTGCTTCTCAATCGAGAAAAGATCAGGCATGACCAACGTTCATCGATCCTCGACTACACGCGCCAAGGATGCGCACAGGTTCAGCGGCCGGGTTGACGATCGTCAGGAGTCGAACCTGGCCGCGCACCGCCCACACCGCCGCGGCGGCATCGGCCTGCAGCGACCGGGTTGCGTTGATCGATCGCCGTACCAACGCTTGCTCGCGCGGGCTGAACCGGCACACTCGTCGGGTTCATTGGTCCGGGCAGAAACAGATTCAACTCACTACGCACAAGGGAGCATCGCAGCGACAAGTCGGTCGAAACCGCGTACCGTCGCTTGAGTTTCAGTTTTCCTCCGGTTTTCTCTGGCCCGTTTGCTGGTTCGTACAACAACGGCGCGTCTGGTTTCCTCAGGTTCACGTCTCTTGATCGTTGGCTCGCCGCGGGGCGTTTCCCGTGGCTGATTTGTAATGACACTACCTATCAAGGAACATCGAAATGGAAGCAGGAATCGTCAAATGGTTCAACGATGCCAAGGGCTTTGGGTTCATCTCGCCTGAGACCGGCGGCAAGGACCTGTTCGCGCACTTCTCGGAAATCCAGGCAGGCGGCTTCAAGTCGCTGGCCGAAGGCCAGCGCGTTGAGTTCACCGTGAAGCAGGGCGCCAAGGGTCCGCAAGCCGCGGAAATCCGCGTCGTCCAGTAAGCGGCTTCGCCAAGAAAAGACCGCGGCCTTGCGTCGCGGTTTTTTTTCGCCGCTGCCGCGCAATCGATTCCACGCGGCACCCCGGCACGGCCAGACGAGGCCGTTGGCTCGCTTGGCCAAGGCGGCGGAAAGACAATCCTGCTGCGCCCGCCGGAACGACAGGGGCTGCGCTTCGATCACTTCTTGGGTTGTTCGATCTCGTGGCCGATGACGGCGCCGACGGCCGCGCCGCCGACGGTACCGACTGCACTGCCCCCGGTCAGCACGGCGCCACCTACCGCACCCACGCCAGCACCGACCGCAGTGCCCCTGTCCTGCTGCGACATGCCGGCGCAGCCGCCGAGGCCAGACAGCACGACCGCGGCACGGGCTCTGTACACGTAACTCTTCATCGTGTTCATCGACATTCCTCTGTTCTTCGGCACGGTGGATCGCCGCAGCGGACGATCCGGCAAACATCGACCACACACGCCGTCGCGAGCACGCTCAGATCGCCCCAACGGGGTCACCTGCGTTCCTTGCCTTGCCTCGGCTCGACGGGGAGCGGGCGCGGGCAAAGCCGCGCACGCGATTGTCGTTGTCGGAGACGCATGCCGCGTGAACCGCACATCCTCGATGCGCCGTCACACAGCCGCCCGCCAGCTCCGATGCAACAAGACGAGGTCGCCGGCACAGCGCTGTCTGTCCGCCGGCGCGCTTAGCCGGCACGGTCGCGCATCGGACTGCGCCGGAAGGCTGCCTCAGGGCAGGACCTTGACGATCTCCTCGGACCAGGTGGCGGCCAGCTTGGCGTAGCCGCCGCGGTTCGGATGGATCTCGTTCTCCCAGTCGTTGGAGTTCTGGGTCGAGCCAGGCGCCGACGGCACGATCGAGGTCGTCCGCGCCAGCGTGTCGATGACGTGGAAGTTCGGCAGGCCGAGTCCCCTCAGCGTGGCCGAGAGATCGGACAGCACCATCTTCGCCACCTCGATCCACAGCGATTCATCGATGCCCAGCCACACGCAGGCCTGGTACAGCCACGGCCCCTTCTTGAGGTACTTCACCGGCGCATTGCGCGGCTGCAGCAGCGCATAGGTGTGCATGAACAGCGGCACGTCGATGCTGTTGCCGCCGGCCTGGTCGCGCCCCTGGAGCACGATCTGGCGCACGTTGGCAGCGATGTACCCGAACAGGTCGTCGTAGGCCGGCTGCTTGATGATGTCGCGCAGGTTGGCCACGTTGATCGAGGCGGGGTCGGCCGGCTTCACGAAGATCTCTGGCGCGCCGATGCGGTCGTTCCAGGCAGCATCGATCACGTCGTTGCCGCCACCGGACAGCAGGATCGCGTCCCAGCGGCGTCCGCCACGGTTCTTCAGAAACCAGTAGAGGTCGGGATTACGGCAAGTCTCGTGCATGCGCCGCAGCGTGTCGCCTGGCTGTGCGATGTTGAGGATCAGCGTGCTCTGTGGCAGGTTCATGTCGAGCAGCACGTTGCGGAACCGGAGCGAGCCGTAGCTGAACCACGAATCGCCTTCGGCCAGAAAAACCCAGTCGTAGTCGTTGAGCTGGTGCGTGTACTGGTCCTCGAACTCGCTGCGGAACACGGTCTTGACGACAGGCATGGCAGGGCTCCTCGGCGCGGTCGCCGGGCTCGAGGAACGCTCCTCGGCGATTCGACCTGCAGCATTGGAGCGCGCAGTTGCCGCGCTGTCCAGCGCGCACGACGCCAGTTGACCCGGGCCTGAGCTGCGATTGCGCCTTTGCGCCACGCCGCTGCATCCGCGCGGCGGGCGTGTCATGCGCAGCGTGTGGTGAAACGGAAAGCGCGCGGTCGGAGAGCAGCGAGCCCGCCCGCCGCGGGCGCGTTGCTTACGTCAGCGGCAGGCGTGCCATGACTGCGCCGACTACGGCGCCGACCAGACCCGGCCGCAGGTAGACCACGGCCGCACCACTGACCACCAGGAGCAGCAGCAACAGCAGCGCCTTCGAGGTCGATTTGCGCGGCGGCGGCGCGGCCGGCTCGACTGGCATCTCGGTCTCGGCCCGGAAGGCTTCCTGGAACACGGTGGGCGGCGGCTTGCTGGCCGCGGCCAGGCGCGTGCTTTCGCGCGCGGCACTGTCGAGTTCGGCCAGGATCTCCTTGGGCGGCTCGTGCAGCGCGAACTCCTGGCGCAGCGTATCCAGCGCGGTCTGCACCTGGCGCGACGACTTGCCCTCGGCCAGCCGCGCCGCGAGGCGGAAGCGCTCGAGCTTGCGGCCCAGGCGCAGCGCGGCCAACGGCGGCATGTTCGCCGCAGTGCTTTGCAGCCACCACTCCACCAGATGGCCCAGTTGCGACGCGTGCTTCATCAGGCCGACGGCGTCACGGTCGACGGTCAGCGCCAGCCGTGTGGCGTGGCTGGCCGATTCGGCGCCGGGCACGTACCTCGATCCATCCATGGCGATCCCTCCCCTCGTGGACGGGAAGCCCGCATCTCAAACGCGCAGTGGCCAATGCGGGCACAGACCCCATGAAGGCTAGGCCGGCGGGTCGATGCGCATCGCGTGAAAACGCCCGTCCGGGCCGGCCAAATCCGCGCATGGCGACGGCGCATGGCGGCGGCAAATAGCGGCGGTTCGCTGCCGCGGCCGCTTCAGATCGCGTTACGCCAGGCGGCGTCCGGCGTCAGCGCGTCGAAGCGCGCGCGGCGCAGTTGCATCGGCTGGAACTGCGCGGCTGCGCTGCCCACCAGCGGTCCGAACGGCTCGAAGCCAAAGTGCCGATACAGCCGGAGCTGACGCGTGGTGGCCGAGACGATCAGCAGATCGAGTCCGCGCGCACGGCACTCACGCTCGAGCAGCTGCGCCAGCCCGGCCAGCACCGGCGTGCCGCGCCAGGCCGGTGCCACCGACAGCAGGCGCACTTCACCGATGCGGGCGCCGGCCGGCAGGTGGGCATCCAGATCCGGCAGCTTCGCGTCGAGGGAGAACGGTCGCTGCGCGCGCAGCGCGAGCATGCCGGCGAGCGCCCCGCCCGGCCCGCCGGCCAGGCAGATCAGGTAGGTGTTCTGCGCATGAAAGCGGTCGACCAGGCGCCGTGCTTCGTTTGGCCCATGCTGCGGAATCTCCTCGACGAAGGTGGCGTAGTTGAGGCGGTGGATCGCCTCGAACTCGGCGTCGTCATCGGCGATCTTGAAGTGCAGCGACATGGCGGACGGGGTAGACGGATGCAAGGCTCGCAGGCGAGGCCGCAAACGCATTGCAGACCAAAGCGCTCGAACCGCGCAAGGCGGGCGCGCAAAGGAAGGGAGGTCGCGTCATTGCGCGAACGCGATACGCCCGATCGGCGCAGCGCCGACCCGCAGCCCTCAGCCGCCCCGCCCGCGCGGCGGCGCCCGCCCCGGCCGATCCGCATCCGGCAGCGGGTAGGCATCGGCCACATAGGCCGGCCCCTTGGCGATCCAGACGATCACGCACAACAGCGCGACCGTGAACACCACGGTCCAGTGCAGCACCAGCACCGCCACCAGCACGATCTGCAGCAGCGAGGCGAGCTTCGGATCCGTGTCGCCGAACCACACCCCGGCGGCCAGCGCCGCCAGCACTGGCAGCAGCGTACCGACCAGCGTGATCAGCGGCAGCCGCCGCAGCACCACCCATTCGAGCCCCGCCGGCGCCCGCCTGAATCCCGGCAACTTGGTCAGCCAAGCCATGGTGCGTCTCCGCCTTGCGCCGCCGCGTCCGCATCGCGCACGAACGCCGCCAGGTAATTGACCGAGGTATCGCGCACCCAGCTCGCCCGGTGCAGCAGCGGCAGGTAGCGCAGGCCGCGCAGGTCGATGGTGCGCAGGCCACTGGCATGAGCCGCTGCCTGCAACTCGGCCGGCCGCACGAAGCGGCGCCACCGGTGCGTGCCCACCGGCAGCACGCGGAAAAGGTACTCGGCGCCGACAATCGCTACCACGAAGCTCTTCACCGTGCGGTCGATGGTCGAGGCGACCAGCAGGCCGCCGGGCGCCACGTGGCGCGCAGCGGCGGCCACCACCGCCGGCACGTCGTCCACGTGCTCGACCACTTCGAGCAGCGCGACGAGATCAAAGCGTTCGTCGGCGCCGATTGCGTTGGTCGCTTCGCCCACCCGGTAATCGACCGCGACCCCTTCGCGCGCCGCGTGGGCGCGCGCCACCGCGATGTTTTTCTCGGCGGCATCGACCCCGGTGACCCGCGCGCCGGCGCGCGCCAGCGGCTCCGACAGCAGGCCGGCAGCGCAGCCGATGTCGAGCACGCGCAGGCCGCGCAGCCCGGGACCGGGCAGTCGCAGGTGCTGCTGCACCAATGCCTGCAGGTAATCCAGGCGCAACCGGTTGAGCACGTGCAGCGGCCGCATCGGGCCTGCGGCGTCCCACCAGGTCGCGGCCAGGCGATTGAAACGATCGATCTCGGAGGCGACGGCGGTCATGGGCGAACGTTACGGGATCACTGCCGGTCGCGGCAGCCGGCGCGACCGCACGCTTGCGCCGCGTGCGCCGAATCACGAACGTCGATCTCGCGGTCCGCGGCGGACGTCGGCGCGACAGCAATCGGCGCTGCGAGCGACGGCGTGGGCCCAGCGAAGCCCGGCCGACGCCACAGGCGACGCAGCCTGAGAAAGCCGCCGTAACCGGCCTCCATCACGGCCAGCAGCCCCGGCCATGCCGCCAGCCGCGCCAGCCACGCGTAGGCCGGCAGGTGCCGCCAGACCTCGGCAAAGGCGGCCGCCCCTGACACCAGTTGACCATCGGCTCGCCGCACGTGCATGCGCGCCAGGGCGGCGGCGCGATCGAGGTCCGCGCCCAGTTCAGCCGCGTGACAAGTCGATACGTCGACCCACGCGAACGGTGCGCTCTGCGCCTGGCGCCGGTAATGGCCGATCTCGCGCCGACACAGTGGGCAGCCGCCGTCGAAGTAGACGGTGCAGGCGGAGGATTGAATTTCGCTGGACATGGGTAGTCACGGCGTCAATACGAAAAAGGGGCCGGAAGGCACTGGGCTTAGAAGCAGACGCAACGGGCCGGACAGAGTTGCACGTGTTCGCGTTTGTCCGGGGGCAAAGCCGCAGGCGCTGCGGATTGCGACGGTCGCCGGACGGCGCACGCCGGGTGCGCGCTCTACCGGTCGCCGAGCCGCCCTCACCGGCTGCGACGACACATCGGGCGGCAGAACGCCGGCGCTCGCTCGAAAGCGGCTCGCTCGCATGGCTCGCGGACGCTCGCCGCCTGACGACAGCGGCGGATGCGGGCCAGCCGAATGGAATTGCCGGGGAGCAAGCGATTCAAGGCCTCTGGACCGATATCTGAGACCGGGACAATCGCCTCGAGGCTCAAAGCATGAGTTGCCGGATGGAGCCGCACACGGAAAGCAGTTGTGGGCCATTCATCCAGCCGATGATCTGACGGATGACGGACCCCATGACCTGCTGCACGCCTACCAATCCCAGGTTCGCCGACTGCTCGACAACGAAGCCCGGCTTGGCGAGCTTGAGCTGCTTCATGAAGTAGTAGTCGAGGCCACTATTGGTCAACTCGACGACGAGCTTGGCGAGAGCGTCGCGGTGCGTCGTCGCATCGTCGGCCTGCTCGACGGCGCCGAGAAGTGAAAGTGTCTTCTTGCGCAGCGCTTCGGAGTGATAGAAACGAAGAAACGGCTCGGTCGGCGGCGCAGATGCTGCAGGCGCCAGCTTGGAGGACTGCTTGCCCCTCGAGGGATTTGCGCGCTTTGCGGGAGTTGTCATGGTTCCGATGATATGTCCCAGCGGGGAACAATGACTGTGACAGACAGAGTCCGTCCGGCCGAGGCTGCGCAAGACATCGAGATTTCGTGCCCGCTGACCCAAGCGAAGTCCCGCGGCAAGTCGTCCCTGAGAAGTCGCTCGCAGCGCGTGCTACCGATCCAAAGAAGTCACCTTGAACTTCCGCTTTGCGCTCATGGCACCGTGCCTTTCACAACCCACGCCGTCGCAGCGTACGAGCGCGGCCCGTCGACCTCGCCATCCACGTACGCCAGCCGCACCGCCTCACGCAAGCGCTCTGCGCCTTCCAAGCCAAGGCCACCGACATACTCGGCGACGGGACCTTCCTTGCCTCCAATGGGCGCCCAGAAGTCGACAAACGACCCGAACTCCATCCGGATCGTGACCGATTCCTGTACGACGTTGCTCAGCCCGGCGTCGGACCAGACGCGCGCCAGCTCACCCGGGCGGCTCAGCGGCCGCGTGTACGCCGCCGCTCTCGCGCGACGCCCTGCCTGGTCCAGCATGGCGGCCGCGTCGAGGACCAGACGCAGTGCCACGAAGCCGCCTCGCGTATCCCACGTCACAGCCGCGACAGTGCCGCCGCGTCGCGTCACTCGGCGCATCTCGTGGGCAGCAAGCTCGGGACGCGGCACGAACTGCAGTGCGAGCATGGCTAGCGTGTGGTCGAAGTACTCTGCTCGGTAGGGCAGCGCGCGGGCATCGCCGATCTGGAACGTCAGGCGAGCGTCGTCGCTGCGACGCCTTGCGTACTCGACATAGGCTGCGGACATGTCGATTCCGTGGACCTCGACAAGTTCGGCATCCTGCTGCGCAAGGAACAAGGCCAGGTTGCCGGTCCCGCATCCCACGTCGAGCACACGACGCGCCTTGCCAATGCGGGCGAAATCGACGAAGAGCGGCGCGAGTCGCCGGCTCCAGCGACCCATCTGCAGTTCGTATCCATCGCCATCCGCGGTGGCGAAGGTCGAGGCGCTAGACATCAGATGCTCTTCGCGGGTGCACAGACGCAGGTTGCATCGGCCCCAACCCTGGCCAGCGCACGCTATTGCGCCTTCAATCCGATGGCCTTCACCAGCGCAGCGTTGGTGTCGATCTCCTTTCGCACCAGCGCGTCGAACTCAGCTGGCGTCATGTCCAGTGGATCGACGCCAAGCCCTGCGAGCCTTTCTCGGACCTTGGGCTGTTGCAGCGCTTTGACTGTCTCCCGGTGCAACTTCTCGACGATGGATCGCGGCGTCTTCACCGGAACGAAGATTCCGAACCACATCGGGTATTCCGCGTCGGTGAAGCCGGCCTGACGAAGCGTCGGCACGTCGGGCAGCGATGGGGATCGCGCCTCGCCGTTCACAGCAAGCGCCACGAGTTTGCCTGCGCGGAGTTGCGGCAATGCGGCACCGAGCGCGATGAAGGCGAAGTCGATCCGTCCTGCGATCACTTCGGTCATGGCTTCGGCACCGCCCTTGAACGGCACGTGCGTCGCCGCCACTCCGGCACTCAAGCGAAATCGTTCTGCGCTGAGGTGCGAGGCGGAGCCCACGCCGGGCGACGAGAAGTTGAACGCACCCGGCTTGGCCTTCGCCGCTTCGGCGAGGTCGGCTGCGGTTCGGAAGCCGCGCTCCGGCGGAGCCACCAGCACGAAGGGCGTGAGGCCAAGCGGGATGACTGCCGCAAAGTCGCGTGCCGGGTGGTAGTCGAGGTTGGGGTACAGCGATGGGGCGATCGCATGGGCAGCCGAGTTCACGAGCAGCGTGTAGCCGTCGGGCTCGGAGCGCGCGACGGCGCTGGCCCCCATCGTCTGACCCGCGCCCGGACGGTTCTCGACCACGACGGGCTGCCCAAGCTGTGTCGCGAGTTGCTCGAACACGAGCCGCGGCGCAACGTCGATCACGCTTCCGGGCGTGATCGGCACGATCGCCTTGATCGGCCGCGATGGCCAGGCTTCGGCGTGAACCGTCACGGCCAGGGAGCCGAGTACGAGTGCGGTCAGGCATAGCGCGAGCGTTCGTTTCATCATGTCCTCGCCGGTCAGTGGTTGAGGTCGCTGCGTGGATCGCATCGGTTGGCAACAGAGTGGGCCCGCTGATCTGCTGGGTCCAATACATATGTGCGCTTGCAACCCATGCCGGATCCGCATATACAGTCTTCATGGATCTCAGGTACGCGCGCACGTTCGTCACGGTGGCCGAGGTGGGTACCGTCTCCAAGGCAGCAGTGCGGCTGCACGTGGCTCAGCCAGCACTTTCGCGGCAGATTGCCAATCTCGAGCTGGAGCTCGGACTTCGGCTTTTCGACCGGGTAGGTCGACGCCTCATGCTGACGGGTGAAGGCGAACAGTTGCTCGAAGACTGCCGTCACCTCTTGAGCAGTGCCGATTCGTTGCGCGAGCGGGCTCGCCTGCTGGTCGGCGGCGAGACCGGCAAGTTGAAGGTCGCGGCGTCTCCGCAATTCATCGAAGGCGTGATGGCAGGCTTCCTGCACCGCTATCGCGAGCGCTACCCGAACGTGAATGTGACCGTGATCGAGGCGATTGCATGGTCCGACACGCTCGGAATGCTCGAACGCGGTGAAATCCATCTCGGCCAGAACCTGCTGCGCGCGGTCAACCCCGGCGACACCCGCTTTGCCGCGCATCCGCTGGAAGTGGTCGAAGTGCTTGCCGCCGCTCGCGAGCCTTTCGCGGGCTCTCGGCAAGCTGGCTTGGACATTGGCCGCCTCGCGCCGCAGCCGCTGCTTGTGCTCGATGCCAGCTTCGTATCCCGCCGCACGTTCGACGCCACCTGTAGGCTGGCGGGCTTCGAGCCGAATATCGTCTTCGAGAGTCGGACACCGCACACGTTGCTGGCGATGGCTGAGCACGGCCACGGGATCGCCGTCGTGCCGTCGGCTGTACAGGCGAACCGGTACGCGCTGAATGTGATCGGTCGTGACTTACAGGGGCGAACCGCTGCGAGAGCGGTTGGCCGTCTTCCGAGACGCCCGGCGCACGTTGCCGCCGTACGCTGCCGCCTTCTGCAACATGCTCGCCGAGTACACCCGCGATGTGCTCCCGCTCTCGCGGCCCACGGCGCGTAGGCGCCGAACGCTCGTCAAGCCTGGGTAGTGCGTGCTGCAAAACGGCGCGGATGTCCGCTCTCCGGCGGGTCGCCTACGGCAGTTCCTGGCCGAGAAGCGATCTGACCACCCTGCCCGTCAACCGCCATCGCTGCGCAGAGGCGATCAGTTGCATTCAAACAAGGCTGGCCGCCTGAGCGATCCCTGGCCGGACCGCAGAACACCTGCTCGGACACCTACCCGGACCCCAACTCGTTCCACAGCCATGCGGCGCCCCTGACGCCGCTCGAGTCGCCGTGAGCGTGCTTCTTGAGCCGGGTGACAACGTGATCTGAGAAGACGTACGCCGCCCAGAGCCGCGGCACGGTCTCGTACAAGCGGTCGATGTTCGAGACGCCACCGCCCAGGACGATCACGTCGGGGTCGAGCACGTTGATCACGCCGGCCAGAGCGCGCGCCAGGCGCGACTCGTACCGGGCGATGGCTGACTCGTTCGACGCCCCACCCTCGCGCGCCAGGGCCGGGCCGCACAGGTACGTCTCGATGCATCCCGATCGGCCGCAGTAGCAGGGCCCCAAGGGCAGGTCGTCACCGACTGGCAGGGGCAGTGGGTTGTGACCCCACTCCCCCGCGATCGCATTCGGTCCCTCGAGCACCCGCCCGTCCACGACGATGCCTCCGCCGACCCCCGTGCCAAGAATGACCCCGAACACCACCGGCGCGTCCTTGCCCGCGCCGTCCACCGCCTCAGACAGCGCAAAGCAGTTCGCGTCGTTCGCAAGCCTGACAGGACGCCCCAGCGCCGCCTCGAGATCGCCCTGCAGCGGCTTGCCGATCAGGCATGTCGAGTTGGCGTTCTTTACCCGTCCGGTGACGCGCGAGAGGGCGCCCGGGATGCCGACGCCCACCGTCCCGCGAGCGGCGGTGTCCTTCTCGATCGACGCCACGAGCGCAGCCACAGCGTCGACCGTGGCGCGGTAGTCACCCTGCGGCGTCGGGACGCGCCGCCGCAGCAGCGCACGCCCGTTGTTGTCAAGAGCGATGCCTTCGATCTTGGTGCCGCCGAGGTCGATGCCGATGCGCATGCGCTCGATGCTACGTGCTGGCCTCGCGGCGGGAACGACCTCGGCCCGCCTCGTCGCGCGCGGATCGTCTCCACCGAGGAGACCTGCTGCTAGCCGATGTCTGGCGCTGAACCGACCGAAAGATCGCGCAACCGGCGCAGCGCGAGCTGGCACACGGGCAGGTACAAGGGGGCCCAGACAGGAATCGTGAACGTCACGCGGCACGTCGTCGGAGTGACCGCCTCGACGACGTGGCCCGTGGCGGGGATGCCGGCGACCTTCCAGGCCCAGGATTGCCCTTCGACCCAGTCCGTGACCACGAAAGGCAGCCAGACGCCGGGGGTCGTCTGCACGCGCCCGCGCACGCCAGACCCGATGCAGCGCGCCGGCGCATCGACCGCCCGCACGCTGGGCCCCCACGCGGGCCAGGCCTGCGTGTCGATCAGCAGGTCCCAGGCGCGGCGGGCGGGAACGGGGATCGCTAGCTGGGTTCGCAACATGCCGGACTCATGATCGACAGAACAGAGACGCATCCACTCCCGCGCGCAAGGCTTGCGAAACTGGCGCCGGCGCACGGCGATCGACTCCAGCAATTCGTGGGCGGCACTTGCCTCGATGTCAGGCCGTGCACGCTCTGCTCAGTCGCGTGCCGCTCGGCCACAAGGACGGGCCCCATCAGGGCAGATTCCGCGCTCGCACAAGCGGCACTGGCGTTCGCTCACTGCGACCATCAGCCAGACAGCCCCATGAGCGGCATTGGGCCTGAGGTCACCCGGCCCGACCGACTTCATCTTTTGCAGCCTCCAGGCAGGCTTCACCGTCGAGCGCTCTGTTGTGTCTGCTCCCAACGGCCGTCAAGCACACCGCTGGTTCATCGAGCGCTTTGTTGGTCGCTCAGAACAAAGTTGCTAACTGGAACTGAGAACTGAAGCGCCTCTCGCGAGCGATCATCCCTCGACGCCTGATCGACAAAGTTGCCAAATCGCCGCCGGAAGGCGCCAGTTTTCTGATGGCTTCTTCAACAAAGATGCCAAACGCGCAGGCGCCGAACGAGCGTACGACGCGAACCCGCGGCTGATCCCGGAGACCACTTCGCTGACGGCCATTCAATCGCCGAACAGCCGACATTCTGAACGCGAGGTACCGAGCTTGCTGGTGACGACTGGGCAAAGCCCTCTCATGGCTGATCAGCGTGGCAGGCCCTTCGCCCGCACGCCGTCACTCAATCCGCGCGCCGGCCGCCTAACCTACGACACGCAGGCCGCGTTCCGAAAGCACGTTGTCCCGCAGCCAACGACCGCTGCGGAGCTACGCGACTTCTGACGCTACCGACCCTTTGCGGGTACTCGGGTATCCAGATCGAGGTCCGCAAAGCGGGCATCGAGCGGCGCCACTGGTGATCAGGTGGTGGCCTGGTGGCCCTCCAGGGCCATGCGCGCGATAAACCCCGAGCGAGTCTCGCCCGTGGCGCGGGCCAATGCGTCGAGCCGGTGCAGCACTCGACGCGGCAGACTGATGTTTACTCGTTCAAGAGTGTCATCAAGCACCGCGGGGTCCACCTTGACGACGGCCCAGACCCACGTCCTCCATTCCTTGTGTTTCTTGCGCAAGGCGTCGACGCTGGAGGGCTGAGGAATATCCTGCCCCGTATCAAGGGCGGTTTCAATCCAGGCAGCTATGGCTTCTTCAGCCTTAGCCATGGCCTCTTCCATCGTGTCACCGGCGGAGAAACACCCGGGCAGGTCAGGTACAACGACGCCGAATGCTTCGGTCTCGGTACCAGGTTCAATGGCGACGGGGTAACGCATGTTGCATGCCTCTTTTCAAATCCCGGCCTGTTGCCGTATGGCCTTTACCAGCCCAAGCCCAAGGTCCTTCTTGGGGTGAGGAACCACCACGATGCCTGTGTGCTGCGGGTGTGTGAAGACATGATGAGAACCGTTGACACGGGCAAGTCGCCAACCTGCCTTCTTGAGTTCACGTATCAGGTCAGCACTACTCATGTGTGTATGATACACACGAAAACCCCGTCTGTAAATCGATCAACCACCCCAGGGTGCGGCCTATGCCTGCCAGGACTGGACCGGCCCCGCCATCAATCCGGGGGTCAGCTGGGTGTCGACCGCCATGGTCTTCTGGCGTCTTGGCGACTTCAACGGCGACAGCCGCCCCGACATCGCGACCTACGATCGTGCCAACGATCAGTGGAGCGTCTTCCTCGCCGACGGCCCGACGCCGGATCTGCTGCTGACGGTTACCAACGGCGTCGGCGAGCAGACGCAGATCACCTACGCGTCGATGCAGGACAGCGCCGCTTATGTGCGCGATGTCACTGCGACGTACCCGCAACGCAACCTGCAGGACGGCACGCGTCTCGTACGCGAAGTCCGCAAGGACAACGGCGTCGGCGGGTTTACCTCGACGACCTACACCTACGGCGGCGCGAAGACTGACCTGAACGGCCGCGGTTTCCTCGGTTTCCGCTGGTTCACAGCCCTCGACAGCGTCAGCCAGGTCACGACGCGCACCGAAGTCTCGCAGGCGTTCCCGACCGTCGGCATGCCGACACTGATTCGTGCAACGCACGCCAACGGGCGTGAGATCAAGCGCGCGGAGAACACGCTGGCTTCGACGATCACGGCCAACGCATCGAACAGCAACCCGAAGGCGTACTTCCCAAGATTCACGCGCACGGTCGAGACTGAGCGCGAGTTGGCCGACATCAACAACGCCATCGTCAGAGAGGTCACCACCGACCCCATCAGCTACAACACCTACGGCTGCGAAACCGCCCGCACGACCACGTCTGTGGCGGGCGGACAGACGTTCACCGAGTCGGTCGCCACCACGTACTCGAACAACGCCACCAGCTGGCTGCTGTGCCGTCCCACGCGTGTCACCGTCACGCGCGGTGCCCCGGGCTTCAGCAACGTCCCCCGCCGGCGCGACATGACCTACACGACGCAGGGTGAGCTCGCCACCGAGGTCGTCGAAACCGCGGACACCACCACGCGGTTGAAGTCCACCACCACGCTCAACCGCCACGCCGGCACCGGTGTCGTGACATCTCGCGTCCTGAGCTGGACTGAGGTCAACACCTCCACCCCGGCATGGAGCGAAGACGGCACCGCCCGCACGCGCACCCTTGAAACGCTGGTCTTCGACAGCCGCTATCGCTATCCGACCAACGTCACCAACGCGCTCAACCAGAGCGAGACCCGCGCCTACGACCCGCGGACCGGCCAGGTGACCTCCCTCACCGGTCCGAACGCCATCACCACTTTCTGGCAGTACGACGGCTGGGGTCGGCGGCTGCGCGAGAGCCGTGCCGACGGCACCTACACCACCAGCACCTACACCCAGTGCAGCAGCGGCTGCGGCACGGCCAAGGTGCTGGTCACCACGCAGACCTTCAATGGCAGCAACCAGCAGATCAGCGTGCCCAGCGTCAACTATCTCGATGCCCTGGGCCGGCCGGTCCGCTGGCAGAGCTGGGCGTTCGACGGGCAGGAGCGCAACGGCGAGCGGCTGTTCGACGCCAAGGGCCGCCTGCAGAGCAAGACGCGCACGCGCTTCAGTACCGAGCCCGCAGTGCAGACCACCTACCTGTACGACGACCTCGGTCGTACCACGGAGGTCAACGACCCCACCACCGGCCGCACCACCATTTCGCACAACGGCCTGACCACAACGTTCACCAACAGCAAGAACCAGACGCGCACTGAGATCCGCAACGCACTCGGCAGCCTGCGCACGGTGACGGACGCTAACGGCAAGCTCACGACGTACACCTACGAGCCGTTCGGCAACCTGGCGACGGTGACCGATCCGCTGGGCAACCGTATCCAGGTCACCTACGACAAGCTGGGCCGCAAGACCCAGCTGCGAGACCCCAACCTCGGCACCTGGAACTACGTGGTCAATGCACTCGGCGAAGTGCGCAGCCAGACCGACGCCAAGGTGCAGACCCTCAAGTTCAGGTTCGACGCGCTGGGCCGCCTGATCCACCGCCTCGGCCCGGACCTCGACCACCGCTGGACCTACGACACGGCCACCAAAGGCGTCGGCAAGCTTGCCGAGGCCACCACCCATACCGGGACCGGCGCGGTCGACTACCGGCGGCTGCACGCCTACGACAGCCTGGGGCGGCCGCAGCGCACCACCGTACGACTCGATCTCGACTTCGTCACCGAGAGCACGTACGACGGCAACGGCCGCGTCAACCGCGTCGATCACATCCGGCGCGCCGTCGGCGCCACCAGCGGCGGCCAGACCGTGGGCGTGGACTACGCCTACACCAGCACCGGCTACCTGGGGCAGATGCGCCGCAGCGACGGTGCCATTCTCTGGACTGTCAGCGAGCAGGACGCGCTGGATCGCGTCCGCCGCCAGAGCCACGGCAACGGCGTCGTCACCCGCCGCGACTTCCATGCCCAGCGCGGTCTGCTCGAGACGATCCGCGCCGGCCAGCTCGCCGGTGCAGAGCCCGACGGCACCGCGCAGAACGACACCTACACCTACGACATCCTCGGCAACCTGGACTCGCGGTCGCAGCTCAACAGCACGGGCGGCCTGATCACCGAGAACTACGGCTACGACAACCTCAATCGCCTGACCAGCAGCCAGGTCGTGGGCCGCGGCGCCGTCGCCATCACCTACAACGACATCGGCAACATCACCAGCAAGACCGGCGTCGGCACCTATACCTATCCGGCCAGCGGTTCGACCTCGGTGCGGCCGCAGGCGGTGAGCAGCATCACCGGCACGGTGGCCAACATCGCCAACCCGGCCTTCGGCTATGACGCCAACGGCAACCTGACCTCAGGCCTCGGGCGCACGGTCACCTGGACCAGCTTCAACTACCCGCTGAGCATCACCAAGGCCAGCGGGGCCGGCCCGGGCGCGGCAGGAACCGGCATCTCGACCCACGCCTTCGTCTACGGCCCCGAGTACCAGCGCATCCGCCAGACCATCACGGTCAGCGGCGGCCCGATTCCCGGCACCACGGCGCATACCTATGCCGGCGCCATCGAGCGCGAGACGCGCACCGCCGACAACACCACCCACGTGCGCACCTTCCTGCCGCAGGGGGTGGTGCTGGTGGACCGCTACACCGACAGCGCGGCCAACATTACGGCCGCGCCAACCCAGCGCCAGATCCGCTACTACCAGAAGGACCGCCTCGGCTCCACCGTCGCGGTGCTGGACGAGGCGGGCGGGGTGCTGGAGCGGCAGTTCTACGACCCCTGGGGCAAGCGCCGCAACGGCGACGGCAGCGACAGCGACACGCTGCGCTCGCTCGACCACCGGTACGGCTACACCGAGCACGAGATGCTGGACGCGGTCGGGCTGGTGCACATGAACGGCCGCGTGTACGACCCGCTCCTCGGGCGGTTCATGAGCGCGGACCCGACGGTGCCGGACCCGAGCGACGGGCAGAACTTCAACCGCTACACGTACGTGCTGAACAACCCGTATGCGTACACGGACCCGAGCGGGTTTGCGCAGGTGCGGTTGGTGGATCTCCCGGGAGGGCTTGGCGGGGGCAGCAGTACTGGCTTAACTGGCGGCTTCGGTTCGTTGTCTTGGCAACTGTCGATGATCGCGATGCAGACGATTCCCGATCTCTTCGGACGAACGCACGAAAGCGAGCAGGAGTGCATAAATCGAGGGGGCATGAACTGCTATCACTTGAGCTCGTTCTGCCAAGTCACAAAGGCATGTCTCACCAGCGGCTCTTCGAACACGAGCGAGCAAGAAGCACCGCAACGGGAGCAGATCCTAGAACGCGTAGTTATCAACGGTGAATGCCTTAGCGCTAGGTGCCAGGTTTCGAAAGCCCTCATTGCAGGCGCCGAGAAGGTTGAAGCCTTCGGCACTGACGCGTGGGAGCGTGCCGCTCTCTTTCCGGTTACGGCGCTGTCCTGGACGGCTGGCGATTTCCTAAGGCAGCTAGGCGTTACGATTCGCGACCCCAATGCCATCAACGTTGGGCTGTTAGCTCTCAGTGCGCGTGGCCCGGTAGGAAAGGCCGGAGGTAACGTGCCCGGAGCGCTGGCGAAAGGTGCGCCTGCCGCAAGGTGGAGACCTGGGGTCAGTCCGCACGCCCCGACCCGCGCCGGCAATGCGCCGTCTGACCGCACTGTTACCCGCCGCGAGTGGAAGAATGAAGCGGCAAGTCCTACGCGTGGCGACTACTCGGCAGCCGACATGGAACGCATGCGTCAGGGATTGCCGCCGCAACGCTACAACCCTGACAAAGGTGGCATTGAGTCGATGGAGCGTTCACATGAGCCGGTGCCACGGCGTGACGGTGGCACTGAGACTGTTCCGCGATGGCCGCAGGAACATGCCGCGGTGGATCCGATGCGGCGGCCGGGGTACTGATTCCATGAAGACACTCCAGGAACAGTTTGTCGAGACCCGGGGTGCGCCATTGCACGTAAATGGTGTCCAGGTTGTGCAGATGGACCGCATTGCCGTGCGTCGCGGCATGGTATCTGTACGCGCTAGCAGGGCGTGTGCTGGTCAAGGTATCGCGCTCAAGGCTCCATCGGGCGCTATTTGGCTCAGCGACGGGAAGGCGGTGCCGCTATTGCATGTTTGGTTCGATCCAGGACTCCCGCTTACAGTTACACATGAGGTCGACTGCCGCGATGGTGAGCTCCGCGTCTGGAACATCTTCCGCACGGTTCATCCCAATGGTGCAGTAACAGAAGACAAGTGGACTGGGAATGCGGGTATGGCGATTGTGGATTCGCAGCCTAGCCGTCGGCATTATCGCTGTAGTCCCGGAACAGCGGAGTCGTTCAATCCGCAGTTGGAGGTGACCATCGAGGTATCGGAGACCGAGCAGCCGTAATTGACCTGCCGCAAGGAGAGCACCTCACGGCAACAAGGTCGACGAGCGGCCTGCGACGCTTTACGAGAAGTACGACAAGGACGGTAACTTCCTGAAGCACGGTGTAACGAAGCACGAAGATCCGACGAAGCGCTACACGAGTAGAGAGATCGACGGCGGAACGGTCGTACGAACAGATCGTGGTCCGCGGAGTGAGATTATCCGAAAGGAGCGAGACTTGGTCGAAACCAACCCGGGTCCGGACAATCGCGAACCGTGGGCTGGCCGCAGGAGAGGCGAATGACCTTCGCCAAGCCGGTCGTAACCCTTGGGGTCGATGTTGGTGGCAAGGACGCACACGCGGCGACTTCGGAAGTATGCATGGAGTTGCGGCGGGCTCTCGCGAGAGAGTGCCAGGGCCCCTACGGTCAGAGCTTCGAGGAGTTTGCGCTTGTTGTTAGGATCGACGGGTCGGTGCAGAGCTGGGAGAAGAGCGGTGTCGACAATGTACGTCTGCAGCGCAAGTCTAAGCATGCAACTGCAGATGTATTCGTTCCGCAGGGCGTGTGGGCGGCGGGTCCTGGACCGTTCCGCTCCTTTTTGGCAGAGAACATTGTTGCTGCTATCGAAACCATCATCGACCGGGCGAAGAAGGCGAAGGATCAGATTGACTCTGAACACTTGATTGCTGATGTGAGAAGAGCGACGAAGCATTGATCACTTGCCGCAAAGGGCGTAGGGAAGGTAGGCCCGGCCACCGATAAGGCTGGAAACCAAATTGGTCGGATCGTCGTGGACTCGAAGGGCAACGCGATGATTGAACCAGTGGGCGGCCGGACGGTTGCGGCTGGCAAAGGTGGCGTCGATACGCACACGCTCTATCCCAATGGCTCGAACTATCAGCGGCTAAACCCGCAAGGCCACGCGAACAACCCGACGCCGCACGGCCACGGACACGCGCCCGGCACCGGCCCTGGAATGAAAGGGCAAGGTTCGTCGCTCGATGTTCACGGGAATACGGTGCCGTCGAATAGTCCTGCAGCCCATTGGCCTATCAACTGACCGCTATGGACGTTGTCGAATTTCTCAAGACCATCTACGTTGGTGACCGTGGCTGCAAGGCGGTATTGATCGATGGTTGGAACGCCGAAATCAAGGTTCAGGCGACTTGCATTTCCCGCGTCCGCTCGGCCACTTGGGATTACTACACAGCCGAAGACTTGCCGGATGGCTTCATTGTCTTCGAGGGGGTGAAGGGCGTGGTCTTCGAGCCCGGCGGGGTCATTCCCAACGACACCATCAACGACATCCGAGCTCAGCTGCTCGTGGGCGATCAGGCCAAGTACCTGATCGTCATCAGTGTCGATGCGGTCGATGCCGCCGGTGATCGCACCGAGGTCGAGATCCGCCTTCGAGCGGATTCGATGGCGTTAGAGGACTGCAATAAGCCTGGGCAGAGAATCACCCGATGATGAAGCAACGCCCGCATCGCGGGCGCTGCTGTCTCTGGGTTTGTTACCTTACTGCCTCGATGAGTTCGATGTCCTTCTTGAGCAGCTCATTGACGAGCTGGCCGACCTCGACGCCGCGAGCCTTGGCGCGTGCCGACAGGTAAGCCTGCACCTCGGCATCAAGGTACACCGGCAGATTTACGGCCGCGCCTGGCTTGAAGAACTTGCCGCGTGAGCCCTTCGAGAAGTCGATCTCGGCGGGCATGTAGTCGTTCGGAGTGGCTTGCATTCCCATCGTGTTCACCTTCTTCCTTTAGCTGCTGATCGGGTGGCTGATGTGGCGGTTCATCGCGGCTCGTTCTCGTACTGCCGGCGCTCGTTGCGAGCGGCTTCGCGCGCCGAGATGATCCGAACCCTGGCGCTGTCCGCACCCGTTGCCGCGTAGGTGTGCGACACACAGTCTTTCATTTAGCGATCGAGTCTTTGTCGCGGTGCCCATAATGCGTTTGGCAACTTTGTTAGACGTTCAGGTCAGCAATTAGCAACTTTGTTGTTCAGTTGGCAACTTTGTTCTGAGCAACCATTTGTTGTGAGAAAAAACCCTGGTAGGGGAGAAGTATGGTGAGCGTCCGGCCAACCCATCTTGACCGGCGATTCGCCGATCAGTGCAGCGGCGTCGATCGCCAGCGATGCGGCAGCAGTTCGTCGATGCGGCTGGCCGGGTGGGTCGGCAGCCGCTCGAGCACGTCCTTCAGGTAGGCGTACGGATCGAGGTCGTTCATCTTGGCCGAGCCGATCAGGCTCATGATCGCGGCGGCCCGCTGGCCGGCGCGCAACGATCCGGCAAACAGCCAGTTCGAGCGTCCCAGCGCCACCGGCCGGATGCGGTTCTCGACCCAGTTGTTGTCGATCGGTAGAGTGCCGTCGTCGAGATAGCGGACCAGCGCCGCCCATCGCTTCAGGTTGTAGTCGATCGCCTTCGCGGTCGCTGAGCCGTCCGGCACCTTCTGCCGATGCAGGATCAGCCATTGGTGCAGTACGTCGGCGATCGGCCGCGAGCGCAGCTGCCGGATCCGGTGACGCCCGTCGGCGTCGACCCCCTGGAGGTCGCGCTCGACGTCGTAGAGCTCGCCGTACAGCTTCAGCGCCTCGCCGGCGAGCGCGCTCGTGTGGTTCGCCCACAGGTCGTAGAACTTGCGCCGTGCGTGCGCCATACAGCCGACTTCGGTGACGCCGTCGGCGAACAGCGCCTTGTAGCCGGCGTAGTCATCGCACACCAGCGTCCCGCGCCAGCCGCCGCCGTCTTGATCGGCACCGAGGAACGCCTGCACGTGGCGACCGGCCCGGCTGTCGGCGAAGTCGAACACCACCGCCCTGAGCGGATCGAACACCGTTGTGCCGTAGCTCCACAGGTACGCCCGATGCGTCTTGCCGTTCCCCGGCTTCAGCATCGCCACCGGCGTCTCGTCGGCGTGCAGCACCGGCCGCGTCAGCAGCGCCGCCTTCAGCGCCGCCACCAGCGGTTGCAGCTCGACCCCGCAGGCGCCCACCCACTGCGCCAGCGTCGAGCGCGGCAGCGCCAGGCCGGCCCGCTCGAAGATCGCCTCCTGCCGGTACAAGGGCAGATGGTCGGCGTACTTGGCCACCAGCACCTGCGCGAGCAAGCCGGTGGTGGGCAGGCCCTTGTCGATGACGTGCGCCGGCACCGGCGCCTGCACCAGCGTCTGGCAGGCGGCGCACACCCATTTGCCGCGCACGTGCCGCTCGACGGTGAACACACCCGGGACGTAGTCGAGCTTCTCGGCGACGTCCTCGCCGATGCGCTTCAAGGCGCAGCCGCAGCGGCAGGTGGTGCTGTCCGGTTCGTGGCGGATCTCGCGCCGCGGCAGGTGGGCCGGCAGCGGCTGGCGCTTCGGCTGCTGCCTTCGGCACTGCGCGGGGCAGCGTAGGCCCCAGCTCGCGCCAGCTCGGCGCCCATGCTCAACGCTTCGAGGTCGGCGTCGATCGCTTCCTCGAGCAGGCTCTTCTGCTCGGCATTGAACGCTTCACTCTTGGCCGCAAACTTCAGGCGCTTGAGCACCGCCATCTCGTGCGTGAGCTTGTCGATGGTGGCCTGCTTGTGCACCAGTTGCCGGTGCTGCGCCTGCAGTTGCTCGTCCTTGGCGCGCAATGCCTGCTGCATCTGCAGCGCGAACGCGCGCACCTGGTTCTCACTGAGCTGGTCGATGGGCGCGTTCTCGATCACGGCGCGTAGGGTGCCAACGTATTGCGTCGCGCGCGATCCACGCTTTCAGCGATTGCGCGGGCGCTCGACCTACAGCACGCTGATCACCCCACGCTGCTCGACACCGTGCGCGAGCATCTGCCACGGCAACCCGAGCACGAGCGCATCGAACTGGGCGCGGCTGATCGACACGGTCCCGGCAGCCAGCGCACCCGCCCAGACGAAGCGGCCCTGATGCAGCCTGCGCACCGCCAGCCACAGGCCGAAGCCGTCGTGCACGAGGATCTTCAGTCGGTTGCTGCGACGGTTGGTGAACAGGTATGCATGGTGCGGCTGGGCGGCGCCGAAGACGGCGACCACGCGCGCCAGGGCGCTGTCGGGACCCAAGCGCAGATCGACCGGCTCGACCGCCAGCCACACCGCGTCGACGCGGATCACGCCAGCCAGGTGCGCAGCCAGGCGGCGCACTCGCCGGCGGCCGAGACCGGCCAGCGGATCTGCACGGCGCTGGCGCCGCGGCGCAGGTCGATCTCGATGACCGACGGCGCGGCGGCGACCGACTCGCCGGCGGTGACCTCGACAGGAACGAAGCCGTCGTTGCGGACCTGGACGGCACCGCCGCGATGAGACTGCCGGCGCCACTTGTGCACGAGGTTGTCGTTCAGGCCGTGCGACAACGCGACGGCCGCCACGGAGGCACCGGGCCGATCGCACTCGGCCAGCACGCGCTGCTTGAACTCGGAACTGTGATGCCGCCGCACCCGGCTGGCTTGTGCCATGGTGTCCACCTGTCTGATTGGTGGACACCATCGTTCCCGCTTCAGGTCCCGGCCTCAAGATGACTTGGCCGGACGGTTACGAAGTATGTTCGGAACGATTGTCAGAGCAGACACTGCCCGGCGAAGGGGCTCTGCAAAGTTCTGAAACGGACGCCCCAAACCCAAGCTGCGTAGCTCGACGGGTGAACTAAGTTCGAAACGCCGGGATCGCCCATTCAGAACGCCGGAAAGCCGACTCCGAGAACAGCGGACAGCGGGCGGGGGGGGGGGGGGGGGGGGGGGGCCCGGGGGGCCGCGGGGCGGGGGGGCGGCGGGAGCGGCCGCGGCGGCGGGGGGGGGGGGGGGGCCCCCCCCCCCCCCCCGAGGGCCCGAGCGCGCCCCCGTTAGGCCCTCTCTCCCCCCCTTCTTCTCCCCCCTCGGCCCTCCTCCTCCTCCCCCCCCCCTCCTCCCCCCGACCCCTAGCCGCCGTTCAGTCTTGCCGGAAGCAGTCGTTCGTAGCGAACTAAACAGCGGACGCCAGCGATCAAGATTGAACGGCAACGGGTGCCGTGGGGGGGGCCACCGCCAAGACCGGGGTGGTGCTCGCGGCGGTAGTCACGCCGACCAACGTGCACGAGAAGCCCCCGCTGTCGGACTTGCTGCATGGGCAGGAGACGCGCGTGTAGGGTGATCGCGGCTACCAGGGCTGCATCGACCTCGCCAAGGACGCAGCACCCAACGCCTAGGACTTCACCAACCGGCGCATGCACCAGCCGTGGGGCGAGGACGAGGTGGTGCGGGCGAAGACCTGGACCCAAGACCCGCACCCGGGCGCGGGTGGCGCTCGTGTTCCATGTGCTCAAGCTGCTGAAGAACGCCAATCGGGCGTTCACGGTGCTGGCTCAGGTGACCCAAGCGCTGGCGCAGCGACGGGCGCCGGCCTTGGTGCGTCCGTAGCGAGCGAAACGACCGCTGCCCAGGCTCACAGCGGTCGATTGCACCCACAATCAACATCCTCGGTGTTGCTCTCGACATGAAACTTGGCGCTAACTGCACTATCTACTTCACAGGCGGTGCTTGTTCAGCGCTTCCCTAATCTTACTGTGTCACAAATGTCGTCTTGCGCTTTGACCGCGACAGCGTGGACATCGACCGCGGCGGAAGATCAGTGCGAAGCTCAGCTCGTGGCGCAGCGTGGCGATCGAGTCCGCCACGTGCCGCTGCGCGCGCCGGGCTTCCACGCGGGATGTAATGCGCGGGAAGGGAAGCGACTTGGCGTGCGATGAAGTTTTTTTTGGCGCCGGCGGTGCGGCCGGTGGCGAGACGTTCGGCGACCAGGAAGCCATAGGCGGCGATCGTCAAACTCGCATGATGGTGAAACCCTCGCCAGCCTCGACCTTCGTAGTGGCCCAACCCCAGTTCCTGCTTCAGGTCCTGGTAGTCGCGCTCGATGCGCCAGCGCAAGTGCGCCGTGGTGACCAAGTCGTTGATCGCCGTGGCGGCCGGCAGGCTCGAAAGAAAGTACTTCAGTGGCTCGGCCTCGTCGGTGGGCCACTCGATCAGCAGCCATTCCTCCGGGCGCAAGCGGGCGCGGCCCGCGTTGCCACCGGCATGGCGCACGCGCACGGCGGCAAAGCGTCCGGTCAGTGGCTGGTTGCTGCCCTCGCGCCAACTGATCGTCTGAAACGCACTGGCGGGCAGTTGCTGTGCCAACGCCTTGACGCTCAGCGGCTGCCGGCGGAGCGTGCGCCGCGGCATGACCGGCGGCCGCCCGCGACCGCTATAGCGCTGCGGCGGCAACGGCTCGACCCCCGGCGGCCAGACCACCACGGCGGAGGTGATGCCCACCACGTAGGACAAACCCAGTTCGCTCAGGTGGTGCCGGAATGCGGTGTCGACGCCATAGCCGGCATCGGCCAGCACACAGTGTCGGGGCGCGCCGGCGGCCAGAAGGCGTTCCAGTTGTGCCAGCGCGATCTCGGTCTTGGTGGCGAACTTCACCTCGGTCGGCACGCCGGCTTTCTCGCACCGCTTGGCGTCGCTCGCCCATTCCTTCGGCAAGTACAACTGATAGGCCACGGGCAGGCTGGCCTGCTCATTGGCGACCGAGATGCTCACCGCCACTTGGCAGTTGTCCTGCTTACCCAGGACCCCGCAGTATTGGCGCGCCACCCCCACCGAGTGCTTGCCCTTCTTCGGAAAGCCCGTGTCGTCGATGATCCAGTAGCCGCCGGCCGAGAAATCCATCTTCGGCACCACCCACTGGCAGACCCGCCGCAGCGTCTCGTTGTCGGACCACTCGGCCTTCGCCACAAAGTGATGCAGCGACTGGTGCCTGGCGCTGGCGTGCTCGCGGTCGATGCTGGCCGCCATCGGCTCCACGCTCTTGCGCGACAACGGCAGCATCAACCCGGTGCAGTAGCCCTTCAACCCGGCGTGCCGGTCCGCATGCCCGAGTCCCGCCGCCAAGTGCTCCATGTATCGCTCAAACCGATCGCTCGCACCCATCGTTGCTCACAAAAAGGACGAAGACGTGCGTATAGTGCCTTGAATTTAATGACACAGTAAGACTAAGGAAACAACGAGCCCGAAGAATCAAGTCCATAGCTACAGGTTTGCTGCTCACCAAGGATTGTCATCTGATCATAAACAGTCGTTCTTGGACCGCACCAACCGTTTTCTGCACAGCCTTGGTACGTATAGCCTTCAACGATGAATGTAAGTCCTGGCCCATAACAGGAAAATCTGATTAGTTGCCCCCCAGAAGTAGCGTCTGCAAGTTCAGTTCGCCCTACACAACCGACGTCTGGCGAATTCTTGAACTTAATGTCATCCTAAGTTCTAGTGCGAAGGTTGTACATGTAGTGAATGTCAACAACATATCGGCGTATATATTGCGAGTTTGCCTCACGAGATCTCTCGATGGTCATGAACCGAAACTTCATCCAGTCGCCGCCGGCCCACATACTTAGCAGTCAGAAATATAGGCGACACTCGGCGCCATGAAGAACGATCGAATCAGCTGTGGCATGTACTTCAGTTGCGCCAGTTGCAGCTCGATGCGCTCGCGCAGCGACTCGCCTGCCCGCAGTGGCGCGCGCGCCACGCCGGTGCGCTTGACATGACTCCAGACCAGTTCGTCGGGATTCAGGTCCGGCGCATAGCCGGGCAGGAAGTGCAGCGTCAGCTTGCCGTGCGTGCTGGCGACGTACTCACGCACCGCCAGCGTCTTGTGTGCCGGCAGGCTGTCCAGAATCAGGTGCACCGGCTTGCGCCGGCCGCGCATGAACTGGCGCAGCAGATCGACGAACAGCGTCGCCGTTCAGGGCGCCGCCGAAGGTGCAGTACCAGAACGCCCCCTTCGCGCTGACCGCCGAGGCCGCACTGATCGACTGCCGCTGCCCCGGTCGGTGCACGACCGGCGTCTGCCCGCGCACGCCCCAGGTCTTGCCGTGCACGGCGTCGGCACGAAAGCCCGATTCGTCCCAGAACAAGATCTCGGCGCCGTCCCCGCCGCGCCTGCATGGCGATGCGCGGATAGGTGCTCGCGCTGCCAGCGCTCGATGGCCTGCGGATCGCGCTGATAGGCCCGCTGCAGCGGCTTCTGCGGGGTCAGGCCCAGCCGCTCGAGCAACGCGCCCACGCTGGTCACGCTCAGTCGCACACCGAACTTGCGCTCGATCAGGTCGGCCACCACCGCCCGCGTCCACAGTCCGAAGTCCAGGCCGTACTGCCGCGGATCGCGACCGTTGACCCAGCGAAACACCTGCTGCTCCTGCCTGGGCGTGAGCCGGCGCGGGCGTCCGGTGCCGACCGTGGAGCCGAGTGCCGCGACGCCGTCGCGCGAATGCAGCGCCTTGCCGATCCACTTGTAGATCGTCGTGCGGTTGAACCCGTAGGACTCGATCACCGCGGCCGGCGACTCGCCCTCGGCAACCCGTTCGATCGCCATCAGGCGGATCGTCTCCAGCGTGGCGTGATCCAGCGTGCGGCCGTCTCGCTTCATGACGGCTCCGACTGTACTCGGTGCTCGGAGTTCCCGTTTGCTCGCCTGAATTACGGTTTCTGGGGTGGCTGGCGTCTAAGGCCAGTCTTGGATTGAGCCACACGGCGGAGGTCGGCTTGAGCCAGTAGCCAACGCCGGTTCTGCGCTCCGTAAGCGGTTTCCGCGTTCGTCGGGTCGGCTAGGTGGAAAGTTGGCACACCTGAAGGAAGTTGCTCGCTCGGCAATCAACGCGAACACCCTGTCCTATCGAAGCGACGGCTACACGCGCGACGTGAGGGGATCGAAGCGCCAGATGGGCTTTGTCGCGATCGGCGGCTCGAGCGCTCTGTCGCTTGGCGCGCGACTATCACGAGACCGTGATCGACCCTGCACGCATCGACAGACAGCACTGGTGCACGCGCGGCTGGATCAAGGGCCTCGAGCGGCACGTCCTAGGGGCGATGTGGATCGCAGCGCTTGAGCGAAGATCAAGGCCGACAGAGCGCTTCGCTTGTGGCTCGCCGCACGCGTTGATGTCGAAGGCGAACTCGCTACTGGAGTTGTATAGCTGACGGCCATGCCCCTGCTGCATAGTCGGCGTCATGTCGAGGTGAAGGAGCACAGCGATGAGCGGTTGGTTGAAGCGGCTTGGGTGGAGTCTGGCGGCCAGTGGTCTGCTGGTGTTATCGGCGCAGGCGCAACAGACGTCAATCTTTTCGGCGGTGCTGCCGGGCAGCCGTGCGGTGCAGGTGGGGACACCGGCGACGGCGTTTGCGACGATCATCAACGGTGGCGGGGTGACAGCTACCGGATGTGGGATCGCGCTGCCGGCCGGGGCTCGCGGCGGGATCTCTGCTATCGGGTCACGGATCCGACCAACCAACGCGCCGAGTTGCGGGCCTACAAGAACGTTCCGGTGGACATCGGGGCGGGGCAGGCGCAGTCGTTTCTCATTGCGTTGACCCCGCAAGCGGAATTCGCCGCGCAGGACATCCCGCTCAAATTCAGTTGCACGAACGCGGCCGACGCGCCGGTGTATTCGGGCTTGAACTCGCTGTTGCTGTCGAGCACGTCGAGGCCGGGTCCGGACATCGTTGCGCTGGCGGCCGACGGTCGGACAAGCGGAGGCCGGCATCGTCGACGTGCCCGGATCGACGGGGACGGGGTTCTTCGCAGTCGCCACTGTGAACGTTGGAGCGGCGGCAACGATTTCGGCTAGCGCGAATACCGGCAACAGCGCTCTGCCGGTCGGGGTGTCGATTTGTCAGACGGACCCGTCGGGAGGAAATTGTTTGGCTGCACCTTCTGCTTCGGTGACAACGACGATCATCGAAGGAGCCACCCCGACGTTTGCGGTGTTTGCGGCCGGCTCGGACTACATCGCCTTCCATCCGGCAGGGAACAGGATATTCGTCTTGTTCCGCGACTCTGGTGGCGAGGTGAAGGGTGCCACCAGCGTCGCGGTTCGGACGCTTGGCACCCCCACCGCCAACGTAGCGCCTGTCGCCAATGCGGGAGCGGCGCAGACAGTCGTGGCGGGGTCAACGGTGACCCTGGACGGCAGCGCAAGCTCGGACGCCAACAGCGACCCGCTGACGTTCGCCTGGGCCCTGACGAGCAAGCCGGCGAGTAGCGCGGCCACGCTGTCAGGAGCGACGATCGCCAGGACGACCTTCGTGGCTGACCTCGCCGGAACCTACATTGCCACACTCGTCGTCAACGACGGCAAGGTCAATAGCGCCCCCGCAACCACCAGTTCGTCGAGCAGGCTGTGCTGTTGAAACCTTGGACTCCTTGCAAGGAGTATGGCCTACTGGCATCACGACCAGCCAGACGTTCTCGACTGACAACGGCGATCCAACGATAAGCACGAGCGCAACACATGTGACGATTCGTATCGAGCAGTTCTTCGATCCAACCTGCATTTACACGGCACCCATTGACGCTGCGCGCGTTACCACGGAACCGGGAACGTATCAGTGCTAGGGATTTCAGCACAGGAAACTGGCAATTGATAGGCATGCGTCGAAACAGACAGAGGAAGACGTTTACATTGAGATGTCAAAGGATGGTCAGACGAAGAAAACGTACGGAATCAAACCGAACGGCCTCACAGACGGAGAGGCCGTTGCCTGCGCGCAATAGCGACGCTGATCGGAAGCTATGACGGTGTCGGGATGAGCGGTCATTCGGTACGCAGCATCACCGATCCGACGATAGAAGTCAGCGGGCAGACCCTGACCGGGAGTTGCTTTGAGGAGTTCTACTCGGGCACTTGCAGATACACCGCGACACTTAGACCAGATGGAAAGTCGATCACCCAAACGGCGCCTATCGCAAGTGCTCGGACTTCTCAAGAACGGGCACATGGACGTTGCTTGATTTGCGCTCTATCGGTGGCAACGACGTCCAGATATCAATTCTGGCGAATGGGAACTTGCGCCGAGCCTATGGGATGGAATCGGTATCTAGCGCGGCGAATTGCGTTCTATTGCTCTTTCATGCAGTTCTGCGGGAATCTGGGCGCTTCAAAGCTGTCAAGAAGACCGCCTCGGCGCCCGATCGCCTGACCGGTTGGACAACTCACCCGGGCAACAAAGGCCGGAGGGGCGGCTCGTATCAAGTGGGGCATATGCGATGTCGCAGCGCTCAAACACCCCTCGTGCCGTCGGTCGGCAGGCATGCGACCTGCGCAGGCTCGATTGGACATAGCTGGACCACCTACCGTGAGACCTGCTTTAAGCAGGCACAAACGAACGGCCAGAACCGAGGCCGTGCTCAGGGGAGGAGACGATGAGTTCCCTGCTGCAATGTCGCCATGAAGCCGCGCGTGCACTTCGAGTCCACCCGCAAACCTTCCAGATCGCTTGGCGACGTTGGGTGGCAATCGCGGTCTCCTTTGCCTTGCTGTTCGGCGCGACGTCGATTTCTGCCCAGCAACAGCCCTCGTTCCGTAGCTGGCAAGGCAGTGACCCGGCGTGCAACGCGAAGACAAGCAGAACGGAGCCGGACCCGCCGAATCCATACTGCTTGGTTGACCTCGACAGCATTGTCACGGGCGACTACTACTTCGCCAAGTGGGGAAACGTAATGAGCGTTTTCACACAGCCTGGCGCGCCACAGGTAGTCCTCCCCTTCACCCGCCTGACCGGCTGGGCCTCGCTCGATCCCCCTGCGACCAATGCGACGTCTTTCGATCTGTTCATGCAAGACATCGGTCCTGTTCTGCCATTGTCTGGGACCGAGAATCGATTATTTGTCGAGTCCCCGTTCACGTGGGACTGGACAGCATCGACATCTGCGTCGTCTGCTGTTGGCGCCGACCGAAAATTGAGCCACTTTTGAGGGTTGTGCCGACCCAAAACTGAGCCAGGTGTTTGACCTAACCTGCTGCATTTTTGTGCAGCGGGGAAATAGGAATGATCACCATGGACATGGTTGGCAGGATCCGGCGGCTGCATCGCCGCGGGAACAAGAGCGAGCGCGAGATTGCCCGCATCACGGGGCTGTCGCGCAACACGGTGTCGAAGTGGCTGCACGGCGAGGTCGAGGCCCGCCGAAGTACCGGCGCGGCGTAGTAGCCGAGCAAGTTCACGCCGTTCGTCGAGGCCGTCAAGCAGGCGCTGGAGGTCGACGCGCATCGCCCGAGGAAGCAACGCCGCACGGCCAAGGCGCTGCACAAGGAGATCGGTGAGGCGGGTTACGCCGGCGGCTACTCGCGGCTGACCGACTTTATCCGCGAGTGGCGCGTTCAGCGTGACGGCGCCGGCGCAGCGAAGGCCTTCGTGCCGCTGACGTTCGAGCTGGGCGAGGCGTTCCAGTTCGACTGGAGCGAGGAAGGGCTGGTCGTCGGCGGCATCTACCGCAAGCTGCAGGTGGCGCACATGAAGCTGTGCGCGAGCCGGGCGTTCTGGCTGGTGGCCTACCCGAGCCAGGGTCACGAGATGCTGTTCGATGCCCACACGAAGGGCTTCGCGGCGCTGGGCGGCGTTGCGCTGCGCGGCATCTACGACAACATGAAGACCGCCGTGGACAAGGTCAAGAAGGGCAAGGGGCGGATCGTCAACAAGCGGTTCGCGGCGATGTGCTCGCACTACCTGTTCGACCCCGACTTCTGCAACGTCGCCAGCGGCTGGGAGAAGGGCGTTGTCGAGAAGAACGTGCAGGACAGCCGGCGGCGCATCTGGATCGACGCGGCCAAGCAGCGCTTCGGCAGCTTCGCCGAGCTCAACGCCTGGCTGGGCCAGCGCTGCCGAGCACTGTGGGGCGAGATCCGGCACCCCGAGCACAAGCAGTTCAGCGTGGCCGAGATGCTCGAACTCGAGCGCGACCAGCTCATGCCGATGCCCGCGCCGTTCGACGGCTACGTCGAGGACAACGCCCGGGTGAGCAGCACCTGCCTGGCCAGCGTGGCGCGCAACCGCTACTCGGTGCCGTGCGAACTGGTCGGGCAGATGGTGAGCACGCGGCTGTACCCGACGCGGGTGGCGGTGGTCGCTGGCGACGCCGTCGTGGCCGAACACGAGCGCTTGAGCGACAAGGGCAAGACCCGCTACGACTGGCAGCACTACATCCCGCTGCTTGAGCGCAAGCCCGGCGCACTGCGCAACGGCGCGCCGTTCCTGGGGATGCCCGAGCCGCTGCTGCGGCTGCGCCGCTCGCTGCTGCGCGAACCCGGCGGAGACCGGCTGATGGCCAAGATCCTGGCCCTGGTGCCCAGCGCCGGGCTGGAGCCGGTGCTGGTGGCGGTGGAGCTCGCGCTGGAGGCTGCGCCGCCCGGCAGGGTGAGCGTCGAGCATGTGGTCAACGTGCTGGGGCGGCTGAACGCCGCGCCGGCACCGCAGACGGCGGCGACGCATCGCTGCAGGTGACGCTGGCGCCGCTGGCCAACACGGCGCGCTACGACCGCCTGCGTGCCGACAGCCACCCCGAGGAGGCCGACCATGACGCGTGACGTGACGGTCGAACTCAAGGCCTTGCGCCTGCACGGCATGGCCGGTGCCTGGGCCGATCTGGTCGAGCAAGGTGGCCACGCCGGGCATCGGACTCCTCGCGCTGGTTGATCGAGCACCTGCTACAGGCCGAAGGCACCGACCGCGCGATGCGCTCGGTCAGCCACCAGATGCACGCGGCGAGGTTCCCGGTGCATCGCGACCTGGCGGGCTTCGACTTCGAGGTCTCGCCGGTGGATCGCAAGCTCGTGAGCACGCTGGCCACCACGGCCTTCACCGACGACGCGCACAACGTCGTGCTGGTGGGCGGACCCGGCACGGGCAAGACGCACCTGGCCACGGCCATCGGCGTGGCGGCCATCACCCGGCATGGCAAGCGGGTGCGCTTCTACTCGACGGTCGACCTGGTCAATGCGCTGGAGCAGGAGAAGGCGCAAGGCAAGGCCGGGCGCATCGCCTCGAGCCTGCTGCGCATGGACCTGGTCATCCTCGATGAGCTGGGCTACCTGCCCTTCAGCCAGGCCGGCGGGGCGCTGCTGTTCCACCTGCTCAGCCGGCTGTACGAGCACACCAGCGTGATGATCACGACCAACCTGGACTTCGCCGAGTGGTCCAGCGTGTTCGGCGACGCGAAGATGACCACGGCGCTGCTGGACCGGCTCACGCACCACTGCCACATCGTGGAGACCGGCAACGAAGTCGATCCGCTTCAGCCACAGCACCGCCGAGCGCGAAGAAGCGGATCAAGGCCCGCGAGCAAGCACGCAAGGGCCGCCAAGCCCGAGCAGCTGGATCGATCCCGCTCTGATCGCGCCGCCGCGCGCGGCAAGCCGCTACGGGCTACGCCCTGCGCGCCTTGCCGCGCGCATAAACCCTCGTCAAAGGAGAACTCACTACGCACACCGCCTACACTTGAACACAGCCGGCCATCACCAAACCGGCTCCCACCCCTGGCTCACTCTGAGATCGGCACAGCGGCTCAGTATTGGATCGGCGCGCACGCAGACCAGTTCCAGCGTGTTCCCAACGTCTTCCTGGTGCTGGACGGGAACAACGGAGCAGTGCGGCGCCGGAATGCTCGATGCAGGGCTCGCGCTGCAGGTTGGCACGTTGCCAGCGACGTCCTTGGTAGCTGCCGTTCTTCCCGCCAGTCGATCCGTGCAGATCGGGCAGCCTGCAACGGCATTCGCGACGATCATCAACTCGGGTTCGTCGACGGCTTGGGGGTGCCAGATTGCCTCACCGCCAGGCTTGGATGCGGACTTCTACTATCAGGTCACCGATCCTGCAACGAATCAGGTCGTCCCGGGCTTCAAGAACTACCCCGTCCGGATCGACCCGGGCCAGTCTCAGTCGTTCCTCATTGCGTTTACTCCGGCTGCTTCATTTGCGCCGCGGGACGTCGCACTTCAATTCAACTGCGCCACCGCGCCAGACGCGCCGGTCTTCTCAGGCCTCAATACTCTCTTCCTGTCCAGTTCGGCCACACCTGTACCCGACATCGTTGCGCTTGCGGCAACACTGGGCGGTGATGGCATAGTCAACGTCCCCGGCACCAGCGGCACAGGCTTCTTTGCCGTCGCGACCGTCAATGTCGGATCGAGCTCGCCGATTACCGCTAGCGCGTTGCTCGGCAACACGTCACTGCCCGTAAGCCTCTCTATATGCCAGACAAACCCAACCACAGGGGCTTGCCTTGCTCCACCCTCGGCGAGCGTGGCGACCTCGATCAGTGCGGGGGCGACTCCGACCTTCGCGGTCTTTGGGACAGGGTCGGGCGCGATTCCGTTCGACCCTGCCAACAATCGCGTCTATGTAGTTTTCCGGGACGCTGGCGGTCTAGTACGAGGGGCGACCAGCGTCGCAGTTCGCACGCAATAGTCTCCACCTTGACAAGAGATCCATCATTGCGACCTTACTGCAACGCTGGTTGCGCCGCGCACCACGTTTGCGCCGTCCCTGAAGCGGACGATCACTCGGTTGTTCGCCGGATCAAACGGGACAGAGCCTGAGCCGGCAACGAAGACGGCAAATGTGGGTGTCTCACCCGCGCCAATCGTCGTGGTAACTGTGGGAGTCAGAGGGGCAAGGCACGCTCCCGTCCCCGGGTTCGTCTGACACAGCCAGAGCGTTACCGGCAGCGTTGCGGCTCCGGTATCCGCACTAGCCGTGATGGTCGACGCCGCGCCCACGTTGGCGGTTGCGACGGCGAAGAAGCCCGTACCGATAGACCCCGGAATGTTCACAATGCCGTCGTTGTTGGACGTAGCTGCCAACGCAATGACGTCGGGAACCGGGCTGCTGTCCGCCGAGAAGAGCAATGTGTTGACGTTCGCGTAGATCGGCGCAGCATCGCTGTTCAGGCACTTGAATTCGAGCTGAACGTCGGTTGGGCTGACCGGCGCTGTCGGCGTAAAAGCGAACACGAAGGTTTGCGCTCCGCCGACGTCGAGGTTGACCGGTGTGTTCGGCTGGCCGATGACGGCGTTGGTGAGCGGATCAGTCGTTTGATAGCTGAAGTCTGCCGGGATCGACGTGATCGGAGCGATCGCGCAGTCGTAGGCTGGGCTTGATCCCGCGTTGAGGATGGTCGCAAAGGCCGTGGCGGTCTGGCCGACCTGCACCGAGCGCGACACCGGCAAGACTGCGCCGTAGGTGTCGGTAACTGGCACGTTGAGGGCGAACTTCCGGGTAATGGATCGGTTGTTCGCATCGCTGTCGTCGCGCGCTTCGATTTGCACGATGTAACCCTCGTTGGAGCCCAACGTGTTCGCCGGAATCACCCAGCTGCATGTCCCTCCTCCGGCGCAGTTGGCGCCAGGCGGCAGCAGGAAGCGGTTCACTGAGTTCGAACTGGTGAAGGGGTAGTCAAGCTCGCCCCCATCGGGCGCCGAAATGACGATCCGGTACACACCAACGGAGTTGTTCCCAACCCCATTGTTTCCTATGCCGCCAGTCGTCACGGCGTTCCACCGAAGCGTGTGTGCCAGCGACATGTCGATGTCACGTTCAGGACTGTGGGAAGGGATACGTTGTCCCAGGAGACACCTGTGACAACCGGTAGCAGGTCGAAGGATCGATCGACGTGCTGTACGGTGAATGCCGTGCTGTAACCGTAGCCGTTCACGGGTTCGATCGATGCCGGCGTGCCACTGGATCAGCGTGGCGAGTGAACGTAGCTGGCATCCGAAACGTTCAGGTCACTACCATTGCCGGCCAAGCCCACCTGCTCGCCGTCCGTAAACGCCGGGATCCGCGACCGGTGCTTGACCACGACTCGCTTGTCGTTCTGCGGGTCACTATCGTAGTAGTCATCGTAAGGGTCTTCCGAGTCTGCCGAGGACCCGGGTCCAGCAACAAACGCAGCATCGGCAGATATGGGAACATTGGGAGATACAGGAGTGCTTCCGCGGCCCCTTCCCGGTCTTTTCGAGTAATGCCTCCCGTCTGAGGCAACTGCGCCTTGCCGTACAGAGTGTCGAGACCGACGCTCGTCGGGTTGACGTTCGAGTCCTCGATCCAGTCGACTACTCCTCGAAACATCCCGCCGACTCCTCCCGATGGCGAGTCGGTGAAGGTCATGGAAAACCTCGAATACGTTGTCAGTGTTTCGGTACTCGATAGTCCCGTCGGAATGGTTTCGACTTCGTAGTGAGCAAAGAAGTACGTCCCAACGGATGGCACAAAATATCCCGGCAAGCTCGCGTTCTTGTGGTCTAACCTTGAGGGACCACCGCTGCCGCCGTTCGCCATTTGAACCAACTCAAAGAACAGATCAAGAAGCATTGGAGAGCCAGAGGGATTCGTTGGTTTTGGATCAACGACGACCTGAGCACCGAAGACAGGACCATTGACCTCGAAAGTTATGAGATACGTGAGCTGCGTTCGTCGAGTGAGGGTGGTCGGCCGGGCAGCACCACTGGTGGTTGTTGTTCCGGTGATAACGAGGTTAGGTGCCGTGCACGGCAGAGGGCAGGTGCCGCTGATGGCAACATCGTCCAACACGCCGGGACCATTATTCCAGGTGGCGCTGAACGTATAGGGGCCCGCTCCCGTAAGAGACGTGTTGTCCGCATAGCCGTAGCGTGGGCTATACACGCGCAGCAGCGTGCCCGTGTGACAGACGGAGAGCGCCGACACCTCGTCGGTGAGCACATTGATCGGATTCGCAAGATTCGCGGCGGTGCGTGTGTCGAACTGACCCGTCAGATCCACCGGCGCCCCGCCCCCCGTGCAGACGCTGCTGTCACTCTCAGTGGGGCTCGTTCGGGTGAGGTAGATCTCTACGAGATCTGGGATGAAGTCGCCGTCCCCATTGGCGTAGACGTTCGAAATGACAGGGCTAACAGGAGCGCCAGCCCGCGCGAGCCAGCGCTCCACACCGTCCGGCACTCCGTCGCCGTCAGTGTCGGGGATCGGTGCTGCGGCGCCCAACAGTGAGGCGGCCGAGACGAGCCCGATTCCGAGAAGAAATCTCAGTGCATTGCAGAGCCTAGGAAACTGAAAACCGTTCCCCAAGAATGGTCGGTCGCGTGACATGCTGCACCTCACTGCGCTGTGGTGGAATGTTCGACCTTGCACACCCATGCGGTCGGCGCCATTGCGATTCGCATGAGTTCGAGGCCGCCCGCTATTCGAATTCCGTGTCTGCTGCGCCGTTGCGTAGCGATTCGTCATGGTCCAACGTTCCTAACCGAAACGGACGGGCAACTCACCCGACTGCGCGACGCCGAGTTACTTCTTGAGGGTTGGCTATCGGGCGCCTTTGGCATCAAGAGATCAACACTTCCCTCCCGGATCGAGTCGATGAAACCCAAGCCACGACGGTTGACAAACACACCATCTCCATAAACATCTATACGCCGAGTGAGTCCAAGCGTTTGGACCGAGATCAAAGAGCGTCGCGAGAACGGTCACCGGAGCTCCGGCCCATTAGTCTCGGCACGCGGCCGTCGCAGGAACCGTTGGTGCGGATTTGCGGCGAAGGCGCTGCCAAAAGGGGGCTTGAAGAGTCAGCGGCTTGCGAGCGGGGTCCGTGCTCCGCAGCCGTGGGAACTGGTGCTGCCCTCCTCTCGCAATGAGCCGTTTCGTTGGCGGGAGCGGTTGCGTGGCGAGACATCCGCGGGACAATGGAGCAATCGCGGGCCTTGTGAACCGCCCCGGCTTTCGCGGAGGCCGGTTGGCGTGAGTCAGACCGATGCGGTCTGTTGAACTGGGTTGTGTAGCTGTTCTGCCTTTCTTTCATCAAGCTCCCCGCAGGGGCCGCCGGAGGCGGCCTCCTGTTGCCGCCAGTAGTTTGCCTCGGCTTCGGCCGGCGGGATGTAGCCCAGGGGTTCAAGCAATCGATGGTGGTTGAACCACGAGACCCATTCGAGCGTGGCCAGCTCGACCGCCTCGCGCGTCTTCCAGGGCGCGCGCCGATAGATCAGCTCGGCCTTGTACAGCCCGTTGATCGTCTCGGCCAGCGCGTTGTCGTAGCTGTCGCCGATGCTGCCCACCGAGGGCTCGATGCCGGCCTCGGCCAGCCGCTCGCTGTAGCGGATCGACACGTACTGCGCGCCGCGGTCGGAGTGATGCACGAGGTCACCTTCACGCTGCCCCTGGCGCGCATACAGCGCCTGCTCCAGCGCGTCGAGTACGAAGTCGGTCTTCATCGACGCGCTCACGCGCCAGCCGACGATGCAGCGCGCGAACACGTCGATGACGAAGGCGACGTAGACGAACCCCTGCCAGGTGCTGACATAGGTGAAGTCGCTCACCCACAGCTGATTCGGCCGCTCGGCGCGGAACTGGCGATGGACGCGATCCCGCGGGCACGGCGCCTTCGCGTCGGGCACCGTGGTGCGCACGCTCTTGCCGCGGAGCACGCCGCGCAGGCCCTGCTGGCGCATCAGCCGCTCCACCGTGCAGCGTGCCACCGCGAAGCGCTCGCGGCGCAGTTGCTGCCAGACCTTGTCGGCGCCGTACACGCGCAGGTTGCTCTGCCACACCCGTTCGATCTCGGGCCGCAGCGCCGCGTCGCGCTGGCGCCTGGGCGGGCACAGCGCCGGCTGGCGGCTCCTGGCGGCCTCGCGCCAGTAACACGAGGGGGCGACCTGCAATGCCTTGCAGATCGGCTCGACCCCGAAGCGATCCCGATGCTGATCGACGAAGGGCTTCACGACTTCAAGCGGCGGTCGAGCTCCGCCTGGGCGAAAAACGCGCTGGCCAGCTTCAGGATCTCGTTGGCTCGGCGCAGCTCGCGGACCTCGCGTTCGAGCTCCTTGACCCGCTGCGCCTCGGCCGTCGTGGGCCCTTCGCGCACGCCGCGGTCACGCTCGCCCTGGCGCACCCAGCGCCGCAGCGTCTCGGCGGTGCAGCCGATCTTGCCGGCAATCGATTCAATGGCCGCCCACTGCGACGGGTACTGGTCCTTGGCGTCGAACACCATGCGCACGGCACGCTCGACCACCTCGGGGGAAAACTTCGGTGACTTCCTCATCATGGCTCCATCTTCTCAAACGAAGGAGCCTCCTCAAAAACCGGGGCGGTTCATTGCTGATGTCGAACGCGGGGCTGCCAGGATTCGCCAGATGAGTCAGACGGATGCGCCGAGACGTAGGCTCCTGCTTTGACGCGGGGTTACGTCTGCTTAGCGAAATCGTTCATAGTCACTGCTTCTGCCTCAGGACTCTGAAACTTGTCGGTATGAACTCGGTTTTCGCCGTCGAGGTCATTAACGTCTCGAAGCGCTATGAACTCTTCGAGCGGCCAGCCCATCGGCTGCTGCAGGGTCTGTGGCGCGGACGGCGCCAGTTCGGCCGCGAATTCTGGGCGCTGAGAAACGTCAGCTTCTCGATTCTCGGAGGAGAAACGCTCGGCATAATCGGCCCGAACGGGTCGGGAAAGTCGACGCTACTCAAGATGATCTGTGGCACCGTGAGGCCCACGGCGGGACGAATCGCGGTCCAAGGCCGAATTGCTGGGCTACTTGAACTGGGTGCGGGTTTCAACGCAGAGTTCACCGGCCGCGAGAACGTCTACATGAGCGCGCATCTGCACGGGATGCCGCGCAAGTCGATCGAGCAGAAGATGGCTTCGATCGCGGCGTTTGCCGAGATCGGCGATTTCTTCGATCGCCCGGTGAAGTCCTATTCCAGTGGCATGTACGTGCGACTCGGCTTTGCCGTGATCGCCCACCTGGATGCAGACATTCTGGTCGTCGACGAGGCGCTGGCCGTGGGGGATGCGTACTTCGTCCAGAAGTGCATGCGTTTTATCCGGCAGTTCCAGAAAACGGGCACGATCATCTTCGTGAGCCACGATAGCGGTGCCATCGTTTCCTTGTGCCACCGCGCCCTGTGGCTCGATCATGGCGTTGTTCGAGGAATCGGGCCTGCGAAGGACATCGCCGAGGCCTATCTCGGGGACACGATTGAGAGGCTTCAGGGCACAGGCGTCGGTTTGCCGGCGCTGGTTGACGCTGGACGCGCGTCGCACACAGTTCCTGAGGCGCCGCTTGAGATCGAAGATGCGCACGACCTGGTGAGTTCAGGAAGTCTGATGAGGGGCTTTCGCTTCGACCCGAGTGCGCCGTCGTTCGGAAAGGGGGGCGCAAGCGTTATCGACGTCCAGTTGAAGGACGCCACGGGTGCACAGTTGCGGGCCGTGCGCGGCGGAGAAGTGGTCACGCTGAGCATGTCGGCCCGGTTGCACGAACCCATGCCCCAGCCCATTCTCGGTTTTATTGTGAAAGATCGCCTCGGGCAGGGGCTATTCTCTGAGAACACCTGCGAGCGGTATGCCGAAGCGCCGGTGTCGGCCGATGTAGGCGAAGTCGTTTCGGCGCACTTCACGTTTCGCATGCCGATCTTGCCAGTTGGTGACTACGCAATCACGATTGCCATTGCGGATGGCACACAGTTTGATCACGTCCAGCACCATTGGATTCACGATGCACTGATCTTCAAGTCGATCACGAGCAGCGTGTCGACTGGACTGGTTGGAATACCCATGATCGCTATCGACATGGTGAAGGGATGAGCCTCTCGCCTGACGAAGCTTGGGTTCTGCGCCGGTTCCTGGAGCTCTACTACGAAGGACCGGGTGGCACCCCGCGGCCTTTTGAAGTGGCAACCTGGATGGGCGTGCCCGCCCTCAAGTGCCCGCTTGACCTTTGGATTTATCAGGAATTGCTGTTTCAACGACGGCCGAACTTGATTGTCGAGACCGGCACACGCTTTGGTGGAACGACGCTCTATCTTGCTCACTTGTGCGATCTGCTGGGGCACGGGCGCATCGTCAGCATTGACATCGAGGAGCTACCGCGACCCGAGCATCCGCGCATCACGTACCTGCTCGGCTCGAGCACTGACCCTGCAATCCTGGGCCGAGTCGCAGCCATGCGCCCGGCCGAAGGCCGGACCGTGGTGATCCTCGATTCGGATCATCAACGAGAACACGTCGACGCAGAGCTGGAAGGCTATGCACCGCTGCTGAGTCCGGGCGACTACCTAATTGTCGAAGATACGAACATCAACGGGCACCCGGTTGCACCGAGTCACGGGCCTGGGCCCCATGAGGCGGTCGAAGGATTCCTTGAGCGCCATCCAGAGTTCAGCCGCGATCGCTCACGCGAGAAGTTTCTCCTGACGTTCAATCCTGGCGGTTTTCTCGAGAGGACTCGGCCTTTGTCTGAGGCCGCGACGGATGTTCGACATGAACTATCCAAAGAAGACGCCCATGTCGATCCGTATGAGCCTGTCGCCGGAGAAGACGTAGAGACAGTCGCGCTTGTTCGGAGAAGGGCCGAGCTCACCACCGTATTGCAGGCGCAACTCGCCGAGGTGGCTCCAGCCTTCGAGCAGGCCATGACGCAACTGCAGGCGGCGCAGGAAGTGGGGGTGCGTTTCGATGAAGCCGTGTCGTGCCTGGCGCTTGCTGCTGAAAGGGAGCAGCGTCTTGGCACCCAATTGGCCGACGTCACGGCGGCGTTCCAGGAAGCCATGCGACAGCTGGACGTTTCGCAACGGGCCGGAGAACACTTCGAACAGGCTGTGGCCTTGCTTAAGCAAGCGAACGCAAGAGAGGTTGACCTGCGGGCGCGTGTCTTGATGCTCGAAGAGGAGCTGTCAAGGGCGCACGCGTTCATGGCACAGAGCCAAGTACCCCTCAGGTCGTCGGCGGAGGAGTTGCCGACGGAGGAGGGCGACTTTGAGGGCATCCAGGAATCGCCAGCCAGGGCAATCAAGTACGCTGGCAAGATCGACCTGCGCGTCCGAAACAACTCGCACTCGATCGCGTTCGAATTGATCGACCAGCTCGCCAAGGGTGCGAGGCTTCGAATTCTCGATGTGGGCTGCGCCGGCGGCTTTCTTGGGGAGGCACTGAAGGCTCGAGGGCATGAAGTATGGGGCGTGGAGCCTGATCCCCAAAGCGCAGCGCAGGCGCGGGAGCGGCTGGATCACATCACCGAGGGCACCATTGAGGACTTCCTCAGTCTTCCAGTGGCCCAGAAGGTTCAGTTCGATGCGATGGTCTTTGGCGATGTACTCGAGCACACAGCCGATCCAGAGAGTGTCCTTCGTCGCTGCCGGCAGCGCTTATCCGCCGAAGGCGCGGTCGTTGCCTCCGTGCCAAACGTTGCGCATCTCGGCGTGCGAACGATGCTCTTGGAGGGCCGCTGGGACTACGACGAACGGGGCATCCTGGACAGAACACACCTCCGCTTCTTTACCAAGTCATCCCTCGCACAGCTCTTTCAAAGCTCTGGCTATGCGGTCGACGCGATCTTCCCGGTCAGGTTGTCGCTCGAAGACTGCGGCATTCAGGTCGATCCGGATCTTGCGGCAGTTGTGAAGGACCGGGTACGCGATGACGCATTGGGCGTATTTCAGTACGTCGCTCTTGCACGTCCCGTCGATAGCGACGCGGAAACCTTGCGGAACGAGCGATTTGCGGCCCGTGCGAAGGTTCGCGTCCTTTGCCTGCCGCCGTTGCCAGAGTGGTCAATTGGTGACATCCGGTTGCGAAACCCAATGTCGGCGTGGACAAGCTGGCATGGTGGGAGCGTTCGGTTTGGGTGGGTTGGCGATTTGAATCCCGCCGACTTCGAGTGGGCCAATATCGTCGTACTGCAGCGTGAGGCCGACCCTCGCGTCCTCCAACTAATCGATCACTGCCATGCCCACGGCAAGTTCGTCGTATTCGACTTAGACGATCTGCTAACAGACGTCCCTGAGTTCCTGATTTCGCACGAGCACTCGAAGCGGGTTCGTCCATACCTCGAGGCGGCACTCCGGGCGGCGGACCTTGTATCAACGACCACCCCACGGCTCGCTGCAGTGCTGTCGCGCTTCAATCCTTCCGTCTTTGTTGCCCCGAACTGCCCGTTGCCCATCGCGACACCGGCCCGGCACTACGCAACACCACAAGGCAGGGTCCTGCTCTTCGTTGCTTCGTCGGACACCGTTCGTGTCGACTTTCTGGTTCCGGCGCTGCAACGGCTGCTAGCCGACCCCGCCTTGAATTTGAACTTGGTCGGCATCGGTCCTCCCGGCAAGTACATGCAGGAGGCAGGGCTGCCGGTGGCGGCGATCGACAACATCGCGTATGAGCAGTTTGGCAACTTCCTTGCTGCGCACGACAATGCGATCGGATTGATTCCGTTGGACGAGTCGCACTTCAGCAGTTGCAAGAGCCCGATCAAATTTCTGGACTACTCGCAAGCAGGCTTGGTCAGTGTCTGTTCAAGGATGGCTCCGTATACAGACTACGTAGAAGACGGGGTGACAGGTCTTCTTATCCCCAATGATGTCGATGCGTGGTGCACAGCAGTTGCCATGCTCGCAAAGTCGCCCGAAATCCGTCAGCGGCTGGCGGATGCCGCTCGCGGTCGAGCTCAGAAGCAGTTTTCGCTTCGCGTCGCAGGCGACCTCTGGAAGCACGCCTTGGATCAGTTGCTTCAACGGGCCGTCAGCGATGTGCGTGCATGGGATGAGCCGGTCGTCCAGCGCAGCTATGGTTCCCGAAGAATGAGGTGGGCGCAGTGGTTCTTGCGGACGGCTGTCCGCCCGAGCTCGTACGGTCGAGCGATCCACTTGCTAACAAGCGAAGGGCCGACGGGAGTCGCGAAACGTGTATTCCGCTCGCGCTGAGAGTCGGCTCGATGGCACTCAAGTGAGGGGCCGCCGAGAGTCACAGGACGTCGACAAATGCGTGCTGGGACCGTGCAAAGGCGTACGAGCCCAAAACAAACGCCGTGACGCCAATGACGATGATGAAGATGCTCGGCGCCAACTCTGGGGCTTGGCCGAATACAGTCAAGGAGCGCACGGTCTCGACAAACGGGGTCAGTGGATTGGCCTGCACAATTGGCCGAAAGGACTCCGGGACCGCGGATAGGGGGTACATCACCGGACTGAGGAGCAACAACGCAGAGTTCAGCAAACCCGTGACCTGGGAGATATCACGAACGAAGACGCCGAGGGCGGCAAGAAAGAACGTCGTACCCAGCGCGAAGAGGATGAGTGGAATCCAGGGAAACACAAATGCAAAGAACTGCCAACTGGCGCCCCGCCCGCTGACAAGCAACCACAGCCACAGGAGAACAAGCGAGATCATCGCCTGAACCAGTGCCGCTGCGACGATTGCAGAGCACAGAGCCTCAGTTGGGAAGGCCACTTTCTTGACGAGTTCGGCATGCCCTACAACCACGCCGGGAGCGCGTGAGATGCATTCGGAGACGAACAAGAAAACGATCATTCCAGCGAACATGGGGCCAACGAACTCAGTCCCTGTCGCAGTGTCCCCGCGTTGCCACCGGACTCCCATCACTACGCCAAATACGAAGCCGTAGAGAGCAATCATTCCGAATGGAGTGACCACAGCCCAGAGCAGGCCTAGCCACGATCCTTTGTACCGGCCAACGACGTCACGCTTGGTCAACTGCCAGATGAGCTCACGATGCTTGATAATTGATTTCACCATGCGCTGCATTCGATGTGCTCCGTCAACTGTGCGTCCCCAAAGTTCAAGCAGGCGAGGCAGTTCAGGTCCACTGCCGATCTCGCGATCGCTTGTCGGCAGACAATACTTGCGGAGTCTCGCGACTGATAGTCTTCGCTAGCCAATGAAATCTCAAGAGGCGATATGAGGGGCGCATTCGTTTCGTTGCGGTGGTTGGGGGCGTTGATCCTCGTATGTTTGGTTGGAGCATACGGGGTCTATCTCGCGATCAGACCGACGTCGCCGATGCAGTGGCCGTCCTTGCACCCTGACGGTGCAGCCGTACGCGCATTGGGTGGCGAGGTGCCGTCCCCGCCAAGCCCAAGCCAGAGTTCAGCGCAGCCGCAATCGACGCCCAGCGAGTGGACGGCAGGAGTCGCTGCGAGCCCCTCCGCGCAAAGCGACTCGAGTTCTTCCCACCCTGCCGTAAGAAGGATGGACGTCGAGGCGCGCATGATCGGAGCATTCAAGGCTGAGCAGGGGGCGGTACCGCCCGGGCCACGCCCTATGGCTAGCCAGGATTTCGCGTCGACATCGTCCGTCATGCCGTTCGGCCGTGCACCCGCCGAATCTGTGCCAGTGGTTACCGGCGAGCCACGGACCACGTTCAACCCAATGCAACCTAACCCGGCACTTGCCGCGATGACGCAGCAGGCGCAAAAGGACTTGACGGCCGTTGTCGAGGCGTTGAAGGCAGTGGAGGGCAGCGGAAAGCCATGAACATGGCCTTGCGTGTCTTCTCAAGCCCGGCGCGTGATCGCGCCTGTGAATTTCCAGGTCTCAGTCAATATGCGCTTCGCGGAATTTCATGTTTCGGCACATACAGCGCATGGCCGTGAGGCAACCGTCAAAGGTCCGGACTGCTCGGGATCATTGGCGTGCATAGTTACCTACGAGCCCGATCGCGACGACCTCGCTGAGCTAATACAAGAGCTTCTGGCCGTGATCGGCCTCCGGGTCGTACTGAGATTGATTGGTGTGGCGGGCTGGCACCGTGCGATGCAGGGTCGGAATGTTGGCTGAGGTGGTCGTTGCGCTTTTTGTGGCTCCCGGTGGGTGTGACGCGCGGGGGAGGGTGCCGTGGTCCCCCGCTGCGGTGCGTGTCGGGCCGGGGCTGCGGCCGGGGGCCCCCGGGTGGGCTCCCGGCGTGGCGTCCGTGGGCGTTGTGCGCCCTGTGCCGTGGGGTGCTCATTGCCTCTGCCCGCGTGAACCTTCTGTGGCTCCAGCTCGGCGTGGGGCGAGGTGCTCTCCGCGCGCGGAGTCGCCCGGCGTTCGTTCCTGCTCCTGGCCCGGCCCGGCCATGCCGTAGACGAGCCTTCAGTTCGACCGTCACGTCACGCGTCATGGCGCACCTCCTCGGGGGTGGCGCCCGTGGCGTGGTCGACGCTGTCGGCACGCAGGCGGTCGTAGCGTGCCGTGTTGGCCAGCGGTGCCAGTCTCACCTGCAGCGATGTCGCCGCGGTCTGCGGCGCCGGCGCGGCGTTCAGCCGCCCCAGCACGTTGACCACATGCTCGACGCTCACCCTGCCGGGCGGCCCCGTCTCCAGCGCCAACTCCACCGCCACCAGCACCGCCTCCAACCCGGCGGTGAGCACGATGGCCAGCACCTGCGCCATCACACGGTCGCCGCCCGGGTGGCGCAGCAACCCTCGGCGCAGCCGCTGCAGCGGCGTGGGCAGGTCGGCGAACGGCGCGCCGTTGCGCAACGCGCCGGGCTTCCGCTGCAGCAGCGGGATGTAGTGCTGCCAGTCGTAGCGCGTCTCGCCAGCGTTGCTCAGGCGCTCGTGCCGGGCCACCACCGCGTCGCCGGCCACGACCACGACACGGGCCGGGTACAGCCGCGTGCTGACCATCTGCCCGACGAGCTCGCACGGCACCGAGTAGCGGTTGCGCGCCACCGACACCAGGCAGGTGCTGGACACCCGCGCGGGTTTCTCGACGTAGCCGTCGAACGGCGCGGGCATGGGCATCAAGTGCGCCTGCTCGTGCTCGAGCATCTCGGCCACGCTGAACTGCGCGTGCTCAGGATGGCGCACCTCGCCCCACAAGGCGCGACAGCGCTGCGCCAGCCAGGCGTTCAGTTCGGTGAAGCTGCCGAAGCGCTGCTGGCCGGCGTCAATCCAGATGCGCCGGCGGCTGTCCTGCACGTTCTTCTCGACCACCCCCTTCTCCCAGCCGCTGGCGACGTTGCAGAAGTCGGGGTCATACAGGTAGTGCGCGCACATGGCGGCGAAGCGGTCGTTGACGATCCGGCCCTTGCCCTTCTTGACCTTGTCCACCGCGGTCTTCATGTTGTCGTAGATGCCGCGCCGGGGCACGCCGCCCAGGGCGGCGAAGCTGCGGGTGTGCGCATCGAACAGCATCTCGTGACCTTGGCTCGGGTAGGCCACGAGCCAGAAGGCCCGAGAAGCGCACAGCTTCATGTGCGAGACCTGCGCCCGGTAGTAGATGCCGCCCACCACCAGCCCTTCTTCGCTCCAGTCGAACTGGAACGCCTCGCCGAGCTCGAAGCTCAGCGGCACGAAGGCATGGGCCGACGCCGCTTGGCCTTCGGCCTGACGCCAGGCCCGGATGAAGTCGGTGACGCGGGTGTAGCCGCCGGCATAGCCCGCGGCCTTGATCTCGGCGTACAGCGCCTTGGCCGTGCGGCGCTCATGCCGGGGTCGCCGGGTGTCGGCCTTCAAGGCCTGCTTGAGCACGTCGTGGAACGCCGTGAGCTTGTTCGGCTGCTCGCCGCGCCGGTACTTCGGCGGACCATCGACCTCGCCGTGCAGCCACTTCGCCACCGTGTTGCGCGACAACCCCGTGATGCGCGCAATCTCGCGCTCGGACTTGTTCTTCCGGCGATGCAGTCGCCGGATCCTGCCAATCATGTCCATGGTGATCACTCCTCGTCCTCTGCTGCACAAAAATGCAGCAGGGTAGGTTGAACACCTGGCTCCAGTTGTCGGTCGACAACCCTCATAAGTGGCTTGAGTTTCAGGTCGGCGCCGAAGAACTCGGAGTCCGAAGCTGCGATTAGAAAGGTGCGCTCGATTGCGCAATGCGCAGGCATTCCTGCGGTCTCGAATTGCGAGAATCGAGGAATCGCGCATGCTCACAACCAGGCGGTCAAGCTTGCGACATCACTTGGTTGCGTTCGACTTCTACTATTTGATCAAGATAGCTACATCACGACCACATCGGTCGAGCGGCTGCACATGGCTCTCGATGAGCTGCTGGCCAAAGGCAAGAAAGTCGCTGCTGTTGGTGCGCTCCTCGTCGATCGTCAAGATGGTCACCAAGCCCCGTTCGTTCGACTCTCCGGCATTTTTCGAATGACGCGAGTGGTTCATGGTTCTAACCAAGAGGTCAAGTGCGATCTCGTTATCAGCTCGGGTAGCCTCTTCTCTGTTTCAGCGTTCAGCGAGATCGGCCTGTTCGACGAACAACTCTTCATAGACTACGTGGACATCGAATGGTGCGTGCGAGCTCGATCCCTTGGGTTCGAAGTGTTTGGCGTTCCGGCAGCCGAGATGTCTCATTCAATTGGCAACGGAGTACTTCATATTTTGGGTCGACGGCTCCCGGTGCATTCGCCCGCGCGGCAGTACTATCTTGTCAGGAATGCCTTGCTCTTCGCGCGAAAACCGTATTTGCCCGTTCGCTGGCGTCTCCATCTCTTGTTCCGGGCGGCTGCTCAGTTCACCATCTTTTCCTGCTTCTGTGCTCCGCGGCTTGAGCGCGTACGGTGGCTAGGCCTTGGCCTTTGGCACGGGATTAGGGGGCAAAGCGGTCCTCGTTGACAGCCGACCGCTGCAAGCAAAACAGCCGGCGAACTGGCGAGTGCAGTCGGCCCGCTAGGAAGCGCAACGCTCGGGAACATGGCTCGCGCGAGGTTGCGCATCAACGCATCGATCGAACCGATCCGCTGCAAACTGCGGTTGCCTGCGCTATCGAGAACATAGGTCTCCCGATTGCCCTGGCTGTCGTAGACGCTGGTGAATCGCTGGGCGTCGTCGAAGGTGAAGTTCACGAGAACGCCGTCCGGAAGCGTCGCCCTCTTCAACTGCCCGGCCGCGTCATACGTGTATCGCGTGATCTGGAGGTTGCCGCCAGCGGGCAGGAAGTTGTACTGCGTGAGCCAGCCGCGGGCGTGATAGGTCAGCGTGCTGACGCTGCCATCCGGGCTCTGGAACTCCAGCACTTGGCCGCGCTTGTTGTAGCGACGGAAGGCGGTCACCTGTGCGGGTGGAGCGGGCGACAGCGGAGGCTGCTCGAGAGTCAGCGTCTGCAGGTCTCCCTTCGAGTAGTTGGCGTCCGCCGCGGCAGCGTACACGTAGCTGCGCCGCTGGGTGACAGAATTTGCGGTCCACGACTCACTGAAGGTGCTGCATCTTGGTTACCTACCGAGAGGCAACGATTGACGATCTCCGTGCCATTTGCGTCCTCGGTCAGGAGATCAATGCGATCCACCACGACGCTTGGTCGGACGTCTTCGCGCCCTCGTCCGATCCAAGTCGTGATGAGAGCTTGTGGGCCGAGATGATCGGTCAACCCAACGCGACATCGTTCGTCGGCGGAGTCCGACGAAGAGGTCGTCGGCTTCGTCAACGTGCTGTTCGTCGAACGAGATAGGAGAGATCCTGCTGTTCCAGCCGATCTCCTTTGCTCGGGTAGGCTCTATCGGGGTTGCCGAAGGCCATCGAGGCCGCGGTATCGGCAGGGAACTGATGCGGCAGGCCGAAGCTTGGGCATCGGCACGAGGCGCCCGGCACCTGAGTCTGAACGTCTGGGCGTTCAATGAGCGCGCCGTCGACCTTTACCGCGAGCTTGGATACGACGTGCGTTCCCACTCCATGGGAAAGCGGCTAGTTTCTGAGGCCAGTGCGCCAACTGGAAGTTAGGCGCTAGAGACAACTTGCGGCCATGAAGAGTCGTTCACCATGGGCGGGTTACCGGACGCCTACACGGCTGCCGCCCCGTCAAAGCGTCGCGCTGCGATCGAACTGTCTATCGACGTGCGCCAGTGACTACTCCCAAGTGGTATCGGGGTCCAGGTGCCGTGCCAACTCCATGGCGTCGTGCAGCACCCGACCGACCACGACCAGGGCAGATTCAGAGCGGTAGACAAGAAAGTGGCGCGGTCGGCGGACGACCTCCACACCGCGTTTGACGTGGTCCCGGCTCAGTCGCAGATGCCAAGTTCGAACACCTGCGCCGAGTTCAGGCCGCGCGAGACTGCCAAGTCTGTCGGGCTGGCTTGCCACGTCGCGGAGCGCGGCGACGATCAGGCTCTCGTAGCGCAGTCGGGCGGCCTCGCCAAATTGCTCATGTGTCCAGGCGAGGATGCTGAGGACATCGCCCTGCGCGGCTTCCGATAGCCGATAACGAAGCATCAACTCGCCGTCTTGGCAGGCTGCGCAGCGCGGCGACCCAGCTGTCCGACGAAGTCTTCGAGCTGATCATCGGCAACATCCACGTACCGCCCGGCGGACACATCCGCCCAACCCTGGCGGGCTGCTTGCTTCAGGGCTTTGAGCTTGGCGCCTTCGAGACGCTCCCGCTCCTCGATGAGGCGCAGCCCTTCTCGCAGTACTTCGCTGGCGTTCTGGTAGCGACCGGACTGCACCAGGGTCTCCACCAGTTGCTGTTGACGTTCACTCAGCACGACGTTCCGGGTGGGCATGTTGCGGGCTCCCAAGATTGCGAGCAGCAAGCCCGCCTGGCCAGTATTGGCAGATTATGCCAGTGACGACCGAATCGTTGAAACGGTGAGAGGAACCCTTTCTCGCCGCGAAGGCAAGCGCGAACAACGACGAATTGGATCGAAAGACCGCGCAAGCCCACGCCGAGGGCGCGCTTACGTCAGACGAGCAAAGCGCGCTGCTTCGCGCCCGCGCCACTGCAACGGCCCGGACCGTGCACCGGCCACGCGGAGCCGAGGTGGTGCCGTTTCCGCTGAAAAAAGCAGTTTCCGCCGACCAATTGCTCCAGAATTCTCGTCGGTACCGACAGTCGCGAAAGCCTCCAACCGACCGATGACATCCTCGGCCGGGTCAAGAACTACTGATCACCCTTCGCTCTTTAATGGATCGAGCACACCGAGCGAGCCCCATCGCCGGACGAGCTTTTCTTCTTTCTTGATGACCCGCGGAGACTGGCACGTGCTCAGCGAAACAGGCGAAGGGCCGGGCCTGCACCGCCAGACCGAGCTGCGTCATCGTCCACTGAAAAGCTGCGCCGAGGCAAGTGCTGCGTCATCAAACAAGGCGGTGAGTGCGAGCGCGTAGATCTCGCCTCGCGGTTGGAACTGCGGTCTTGTCACATCCAGCAGCCTAACCAAATGATCGAATCGGTGACCGCGTTTCGAACTCGAAAAGTGTTGCTGCAACCACTGCTTCGGTGCGATCTTGCGCACATAGGCTGTGAGCCGCCTGCTGCGGTTGCACTGCTCTGTGCAAATCCCGATCCTTCGCGCGCGTTTACGCAGACACTCGTTCAGTAGTTCACAACTCATCGGCCAAGAACGGCGCAGGAATGATGTCGAAACGTCGATAAACCGTCTGACGAAGGTGCCAGCATCCTCCAACTGCTCAACGAAGGGATTCACAGGAGATGCGAGACCCCGTTTGATCCAGTGGTGCGGCGGTCTCAAAAAGGGACTGCAATCCTCGACCATCAAGAGCGCGCAACCATGCGTTGTGCACCAGTCGACACCGATCAACTGGTGTGAGCGCCGGAACCAGCTGAAACGGAACTTGGCTAGATCATCCTTGACGCACTCCGCGCAGACGCAGATCCATTGACGGTACAGCGCCAGCCCTTGCTGCCAGCTTTGGGAGATGTCTTGAGGGGAGCCGCAGGCCGCAATGCCGTAAGAACAACGTGTGGGCTGCATCACTCCCAGGAAGGTATGCCGCCTGGCGTAGGCGCTGGTCGATAAGTTCGACAGTCGTGCGAGCATTTCGACCCAGATCTGGCCCTCCCCGGTCATCGGGTCGTACGGCGCTCTGATCCCTCTCGACAACCGACTAACAGACCCCATGCAGTTTTGAAAGACCATTCTCCCAAGCTGTCCGGCTGCGGGCTCTTCCGGCATTGCGCCTGCTCCGATTAGCTGGAGACATTCTCTTCTTTCACTTGCTCTCAGGCCCGATTTGCGCTGCGAAGATATGGGCGCAGAAGGCGCAGGCCATGACGAGGCTATTTCCGACGCCGGACTGATGCCGGCAGGCGCTAGCTTGTCGATCACGGCCTCCTCGCGCCCCGATTCATACCGTGCAACCCTCTATCCCTTGGGGTATGCCCGTCTGCGCGCTCAACATATTGAGCGCCTCAATGATGCGAGAGTAGCTGCGAGGATCTGAGCTGAGCCCGACTAGATCAAGGCTTGTACTGGATCGCTGTGTCACTGGCGATCTTCAGGCCATGCCGCCGGATCTCCCAGGTCACGGCAGTGAGGATCGCTCCCAGCGGCTCGGAGCGCGCGCGCAGGTCGTACTCGTGGAAGGCCAGGTGCGACGAGCCGGACTTGGCCGCAGTGCGAAGCAGGTCGGGCAGCAGCACACCCAGGAAGCTCGCCTCGGTTGGCGCGACCTCGGACAGGGCGGCGTACTCGCGGGCGAGCAGGGTTCCCATGGCGGACTCCGGTACTGTATAAAAATACAGTATCAGCGATTCCAGCACCCTGCAATCGTTCGCTCACTGAATCTTCCGGAGTGATGGTGTCGATCGCTGCGCTTGCGTGCCCGCGCTCTTTCCGCTTGGCCGCCCTGCACGTCTTGTTGGGGCCAGTGTTCAGCGCCGCGGCGGCCGGGCCGTCGCTACACGAACCGTGGACCACGACGGGCGAGGTCGTCTCGGTGCAGGACGGCGACACGTTCGCCCTGCGCACCGCCGATAGCGGCACGTTCCGGGTTCGGCTCGCAGCCAGCGACTCTCCGGAAACCGGCCAGGGCTACTGGCGCGTCGCGCGCAGCCAGCTTCAGTCGCTGCTCGAGCGCGGGTCCGTGCGGGTGACCTGCTACAAGGACGACGGTCGCGAGCGCGAGGTCTGCCGCGTCTACACAGGAAACCACCGACGTCGGCCTGGCCATGGTCGAGGCCGGACTGGCCTGGCACTTCCAGCGCTTCGAGAGCGAGCAGACCGCCGCCGAGCGTGAAGCTTTCACCCAGGCCGAGTCGGCGGCCCGCGCTGCGCGGCGAGGCCTGTGGGCGGAACCCGATCCGATGCCGCCGTGGGAATGCCGAGCCGCGAAGCGGCAGGGCGGGCGCTGCCGATAGCGCGACAGGCGGACGGTGCTGCTACTTCGACGCCGCCTTCGCGGCTGCCTTGCGCCGCTTCCAGGCGGCCTTCATCTTCGCGCTCAGCAGCCTCTTCTCGGCGGCCGTCTTCGGTCGGCGCTTGCCGGAAGCAGCGCGACCTTTGCCGGTCTTCGCACCGCCCGTCAGCGCGGCCAGCGCCTGCCGCAGGGAGGCAAGTTCCTTTTCGCGGCGATCGATCTCGGCGCGGATGGCTTTCTCGGCGGATGTCATCGTGGGTTGTGTCCCAGTGGTTGGAAAGGTTGGAGACTACTCGGCGTCGTAGTTTGATGCTTCGCCGTTGCCTCGCGGGTCGAGGTGCTCCTAGGTTCGCGGCTCCCAGCGCTCGATGCCTCGCTGCAGCGCGGTCAACTCGACCGCCTCGCGTAGCCGGGTGAACAGATCGTCGGCCCAATTGAGCGGGCCGCTGAGATTGCGCCCGAGCAGGCGTTGCGCCTGTCGGTCGAAGGCCTCGGGTATCGCGTCGCGCAGGATCTGCCAGCGGTCGATCACGATCGGCCGGCGATCGAGCAGCAGTCGCGTTGACGGCAGCTTGTCGGCCTTCTGACCGTTGACCCGCGGGCGGACCGGCAGCAGGTTCCACAGGTCGTTACTGCCCCACAGGCTGAACGGGATCACGTGGTCGACCGCGAACTGACCTTGCAGCGGGCGATCGGACCACGTGCAGCGTTCGACCTTGGCGTCTAGGAAGAAGCTGCGCGCCAGCCCCACCGCACGCTCGGGTGTGGGTTTGGCGAGCAACAGCGGCAGCACATCGCCGGAGCGGATCCCTTGGCGGACTGCGAAGCGTTCGGTGAGCGCGGCCCAGCGCACGATCACGGCATCGAGGATCCAGTGGCCGAGCAACGTCAGCTCGCGCCACAGGTCGGCCGACATCGTGACGCACTTGGTGCTCGCGTCGTAGCGGAACACGGTCCCGGTTTCGAGGGCGCCGCCGGAAAAGGTCACTGGTCCGGCCCGGATCGCCTCGGCGATCTTTCTCAGCGCCACGGCCAGCCTGCGCTGCGCTTCAGATGGAAGACGCCCGGCCGCCCACTGCAGGTGCCAGGCGGACAGGCCGCCGTGCTCGCCCTGCGTGGCGTAAAGCGCCATCAGGTCTTGCAGCGCTGCCCGGAAAGCGACTGGATTGGCCGACCCCGCACCCTCCGCCTGGGACTGGGGCAAGAACCGCTCAGAGGCAAAGAGGGGCCAGTAGTACAAGAGCCAGCGCTCGGCAATCCGATCGATCGGCACCCCGACCGTTCCATCCGGATTCCACCGGGCGCTGCGCGGCTCCTGGATTGCAAGCTCGGCCAGCGCGCGGAACAGGGCCAGCTTGTAGGTGGCCACCTTCTTGTCGCGGTTCAGGATGCCTTCGATCTGGTCGACCGCGCGCAGCGGTCCGCCGCTGTGCAGTTCAAGCAGCAGCGTGACCCAGCGCGTTTCGGCGCGGCCGAGGGCATCGTCGGTTTCCCAGCGCCCAATCTCCTGAAAGCCGATCCGCTCGAACAGCAGCGCCACGTGGTCGGCGGTGTAGGCCTTGAAGAGCCTGCCGTGGGCGTCGCGCTCGTCTGGATCGACGTCCCGCCGCGCGTGCGGCAGGGAGATCAGCAGACGGCCTCGATGACGTAACAGGGCGCGCAGCTCGAACGCCGCGTCGAACAGTTCGCTCTCAGGCACGTGCATCAGCACGGCGCTGCAAAGCACGCCGTCGAATGCGCCACCGAACGGGGCTCCGAGGCCGGGGAGTTGGCCGTTGGCGATTCGACCCGCCAGGTCGGGGTGACGGGCGGTCGCAGCGCCTCTCAGCTCATCGGCGGGCTCGACGCCGAACGCATCGAATCCCTGCTCCAGCAGCTGCGCGAGATCCCGGCCGGAGCCGGCGCCGATGTCGAGCACGCGGCCGCCGGCGACGAAGGCCGTCGGGAAGAACTTCGCAACCGGACTGCCGACCGACTCGTATCGCGTGCGGCGATGTCGGCAGCGTGGGTGCGGTAGTACTGGGCGGTGCGTTCGTCCATGGCGGTCGGGGCATTGTGCCGTTGCCTGGACCGGAACGCTGCGTCTTGCTGAGTGGGGACAGGTTGGTGACGTCGTTGCCGGTGACCACCGCACGTCCGCTTGCGTCGCTTCGCGAATTCGGCGGAGCCGTCGGAGGCCGCCACGACGAGCTCGTTGGGAGAGAGGTCAAGCGCGACGCAACTCAGGTGTCGAATAGCAGACGGTCGGAGCAGCCGGGTCCGGCCACTAGCCGCCGTTCAGTTCGCAGCGCTAACTGCGTTCGAACCGGACATTCACGACGACCTTGGGCAGTGCCGGCGCCGCTGTCGAGGCGGCCGGCGATGCGCGCGATCTCAGTGAGATGGCTAGTGGTGCGGGGCCGGTTCGCCGCGGCGCCGCGGGTTGATCGGTGCGGACACGCCGATGGGCGGATACGTTGCAGGCACCGAAGGTGCCGGTGTCGGGCTGCGCTGCGCCAGCGCATCCAGCGGGCTGCGCACGCCCATGCCACCGACCTTCAGCACATGCGTGTAGATCATCGTCGTGCTGACGTCGCTATGCCCCAGCAACTCCTGCACGGTCCGGATGTCGTAGCCGGCCTGCAGCAAGTGAGTGGCGAACGCATGACGCAGCGTGTGGGGCGTGGCCGGCTTGTCCGCAAGCCCCGCGGCAACCACAGCCCGCTTGAACGCCCGCTGGAAGGTCTGATCAAACAGGTGATGCCGCCGCCGCACGCCCGAGCGCGGATCGCGACTCAGCGTTGCCTGAGGGAACACCCAGTGCCACGCCCATGACTCTCCGGCACGCGGATACTTGCGCGCGAGCGCCTGCGGCAGTTCCACCCCCGGACACTGATCGGCACGATCCCGCAGCCAGAGCGAACGGGCGCAGGCCAGTTGGGCCCGCAAGCCGTCTTCCAGTGACTGCGGCAGCATCAGCACGCGATCCTTGTTGCCCTTGCCCTCACGCACGATCAGCGTGCGGTGCGCGAAGTCCACATCCTTCACCCGCAGCCGCAGCGCCTCCATGATCCGCATGCCGGTGCCATACAGCAGGCGCGCCAGCAAGGCGTGCTCGCCGTCCATTCGAGCCAGCACCGCTTGCACGTCCTCGACCAAAAGGATCACCGGCAAGCGCTGGGGCCGGCGCGGCCGCTGAAGCTGAGCGAGCCACGGCAGTTCCTGCTTGAGCACCGCGCGATACAGGAACAGCAGTGCGGACAACGCCTGGCTGTGGGTCGAGGCGGCGACGCGTCGTTCGTTGGCCAGCATGGAAAGGAACGCCTCGACCTCGCCGGCGCCCATGTCGCGTGGGTGGCGCCGCTGGAAGTGGCGCACGAAGCAGCGCACCCAGTAGACGTACTGTTGCTCGGTTCGTATGCTCAGATGGCGCGCGCGGATCTCGCGGCGCACGGCCTCGAGCAGCGTCAGACCGGGGGGCGGGTCGGAGTCCACGCTAGGGCGCAGTTGAATACTGAATATATTCACAGTACACGACCGAAAGCCGCGCCGCAAGGGGCTTTCGACGGCGGGCTCGGCCGTACTAGGGCGCACGGCAGCGACCTGCTATACGGACACGCGCGCCCGACTTTAAGTTAGGCCTCACCAAGGAGCGCTCATGGCATACAAACCCGACGGCTACACCTCCGTTGCCCCGTACCTCACCGTGAACGGCGCACAGGGCACAATCAATTTTTTAATCAGAGTGTTTGGCGCGCAGTCGCTGCGAATGATCCCGGGGGGCGAAGGAAAGATCGCTCACGGAGAGGTGCGTATAGACGACACAGTGATAATGCTCACGGACGCAGTGGAGGGCTGGCCAGCCGCCCCAAGCCACGTGCACATCTACGTCAACGATGTGGACGCAATCTTTGGGCGAGCCCTTGCTGCCGGGGCCACGATCGTGAAGCGGCCTGTTCAAGACGGCGATGCTGACAGGCGCGGCGGTTTTACGGATCCGGGTGGCACCACTTGGTGGGTCAGTACACAAGTCGCGTGAGGCCTAACAACCGGTTGCAGCGGACGATCCGCTGCGCGACTCGCCGCTGAACCGAGCGTTCATGCGCTCCTCCTCCTGATAGCCGCCACTCGTATCGCGCGTAACTTGTTCGCCGTTGCCCGCTGGGCACGGCGGCAGCCTGACCTGCGTGCGGCTGCAGTAGTTGGCTCATGGGCACGCGGTACGGCTCGCCGTGCGTCGGACATTGATTTCCTTTTCCTAAGCGCGCGGCCCAATGCGCGGCGCACCTCCGCTCACTGGGCAGCTTCGCTGTCGTCGTGGGCCTTCGGTTCGTCGTTGCGTCGTCGCATGGTTCGCCGCTACGGCGTGGCCTGGTCGCTGCACGCTCAGGTCAGCGCTGGTCGCAAACTGGAGCTCACATTCGTTCCTCGCTCTTGGGCAACGCTGCACCCTGTCGACGCGGGCACCGAACGTGTTGTCAGCGGTGGCATGCTGGTGCTGCATGACCCTACCCTTGCACTGATACGGCTTCGTCGTGGCATCGTGCATAACTCGTTGCTTGAGCCGACGCTCTACGAGCGCGGCTCAGCGTTACTCACCAAGGAGCGCTCTGGCTCCCCGCGGCTCCCTCCTTCCCCCTCCTCCCGTGCGGCGCCGGGCCATATTTTTTCGGTGTTTGGCGCGCGTCGCTCGTGTTCCGGGGGGCGGGGATCGCTCCGGGGGTGCGTATGACGACCGTGTTGCTCCGGCGCGTGGAGGGCTGGCCGCCGCCCCGCCCGTGCCTCTCGTCCGTGTGGACGCTCTTTTGTAGGGCGGCCCTTGCTGCCCGGGCCCGATCGTGGCGGCCTGTTCGACGGCGTGCTGCGGGCGCCGGCTTCGATCCGGGTGGCCCCTTGGTGGGTCGCCGTCGCGTGGCCTCCCGTCCGCATCCCCCCCCGCGTTAGAAGCCTCATGGCCATATCGATACGTCTTGCCTTGCTTGCAGCCGCGCTTTGTGTTGCCGGATGCAACACATCTTTTCGATCAGTCGGAGGTACGCAGATGAATGATGTTTACGCCATCGAACAACACGTGCACATTGAGGCTAGTCCTGCCAATGTGTGGTCTGTGCTGGTAACGCCCAAAGCAATTCAAGAATGGTTGAACGTACATGTCGTCTCAGATTGGCGAGTAGATTCCCCTATTGAATTCAACTTTAAGTATGAAGGAAAGCCCTTCAACGACAAGGGCAAGATCAACGCTTTCAGCCCGAATCGGCGATTCGCTTACAGCTATTGGAGCAAATTTTCTGGTTTGCCTGATCACCCGGAAAACTACTCGGAGATCACATTTTCCATCATCCCGGCCGATCACGGGGTTACCCTCTCTCTCGCACACACAAAGATCGCTACGAAGACGATGTATGAGCACTCTCAAGTCAACTGGCGCGAAACGCTTGCTGTGATCAAGAAGATCGCAGAACGCTGAGGTGAGGTCTAACAATTTGTCCAAGCCGACGCCGCTTCGCGGCGCGGCTAAACTCAGGTGTTAGGCAGCACAAGCTACCGTCCACGGCTCTCCAACCGATGCAAGACGCCAAGATTGAGCTCGTGCCGTACTCGGCGTCGTGGCCAGAGCAGTTCACCTGTGAAGCGCGGGCACTCGCCGCAGCGTTGGAGCCCTGGCTCGCTGGCGAAATCCAACACATCGGAAGCACAGCCGTTCCGGGTCTGTCAGCAAAGCCGGTCATCGACATCATGGCGCCCGTGAGCAGTCTGGCTGAGGCCCTACCGGCCATCGAAGCGCTGCGTGGGCTCAACTACGTTCACTTCCCGTACAAGCGGGACGAGATGCTCTGGTTCTGCAAGCCTTCGCCGGAACATCGCACGCATCACCTTCATCTTGTTCCCGTCGGTAGCGCCCTGTGGCAACGGAGGCTAGCCTTCCGTGACGCGCTGCGCCGCGAGCCAGCACTGGCCTCCGCGTATGGGCAACTGAAAGCGCGCCTTGCCGCCGAGCATCCGCATGACCGTGAGGCGTACACCGAGGCCAAGTCGCCTTTCATACAGGCCGTCCTCACAGCCGCATCACGCAGTGCTGCCTAACCCCTCTGCAAGGACTTCCCCTGCCAGTCAAGCATTGAAGTGATGCGACGCCCGCGCCAGCGGGCGTTGTTTGTTGTGGGTGGTCCGGTTGCGTTTGGTGCTGTGTCGTTCATCGTGAGCGTTGCGTTGCGCCTGTCATATCGTCAGAAGCGGACTGCATCTCTGCAACCGGCCTTAGGGCGTCGTGATGTCTGACGCGGGCCACCATACGAGTCGCACGCGGGATCCCAATTCGCTTATCGGCCACGCGGCGGTGCGCTGATCGGGCGCGACCGCCTCGGTGCGGGCCAAGGGGTTAGCCGGGGTGTTCCCACGTTCGGTCTGACCTCTGAGCGATGCCAGGCGCAGTGCTGCAAAAAGATCAGGCGCTGGCAACCATTTGGGCCGTCGGTGCTGTTGCGTGTGTCGTTGATGCCGATGCCGCCCGCGGATGTCGCCGCCAGGCGTTTTGATCGTAGTGCTGGTCACGCACGAGCATCGCCCACAGGATGCGCGCGTGCTTGTTGGCGATGGCGATCAGCGTCTTGTGATAGCCCTTGCGCAGGTACAACGCCGCGATCCAACGCTGCAGGTGCGTGGCTTTGTCGGGTGGCGTGCGCAACGCCACCTGCAACGCGCTGCGCGCACCCTGCACGAGCAGCGTTCTCAGGTAGGCATCGCCGCGCCGGCTGCTGTCGCCGAGCCGGGTCTTGCCGCCCGAGCTGGCTTGGCGCGGCGTCAGCCCGAGCCAGGCACCGAGCTGGCGGCCGTGGCGGAAGATCGTCGGATCCGGCACCGTGGCCACGAAGGCGCTGGCAGTGAGCACGCCCACGCCCAGCACTTCGCGCACGCGCTGCGCCGCCGGTTCGGCGCCGGCATGGGCGGCGACTTCGAGGTCGCAGCGCTCGATGCGCGCGGCCAGCGCCTCGAACTGTGCGCGTGCTTCCAACAGCAGCGGGCGCAGGGGGACCGGCACGCGTTCGTCATCCATCAGTCGTGGCAACGCCTTGAGCAGCCGGTCGCTCGAGCGCGGGATGACGATGCCGAACTCGGTCAGCAGACCTCTGAGCCGATTGATCAGCGCGGTGCGCTCTTCGTTGAAGCCGGCCCGTGCCCGGTGCCACGACAGGATCGCCTGCTGCTCAACCGTCTTGATCGGCACGAAGCGCATGGTCGGCTGGCGCGCAGCAATGGCGATGGCCAGCGCATCGTTGCCGTCGTTCTTGCCGCCCTGGCGGAAGGCACCGACAAACTCGGCGGCGATCAGCCGTGCGGTGTGGCCACGGGCGGCAAAGTACCGACCCCAGTGGTGGGCGCTGCCGCAGGCTTCCATGGCCACAGTGCACGGTGCCAGCGCGACCGCCCAGCGCTCGAAGGCGGCCCGCCGCAGCACCTTGCGCTCGACCACCGCACCGCGCGCATCGAGAATGCAGACGGCAAACACTTCCTTGGCCAGGTCAATGCCCACGGTAGTAATCTCGACCATGACTTCCCCTCCCGTTTCAGATTGAAGACCTCGAATCTCAATCTTGGCACTTCGATGCCGTGCGACTTCGCAGTCGCTTCGGGACGGGGAAGTCCCTCGTATTCGTTCAACCGGACGCGCTACGGCAGGCCACCTTGGCCCGGTCGGCGGTACGCGGTACATTTTCGCCAACCGGGCCAAGGCGTCCTGCCTCCGCGCGCCGGTTAACTCGAACCGTATGGACTGCCGCTTGTCAAGTAGACGCGGTGGTTTAGCTTGAGTCGTGCATGGTTGTTTCCTGCAAGCTGGTTTTGAAGTTCGCTGAGGTGGCAAGCGGGATGGACTGCGGATCCGTATTCGGCCTGTTGGCGAGCCCGCGTGTATCCAGGCATGGCTGCCGGCCCTGATGATGTTGCGCGCCGCCGGGCCCTCATTCGTTAGACGATCCTGAAACCTCGATCAGCGAGCTAAACAGGGTCCCCCGGCGTCGGTCGCAAACCGTCTACCTCATCAACGAAGCCTCCTCGCAGTCTGCGGGTGGGGTCGCATGACTGTCGGTCGGGCTCTACGTCACTACGTCGCTTCGCTGCTACGCGGCGGCGCGGTCGAGCCGGAACGCCTCGCCCCTTGCGAGCAGCCCCCAGATCACGCGCGCGTTCTTCGCCGCCAGCGCCACACACGCGTTCTTGAAGCCGCGCCGTTCGATCAGCGCGCTGGGCCAGCGACTGAGCTTGTCATCGCGCCGCGTCAGGGTGAGCAGCGCCGAGCGGGCGCCATGGATCAGCAGCGTGCGCAGATACACATCGCCCTGCTTGGTGATGCGCCCGAGCACCGGCTTGCCGCCGGTGGAGAACTGCCGCGGCACCAGCCCCAGCCAGGCGGCGAACTGCCGGCCATTGCGAAACAGCTTCGCATCTCCCACGCTTGCCACCACCGCGCTGGCGGTGATCGGACCTACGCCGCACACGGCCACGATGCGCTGCATGGCGGCACTGTCGCGCACCTGGGCGTCGATGCGACGGTCGTACGCCAGGATGTCCTCGTCGAGCGTGCGGATGCGGGCGTTGACCTCGTGCAGGACCTGGCGCGCCAGCGGCGGCACCCGTGCATCGTCCAAGGCCTCGCCGATCTGCTGGCGGAAGCGGTAGCGGCCCACGGCGATCGCCACCCCGAACTCGGCCAGCAGGCTGCGCGCCTGGTTGATCTGGCCGTTGCGCACCTCATCCAGCTCCTTGCGCACGCGGTGCAGGACAAGCACCGCCTGCTGCTCGACGCTCTTGATCGGCACGAAGCGCATGTTGGGGCGGGCCACCGCCTCGCAGATGGCTTCGGCATCGTTACCGTCGTTCTTCGGATTGCGCCGGTAGGGGATGACGAACTTGGGCATCATGATGCGCGGCTCATGCCCGAGCGGCTGCAGCTCGCGCGCCAGCTGGTGGGCGCCCGAACAGGCTTCCATGCCGACCAGACACCGCGGCAACTGCACCATCAGTTCGATGAGCTTGCCGCGGCCTAGTGTCTTGCGCAGCACGGTCTTGCCGTGTGCGTCGACGCCATGCACACTGAAGACGCTCTTGGCCAGATCGATGCCGACAGTGGTGATCTCTCCCATGACTGCCTCCTCTGAAGTGACGTGCCAGATTGGCCCATCGACGTTCGCACAACCTGCGGCGGCGCGGGGTGCGGCAGTCCATATCATTCGTTAGGCCGCAGATTCCACGTCCGTCGTGCGCCCGCAGTTAAAGAAACACTCCCGTACCACCAGAACTTAAGGAACGCCATGGAACTCAACACAGCCAGAGTGTTCGTGAGAGACATTGATGCCGCGAAGCGGTTCTACTCACGAGGAGCTGGCCCCAGGAATCTGCACAGTCGGATAAGTGGAAACTCTGCTTCCTGTGACGGGCCGCGAGCCCGAGAAAGCGGAGTCAGAGATGAGCAGAAGGACGCGTCGCACCCACAGTGCGAGCTTCAAGGCCAAGGTCGCGCTGGCGGCAGTACGCGGCGACAAGACGCTGGCCGAGTTGGCCAAGCAGTTTGATGTGCACCCCAACCAGATCACCGACTGGAAGAACCAGCTGGTGGCGCAGTCGGCAGTCGTGTTCGGTGGTGATGCCAAGACGGCCGAGCCGCCGGTTGATCTGAAGGCGCTGCACGCCAAGATCGGGCAGTTGGCGCTGGAGAACGATTTTTTAGAAAGCGCGCTCACCAAAGCGGGCATGCTGAGCGCAAGAAAATGATCGACCGCACGCACGAACTTCCGATCGCCCGGCAAGCGCAGTTGGTCGGCATCAGCCGTGGCGCGGTGTACTACCTGCCACAGCCGGTGTCGCCGGCCGATCTGGCGCTGATGCGCCGCATCGACGAGTTGCACCTGGAACACCCGTTCCTGGGCTCGCGGCTGCTGCGCGATGTGCTCAACCGCGAAGGCGTTGCGGTGGGCCGCAAGCATGTCGCCACGCTGATGCGGCGCATGGGCATCGAGCCGCTGTACCGCAAGCCCAACACCAGCAGGAAGCATCCGGGCCATGCGGTCTATCCGTACCTGCTGCGCAACCTGACGGTCGAACGGGCCAATCAGGTCTGGGCGATGGACATCACCTACATCCCGATGGCCAAGGGGTTCGTCTACCTGTGCGCGGTGGTGGACTGGGCCTCGCGCCGCGTGCTGGCGCATCGGGTGTCGATCACGATGGACACCGACTTCTGTGTGCAGGCGGTGGAGGACGCGTTGGCCCAGTACGGCACGCCTGAGATCTTCAACACCGACCAGGGCAGCCAGTTCACCAGCCAGGCGTTCACTGAACTGCTGGCCGGCCGCGGCATCCGCATCAGCATGGACGGCAAGGGCGCGTGGCGCCTCATTGGACAACTGCGCGTGTTCGTCGAGCGGCTGTGGCGCACGATCAAGCACGACGAGGTGTACCTGCGCGCCTACGAGTCGGTCAGCCAGGCCCGCGCCTCGCTGGCGCGGTTCATCGAGTTCTACAACACGCGCCGGCCACACTCGAGCCTGGATCGGAAGACCCCGGACGAGTTCTACTTCGCCCGCCTGCCAGCGATGAAGAAGGCGGCCTGAGCGATGATCGCGGCACGCAACACGGGTTACGCACCGCCGGCCGGTTCCTGGTTCGTCGCAAGCGACCGAACCGGCCGGCCGTGCCGCGCGACATTCAGGGTGAGAACAGCGCGACATTCAGGATGAGAAGGATTGCGGGGCCGGAAGGGGCCCGGGCGTAGCCCGGGCCCTTCCGGCCCTGCGCCTGGCGATGCCCCGGTTTGGGGCTCGTCGGTGGTCGCGGCGCCGGTCGGGTATGGGAGCGGTTTTCGTGCAGCGAGACCGCCCCGTGCCTGGACGCCACGTCAACGATCACCAAATGAGGCCTTACATGAAGCTGAGGTTGTCCGAAGGGCCGGCAACGGCCGCCGCCCGCGCCGGGTTCAGCACCGCCACGGCGTACCGCATCGAGCAAGACAAGCGTCTGCCGTCGCTGAAGCAGGCGCCGCGGGGTCGCCGACGGCCCGATCCGCTCGCCGCGATCTTCGAGTCGGACGTCGTGCCGCTGCTGCGAGGCCGCGCCTGGTGTGCGGCCGATCACGCTCCTCGAGGAGCTGACGCGCCTTCATCCCGACCTGGCCGCGGCGTGCGCCGCACGCTCGAGCGCCGCATCCGCACCTGGAAGGCGATCCACGGCCCCGAGCGCGAGGTCGTCTTCCGCCAGGTCCACGTCCCCGGCCAACAGGGTCAGTCCGACTTCACCGACATGGCCGAGCTCGGCGTCACCGTCGCCGGCGAGCCCCTCGAGCACCGCCTCTATCACTTCGCGCTGGCCTACTCGGGCTTCGAGCACGCCGAGGTCGTCCTCGGCGGCGAGAGCTTCATCGCCCTGGCCGAGGGGCTGCAGAACGCCCTCTGGTCGCTCGGCGGCGCGCCGCGCGAGCACCGCACCGACAGCCTCTCGGCGGCCTTCCGCAACCTCGACCCGCGAGGCGCGCGAGGATCTGACGCAGCCGCTACGACGCCCTGTGCGCCCACTACGGCATGACGCCGACCCGCAACAACCGCGGCATGGCGCACGAGAACGGCGCCATCGAGAGCCCGCACGGCCATCTCAAAACGGCGATCGAGCAGGCGCTGCTCATGCGCGGCAGCCGCGACTTCGAGAGCCTCGACGCCTATCGCCGCTTCGTCGCCGAGCTGGTCGGCCGTCGCAACGCCCGCCGCCGGCCGCAGATCGACCTCGAGCGCCGCCATCTCCGGCCGCTGCCGCGCCGGCGCACCACCGACTTCGACGAGGCCACCGTCCAGGTCACCTCCAGCGGCGGCTTTCTGCTGCGCAAGGTGTTCTACACCGTGCCCTCGCAGCTCGTCGGCCACCGCCTGCGGGTGCGCCTCTACGACGACCGGCTCGAATGCTTCCTCGGCACCAGCCACATCCTGACGCTGCCGCGCGGGCGGGCGCCGAAGCAAGGCCGCGGCGGGCACGCCCACGTCGTCGACTACCGCCACGTCATCCACAGCCTCCGGCGCAAGCCGCAGGCGCTGCTGAACCTCGTCTATCGCGACCAGCTCTTCCCGCGCGACGCGTACCGCCGCGCCTTCGAGCGCTTCCGCGAGGCCGACTGCCGGCAGCGGCGGCCTGCAAGACCATGGTCGAGCTGCTGCGCCTCGCCCACGAGCACGCCTGCGAGGCGGAGCTCGCCCGCGCGCTCGAGCGCGTCCTCGACCGCGGCGAACTGCCCGATCTCGAGGCCCTCGCCGCCGAGGTTGGCGCCGATCCCGCGACGCTGCCCCGAGGTCACCGTCGCCCTGCCGGCCGCTCAGCCGTCTACGACGCGCCTGCTCGGCCAGCGAGCCGCGGCCGTGACCGAGACCCGCGACCTCGCCGCCGACACCGCCCGCCTGCCGCTCATGCTCACCGAGCTCCGGCTGCCCTCGATCGCCCGCCTCTGGCCCGAGTTCACCCGCCGCGCCGACAAGGAGGGCTGGCCCGCCGCGCGGCTGCTCGCCGCCCTCGCCGAGCACGAGCTCGCCGACCGCGCCCGGCGCCGCATCGAGCGCCACCTCGCCGAGGCCAGGCTGCCCCCCGGCAAGACCCTCGCGAGCTTCGACTTCACCGCCGTGCCGATGCTCTCCAAGGCCCAGGTCATGGCGCTCGCCGCCGGCGACGGCTGGCTCGACAAGGGCGCCAACCTGCTCGCCTTCGGCCCGCCCGGCGGCGGCAAGAGCCATCTGCCGCGGCAGCCATCGGCCACGCCCTCGTCGAGAACGGCTACCGCGTCCTCTTCACCCGCACCACCGACCTCGTCCAGCGCCTGCAGGTCGCCCGCCGCGAGCTCGCCCTCGAGGCCGCCATCGCCAAGCTCGACAAGTACCACCTGCTGATCCTCGACGACTTCGCCTACGTCACCAAGGATCAGGCCGAGACCTGCGTCCTCTTCGAGCTCATCAGCGCCCGCTACGAGCGCCGCTCGCTCCTGATCACCGCCAACCAGCCCTTCGGCGAGTGGAACAAGGTCTTCCCCGACCCGGCCATGACCCTCGCCGCCGTCGACCGCCTCGTCCACCACGCCACCATCCTCGAGCTCAACGTCGAGAGCTATCGCCGCCGCTCAGCGCTACAACGCAAGAGCGGACCCGGTCGCCCCGCAAGCTTCGCAACGCCGAAAAACGTCCGCGTCCCCGCGCCGCGCGACAATCAACCGGCAACCTGACCCTTGCCCGCGACAATCTGCTTGGGCATCATCCCGCCGCCGCGACACAGCCTCTCATCTTGATTGTCGCTCGCCTCTCATCCTGTTTGTCGCGCCATACTTGAGGAACCCGATGATCTGCTCTTCGGTGAATCTGCTCTTCTTCATGTCCGTCATTCTCCTGAAAGACGGACTCCTCGACCTTTACGCTGGTACGGCTGGACGGGGGCAGGCCAAGTATCACTACAACGCCTGGCGCCCGGTGAGCGCGATCCAGATGGCCGATGCCGATGGCAACGACGCGACCCAGGCCGATACGACGTGGGCGCCGGTGCTGCCCACACCCAACCATCCCGAGTACCCCGCGGCCCACTCCTGCACCTCGGGTAGCCTGGGTGGGGTCTTGCTCGCCTACTACGGAACGCCGAACGTCACTTTTGCTTGGGACAGCAAGGTCACCGGAACGACGCAGACCTTTACCAGCACCGACGCGTTCAACGACGAAAACCGGTTGGCCCGCATTCACGGCGGCATGCACTTCGGTTTCGCGACCGATGCCGGCGCGCAACTCGGCAAGCAGGTGGCGCAGTGGGTGGCCGCGCGCCACTTTGGGCGCCAACCTTAACGGTCAAGGCCGCGCAACGTCGGGAAGTACGCGCCGAGACGCATCGGTCCTCCTATCGGCCTGCTGCTGACGGGGACGCTGTTCGGCATTTCGCTCAGCGGCTGGCTGTCGAGGTGTTCGATCACGCCGGCAGCTACCGCGCGGTGTTCGTCAGCGGCGCTGTATTGCGCTTGGTGAACCTGTCGGTAGCGGTGTGGCAGCTGCGGCGAGGCAGGCCGAGCGCTGTGGCGGCTTGATGGCATGGTGCGGAGGACCGAGTCCGGCCAGGGGCTGCCATTCCAGCCGGGCGCCAGATTGGTCGCAAAGCGGCACATCATCCACCCCCCGCGGACTCGCCGAGTTCGGCGTAGGGGCGTAGTTGGCGGGGAACGCAAGCAGCCTCTGCGGAGATCCGCGCCGGAAGTGGCTTTCGGATGTCGCCTACGCCAAGCCGGGGCGCAGCCACGCCCACGTCAGCAGCCGTTCGGCACCGGCCCATGCGTGACGATCCGGCGGCCGCCTTCTTCGGCCACGCCTGCTGTCGCGAGTTGCGTGTTGTTGTCAACTCAAGTGTGCTCGCCTACGCAACGCTGGCTCAACGGCCGAACCGGCCTCCCACGTGCCCCGGGCCGGCGCGCCGGGCTATGCGCCGATGATGGCGGCGTTGCGGCGGCGGTTCGACGCTGCGCTCTGGAATGACGAGGTGACGCTCCGCGCGTGTCGTTGCGTCCACCGCGTGCTCTCCCTCGACGATTGCAGCGCCTTGTCCTGCAAGTGTTGCCGACCGCAAGGACATCGCGCCGGATACTCGAAGAGGGTCACGCGCGAAAGCTTCGACACGTGTCACCGCACCGGCCGCAGCCGGTCGAAGCCCAGATGAAACAGGTAGGCGTAGGCGGCGTAGATCAACGTCAGCGCCAGGTCGGCCACCAGCGCCTCGAGCCAGCCGAGATCGGTCAGCGCGACGATCAGCGGCCAGGTGACCAGCACCGCGCTCGCCTCGTGCAGCAGCGCATGGGCGATGCGCCAGCGCTGCGTCCGGTCGCTCGCCCGGCGGCGCGCCCAGCGCCGCTCCAGCAGGTCGAACGCGGTGTTGAAGCAGGCCGACCAGGCCATCACCGCCAGCGACAAGGCCACCAGCAGCAGCGCCGACGACGACACCGAACTGCCCGCGCCCAGCGCGTACAGCGGCGCGACGACGGCGATGCCGATTGCCTCGAACCACAGCGTCTGCAGCGCGCGCTCGCGCGCGCTGCGCACGGCGACGGCCGGATGGGTCACCACGGCGTGCTGCCGTAGACCGCGATCACCAGCGCGCACACCGGCTCGCCGTCGCAGCGGGCGCTCGCGATCTCGGTGTGTGCCGGGCCGAGGTCGACGCCGCGGCTCGCCTGCATGCTGGCGAGTGTCGCCCGCAGGTCGCGCCCGAGCTGCTCACGGTCGTGATCGTGCAGTTCGACGAACAGCCCGTGCCCATCGGCCTCGTCGCGCACCCAGCCGACGCCCGCGTGCGCCTCGTGACCCGGCCGCGATTCGCGCATCTGCGACATCACCACGTACAGCCGCCGGCCGTACTCGTGCGCGGGCGTGCGCCAGCGCTCGCGCACGATGCGGCTGCCCGGCGGGATCACCGACGACAGGCAGATCAGGTTGTAGTTGGCCACGCCGGCATCGAGCAGCGCGGCGTCGAAGGCGGCCAATTCGGTCGGGCCGCGGCCAATGCCGGCGGCGAGCGTGATGCGGCCGAACGGCCGCGCGGGCGCCGCCAGTTGCGGCGGCGCCAGGGGTTCGAGAGCAAGCGTCATCTTGCCGACCTCAGTCGTCGAACTCGATGGTCACGCGCTTGTCGACCGCCGTGGCGATCGGCCCCTTGGTCCTGTACAGCGTGCTGCCGCCCTTCTCGTACTTGACACGCAGATGCTGCGGCAGCGCGCAGCCGGCGTCGGTCTCGATCGCGCGCGTGGTCTTGTTGCCGCCGTCGAGCGTGAAGTCCTTGCGGTAGACCGGGTCCCAGCTGCCGGTGGAGGTCTTGGCCTCGACCACCAGCACCTTGATCGGTACCTTGAGGTCGTTGTCGAAAGTGACGGTCAGGCCGCAGCCGGCGTGGGCGTGACCGGCGGCGGCGAGGATTGCGGTGAAGGCGAACTTCGTTGCGGCGGTCATGTGTGACTCCATGTGTTTGGTTTGTCTTGCACGCGCCGTTGAACTCAGGGCGCGCCCGGCCGTCGGGGCGATCGTCAGGCGGAACTCCTGACGTCGAGACGGCAGGCCTGGGCCCAGCGCCACAGGTTGATCGGCAGCAGCAGCAGATGCAGGACCAGCACCGGCGGCAGCGCGGCGAGCACGCCGTAGCCGATGAAGGCGAGGTTGGTCGCGATGGCCAGGAGCCGCATGACGCGAGCCTCGCGGCTCGCGAACGTGCAAAGCATCAGCGTGGCGGCGAACCAGCCAGCGAGGTCGGCTTCGTTCATCGGCTTGCCCTCCGGAGCGAGCGGCTAGCGACTGAGGCACATGTCGTCCAGCCGCCAGGTGTGGCCGCCGATCGAGAAGCTCTTGATCTCGCCGCCGGGCTTGGCGTGGATCTCCAGCGTCCCCACGTGCCAGTTGCCGGCGAGGTTGGCGAAGCTGGCAGCGAACTCCGCGCCACCGAGCCGCTTGCCGTTGACGGCCGCAAAGCCGGTCGGGCTCTCGTGCTGCTCGCCGTTGACCTCGAAGTTCGCGGTGGCGTAGCCGCCGGTGGGTGTCATGTTCTGCGCCAGCCGCACGCGCACGCGGGTGACCGGCTCCTTCGGCGTCACCTGCACGGTGATCGTCTTCAGCCCCATCTCGGGCGGCGTGCCGCCGGCGATCTTCGCCTGCTGTGTTTCGGCCGTGCTGACCTGGGTGCCGACCGGGTTGCCGTTCATCTTGTAGTTGCGGAAGGTGATCAGCGCATGGCGCGCATCGACGGTGTCGCCGATGCCGTACGTGCGGCCGACCGGCAGGCCGTCGAAGTCGTAGCAGTGCTCGGCGGCGCCGGCGGCGCCGGCGGCGGCGAGCAGTGCAGCCAGAACGATCGGTTGCAGCGATGTGCGAGTGGGAGTCATGTCGGTGTCCTCGAATTCAGTGATGGGAGTCGGGCGGGCGCCGGTTCAATGGCTGTCGCGCACGACGATCGGCCCGTAGCGCTTGCCTTCGACGCACTTGCGACTGGCGGGCGTGAAAGGCTGCGTGACGAACTCCTTCGACCAGGTGCCGTCGTGGTTGCGATGGCGGAACACCACCTGGATGTCGTCGAGATCGACGTTGCGCGCGTTGCCGAGGTTGTCGCCGCCGGTCAGGCAGGTCACGCCGTGTTTGCAGACGAGGTTCTTCACGTCTTCGCTCTGCACCTTGCCGCCGTCGTGCGGGTTGCGGAAGCGGACACTGCGGACCTCGATCTCGCGCCCCTCGAAGTGCTCGTTGGTGACGTTGAAGCGCACGTCCTTGCAGGCGTCGGCCGCGGTTGCGACGGCAGGGCCGGCGAGCAGTCCGAGGCCGACGAGGGCGGCGCCGATGGGATGGGTCTTCATGCGGTCTCTCCAGAACGTCCGCGGTTGCCGCGCACTGCCTGCGGCGTGACCGGCGGACGTCGTTCCGGCCACGTGGTTGAGAACGTCATGTCGTGCGTGCTCCGGACAGCGCCTCCGATACTCGACAGTGGGGTCGATCCGGCGCGGCCACGCACGTCGACGCGGTTCATCGGTCCGGCTCGCCGGCGGTGTTGACGGCGGTGCGCGACGCATCGGTGCGGACGCCAAGGCCCGCCGGGTCGCCCGGCGCGAGCCGGTCCGGCGCCGCAGCGCGCTGCTCGCGACCGGCGGACCCGTTGGCGCGTGCCTGCGACGCGGGCCGCGCCGCGCTCGTCGATGTCGTGATCAACTGGCAGCGTGTCTGGCCCGTGCGGTCGCATTGCGCCTGGGCGCGGTGAATCCAGCGGGTCAGGTCGGCCAGTGCGCTGCCATTGGCTGCCACTGCGTCGCGCGAAGGCGCGGCGCAGGCCAGGGCGATGGCGATGGCGAGCACGGCGTCCCGGTATCGACGCCGCAGCCCGATGCGACGCCGAGGCAGCGGGACGCGACCTGCCGGGATCGCACCGGATGCAGTCGACATGAGCATGGCGATACCTCCCTCAGCAGCCGTTCGGGGCCGAGCAGGTGCGGCTCGGACGTGGCGGCTCCGGTGTCTGCCGGCGCGCGGTCCGTGCCAACGGCGCCCGGCGCGGCTTGCCGTGGACGACCCGCCACTCGCACGATCTTCCCCGCACTCTCTCGATGACGCCGGCGTACGTGCGCACGGCGGCGGCGCGCGGTGGAGTGCATCGCCGTTGCGCCCTGGTGCAACCAAGAACGGGGAAGCGGGGCAGATCCGGACAGCGTCGGCGTCTGGTCGCGCGTGAGTTTTCGACCGGGCACGACATGGCAGGGGTGCCTGCGCAGCCCTGTCGGGGCTGCCGTCGAAGGTCGCTCCGCGGCGGACTGCGCCCTGTGCAGCAGCCGGCGCGCCGATCGATCCGGGCGGCACGTCGAGCCCTGCCGGGTCAGGCCGCTGGAGTTGCGTCAGGGATCAAGGGTGCGGATGCGCCTAGCCGCCGGCGTGCACGGAGGCCGCTGCCGGGCTGCAGTCGCCGCGCAGGCTGGAACGGCGGACTCTCGATGACAAGGCCGGCCACGGCCACGTGCCGCCGATGCGCCTTCCCGCCGCGCCGATGCGGCAACGCTGCAGTGGGTCGCGGCGCGGCACCGGGGTCGGGCTGGTGCCTGCCGGCGATGACCCGGCAGCGGCGTCCCCGCGGAACGCCTCCCCCGCGGCGATCGGAGCGCCGCCGCCCGGCTGAGCGAGATGCGACCCTAACTGCCGTATCGCGGCAACCGTTCGCGGTCGATCACGCGTCGCACGTGGGCCGGCACGTGGGGCAACCGGTCGGCCAGCGCGGCCGCTTCGCGCCACGCAGCGTCCGCATCGGTGGTGCGACCGGCGAGTCGGGCCACTTCTGCGCGTGCGGCCCACGACTGCACTGCCATCGACGGGTAGGGCAGGGACTTGGGCGCCGGGGTCCGGTCGAGCACCTCGGCCGCGCGGGCCGGCTGCCCGCTTGCTGCAAGCGCCCAGGCGAGATCGTGCGCGACCAGCGTGGTCAGCGCACTGCCGTCGCCGAGTGCGCCCCGCATGGCCGATTCGGCCTGCGCCAACGGCGCCAAGGCTTCGTCGGCACGGCCCGTTGCAAGCAGCACGTGTCCACGGTCGGCCGAGAACTTCGCAAGCTCCAGTTCATCGCTTCCCTGGAAGCGGCCCATGATGCGCAGCGCCTCTGCGGTGGCTGCGAGCACGCGCTCCGGCGGGCCGGCCTGCAGGTAGATCGGCACCGATGCCATCAACCGCTGCGCGTACTGGCGAGCGCGGCCATCGAACGCGGCCTCGGTGTCGGCCAGCACGGCATCCATCAATGTCACCGCCTCGTCGGTACGCCCGCTCGCGAGCAGTGCGTCGGCCCGGGCCGAGCGCGCGAACAGCACCATCGCGTGGCGAGCGTTGCCGCCGTGCATCTCGAGGGCGAGCTTGACCGCGCGCTCCGCGTGGGCGAGGCCGGCCACGGCGTCACCGGAGCGGACCAGGTGCTGCGAACGCCGCGCCAGCAGCAGCGTCGAGTTCACATGGCGGCCATTGAAGCGACGGTCGATCAGCGCCAGTCCTTCCTGCACCGCGCGGTCGGCGTCGGCGAAGCGGAACAGGTCGCCATTCAGGTTGGACAGGTTGACGAGCGCCGACAGCAGCAGGTTGGGCAGCTTGTCCTCGCGCTGCCGAAGCGGCGGCAGGATCGCTTCGAGCACGGCTTGCATCTCGCCGTAGCGGCTCTGCCGCCGATACGACTGCGCCAGCATGCTCCGGGCGCGCAGCACGAGCCCGTGCTCGGCGCCGAGCCGGGGCACGGCCTCAGCCACCGCCTGGCGCAGCACCGCCTCGGCACCCCTGGCGTCGTCGAGCATCAGCAGGCTGTCGGCCACGGTGGTCAACAGCTCGGCGCGCACTTCGGCGCGCGCCGGGTCGATCGTATCTATCCGCCCGCGCGCACGCTGCAACATCTCCTGCGCAGACAAGACCTTGCCGGCCGAGTTGTTCGGCCCGGCGTCGCGCAGCATCGACAGAACGAAGGTTTTCACTTCGTCGGCGTTCTTCTTCTCGCGCAGCGCGGTATCGCGTTCGCGCTCGGCCAGCCGTGCCTGCCAAATCGACGTGGCGGCGCCGGCGAGCGCCGTGACCAGCACGGCGGTCACCGCTGCCACCGCATAGCGATTGCGCGAGAGAAAGCGTGTCGCGCGATAGCCCGGTCGATCCGGCCGCGCCCGCACCGGTCGCTGATCGAGGTGCCGCTCGATGTCGTCGGCCAGCGCCTCGACACTGCTGTAGCGCTCGGCCGGCGCGCGCTTCAGCGCCTTCAGCACGATGGTGTCGAGATCGCCGCGCAGCCGCCGCCTAAGCCTGGCGTCGCCCACCACGCTGCTCGGCCGCTGCACCTCGGCCTGCGCGATCGCCTCTTCCAGCGCCGCCCGCGAGTCGCGCTTCAGCTTGTACGGCCGGCTGCCGGTCAGCAGCTCGAACAGCACCACGCCGAGCGCATAGACGTCGGCCGCGGTGCCGATCGGCTGGCCGAGGATCTGTTCGGGCGCGGCGTAGTCGGGCGTCAGCGCGCGGCCGGCCAACTGGGTGAGCTCGGTCTCCTGCGCACGGCCGTCCTCCAGCAGCTTGGCGATGCCGAAGTCGAGCAGGCGCACGTCGCCCGCCTCGGTGACGAGGAGGTTGGCGGGCTTGAGGTCCCGGTGCACGACCAGGCGTCCGTGGGCGTGCGCCACCGCGCGCGCCACCTGCAGGAACAGGCGCAGCCGCGCCGGCACGTTGAGCGCCTTGCGCGCGCACCAGGCGTCGATGCGCTCGCCCTCGACATATTCAAGCGCCAGCCAGGGCTGGCCGTCGGCACCGAGGCCGGCGTCATACAGCCGCGCAATGTTCGGGTGCTCGAGCGTGGCCAGGATCTCGCGTTCGCGCGCCAGCCGCTCGGCCAGCCGGGCCCGGCCGGTGACCAGTCGCGGCAACTTGAGCGCCACCTGGCGTTGCTGCAGCAGGTCGGTGCGCTCGGCGAGCCAGACCTCGCCCATGCCGCCTTCGCCGAGCGGACGCAGCAGCCGGTACGGGCCGACGGTCGATCCCGCCGCCAGCGCAGCGTCGTGCGGCGCAGGCGCGAACTGCGCGGTCTCGACCTGCGGCAGCGTGTCGAGCAGGCGCGCGACGGTCTCCTTGGCCGGCGCATCACCGGCGTGGGCGAGCAATGCCTGAAGTCGCGGGCGGAACGGCGCGTCCTCGGGTCCGAGCGCATCGAGCCAGTCGGCGCGCTCGGTGGCCGGGGTATCGAGCGCCTGGTCCAGCAGGCGGCGCAGCGTGCTCCACTCGCCGGGGGCCAACTTGAAGCTGTCGTTCATCGCCGTCCTCCCGCCGGTACCGCCGCGCCGCGTCTACTTCAGGGCCTCCGCGAGGAACAGTCGCGCCTGCTCCCAGTCGCGCCGCACCGTGCGGTCGGTGACGCCGAGGGCGGCGGCGATCTCCAGATCGGTCATGCCGGCGAAGTAGCGCATCTCCACCACGCGCGCCATGCGTTCGTCGACCTTGGCCATCTCGTCCAGCGCCTCGTGCACGCGCAGGATGTGCTCCTCCTGCGCGGGCAGCCCGGCCTGGTCGATCACGTCGCCCGTCAGCGTCAGGTGCGCGAAGCCGCCGCCGTGCTTGTCCGTCTGCTTCTGGCGGACCATGTCGACGATGATCGATCGCATCACCCTGCCGGCATAAACGAGAAACCGCGGCCGATCCGGAAACGCCACCGCGTGGTTGGCGGACAGCTTCAGGAAGGTCTCGTGCACCAGCGCGGTGGTGTCGAGCACGGTGTTGCGGCCGCCGCCGCGCAGCCGCGCGCGGGCGATCAAGCGCAGTTCGCGGTAGGTGGCGGAGAACAGCGCGTCGACGGAGGGATCGGGCGAAGGGGCGTCGCTGTCGGGGTCCACGCGCAGGCTCCTTGGGTGGTAGGCGGCCGCGCGGGGCGGCCCGACTCGCGCGTGCAGAGCATCGCCGACAGACCACGCAAGTCGCTATGGATTCTGCGCGGCGGACGCTGTCGAAGAAATGACGCCAATGGTGGGTGCCTGGTCTGGCGCGGCTCGGACCGTGACTGCGGGCGGCCCCCGCAGTTGGAGCCACCGCCCCCGGGCCTTAGATCGGCAGGGCGTGGTCAAGGTGGCACGGACGATGGCGACAGGGCCGCAGCGCGTCTAGCCCAGATTGCACACAGAGCCGAAGCTATCACCGCTGTTCAGAGGGTATTAGTGACCACCGCGGCCGCATGGATAGCGACGCGGTCGGAGAAGCGCCCGCTCAACGCGACAAGCGCTGCCATGCCCATCCGCCGCAGATCGCGATCGGCCTGATGCGCTCTTGATCTGCCGTGTAACGCCAGGGTGATCGCTCTGGACAGCGGCACCGGCCTGTCTTGCGACCCCTACCCGCAGACGGGGCGGGGGATCACCGAGGGAGTCCGTTCGCGGCGATCGGCGACAGCCGCTATGGGTCGGACAACGAGATCAGTGGCATCGCCGAAAGCGGCCGTCCAACGAGGCAACTGACAGCGGCGTTTCGACGCTAGACGAGGAGCGCCAGATCGGCTGGAATGTCGGCACCGCGGCGCTCTGATGAACGTGACTGACGGACAAGAGCAGTCTTTCATGGCAAACCCGGTCGGCGTGCAGTGGTGACGCCTTGCTCTCGAGACGCACAGTGCGGCTACTTCCTCCCAACTCTGCAGTAAGCGTCTCACTCAATCGTGTCATGTTCGATCAGCGTCTTCTGGACAAGCAACTCGCGGCGATCGACTGTTCCAAGCTCTCGAAGCTGAGCTACGCCTTGCCGTCCTCGAACCCGTCGCTTCGATGGTCAGTGAGCTTTCGTCTGCTTGGCGTTTACCGTTGGGAGATAGACGGCGCGGTCAAGGTTGCGCATGAAGACGCGACCCCATTTGCTCAGCGATGTCTTCAACAACTTGCTGGATCGTGGTGGGCGAGCGCGGTCGCAAAACACCCGAACATCGGGGATGGGACTGGCTGCCCTGTGGCCAATCTTGCCCCGTGGGGGTCGATGCACTCTCTGAAGATCAAAGACCTCTCGACCGCGGAGTCGTCAGAGCGTGTGGCAGCTGATGTCAGGACCTACGTCCTTCCGTTCGTCCAGTCGGTGCGAGATGAAGTCGCGTATCTGACTCTCCTGCTTTCAGATCAGGAGCCGATGAAGTGGATGTTTAGCCAGCCGTTGGCCCGGTTCGCTGAGGCCGCATTCGTTTCTGTGCGGTTGGGTAAGTCGCCAGAGCACGCGCTTGCGGCGCTTGAACGCGAAAGAGCCTTTGCAGTAGGTCAGCTTCCAGGCCACGACCTTGACGAGTACGCCAGAAGTGTCCTTCAAGCTGCCCGCCAGGAGTGCGAAAGTTGATCGTCCGCTTACGACGATTCGCAACAGCCGCTGTGGGTCGACAGCACGCGCTGCGAGTACCCGCTTTTCGACGCCGAGTTCCCGACGGACTTTCGCTGGCAAGCGGGGCGTGCGGATTCAACGACTTACGCGGCCCAGCTCCGACGGACTTTAGTTGTCAAAGTCACCCGTTGCCGGCCGCCTGCTCGCTTGACCGCGTCACCGGCGTTCCGTTGAGTTGTCCGCCACTCCCACGGGGGCACGGGCTGCGCATCGCGCCAGAGCCCGCGCCTGGCTGACCGGGCCTCGACCTCGGCATCGCCATATGCGCGGCGATCCTGTGGCGGCTGCTCGGCCTCGTAGCGCTTGAAGTGCCAGGCCATGCCGCGCAGGATCTGCTCCAGGCCCACGTCCAAGCCGTCGACGTAGACCTTGCAGACCTCGCGGCCGTGCATCCGTTGGTCGCCTGGCAGTCGGCGCGGGCGTCAGCAATATGTACTCGAACGAACACCGAA
>JAXHLD010000040.1:0-260087 GCA_034522655.1 Burkholderiaceae bacterium
ATCGCTCTGAAGAACTGAGGAAATCATGCTCGTCCGTCTTGTACGCCAGCCGTGCCGTTCTCCTCTGAACAGCGAGGTATTGGATTCAATCATGGAGCAGTCTCGCTCGCACAATACCCCATCCGGATCACCGGCATCCTCTGCTTCAGCGACGACCAGTTCATCCAGGTGCTGGAGGGTGGTCGTGACCAGGTTTGCGAGCTTTACAACACCATCGTCCGCGACGGGCGCCATCGCGAAGTACGCATCCTGCACTTTGAAGAAATTTCCGAACGCCGCTTTGGCGGCTGGACCATGGGGCAGGTCAACCTGGCCAAGATCAATCCGGCGCTGTTGCTGAAGTATTCCGAAAAACCTGTGCTCGACCCCCTCGGTTGTTCCGGCCGCGCCTCTATGGCCTTGCTCGATGAGTTGATTGCCACCGGTTCCGTAGTCAATCGCACCGGATAAAGGATAGAAATCCGATTGTGTTTCCGGGTATCGCTGACGCCGGGTGTCGCAGCCAATCGCCGATTCCGGGCCGGCATGCGTCATGACTTCCGGAAGATTGCTCGGAATGGCATCCCAGGCACTGTCCGGGACTCGGCGCGTGGCCGAAACAGCGGCGCATCAGGTCGATCATGTTTTTCCGCCTGCCGGTGCGGCAGTGGGTGCAGGCAGTGCCCAAGCGGCTGCGCTACTTCCTGCAGCGTAGAAGGCGAAGTCAGTGGCCGTTGTACCTCGGTAAGGCGACGCAGGTCATCGAAGCCTCGCGACATCGCACTGGCATAGTATCGATCGACGGGCCAACATGCTGAGTGACTGTCTACAGTCTGAACCGGGCATAGCCTTCTGCAATCCCACCGGCATATAGTGGCGGGGGCTGCCTTTGGAAGTAGGCCCCGAAAGCTGCCGCTGGGCCATCCAGCGAATTTGCTTCTGTCGGCTTACGGGCACCACGTCGAACTCACACAATCGGCCAGGAACGGAAATTCAAGACTCACTCCACGACCGTCTCTTGATCGGCCTTATGTGAAGCTTCACATAAGGCCGATCAGCAGAAGTACGTGCCGATTTCACGGCCGACCGCTTACTGGCCTACACCGACCTCCCAATAACGCATTTTTCCCGCTCCAACAGTCACGGCTGATGGCCGAACCCAGCCGAGCATCCCCTCACCCAACACCCATTTGATGGGTTTCTTCGCGTCACTGTTTTGAAAAGTCCCAGTCTTATTTACCGCCACCCTCCTCGGCCTGCTGCTGCAGCGCCCACATGTGGGCATACACGCCGTTTTGCGCCAGCAGCCCGGGATGCCGTCCGCGCTCGACGATGCGGCCGCCTTCCATCACCAGGATCTCGTCGGCCTCGACCACAGTGGAAAGCCGGTGCGCGATGATCAGGCTGGTACGGCTGCGGGCGATTTCCAGCAGTTCGGCCTGGATGGCCTTTTCGGTTTTAGTGTCGAGCGCCGAGGTGGCTTCGTCGAGAATCAGGATGGCCGGATTTTTCAATAGTGTTCTGGCGATGGCGACACGCTGCTTCTCAGCCGCCAGATAACCCCCCCCCCCCCCCCCCCCCCCCCCCCCCCCCCCCCCCCCCCCCCCCCCCCCCCCCCCCCCCCCCCCCTCCCCCCCCCCCCCCCCCCCCCCCCCCCCCTTTCAAGCCGCGCTCGCCAACAATGCTGTCCCAGCCCTGCGGCAGGCTTTCGATGAAGTGCAGGATGTGCGCGGCGCGCGCGGCTTCGATCGACTTCGTCGCGGCTGGCCTCCGGTCGGCCGTAGGCGATGTTGTAGTAGGAGGGTGGGCAGGCTTTATTTGCCCACTGTTCCCGCCACCCTCCTCGCGTGTCATGACTTGCCATCCAGCAGTCTGGCCAGACCTGCTCGATCGATTTCGGCATCGCCGAGCGAAGAGTTTCCCGAGTTCGCCGCGCACCAGCCGGTGGTCAAGCGTGAAGAGTTTGAAACGCACCATCGAGGGTGCAGGCAGAGCCAGCGACAGCAAGGTCGGTGAGCGGGCAGTCGAGTGGCCAGGGTGCGTTGTCCAGCGAGGTGATCATGGCCAGGACGGAATGGCCGGCCTGAGTGTTAAGGAAACGCTGATTTATTCCGTTCGTGGTGAGCTTGTCGAACCATGAACGGAATAAATCAAACAAAACCAATCACATGAAATGCCCTTCGACACGCTCAGGGCGAACGAACCTAATTTATCAGCGTCTCCTTAAAGGTGTCGGCGGCGGAGAGCACCAGCGCAGGACGATTCTTGGTAGCGTTGCGATCGGTGAAGGGGAAACGGCACGCGCACCACCACGAAACGCTCAAAGGCCACGGTAGGCTTTCGTCGGCGCTGCCTGACCATTCGGAGAGCGTGCTTTCAATAGCGCGCAGGTATTCGACGTCGAGCGGTTGCACGCGGCGCACCGTTGCCGTGCCGTCCGTGCCGACTTCCCACGCAATCAGGTCGCCCGCCTTGACATGCAGCGCGGCGCGAACGTTCTGTGGGATAGTGGTTTGGCCTTTGACCGTTATTTTGGCAATCGCTAGCATGTTTATCTCCTGGCGGACTCAAATCCAAAGCACAACAGCATTACATTCTTACTGTATGGATGGCATTCCTGGGAGTCAAGCGATTCAACGTGGCTTCCATGCCTACGCCAGAAACCCAGAAAAGCCGGATCGGCACGTAGCGCAGCACGGGGGCAGGTTACACGGCACCCTCCTCGGCCTGCTGCTGCAACGCCCACATGTGGGCATACACGCCGTTCTGCGCCAGCAGCTCGGGATGCCGCCCGCGCTCGACGATGCGCCCGCCTTCCATCACCAGGATCTCGTCGGCCTCGACCACGGTGGAGAGGCGGTGCGCGATGATCAGGCTGGTGCGGCTCCTGGCGATTTCCAGCAGTTCGGCCTGGATGGCCTTTTCGGTCTTGGTGTCGAGCGCCGAGGTGGCTTCGTCGAGGATCAGGATGGCCGGGTTTTTCAGCAGGGTGCGGGCGATGGCCACGCGCTGCTTCTCGCCGCCCGACAGCTTCAGGCCGCGCTCGCCCACCACGGTGTCCCAGCCCTGCGGCAGGCTTTCGATGAAGTGCAGGATGTGCGCGGCGCGCGCGGCCTCGATCACTTCGTCGCGGCTGGCGTCGGGGCGGCCGTAGGCGATGTTGTAGTAGATGCTGTCGTTGAACAGCACGGTGTCCTGCGGCACCACGCCGATGGCGGCGCGCAGGCTGTCCTGCGTGACGTGGCGGATGTCCTGGCCGTCGATGGCGATGCTGCCGGCACCGACGTCGTAGAAGCGGAACAAGAGGCGCGCCAGGGTCGACTTGCCGGCGCCGCTGGCGCCCACCGCCGCCACCGTCTTGCCGGCCGGGATGGTGAAGCTGACATCGTGCAGGATCGGCCGGTCGGCGTTGTAGGCAAAGCTGACGTGCTCGAACTTCACCTCGCCGGCGATGACGTCGAGATCGCGCGCATCGGGCTTGTCCTCGATCTCGCGCGGCCGCTGCAGCAGGCCGAACATGCGCTCGACGTCGGCGATCGATTCCTTGATCTGCCGGTACATCACACCGAGAAAGCTCAGCGGCTGGAACATCTGCAGCAGGAAGGCGTTGACCATCACCAGGTCGCCCAGCGTCAGCGTGCCGTCGACCACGCCGGCGGCGGCGCGCAGCACCATCAGCGTGACGCCGATGGCAATCGTCAAAGCCTGCGCGGCGTTCAGCAGGCCCAGCGAACGCTGCGACTTCAGCGCCATCTTCTCCCACTCGACCAGGCTGCTGTCGTAGCGCGCGGCCTCGTATTTTTCGTTGCCGAAATATTTGACCGTCTCGTAGTTCAGCAGGCTGTCGATGGCGCGGCCATAGGCCTCGGAATCGAGCGTGTTGGCGCGGCGCACGAACTGGGTGCGCCATTCGGTGATGGTGATGGTGAAGCCGATATAAGCTGCCAGGGTGATCAGCGTAATCAGCCCGAACACCCAGTCGAGCTTGACGAACAGGATGCCCGCCACCATCAGGATTTCCAGGATGGTCGGGGTGATGCGGAACAGCAGAAAGCCGACCAGGCTCGACATCGCCTTGGCGCCGCGCTCGATGTCGCGGGTGATGCCGCCGGTCTGGCGCTCGAGGTGAAAGCGCAGCGACAGCGCGTGCAAGTGATCGAACACCGCCATGCTGATGCGGCGCATGGCGCGCTGCGTGACCTTGGCGAATATCACGTCGCGCAGATCGGCAAAGGTGGTGCTGGCAAAGCGCAATACGCCGTAGCCCAGAATGAAGGCCAGCGGCAGCACCAGTTCGGGGCGCGGCTTGTCGAGCGCGTCGATGATTTCCTTCAGCACCAGCGGCACCGCCACCGACGCCAGCTTGGCGCCGATCAGCAGCGCCAGCGCCAGCAGCACGCGGCCGCGGAATTCCCACAGATAGGGGAACAGGCGGCCGATCGAGCGCAGGCTGGGTTCGCCGACGGGCGGCGGAGCGGCATGGGAATGAACGGCGGGATGCATCAGGTCGGGTAGGCCATCAGGTCGGATAGAATAGCGTCTTCGTTTTTCCCGATTTTACGTCCACGAGCGGCCGATGCCGACGCGGGCGACCGAATAAATGAAGCTCTACGGCATCCCCAACTGCACCACGGTCAAGAAAGCACGCGCCTGGCTTGCCGAACATGCGCACGATGTTGCCGTTCCACGATTTCAAGAAACAGGGCGTCGATGCGGCCTGGCTGAAAGAAGTCATCAGGCAGACCGGCTGGCAGGCACTGCTCAACACGCGTGGCACCACCTGGCGCAAGTTGAGCGACGCGCGAAAAGGCCGCTGCCGGCGACGAAGCCGGCGCGATCGCCCTGATGCTGGCCCAGCCCAGCGTGATCAAGCGGCCGGTGCTGGAAATCAACGGCAGCTATCATCTCGGCTTTGCCGAAGAACAGTACCAAACCCTATTCGGAGCCTGATCCCGCATGGCCAATGAAACACTCAAGGACTCCATCCCTGGAAATGAAACCCTGGCACTTGCGGTCGAACTGCTCAAACGCCGCTCGCTGACGCCCGACGACGCCGGCTGCCACGACCTCATCGCGGACGCCTGGAAAAGCTCGGCTTCCACATCGAGCGCCATCGCCACAACGGCGTCGACAACCTGTGGGCGCGCAAGGGAACGACTGCGCCGGTGGTCTGCTTCGCCGGCCACACCGACGTGGTGCCGACCGGCCCGCTCGACCAATGGCTGTCCGATCCTTTCGAGCCGACCGTGCGCGACGGCCAGCTCTACGCCCGCGGCGCCGCCGACATGAAAACCTCGGACGCCGCCTTCGTCACCGCCACCGAGCGCTTCCTCGCCGCGCATCCCGATCACGCCGGCTCGATCGCCTTCCTGCTCACCTCGGACGAGGAAGGCCCCGCCACCGACGGCACGGTGAAGGTGGTCGAAGCGCTGAAGGCGCGCGGTGAGACGCTCGACTACTGCATCGTCGGCGAGCCCACCAGCGCCGCCGAATTCGGCGACACCATCAAGAACGGCCGCCGCGGCTCGCTGTCCGGCACGCTGCGCGTCAAGGGGGTGCAGGGCCACATCGCCTACCCGCATCTGGCCAAGAACCCGATCCATCTCGCCGCACCGGCGATCGCCGAACTCGCCGACACCATGTGGGACGAAGGCAATGGCTACTTCCCGCCGACCACCTGGCAGATTTCCAATATCCACGGCGGCACCGGCGCCACCAACGTCATCCCCGGCGTGGTCGAGATCCAGTTCAACTTCCGCTTTTCCACCGCCAGCACCGCCGAAGGCCTGATGGACGCGATGCATGAGATCCTCGACAGCCACGGCCTCGACTACGAGATCGACTGGAACCTGTCGGGCAAGCCCTTCCTCACCCCGCGCGGCCTGCTGTGCGACCGACTGAGCGAAGCGATCCGCGAAGTCACCGGCCTCACCCCCGAACTCTCCACCACCGGCGGCACTTCGGACGGCCGCTTCATCGCCGACATCTGCCGCGAAGTGGTCGAGTTCGGCCCGCTCAACATGAGCATCCACAAGCTGAACGAACACGTCGCGGTGGAGAACATCGAACAGCTGGCGGCGATTTACCAGAAGACGCTGGAAAAACTGCTGGGCTGAAAACCTATTTCATCCGCCGAAGGGACGCGTTGTAGGAGCCGGCGCCCTCGCCGCGATCGCCGGTCGACGCTCCACATCGCCGGGCATTCACGGCCACATGTCTTTTTAGAGCTGAAATGAAACATTTCGACGACACCGAATCCCTCATCACCGTGCGCGACTGGCTGCGCTTTGCGGTGTCGCGCTTCAACGAGGCCAAGCTGTTTTTCGGCCACGGCTCGGACAACGCCTTCGACGAAGCGGCCTACCTGATCCTGCACACCCTGCATCTGCCGCTCGACCGGCTCGATCCCTTCCTCGACGCCAGCCTGACTCATGGCGAGTCGGAGGAGGTTCAGGCGGTGATCGAGCGCCGGGTGCGCGAGCGCCTGCCCGCCGCCTATCTCACCCATGAAGCCTGGCTGGGCGAACACCGCTTTTATGTGGACGAGCGGGTGATCGTGCCGCGCTCCTTCATCGCCGAATTGCTGCACGAGCAGCTGGCGCCGTGGATCGAAAGCCCGGACGTCATTGAGCGCGTGCTCGATCTGTGCACCGGTTCGGGCTGCCTCGCCATCCTGGCGGCGCTGGCCTTTCCGAATGCCGATGTCGATGCGGTGGATTTGTCGGCCGATGCGCTGCAGGTCGCCGCGCGCAACGTCGCCGATTACGGCCTGCAGGATCGCATCGAACTGATCGAATCGGATCTGTTCGCGGCGCTGGACGGCCGCACCTACGACGTGATTATCAGCAATCCGCCCTACGTGAACGCCGAATCGGTGGCCGCGCTGCCGCCGGAATACCAGGCCGAACCGGCGCTGGCGCTGGGCTCGGGCGAGGACGGCCTGGATGCCACGCGGCAGATTCTGGCCAAGGCCAAAGCGCACCTCAATCCCGGTGGCCTGCTGGTGGTGGAGATCGGCCACAACCGCGACGCCCTCGAAGCCGCCTACCCCACCCTGCCCTTCACCTGGCTCGATACCGAAGGCGGCGACCAGTTCATCTTCATGCTGCGGCGCGAAGACCTTGAACGACCTACAGAGGCTGCATCCTGGGGATTCTAGATCTCGCCAGCTGATCCGATCTGTGGCCAGTCGATGCTGCGGCGAGCCTGAACTCGCCCCGCTGGGCCATGCCGTCCCCGGATCCATCCCGAGCCGATTTCGATTCCATACAAATCCAGCCGGGGCGGCAGGCTGCCGAGTTCACGCGCAAGCGACAGCGCAGCCAGCACACCGAAGCCATGGCTCGATAATCCGTGGCCATAATCCGGCCAGTCCTGCTGATCGAAATGCCGTATCTCTCCTGGCTGGCCGTTGCCCTGCATGGCATCGACCAGAATGACCCGGGATGCGTTTTCCAGCAGGGGAATCAGATTGGCGCCGGGACGATCCAGCTTTCGATGACGATTCGCAGCGCGCGTCTGAATGCCGTCGGCCAGCAAGGCATCGACCGTCAGCCAGCCGGCCTGGTCGTCGCCCGAGGGCGAGCCGATGCCGAGGATGCGCACCCGGTTCATGTCCGCGCTCGACGTGCATCCGCAGAAAATGGGTGGCGCAGGAAATGCAGGGGTCGTAGTTGCGGATGACTTTTTCGCAGTGCAGGCGCAGCGCGTCGTCCGGGTGATCGAGCCCGAAATTCAGCAGCGACAGCCGCAGGTCTTCCTCGATGCGTCCCTGGTTCTGGCTGGTCGGCGGCACGATGCGCGCGTTGACCACGCGGCCGTCGGCGTCCATTTCGTAGCGATGCCACAGCAGGCCGCGCGGCGCTTCGGTGCAGCCGGTGGCGACGCCGGCGCGCGGGGTGACCGGCACCCACGGCGAATCCGGCACGCGGTAGGCGTCGAGCAGGCGCAGCGCTTCGTGCAGGGCGAGCAGGATTTCCACCGCGCGCGCCAGCAGGCTGTGAAACAGGTTGCGGCTCGGCAGCACCAGGCCGCTCTCGGCTAGCAGCAGCTTGACCGGTTCGGGCAGGCGATCGTGATTCAGATTGAGCCGGGCCAGCGGGCCCACCAGATACGGCTGCTGGTGGTAGGTGCTGAACAGCGCGGTGGAATGCGGCACATGCTGCTCGGCGAAATGTTCATCAAAGGCATCGCGTTCCGATAGCAGCGCCCGTCGCTGGCACGCAATGTCACCGGTTTCGATGGCGTAATCGGTCGAGTGTCGCGTCGCGACCGAAACGAAAGCCTGGTCATCCTGCGGCACCGCAATACTGGCCGCCCAGCGGATCAGCGCTTCGGCCTCCGGCAGTGCAGCGCGCAGTTTTTCGCGCATTTCCTCGATGCGGGACAGCGCGGGCGCGCCATGAAAGCCGCCGATGCGCACGCCCACCGGATGCACCGAGCGGGCGCCGAACAGATCCATCAGCTCGTTGCCCAGCGCCTGGATGCGCAGGCCGCGGCGCACTTCCTCCGGCGCGATCTTCGCCAGTTCGATGGCGTTGTTGCAGCCGAAGAAATCCGGTGCGGCCAGCAGGTGGATGTGCAGGCTGTGGCTCTGGATCCACTCGCCGCAGTAGAACACCCGGCGCATGTCGCGCGCCCACGGGTCGAGTTCGACGCCGAACAGCTTTTCCAGCGCCTGCGCCGCGGTCACCTGGTAGGCCACCGGGCAGATGCCGCAGATGCGCGCCACCATGTCGGGGATTTCGGTGTAGTGGCGGCCCTCGAGAAATTTTTCGAAAAAGCGCGGCGGCTCGAAGATGCGCAGGCGCAGTTCGGCGATGTCGCCGTCGTCGATGCGCAGGTCGAGCGCGCCCTCGCCTTCCACCCGCGCCAGCACGGGAACGTGAATCGCCACGCTTCGTTTCTGTTCACTCATCGCCGCGCATCCTGATCTTGTTCGCCGCCGCCAGAAACACCGGCGCCTGGCTGTTGATCGACTGGAAGCGCTGGATGATGGCCTGCGGCGCCAGCCCCAGGCTTGCGAACTGCGCCGCCAGCGCGTCGGTGTTGGCGTTTTCCGCCGGGCCGTAGCAGCCGTAGCAGTCGCGGCCGAGGCCGGGACACAGCGCGCCGCAGCCGGCCCGCGTCACCGGCCCCATGCAGGCGATGCCGCGGCTCACCATCACGCAGGCATAGCCCTGGCGCTTGCATTCGGTGCACACCTTGTCGGCGTTGTCGCGCGGCGTCACGCCGAGCAGCAGGGCATTCACCACCGCCAGCATCTGCGGGCCGCTGACCGGGCAGCCCCACAGTTCGAAGTCCACTTTCACGTGGCTGGAAATCGGCGTCGAGCGTTCCAGGCTGGCAATCGCCTCGGGGTGGCTGTAGATCTGCGCCACCCATTGCGCGCCGTCGGCACCGTTGCGCAAGGCCTGGATGCCGCCCGAGGTGGCGCAGGCGCCGATGGCGATCAGCAGACGGCTGTGCTGCGCGGATATGCTGGATGCGCTCGAGGTCTTCCGGCGTCGATACGCTGCCTTCGACGAAGGCGACATCCACGTCGGTATCCGGATCGAGCGGCCCGGCCTCGGCAAAGTGCACCAGATCGACCCGCTCGGCGAGCGTGAGCAGGTCCTCGCCGAGATTGAGCAAGGCCAGCTGGCAGCCATCGCAGGAGCTGAACTTGTGCACCGCCACACGCGGCTTCATCGGATTGTTCATCGCTGCGTTCATCAGAAACCCCTGTGTGCGCCAGCAAGGCCTTGACCTCGCCCCAGTTGAACACCGGGCCATCGCGGCAGACGAAGGCGCCGCCGAACTGGCAATGGCCGCAGCGCCCCACCGCGCACTGCATGTTGCGTTCCATGCTCAGGTACAGGCTCGATTCGGGCAGGCCGCGCGCCAGCAGGCTGTCCGCCGCCACGTGCATCATGCCTTCGGGCCCGCACATCATCGCCACCGCGCAGTTCGGGTCGAAGCTGGCGAGGTCAAACAGTTCGGTCACGCGCCCGACATGCCAGGGCCACAGCGCCGCGCCTTCGCTGGCCGCCACCAGCACCTGGGTATCCGGCAGCTTCGCCCAGCGGTCGTATTGCTCGCGCCAGATCAGGTCGTCGGCATGCTTCACCCCCTGGATGATGACCAGCTTGCCGAAGCGTTCGCGCCGGCGCATCACGTAGTTGATCACCGACACCACCGGCGCGCATCCGAGTCCGCCGGTCACCAGCATGACGTCGCCTGCCGCCTACTTCCTGCAGCGGCCAGCCGCGCCCGAACGGTCCGCGCAGGCCCACCTTGTCGCCGGGTTGCAGCGCGGCCAGGCCCTGGGTGACGCGTCCCTGCGCACGCGGATGGTGTGGCCGATGACGTCGCGCTCTTCCGGGTCGGACATGATGGAAATCGGCACCTCGCCGACGCCGTAGAGATACAGCATGTTGAACTGGCCCGGCGCGAAGCGGTAGGCCGCCTGCGCCGCCGCATCGTCGAGGCGCAGTTGCAGGGTGAAGATGGTCGGCGATTCCTGGGTGCGTTCGCCACCACGGTGGCAGCGTGCGGCGGCCCGGCGTCGATGCCGTTCGGCACATTAACCATGGCTCACCCCGCTTGCCGTCAATGCGGCGACTTCTTCGGTCAGATCGATGCCGACCGGACACCAGGCGATGCAGCGGCCGCAGCCGACGCAGCCGCTGCGGCCGAACTGGTCGTGCCAGCTGGCCAGCTTGTGGGTCAGCCACTGGCGGTAGCGGCTGCGGATGTCGGGCCGCACGTTGAAGCCGTGCAGGTGGCCGTGGCTCTCGCCAAAACAGGAATCCCACTGGCGCACATGCTGGCTGGATTCCCCGCTCAAGGCCGGCTCGTCCAATTCGGCGTGGCAGAAACAGGTGGGGCACACCGCGGTGCAGTTGCCGCAGGCGAGGCAGCGCGCCGCCACCTCGTCCCAGCGCGGATGTTCCAGATTGCGCATCAGGGTGTCGCGCAGATTACGACTTGGCAGGCTGCGCGTCTGCATGGCTAGCGGCATCCTGCCCCTGCTGGCGGGCAGCGTCGAGCTGCTGCTGCGTGGCCGCGCGACAGTATCAACTCGCCTTGAACACGGCCTGCCCTTTGTCGCTGCCGGCCACCACGACGAAGCCATCGGCCAACTCTGCCAGCGCCAGATCGTAGCCCGCGGTCGGGGTCGGGCCGTCGCCGGTGGAGGCGCAGAAACACGTTGCCGCCGGTTCGGCGCATTGCACCGCCACCAGAAACAGCCGTTCGCGCCGTTGCAGATAGTGCGGATCGCGCCGACCTTCGCGCAAAAAATGGGCGTCCTGCAAGGCCAGCGCCGCCAGATCGCAGGCACGCACACCGATGAGGGCTTGCGCAGGCGCATCCGGGACCACGGTTTCGAATTGCAGGCTGCCCGTCGCGTCGCGTGCCACGCGCCACAGCGATTCCGTGGGTGCAAACGCCTGCGGCTTGATCGCCTGCGGGCCATTGGCCCAGGCGAAATAGCGGTTAAGGGGATCGTGCGTCAGCCGGTAGCGCCCCGGCGCCTGCTCGGCCTGCAGGCCGCGCGGCAAGTCCTCTCCAGGCTCAAGTGGCCGCAGGACGATGGCGCCGTTCTCGACTCGAGGCCCCAGGCATTGATAGCCCTGCTCGTTGAGCGCGGCCAGCAGCATGTGCAAATGCTCGAATGAGAAGAAATCCGGCTGACTCAGGTTGGGAAAACATGGCTGAACACTCTGCTTCTTGAGGTTTAGATGATGCCCAAAAAAGTACCCCTGGCTGAATGGGAACACGCGGAAATAGCCCAGGTCCATTATGGCATTCTGCCCATGAATTTAATTGTTTCGCTCCCGCGTGGTCTTTCCGCGTCGTACGAGGGATGCGCAAGCACATGCGTATCTTCATGCCTTCTCTTTTCCAGCTGCGCCGTATCGCCTGCAGTTCCTCGCGCCGCGCCGCGCTGGTCGGCGGATAGTGCAGATCCAGGTGGAAGGTGTCGGAATGATCTGCGAGAACGACAGCCGGGTCATTCTTCTTGTCGTCGGCAGGCCCACATACCACGGCGCCTCGCTCGTGCTGGTGTTGCTCAGGCACGCTTCGTACGCCTTGCATGTAGTCATCCCAGGCCTCGCGCTGGAGGACATCGGCCTCGCTGAATTTCCAGTTCTTGTCGGGATCGTCGATCCGCGCGATCAGCGCTTGCGCTGCTCCTCCTTGGACAGATGCAGGAAGAACTTGATGATGCGGGTGCCATTCGATACAGATGGTTTGGATCGACGATGGAGCGATAGCGGCCGTCCCAGATCGTCTTCTGGTCGAGCACGGAATCCGGGAAGCCCTGGGCATGCAGGATTTCCGGACGCACCCGCACGATCAGGACCTCCTCGTAATAGGAGCGATTGAAAATGCCGATGCGCCCGCGTTCCGGCAGCGCGAGGTGCGTGCGCCAGAGAAAGTCATGATCGAGTTCCTGCGGACTGGGATGCTTGAAGCTGAAGACCTGGCACCCCTGCGGATTGACCCCGGAATGACATGGCGGATGGCACCGTCCTTGCCGGCTGCATCCATCGCCTGAAATATCAGCAGCAGGGAATAGCGGTCATGCGCATAGAGCAGGGCTGCAAATCGCTCAACTCGCTCGTGCCAGCGGCAAGAAGCTGTTTGTATTCTTCCCCCGACGCGTAAAACGGTTCGATCTTCGTCGGCCACTTGTCGAGTTTCATCTTCGATCCCGGCGCTTACCCGGTAATCGCTGACCTTGATGGAATGCGTCATCGGCTTCTCCTCATCGATTATGTGCAGCGCAACAAGCCGGAACCTGCCGCCCACAGTATACGACCACCCGGACGGTTCAAAAATCCTGAACATACGGTTCGTTATAATGCGCCTTTCCGCAGAGATGAAGGAGCATGCCATGCAGCAGCAACTCGATGTGTTTGTCGCTTCCCTGACCACCTTCTGGACGCAACTCGCAGGCTTTGTGCCGCAATTGCTGGCAGCGCTGCTGCTGCTGTTCGTCGGCTGGCTGCTCGCCAACCTTGTGCGCACCGGGGTGTTGAAACTGCTCGACGTGCTGAAATTCGACATGCTCGCCGAAAAAACCGGCATCGAGGCCTTCCTCAAGCAGGGCAATCTGGATGTGTCGCTGTCGAAGCTGCTGGCCAAGCTGGCCTACTGGGTCATCATTTTCATCGTCGTCGTCACCGTGGCCAACAGTCTTGGCCTGCACATGGTGGCCGAGTTGTTCAACAAGGTGGTGCTCTACATCCCCAATATCATCGTCGCCATCCTGGTGCTGGTGTTCGGCGTGCTGGTGGCACGCTTCATCAACCGCATGGTGTTCGCCTACCTCAACAACATCGGTGTGCAGGGCGCGCTCACCATCAGCACGCTGGCGGAATACGCGACCATTATCTTCGTGGTGTTCGTGGCGCTGGAACAGCTCGAGATCGGGACCAATCTGCTCACCGCCGCGTTCCAGATCGGCTTTGGCGCGGTCGGCCTGGCCTTTGCGCTGGCCTTTGGCCTGGGTGGCCGCGAGTGGGCCGCCGGTGTGATCAAAAAGATGACTGAGAAGTGAGTCGGGCCACCCCAAAACTAATCTACCCCCCAATGCCAGGCGGGCTGTCGCCCCGCCTGCATGAACGCGCCAAGCTTCAACGACATGCGCGGCTTGCGCGTGTGCTTGTCCGGCACGCCGCGCATCTGCCGGCGCGGGCTGGGCGCCATGCCCGGCCCATTCCAGCACGCGCGCGACCAGATCGTCGTCGAGTTCCATTTTCTGCCCGCGGCGCAGTTGCGGCGGCAGCGCGATCGGGCCGAAGCGGATGCGGGTCAGCCGCGACACCGTCAGGCCGAAGTGCTCGAACAAGCGGCGCACTTCGCGCTTGCGGCCTTCCTTGATCACCACGCGATACCAGCGGTTGGCGCCCTCGCCGCCTGCGGCGAAGCAGCTTTGCAATTGCGCCGGGCCGTCGTCGAGTTCGACCCCGGCCAGCAGCTGCGCAATCATGTCTTCGGTCAATTCGCCCAGCACCCGCACCGCGTATTCGCGCTCGACTTCGAAGCGCGGGTGCATCAGGTTGTTGGCGAGTTCGCCCGAGGTGGTGAAGATCATCAGGCCGTCGGTGTTGTAGTCCAGCCGGCCGATGGCAATCCACTTGGCGCCGCGCAGCTTGGGCAGCGCGTCGAACACGGTGGCGCGGCCCTTGGGGTCGTCGCGGGTGACGATTTCGCCTTCCGACTTGTGATAGATCAGGATGCGGGTGCGCTTTTCGTCGAAGCGCAGGTACACGCGACGGCCGCTGACCTTGACGATGTCGCTCGGCCCGACCTTGCTGCCGATCGTGGCGGTTTCGCCATTGACCTGCACGCGGCCCTCGGCAATCCATTCCTCCATTTCGCGGCGCGAGCCCAGCCCGGCCGAGGCCAGCGCCTTTTGCAGGCGTTCGCTGGCGGCTTCGGGCGCGATCGCCTGCTGCAGGCGGCTCGCCGCGCGCCCCATGGGGGCGGTGGGCGAACGGCGGATGGGGGATGCGGGGCGTGCCATATTCAGGAAATCTCGGTGGCGGGTTGAGCCGCTGGGGTGCTGACGCGGGCGGTTTCGATCACCGCGCCAAACGTCTGGGGGACGCCATTGTCCAGCAATTCCCCGCGCAATTCAGGAATTAATGCAGTTTCATCCGGGGTGACGAGGTGGCCGAGCTCTTCCAGCGGCGGCAATTCCGACAGCGTGACGAGCCCCAGATCGCTGAGGAAATGCCCGGTGGTGCCGAACAGCGCGGGGCGTCCCGGCACGTCGCGATGGCCGATGGCCTCGATCCAGCCGCGTTCTTCCAGCGTCTTGATGATGTTGGGATTGACCGACACGCCGCGGATGTCCTCGATGTCGCCGCGCGTCACCGGCTGACGGTAGGCGATGATGGCCAGCGTTTCCAGCACCGCGCGCGAGTAGCGCGGCGGCTTCTCGTTCTTCAGCCGCGACAGCCAGGGCTGCATTTCGGCGCGCGTCTGGAAGCGCCAGCCGTCCGCCACCTGCACCAGTTCGACGCCGCGGCCGTGCCACTCACCGCGCAATTCGTCGAGCGCGCGGCGCAGCACGTCGTTGGACAGCCCCGGGATGACGCATCCTGTTCGAACATGCGCTTGAGGTCGGCCAGCGACAGCGGCTCAACCGCGGCCAGCAAGGCCGCTTCCAGCACGACCTTCAAATCTTCGGGATGGTCATTCGGTTGCAGATTCATGGAGCTTTACGTAGATGGGGGCAAACGGCTCGGCCTGGGTCACGTCGAGCAGGGTTTCCTTGGTCAGTTCCAGCACCGCGAGGAAGGTGACCACCAGTTCGTGCACGGTCGACGCCTCCGGGAACAGGTCCTTGAATTCCACGAACTCGCCCGGCGTCAGCCGCTTCAGGATCCGGCTCATGTGCTCGCGGATCGACAGTTCCTGCCGGCCGATGCGGTGGTGGGTGCGGTTCTTCGCGCGCGACAGGATCGCCAGCCAGGCCGCGGCGAGTTCTTCCGGATGCAGGCTCGGCAGGCGCTTGGCCGCCGCCGGCAGAAACACGCTGACCGTGTCGAAATCGCGCCCGGCCTGCGGCATGGCATCGAGATGCTGGCCGGCCAGCTTCATCTGCTCGTATTCCAGCAGGCGGCGCACCAGCTCGGCGCGCGGATCGTCGCCCTCGCCCGCCTCTTCGGCCTGTTCGCGGCGCGGCAGCAGCATGCGCGACTTGATGTCGATCAGCATCGCCGCCATCAGGAGGTATTCCGCCGCCAGTTCCAGCCGGGTGGCACGCGCCGCCTCGACGTAGGCCATGTACTGCTTCGTCAGCGCCGCCATCGGGATATCCAGCACGTCGAGGTTCTGGCGGCGGATCAGGTAAAGCAGCAGGTCGAGCGGGCCTTCGAAGGCTTCGAGAAACACCTCGAGCGCGTCCGGCGGGATATAGAGATCCTGCGGCAGCTCGGTGAGCAGCTCGCCGCGCACCTTGATGACAGGTGCGGGGCGGGCGTGTCGAGGAGCGCGGAGCGCGGCTTCGGTCATGGGCAGCATTTTACCCGAGCCTGCCGGGTTGGCTTAATCCCGGCCAACCTTGCCGCCAGCCCTCGTCAATTGACACCCTCGAAAATGTTTTGACTTTGTTTAACATTTCTTTCGAAGGAAGGCGGATATAGGCGCAGGTGCTGAAACCGTTAAGAATCATCGTCCAGACGCTGTAGCGTGGAGTTCCTTGGCATCTGCGTGAAGTGTCTCGGATGGCGAATGGGCTTACTGGTTGCGCGCCGCGTTACCTTGATCCGCAGCTTCCACCTCGCTGACGGCGGGGATGAGTTTCTCATTCCTAGTCGGAGCGTCTGGCCTCCGCATCGACCTCGAGTTGTCTGGCTGGCACATCGTGCCGCACTTAGTGGGCGACCTTGAGCAAATCGCCTGGACGCACCCCAGTGCTGAACCCCATCCACGCCACCATTTGTCGCCATTGAACTTCATTTGCTCGAAAGGAAGGTGAGGGCGGGGCGCTGTCCGACGTTGAAGTCCATTTCACGAGCACGTCTCAGTTGCCGGATGCCGTATTGATAATTGGCGTCGTGCTGTGTCTACATGCCGTCCGTTTCTGCGATCCTGACGACCATGCCACGCGTCTTGTCGAGTGCCCGCTTGGATCGGCGAGCCCTGTGGCCGATCTCGAACTGGGGACAGGCATCGCGGGATTGATGGCGAACCGCTCCTCGGCGGCCCAGGCGCTGACGGTTGGCTTACAGAGACAAGAGGAAGGACGCTCCGGGTCGGATTACTTCCTCGGGGGCTCCTACTGGGGGAATCCTGTGGGGGTGCCGTGGCAAGGCCGACTCTTCCCTTTTAACCTACCGCCGTTCCCTGTGGGACCATCCGTCGCCCTCGCCCAGTTGGTGACCGAGCGTTGGGACATCGTTCGCGATGGGGTTTCCTGTCGAGCGCGAATACTTCGAATTGGGAGAGGAAGTCCGGGTTGGGGTTGCGCGGGAAGGTGTTCTTTTCCTTGTCCCATTTGTCGTAATGCATGATGCCGAACGAGGCATGGCCATCGAGGCCGTCGGGCGAGCCAACGAAGCACTTCCTCATGGCGCACATCCACGAAACCTGGGGCGTGTTTGAGACCGACGTCCTTGGCTTCAGTGCCCCATTTGCTATCTCTTCGGCACACCCACGAGTGCGCCGGGCGACCCCGCCGCGCACCGGAGACGGCCCCATCACCGCTTCCCCGCAGCTTTCAGCCGGAAGGCCCGGCCAGTGGCAGTGTGGGCTCCTGGCATTAGCGGAATCGCCTCGCAACCGCATGCTGCATACCCTCTCGCTGCTTGTCCACCCCACCCGCCCCGAACACCACCGCCGCCACATCCTGATAGCGCTTGGCGAAATGCACGGTCAGTCCGGCGCGGATATGCTCGGGCAGCTTGTCGAAGTCGCGCCGGTTGGCGTCGGGCAGGATCAGTTCGCTGATGCCGACCCGGCGCGCGGCGATGACTTTCTCGCGGATGCCGCCCACCGGCAGCACCTGGCCGGTCAGGGTGAGTTCGCCGGTCATCGCCAGCGGGCGGCTGATTTTGCGGTTTTTCGCCAGCGACAGCAGCGCGGTGGCCATGGTGACGCCGGCGCTGGGGCCGTCCTTGGGGGTGGCGCCTTCCGGCACGTGCAGGTGGACGAAGCTGGTGTCGAAGAAGCTTGGGTCGGCGCCGTAGGCCTTGAGGTGCGAGGCGACGTAGCTGTAGGCGATCTCGGCGGATTCCTTCATCACCTCGCCCAGCTTGCCGGTGAGCTTGAAGCCGCGGTTGAGGGTGTGGACGCGCGTGGCCTCGACCGGCAGCGTGGCGCCGCCCATCGCGGTCCACGCCAGACCGGTGACCACGCCGACGCCGCTCATCGGCTTTTCGCGGCTGAACACCGGCTTGTCGAGATAGGCCTCGACTTCCTTGACGCCGATCCTGATCGGCGTTGCCGCGCCGCCGAGGATCTTGACCACGGCCTTTCTCGCCACCCGCCCCAGCTGCTTTTCCAGGTTGCGCACCCCGGCTTCGCGCGCGTAGCCCTCGATCACGTGGCGGATCGCGCCTTCGCTGATCACGAGCTGGTTCTTCTTCAGCCCGGCGCGTTCCAGCACGCGCGGCCACAGGTGGTGCCTGGCGATGGCGACCTTTTCCTCGGTGATGTAGCCCGACAGGCGGATGACTTCCATGCGGTCGAGCAGCGCCGACGGGATGGAAAAGTCGTTCGCGGTGCAGATGAACAGCGCCTTCGACAGATCGAAGCGCACGTCGAGGTAGTGGTCGAGGAAGTCGGCGTTCTGCTCGGGGTCGAGCACTTCCAGCAAGGCGGAGGCGGGGTCGCCCTGGTAGCTGGCGCCGATCTTGTCGATTTCGTCGAGCATGATGACCGGGTTGGCCGATTCCACTTCCTTCAGCGCCTGCACGAACTTGCCCGGCATGGCGCCGATGTAGGTGCGGCGGTGGCCCTTGATCTCGGCCTCGTCGCGCATGCCGCCGACCGAGAAGCGGTAGAACTTGCGCCCCAGCGCCTCGGCGACGGATTTGCCGATCGAGGTCTTGCCCACCCCCGGCGGCCCGATCAGCAGCAGGATCGAGCCCGCCATTTCGCCGCGCATGGCGCCGACGGCGAGGAATTCGATGATGCGTTCCTTGACGTCGTCGAGCCCGTCGTGGTCGCGGTCGAGGATGCTGCGCGCGCGTTCGAGGTCGATCTTGTCCTGCGTGTGCACGCCCCACGGCAGCACGGTCAGCCAGTCGAGGTAGTTGCGGGTGACGGTGTATTCCGGCGAGCCGGTCTCCAGCAGCGACAGCTTGTGCATTTCCTCGTCGATGCGCTTCTTCGCCGGCTCGGGCAGCGTCAGTTTGGCGATGCGCTCGCTGAAGGTGTCGAGTTCGGCGGTCTTGTCGTCCTTGGCGAGGCCCAGTTCCTTCTGGATCGCCTTCAGCTGCTGGCGCAGGAAGAACTCGCGCTGCTGCTCGGTCATCTTCTCGTCGACCTTTTCGCGGATGTCCGACTGCAGGCGCGCGACGTCGAGTTCCTTCTTCAGCAGCACCAGCACCTTTTCCATGCGCTTTTTCAGGCCGAAGGCTTCCAGCACGTCCTGCAAGGCCTGCTTGGAGGCGGTGGTGAGGCTGGCGGCGAAGTCGGTCAGCCGCGAGGGCTCGTTCGGCCCGAAGCGGTTGAGGAAGAACTTGAGCTCCTCGGAATACAGCGGATTGAGCGGCAGCAGTTCCTTGATGGTGTTGATGATGGCGATGGAATAGGCGCGGATTTCCTCGGAATCCGGCTTGCCGGTCTCGTTCGGATATTCGACCCGGACCTTGTAGGGCACGGTGTCCGACAGCCACTCGACGATGCGGAAACGCCGCGCGCCTTCGGCGATGAACTGCATCTTGCCGTCGGTGCGCACCGGATGATGGATCCGCACCACGGTGCCGATGCTGCGGAAATCCGCCCGCTTCACGTCGTCGGTGTTGTCGGGCTTGACCACCACCAGCCCCACCATGTGGTGCGCGGTGTCGCCGATGGCCTCCACCGTCGACAGCCACGGCGCCTCGTTCATCAGCAGCGGCAGGGTTTGCGCCGGGAAAAACGGCTTTTCGGTCAGCGGCAGCAGATACAGCTCGTCCGGCAGCGCCGGCGCGGCCGGCAACTGGCGGTCATCGGACAGAATTTCGCCTTCCAGTGCGGGGTCGTTGGGCATGGTCTGGTCTTCACAATCCGGTTCAGGCAGGATTCAGAAGTATCGGGCCTATCCGCCCGATTTCAAGGCCGGGGCGGATTCGGCTGGACCGGAATTTCCTCGACCGTGTCCGGCAGGCCGGACAGGATCATCAGTTCGACCCGGCGGTTGCGCGCGCGCCCTTCCGCCGTGTCGTTGGGCGCAATCGGCTTGCTGGCCTCGCGCCCGATGGCGAGCAGGCGCTCGGGTGCAATGCCGCTGTCGGCCAGCAGGCGCACCACGCTGGTGGCCCGCACCGCCGACAGTTCCCAGTTGGAAGCGAACACCGAATTGCTGATCGGCACGATATCGGTATGGCCGGTGATTTCCAGGTTGAAGGGCTCGTCGCGCAGGCGCTCCGCCACCGCGCGCAGCACTTCCAGCGAGCCGGGATCCAGTTCGGCCCGGCCGGGCTGGAACAGCACGTTGGCATTGATTTCGATGCTGACGCCACGCCGGCTCTGCGTCACCCGCACCTTGCCCTCCTTCACCAGCGGGCCCATCACATCCATCAGGCTGCTCGCCACTTCGGTCATGTGCGCCTGCTCTTCGATCGCCTGCTGCTGCTTCAGGGTGCGTTGCCTGACGTCGGGTGGCAGCGCCTCCCCAGTCAGTTGCGGCACCGGGGCATCGCTCGACCGCCGTCTTGCCGAAGGCGTCGCCGAGCGAGCCGGCCAGGACGCGGTATTTGTTTTCGTTGACCGCCGAGATGGCGTACATCACCACGAAGAAGGCGAACAGCAGGGTGATGAAGTCGGCGTAGGAAATCAGCCAGCGGTCGTGGTTGTCGTGGTCGGCGGCAATGCGGCGGCGGCGGCGCATGATCCTAGAGATAGCCTTTGAGGCGCGCCTCGATGATGCGCGGGTTGTCGCCCTGGGCAATGCCGATGAGGCCGTCGCAGATGATCTCGCGCTCGGCCACCCGGCGCGCGATGGTGAACTTGATCTTGTTGGCGATCGGCAGGAACACCAGGTTGGCCAGCCCGACGCCATAGATGGTGGCGACAAAGGCGACCGCGATGCCGGCGCCCAGCTTGCTCGGGATCCGCCAGGTTTTCCATGACGTGGATCAGGCCGATCACCGCGCCCAGAATGCCGAGCGTGGGCGCATAGCCGCCCGCCGCCTCCCACACCCGCGCAGCCTGGCGCTCGGCCGTTTCGAAGCTGACGATCTGCACGTCGAGCGTGTCGCGCAGCTTGGCCGCATCGGCGCCGTCGATCAGCAGTTGCAGGCCCGCCTTCTGGAACGGGTCACGCGTGATGTTGACGTGCTTCTCCAGCGCCAGCACGCCATCCTGCCGCGCCGTGTGCGACCACTGGACGACGCGGCGGATGAGTGCCGGCGCTTCGGATTCGGGCGGACGGAAGACCCATTTCGCCATGCGCACCCCCTGCATGAAAACCGGCAGCGGATAATGCAGCAGCACCGCGGCCAGGGTGCCGAGCACCACGATGACGAAGGCGGCCGGCTGCAGGAACAGGCTGATATGCCCGCCTTCCATCGCCTGGCCGCCGAGGATGGCGACCAGCGCCAGCGCCAGCCCGATCAGGCTCCCACGATCCATGCGTCTTCCTTGAGTTTGGTGCGCAGCCGCGCGATGGCCTGGCCGTGCAGCTGGCAGATGCGCGATTCGCTGACGCCGAACACTTCGCTGATTTCGCGCAGGTTGAGTTCCTGTTCGTAATACAGCGACATCAGCAGCTGTTCGCGCTCGGGCAGGTTTTCGATCCCGGCGATGATGCAGGCGCGCAGGTTGGCGTCGAGCAGTTGCGGCAGGGGCATGCTGGCCTCGTCCGCCGATCTGCTTGTCGAGGAAGGAATCGTCCTCGTCGGATTCGCCGAAATCCTCGAAATACAGCAGCTGGTGGCCGCGCGCATCCCCCAGCATGGACTGGTATTCGGCCAGCGGGATTTTCATCGCCTCGGCGATTTCGGTTTCGCTGGGCTGCCGCCCCAGCTGGTGCTGCAAGGCGCCGATGGCCTGTTCGATCTTGCGCATCGACTGCCGGGCGCTGCGCGGCAGCCAGTCGGACTGGCGCAGCTCGTCGATCATCGAGCCGCGGATGCGCTGGATGGCATAGGCCTCGAACTGCGCGCTCTGCGCCTCGTCGTAGCGGCTGATGGCGTCGAGCAGGCCGATCATGCCGGCCTGCACCAGGTCGTCCTCCTCCACGCTGGGCGGCAGCCGCCCCATCATGTGATGCGCCAGCCGCTTCACCATGGGCATGTATTGCGCCAGCAGCTCGTTCTTTTCGCCTTTTTCGCTTTTGCCGGATGCGGTGTACATGGTCCCCTGTCCTAGAGACGCCCGGCCTGAGCGGCCAGCGCGAACACGGCGATTCTACGCCGGAGGTTTACGCAATCGAACATCGACACGTCGATAGTCATTCAGTCAGCGGCTCGGTCGTTGCATCGATGTCAGGCGCGCCGGTAGGCATCCACCAGGCGGCCGCCCTGGATCACGCGCTGCATGAAGCCGCCGACGCTGCCCAGGCTGGGCGGCTGCGGCCAGCGCAGCAGGCCATCGGCCAGCTTGCGAAACTGCGAGGTGGACTGCGCCACCGGAAACGCATCCACCACCGAGGTACGCATATGGCTGGCACGGGTCAGGCGCTCGTCCAGCGGAATATAGCCCAGGTAATCGACCGACACGCCCAGATAGCGCTCGGCGGTGTAGGCGAAATTGTGCGCCACGGCCTGCGCCTCTTCCGGCGACGGCATGCGGTTGAGCAGCAGGCGGAACTGGCGTTTGCCGAAGTTGTGCGCCAGCCGTTTCACCAGGGTGTAGCCCTGGGTGATGGCCGTGCTGCCGGGCGGCAGCACCACCATGATTTCGGAGGCGGCGAGGCCCAGCGGCAGCGCATCGGGATCGGTGGCCTCCTCCATGTCCACCAGCACCACGTCGACACCGCATTGCAGGCGGTTGAAGCTCTGCGCCAGCCATTCCTGGTCGCGCTCGGACAGGCGCCCCAGGCGGTTGAAGCCGCCGCCGATCGGCAGCACCTGCACATTGTCGGGGCCGTTGAGCAACAGCGCATCCAGGGTGCAGCGGCCTTCGAGCACGTCCGCCACGTCGTAGCGCGGCGTCAGCCCCAGCGCTGCGCAGGCGCCGCGGCCATGCTGGTCCTGGTCGATGATGAGCACGTCGCGCCCGGAACGCGCCAGCGCGACCGCCAGATTGGCCGTCGCGGCGGTCTTGCCCGCGCCCTGCTGCCCCGACATCACGGTGATGACCTGAAACCCGGTCTGCCCCAGCAGGCGGCGCAGCCCGGCGGCCTGATCGCTGGCGAATTTATCCATGGGACACCGCGCTTTCACGCTGCATGGCCTTGAATGCCGCTCAGCGCGAATGCCAGCTCGCTGTCGTCCAGCTGCCAGGGCGAGGCCTGGATGCGGGTCTTGAAGGCGCGGTGAATGAGGTACTGGCGGTTGGCCAGGTGCAGGTCCTCGGGCACGCGCTGGCCGGTCGCCAGGTAGTGCACGTTGAGTTCGTGGCGGATCGCGCAGTCGAGCGCCGGGCCCAGGCTTGCCGCTTCGTCGATCTTCGACAGGATGCAGCCGTCGAGCCCGCGCGTCTGATAGGCCTGCACCACTTCGTCCAGCGTGTCGCCATGGCTGGTGGCGTTCAGCATCAGCAGGCGCTTGATCGGCTTGCCGGCCTGGCACAGCATTTCGACCTGTTCGGCGACCGCCTGGTCGCGCTGGCTCATGCCGACGGTGTCGATCAGCACGGTGTGCTTGTTGCGCAGTTCGGACAGCGCCAGCCGCAGGTCGGCGGCGTCGCGCACCGCATGCACGGTCACGCCGAGGATCTTGCCGTAGATGCGCAGCTGCTCGTGGCCGCCGATCCGGTAGCTGTCGGTGGTCAGCAGCGCCAGCTTGTCGGCGCCGTGGCGCACCACGAAACGGGCGGCGAGCTTGGCGGTGGTGGTGGTCTTGCCGGCCCCGGTCGGCCCCATCAGGGCGAACACGCCGCCGGCGTCGAGCATGTCGTTCTCGCTCTGCATCACCTGCAGGCGCTTCATCAGCGTGTTGCGCATCCAGGCCCGCGCCTGCTCCTCATCGCCTTTCGGCAGGGTCTCCAGCAGCTCGCGCGCCAGGGTGGCGGAAAAGCCCGCCGCCAGCATGTCGCGCATCACGGTGGCACCGGACGGATCGCGTCCCGGCAGGTCGCGCCAGGCCAGGTCGGCGAGCTGGTTTTCCAGGCGCATGTGCAGGGTCTTGATTTCGCTGATGACGCTTTGCGCAAGCTGGGCGCTATCCTGGCTCGGCACGGCGATGCGCTCGATCAGACGGCGCTTGAAGGTGACCGCCGGTTCGGGCTCGGCCCGCGGCTCCGGCCTGCGGTTCCGGACGGCCGGGGTCCGGCGGTGCAAGGCGGCAACCGGCTGCGGCGTTTCCATCCACCGGCGGCGCCATCGCGGCGATGTCCTCCGCCGGCATGGCCAGCACTTCGACCCCGCCTTCGACCGCGCGATTGGAGAGGATGACCGCATCGGGTCCGAGCGCCTCGCGCAACTGGCGCATGGCCTCACGGGATGTTTTGGCGACGATACGTTTGACGTTCATGCTGCTCCTCCTACCAGGGAAGTCACTTTGATCTGTTTGCCTTCGGGCACTTCAGCGTGCGAAAGCACCTTGAGTTGCGGCACGGTGCGCCGCAGGAAACGTGCAAGTAGCGGACGCAGGACGGCCGGCGTCAGCAATACGGGGGGGTGGCCCAGCGCCTCCTGGCGCTGCGTCGAGGTCTGGGTCCGTTCCAGCAGGGTGTCGGCCAGGCCGGGCTCCATGCCGACGGCATCGTTGCCGACCTGCAGGGTCTGCAGCAGCAGGCGCTCCAGGCCCTGGTCCAGCGCGATCACCGGCAGCTCATTGGCCGAGCCGTAGATCTGCTGCACGATCGAGCGGCCCAGCGCCACCCGCACCAGCGCGGTGAGTTCGTGCGGGTCCTGCACCCGCGCGGCGTTCTCCAGCAGGGTGTCGATGATGGTGCGCATGTCGCGGATGGCCACGCCCTCGATCAGCAGGTTCTGCAGCACTTTCTGCACGGTGGAGAGCGACAGCATCTTCGGCACCAGGTCTTCCACCAGCTTGGGCGCGCTCTTGCCCAGATGGTCGAGCAGCGCCTGGGTTTCCTGGCGGCCGAGCAGTTCGGCGGCATGCTGGGTCACCAGATGATTCAGGTGGGTGGCGACCACGGTGCCGGGATCGACCACGGTGTAGCCCATGGCCTGCGCCTGTTCGCGCAGCGGCTGGATTCGATCCACACCGCCGGCAGGCCGAAGGCGGGATCCTGCGTCGCCACGCCGGGCAGGCTGGCGGTGATGTTGCCCGGATCAATGGCGAGGAACATGCCGGTGCGCACTTCGCCGCTGCCGATTTCCACGCCCTTGAGGGTGATGCGATAGCTGTTCGGGTTGATTTCGAGGTTGTCGCGGATATGCACGGCGGGCGGCAGGAAGCCGATCTCGCGCGCGAATTTCTTGCGGATGCCCTTGATGCGGCGCACCAGTTCGCCGTCGGCGGCGCTGTCCACCAGCGGGATCAGGCGGTAGCCGACTTCCAGCCCCAGGGTGTCGATGGGCGCGACGTCTTCCCAGCTGGCTTCCTGGCTTTCTGACGCGGCGATCGGCGCCGGCCTGCACTTCCGGCACTGCCGCCGCCTGCTGCCGCTTGCTGCTCTTGTAGGCCAGCCAGACCATGCCGCCCGCCAGCAGCAGGAAGACAAAGTTCGGCATGCCGGGAATCATGCCCATCATGCCGAGGATCGCGGCGGTGATGTAGAGCGCCTGCGTCTTGTTGAAGACGTTGGACATCATCTGGCCGGCGATGTCTTCCTCGGTGCTGACGCGGCTGACGATGATGCCGGCGGCGATCGAGATGACCAGCGCCGGAATCTGCGCCACCAGGCCGTCGCCGATCGCCAGCAGGGTGTAGTTGCGGGCGGCATCGGCCAGCGTCAGGTCATGCTGCATCACGCCGACCAGCAGGCCGCCGATGATGTTGATCAGCAGAATCAGGATGCCGGCGATGGCATCGCCGCGCACGAACTTCGAGGCACCGTCCATCGAGCCGTAGAAATCGGCTTCCTGGGAGATTTCGGCGCGGCGGCGGCGCGCCTCGTCCTCGTCGATCAGGCCGGCGTTGAGGTCGGCGTCGATCGCCATCTGCTTGCCCGGCATCGCGTCGAGGGTGAAGCGCGCGCTGACCTCGGCGATGCGCCCGGCGCCCTTGGTGATGACGATGAAGTTGATCACCACCAGGATGACGAACACGATGATGCCGACCGTGTAGTCGCCGCCGACCAGGAAATGGCCGAAGGCCTCGATCACCTTGCCCGCGGCATCCGGCCCGGTGTGGCCTTCGAGCAGCACGACGCGGGTCGAGGCGACGTTGAGCGACAGGCGCAGCAGGGTGGACAGCAGCAGCACCGTGGGGAAAGCGGCGAAATCGAGCGCCTTCTTGGTCGACAGGCTCACCAGCAGCACCATGATGGACAGCGCGATATTGAAGGTGAACAGCATGTCCAGCGCAAACGGCGGCAGCGGCAGCACCAGCATCGCCAGGATGAGGATGATGAAAATCGGCGCCGCCATGGCGCGGGCGTTGGCGCCGCTGAACAGGTTCGAGAAATTCAGTGCGCCGTTCATGCGTGAGCCCCTGCGCCGGCCTGCAGCGGATCAAGTTCGGGCGGCACCGGCAAGGCGGTCGGCGCATCGGGATACGCGCCGCCCACCTGCTGGTAATGGCGCAGCTGGAACACGTAGGCCAGCACTTCGGCCACCGCTGCGTAGAGCGTGGCCGGAATTTCGTCGCCGAGTTCGGTGTGGCGGAACAGCGCGCGCGCCAGCGGCGGCGCTTCCAGCAGCGGCACCTTGTGCTCGGCCGCCAGTTCGCGGATGCGTGCGGCGACGGCGTCGGCGCCCTTGGCCACCACGCGCGGCGCGCGCATCTTGCCTTCGCTGTACTTGAGCGCGACGGCGTAATGGGTCGGGTTGGTCACCACCACGTCGGCAGTGGGAATCTCGGACATCATGCGGCGGCGCGCCACTTCGCGCTGCTGCTGGCGGAATGCGCGCCTTGAGCGTGCGGATCGCCCTCGGTACTCCTTGCCCTCCTTCTTCACCTCTTCCAGCGTCATCTTCAGCTGGGAAGCGAGGTGATGGAGGATCTCGATCTTCGGCACGTCGATTTCGCGCATTGTCGAGTTCGCCAGCGTGGCCACCAGCAGCGCGAACGCCGCCGCCAGCAGCCCGCCAAAGTGCGCCAGCCCGGTCGGCAGCGCCTCGTGCGCCAGGCTCGCGAACTCCTCCAGATGCGAATAGACGAAGGCGCCGCCGACGGTGCCCAGCAGCACGGCCACCAGCATCACCTTGGCCAGTTCCACCAGTGCCGGCGCCGAGAACAACCGGCCGATCCCTTTGAGCGGGTCGATGCGATCGAACTTCGGCGCCGCCATCTGCGGCGCGAAGACGAAGCCGCCGATGGCCAGCGGCGCGGCGATCGCCGCCACCAGCAGCACCGCCAGCACCGGCGCCAGCGCCAGGAAGCTGCTGGCGAACAGTTCACCCAGGCGCCCGGTCATGCGCGCCGGATCGGCCACCGTGGCAGCGTCGAAGGTCAGGCCCCGCGCGATCAGCCGCTTGCCCGCATCCATCAGCGGACCCGACATCGCGAACAGCAGGCCGGCGGCGCTGCCGAGCAGCAGCAGATGCGCCAGGTCGCGCGAGCGCGGCACCTGGCCTTCGCGGCGTGCGTCCTCCAGCCGTTTCGCTGAAGGTTCGAGCGTCTTTTCCTGTGCGTTGTCGGTATCGGCCACGGACCTGTCGACATGACCGTCCATGCACCGCGCACGGACGCACATCGCCTCGGTAATGGACGATGAGTATCCGGATCGGACTACCGCTGTATCCGCTGAATATCGGCCGCGCTTGAGGTCACTTTAGGGTGCGCGCCCGCACTTCTTGCGAACCGCACGGTCGGTAAGCGCCGAACTGCACGGCCTTCACCCATCAATTGCACGCACGGCCGCACCGGCCATCCCCTCAAGGCGCGACCTCGCGCGCCGATCACCACCTAGAACGCCCGGATCAGCACACGCGGGCACCTGGATCGAACCAAACGAGGACATCGATGGCGCGCCTGGAAGTGGTCAAGCAGCTCGCGGAGAACGCCACGCGCCCGATCGCCGACTACATGCACCAGCCGGTCGAGGACGCCGCGATCGCCCCGGAGCCGATCCGCGTGCCGGAGGTCACCGACCTGTTCGTGTGGTTCGAGGACACGCTGAGCAGGCAGCGCGACGGCTCCCGCCGCGGCGCCGCCGGCCTGCCGGAATCGCTGCTGCCCTGGCCACAGGACGGCGCGGCGACGATGCAGGTGATCGACCGCCGCTACGCCGAAGGCCATCTGCACCTGCTCGCCGCGGTGCGCCTGCGCGTCAACGGCAAGTTCGGCGAACGCATCGCCGCGCTCTACACCGCCGCACTCAGTGTCGGCACCGTGGCCTGGATCGGCACGGGGTCGCAGTACGAGCGGGCGTGGAACGATCTATATACGAGCACGAACGGCGAAGGGGCCTGATCGCACACCGACGATCCTCCGGCGCTGAGCGCGCGCCACTGAGACTGCGCCACTAAGCGCGATCCGGGCCGGTCAAAGCCGCCCCGGATCACCCGCCGCACCCGATCGCCTGCCGGCCATCGGACCGGCGGCTATCGGCGTTTTCCGGCGGTTTTCGTCGCTTTGGACTTGGGCCCGGCGTCCTATGGTCTGCGGCGACGAACCGCGCGGCATGTTGCCGCCGGCCGCGTGACGCCACCTCGACCCATGACCGCCATGATTCCGCCGGCCGTGCTCGCCCCGAGCTCGGTCAAGGACCGCAGCCGCCGCGGTGCCGAAAAGCACTTCCAGACCGGGCAGTTGCAGATGCGCGCCGGCCGCTGGGCTGATGCGGCCACGGCCTTTGAGCGTGCCGCCAAGGCCAGCCCGAACGATGCCGTGATCTGGCTCAGCCTGGCGCAATCCCGACGCAAGGCGGGCCGGCTCGCCTCGGCGATCGAGGCCGCGCAACGTGCGCGCGCACTGGACCCGAGCCTGGTCGTCGCCACTCGCCTGGAAGCCGCCTGTCAGTCCGAGCAGCATCGCTACGAAGAGGCTGCCGCCCTGCTCGGCGACCTGCCGATCAGCAAGGACGACGACCATGAGCTGCACTTTGCACGCGGCTACGCGCTGCTGCAGCAGCATCGCGCGCCGGAAGCGATCGCGCCGCTAATGGACGCGCTGGCGCGCAAGCCCGATCACGCCGCCTCGTACGTCCAGCTCGGCAACGCGTTCCAGTTGCTCGGTCTGCACGAAGAGGCGATGCACTGCTTCGGTACCGCCGCCCTGCTGGAAGGCGACAACCCGGCGTATGCCTCGGCTGCGCTGTACGAGGCACTGCATGCCTGCCGCTGGGACGACCTGCCGGTGCTGCGTGCGCAACTCGCCGAGCGCCTGGCGAAGCGGCCGGACGTCCCGGCTGTGCCGTTCATGTTCCTGGCGCTGTCCAGCGACCGTGCGCAGCAGCACGCCTTGGCCTCGGCCTACGCCCGCTCGCAGTTCGGCACGATCAAGCCGCTGCCTGCCCGGCGAAGCGACCCGCGTTCACCCGGCCAGCGCATCCGCCTCGGCTACCTGTCCAACGACCTGCACCAGCACGCCACCGCCTACCTGGTTGCCGAGCTGTTCGAGCGCCACGACCGCAGCCGCTTCGAGGTGGTGCTTTACTCGTACGGCATCGACGACGGCAGCGACATGCGCCGGCGCCTGCAGCGCGCGGCCGACCGCTTCGTCGACGTCGCGCGGCAATCGGACCGCGAGATCGCCGAGCGCATCCGCGCCGACGGCATCGACATCCTGGTCGACCTCAAGGGCTACACGCGGCAGGCGCGCTCCGCCGTGCTCGCGTACCGGCCGGCACCGGTGCAGGTGAACTTCCTCGGCTACCCGGGCACGATGGGACCGGGCCTGGCCGACTACATCATCGGCGACCCGGTGATCACGCCGCTCGACCACGCCGCCGACTACAGCGAGAAGCTGGCGCTGATGCCGCACAGCTACCAGCCCAACGACCGCCAGCGCAAGATCGGCGCGCGGCCGAGCCGTGCCAAGTGCGGCCTGCCCGAACAGGGGTTCGTGTTCTGCTGCTTCAACAACGCCTACAAGATCACGCCCGAGGTCTTCGCGATCTGGTGCCGGCTTCTCAACGCCGTGCCCGGCAGCGTGCTGTGGCTGCTCGAATGCACGGCACAGGCGCGCGACAACGTGCTGCGCACCGCGCGCAACGCCGGCATCGACCCCGCGCGCATCGTCTTTGCCAAGCCGCTGCCGCTCGCGGACCATCTGGGGCGGCTGCAGAACGCCGACCTCGTGATCGACACGCTGCCGTACAACGCGCACACCACCGCCAGCGACGCGCTGTGGGCCGGCGTGCCGATCGTCACCTGCCCGGGCGAGACCTTCGCCTCGCGCGTCGCCGCGAGCCTGTGCCATGCGGCCGGACTGGTCGAGACCGTGGTTGGCTCGCTCGCCGACTACGAAGCGCTGGCGCTGCGACTGGCGCGCGACCCCGACCGCCTGCGCGCACTGCGCGTTCGACTGCAGGCTGAAGGCCCGCAGTCGACGCTGTTTGACACGGCACGCTATGCAGCGCATCTCGAAGACCTGTTCGAACGCATGCAGGCGCGCGCCGATACAGGCCAGGCACCGGAGCATCTGCGGGCGGACTCGAACCGTGCGCCTGCAGCAGCCGACGCTGCGCCATCGGTGACGCGCAGCGACGACACGCCGCGACGGGAGGCCGGGCGCGCCGTGCCGCGCGTCGACTTGGCCTTCCTCGGCAAGGCGCGAGATGGCGGCCCCCGGGTGGCGGTCGTCACGCCCTACTACAAGGAACGTCGCGCCTGGCTCGAGCGCTGCATCGAATCCGTCAAGGCGCAGGACTATCCGGTGACCCACTACATGGTGGCCGACGGTTTCGCCCAGGACTGGATTGACCGCAGCGGCGTACGGCACCTGAAGCTCGACCAGGGCCATGCCGACTTCGGCAACACGCCACGCGCGCTCGGCGCCCAGCTCGCCGTCAGCGAGGGCTTCGACGCCATCTGCTTTCTCGATGCCGACAACTGGTTCGCGCCCGATCACGTGACGCGCTGCCTGGCGGCGGCCGACGCCAGCGAAGAGCCGGTCGACTACGTGGTCGCGCGCCGCACCTTCGTGCGTGACGACGGCTCGGTGATCCCGCTGCAGCACGACGAGGACGCCAGAGCCGAGCGCGACGGCCACATCGACACCAACTGCTACTTCCTGTTGCGCGGCGCGTTTCACACGATCCCGCGCTGGAACCTGATGCCCAAGCCGCTCGCGATCGTGTGCGATCGCGTCTACCGCATCGTGCTCGAGTCGGACAAGCTGAAGCGGACCTTTGCCGACGGTGTCACGGTCAACTACCTGTGCACCTGGAAAGGCCCGTACCTGGCCTTGGGCGAGACTCCACCGGAGTTCGCCAAGGCGCATGTCGACCCGACGGGCTATCTGCGCTGGTGGCAAGCCCTAAATACGACCGATCGAGCGTACGTCGAGAAGTTGGTCGGCGCCAGCCTGCTTCTGGCGCAACCGTCGTCTTCGACCACTCCCGCCAACGACCCTGCCCCATGGTGAAGCAGTGAAACTCGAGAACCCTTGGATTGCCACGCAATGCCAAAGTCACTCCGTGCAGCCGAATGGACTGACGACCTTCCTTCAAGAGCAGTACGGCCAACTCGGTGAAGACCTCATCCTCGAAGCGGTGCTGAAGACAATCTTCGTGCGCGAAGGTCGCGCCGACGATTCGCTGCGCTACCTGGAGGTCGGCGCCAATCATCCGATCCAGACCAGCAACACCTACCTGTTCCACCGCAAGTGGAATGCGCGCGGCGTACTCGTCGAGGCCAATCCACAGCTCATCGACGCCTTGCAGCAGGTGCGGCTGCGCGACCTGGTTCTCAACGTCGCTGTGGCGCCGACGGGTCAGGGCCCCGAGGTCGACCTGGTCGTCGCCGAGCACAGCGAGTTGTCGTCCGTGGATCCTGGCCATGTCGCATCGTTCGGCAGCAAGGGCCGCGTAGCGCGTACGGTCCGCGTGCCGACGATCCGGCTGGACGAACTGATCAGCATCCACTTTGCCGACGGACTTGACCTGCTGTCGATCGACATCGAAGGGCTCGATCTGCAAGTCCTGAGCGAGGCACGCCTACCGGTCAGGCCGCTTTGCATCGTCGCCGAGCCTTCGCGCCACTACCAAGCAGACGCGGAAAAGCGCTTCGCCACCACACTGGGCGACAAAGGATATGTCGAAGTCGCCCGCACCGAGTACAACTTGGTATACATCGACCGTTCGCGCCTTCCCGTAGGAAAGTCAGCGATTCCGCCATTTCGCCAGCCGCTTGAAACCTTCGATATCTTCGACACGTTGATCGCGCGACACTGCGTAAGTCCGACCGCAATCTTCGAAGCAGTCGAACGGCAGGCGGACGATCCGGGCTTCGCGACCGCTCGCGCAGCCGCCGAGCGGAACGTCGAGCATGGCGAGTACTCGATCGCGGACATTTACCGGACACTGCAGATCCAGCGCGGCTACTCGGACGAGACCTTGCACGTGCTGATGCAGACCGAACTCAACGAGGAACTGGCCAACGTCGTGCCGATCGCTGACAACGTCGCTCGACTTGGACGGGACGCGGTCCTCATCACCGACATGTACCTGCCTCCCGATGCCATTCGGGCCCTGCTCAAGGCAGCCGGCATTGCCACCGATTTGCCGATCATTCAGACCAGCCACGGCAAGCGGACAGGCAGCGTGTGGCGCACCCTTGCGCAGGCCGGCGTCGAGTGTCACCACTTGGGCGACAGCAGGCACAGCGATCACGACACCTGCCTGCATCATGGCATGCGGCCCGAACTGCATAACGCCGCTGCACTCAGCGCAGCCGAGTCCCGGCTGTTCGACGCGGGCTTTGTGGATCTACCGCGCGCACTCCGATCGATGCGGCTGATGACGCGCAGCGCAGCGATACCGCAAGACCTGCTGCGGCTGCAATTCGAATTCAACCTACCACTGCTGATCACGTTTGCTGCGCTGGTGCGCCGACATGCGCTCTCGCACGGCATCGAGCGCGTCTTGTTTGCAGCACGCGACGGCCTGCACCTGAAGCTCTTCTATGACGCCCTTTGCGATGCCCTGGGAAGCGGTGCACCGGCAACCTACTGGCACACTTCGCGCGTTGCTCGCACTGCGGGCGATCCCGAATACCTCGACTACTGCCGCGCCAATTTTTCTTTGACCACGCTGATCGTCGACCTGTGCGGCACCGGTGCTTCGCTGCTGCGCTTGTTCGAGGATCTCAACGATGACGGAGCGCGACCGCAGACGGTGTTGTGCCAGAAACTGGACGATCCGGCGCAGAAAGAGTCGCTGACGCGCGACTACCGGCTCGACGCCGACGCGAAGCTGTCGGTTCTAAACATCGTGGACGGGAGTTTCTGCCCGAACGAGGACCTGGAAATGCTCAACTACGTTCCGCACGGCATGCTCCAATCAGTGATGCGGATCGGCGCCGAGTGGTTTCCGGTGCGCGCTCCCTATGAGTTCGACGCCAACTTGCGCGCGGCCGTCGCGCAGCAGCACGCCATGATTGCGGACGCTGCAACACATCTCCGCGGCGTCATTAACTCGGCGGCAGTGGCTGAACTGGAGGGACGGTGCGAGGACGTGCTGCACCGCCTTCAGGCCGTTGTGAGAACGCTCGAGCCGCAGCAGCGAGCGTTGCGCGCCACCGTTCTCCAGCAGCATCGTTCGTTCGAGGCTCAGACGCGCCAGCGGCTGGCCGCAGCACGGTCCCGCTAGACGTGGATCTCGGCCGCGTTCCGTCGAACTGCGGCGATCATGTTGTTCACGCCGCCGGCGCCAGCCGCCGGTGCTCCGCATCCAGCTTGTTGACGTAGCGCTGGATCAGCGAGCGCGCCAGCGGCGCGATGTCGACGAACTCGCAGCCGACCGAGCGCGTCTGGTCGTCGCGCGTCGGGTTGGCAAGATGGCGCACTTGCAGGCTCACGCCGACCGAGCCGATGCCCGGCAGGTCGAGAAAGCACTCGTCGATGCGCGCGCCCACCGGCAGTTCGAACTTCTCCGGGCGCGCCAGCACCGCCACGCCGCCGACGCTGATATCGAGCAGGCGCAGCTTCTCGTACTGCTTGCCCTCCTCGCCGTAGGGCACCAGGCAATGCGCCGGCCGCGTGATCGGCGTGCGCACGCGGAAGGAGTCGCGCCGCTGCAGCCGCAGTAACTGCTCGGGCAGGCGCACGCGGAACGCGGGCTTACCTTCGAAGGTGGTCGGCGCGGCAGCGCCGGCCGCGAACTGCAGCTTGATGTTGTCGACGAAGGCCACGATGGTCAGCGCGGCGGCGGCGAGCAGGCGCCGCAGCAGCGCCGCATCGCTCGGGTTGTCGAACACGACCTCATCGAACTCCGGGTTGACCGCGAGCAGCACCGTCACGGCGAAGCCGGCGTTTTTGTCGAAGTAGGCCGTCGTCAGCGTGCCGCCGCGGGTCAGGCTCTTGAGCAGGGCGATGATCTCGACGCGCGAGTGGACGGTGAACGGCGCCAGCTCCGGCGACTGCGGTTCTGGAAACGGTGTGGTCATGCCCATCGTGGATGGTCCTCGACGGCGCGATCAGCGCCGGGTGTGTTCACGGGATTCGAGCCGGTAGACCCAGGCCAGCACCTCGGCGACGGCCAGGTACAGCGCCGGCGGAATGTGCTGGTCGAGGTCGACCTGCATCAGCAGCGAGACCAGCTCGCGTGATTCGTGGATCGGCACGCCGGCGGCGCGGGCGCGCGCGATGATCTCATCGGCGACGAGACCGCTGCCCTTGGCCGAGACGCGCGGCGCCATGCCGCGCCGGCGGTCGGTCACCTCGTAGGCCAGGGCGGCGGCCCGCCGCACGCCGGCGGACGTGTCGTCGTCGCGCGGTTCCTGGTCGGCGGTCTCGAGAGCCTGGTGCATGGCACCGCCTCAGTGCCGTTCCGCAGCGGCGTCGGCCGCGCTGGCGGGGGAGTCGCCGGCCGCAGCGACGACATCGGCAGTGACGTCCGCGTGCAAGCCGACGGGCTCGAGTCCGTGCGCGCGCAGTTGCGCTGCCAGGTCGGCGAGCCCGGCGGCGAACGGCTCGGTCCGGGGCGCACTGACCGCCGCCGTCACCGCATGACCGGCCAGGCGCAGGTGGATCTGCACCGCGCCGAGCGCGGGCAACGCCAGCGCCAAGCGCGCCGAAAACACCGGTTCGCCCGTCGCCTCGGCGCCGGCTGGCGCCTCGCGCTCGACCACCAACGCCGCCGACTGGCCGGGCCACACCGGTCCGAGCAGCGACAGCACGGCATCCTGCAGCACGGCAACCTGCGCCGCGACGCGCTGGGCTGCGGACTCGGCGGCAGCCGGCAGCAAACGCAGCGCCTCGGCGCGCATCTCGGCGGTGTCGCGCGCGCCCTGTGCCCATTGCGCCACGTGCGCCTCGAAGAAAAGGCCGCTGCGCTCCACGTTGTGGCGCAGCCGCTCGGCGGCCGCCTGGACCGCGCGCACTTGGCCGACCGGCTCGAGCAGCGGCTGGTTGAACTGCACGGTCGGTGCCGGCCGGTCGTCGCGGGTCCGATGCACGAGCCGGCTCAATCCGGTGCCGCTGACGACCACGGCGGCAGCGGCGGTGGTCTGGGCTGCCACCGCCCAGGCGCGGGCCGAGTCGGCCGCCGTCGCAGCCGCAGGTGTGGGCGGCATTGCCGCCGGCGCAGCCGATGAGGCAGCCTCGCGGCCGGCGCTGCCGAGTGTGGCCAGCAGCGCGTCGCGCAGGCCGACCGGCAGCGCGAACTGACGCGTCCCAACCTCCAGGCGCGCAGGCACCGCGCCCGGGCTGGCGGCCAGCGGCAGCACCAGGCGCACGGCATCGCGTCCGGCGAGCGCGGCGCGAAGGTCGCGCGACAGTTCGGTCGACAGCCCCGCGGTGGTCGATTGCAGCAGCGGCAGCAGCAGGCGAACGTTGACGTTGACCCGATCGCTGGCCGCGCGCGCATCGGCCGCCGCACCGATGCGGCTGACCGACTGCGCAACGAGGCCGAGGTCCACGATCAGTCCGTGCGCGTACGGCGCGGCCTGGCGGCCGGTGCATGCAGGAGCTTCTCGACTACACGCAGCCAGGGCTCGGAGCGGTCGCGGATCTCGGCGTCGTCGGCCAGGATGCTGCGCAGCAGGACCAGCCGGCGGCGCTGCTCGCCTGCGCCCAGGCGCAACGAGGCCGCCTGCACCTGCAGTTCGGAGATCAGCCCGCGGCAGGCCGCCTCGAGCAGCGCCACGGAATCCCAGTCGCCGTGGCGGGCCGCGGCCAGCATCTCGAGGCTGGCCTGCGCGATCTGCTCGTAGCGGTCGATCAGGCCGTCGCTGCGAGGGGCGCCGGCAAGACCATCATCGGGTGGCGGCACGTCGAATCCCGCGCGTCGACAGGGTCTGATCAGGCCGAGACCGCAAAGCGGCGCAACGGTGCCGCCGCGCTGCCGTCGATGATCGCCAGCTGCGGCGGCACGGGTGCAGCCGGAGGCGTAGCCGCGGGCGCGGCGGCCGTCGCCGGGGCGGCCGCGGCCTGCTTGGCGGCAGCAGCCGCGTTGGTCTTTCCGATCTGGACCCAAGCACCGCGCAGATCATCGAGCAGGCGGGACACTTCCTGCAACGCAGCGGCGTCGTTGCGCAGGTTGGCCTGCAGCAACCGCAGCGACACGTAGTCGTACAGCGCCGCCAGTTGCTGCGCCAGGGCGCCGCCGACACTGCGGTCCAGGCTCGCCTTCAGGCCCTCCTCGACGATGCGGATCGCCTTGCCGAGCACGCGCCCCTTGTCGGCGGCGCGGCCGTCCTGCATAAAGACGGTGGCCTGACGCACGGCCTCGATGGCGCCGTCGAACAGCATCAGGATCATCTGGTGCGGATCGGCACTGGCCACCGCCGTGTCGAGCGACACCCGCTGATAGGCCGCCTGTCCGTAGCGCGTCATGTCTGGTTCTCCGCCGCGTTGATGAGTTGGTTATCGACCGCCCGCAGCGCCCGCTTGAGCACGGGTATCGCGCAATAAGCTTGGCCCCGGGGCATCCAAGGCCGGCCCGGCGTGCCGGTCAACCGGGCTTGGGCAGGCTCTCCAACGCTTTGGTCAGCGCGTTGCTCTGCTGCTGGCGCGAAGCCACCAGCGCGTCGAGCGCGCTGTACTGGCGCGTCAGGCGCTGCTGGATCAGCGCGAGCCGGACTTCCATCTGCTCCTGCTGCTGGTCGATGCGCTTGATGCTGTCGCGCAGCGCCGTCTGGCGCATGTCGAGCGCACCGGTCGGATCGGCCACGGACTTGACCTGCGCCAGGATGCGCTGCGCGAAGCCGAGCTGCGTGCCCGAGCCCGTGGCAGTCGCGAACAGCCGTTCGACCTTGCCGGCGTCGGCCGTCACCGCCGCGTTGAACTTGCTGGCATTCAGCGCCAGCGTGCCGTCGCCCTGGATCTCGACACCGACCTCGGACAAGCGCGTGTAGTCGGTGCCCGCCGCCGGCGCCATCGCGCTGCCGACGATGCTGCGTAGCCCCGACTGCATCTGGCGCAGCAGCGTCTCGCTGTTGAGCACGGCGGCGGTCTTGGTCGCCTGGTCGTACTTGGCCAGGTCTGCGATCAGCTTCTGCGCGTCGTTGTAGGCCTTGATGAAGCCATCGACGCCGGCGCGCGTGCCTTCGGCGTCGCGGTCGACCACCACTTCCGCATCGACGGTGGTGCCGGGTGCGGCACCCGTCGGGGGCGCCTTGACCAGGTTCAGCGTCACGCCCTCGATCACGCCGGTGACATCGTTGCGGCTCGAGGTCAGCGCCAGGCCGTTGACGCTGAAGGCGGCATCGCGCGCCTGCTGCAGGTCGGCGAACGAGAGCTGGGCGAGGTCGCCCGCGGCGGCCACGGTGAAGGCGTTGGCCAGACCGGTCTCGCGCGAGTTCAGCACCAGGCGCGTCAGCCCGCCATCGGAGACGAGCGAGGCACGCACCCCCAGGTCGCTGGTGGAGTTGATCGCGTCGCGCAGCCCGGCCAGCGTGTTCGGCTCGCCGGTGCCGCCAACCGGGATCGTCGTGGTAGTGCCGTTGTGCGTGATCTGCAGGGAACCGGCGCCGAACACGGTGGCTGAGTCGATACCCTGCGCCGCGCTCGACTGGACCCGCGCCACTGCGCTGACGCTGACCGCATATCGCCCGGGCACGCCGTCGGCACCGCCGGACGCGGTCGCGCCCTCGCCGGTGACCTTGGCCGTGGTCAGGCGGAACTGGCTGGTGCCGCCCAGCTTGGAGGCCGCCGAGCGCAGCGCATCGAAGGCACTTTGCAGCCGGCCGTAGGCCGACAGCTTGGATTGAATCGCCGCTTCACGCTGCGCAAGCGCATCGAGCGGCCGGCGCTCGATGCTCATCAGCTGGCTCACCAGCGAGGCGACGTCGAGCCCCCCGCCGCCCACATTGGTAACCATGGCGGACCTCCAGGGTGCTGCCGGCGCCGCCCGTCAGGCGTCGGCGCGCAGCAGTGCTCCGCGCTTGTCCTGTTCCGCCAGCGCCTTGGCAATGGCCAGCGCTTCGGGCGACGGAATCTGACGCAGCACTTCGCGAGTCTTGGTGTCGATCAGCTTAACGACGACGGCGCCGAGCTCATCGTCCAATTGGAAGGACAATTCGCTGCTTTTCTCGACCAGCTTCAGGTTGGCCTGCTCGACGGCCTTGCGGACTTCCGCCGCCGTGGGGGCATTGCGGCGGTTCGCTTCGGCCGGTGCGCCGTCGGCCGACTGCGTCGCCGCGACCCGGCGCGGCAGTGCCGCAGCGACCTGGTCCGGGCTGGCCGGAGAGGTCGGCAGACTGACCGCAGGGGTCGGCATTGAGTTCGGTTCAGTGCGCATGATTTGAGGTCCGCAACGTGGGCAGCTGCCTTGCGCTCGGTTCGCTGTAGATCGTCAGTCCACCAAGAAACTTGAGGCCCGGATGTGGAGAAGGGGGCTTTCTGCCCCTCCCCCACTCCTGCCTGCCCGGATCGACCGCGCTTAACCGCGCAGCAGGGACAGCACGCTTTGCGGTGCGGCGTTGGCCTGCGCCAACATCGCCACGCCGGCCTGCTGCAGGATCTGCGCTCGCGTCAGCGCTGCCGTTTCGGCTGCGTAGTCGGCGTCCACGATCCGACCGCGGGCAGCCGACAGGTTCTCCGAGCTGACCTGCAGGTTGGAGATCACGCTCTCGAAGCGGTTCTGCACCGAGCCCCAGGTGGCGCGATTGCGGGTGATCGTATTGATCTGCGCGTCGAGCGAGGTGATCGAGGCCGTCGACGCGGTCGCGTCGGCGCCGGTGATCTGCAGCGCGGCGACCGTCGAGCTCAGCGTCGACAGGTCCGTGCCGGTGACCGAGATCGTGTCGACGTTGGCCGTGGTGCCCGCGCCGATCTGGAACGTGAAGGTCTGCGAGCCGGACAGCAGCGTGGTGCCGTTGAACTGCGTGCTGCTGACCAGGCGCGTGATCTCGCTCTTGAGCTGGCCGAACTCCTCGTTCAGGTTGTCGCGGTCGCCCGAGTTGTTGGTGCCGTTGGCGGACTGCACCGCCAGTTCGCGCATGCGCTGCAGTGCTTCGCCGATCTTGCCGATCGCGCCTTCGGCGGTCTGCGCCAGCGAGATGCCGTCGGCGGCGTTGCGCATCGCGACGTTCATGCCGCGCACCTGGCTGTTCATCCGCTCGGAGATCGCCAAGCCGGCAGCGTCGTCCTTGGCGCTGTTGATGCGCAGGCCCGACGACAGGCGCTGCATTGCAGTGGCCATCAGGTTCTGCGAGCCGTTCAGGTTGCGCTGCGTGTTCAGCGAGGCGACGTTGGTGTTGATCACTTGAGGCATTTCTAGCTCCTTTTCAGTTCAGTCTCGAAAAGCAGCCGCTTCGACATTCGGCGGATCGGCTGTTTCACCTTTGCCCAAGCGGCTGCCCTTGCACGTTGATTCAAGGGCCACCGTGGCCACGCGGTTGATCGGGATCGATGTGTACCGCGTTGGATGCTTATCGGTGGCGGCTCTCGCGAACTTTAGGCAAGCCTTCCCGGCACACCGAACTGTGCGGCTTTTCGACGGATCGAACAGCGCCGCACTCGGGACTCAAGAAACGGTTGCGGCTGCCGAAACGCCGGCTGCCATGCCGCTGCGCGCCGCATCGCTGCAGACCGGCGCCATGCCGGCCCCGCAACGCAGGCGCGATGCCGCAATCGATGAAAGAAAGACAAGTGCACTTTCTTTCCATGGCGTCGACGCCGCTTTCTGGCCGTGCTCTCGCAGCCTCTTTTCAGGCACCCGCTCGATCATTGAAGCATCGATCGATCGCGCTCGCCAGCACGTACGACGGCGATTCGGCTGCCGAGCCATTGGGCGCGCTGCGCGCCACGCCGCACTCCGGGCTGCGGCATCCGCCGGCACGGCGCCGCGCGCCCTGGCGCGCCGAACGGCTGCGGCGCCGGCGAACCGGGGCAGCCTGCACTCCCGCTCGCGCCCGACGCCGCGGGTCCGTCCTGCCCGCGATACAGCCCCGCTACGCCGCTGCCGCTGCCTCGCCCTGGTGCACGCTGGCGTCCGCCGGCCGGCAGCCGTCGCGAAAAAAAGATGCGCAGGCGGCCCTGAGGCCGGCGGCGAGTTGTCGAGACGACAAAGGCGGGCAGAGACACAGCGCCATGCATCCAGGCCTCGATACGAGGCTGTGCGCCGGCCGCTGCCCCGACAAGGTCGGCGTGCGCGGGCAACTTGAGCGGCGCACACAATCGACCGGCGCGCGCCGCGCATGACGCGGGAGCCGCCCGGCAGGCGCAGGGACGGCACCGTCTCGAAACCGCCCTGCCCGATCAGCCTGTCGGGCGAATTCCTACACAAAACCGGCGCCGCCGCCGACATTCGATTTGGAGCGCCGCTGATCGCGCTGATTTCGTCCCATGCCCACAATGCCTCTCACTGACGCACGACTGAATTCCGAAACACGGCTTCCACCCGAATCCCTCACCAACAGGACCGCAATCATGAGCAACACGACCATCAACGAGCAGCTGCTGGAAGAAGTGCGCGAAGTGAACCTGGCCTACCTGGTCCTCGCGCAGCACATGATCCGCGCCGACAAGGCGCAGGCGATGTACCGCCTGGGCGTGTCGGAAGAAGTGGCGGGCATCGTCGACCAGCTGTCGCCGGCCCAATTGATGAAGATCGCCGGTGCCAATCAGCTGATCTGCCGCTTCCGCTTCGACGACGACATGGTGTGGAACCTGCTGACCAGCCACTCCAAGGCCAGGGCCGCGGGGACCGGTGCCGTCGCCGGGCTGCACGCGAACATCGTCATGGCAGGTCAGATCGCAGACGTTTCGTAACCCGCGGCCTTGGCCTGGCCGGCGGCGCCGGCCTCGGCATTCCGTGGAACGAGGGGGCTCGGTTGGCCGCCTCGTGCTCCCCCAACCAGCAAGTGAACACCTACGCAGCACCGGCAGGTCGAGAGGAACCCAAATGCGCATCAAGAGCATCGTCACCGAGAGCCGTCAGATCCAGCGTGCGATTTCGCTGATCAAGCTGGGCGCGCGCCTGCAGGTGCTGGAATCGGAAACCGACCTGTCGTACGAGCGCCTGCTGCGCCTGTACAAGGAAGTCCAGGGCCAGAGCCCGGCGCGCGGCATGCTGCCGTTCTCGACCGACTGGTTCATGACCTGGCAGCCGAACATCCACTCGTCGCTGTTCCTGAACATCTACGAGTACCTGAACAAGACCACCGAGCTCGAGGAGATCGACGCCATCATCAAGGCGTACGAGCTGTACCTCGAGCAGATCAAGGCCCAGGGCCTGGACGCGCTGTTGTCGGTGACGCGCGCCTGGCGCCTGGTGAAGTTCGTCGACGCCGGGATGGTGACGCTCACCCCCTGCTGCAAGTGCAACGGCAAGTTCGTCACCCATACCTTCGAGCTGACCAAGAACTACGTCTGCGGCCTGTGCGAGCCCCCGGCGCGCGCCGGCAAGGGTAAAGGTTCGGTCAAACGTGACGAAGAAGTGGTGACGGTCTGATCTGAGTTCCAAGCTTTGCCCGTCCCCGCCAGGGCGGGCAGTCAGCGCAGTACGGTCCCGTGCCGGGGCCGAGCTTCACACCGGCATGCAAGTGTCTCCATGTGTTTCTCCTCCGACTTCAGCCCGGGCTTGTCCCGGGCTTTTTTTTGGGGGCACTTTCGGTGTACGCGAGCCCTGCGGGCTCGCACGTGCACCGAAAGTGATTTGGTCAGTTCGACTTCACTGGCGATGCCAGATGAAGTCGAAACGGGTCGCGGCTGCACGTTGTTCCGCCCGCGACACCCGGTGCGCGCGTCGCGGCTGCGCCGCTGTGCGCGGCACGCTCGTACCCACACATGTGCTTCAGTCGGAGCCAGTCGGGCACACCAGACGTACGCGCAATCCTGGTCAGCCTCAGCCCTCTCCCCGGACGGGGAGAGGGTCGGGGGCGAAGCCGGGGTTTCGCGGCGCATGCGCCGCGCCGGCTGAGCGGCTGCGGCCTGCAAGGGAGGGGTGAGCCCTTGCCTTTGGTTGCCTTCGAAGACGCTGAGCAGCGCAGGGCAAGCCGGGGTTCTCGGGCGTCGACTGTCCGAAGCACGTGGCGCGCGTAGCGCGATCGTGCGAGTTTCGACGCCCGCCGGCTTGACCGAGCAGCGCAAGGAAGCCCGCAGGGCCGTCTTCGTAGGCGCGCCTTCTCTTGCTTACTTCTCTTGGCAAGACAAGAGAAGTAAGCGGCCCCGCGGCCGCGAAGCGGGTCGTCAAGCAGGCACCGCCGGCAAATCGAAGGAAAGGCAAAGGTCCAACTTGGGCCCCGGCCTTCGCCGGTGAGACGGCCATAGCTTCCCGCCTGCGCGGGAACACCCACCCTACTCCGCGTACAACGGCACCTCGATCTCGCGCACGATGTTCATGTACACGAAAGCGTGCAGCGCCATCCGTTCGGTATCCGACAGCGTGTCAAAGCGCAGGCCGGCCGAGGGTTCTGCGGCAGCGACATCCGGCATCCGCATCACCGTCGACGGAGTCTCGAACAGGACCTGCTGGTTGGCCACCTGGACGCGGAAGGCGAGCTTCACCTGCGGCGACAGCTTCGGCACCTTGTCCTTGAACTGCACGGAGGCGCCGCTGACCGACATGTCGACGATCACGCCCTTGACGAACCCCTCCTGCGAGGTGGCATCCGGATAAAGGATGCACGGCACGTCGACCGTCACGCGGCGCGCCTCGCGCAGCCGGCGCTTGGCGACCTGCCAGTCCTGCGGCCACTCGATATGCAGGTACGGATACGGCTCGAAGCGCGTCTTGTGCGCAACGGCCTGGAACTCGTACACCAGTTCGCCGGAAAAGCCGCGGAAGTTGTAGAGGTTGCCTTCCTTGATGAAGGCGAGCTTGCCATCGCGCTCTGGCGCGGTGATGACGATGGTCTTGCCCTCGTTCACGCCAATCAGGCGCACAGTCATCGCGTCGTCCGGGCTGCCGCCCTCGGACCACACGCGCAGCATGCGCCAGGTGGCATTGGCGCGCAGCTTGCGCGCGGCGCGGTTCTCGGCCGACCGCATCGGGCTGAACTGCGGCTCGGTCTGCGGACCCTTGTCGTCATCGTTGCCGTTGGCGTCGCGCACCTAGCCATCGCTGCCCCAGCGCGGGTTGGCGTACAGCCCGCGCTCGATCAGCGCGTCGAGCGCCTTGCCATCCGTGACCACCTGCCCGGCCGCAAGCAGCAACCGTCCGGACCGGTCGTACACCGGGAACGGAATCGGCCGTCCGACGCGAACATCGAGACGGGCGACGGGTTGCAGGTCGTTGGACTTCACGATTGCGTGTTGGCGTCAGTGCGTGCGCTAGGGAGACCCCGAAGTTCCATCATTTTCGGCGGCCTGCTGAGACAACTTGAATTGCGGGCGATTGCACCGCGACTTCAATGTGATTTCGATGCGGCACCGGCGGTGCGGCGCCGGGCTGCTGCGCGCGGACCCGGAGGCCAGAGCGCACGCCAGGACCACGATTCCAAGGCCGGCGCACCGGCCGCCGCAGTGGCCCACCGATGAGCGCGAGAATCGCGCGAACGCCGCGGCCGAATCGCCCGAAATGACGCCCCATTCCCGCCGCCGTGATGCCCTCCCGCGCGGGCCATGCGTTCAAGTTAGCGCGACGCCATGCCGTAACCCCGGAAGCGGATCAACGCTTAGGGGCACACGCGCCCAGGTGCCGCCGGCAGCCAGCGAGCGGCCGACAAGAACACGTGCGAAGCGACCAGTCAGCCAGCACCACGCAGCGCGCAGCGCAAAGGGTTTCGGGGAATGTTCGTCATCATCGGTTACGTGCTCGTGCTGTTCTGCGTGTTCGGCGGATACGTCTTCGCCGGCGGCTACTTCTCGATCATCGCCAAGGCGGCGCCGATCGAGCTGTTCATCATCTTCGGCGCGGCCAGCGGCGCCTTCCTGGTCGCCAATCCGAGCAAGACCATCAAGGCCACCCTGGCCGCCCTGCCTAAGCTGCTGCAGGGTTCCAAGTACACCAAGGCCCGCTACTTGGCGCTGATGGCGCTGATGTACGACATCCTGTCCAAGGTGCGCAAGGAAGGGATGATGGCCATCGAGGCCGACGTCGAGGACCCGCACAAGAGCGCGCTGTTCCAGAAGCACCCGACCGTGAGCGGCGACCACCACCTGGTCGAGTTCATCTGTGACTACCTGCGCATGATGGTGAGCGGCAACATGAACCCGCTCGAGATCGAGAACCTGATGGACCAGGAGATCGAGACCCACCATCACGAGGCGATGGTGCCGATGCACGCGATCCAGAACATGGGCGACGGCCTGCCGGCGTTCGGCATCGTGGCCGCCGTGCTGGGTGTGGTGAAAACCATGGCGAGCGTGGGCAAGCCACCGGCCGAGCTAGGCGCCATGATCGCCAGTGCGCTGGTCGGCACCTTCCTCGGCATCCTGCTCGCGTACGGTTTCGTCTCGCCGCTGGCCAAGCTGCTCGAGGCAAAGGCCGACGAAGCCCACAAGGAACTGCAATGCGTGAAGGCCACGCTGCTGGCGAGCCTGCAGGGCTATGCGCCGGCGGTGGCCGTGGAGTTCGGCCGCAAAGTCCTGTACTCGACTGAGCGGCCGTCGTTCGTGGAGCTCGAGAATCACGTCAAGCAGAAACGCTAAAGGTGTACGCGACCGCTGCGCGGTCGCACGTGCACCTTTAGCGGCATAGCAAGTTCGCCGGGACCGGCAGAGCCGGATCCCGTCAAAGGTGTGCCCGGCTGCACGTTGTTGCGCCGGCCACGCACGAGGGCCGATGCGGCGGTGCCGCGCTGGCCCTCGATGCGGGCCGCGAGGTCCGCACTGGACCAGCGCGCGGCGCAAGCCGCGCGTGTCGAGGCCAGGCGGCGCAAGCCGCGACGCCGAGACTGCGTGGCGAGCGCAACAACGTGCAGCGAGCCACCCCTTCGACTTTCTCCGGCTTCGCCGGGAAAGCCGAACAAGATTGAGCGCGAGCGGTGCACGTGCGCCGCGTAGCGGCGCGTACACCGCGAGCGAAAGATGTCCTCCGAAAAAGCAAAAAGCACCATCGTCATCAAGAAGATCAAGAAAGGCGGCCATGCTCACCACGGCGGCGCCTGGAAGATCGCGTACGCCGACTTCGTGACGGCGATGATGGCGTTCTTCCTGCTGATGTGGCTGCTCGGCTCGACCACCAAGGGCGACCTGAAGGGCATCTCCGACTACTTCCAGTCGCCGCTGCAGGTGGCGATGATGGGCGGCACGGGCTCGGGCGATGCCACCTCGCTGATCCAGGGCGGCGGCCCCAGCCTGACACAGCAGACCGGTCAGGTGAAGAACGGCGACGTCGAGTCGGACAAGCGGCGTCGCGCGCAGGAGCGCGCCGAACGCGCCAAGCGCGAGCGGGCGCAGATGGAAGCGCTGAAAGCCAAGCTCGAAGGCGCGCTGCAACTGAACCCGAAGCTGTCCGAGATGCGGCACCAGATCCGCATCGAGATCACGCCGGACGGCCTGCGCATCCAGATCGTCGACGACTTCAACCGCCCGATGTTCCTGCTCGGCGGCGCCCAGGTGCAGCCGTACATGCGCGACCTGCTGCAGGAGATCGGCAAGGTGCTCAACGAGGTCGACAACAAGGTGGCGCTGTCGGGTCACACCGACGCCGCGCCCTATGTCGGCGGCGAGCGCGGCTACTCGAACTGGGAGCTGTCGGCCGACCGCGCCAACGCCTCGCGGCGCGAGTTGATCGCCGGCGGCATGGCCGGCGACAAGGTGGTGCGCGTGGTCGGCCTGGCCGACTCCAGTCTGTCCAACAAGGACAACCCGCGCGACCCGCTGAACCGGCGCATCAGCATCATCGTGATGAACAAGATCGCCGAAGAGAAGATGAACCAGGCCGGCGGCGAGATCGAGGCCGGCAGCGCCGACGACGTCGAGCGCAATCTGCAGACCGAGGCCGCGGCCCCCGATGTCGCGACGTCCCAGGTGGCGACGACCACCTCCTCTACCGCGCCGGCGGCGGCGTCACCTGGGACGGTTGCGGCCTCGATCGCGACGCCGACGGCGCCTGTCGCGCGCTGATTCGCCTGATTGGCAGATACACCGTGCTTGGCGCTGACTTTTCTGCCGATCGCAGCGTGCCGGCTGCCTCGACACTGCGACTGAAGCACGGGCTCGTGCGCGGTGTCTGCGCGCGTGCCTGCACTGGACCCCTGGAGTGACTCATGAGCGATCCGCGATTCCTGATCGTCGACGACTTCTCGACCATGCGCCGCATCGTGCGCAATCTGCTGAAGGAGATCGGCTACAACAACGCCGAGGAAGCCGAAGACGGCGCCATCGCACTCACCATGCTGCGCGCGAGCAAGTTCGACTTCGTGGTGTCCGACATCAACATGCCGAACATGAACGGCTTCGAGCTGCTGAAGAACATCAAGTCGGATGACGGCCTGAAAGCCGTGCCGGTGCTGATGGTCACGGCGGAAGCCAAGAAGGAAGACATCGTCGCCGCCGCCCAGGGCGGCGCGGCCGGCTACATCGTCAAGCCCTTCACCAAGGCGACGCTCGAGGAGAAGGTGCAGAAGATCCTGCAGAAGCAGGCGGCGGCGGCCTGAGACGACGATGGACGACAGCCTGATTCCGATGCACTGCGACGCCTCCGGCCATGACGGCGGCGTCGCCCTGAAGAAGCCGCGCAAGCCGCGCGCCAAGCGCGCCGGCGCGCCAGCGCCCGCGGCGATCGAGGTCACCACCGAGTCCGGCCCGGCCGCGGCCGTCACCGTGATCCACGGCGCCGTCGAGGCATCGCCGCTGGCCGTGCCGCAACCCGCCGAGGCGCCGTCCCACGTGCACGGCGAGGAATCCAGTTCGCCGCACGCCGCGTTGATCGAGGGCGAGCCCATCGCCGCCGACACGGTCTACCAGCGCATCGGCCACCTGACCCGCACGCTGCACGACGCGCTGCGCGAGCTCGGCTACGACAAGGAACTGCAGGGCACGCGTGACCAGTTGCCCGATGCGCGCGACCGGCTGACCTACATCGCCCGCGTGACCGGCGAAGCCGCCGAGAAAGTGCTCAACGCCGTCGACCGTGCACGCGTGGTGCAGGAACAGATGACCGCCACCGCCAACGACCTGCGCACGCGCTGGCAGGCGGTGGCCGCCTACGCCGCCAACGACGCCGCCCGCACCACCCCCGCGGGGCGCGAACTGATCGACCAGACCTGCGCCTTCTTCGCCGGCGTGGACAGCCAGACCGACGTCACCAAGGCCATCCTGACCGACATCATGATGGCGCAGGACTTCCACGACCTGACCGGCCAGGTGATCCGCAAGGTGGTCACGCTGGCGACGAACATGGAAGATCAGCTGCTCAAGCTGCTGATCGAGACCACCCCGCCCGAGCAGCGCCGCAAGCTCGACCCCGAGAAGCTCGAGGGCCCGGTCGTCAAGGCCGAAGGCCGCGACGACGTGGTCACCGACCAGGCGGGCGTCGACGACCTGCTCGCTTCACTCGGATTCTGAGAGGCACTTTCGATGTACGCGAGCCCTGCGGGCTCGCACGTGCATCGAAAGTGATGGAATCAGTTCGACTTCGCTGGCAAAGCCAGACGAAGTCGAAGCAGGTCGCGGCTGCACGTTGTTCCGCCCGCGACACTCAGTGCGCGCATCGCGGCTGCGCCGCTTTGGGCGGCACTTCCGCAAACATCCTGGTTCGACGGTCGGCGCTGTGGCCCGCTTCGGAATGATGCGGGGAGCGTGGGTTGTATACGTTTGGGCGCACCTGCGGCGCCAGACGGCGTTGCCGGCCCGCGATCGTCAGGTGGCGCAAAGATTAGTTTGCATTCGCGCGTTAGCGCGTCAGCCGAGGTGAGATTCAAACCGTGGAGGGATACCCTCAACGAGCTTGACTAGCGACGCGAGCGTTTCGACGATCGGTACTCCGAAGGCGATCCCCTCTTCGCCGAACGACACTTCGAACCGAAATTCAAGCTTCTCGTTCGGCTCCGCGTCCGGACCGTCAATGAAGAGTTCGTCGCCGTCCTTTAGGGGAAACAATCGATCTGCAGGTCGTAGGAAGAGATCCAAGGCGGGCATGTTCGCGAACTTGTCGGCCATTGGTGATGCCGAAAGATGTTTCTGCATTTCGCGGCTCAAGTGGGCACCGATGTTGACGCTCTGGAAGGCTGAGCCGGCTGTTATGAGAACCCGATGTTTGTCAACGTTGTTCAGCTTGTGTAGCAACCAAAGTTGGTCATTCCCGCCTTTGTAAGGGCTCAAGCCGTCGACCGCGGAAATTGCAGCAGGCGCTGCGCCCCTGAGCTGACGGCGGCTTTGCTCAAGGTACTTCGACCGATCGTCGGCTATTGGAAAGTAGACGTGGCTCGTTGGAGACCTGCCTGTAGCCACCGAAACGAGTTGGAACGCCAGGTGGTCCAGCGCGCTTCGCAGGTTATTAATTGTGTCACCCAGAAGCGCGGATAGCCTTCGCGGCGTAGGGCGCACGCCAGCAACGAAGTAAATAAGGTGATGATCATCTAGCCGGCCTCCACACCGTGCCGCGAGGCACGGCGGGGATAAAGTCAAGGTGCGTTTGACTTGACAACCCGAAGGAGGCCGGGATGCGGAAGTTTATCGGCATTGATTTGCACTCCAACAACAGTGTGGTGGTGGTGACCGACGACGACGATGGGTGGTGTACGAGAAGCGGTTGCCCAACGATCGGCGGCGATGGGCGGTGCGGCGGCGCATCGGGACGAGACGGTGGGGTGGTGATCGAGTCGACCTACAACTGGTACTGGTTGGTGGATGGGCTGATGGACGCGGGCTACCCGGTGCTCGGCGCACCCGGCGGCGATCAAAAAGTACAAGGGGCTGAACAGCGGGGACTTTGCTGATGCGGCGTATCTGGCGCAACTGCTGCGGCTGGGGCTGCTCGCCCCTACCCTGGGCCCCGCCGGCGCCGCGCGGGGGACCGTCTCTCCCCGTCCCTCTCTTCCTCGGACCCGGGCCCGCCCCCCCCCCTACTCTGGTTCCCCCTTTCCCCCCCTTCCCGCTCCCTCCCCCCCCTTACTCCCCCTTTTCCCTCCCGCCTTTCCCCGTTACCCCCCTCCTCTCTTCTTTCCCCCCCCCTCTCTCCCCCCTCCCCCTCCCCCCACCCCCCCCCTCTCCCCCCCCCGTCCCCCTCCTTCCCCTGTCTGTGCATTCCTACCCCCCTTAACACCGTCCTACTTCCTGGCTCCTTCCTACCTTTTCACTACTCTTTTCCCTCTCCCCCCGTCTGCTTTCAGGGTCGCGCCTGATACCGACCGCGTATGGCTTCGAATCTAGGTAAGCCCGAACTTCCGCCGAGAGGGAAGCCAAGTGCTCTTGCGCGCGCTCGACCTTCACGGCGATGAGCTCGAGGCGGTCGTGCGCGGCCATTGTGTACGTGCAATCCAACTTGATTCATTCGGATGATCTGCACGATAACCGGATACCGGGGTCTTGATAACTGGCGATGTCGACGTCGCGTCGTGCAAGCCCTGGTGCTGTCGTGCAGGCGGGTTGCTGGATGCGAGCACATTAATAGCCGCCGAGCGAAGGCAGGCACGGGTCCATGTGGCGCGGACTTGCGCCGCGCCGACGGATCACCCTCTCCCCGGGCGGGGAGAGGGTCAGGGTGAGGGGCGAGCCGTTGACCTGGGTTGCCTTCGAAGACGCTGAGCAGCGCAGGGCAAGCCGGGGTTTCGGGCGTCGACTGTCCGAAGCACGTGGCGCGCCGCAGGCGCGATCGTGCGAGTTTCGACGCCCGCCGGCTTGACCGAGCAGCGCAAGGCAGCTCGCAGGGCCGTCTTCGTAGGTGCGCCTTCTCTTGCTTACTTCTCTTGGCAAGACAAGAGAAGTAAGCGGCCCCGCGGCCGTGGAGCGGGTCGTCAATCAGGCGCCGCAGGAAAATCGAAGGGAACCTAGAGCCAACTTGGGCCCCGGCCTGCGCCGGGGCGACGGGCGTTGAGCGAGTGCGTGGATTCCCGCTTGCGCGGGAATGACACAACTTGCGCAGGGTCCGCCTGCGCGGGCACGAAACGTCGGCACAGCAAGCGCCAGCCCGGCGCTCCACCGACACTCCCTACGTATGCCCCAACACCGCATGCGGCCGATACGCCGCCTTCAACGCCGCATCCTCCTCGGCGCTCAGCGCGAAGTCGAGTGCAGCGATCGCATCGTCGAGCTGCTCCGGCCGGCTGGCACCGACGATCGGGCAGCTGACGCCCGGCTGCCTGAGCAGCCACGCATAGGCCACAGTGGCATTGCTGACGCCGCGCGCCGTCGCCACCCTGCCCAGTGCCTCGACCACCGCGAAGTCGGCGTCGCGGTAGTAGAACTTCAGCGCGATGTCGTCGGTGTTGGCGCGGTCCGTAGCGCCCTGCTGCGACTGGTCGGCGAGCGCCCGGTTGCCGGCGAGGAAGCCGCGTGCCAGCGGACTCCACGGCAGCAGGCCAACACCGGTGGCGCGGCAGTACGGAATCATCTCGCGCTCTTCCTCGCGGTACGCGAGGTTGTAGTGGTTCTGCATCGAGATGAACCTGGTCCAGCCGTGACGCTCGGCGGCAAACTGCATCGTCGCGAACTGCCAGGTCCACATGCTGGAGGCGCCCAGATACCGCACCTTGCCCGCCTTCACGATGTCGTGCAGCGCCTCCATCGTCTCTTCCACCGGCGTGTGCGGATCGAAGCGATGGATCTGATACAGGTCGATGCAATCGACGCCGAGCCGCTTGAGGCTGGCGTCGACCGCGGCCATGATCCGCTTGCGCGACAGGCCGCTGGCGTTGGGCTTCTCCGGCGGCTTCGGCCCTGGCGCGTTGCCGCCCTTGAAGGCGAGGTCGACCGGGAAGAAGAGCTTGGTCGCGATCACGATCTCGTCGCGCGGCGCATAGCGCACCAGCAGGCGCCCGGTGATCTCTTCCGACAGTCCGGCCGAGTACATGTCGGCGGTGTCGAAGACGTTGATGCCGGCGTCGAGCGCGCGCCGCACCACCGGCACCGCCTGCTCCTCCGGCCGCACCCACGACCGCCAGTTGGGCGTGCCGAAGGTCATCATGCCGAGCGCGATGCGCGAGACCTTCAGCCCGCTCGCGCCGAGGTTCACGTAGCGCATCGCCTCACATCCCCAGCAGGCGGCCGATGCGCGCGAGGTAGTCGCCGCTCCTGACGACGTCGGTCAGCAGCTCGTCGGAAAGCGCGTGCATGCGCTCGCGCAGGCCGGTCAGACCGGCATGGACCTCGGCCGGCTGCCCGGAGGCCAGAAGGCTGCGCAGTTGATCGACCTCGGCGCGCAGCGTGTCGGTGCTACCGGCGCCTTCGCGCGCGCGGGCGAGATCCTTCTCGAGTTGATCGACCAGGCGCGCGACCGCGTCCAGATCGACACCCTTGGGGCTGGTGACCATGGTGTTCCTCCCGTTGCTCTAGGGCGGAAGTGTAGGCAATCGACGCGCCGGCCGTGGGACCGGCCTTGCCACGTCGATGCCGGGTGCTGCGCGGTCAGCGCGCTGCGCCTGCGGCCAGGCTGTCGGCTGCTGTCGGCGGATTGGCCGCCGCGCGCGCCGCGGCCGGCGCGTTCGCGGCCAGTCGCTGCGCGACGAAGCGCTGCACATCCGCCGGCAGCGCCGGCGCGTGAGCGAGTCGCGTGAACGCGGCGTGCGCTTCGGCCCGCTGGCCGGCCGCCTCGAGCGCCAGGCCGAGGCCGAGCCACCACAGCGGCTGCGCATCGGGGGCAGCGAGCGCGCGCCGATAGGCCGCGGTCGCCTCGCCGAACTGCCCGGCGCGGTAGGCCAGGCCACCGGCCAGCGCTTCATGCGCCGCCGTGCGCTGCGCAGCCGGCACCGTGCCGAGCGTGGCCAGCGCGCCCGTCGCATCGCCGAGTTCGCTTTGCAGCCCGGCCGCCGGCGCCGCATAGCGCGCGGCATCGATCCGCACGCCGTCGAGCAACGTTGACAAGGCCAGGTCGCGCCGGCCGGCTTCGGCCAGCAGCGCCGCCAGCGCGGTGCGCGCCTGGGCGTGACTCGCGTCGCGTGCGAGCACGGTGCGCAGGAGGTCGATCGCCTCGGTGTTGCGCCCGCGCGAGATCAACTCGGCCGCGCGTGCCATGTCGGTGGCGATGTCCGGTCCCGAGCCAGTGCGCCGCTGGACCGCGGGCGGGGTGTCGTCGCCGCCGACGGCAATGTCCTTCGCTTCAGTGGCCGGCGGCGGCGATGCCTTGCTAGGGGCTTGGGCCGGTGCCGCATTCATCGCGCGTGCGGTGGGCTTGGCTGCCACCACCGGCGGCGTCGCGCGCGCAGGCGGCGCTGAGGCGACCGCGGGTTCAGTCGATGCGACAGCCACCGTCGCGACCGGCGCGGTCGCGCTGGGTGACCCTGCGGGCGGCACCGCGGCGGCCGTCGTTTCTGCGGCCTCCGCCACGGCGGGCGCTGGTTCGCGCGCTGCGGCTACGCTGGTGTCCAACGGAGCGGCCGGCGCGGCCACGGCGACCGGCGCCAGCGACGCCATGCCAAGCGGTTGCCGCGTGAGTCTCGCGTCCTGCGCCTGCTGCTGCGTCCAGAGCAGCGCGCCGACCACGGCCACCACACTCAACGCCAAGGTAGGCCAGGCAACACGGCGCGCGCTGATCGACGCCGCCGGCAGCCGATGCGCGTGCCGCGCGCCGCCGGCGACCACGCCCGGCGCAATGGTGGTGCCTCCCGCCGGCAGCAGCGCGCCGCGGGTCGACAGGTCGTTGAGCATCTGGTTGAGCACGCTCATGCGCTGGCTCCCAGGCGGCGCACGCGCCACCAGTGGGCGGGCCGTGTCCAGACCAGCCGCAGCCCGGCCAGCAGGTGCGACAGTCGCTGCGCCTGCGGCGTGTCGCGCCGGGCCGCCGCCACGTGGAGCTTCTCCACGCGCAGCGCGCCTTCGCCGAAGGCGAGCAGCAGCGCTTTGTGCGCCACGATGTTGATCAGCCGCGGCACACCACCGGTGGCCTGGTGCAGCGCCTTCATCACCGCCGGCGCAAACAGCGCGCCGCCGGTGGCATGGCCGTTGAAGCCCGCGACCCGCAGCCGGTGCGCCACGTAGCGCTCGGTCTCCTCGGCGTCGAGCGCGCCCAGTTCGTAGGAAAACGCGATCCGCTGCGCCAGTTGCCGCAGGTCGGTGCCCGCCAGCTTGCGGTCGAGTTCGGGCTGCCCGAACAGCACCACCTGCAGCAGCTTGGCCGTCTCGGTCTCGAGGTTCGACAGCAGGCGCAGCGCCTCGAGGGTGCCGGTGGGAATTGCCTGCGCTTCGTCCAGGCACAGCACGACGCGCCGGCCCTCGGCCGCGAACCGCATCAGCCCGCTGTTCAGCGCGCTCAGCAACTCGTGCTCGGCGGCATCGGCGCGGATCGGCAGCCGCAACTCCATTGCGATCGACAGCAGCAGCGTGCGCGGGCTCAGGCACGGGTTTGGCACGTAGGCGGTCATGTAGCGATCCTGCTGCGCCAGAAGCGCCAGCAGTCGGCGGCAGGCGAGCGTCTTGCCCGTACCCACCTCGCCGGTGATCTTGATGAAGCCCTCGCCGCCATCGAGCGCCAGCAGGAGCGTGTTGAGGGCCTCCCGATGCGCGCGCGTGGCGAAGGCGAACGCCGTGTTGGGCGTGATCGAGAACGGCGCCTCGCGCAGGCCGAAGTGGTCCAGGTACATCATCGCTACATCCGTGCGCGGGCGCTGCCCGTCAGCATGTCGAGACGCTGCAGCGAGTCCTCGCGCAGTGCCTCCATCTGCGCATCGGAGTGCACCACGGTCGGCTTGAGCAGGATCACCAGTTCGCTCTTCTCGCTCTCGCCGCTGCGCGAGCCGAACAGGTGGCCGACCACGGGCACGTTGCCGGCCACCGGCACCTGCGCCCGCTCCTGGCTGCGCGCGGTCTTCATCAGGCCGCCGATGGCGACGATGTTGCCGTCGCGCGCGCGCACGATGGTGTCGGTCTCCGACACCGTGCTCGAGGCCAGCGGCAGCGTGAACACGCCGAGGCTGCCCAGGTTCAGCAGCTTGGTGCGCTCGGAGACATCGGACACCGACGGGTGGACGTGCAGGATGATGTTCGAGTCCTCGTCGATCTGCGGCGTGACGTCGAGCGCGATGCCGCTGAAGAACGGCTGCACCGTGATGCTGGGGCTGGTGGTGCTGCCGCCGGCGGTGGCGTTGGTGGTGGTGGAGACGCCGGTGACGAAGAAGTCGTCGGTGCCCACCTTCAGCACCGCCTTCTGGTTGTTGAGCGTGGCGATGCGCGGGCTGGACAGCACCTGCACGTCGCCCTGCGTCTCGAGGAAGCTCAGCAGCGCGGCGAAGTTGCTGGTTTGGAAGGCCAGGCCGAACAGCCCGGTCGGGGAGAGCGGCCCCAGGTTCAGCGTGCTGCCGGGCAGCGCGGTGAGCGCCCCGCCGAGCGGCCCGCTGCCGACCTCGCCCGTGGTGCCGAGGCTGGTGCCCGGATTGACCAGTCCGCCGCTGCCGCGATGGTTGTTGCCGCGGACGAAGGCGGCCCAGTTGATGCCGGTCTGGTAACCCTCCTTCAGCCGCACGTCGATGATCTTGGCCTCGAGGATCACCTGCCGTTCGATGTTCAGGCGCGCCGCGCGCAGGTACTGCTCGATCTGTCGCAGTTCGGCCGGCAGCGCGCGCACCACCACCACGCCCGACTGCGGCGACACCACGATCTGTCGCCCGGCGCTCTCGCCGACCAGCGCCTTCAGCGAGACCTCCAGTTCGCCCCAGAAGTCGTTGCGGATCTGCGTGGTGATGCGGCTCGACTCCGGCGACGGCGCCACGCCGCCGGTGGTCGGCGCCTGCACGTTCGACGGCACGTTGCCCTGCGGGCCCGAGGCCTGCGCGATCGAGCCCGAGGTGACGCTGACGTCGCTGCGGCCACGCCGGTTGGAGATCAGGTAGTTGACCTGGAACACTTTGGTCGTCAGCGTGGCCGGCTGCACCAGCACGCGCGTGCCCTGCACCCGGTACTCGAAGCCGTACATCTCGCGCAGCGTCTCGAGCGACTCGAACAGCGTGACGTCCTTCAGGTTCACCGTCACGTTGGCCTTGAGCTCGGGATCGACCAGCATCGAGTAGCGCGTGTCCCTGGCCAGCGCCGCAAACACCTGCGCCACCGGCAGGTTGACCACGTTGAGGTCGAAGCGCGGCTCCGGCGCGACCTTGGGCAGCGGCGGCAGCGCCAGGTCGGCCGGCGGCACCAGCGCCTGCGCCACCGCCGGCGGCAGCGCGGTCGGCTTTCCGGTCGAGCGCTCCGACAGCGCGTCGCGCACCTCGGGCAGCAGCGGCGGCTGGCCCAGCGCGCGCGGCGCACCGGGACCGGTGGCGCAGCCGGCCAGGACCAGCGTGGCGAGCACCGCCAGGCCCGCGAGCGCGAACGGCAGCAGCCAGGCAAAGCGCCCGCTGGCGGACTCCGGCGCCTCCTCGTGCGCCCGCACCAGCGATCCGCTGAGCGGGGCGGAACTGTCTCGATTCATCGGCGATGCCATTGGCATTTCCTTCAAGGTGCTGCGGCGGGCTTCGGCGCGGACCGGCGCGCCGTCGGCGAGCCGACCGCAGGAAGCAGTTCGAGCGTCTGGTGTGAGTCACCGCTGGCCAGTGTCACCGCGGCGTCGGTGATGCGCACCACCCGGGCGGCGCCGCGGTCGACCTCGACGCGGTCGCCCACCTGAACCAGCCGGTTGTCGATCACCGCAACCCGTGTCTCGCCCGGGCCGCGGATCACCATCTGCAGGCGGGCCGGCGCGCGCGCCGGCGCCTCGCTGCCGGGCTCGCTCGCCCGCGTCGCGGGCGTGGCGGGCGGCAGGGTCGGATCGATCAGGTCGCGCGCCAGCCCGAGCGCGGGCCAGCACAGCGCCGCCGGCAGCAGCAGCTTCAACGCTGACCTCAGAGCTTTAGCCATGCCGCCTCCTGCGACAGCGTGAAGAACGCGATGCGCGTCACCGCCACGCCCTGCGTGCCGGCCTTCAGTTCGAGTTCGCGCCAGTACATGCGGCGCGGCGATTGTTCGAGCGCCTCGAGCCAGTCGAGCAGATCGAGGTAGCGCGCCTCCACCCGGATCTCCATGCCGTGCTGGTACAGGCCACCGACCGCCGGCTCGCCGGCCGCGGCCGGCTGCGCCATCACCGGCACCGGCGGCAGCGAGCTGGCCGCCACCACGCGCACGCGCGGATGCCGCTCGAGGATGCGAGCCAGCTGCGCCGGCATCTCGCTCGGCGCCACGAGGTCGGCCTGGGCCACGCGGATCGATTCTTCGGCGCGCGCGCGGCGCACCGCCAGCGCGTTCAGCCGTTCCTGCACCTGGTCGTCGCCGCGCTGCGCATGGCGGTCTACCAGCGACTGCAGCTGCGCCAGCTCGCGCTTGCTGGCGGCCAGCTGGCCGCCGAGTGTCGCGGCCTGCTGGCGCGCGGCAGCGAAGATCAGCGCATCGAGCGCCAGGGCCAGCAGCCCGATCAGCGCGAGCGTGGCGATCCAGCGCTCGCGCGGCGAGCGCTGCTGCCAGAGCCTGAGCACGCGCGCCTTCATCGCGCACCTGCCAGGGCCGTTGCGCCGGCCGCCACGGCTGCGCCCGACCCGGTGCCGGGCTGCGGCGCGCTGGTCAGCCGGAACTGCACCTGCGTGCTGCCCGGCGCGCGATCCTCGGCCGCGCGCAGGTCGATCGCCGCGAACGTCGTTTGCGCCAGCAGCGGCACGCGCTTCAATCCGCCGATCCACGCCGGCACCAGCGCTGCGTCGAGGGCGCGCCCTCGACGCTGAGTCCGCCATCGGCCTGGCTGATACGGATCTGCGTCAGCCACACGCCGTCGAACGGCGCCTGCGCGAAGGCGCGCAGCCGCGCCGAAAAGCCATCGCCCGTGCCGAGCGAGCCGGCGGTCAGGCGGACCGCAACCTGTTCGAGGGCCGTCACCGAGCGGTCTTCCACCGCGACGCGCTCGGCGAGGCTGGCGGCCGGGCTCGGCACCTGCGCCAGCAGCCGCTGCAGGCGCTCCGCCTCGGCGGCCGTGCGCCGGACGTCCTCGCGCAGCGCCGCCAGGCGCCGGTCTTCGACCAGTGACCAGATGCCGACCGCGGCCACGAGCAAGACCACGACGACGGTCGAGCCGACGCGCGAGAACACGCGGCGGCGCCGTTCGCGGCCCTGCGGGTAGAGGTTGATCTGCTGCGCCATCGTCGCTGGCCTAGGCCGGTTGCGCCTCGGCGCGCACGGCCTGCTTCGGCCGCAGCGTGGACTCAGCTCGCACCGGAGCATCGCTGCGCAGCGCGGCGCCAAGCGCGGGGATGCAGGAGGCCAGGCACTCGGCGCGGGTGCGCGTGCCGCTGTCGAGCACTGGCATCAGCTCGAAGGCTGAGGCGGGGTCGAAGACGTCGGCCTGGATGCCGGTCAGCTCGGCGAGCGCGCGCGCGATCGATGCACCCTGCGGGTGCGGCGCGATCGTCAGCTGCAGCACCGGCGGCAGGCCCGATTGCCGCTCGAAGAGATCGAGCGAACGCAGCACCTGGTTGGCGATGCGCTCGTGCCAGCCCGGCTGCGCGGCCTCGGCATCGAGGTCGACGATCTCGCTCGGCGCCGACGGCGCCTGCACTGAAGGCAGCTGGAAATGGCGCGCAAAGGCCAGCTCGTCGCCCAGCTGCACCGTCAGCAGGCAGGCGTCGCCGTCGACTGACAGCCAGGCGTGCGTGCCTTCCGCCGCGACGTACAGCGCGCCGAGGTTGCGCTGCGCGAACTCGGGGACGTCCACCGTGTCGAGGTCCACACCGGCCTGCTCGAACGCGCGCGCGGCCTCGAGCACGATGCCGGCGCGCGCCGACACCACGAGCAGCATGGCGCGCCCACCGCCGCCCGCCGGCTGCGGGATGCGCACCGAGTCGACCACCGCCTGCTCGATCGGATACGCCAGCGCGCCGCGCAACTGGAAGCGGACGGCGTCGCGCAGTTCGTCGTCGGGCACGGCGGGTGCCGGCATCAGGTGCGTCTCGTAGCTGCCGGGCGCCAGCACCAGATGCACGGCGGCAAAGCGGAATACGCCCGCCTGCGCCGCGCGACGCAGTGCGGCGCTGCGACCGGCCGGGTCGCAGGGAATGACCTCCACGAACTCCAGGCGCGGCCGCCCGCCGCCGCCTGCCAGCACGCGCGCCACGCGCAGGTCGCGGCCGCCCAGGAACACGCCCACGCGCGCCGGCGGCGGCGCAGTGACCACGCCGTTGTGGCGCAGCCAGGACTGCAGTCGAAGGGTCAGCGGTTCGAGCATCGGTCGATCAATGGCAGTGCGCGCTCACGAAGAGAGCGTCGTGCCCCGATCGTAGGAACTCCCCACCGCGGGCGAACGGGCGATAAGCCCGGCTTTCAGCGACCAGTGCGCCACCGGGCGCGAGGGTCTTGCGCAGGCTGCCGGCGGGGCGGCGGCCACCTCGGCCGGAAGACGGCCGGGAGTCCGCTGGAAACCGCCTAGTCGAAGCGCTCGTGCAACTGCAAGTAGGTGCCCTGGCTGCGGCCCCAGGCCACGCGCGCGGCCGGATCGGCGCTGTAACTGCCGCCGGCGTCCTGCACGGCCAGCCAGGATAGGCCGCTCGTCGTGGCAGCCACCGGCGCGGCACCGCTGCAGCTCGCGCCTGCGGCCGCGCCGACGTTCAGGCGCAGCGTCACGGCGGCCGGCTGCGCCACGTCGAGCGCGCCGGGCCGCGGCAGCACGATCTGCGTGCGGCCGCCGCTGGTGACTACCGTGCCGGTGACGCGCGTGGCGCAGGTGAAGGCGCCGCCGGCGCCGGCCAGCGCGCCGCTCGGCGCGGTGTAGGCGAAGTCGGTCGCCCCTGCCAGCACGCAACTGCCGATGTCGGGCAAGGCCACCCAGCCGGTGCCGTTGAAGCTCTGCACTTCGAGCGGCACCGACAGCGCCTGCCGCACGTCGCCATAGGCGGGCCGCAGCGACAGTCGGCCGAAATGGAAACGCATCGTGCCGCCGTCGAAGGGCACCGCGCTCAGCGTCAGTGGCGCTTCGTGGACGATGGCGCTGTTGCCGGCGGAGCCGGTCTCAGTGGTATCCGACAGCGTCACCGTCAGCGCCAGCGTCGGCACGAAGCTCGCCACCGGCGTGTTGCCGCGCTCGAAGCGGAAGTTGCTGCCGGTGAAGCTCACGGTGGAGGTCGCCGCGTGGGCGACGCTCGCGGCGGTGACGCTGCTGGTGAACGGCAGCGTCGTGCCGGAGGCCGCGAAGCTTGCCGCGGCCCCCGCGGCGGCGTAGCGCGGGCGCGCGTTGGCGAGCACGGCGCCGGCCGCATTGACCGGCGTGGCGAGCACCGCGGGCGCGGTGCCGAAGCCGAAGTTCTGCCCGGCAAACATGATCGCCTGCCGCCCCGGACCGGCGGCGCACAGGGCGGCCGCCAGCGTCGGCGAGGCGCTCCAGCTCAATCGGTAGGCGTCGGGGACGAAACGCCCGAAGGTCGCAGCCGACGCCGTGCTGATCGTGCGTTCGGCCAGCGAGGAATCCGCGGCGTCGACCGCGGCGAAGCTCGCGTCTTCCAGGTTCACCGTGATCACGCCCGCCTCGGAGTAGGTCACGCTCCCGGCGACCGTGCCGCTGGCGCCAGTGAGCGATCCGCTGAGCGTGCCAGCGCTGCAGCCGCCAGGAAGCGCGCAACTCGCGATGCCGAGCGCCGGCGTGCCGCTGTAGCCGGTGGTGACGGAGCCGCCGGCGTTGACCGCGCTTGCCTGCACCGTGAACGCGCGGCCGGCGCGGTGCACGACGCCGCTGGTGGCGCTGCTGTTGTTCAGCACGCGCGCGGTGCCGGTCGTACTGTCGGTCGAGTCACTGGCCTGCAGCGAAGCGAAGTTCGCCGGCCGGATCGCGAAGTTGTCGGTCGAGCAGCCGATCACCGTCGTGCCGCCGCTCGTGTAGGTGACGCGCACGCGTACCTCACGCCATGCATTGGCCTGCGTGACGTTGACGTTGACGCGGCCGTTGTTGGCCGCCGTGAAGATCGGGTTCGGCGACAACGTCTGAATCGTGCTCCAGCTGCTGCGGCAGTTGGTGGTGCCATTAAGCGCGCCGCTGTTGTTCGAAGCGTCGAGCAGCTCGACCGTCACCGCGCCGGTGAAGCCCGTCTGCACCGCGGTGCGCGCGGTGTTGAGCGCCACCAGCGCCAGGTTGAACGCGCTGCCGGCGACCTTCGTTCGGATCACGCCGGTGATGGCGCCGCTGGCGGTCGAGGTCTCGAAGGTGTTGAAGCCGCCGGGCGCCGAGGCGCTGAAACAGGTGCGCGCGGTCGGGATCAGGTCCGCCACCTGCGCCTGCGACAGTGCCACTGAGTAAAACTTCATCTCGTCGATGTTGCCGCCGAAGCGCCATTGCGGCACCGCCTCGCCGCCGGCGCCGGCGGTTTCTCCGCCGATCGATGCGCGGCCGTTGTCGGCACCGAAGCTGCCGGTGTAGGTCTGCGACCACGCACCGAGCGAGGTACCGGCCGCATCGAACGCGTGGATGCGCATCGTGCGCGTGGCCGCGTCATGCACGGCCGCCACGAAGTGCCACTGGTTGGTGTTGATCACTGAAGACGAGTCGAAGTACACCGGCGACACACTGCGCGAGAAGAAGCGCAGTCGGCCGGCGCCGCCGTCGCCCAGGCTGAAGCCGATGCCACCCGAGCCGTTCTCGTCGTCGGCGAAGATGCGCTGGTCGCCGTTTACGTCCACTGTCGGCCGGATCCAGCCCGCGACGGTGAAGCTGCCCCGCAGGTTGGGAAATGTCGTCGGCAATTCCACGTAGGCGTTATTGCGGTTGAACACGCCATAACCGCAGGTGCCCGGGCTGCCCACGATGGCCGGCGTGACGCTGGCTGTCGTCGCGTTGACGCCACGGCCGTGGCGAGCGTTGCTCGATGCATCCAGAACTTCATCCGCGGTGCCGTTCCACGACGGCTCGTCCATCCGGTAGTCGGCGATCAGGTATGCGCTGAGCGCGGCCACCTGGAAGCCATCGCTGGTGCCGCTGGCGCTGCCTGATGTCGCCGTGATCGTGAAGTTGCCAGTGTTAGAGATCGACACCGTGTGCGACGCCAGGACCCCGTTGACGAAGCTGGCGGTCGTGCCGACACCCTGAGTCAGCGTGCCGGTCGAGGAGATCGTCGCGGTGCCGTTGAACGAGGTCATCGTGGCGCCACTCTGGTTGCGCGCGGTGATCCGGACGTTGAAGGGCGAGCCGACAATCTGGTCGCCGATCGAGCCGCCTCCGGTGGCCTCGACCACGAAGCTCGTCAGCACTTGGCCGGGTCGCAGGGCCAGCAGGGCACCAACGCTGTTCTGCGCCGCACCGATGGTCGCGACACGCGTCCCCGTGGCGATGGCCGGCGCATAGGCCTGCGATGCGGCCGCCAGTGCGAGACCATTCGGCCCGGCACTGTTGTTGACCGACAAAGTGCTCGTCGTCATCGACGCCGGGGGCGCGATGTCGCGATTGCCGTGGTTCGCGCTCCAGAATCCGACCAGCATCGAGTTGGCCACGCCCGGCGTAATGGAAGGCGCCGTCGATGAGGTCGACGACCCGTTGACCTGGGCTGCCGAGGTGATCACCGGGTTCGATGTATCGACGCCGCGATAGGCAAGGATTGCCACCGCTGCCCGGCTGCTGGAGGACAACGACCACGAGTAGCTGGCTGGCTCGCTCGCTGCGACCTTCACGTAGATACGCAGCCCGAGCTGTGTGCTGTCGTTGACGGCGGTCACTTGGGTCCAGCCACTCGGCACGCTGCCGACGCCGTTGTTGGTGCCTCCGCGGAAGGACACCACGGCGACGAGCACGTCGCCGGCAGTGATATCTGGTGGGGGGCTCGCGGATAGTGTCGCCACCGCCGAAGACGAGGGGCTGGGGACCGAGGTGCCGACCGCGGTGATCTGCGCAGCGACGGGCGAGCAGAGTCCGGCGACCAAGGCTGCTGCGGCAGCGAGCACGCGCAGTGCCCGAAGATGTGCATTCAACGGACTAGCATGCATACAGCGGCCCCGCGGCGGATGGGTCCTTGCACTTTTCGATGCGGGCCTCGAGCCGGCGCTCGACGTAGTCGGTGCTGCCGGGCGTGCCCTGCGAGGCGGTGGCCACCACCACGAACAGCACGACACGCTTGTCGCCTTCCTCGTGGTAGGTGGGCGTGGCCGAGGCACTCGGGTAGCGCGTGCAGGTGAGCTGCACGCTGAAGGCCGCCAGATCGCCAGGCAGCGCCAGCGTGGTGGGCGACGCGAAGCAGCCCGGCAGGGCCGTGCTGCCGGCCACCAGCGTGCCGTTGGGATCACGTAGCTGGTAGGCCGACCATTCGATGCCGGCGCGCGCCGCTTCGAGCGCGCGCACGCCCTGCACCGCAGCCGCGCCGCTGGCGGCTGCGTTTGCCGACAGGTTGACGACGAACGCCGCCAGCATGCCCAGGACCACCAGCAGGAAGATCGCCGTGACGAACGCAAAGCCCCGCGCCGGCGCCGCGGCGCGCGCGGCTGGTGGCGGGCGCCGGTCCAGGGTTGCAGTCGGCCGCGACTTCATGGCGTGTTCGGCAGATGGACTTGCGCCTGCAATCGAACGCTGTCGGCGCTGTCGGCCAGTTGCAGCGTCAGCGCGACACCGCTGGCATTGGCCAGTGCCGAGGTCAGTGCCGCGCTGCAGGCCGCCACGCGGTCGACCAGCACGGTGCGCGTGGCCGCGGCCAGCACGCCGCTGCTGGTGCTCAGGCTGGCTGGCACTGAACGCGTACCCGCTGAACCGCTCGATGCGTCCGCCGCCGCCGGCGACCGGCGTGCACACGTAGCTGACCGGGCCGCTGACGAGGAAGAAGCGGTTGGTCGGCGACTCGGCGGGCCAGGCACCCGCCGCGGTGAAGCTGATTGCCTGCGTACTGCCGGCGGCGCTGGTCACCGTGCGGCGGTTGCTGCCGCCATAGGCGTCGAACCCGCTGCTGCCGAGGTTGAAGATGACGAGCTGTGCCGCGTTGACGCCGTTGGCGGCCGGCACTGTGACCGGCGGCCCCAGCACCTGGAAGCTGGTGTCGGCGGCACTGGAAAAGTCGAGCGGATCGGTGCCGGCTGGCTCGGTGCCGCTGGAGGCCGCAGCGCGATAGCGCCCGGCCGCCTCGACCGGGATGAACTCGATGAAGACCGCGCTGCCGCTCGAGGCCACGCGCACCGAGTTGGGCAGCGCGCCCTGCAGGTCGCGCACCAGGCGGCGCAAGGCGGTGTCGGCGGCATCGGCCAGCGTGGCGCGGCGCGCGGTGTCGAAGTAGGCGCGCACCGGGTTGTTGATGAACACCGCGACCGAGCCCGCCAGCACGCCGAGCACGACGATGACGACAATCAGCTCCACCAGCGAAAAGCCGCGCTGGCGCAGCGTTGGTGCGCGGTGCGTCATGGCGCGAGCCTCGCCCGAAAGCCGGTCAGGCTGACCGGCGTGCCGCCGGGGCCGGTGACCGTGACGCGGATCAGCAGCCCTTCGCTGGCGGGAATGTTGCCGAGCGCCTGCGCGCTGACGGTCACGCTGGCGCCGTAGCTCTCCAGGCCGGCGATGGCGCCGCCGTCGAGCGCGACGATGCCGTTTATCGCATAGCCGTGGTAATCGTTGACGTGGTTGAACGGCGTGGTGCTGCTGCTGCGCGACTCGCCCGGCTCCGGGCCGATGGCTTCGGCCGTGCCGTCGGGCGACAGCGCGGTGAACGGCTGCGCCTCGATCTCCTGCAGCAGCGACTCGGCGATGGCCAGTGCCTGCCGCTGCACCAGGGCATCGGCGGAGCGGCCACCGGTCAGCGCCAGCGTGCCAAGCACCGCCGAGACCGCGATGCCGACGATCAGCACGAACATCACGATCTCGACCAGCGTGACGCCGCGCTGCCGTCGGCGCGCGGCCGGACTGAAGCGGACGCCGAAGCGAAGCCCGAAGCGAGGCCGCTCAGATGCGCCGCACATAGCCGCTCTCGCGCTCGATGCTGATCGAATGCGTGGCGCCGCCGCCGGTGACGTTGAGGACCGTGGTCGCGCCCAGCGACGGGCGGCCGAGGGCATCGAACGAGAACTGGGCAACGGCGCTCGTCAGCGCGATGCCGCCCGGCGTGCTGATGTCGAGCACGCCACCGGCCGGCGACGGCAGCGGCTGGGCGCAACCGGCCGCGGCGTCGAAGCAGGCGCGCACGCGGCCGGCGGCTGCATCCACGTTGACGTAGACCCGTCGGCGCTGCGCGATCGCCTGCTTGTGGGCCTGCTGCAACGTGCTTTCCAGGCGATCGGCAAAGCCGCGCGCATTGACGGAGTCGACATCGAGCATGCGTGTGGCGACGACGAACGACAGGATGCCCAGCAGCGTGATCACGAGGATCAGCTCGACCAGCGTGAAGCCGCGCTGCGCGGAACGGGGCATCGGAGCAGACATGGAAGCAAAACGCGGCGCGACCGTTGCCGGTGGCGCCGCGTTCGGATGAGACGCGCCGCGAGCCGGCGCAACCGGGATCAGCAGCCCGAGGTGACGAGCGCGATCGTCGGCGTGTTGTTGGCGACCGCCGGCGAGGTGTAGCTGATCTGGCAGTTCGCCGCGGTGGCCGCGCCTTGAACCTGGATCGTGATGGTCGAGCCGGCCGTGGCCGCACCGGCCGAGATCGTCAGCTTGTCGGCGGTGGCGCTCATCGCTGCCGCGGAGACGATGCCGGTTGAGTCCGCGGTCGGATAGCCGAAGTTGGTCGTGATCGTGGCGCCGTCGACGGCCACGTTGCCGGTGGTCCCGGTCTGCCCGCCGACCAGTGCGCCCGCGCGCACGATCTGCGAGGCGGCACGCACCGAGCCGTGGATCGCCTCGGCCTTGGCGCGGCGGGCATCGGTACCCAGGTTCAGGAAGCGCGGCAGCGCCACCGCCGACAGGATGCCGATGATCAGGATCACGATGACCAGTTCCACCAGCGTGAAGCCGGCCTGGCGGGTAAGCATGCGTTGCGTCGTCATGTCAGGTCCTTTGCGTGCCAACCGTGGCAGCGCCTAGCGAGGATGTGTGGAAGGTGTTGCGCTGTTGCCGTGGCGGCGCGAGCGGATCGCACCATGCACACGAGCGCATTCTTCCCGGGAAACCCCGCGGACAAAGCGCGGAAAAGCGCTTGAATCCCGGGCGACTCGGTGGCTCGGCCAGGCCCGGCGGCTCGGCCGCAGCGGGGCGGCCGCCGCGCCGGCCTCAGCGAATCGCGACCTTGGACAGGTCCCACAGCGGCAGGAACACGCCGAGCGCGAACACCAGCACGAAGCCGCCGAGGAACACGATCAGGATCGGCTCGATCTGCGCACCGATCGACTTGACCGCGTAGTCGACTTCGCGCTGATAGTGGCCGGCGACCTCGTTCATCATTTCGCCCAGCGCGCCGGTCTCCTCCCCCACCGCGATCATCTGCAGGATGGTCGGCGTGAAGACGCCGGCGCTGCGCGCGGCGCGCGCCAGCGACTCACCGCGCTCGGCCGCGATGCGCATCGACGCGATGCGCTCGGCCAGCAGCACGTTGTCGGTGGTTTCGGAGGCAACCTGCAGGGCGTCCACCACCGGCACGCCGGCATCCAGCGCGAGGCCGAAGCTGCGGGTGAAACGCGCCAGCGCCGCCTTGTGCACCAGCGGGCCGATGATCGGCGTCTTCAGCAGCAGCGTGTCCCACAGGCGGCGTCCCCAGGCCTGCCGCAGCGCCATCCGCGCGCCGATGAGGCCGCCCAGCGCCAGCGCCAGCAGCAGCGGCCACCAGGCCAGCATGAAGTTCGACACGCCGATCAGCAGTTGCGTGACCACCGGCAGGTCGGCCTTCAGTCCCTTGTAGACCTTGGCGAACGACGGGATCACGAACAGGTTGACGGCGACAATCGCCATCAGCGCGGTGGCAATCACGAACATCGGGTAGCGCAGCGCCGTCTTGATCTGGTTGCGGCTGTCGCGCGCGAACGAGAGCTGGGCATACAGGCCGTTGAACACGTCGGACAGCCGCCCGGTCAGCTCGCCGACCCGGACCATGTTGACCATGTAAGGCGTGAACACCGCCGGATGGCTGCGCAGCGCGGCCGACAGTTCATGGCCGGCCTCGAGCTGCTGCTGCAGGTCGCCGAGCAGGTCGGCAAAGCGGCGCACCGTGGCCGACTCCTGCAGCGCCTTGAGCGCGCGCAGCAGCGGCACCCCGGCCCGCAGCAGCGTGGCCATCTGCCGGCAGAACATCACCAGGTCGTCGATCGGCACGCGCTGCGCGAACAGGCCGCCGAGGACCCGCCCGCGCAGCGCTGCGAAGGCATCCGTGCCGAGCACGGCGCGCGGCTCGGCGCGCACCAGCAGCAGGCCCTGGGTGGCCAGCGTGTCGGCCAGCGTGCCGAGGTCGGCGCTGTCGAGTTCGCCGCTGATCTTGCGGCCTCCGGCGTCGCGCGCAGCGTAGGCAAAGACGGGCATGGATCGAAACCTGCGGTGCGGCGGCCGCTCAGTGCTCGTGCACGCGGCCGATCGTGCGCATGGCCTCGCGTGCGGTGGTGCGGCCCGCGAGCACCAGCTCGCCGGCATGGCGCGCCAGCGACAGATCGCCGATCTCGCGCCGCGCCGCCGCGTGGTAGGCCACGGCGTCGCCGCCGTTCAGGGCGTTGATCACGTCGGGCGACATGTCGAGCAGTTCGTAGATGCCTTGGCGGCCCAGGTAGCCGGTGCGATTGCAGGTGCCGCAGCCCGCACCCTGCGTCAGCAGTGCGCCGGCGGTGTCGCGCCCCATCACCGCGCGCAGGAAGGCGTGCTCCTGCGGACTGGCCTGGCAGGGCTGCGCGCACTCCGGGCACACCGTCCGCAACAGCCGCTGCGCAAGTACGAGGCGCAGCGAGCTGGCGACGAGGAAGCGCTGCGCGCCCATGTCGAGCAGGCGCAGCGGCGTGGAGGCGGCATCGTTGGTGTGCAACGTGGACAGCACCATGTGGCCGGTCATCGCGGCGCGCAGCCCGGTCTCCATCGTGTCGCGGTCGCGCATCTCGCCGACCAGCACGATGTCCGGGTCCTGCCGCAGGGCCGAGCGCAGTACGGTCGCGAAACTCAGGTTGATCTTCTCGTTGACCTGCACCTGGTTGATGCCGGGCAACCGGTACTCGACCGGATCCTCGACCGTGAGCACCTTCGCTTCGACCGTGTTGAGCTCCGACAGCACGCCGTACAGCGTGGTCGTCTTGCCCGAGCCGGTGGGCCCGGTGACGAGCAGCATGCCGTGGCTGGCACGCATGAACTCGCGCACCTTGGCCAGCACCGGCGCCGGCATGTGCAGGCGGTCGAGCTGCAGCAGGCCGCCGGACTGCGACAGGATCCGCAGCACCACCGACTCGCCGTACTGCGTCGGCATGGTCGAGATCCGCACGTCGATCGCCTGGTTGCGCACCTTGGCCACGAAGCGGCCGTCCTGCGGCAGGCGCCGCTCGGCGATGTCGAGGCCGGCCATCAGCTTGACGCGCTGGACGATCGCCGGCGCGATCCGCTTCTCGGCCTCGGTCTGCATCTGCAGCGCGCCGTCGACGCGGAAGCGCACCTGCAGCTTGCGCTCCTGCGGCTCCAGGTGGATGTCGCTGGCGCGCGAGCGCAATGCGTCGTCGAACATCGTCTGCAGGAACTTGGCGACGGGCGCCTCGTCGACCTGCACGTCGGCCGCCGCCAATGGGTCCGGCGCCGTCTCCATCTCGATTTCGCGTGCCAGCCCGGTCAGTTCCTCGGACGCCGAGTACAGCCGGTCGATCACGACGTTCAACCGCGCCTCGGTCACGACCACCAGGTCGATCTCGCGGCCGACGATGCGCTGCACCTCGTCCTGCGCCTGGAAGTCCGTGGGATCGGCCATCGCGACCCGCATCAGCGGGCCGGCTTCGCCGATCGGCAGGGCGCGCAGGCGGCGCGCCTGCGACTCCGACAGCAGCCGCGCGGCACGCGGCGCCACCAGGTCGGGCGTGATCTCGACGTAGGGAACCTTCAACTGCTGCGCCAGCGCGCGCGCGATCACGGCCTCGTCGGCGATGCCGTCCTCGATCAGGATGCGACCCAGCCGCCGGCCGCTGCGCTTCTGCTCCTTGAGCGCGTGCTGCAGCTGCTCGGCGCGATCACGCCTTGCGCGGTCAGCGTGTCGCCCAACCGCAACCGCTGCCGCAGGCGCGGCGGCGCGGCGGCAGCGCCTGCGCTGCGCTGTGAAGGCAGTTCCCGGGCGCCAAGGTCCATGGTCGAAGAGCCAGCCCGCCGATGAAGGCAGCAGAAAGACGATGGTCGATGATGCCGACCCGGTGACGCGGGCGATGGGACGAAATGGCAGCGAAAGCCTGGGCTTTCGGCCACGCCCGCGACCCGGGTAGACGACGCCGCGCGCGGTTGGCCCGGCGTGCGCTGCTTGGTCGTGCCGACGGAAGTCAGCCCGTGTGCGTGCGCCGCCTCGGCGCAACCGACATGGCACACGCCCGGAATCTGCCGCGCCCCTGACCGTCTCCGCGCGTGGCCGCAGAGCAGGCAGGCAGCGCGAGTCGAGCATGGGCGATGCCGCGTGCGACACCCAAAGATGAACGAGAAGGATTGAAGACGTGCCGCGCAAAGCGGCGGCGCCGCGACGCGCTCACTGCGTCGTCGCGGGCGAAACAACGTGCAGCCGCGACCCTTTTCGACTTTCTCCGGCCACGCCGGGAAAGTCGAACTGACCCGATCACTTTCGGTGCACGTGCGAGCCCGAAGGGCTCGCGTACACCGAAAGTGCCCGCCCTACACCGGCATCTGCATGATCTGCTCGTACGCCTGCACGAGCCGGTTGCGGACCTGCACCGCGGCCTGGAACGACAGCGATGACTGATTCATCGCGATCATCGTCTGCTCCAGGCTGACGTTCGGGTTCTCGAGCTGGAACTGGCGCTGCAGTTCGCTCGAGGCCTGCTGGTTGCGGCTCACGCTCTTGAGCGCAGCATCGAGCGAGGAGACGAAGTCGCTGCCGCCGGCGGGCGCGGCCGGCGCGGCTGCCGCCGGCGCCTTGATGCTGGCGACCGCCTGTGCGATTTGCGTGTTGATCGAACCGATCTGCATGGTGCTGTCCCGCGGAAGCGAAATTCGTTGACGTCCAGTGTCGCGCGCGGCGCACGGATAAGCGGGGCGAATACCGGTCTTTTGTGGCCTCAATTCGCGCGTGACGCGGCCGATATCGCGCTGCCCGGCCGGGCCCCTGCGCCACGCCGGGCGGCTGTAGGAATCGCGATTACAGCGCGCCGAACTCGGTCGGCTTTACGGCGCTTATTCAACGCTTCCGCACCCTCAAGTCCTCCGAATAATCGCCGCTGAGGGCTGTCTGCGCATCGCATCCGGGCGCGCGGCCGTTCGCAAGACAACGACAACGAACAGGCGGAATGGAAACTACGGCAGTCGTACCCAGCACGCTGCAGCCCGCGGCCGGACCGGCCGGCGGTGGCGTGTTCGCCCAGATGTCGCCGCGCACGCGCGGCATGCTGCTGCTCGGCGCGGCCGCGCTGGCGGCTGTCGTCGCCGCGGCTTACCTGTGGAGTTCGTCGCCGACGTATCGGGTGCTGTTCACCAATCTGTCGGACCGCGACGGCGGCGCGATCATCGCCCAGCTGTCGCAGATGAACATTCCGTACAAGAACGCGGACGGCGGCACGCTGCTGGTGCCGCAGGACAAGGTGCACGAGGCGCGCCTGAAGCTGGCCAGCGCCGGCCTGCCCAAGGGTTCGGTGGTGGGCTTCGAGATCATGGAGACGCAGCGCTTCGGCGTCACCCAGTTCCAGGAACAGGTCAATTACCAGCGGGCGCTGGAAGGCGAACTGGGCCGCTCGATCCAGACGCTGGCCCCGGTGGCCGGTGCGCGCGTGCACCTGGCGCTGCCCAAGCAGAGCGGCTTCCTGCGCGACAAGCAGCCGCCGACGGCGAGCGTGCTGCTGCAGATGCACCCGGGCAAGGCGCTCGACCGCCAGCAAGTGGCGGGCATCGTGCACCTGGTGTCGTCGTCGGTGCCGGAGCTGAATCCGAAGAACGTGTCGGTGGTCGACCAGCACGGCAACCTGCTCGCCAGCGACCGCCAGGGCGCGGCCGGTCTGGATGCTGCCCAGCTCGATTACGTGGCCCGCATCGAGGCCGACACCATCAAGCGCATCGAGGACATCCTCGAGCCGATCATGGGCCGCGGCAACGTGCGCGCACAGGTGACCGCCGACGTCGACTTCTCGCAGGTCGAGAACATGGCCGAGACCTACGCGCCCAACCAGGGCGCCGACACCAAGGCCGCGATCCGCTCGCAGTCGACGCAGGAGTCGTCGCAGCCGGGCCCGGCCACCCCACAGGGCATCCCGGGCGCGCTGTCGAACCAGCCGCCCACGCCGCCGACCGCGCCGATCAATGGCGCTGCGCCGCCGCTGAACCCGGCGCAGGGTGCGGCAGCGGCCGGCAGCAGCACGCGCCGCGACGCCGTCACCAACTTCGAGGTCGACAAGACCGTGCGCCACACCAAGGTGGCCAGCGGCCAGATCAAGCGGTTGTCGGCCGCCGTGGTCGTCAACCACCGGACCAAGCCCGGCGAAGGCGGCGCGGCCGCCACCTCGACCCCGCTGGCCGATGAAGAAGTGAAGAACATCAACGCGCTGGTGCGCGAGGCGATGGGCTTCAACGAGAAACGCGGCGATTCGCTGAACGTGGTCAACAGCGCCTTCAGCACGGTCGAGATCGGCACCGCCGAGGCGCTGCCGGTCTGGAAGCAGCCGGACGTGGTCGCGCTCGGCAAGGAAGTCGGCAAGGCGCTGCTGTTCCTGCTGCTCACCATGATCGTGGTGTTCGGCGTGGTGCGCCCGGCGTTGAAGGCCGTGGCGACTGCGCCGAAGGCGCCGGTGCGCCCGCTGGCTGCGCCCGAGCCGATGGCCGCCTTGTCCCAGCCCGACGAGCTCCGGCCGCGCACGCCGATCGACCAGGTGCGCGACCTCGCCAAGAGCGACCCCGCCACCGTCGCCAACGTCGTCAAGGCGTGGGTCGGCGAGGGGAAAGCGTAGGCGGCATACCGCCCGGCCCACAGAATGATCCAAGGACAACACTCATCGGCTAGGGAAGCACGAGGGGACCAGCCCAGTCCCCTCGTTCGTCCACGACCGCATGGCGGCTGCACAACGAAGGCGCAGCGCATCGCAGAGGTAAACGATGGCCGGTGAAGAAACAGTAGGCATCGAGGAAGCCGCCATCCTTCTGATGACCGTCGGCGAGGAGCAGGCCGCCGAGGTCTTCAAGTTCCTCAGCCCGAAGGAAGTGCAGAAGCTGGGCGAGGTGATGGCGCGCCTGAAGACCGTGCCGCGCGAGAAGGTCGATGGCGTCATCGAAAAATTCCACAAGAGCAAGAATGAGCAGTACTCGCTGGTGGGCGACACCGACGCCTTCGTCAGCCAGGTGCTCAAGCGCGCGCTCGGCGACGAGAAGGCCGGCATGCTGCTCGACCGCATCCTGCAGGGGCGCGACGTCTCCGGCATCGAGAGCCTGAAGTGGATGGACCCGGGCTCGATCGCGGAACTGCTGAAGAACGAGCACCCGCAGATCGTCGCCTCGATCCTGGTGCACCTGGAGCGCGACCACGCCTCCGAGGTCCTGCGCAACATGACCGAGCGCATGCGCAACGACGTGCTGCTGCGCGTGGCGACGCTGGACGGCATTCAGCCGCAGGCGCTGCAGGAGCTCAACGAGGTGCTGAGCAAGGTGCTGGCCGGCGGCGAGAAGCTGAAGAAGGCCACGCTGGGCGGCACCAAGGCCACCGCCGAGATCCTGAACTTCCTCGGCGCGCAGCTGGAGACGCCGGCCGTCGATTCGATCCGCGAGCACGACCCGGACCTGGCGCAGAAGATCCTCGACCAGATGTTCACGTTCGACGACGTCAACGATCTTGACGATCGCTCCGTGCAGCTGCTGCTGCGCGAGGTGCAGAGCGAGAGCCTGATCGTGGCGCTCAAGGGTGCCGACCAGAATCTGCGCGAGAAGATCTTCAAGAACATGTCGACCCGCGCCGCCGAGATGCTGCGCGAGGACCTCGAGGCCAAAGGCCCGGTGCGCGTGTCCGAAGTCGAAGCCGAGCAGCGCGAGATCCTCAAGATCGTCCGCCGCCTCGCCGACGAAGGCCAGATCCAGCTCGGCGGCAAGGGGGGGATGATGCGTATGTGTAAGCACTTCGCGTGTACGCGAGCCCTGCGGGCTCGCACGTGCACGCGAAGTGAGGTGATTGTTCGACTTCACTGGCGATGCCAGATGAAGTCGAAACGGGTCGCGGCTGCACGTTGTTCCGCCCGCGACACCCGGTGCGCGCGTCGCGGCTGCGCCGCTGTGCGCGGCACTCTCGTACCCATTCTCTTGCGTCAAGCGGTGACCATCGCGAGCGGCCTGCTTCCGCACGACCGTGGTCGCCATCCCCCCTCTCCCCAGACGGGGAGAGGGCCGGGGTGAGGGGCGAGCCCTTGCCGTTGGTTGCCTTCGAAGACGCCGAGCAGCGCAGGGCAAGCCGAGGTTTCGGGCGTCGACTGTCCGAAGCACGTGGCGCGCGCAGCGCGATCGTGCGAGTTTCGACGCCCGCCGGCTTGACCGAGCAGCGCAAGGCAGCCCGCAGGGCCGCCTTCGCAGGCGCGCCTTTCTTTGCTTGCTTCTTTGGCAAGTCAAAGAGAGTGAGCGGCCCCGCGGCCGTGAAGCGGGTTGCTGCAAGAGAGAACGGCTGCGCACAGCGCAGCACGCAAAACTCAACAACATCCACGCCAAACGCGAAGTGACCTGACTTATGGGCGCCCCCGAACGGCCCTTCGGCCGCTTCATCCCCAAGGAACACGTCGGCGAGGCCGCCGTGTGGGAGTTCCAGTCGCTCGCCGGCGGCGAGCAGCCGCGCGGCACCGAGCGGCTGCTGTCGGACCGCGAGCGGCGCGCCTACGAGCGCGGCCAGTTGGACGGGTTCGCTGCCGGCCAGCAGGCAGCGATGCTGGTGAAGTCGCAGCACGGCCGCGAGATGGCGCGCGTGCTCGACGAACTGCGTGGCCGCTTTGCCGAACTCGAGTCCGCCGGCGCCGAACAGGTGCTGCAACTGGCGTTGGCCATCGCGCGCCAGGTGGTGCGGCGCGAAGTGGAGGTCGACGCGAGCACCGTCATGCCGGCGCTGCGCGAGGCGGTGGCCTCGGTGATCGACCAGCAGACCCATCCGCGCGTGCACCTGAACCCGGCCGATCTCGACCACCTGCGGGTCGACCTCGAGGCCGACGGCTTGCTCAAGGGCTGCCGCTTTGTCCCCGATGCGAGTGTCCAGCGCGGCGGCTGCCGCGTGGAAACCGCGCACAGCGAAGTCGATGCCACGATCGAATCGCGCTGGCAACGCGTGCTGGCTGCGGTCGGCATCGACCCGCGCCGCGCGCCGCGTGACAGCGTCGCATGAGGCCGCCGGGCCGCCCCAAGGGCGAATCCCTGAGCGCGCAGCGCGAAGGTAGTTCATTGCGCACGCACGGCCGCTCCGCAGCGCTCGTCCTCGGGCGCGCAGCGCGGAGGGTGGTCCAGTGAACCGCGCCAGCACGCCGGCCGCCGGGGCCGCGCCCTTCAGCCGCTTCCTGACGCAGACCGCGGCCATGGCCGAGGCAGCGCAGCCGCTGCTGACGCGCGGCCGCCTGACCCGCGTGGCTGGCCTCGTGATGGAAGCAGTGGGCCTGAAGCTGCCGCTCGGGGCCCAGGTGCAGGTGCTGCAGGACGACCAACTGCGCGTCGACGCCGAGGTGGTGGGATTCGCCGGCGACCGCCTGTTCCTGATGCCCACCACCGAGCCCTATGGTCTGCGGCCCGGCGCGCTGGTGGTGCCGCAGGAAGCCGCGGCACCGCATCCGCAACTGCATCGGAACAACCACGCCTGGCGCCGTAACGAGGACCGCACCAGGCACCTGCCGATGGGCGACCTGCTGCTCGGTCGCGTGGTCGACTCCAACGGCAAGCCGCTCGACAAGCTCGGCCCGCTCGACGGCAGCGGCGTGCGTCCGCTCGAACATCGGCCCTTGATGCGGCGCCCGATCAACGCGATGGAGCGCGACCCGGTGCGCGAGCCGCTCGACGTCGGCGTACGCGCGATCAACGCCCTGCTCACCGTCGGCCGCGGCCAGCGCATGGGCCTGTTCGCCGGCAGCGGCGTGGGCAAGAGCGTGCTGCTGGGCATGATGGCCAAGTACACCAGTGCCGACGTGACGGTCGTGGGCCTGATCGGCGAGCGCGGCCGCGAGGTCAAGGAGTTCATCGAGGACATCCTCGGCGAAGACGGCCTGCGCCGCGCGGTCGTAGTGGCGGCGCCGGCCGACGTGCCGCCGCTGGTGCGCATGCAGGGCGCGGCCTACGCCACGGCGATCGCCGAGCACTTCCGCGACCAGGGCAAGCAGGTCCTTCTGCTGCTGGACTCGCTCACGCGCTACGCGATGGCGGCGCGCGAGATCGCGCTGGCGATCGGCGAGCCGCCCGCCACCAAGGGCTATCCACCGAGCGTGTTCGCGCGCCTGCCGGCGCTGGTCGAGCGCGCCGGCAACGCCGCGCCCGGGCCGAACGGCGAGCGCGGCGGCTCGATCACCGGCTTCTATACCGTGCTCACCGAAGGCGACGATCCGCAGGACCCGGTGGCCGACGCCGCGCGCGCGATCCTCGATGGCCACATCGTGCTGTCGCGCCGGCTGGCCGAGTCCGGCCACTATCCGGCGATCGACATCGAAGCGTCGATCTCGCGCGTGATGAACGCGGTGGTCGGCCCCGACCAGATCGACATGGCGCGCCGCTTCAAGGCGGTCTACTCGGCCTATGCGCGCAATCGCGACCTGATCGCGGTCGGCGCCTACGCGCCGGGCGCCGACCGGCAGCTCGATGCGGCGATCGCCGCCTATCCGCGCCTGGAAGCCTTCCTGCAGCAGTCGATGCACGATGCCTCGTCGCTGCCCGAGGCGCACGGCCGCCTGGCGGCACTTCTGGCCACGGTGTAGGCGCCGCTGTAGGCGCAATTCCTACACGCGATTGCCCTCGGCGCCGACAGCCTCATCCGAAGCGCCGAAGACCCTCGCAAATGCCCTGCTCTCCCTGCGATCCGACGCCGGCCGGATCGCCGATCCTCTGTGCCTGAATCCGCCGCACGAGACAGCGAACCATGGACGCCCACAGCCTGCGCATGTTGATCGAACTGGCCACCACGTCGCGCGATGCCGCGGCGGCCCGGCGGGCGCAGGCGCAGACGCAGCTGACGCAGGCCCGGACCCAGCTCGGAGCAGTTGCACGGGTACGCGCGCGACTACGACCGCCGCGCGCAGTCGACGCTCACCGACGGCTGCGACATCGCCGTGCAGAGCAACCTGCGGGCCTTCACCGCCAAGCTCAAGCGCGCCGTCGACCAGCAGACGAGCGAAGTGACGCGCCGCGAGCAGGTGCTGCAGGCGGCCGACGCCGAACTGCTGCAGATGCAGCGCAAGCTGAAGAGCCTGGAAGCGCTGGCCGAGCGCCAGCTCGCCGGCGAGCGCCTTGTGCATGCCCGGCGCGAGCAGAAGTCGATGGACGAGATGGCGCGCGCGCTGACCAGCCATTCGCCGCGCCTGTCGCCGCTGGCCGGCGGCGCGTGGTGAGTGCACCCGGACCTGCCCGACCCGTGCCGACCTCCCGCGCCTGACCGCCTGCGCCGATCGACCCGCAATGATCGACCTGCAATGAACGACCTACGACTGCCCGGCCTGCGCAGCACCGGCCCGAACTCCTCCGGACACCGACTCGAATCGCCGCCGACGCCGGCCCGCGGTCCGGCGGCGGCCGATCTCGTCTCGTTCGATCGCGCCCTGCAGCAGTCGGCGGATCGCCCGGGGCCTGCTGCCGAGGCCTCGACCCCGCGCGCCACCGAACCCGGCCCGGCACGCGCAAGCGACGACCCCCTGACCGCGCAACGCACGCTCGAAGCGATGCGCGAACGCAGCCGCATCGCCGACCGCACCCAGGCGGCACGCCGTGAACAGCAGCGCGACGGCGAGGGCAAGCGACCGGCATCGGCAGCCGCCGCGCCGGACGGCGCCAAGCCCGCGGCGCGACCGACCACCAACGCGGCAACGTCGAGCGACGCGCCCGAGCGCGGCCGCCCGCAATCAGAACCCGCGGCAGAACCCGCGGCGACCCCGACCGCGCAGACGACCGACGACCATGCCGGCGCCGCACCGGAAGCGCCGCCCGCTGACGGCGAGGCCTCCAGCGCTGCGGCCGATGCGAGCCGCGCCGTGCCGCTGGCGATCGGCACCTACGCCGAAGTGACGCACAGCCTGGCCGCCGCCGCTGCCGCCGGCAGCCTGTCGGCCCAGCAGGCGAAGGCGATGATGACTGCCGATGCGCTTGCTGCCGACACGAGTCGCGCCGAAGCCGGCGCGGACGAAAACGGGGCCGAGCCACAGGCGGTGGCCGGTACCGCCGACCTTGCAGCGACCGCGAACGGGCACAACCGACCGCGCCGAGGCACTCGGCAAGGCCGCCGCGCAAGCCGATGCCGCGGCAGCGCCCGGCACCGCGCCGGCCGCCCTGGCGGCCGAGGCCAGCGGCGACCTGACCCGCTCACCGGCCCGCGATCGCCTGCTGGAAGACTTCGAACGCCGCTTCGAAAGCTCGCTCGCCCGCGCGGCCGGGGTCAGCGGCGGTTCGCCGTTCAACCCCAGCGGTCCGTTGGCCGCGGCGGGATTGCCGGCGCAGGCCGCGCCCAACGGTGCGTCGATGACCGTCGCCTACGCCGGCGTGGCGGCACCGATCGGCCATCCGTCGTTCGGCAACGACCTGTCGCATCGCGTGCTGATGTTCGCCGGCCAGCGCGTGCAGAGCGCCGAGATCTCGGTGACGCCGGGCGAACTCGGCCCGATCCGCGTCACGATCGATGTGCGCGGCCAGGAAGCGGCCATGCAGTTCTCCGCCGCTCACGCCACCACGCGCGCCGCCATCGAGGATGCCTTGCCGCGCCTGCGCGAAATGCTGGCTGCGCAAGGACTGCAACTGACACAGGCCGATGTCGGCGATCGCGCACCGCGCGATGCCGGCGGCACCTTCAACGGACAGGGCGGCCGCGATGGCCACGCCGCGCGCGATGCGGGCGGCCACCCGGCGCGCTCGGGCAATGGCGCCATCGACGGCACGCGCAGCGACACCGCCGTGGTGCGGCGCCTCGGCCTGATCGACATCCGCGTCTGATCGCGCGTGCTGCCGCGGTCGGCGGCACGCCAGGTCGTGCACGGCGCCGTTGTCGCAGCACGCGGACGAAGCGACCGCATCGCCCTCTTCCGTCCCGCTTATCGCCGGATCGGCGACTCTCAAGGATTCCAATAATCCTTCCGATATCGCTCGCCGCGCGCGCCTGCGCGTACGGCATCAACCCTGGAACTGGTCATGGCTGAAAAGAAGGAAGCGCCCGCCGTCGAAGCGCCCCCGAAGGGCGGCAAGGGCAAGCTGATCGCCATCGTCGCGGTGGCCGGCGTGCTGCTGCTCGGCGGCGGCGGTGCCGGCGCCTGGCTGCTGCTCGGCAAGAAGAACGCCGATCAGCCCGGCGCCGAGGCCAAGATCGCGCCGAGGAAGATGCCGGTGTTCGTCGATCTCGACATGTTCACCGTCAACCTGAAGGACAAGGACGACGAGCGCTTAATGCAGGTCAAGCTGGTGGCCGAGGTCAAGGACACGCCGTCCGGCGAGATGCTCAAGACGCTGATGCCCTCGGTGCGCAACGAGATCCTGCTGCTGCTCGGCTCCAAGCAGGCGGGCGAGGTGGCCACGCGCGAAGGCAAGGAAAAGCTCGCGCAGGAGATCGTCGCTTCCGCCAACAAGGTGCTTGAAGGCACGCCCGCCGCCAAGTCGGTCGAGGGCGTGAACTTCACGCACCTGATTGTCCAGTAGCGCCCGGCACCGATCACTGCGATGGCCGACCACTTTCTCTCGCAAGACGAGGTCGACGCGCTGCTCGAGGGCGTGACCGGCGAGTCGCAGAAGCTCGAGAAGGGCGAGGAGCAGACCGGCGGCATCCGCACCTACGACATCGCCAACCAGGAGCGGATCGTCCGTGGGCGCATGCCCACGATGGAGATCATCAACGAACGCTTCGCGCGCAACCTGCGCGTGGGGCTGTTCAACTTCATGCGCAAGAGCCCGGAGATCAGCGTCGGCCCGGTGCGCGTGATCAAGTACTCCGCCTTCCTGCGCGACATCGTCGTGCCGACCAACATCAACATCATCAACGCCATTCCGCTGCGCGGCTCGGGCCTGGTGATCTTCGATCCGAACCTGGTGTTCTGCGTGATCGACAGCCTGTTCGGCGGCAGCGGCAAGTTCCATCTTCGCATCGAGGGCCGCGACTTCTCGCCCACCGAGCAACGCATCATCCAGCGCATGCTGGAAGTGACGCTGGAGCAGTACACCAAGGCCTGGGGCGCGCTGTGCCGCTTCAACTTCACCTACCAGCGCTCGGAGATGCACACGCAGTTCGCCAACATCGCCTCGCCCTCGGAGATCGTGGTCGCCACCACGTTCAACCTGGAGATCGGTGATTCGGGCGGCGAGATCCACATCTGCTTCCCGTACGCGATGCTGGAGCCGATCCGCGACGTCCTGTACTCGTCGCTGCAGGGCGATGGCCAGGAACCGGACCGGCGCTGGGTGCGCCAGCTGACGCAGCAGGTCCAGCTGGCCGAGATCGAACTGACCGCCGAGCTTGCCAAGACCACGCTGACGGTCGGCGAACTGCTCAAGCTGCGCGTCGGCGACTTCGTCGAACTGCCGCTGAAGGAAGTGGTGCAGGCCAATGTCGACGGCGTGCCCGTGATGGATTGCCGCTTCGGCGCGGTCAACGGCCACACCGCGATCCGCATCGAACGCCTGCTCAAGTATTCGCGCTTTGCCGAAAGCGGCGCGATCGAAGGGAACGACGCATGAACGACACGCCCCTGCAATCCGCCGCCGAGGACGACTGGGCCGCGGCGCTCGCCGAGCAGAAGACGGTGGAGAGTGCCGTGGTCGACAACGCCCAGCCCGCCAACATCTTCCCGCGCCTGTCGCCCACCGGCACCGGCCTGCCGGAAGGCAGCAACGATCTCGACCTGATCCTCGACATCCCGGTCGCGCTGACGGTCGAGCTGGGCCGCACCAAGATCCCGATCAAGCACATCCTGCAACTGGCGCAGGGCTCGGTGATCGAACTGGACGCGCTGGCCGGCGAACCGATGGACGTGCTCGTCAACGGCTGCCTGATCGCGCAAGGCGAGGTGGTGGTGGTCAACGAGAAGTTCGGCATCCGACTCACCGACATCGTCACGCCGAGCGAACGGATGCGCCGGCTGCACCGCTAGCCGCACGCCGCGGTCGCGGCCCGCGACCGAGCGGCACCGCCCGACTCGACCTTCTCACCACCACTTTTCATGACCCCTGCACGACTGATCGGCTGCGCCGGCGCGAACTTGAGCCAGCTCGTGCTCGCGGTCGCGCTCGCGCCCGCCACTGCGCTGGCACAGGTCGCCGCAGCGCCGACCGCAGCAGCGCCGGCGCCGGCCGGCCCCTCCCTGCTGCCGATGCTGCTGGTGCTGGTGTTCGTGCTGGCGCTGATCCCGGCGTCGATCTGGCTGCTCAAGCGGCTGGGGGGCGGCAATCCGTCCGCCGCCGCCGGCATGAAGATCGTCGCGCAACTGCCGCTCGGTCCGCGCGAACGACTGGTGGTGGTGGAAGCCGGCGAGCGCTGGCTGCTGCTCGGGGTCACGGCGTCCAGCATCAATCGCGTCGGCACCCTGCCGCGCGGCGCATTACCGGCCGGCGAATCGGCGGGCGGCTTTGCGCAGTTGCTCTCCGCCGCACGGCGCAGCCATGACAAGTAGTCGCACGGTCGGCGCGATCGCGCTCCTCGCGCTGCTGCTGGTCGCCGCCAGCCCGGCCTGGGCGCAGACCACGCCGATCCAGATCACCAGCACCCCCGGCCCGGGTGGCGGCACCACGTACTCGGTGCCGGTGCAGACGCTGCTGTTCTTCACGCTGCTCACCTTCCTGCCGGCCGTTCTGCTGATGATGACGAGCTTCACCCGCATCATCATCGTGCTTTCCCTGCTGCGCATGGCCCTGGGCACGCAGACCACGCCACCCAACCAGGTGCTGCTCGGCCTGGCGCTTTTCCTGACCTTCTTCGTGATGGGCCCGACCTTCGACCGCATCCACGATGCGGCCTACGCGCCCTACCGCGACAACAAGATGAACTTCGAGCAGGCGCTGGCGGCCGGCAGCGATCCGCTCAAGGGCTTCATGCTGCGCCACACGCGCGCCGCCGATCTCGAACTGTTCACCCGCATGGCGCGGGTGGACGAGAAGAAGGAACAGATCGACAAGGCCGAGCAGCTGCCGCTGCGCGTGATCATCCCGGCCTTCGTCACCAGCGAGCTGAAGACCGCGTTCCAGATCGGCTTCATGGTGTTCATCCCGTTCCTGATCATCGACATGGTGGTGGCGAGCGTGCTGATGTCGATGGGCATGATGATGCTCCGCCCGGTGCTGATCGCGCTGCCGTTCAAGCTGATGCTCTTCGTGCTGGTCGACGGCTGGAACCTGCTGGTCGGCTCCTTGGTTGCCAGCTTCCAGATCTAGATCTCATGCACGACTCGAACCGCAACGGCTTCGGCGCGCGCCGACCAGCAAGTTCCTTGTCGGGCTCACCCACTGACTTCGCCACCTCGCCCAGATGCAATGGCTGGCGCGATGAGGCCGCTTGCGCTGCGCAAATGGAGACGCAATGAACCCCCAAGCCGTCATCACCCTCGGCCAGCAGGCCCTGTACACGATGCTGATGCTCGCCGCGCCGATGCTGCTGGCGGCGCTGGTGGTTGGCCTGGTCGTGTCGATCCTGCAGGCGGCCACGCAGATCAACGAGATGACGCTGTCGTTCATCCCCAAGCTGATCGCGATGATGGCGGCGCTGGTCATCGCCGGCCCGTGGATGATCACCTTCTTCGTCGACTACATGCGACGCATGTTCGAGGCGATTCCGACCGCGATCGGCTGAGTGCTTCGGGTGTGCGCGGGCGATGACGGATGAATCGGGCCTCATAGCCGCGATGCGGCGTCATGCCCCGCACCGCGGGCCCCATTCATCATGATTTCATTCACCAGCGAACAGCTCGCGGCCTGGTACGGCGCCGTGTTCTGGCCGCTGGTGCGCGTGCTGGCGCTGTTCTCGGTGGCGCCGCTGCTGTCGCATCGCGCCGTGCCGGCGCGGCTGAAGGTCGCGCTCGCGGTGGCTATCACGGTGGTGCTGGTGCCGACCGTGCCCACACCCCCGATCACCGACGCCCTGTCGGGCGCCGGGCTGGCGCTGCTGGTCCACAACATCCTGATCGGCGTGATGCTGGGCTTCGCCGTACGCCTGATCTTCGCCGCCCTCGAATTGGCGGGCGAACTGATCGGGCTGCAGATGGGGCTGTCGTTCGCCGGATTCTTCAACCCCGCCTCGGGCATGGCGCAGAACGCGGTCGGCAGCTTCATGTCGCTGCTGGCGCTGCTGATGTTCATCGCGATCGATGGCCATCTGATGCTGCTGCACGCGCTGGGCGAGAGCTTTCGCCTGTTTCCCCTGGTGGGCGGCAGCGGCGAACTGCCGCTGGGGATGGATGAACTGGTGCGCCTGGGCGGCGGCATGTTCTCGATTGCGCTGTCGCTGGCGCTGCCGTTCCTGGCCGTGATGCTGCTGACCAACGTGGTGCTGGGGGTGCTGGCACGCGTGGCGCCGCAGCTGAACGTGTTCGCGATCGGCTTTCCGCTGACGATCCTGGTCGGACTGTCGACGCTGATGCTGCTGCTGCCCTACATCGAGGCGCCGCTGCGCAGCGCCCTGCAGCGCGCGCTGCTCTGGTAGTCGAGCACGCGCGGTTTGCCCGCGCCCGGTGATGCTGCTGTAATCGTCGCCGCTTGCCGGGAGACTGCATCGAACGCGTCCGCCTCGAACGCGTTGGCCCCAAGCGCACCACCCGCCCGCGATGACTCTGCTGAACGCCCCGCTCCCGCCCGAGCTCGCCTGGGTCGGCTGGCTCCTGCTTGCGCCCTTCGTTCTGCTGGCGCTGCGCGCGGTGCGCCACGGGTTCCTGCCGGATGGCGGCCAGCAGCACGCCTGGCTGGCCGGCCTGGTCTGCATCGCCTTCCTGTGGACGCTGCAAGTCAAGGTCGGCAATGGCCCCGGCTTCGGCATGCTCGGCGCTGCCCTGTACGTGCTGCTGTTCGGTGCCGCGCGCGGCATCCTCGGCCTGCTGCTGGCGCTGGTACTGCATCATGGGCTGACCGGCGGACCGTGGTTCGCCCTGGGCGCGAGCGGCCTGCTGTACGCCGTGCTGCCGGCGCTGCTGACTGCCGGCCTGCAACGGGCGCTGGCGCGCTGGCTGCCGAAGAACCTGTTCATCTTCATCATCGGCAACGGCCTGTTCGTGACCCTGGCCGCGACCGCGATCACCAGCACGGCACTGCTGCTGTGCTCGCTGACGCTGGAAGCAGCGCCAGCCGCGGTGGAGCAGTGGGGCGAGTACGTCGGCTATGCGCTGCTGCTCGCCTGGGGCGAGGCGCTGGTGAGCGGCATGATCTTCTCGGCACTGGTGATCTTCACGCCGGGCATCGTGCGCACGTACCGGCAGGACACGTACCTGCCGCCGCGCCGCCTGCGGGGCTGAGTGCGTCCCGGCTGTCGCGCCCGGGCATGCGCCCGGGCATGCGCGCGGGTCTGCGCGCGGTCGGTGATCGTCGCGACGCGCGCGACCTACTGCGGCCGCCCCCAGTACAGGTAGACGCCGCTGCCGCCGCCGCTGAAGGTGCGGCCCACCGCGAAGAACACCGGACCGAGAAACGAGTCGACGCTGAGGAAAAGCGCCGCCGCGTTCTTGAACCGGTCGAACTCCAGCGACTCGCCGCGCGGCACCGCGTCACCGGTCTCGAGCGACAGGCCGAAGTAGGTCGGCATGTTCAGGTTGATCAGGTCGGACACGTTGCGGAAGAACAGCCCGCGCAGTAGGACGCCGTGACGACCCGCGACCTCCCCGGTGCGCGTGCCGGTCAGGTTGAACAGACCGCCGAGCTCGAACGGGCCTGGCAGGTCCGAGGTGCCGCCGCGCAGCGTGAAGTTGGCGGTGTAGCGGCCGAGGCTCACGGGCAGCGTGGTCTCGAGACTGAGCGCTTCGCGCACGGCGAAGGCGGCGATGCGATCCTGGTAGCGCCGATAGCGCACGTCGAGGTAGTAGCCGCGCAGCGGGAACAGCACGTTGTCGAGGGTATCGATGTTGGCGCGTGCGATCAGCGCATTCGTGTAGTCGGACTCCGAGTCGAACGGCAGGCCGATCAACGGCGCGTAGTTGACGCGGTAGCGCCCGATGCCGGCGCGGATCGAACCGAGGCGAGGGACCTCGTAGCCCAGCAGCATCGATGCCGACTGCTGCTGGTACTCGTAGCGCGCCAGCAGCACGTCGCCCGCGAACAGATCGCGTTCGGTGAGCAGCGACTCCAGCCGCGGCAACAGGAACCACGACCCCCCCGCGCCGAGCGGCTGGTACCACTCGGTCATCAGCCGCCGCGTCTCGCCGATCTGCACCTCGTTGCGCCACTCGGCGCCCCAGCGGTTCAGCCAGCGCCAGCTGTGCGCGAGCAGGAAGTTGAAGGTGTTGTCGTCGTTGAAGTTGGTCTGGACGTTGCCGCCGAGGCGGATCGTGTTGTAGCCCCACGACTTCTCGTACGGCGTGATGACGACGATCGAGCGGTCGCCCTCGTCGATCAGGTTGTACGACACCGATTCGAAGTCGCCGCTGCTGTAGACGCGATCCAGCGTCGGGCCGAGTTGCTGGACCGTGATGGTCTGGCCCACCAGCTCCTTCGCCTGCCCCGCGATCGCCGCCGGGCTGACCGCCTGTGTGCCGGCCACCCGCACTTCGTCGACCCGGAACGGACCTTCCTCGCGCACGAGTTGCGTGCGCCGTGTCTCGGTTTGCGCATAGGTGTCCGCCGCCACCCCGAGCGCCGCCAGCCGGTCGGCGATCCGGCGCGCCGCCGCCTCGCCCGCCGCGACGATCTGCTCGCCCTGCGCGAAGTCGCCCGAGCCGAGTCCCTCGAGCTCGGGCGTGATCAGCAGGTCGGTCGGTTGCAACGAGGCGATGCTGCGCTCGATCGTGTCCAGTCCCATCATCAGCGCCAGTTGGGAGGCCACGCCGACCACGTTGCCGATCTCGCTGCGCTTCATCAGCGGCGTGCCGACGTTGACGGCGATGATGATCTCGGCACCCATCGCCCGCGCGGCATCGACCGGCAGGTTGTCGACCATGCCGCCGTCGACCAGCAGCCGTCCGTTCACCTCCACCGGCGCGAACGCGCCCGGCACCGACATCGAGGCGCGCATCGCCGTCGACAGCGAGATGTTCTTCTGCAGCGTCACGCGCTTGCCGGTCTCGAGATCGGTGCCCATCGCCGCGAAGGGCACCGGCAGCTGGGCCAGGTCGCGGATGCGCTTGCTCGGCCCCGCCAGCGAGCGCAGGAAGAACTCCAGCCGCTGCGTGCCGGCCAGGCCGCGCGGCAGCGTCAGGCCGCCATCGACGATGCCAAGTTCGAAGTCCGACAGGTTCTTGTAGTCGTCGTCCTTGCGCCGCCAATCGAGCTGGTCGCGCGGCAGCCGGCGATCGAAGATGCCGTTCCAGTCGGTTTCCCGCACCAGCGTGTCGAGCTCGGCGGCGGTGTAGCCGGTCGCGTACAGACCGCCGACGATCGCGCCCATGCTGGTGCCGGTGACGACGTCCACCGGCACGCGCAGTTGCTCCAGCACGCGCAGCACGCCGATGTGGGCGAAGCCGCGCGCGCCACCGCCTGAAAGTACGAGGCCGATCCGGGGCCGGCGCGGCGGCGGCGCGGCCGGCCCCGCCTCGGGCGCAGTGATGGTCGCAGCGGCCGATGCCGGTGAGGCCGCCGGCACGTCGACGGCTTGCGCCGCGAGCGGGCGTTCAACCGCCGCCGCCCGGCTGATCGTCGCGGCGAGCAGCATCGACACCAGCAGCGGTACGAGCAGCCACTGCGACAGGGCCTGCCGGCGGCAGGCGCGAAAGCAAGACGGGTGGTCCATGCGGCGTGACCTGCGATCGAGTTCTGGGTTGGTAGATCGGGCGGCAAGATCGGGCTGCGACCAAGCGCGATGCGGCGCGTCAGCAACCGACGCTGCAGCACGGGGCATGCCGGGCGAGCGGGTGCATTACACCGCATTGCGCGCGATCGCCCAGAACTCGCGCGGCTACACTGCGCGCAAACCGTGCCGGAGCGCCACGGAAAATGATAAGCGAGACCACGTGAGCGACGAGATCTTCCCCCGCACAGGTGCCCGCCTGCTGGTCGACCAGCTGTTGATCCAGGGCGTCAACCACGTGTTCTGCGTGCCCGGCGAGAGCTACCTCGGCGTGCTCGATGCCCTGCACGATGCACGCGCGATCAAGCTCGTGGTCAATCGCCACGAGTCGGGCTCGACCTTCATGGCCGAGGCCTACGCCAAGCTCACCGGCCAGCCCGGCGTGGCCTTCGTCACGCGCGGGCCGGGTGCCGCCAATGCCGCCATCGGCATCCACACCGCGTTCCAGGACTCCACGCCGATGGTGGTGTTCATCGGCCAGGTCGGCAGCGACTTCGTCGAGCGCGAAGCGTTCCAGGAGGTCGACTACCGCCGCATGTTCGGCCCGATGACCAAGTGGGTCGCGCAGATCGACCGAGCCGACCGCGTGCCGGAGTGCGTCGCGCGCGCGTTCCAGGTCGCCACCAGCGGCCGGCCCGGTCCGGTGGTGCTGGCGCTGCCGGAAGACATGCAGGCGCAGACCGCCCAGGTGCCGGATGCGCTGTGCCATCAGCCGGTCCAATGCGCACCGAGCGACACCCAGATTGCCGCGCTGCGCCGCGCGCTCGGCCAGGCGCAGCGCCCGCTGGTGCTGCTGGGTGGCTTCGGCTGGACCCAGGCCGCGTGCGAGAACGTGCGCCGCTGGGCCGAGGCCAACCACCTGCCGGTGGCCTGCGCCTTCCGCTTCCAGGACCTGTTCGACAACCGCCATCCGAACTACGTCGGCGATGTCGGCATCGGCATCAATCCGAAGCTCGCGCAGCGTGTGCGCGACGCCGACCTGCTGATCGCGATCGGCCCGCGCCTGGGCGAGATGACCACCAGCGGCTATTCGCTGCTCGAGGCGCCGCGCCCGAAGCAGGCGCTGGTCCACGTGCACCAGGGCATCGAGGAACTCGGCCGCGTTTACCAGCCGGCGCTCGCGATCTGCTCGGGCATGCCGCAGTTCGCCTCGCGCCTGGCGATGATGATGCCGATCGAGAACGCGCCCTGGCGCGAGACCACGGTGCAGGCGCGCGCCGAGTACGCGCTGTGGCAGAGCCGGCCGCCGGTGTACGCGCACAGCGTGCCCAAGCTGGATCTGTGGCAGGTGGTGGACCGGCTGCGCGAGGCGCTGCCCGACGACACCATCATCACCAACGGCGCCGGCAACTACTCCAGCTGGGCGCATCGCTTCTGGCGCTACACCGGGCTGCGCACGCAGCTCGCGCCCACCGCGGGCAGCATGGGCTACGGGGTGCCGGCCGCGGTCGCCGCGAAGATCGTCGCGCCCGAGCGCACCGTGGTGTGCTTCGCCGGCGACGGCGACTTCCTGATGACCGGCCAGGAACTGGCCACCGCCGTGCAGTACCAGGCGGCGCCGATCATCGTCGTGTTCAACAACGGCATGTACGGCACCATCCGCATGCACCAGGAACGCGAGTTCCCGGCGCGCGTGCACGGCACCACGCTCGCCAACCCGCACTTCGGGCTGCTGGCGCAGGCTTACGGCGCCGCCGGCTTCGTGGTCGAGCGCACTGACGAGTTCGCACCGACGCTTGCACAGGCGCTCGAGCACACGCACGTCAAGCGCACCCCGGCGCTGATCGAGTTGCGCTGCGATCCCGAAGTGATCACGCCCAACGCCACGCTCAGCGCCATTCGCGCCACGGCGCAGCTGCAGCGCACCTAGGCGCCATCGGCCGCGGCGCGCCAACGCGCGTCCGATCCGGTATTCCCTGCGTACTTCGTGGGCTGCGCTTGGCGCGCGATCGCTAGACTGCGCGCGGCCAAAAGCTGAGGAAGGAGACCTCGATGCGACCCACGACGTCGCCGTGGTCCGACACGCCCTGCGTCTGCGCGCACGCTGCGCACGGATCAATCGGATTTGCAGCGCCCGCTGCCGGGCCGCGCGCTGCCATCGCGCTCGCGGTCGTCTATGCGCTGGCCGCTTGTTCGAACGCCGAGCCCCAGACTGGGCCCGCTGTGCCGCCAGCGCCCATCCCGCAGGTGCAGCCCGTGGCAAGCGCGGCCACACCGCCGCCGGATGCCGGTGCAACCGCAGCCGCACAAGGAGGAAGCGCTGAGGGAAGCGCGGAGCCCGGGCGCGACCCATTTGCTGGCATCGACCCGACCCAGAACGACGTGCTGCGCAACATCGCGCGGTTCGACCCGGGGGCCGCCGCCAAGGCAGCATCGCGCCCTCTGGTCCCGCGCAGTGTCGATGCTGCGGCCGCAGCGGCGGGCACCGGTGACGCCGCGCCGCCTGACGTCGCGACACCGGCCGCATCACCGACCGCCTCATCCGCCACATCCGCCACCGCAACCGCCGCCGGGACAGCCGCCAATGCGACCGCCGGCACGATTGCATCGCCTGTCCCGGCAGCGACCGACCCCGCAGCGCGCACAATCGGCGCGACCACGCCCGGGCCAGCGAGCGCCTCGGGCTCGGCTCCCGCACCACTGGCCGGATCCAATCCGACCACGGTCACGCCGCAGGCGCCCGCCGCCACCCCCACCCTGGCCGCAACCGCGGTGGCGGCTGCGGGCGCTGGCGTCACGACCCGTCGCGCCATCGCCCAGCCTTCGCCGAGTTTTCCGCGCGAAGCCTTGCGCGAAGGCATCAACGAGGGGCGTGTCGTCGCGAATCTCGCGGTGGCAGCCGACGGTCGTGTCACGGACGTCACCGTGGTCAGCACCACGCCCTCGCGCGCCTTCGGGCGCGCGGCGCAGCAGGCGCTGCGCGACTGGCGTTACGAGGCGGCGGTGGCGCCCTCGTCGGTGCAGGTCGAGTTGGTGTTCCGCAGCGAGTAGGCCGCGGCCGCCCGCGCAGCGCCGGCGCGGTTCATCGCGCCGGCATCGACGGCGCCGACCCGCGCACTACAGACGAAAAAAAACCGCAGCCCGAAGGCTGCGGTTTTCGTTTGACGCCCGTGCCGATCAGAAGAACTTGTAGGCAGCGCGGACGGTGTAGGTACGGCCCAACGGGTTGGTGTACCGCGGATCGTAGCCACGCTGGAACGTCGTGCCCTGCACCGAGACCGGGGGATCTTCGTCCAGCAGGTTCTTGATGCCGAAGGTCAGGCCCAAGTTCTTTACGCCGGTCCAGGTGACGCTGGTGTCCCACAACTGGTAGTTCCGCACGCTGAACTGCGGATCCTGGTCGACATAGCCCGAGCGATATAGGTTGGTGAGGTTAGCCGCCCAGTTGCCGGCACTCCAGTTGACCTGCGCGACGTGCTGCCAGCGGAACACCGGCGACGCGTCGGCATAGACACCGGCGTTCTGCACGAACTCGCCGCCGATTTCACGCTGGTACTCATACTTGTCGATGTAGGTGCCGTCGATGCCGACGCTCCACGCGCCATAGGGCGTGGTGCCGATGCGCCAGGCGAACGACACGTCCACGCCGCTGGTGCGCAGTTCACCCAGGTTTTCCGTCGGCGTGTCGATGAACGCGATCGGATCGAACGCCGGGAAGTTCAGGCAGGAGTCGATCGTCGCGCGCTGCGCGGCCGAGATCTGGCTGCAACGCACGAAGCGCGAGGCGTACTTGCCCGAGTTGCCGAAGATCGCCTGCTCAGCCAGGCCGCTGATCTGGTTCTCGATCTTGATGTTCCAGTAGTCGATGCCGAGCGTGACACCCGTGACCGGCTCGAACACAACGCCCAGCGAGTAGGTCTCCGACTCCTCCGGCTGCAACGTGGCGGCCGGACGACCCGCACCCACCGGGCCGCCCTGCCGCTGCAGCACCTGCTGGCCGCACACCACGCCGGCCGAGGCACCCGGCACCGCCGTACCACCCGGGCACAGCAGCGGATCGTCGTACGGATCGGATGTAAAGGTCAGCGACGCCGGCTGGTAGATGTCATACATCGTCGGCGCACGGAAGCCCGTGTTCCACGAACCGCGCAGCAGGATCTCGCGCATCGGCTGGTAACGGACACCGATCTTCGGGTTGAAGGTATTGCCGAAATCGGAATAGTCGTCGAAGCGACCGGCGAAGGTCATCTCGAGGTTCTTCAGGATCGGCAGGTTGAACTCGAAGTACGCCGCCTTGACGTCGCGCTCACCGCTGGTGTCGCTGTCCGGATCCACGCCCAGGCTGGGCAGTTGCGCGGTCAGGTCGGTGGCCTCGAAGCCGTACTTCTCCTTGCGGAACTCCATGCCGAAGGCGCCGGACACGGTGCCGTTCTGCATCTGGAACAGGTCGCGGTTCAGGCGGAAGTCGAAGAAGTCGACATCGCCTTCGCCCACCGTCGTCGCGCCGTTGAGCTTGGCCGAGTTGATCAGCGCCGAACCGGCCGCCGTCTGCGGGCCGAACGGGTTGATGATGCCGTTGGCCACGCCCGCCGCAATGACGGAATTGTTGGTGTAGCCGTCGGCCGTGCCTTCGGTCGCCTTGTTCTTGCTGTTGCCGAACGCGGCGCGGTAGTCGAAGCCGGCGAACGCGCCGTTGGCCTCGAGCAGCCAGCGCTCGGTCGTGGTTTCGCTGGTGCTGGTGCGTTTGCCGGCCGGCACCTGGCGCCAGTTGGCCACCCAGCCCACGCCGATCGTGCCGACCTGGCCCGGTGGCGGCGCGCCGACCGGGATGAACGGCGAGGTCGCCGGAATGAAGTGGCTGACCGGTGCCGGCGCCACGCGCGTGGTCACGTTGTTCTCGGCGCGCAGGTACTCGGCCGAGATCACGTGGTCGCCCGGCAGCGCGAACGCGCCGCGCAGCAGCATCGTCAGCTGGTCGTTCTTGGGAACGATGTCGATGTCGCGCGTGAAGTCGTAGCGGCAGGCGGTCCCGGCTTCGTTCGGGATCGAGCTCGGCGGCGCGCAGGTCGGCAGCGAAGGCTCGAAACCGCCCAGGTCGCCCGGGAAGCTGGAGCCGCTGGTGCCGCCGGTGATGTCGCCATTGATGATGCCGGTGGCGGCAAAGGGCCGCGCCGCCGCCTCGACCACCTTCTGGTCGCGCCAGTCCAAGGTCGCAAGAACGTTGAAGCGGTCCTTGGTCAGCGAGCCGAAGCCGGCCGCCAGCGTCGCGCGGTTGACATCACCGCCAGCCGCCTGCGGCGCTTGGTTCTCGGCGCTGACCTCGATGCCCTGGAAGTCGCGCCGCAGGATGAAGTTGATCACGCCGCCAATAGCGTCCGTGCCATAGATAGCCGAGGCGCCATCACGCAGCACTTCGATGCGGTCGATCGCCGAGAGCGGAATGGCGTTCAGGTCGGCCGAGCCGGAGTCGAACGCGTGATTGGCAACTCGCCGGCCATTGAGCAGCACCAGCGTCTTGTTGCCGTTGCCGCCCAGGCCGCGCAGATCCGCGCTCGACTGGCCGCCGGTGGTGGCGCCGATCGAGCCGGAGACACCCAGCTGCGACTGGTTGGCGGCGATGCGGGCCACGGCGCCTTCGGCGGTGGTCACGCCCTGCTTGATCAGGTCTTCGGCCTTGATGATGGTGACCGGCAGCGCGGTCTCCGCGTCAACGCGGCGCAGCGACGAGCCGGTGATCTCGACCCGCTCGAGCTGTTGCTGGGCTTGCGCGTAAGCACCGGGAGCGGCGATCACGCCTGCGCTGAGCGCCGCCAGCACGGCCACGCTCATCCGCGATCTCTTCAACATGTGTTCCTCCTTGATGGTTTCCGGAAGCACCGAATCACTTCGCGGCAGCTTCAAATCCCCCGGCTGCCTGCCCGGTCACGGTACGCGCGAGAGAGTAATCAAAGGCGTCACGCCGACGAAACATTTGGCCGACTTCGCGCGTCGGATCGGCGCACCCTGTGGCATTCGCCCAACACCGCCGCGCTGCAGCGCGCCGCGGACTGCGGTAGCGCCCCCGGTTCGAACGCGGTTTGCACCGCGGCGAAGCGTGATGCCCGCCGGCGGAGCGCACGCCGCGACGACCGCGCGAACTGGCGGCCAATGAAGCAGGATTTGCCGCATTCGCCCGCAGCGCACCTGGATTTCAATATCGATGCGACCTGCGCTCTTCGATCGCACCGCCGGCATGGGGCGTGCATGGATCGGACCGGTCGCGGCGCGGCCCGTGCGCGGCCGCACCCGACGTGCCAACGACCTGCGAGGAACCGAGATGAAGCGCGTGATCGTGATCGGACAACCGGCCGCCGAGGGCACCCTGTCGTGCCTGACGTTTGCCCGCATGCTGTCGGCGCGGCCCGGCGTGCGCCACCTGCCGCTGATCGATGACCTGCCACCGGAGGTCGATGCCGCGCTCAGGACCCATGACCAGTGGATCGTCACCGAGCCGGCCGGCCGATTCAGCGAACTTGTGTTCCGCCGCGCCGACCACGTGGTCTGGCTGCACTTCTCGCCGCTCGAGTTCGTACGCGACTGGCTGGCGCGCGCTGCCGACGCCTTGCGCCTGCAGCGCGGCGTAGACATCGCCACCCTCGCCCGCGCCCGGCTGGACGATGTGCGCGAGGCGTTCTGGCACCTGATGACGGCACCGCAGATGTACCAGTTGCTGCAGCACCCGGCGCTGGCGCACCTGCAGGTGCATGAACTGCGCAACCGCCAGCAGGCCGAGTTCTGGCTGATGAACCAGCGCCGAGTCAGCGGCCTCGCGCTGCCGCCCTCAGACGGACTGGCCGGGCGCGCATAGCGCGGCGCGCAGCAGCGCCGCCACGGTCGCGTCGAGCGGCGCGCCATCGCGCTGCGCGCGCGCCTGCAGTTCAGCGACCAGCGTCGCCGGCAACTTCACCGCAAACGGCACCAGCCCGGCAGCGCGCTCGGCCGCGCGCTGCGCGCGCCGATCGACCGGCACAGCGGGCGCCGGCAGTGCCCGCTTGCCCGGCTGCCGCTGGGCATTGACGATCGCCAGGCCCTTGCGCTTTTCCAGCTCGGTGCGCTTCATCGTCATGCGATCCGGCCCTCCGGGAGATGGGTTCGCGCGTAGGCGCGCACCACGCTGTCGATGTCGGCATCGGCCACGAAGCCGAGTTGCGCCGCCCGCGCTGCTGCGAAGCGCGCCGGCCAGCTCTGCACGATGGCCTTGATCGCCGGGTCGGGTGCTATGCGGATGCGCGCCACCGCGGCATCGCCGCCAACGGCGCGCAGCGCCTCGATCATCTGCGCCACCGTCACCGTGAGGCCGGGCAGGTTCAACGCGCGGCCGCCAGTGGCCGCCTGCCACGAGGCGCGCGCCAGCTCGTGCGTGCGCAGCAGGCCGTCGATCGCGGCCTCCGGCGACAGCAGCCACAGCGCCGTGTCCGGCTCCACCGGGCAGATCGTCATCTCGCCCGCGAGCGGCTCGCGGAGGATGCCGCTGGCGAAGCTCGATGCCGCCGCGTTCGGCTTACCCGGCCGCACCACGATGGTCGGCAGGCGCACCGCACGCCCGTCGATGTAGCCGCGCCGCGCGAACTCGCCGACCAGCAGCTCGCTGATGAGCTTCTGCACGCCATAGCTCGATGCGGGCGTGGCAGCGGTCTCGTCGGTGACGACCGCCGGCAGCGCACCACCGAACACCGCCACGCTGCTGGCGAACACCAGCTTCACCTGGGCCCGCTGCACGCGGCAGGCCTCCAGTAGCGCGCGCGTGCCGTCGAGGTTGACCCGCATGCCCAGTTCGAAGTCGGCCTCGGCCGCGCCGCTGACGACCGCCGCCAGGTGGAACAGGCTGTCGGTATCGACCCCCATCACGTGCTTGAGCAGCGCCGCCTGCGAGATGTCGCCCACCACGTAGCCGACCCGCTCGTCGACGAACAGCTTGTGCGCGTGGCTCTGGTCGATCGCGACGATCTGCTCGATCTCTCGCTCGTTGCCGGTGGCATCGGTCAGCCGTCCGCGCGCGCACAAGGCGCGAATCAGCAACTGGCCGAGGAAACCGGCGCCGCCGGTGACGACGACTTTCATGGCGCGACCACCCAGTCCGTGAGGCCCGCATTCTCGCCGATGCGCCGGCGGCGCGGCCGAACGCACGCGGTCAGACGAACCGCTGCGCCCGCGCGAAGAAGTCGGGGCTGCCGAAATTGCCGGACTTCAGCGCCAGCGGCACGGCCGGATCGGCACCGCTGGCGCGCAGCGCGGGCACGCCCGGGTCGATCTCGGCGCCGACCTGCAGCGAGCGCAGGTCGAGGGCGGTGACCACCGCGCCGGCGGTCTCGCCGCCGGCCACGACGAAGCGCCGCACGCCGCGCGCATGCAGTGCGGCGGCCAGCGCGCCGAAGAATTGCTCGATCGCCTCGGCTACTGCGGCGCCGCGACGCGCGCGTACCGCCGCCACGTCGTCCGGCGCGGCTGAACTCGCCACCAGCGGTGTGGCCGGCTGCGCCAAGCACCAGTCGACCACGTCGGCCAGGTAGCCGGTGTCGGCCACCCGCGCCGGATCGACCCGGTGCACCGGACCAAGCGCGGCCTGGGCGGCGACCTGCGCGCGCGTGGCCGCCGAGCACGAACCGGCCAGCAGCACGCAGCGGCCGCCAATGCGCACATCGAGCGGCGCGTGGTCGAAGCGCGCGCCGCGCCGCGCGAAGTTGGCCGGCAGTCCCAGCGCGATGCCCGAGCCGCCGATCGCCAGCGGTACCTCGTCGAGTGCATCGCCCCTAGCGCGTGCAGGTCGTCGTCGGCCACCGCATCGACGATCGCAAAGCCCGCGCCCTGCTGCGCCAGTTGCGCGAGCCGGGCGCGGATGGCGCCAACGCCCGCCCGCACGGTGTCGAGCGGCACCAGTCCGACCGGCTCCTCGCATTGCGCCTGCAGCACGCGCACCAGGTTGGCATCGGTCATCGGCGTCAGCGGGTGCTGCGCCATGCCGCTGTCGCTGAGCAACTGATCGCCGACGAAAAGGTGGCCGCGATACACGGTGCGGCCGGTCGCCGGGAAGGCCGGGCACACGGGCACGCACAGCGGCGTGCGCGCCTCGACGCTCACCGCCAGCCGCAGCGCCGCGCCCACCGAGCCGATGTTGCCGCGCGGCTCGACCGCGAAGCGCGAATCGAAGGTCGAGCAGATCTTGAACAGCAGCTGTTGCGCGCCCGCTTTGCGCAGCCACGCGAACGCCGCGAGTGACTGCGCCACGGCTGCGGTCGGCTCGATGGTGCGCGTCTTCAGCGCGATGACCACGGCATCGGCCTCGAGCGCCTGCGCCGCCGCCGGCACGCCGACGGTCAGCACGGTGCGCAGCCCGCCGCGCGTGAGCGTGTTGGCCAGATCGCTGGCGCCGGTGAAATCGTCGGCAATGGCGCCGAGCAGCAGCGTCATGGCGCCGGCACCACAGTGGGGTACTGCACCAGCTGCAGTTGGTTGCCGGCCGGATCGCTGAGCGTGGCGAGCGTGCCGCCCCAGAACTGCAACTGCGGTGGTCCGCCGAAAGGCACGCCGACCGCGACCAGCCGCGCGTGGGTGGCGGCGATGTCCTCGACCGCGAACGACAGGCCGGTGAAGCGGCCCACCAGTGCCTGCTCTTCGGCCGGCGCATCGGCGGGCACTGCTTCGACCACGAGATCGATGCCGTCCAGGTCGAACACGCAGAACCCGTCCGCGCTGCCATCGTGCTGCAGGGGCAGGCCGAGCTGCGCGGCGTAGAAGTCGCGCGCCGCGACCAGGTCGCGCACGAACAGGCGCAGCGCGGCGAGCTTCATCGGCGGCTCGACCGCAGGCACATCGGCAGACGGCGGTTCGGCATCGGGCGGCGCGCCATCCGGTCGCTCGTCATCAAGCGGCCCGGCGCAGCGGGCGGAACACCGCGGCATCGTCGTAGAAGTCCGCCGCCTCGTTGGCGGGCCACCAGCCGGGAATGCCGAGCACCGGCAACGGCAGCAGCCCGCGCGCGCAGAGCGTCGGCTGCTCGACCCAGCGGGCGGCCGCGGCGTCGAGCGCGGCCGGCGTGTCGAAGCGGCCGCTCAGGGAGATCACGTGCGCGGTGATCGCCTTGTACGGTCGGGCGAGCTTGTCGAGCAGCGCGTGGCCGACGATCTGCGGCTGCACGCCGCGCTGCCAGCGGTCGCGCAGGTCGAGGAACAGGCGCTGCCAGTCGCGCGCGGCGAGCGCCTCGAACAGCGCTGGATCGTCGCTCGCCAGCAGAAGGCCGTTCTCGTCGATCAGCGTGGCGGCGTCGCGCGCAGTGCCGCGCACCGGCCGCACACCGGCACGGGCGATCTCGCCGGCCTGGCGCGCATTGAGCGCCGCCTTCAGACGCGGGAAGTGCAGCCAGACCAGCGCATTGAGCAGGTCGTGCGCGCTGTCGGCCGTGGCCGCGCGGGTGGGCACGCGGCCGGTGGCATCGATGTGCGCCTCGTAGGCGGCAGCGCCGGCATCGTCGGCCGGAGCGAAACGGATCGGCAGGCCGCGGGCGTTGCGCAGGCCGAGCGCCTGCGCGCGGGCGTCGAGCCAGTCGATCTGCTGCGCCGGAGCGAGCGCCTGCAGCGCGGCAAGGTCAGGCCCGAAGGCCGCGAACCACGGGGCGTCGGCGCGCAGCATGGCGCGGGCGGGCGCTCAGGCGACGAGCTGCCAAGGCAGCGTCTCGCCGGCGGCCAGGGGCACCAGCGTGGTGTCACCGAACTTCAGCTCGGCCGGCGGCGTCCAGTCGCGCCGCGCGAGCGTCACGGTCTGCGTGTTGCGCGGCAAGCCGTAGAAATCGGGACCGTGGAAGCTGGCGAAGGCCTCCAGTTTGTCGAGCGCGCCGATCTCCTCGAACGCCATCGCGTACATCTCGATCGCGCTGGCCGCGGTGAAGCAGCCGGCGCAGCCGCAAGCGCTCTCCTTCTCGCCCTTCGCATGCGGCGCGCTGTCGGTGCCGAGGAAGAAGCGCGGGCTGCCGCCACTGAGCACAGCCAGCAGCGCCTGCCGATGCGCCTCGCGCTTGAGCACCGGCAGGCAGTACCAGTGCGGCCGCATGCCGGTCTTGCCGTCGCCGGTCATGAACAGGCGGTTGCGGTTGTAGAGCAGGTGGTGCGCGGTGATGGTGGCGGCGATGCGGCCGTCCGCCTGCGCCACGTACTCGGCCGCGTCCTTCGTGGTGATGTGCTCGAACACCACGCGCAGCGCGGGAAAGTCGCGGCGCGTGGGGATCAGCACCTCGTCGATGAAGGCACGCTCGCGGTCGAACACGTCGATGTGCGCGTGCGTGACCTCGCCGTGCACCAGCAGCGGAAGGTCGACCGCCTGCATCGCCTCCAGCGCGCGCGCGCATTTCTTCAGGCTGGTGACGCCGAAGTCCGAATTGGTGGTCGCCCCGGCCGGGTACAGCTTCACGCCGTGCACGAAGCCGCTCGCCTTGGCGGCGCGGATCTCGTCCGGCGCGGTGTTATCCGTGAGGTAGAGCGTCATCAGCGGCTCGAACCGCATGCCCGCGGGCAGCGCGGCGCGGATGCGCGCGCGATACGCGGCGGCCAGTGCGGTGGTGGTCACCGGCGGCTTCAGGTTCGGCATCACGATCGCGCGCGCGAACTGGCGCGCGGTGTACGGCAGCACGTCGGCCATCGCTGCGCCGTCGCGCAGGTGCAGGTGCCAGTCGTCGGGGCGGGTCAGGGTCAGGGTCGGTGGCGTCATGGGCGCGATTATCGCTGTGCGGCAACGCGGACGGCCCGGCTCTGGTGTAATCAGTCCATCCCTTCCCCTGCACCGCGGCCGTCGCCACGAGCCGGCCCGCGGTCCGGAGCCCACGATGAATCTCGATGACCTGGCGCGGCTGTCGCCGACCGCCTCCTGGCGTCTGCCCGAGGCCGACCCCGATCCGCAGGAAACGCAGGAGTGGCTGGCCGCCCTCGATGCGGTGATCGAGCGCGAGAGCCCGGAGCGCGCCACCTTCTTGCTGCAGAAGCTGGTGCAGCACGCGCGCCGCCGCCGCGTGCAGTTGCCGACGGTGGCCAACACGCCGTACATCAACAGCATCTCGCTCGCGCAGCAGGCGCCCTTCCCCGGCAACCTGGACATCGAGAAGCGGCTGTCGGCGCTGGTGCGCTGGAACGCGCTGGCGATGGTGGTGCGCGCCAACCGCGAAAGCGCCGAACTCGGCGGCCACATCGCCAGCTACGCCTCGGCCGCCGACCTGTTCGAGGTCGGCTTCAACCACTTCTTCCGCGCCGGGCAGGCGGGCGACCTGGTGTTCTTCCAGCCGCACTCGGCGCCCGGCGTGTACGCGCGCGCCTTCCTCGAAGGTCGGCTGAGCGAAGCGCAGTTGGCGAACTACCGGCGCGAAACGGGCGGCAGCGGACTGTCTTCGTATCCGCACCCCTGGCTGATGCCGGACTTCTGGCAGTTCCCCACCGGCTCGATGGGCCTGGGGCCGCTCATCGCGATCTACCAGGCGCGCTTCATGCGCTACCTCGAGCACCGCGGCCTGCTCGAGACGACCGGCCGCAAGGTGTGGGCCTTCGTCGGCGATGGCGAGATGGACGAGCCCGAGTCGCTGGCCGCGCTCTCGCTGGCCGCGCGCGAGGGGCTCGACAACCTGGTGTTCGTCGTCAACTGCAACCTGCAGCGGCTCGACGGGCCGGTGCGCGGCAACGGCTCGGTCATCCAGGAGCTGGAAGGCCTGTTCGCGGGCGCCGGCTGGAACGTGATCAAGCTGCTGTGGGGTTCGGAGTGGGACCCGCTGTTCGCGCGCGACCACGACAACGTCATCCTCAAGCGCCTGCACGAGACGGTGGACGGCGAGTTCCAGAAGTACGCCGCCACCGACGGGCGCTTCAACCGCGAGCACTTCTTCAACAAGTACCCGGAGCTGCAGGCGCTGGTGGCGCACCTGTCCGACGAGGACATCGACCGCCTGCGCCGCGGCGGCCACGACCCGGTGAAGATCCACGCCGCCTATCACGCCGCGGCCCACCATCGCGGCCAGCCGACGGTGATCCTGGCCAAGACCAAGAAGGGCTACGGCATGGGCACGGCGGGCCAGGGCCGCATGACCACGCACCAGCAGAAGAAGCTCGACGACGAAGCGCTGCTCGCCTTCCGCGACCGCTTCGCGCTGCCGCTCTCCGACGCGAGGTCGAAGGACTGCGACGTTCTACCGCCCGGCCGCCGACGGCGCCGGAGATGCGCTACCTGCACGCGCGCCGCGGGAAGCTCGGCGGCTACCTGCCCGCGCGCGTCGTCGACCGCGCGAGCCGCCGGCGACGCCGCCGGCCGACGAGCTTCGCGAAGTTCGCCGCTCGAGGCCGGCGGCAAGCGAGATGTCCACGACGATGGCCTTCGTGCAGCATGCTCGGCGCAGCTGCTGCAAGGACGCCGCGCTCGGCAGGCACATCGTGCCCGATCATCGCCGACGAGGCGCGCACCTTCGGCATGGCGGACCTGTTCCGGCAGGTGGGCATCTACTCGCCGGTGGGCCAGCTCTACGAGCCCGAGGACCACGACGAGCTGCTCTACTACAAGGAGGCGACCGACGGCCAGATCCTCGAGGAAGGCATCACCGAGGCGGGCGCCATCGCCTCCTGGATCGCCGCGGCCACCAGCTACTCGGCGCACGGCGTGCCGATGCTCCCGTTCTACATCTACTACTCGATGTTCGGCTTCCAGCGCATCGGCGACCTCATCTGGGCGGCGGCCGACTCGCGCGCGCGCGGCTTCCTGCTCGGCGCCACCGCCGGCCGCACCACGCTCTCCGGCGAGGGGCTGCAGCACCAGGACGGCACCAGCCACCTCGTCGCCTCGACGATCCCCAACTGCCGCGCCTACGACCCGGCGTACGCGTACGAGCTGGCGGTGATCCTGGAGGACGGCATGCGCCGCATGCTCTCGGCGCAGGAGGACGTCTTCTACTACGTGACGGTGATGAACGAGAACTACGCGCAGCCGTCGATGCCCGAGGGCGCGGCGTCGCAGGAGTGCGCACCGTCGTGTACCTGCTACTCGCCGCGCCGGCGACTGGCGAAGGTGAGGTTGCTGGGCGCCGGCACCATCCTGGGCGAGGCACCTCGCGGCTGGGCGCGGCACTTCCTGCGCGAAGCGCTGGCTGCCGCGGACTGCTGGTGGCCGAGCTGGGCGTCGCCGCGGAAGCTCTATTCGGTCACCAGCTTCACCGAGCTGCGTCGTGAGGCGCATGGTACTTGGCGCGCAGGCGCGGTTCCGGGCGGGGCCGGCGGCAGCGCGTGGATCGAGCAGCAGCTGTCGGCCACCGGCACGCCGGTCGTCGCCGCCAGCGACTACGTGAGCGCGCTGCCCGACCTCGTCCGGCCGTGGGTGGGGGATCGCTACATCGCGCTCGGGACCGACGGCTTCGGCCGCAGCGACACGCGCGCCGCGCTGCGGCGGTTCTTCGAGGTGGATCGGCGCAGCATCGCCGTGGCGGCGCTGTCGGCGATCGATCCGGCGCTGGCGCGACGCGCCGCGGCGTTGTACGAGATCGCCGACGCAGCGCCGCCCTGGTGCCGGTGAATCGCTTGGCCCGGCATCGCCACAGCAAAGCAAAACGGCCCGCAGTGCGGGCCGTTCTTCTTGCGATGCGCGCCGCTCAGCGCTTGCTCTTCGGACCGATCTGCTCGTCGAGGAACTTGAACATCGTGTTGTACAGGTCGACGTTGTTCTCGAGCTTGCCGAAACCGTGGCCCTCTTCGGCCTTCACCACCATCGCGCGAGGCGCGTTACCGGCGCGCTCCAGCGCGCGCTGCATCGCGCGAGTCTGCTCCAGCGGCGTGCGAATGTCGTCCACCCCCGCATACATCATCACCGGGCCCTTGATCTTCTCGGCGTAGTTCACCGGCGAGGTGATCGGCGGAATCTTCGAGGTCGACTCGCCGCCCAGCACCGACAGCCAGAAGCGCACGCCAGCCTCGTTGTACGGGATGTCACCGGCCGGCGAGGTCAACTGCAGTTGCTTGTCGACCACCACCAGGCCCGCGACCCCGCAGCGGAAGATCTCCGGGTACTGCGCCATCGACATCAGCACGGCCGAGCCGCCGTAGCTGGCGCCGGAGATGCAGATACGCTGAGGATCGGCGAAGCCCTGGTCGATCGCCCACTTGGCGGCATCGGCGTGGTCCGCCACCATCTCGCGGCCATAGGCGCCGAAGCCACTGTAGAAGATCTTGTTGCCGAGCCCGGGCGTGATGCGGAAGTTCGGCACCACCACCGCATAGCCGCGCGCGGCGAGCAGCTGCGCCTCGCGGAAACCGAAGCCCCAGCGGCCCCAGAAGTCGGCGCGCGCGAACGGGCCACCGTGCACGTGCACGACGGTGGGTACCTTGTCGCCCTTCTTGTAGCCCTTCGGCAGGAAGTAGTACGAAGAGATCTCCAGCCCATCGCGCGTCTTGAACGTGAACGGCACCATTTCGGCGAGTTGCTCGGGCTTGACCCAAGGCCGACTGGAGAACAGTTCCTCGAGCGTGCGGTTCTTCTCGTCCAGCAGGTACCAGCGCGTCGGATGCCGATCGCCGAAGGAGGTGATGATCAGGCGATTGCCGTCCGGAGTCCGGCGAAAGGTATTGATGGTCTCGGGCAGCGCCTTGTCGATCATGGCCTGGATGCGGCGATAGCCGTCGTCGACCCACACCGTTTCCAGCTTTTCGGCATCGACGCGGAAGCCGACCACGTCCTCGGTCTTGGGATCGAACAGCGGACCCGGCACCGGCTCGCCGAACTGATTGGCGCCCATGTCGAAGCGCGGGTGCTCGGCCACGACAGCGCCCAGCGCCTTGGTGTTCGGGTTGTAGCGGTAGACGCCGATGGTGGCGCGGCTGGCGCCATTAGCCACCAACATCGTCTCGTTGTCCCGCTCGAACGACAGCGGAAACATCACCGGGCCCTTGGCGGCGTCGAAGCGCGTCAGTTCGACCCAGGGCGACTTCTCATCCTTGCGGTAATGCACGACGGTGGTCGTCGTGTCCTTGATCGACGAGACGGCGGCGCGCGGCAACAGATTGCGGTCGAGCACCCAGGTCACGGTGGGATCGCCGTCGGAGGCGCCCGAGAACTGCACGCGCGGCGGGCGATCCTGGGTCAGCAGCGTGGCGCGGCCGGTCTTGACGTTCAGTCGATAAAGGTCGGACGAATCCTGCGAGCGCAGGTTACCCTCGGCGATGATCTCCTCGTCACTGTCCGGGATCGAGCGGTGGTAGCTGTAGGCCCGGTAGACGAACTGGTTCTGGCGCCGCAGGTCGCGCACGGTCGGCGAGATCTGGCGCGACTCCTTGCCGTCACGCGAGACCATGAAGAAGCCGCCCCCTTCCTGCAGGCCGGCGCCCGAGGGCGCGTTGAACTGGCCGAGCGTGAACACGAGCCGTTCGTTGCCGACCCAGTAAACGTTGCGCACGTCGTAATCGCGGAAGTTGGTCAGCGCCACGCCCTTGCGCGTCTCCAGATCGATGACGGCGAGGTTCAACCGGTCGTTCACCGGCGCCAGCACCGCGAAGTAGCGACCATTGGGCGACAGCCGCGGCTCGGCGATCGCCGGACGCTTCCACACGTCCTCGATCGAAAGGGTCTGCGCCGCGACAGCGCCGCCGAAGGTCATGGCGATCGCAGCCAGCGCAGTAATCAGGAGTCGTGCAAGCATGGGTTCACACGCAGGGCAAGAGGTTGGTCGAAACAACACGCTAGTCTAGGAGGAAACCAACAGCGCGCCCGTGCGACCGCGATGAAGCGTCGCCCAACTGCGACGAACAGCCGACCTCCGGGCACCGCGCGCCACGACGGGCTGAAAGGCCATGAAGTCTGACGCAGCAGCCAGCGGCTCGCGACCCGGGCTTTGCCGGGGTCGCTACTTCAGGATCCGGAACAGGTTGTGATGCGCGTCGGTGAAGGTGGGCAGGTCGGCGCGGTCCTTGATCTCGGTGGCCGCCTCGGAGATGCGCGGGTGCGCCAGCAGGGCCTTGTCGCGCGTCACCAGGATCTGGTCGGTGCTGGAGAGCCAGTAGTTGGCGCCAATCGACGACTCCGGGATGTCGGATACCAGCACCGCGTGCAGGCCCAACTCGTTCGCGTGCCGCTTCACCACCGGCATGATGTCGATGTAGCGGTTGGTGGCCTGGAACACGATCACGCCGTCGGGCGCCAGGTGCTTCAGGTACAGCTGCATCGCCTCGCGCGTGACCAGGTGCATCGGGATCGAGTCGCCGCTGAAGGCATCGATGCCGAGCACGTCGTAGCCGCGCGGCCCCGGTGACTTCAGCTCGCGCTCGAGCGACAGGCGGCCGTCGCCCATCACCACCGGGTGCACCTTGGCGGGCGACTCGCGCAGGAAGCGGAATTCGCGCTGCTCGATCTCCACCACTTTCGGGCTGATCTCGTAGAACACCACGTCGTCGCCGGCGCGACCGTAGCCGGCCACAACGCCGGCGCCCAGCCCGATGATGCCGATCTTGCGCGGCTGCGGACGCAGCGCATTCATCGCCGTGAACAGTCGGCCGTAGCCCGAGCCCGGACCGAAGTAGTCGCTCGGCGTGTTGCGGAACTGCTCGCCCTGCAGCTGGCCGCCGTGGATGATGCCGCCGTGGTACATCGCGCGATAGGTCACGCCGTCGACCTCGCGGTCCTTGGTGCGCACCACGCCGTAGAAGTCGCGTTCCATCACGCGCATGTCGCGCATGTACTCCTGCGCACCGACCACGCCGTAGTAGACGGTCGGCAACAGCGAGACGATCGCCAGCACGACCCACGCGCCGTTGACGCGCAGCACAAGCAGCAGCGCCAGCGCCGCCAGCGCGATGTTCAGCTCGAAATAGCCCTCGAGCGCGAGCGGCGCGACGATCGCCACCAGCACGGCGCCGAGCGCACCGCCGACCGACATCATCAGGTAGAAGCGCGTCAGGTACTTCGGATCGGGCTTCACGCGCGCCATCTCGCCGTGGCAGAACATGCAGGCGACGAACAGGCCCGCCATGAACAGCGCGATCAGCAGCTTGAAGCCGCTGGCGCGGCCCAACAGGTTTTCCGCGAGGCCGGCCAGCGGGCCGGGCAGCGTGATGTGGAAGGCGGCGATGTGGGCTGCCATCAGCGGCAGCAGCACGAGCAGCAGCACCACGTACAGCGGCCGCACGTACCAGCGCGGATGGTCGAAGCAGAGGATGAACGTCACGAGATACAGCGACAGCGGCACCACCCAGAGGAAGGGGACGCTGGCAATGTTCTGCGTCACGTGGTTGCTGATCGCCAGCAGCATCACCGAGCCCATCGCCGACAGCGCGAGCCACAGCAACTGACGGCTGAGGGTGGGCGCGTCAGGGTGGGCGCCAAGCCGCGCGCCGGCGGCGCCGCTCGCGGCCGGTTGCGGCTCGCCGGCATGGGCCGAGGCCGCCTTCATCGAGGCCCAGCCGGTGGCCGCGCACACGACCACGAAGACCGTGTAGACGATCGACCAGGTCCAGCCGAGCTGGTTCAGATCGAGCCAGGGCTCGAACAGCGCCGGAAAGCCCAGCAGAGCCAGCAGCGAGGCGAAGTTCGACAGCGCGAACAGCCGATACGGCACGGCCGCGCGAAAGCGCCTCCAGTACCAGCTCTGCAGCAAGGGCGTGGTGGTCGACAGCAGGAAGTAGGGCAGGCCGATGGTGACCAGCAGCAGCAGCAGGATGCGCAGGATCGGCGCTTCGTCGCCGGCCGGCTTCCAGGTCTCGCTGGCAAGGATCGGCAGCGTCAGCAGCGACAGCACCAGCAATGCTGCGTGCAGGATCGTCTGGCGCCGCATGCCCAGCCGCGTGCCCAGATCGGCGTAGGCATATCCGGCCAGCAGGATGCTCTGGAAGAACACCAGGCAGGTGGTCCACACCGCCGCCGAGCCGCCGAACCACGGCAGGATCTGCTTGGCGATGATCGGCTGCACCAGGAACAGCAGGAACGCCGACAGGAAGATCGTGCCCGCGTAGGGGAGGATCGCGGGGCGGCCGAGGCTGGCCGGTGCAGCGGTGACGGTCGACATGCGGCAGTGGCGGCGATGAAAGGCGCGGATTATCCGGGAAAGCGCTGGCTGCCCCGGCGAAAGTCAGCCTGCTGTCGCCGGGCGACACACTGTCGTCGCGCCCTGCGGCAGCGCGCCGGCTCGACCGCTGCGCGCGCCAGCAGCGCTGGCGCGCGAGGCGCGCGCCGCACCCGCCCGCGCCGATCCGGCCTCGGTGGCCTCGGTGGCCTCAGTGACCGAGGATCTTCGACAGGAAGTCCTTGGTGCGCTCGCTCTTCGGCGCGTTGAAGAACTCGTGCGGCGTGTTCTGCTCGACGATCTGGCCCTGGTCCATGAAGATCACACGGTCGGCCACCGCCTTGGCAAAGCCCATCTCGTGCGTCACGCACAGCATCGTGATGCCGCCCTTGGCCAGTTCGATCATCACGTCGAGCACCTCCTTGATCATCTCCGGGTCAAGGGCCGACGTGGGCTCGTCGAACAGCATGATCTTCGGCGTCAGGCACAGCGCGCGGGCGATCGCCACGCGCTGCTGCTGGCCGCCAGACAACTGCAGCGGGTACTTGCCGGCCTGCTCGGCGATGCGCACGCGCTTCAACTGCGTCATCGCCCGCTCATCTGCCTCCTTCTTCGGCAGCTTGCCGACCCACATCGGCGACAGCGTAAGGTTCTCGAGCACCGTCAGGTGCGGGAACAAGTTGAACTGCTGGAACACCATGCCGACTTCCTTGCGAACCTTCTCGATCGCCTTGACGTCGTCGGTCAGTTCGGTGCCGTCGACCACCAGCTTGCCCTGCTGATGCTCCTCGAGCCGGTTGATGCAGCGGATCAGCGTGCTCTTGCCCGAGCCCGACGGCCCGCAGATGACGATCCGCTCGCCGCGCCTCACGTGCAGATCGATGTCGCGCAGCACGTGGAAGTTGTTGCCGTACCACTTGTTCACCTTGTCGAAGGTGATGATGTTGTCGGTGGCGGCGGCGGCGGCGGTGGCAGGCACAGCGCTCATGCGGTCCTCGTCAATTGCGTGGGTGCGGCAGATCTGTCAGCGGGTCTTGCTGCGGTTCAGCTGCTTCTCGATCCACAGGCTGTAGCGCGACATGGCAAAGCAGAACACGAAGTAGATCGCGGTGATGAACAGGTACGCCTCGATCTTGAAGGGTCGCCAGTCGGCGTCCGAGTTGAAGGCGATCCCGGTCGAGCCGGTCAGCTCGTACAGCGACACGATGGTCACCAGCGACGTGTCTTTGAAGATCGAGATGAAGTTGTTCATGATGCCGGGCACCACCAGGGCCAGCGCCTGCGGCAGCACGATCTTGCGCTGGGTCTGCCAGTACGACATGCCGAGCGACTGGGCCGCCTCGACCTGGCCCTTGGGAATCGCCTGCAGGCCGCCGCGGATCACCTCGGCCATGTAGGCCGCGGCAAACAGCGTGATGCCGACCAGCACGCGCAGCAGGACGTCGATGCTCACGCCCTGCGGCATGAACAGCGGGAACATGAAGCTCGCCATGAACAGCACCGAGATCAGCGGCACGCCGCGCACCAGTTCCACGTACAGCGTGCAGAAGGTGCGGATCGCCGGCAGGTCCGAGCGCCGGCCGAGCGCCACCAGCACCGCCAGCGGGAAGGCGAACACGATCGACAGCGTGGCCAGCATGATGGTCAGCGGCAGGCCACCCCATTGGTCGGTGGACACGGCGTCGAGCCCGAACCAGCCGCCGCCCATCAGCACGAAGAACGCCGCCAGCACCACCGCCCACAGCACCACCAGCCAGGCGCTCCACAGCGCGCGCGTGCAACTGGCCACCAGCAGCCCCAGCATCAGCGCAGTCGCCACCAACGGGCGCCACTGGTCGTCGAATGGATAGCGGCCGAAGATCACCAGCCGGTACTTCTCGGCAATCGCGCCCCAGCACGCGCCGACGCCGCGCGCCGCCTGGCAGGCCTCGGCATTGGTGTCGAACACCGCCTGCAGCAGCGCCCAGTTGATCAGCGGCGGCAGGTACAGCAGCGCGAAGGCGAGCAGCGCGACCGTGGTCAGCGACGACTTCCAGTCGGCGAACAGGTTGCCGCGGACCCAGGGAACGAATCCTTCGGTCTTGATGGGCGCCGGGCGCGGCGAGATCGGCTCGAACGACGCGCTCATCTCAGCGCTCCTTGATCGCGGCACGCTTGTTGTACCAGCCCATGAACGCGCTGGTGGCCAGCGAGGTGGTCAGGTACACGAGCATGATGATGGCGATGCACTCGACCGCGCGCCCGGTCTGGTTGATGGCGGTGTTGCTGATCGACACCACGTCCGGGTAGCCGATCGCCACCGCCAGCGACGAGTTCTTGGTCAGGTTCAGGAACTGATTGGTCATCGGCGGGATGATCACGCGCAGCGCCTGCGGCAGGATCACCAGCCGCATGCTCTGGCCGCGCGACAGGCCCAGCGAGGAGGCGGCCTCGACCTGGCCGTGCGCCACCGACTGGATGCCGGCGCGCACCACTTCGGCCACGAAGGCCGCCGTGTACATCACAAGGCCGAACAGCACGGCGAGGAACTCCGGCGTGGCGATCATTCCGCCTTCGACCATCACCTCGCCCTGCTTCGGCATGTTCCAGGCGGTCGGTGCCCCGCCGAGGATCCAGCCCAGGAAAGCGACCGCCAGCACGATCGCCACGCTCGGCCAGAACGTGGGCAGCGCGTTGCCGGTCGCCTCGAAGCGCTGGCGCGCCCACCGCCGATAGGCGGCCGCCAGGAACAGGCCGATCACCGCCCCGATCGCCGCCAGCCCCTGGCCCAAGCCCCATACGGGCGCCGGAATCGCGACACCGCCCTTGCTCAGGAAGAACATGTGCGCGATGTTCCACGCCTCGTAGGTCGCCGGCAGCACCTCGGTGAACAGCAGGTACCACATCAGCAGTTGCAGCAGCACCGGCACGTTGCGGAACAACTCCACATAGCCGTAGCACAGGCCGCGCACGATCGCGTTGCGCGAGAAGCGGCCGATGCCGACCAAGGTGCCGATCAGCGTGGTCAGCACGATGCCGATGATTGCCACCCGCAGCGTGTTGAGCACGCCGACCAGAAAGGCCTTCCAGTACGGGTCGAGCGCGTCGTAGCGGATCAGCACCTCGCCGATGTCGAAGCCGGCCGGACCGACGAGGAAGTCGAACCCGCTCTGGATGCCGCGGGTGCGCATGTTCACCAGGGTGTTGTGCGCGAGGAACCAGACGACGAAAGCGATCGCGGCCAGCGCCACCACCTGATAGATCAGGCCGCGCACGTACTGGCTGCGCCAGTTCCAGTCCCGCTTCTTGGGCGGCTGGCGCGGCGCGATGCGGGCTGCCGACATCGCTCCTCCTTGTGAACTGCGTCTTCTTGGCCGCGGTCTGTGACGACCGCTGGTTCATCTATGAAGAGCGCAGCACGCTGCGCTCTTCATAGGGGTCCGGCGTCGCCGGACCCGTGCGCGATGCCCTGTACCGCAGGATCGGGCCGCACCTGAACGGAACGCCGAGGCGGCCTTTGCCTGCGCCGCCTGCGACCGTCAGCGCACCGGGTGGGCGTACATGATGCCGCCCTTGCTCCAGAGGTTGTTGACGCCGCGCGGCAGTCCGAGCGGCGACTTCGGGCCGACGTTGCGCTCGAAGATCTCACCATAGTTTCCGGTGGCCTTCAAAGCGTTGACCATCCAGTTCTTGTCGAGCCCGAGCAGCTTGCCGGTGTCCTCGCTCTTGCCGAGGATCCGCATCACCACGGGGTCGGTGCTCTCGGCCAGCATCTTGTCGACATTGGCCTGGGTGATGCCGTACTCCTCGGCTTCGAGCAGGCCATAGATGGTCCACTTGACGATCGCGAACCACTCGTCGTCGCCACGCCGCACCATCGGGCCGAGCGGCTCCTTGGAGATCAACTCGGGCAGGATGATGTGATCGGCCGGGTTCTTGGCTTCCTTGTTGCGCACCGAGGCCAGGCCCGAAGCATCGGTCGTGTACGCCTGGCAGCGACCCGCGAAGTAGGCGCCGGTGGCGGCCTCGACCTTCTCGAACACCACGGGCTTGATGCCGAGGTTGTTGGCGCGCGAGTAGTCGGTCAGGTTCTTCTCGGTCGTGGTGCCGGATTGCACGCAGACCGTGGCGCCCTTCAGCTGCTTGGCGCTCTTGACCTTGCTCTTGACCGGCACCATGAAGCCTTGGCCGTCGTAGTAGGTCGGCGTCGTGATGTTCAGGCCGAGCGACGCGTCGCGCGTCAGAGTGAAGGTCGTATTGCGCGACAGGACGTCGATCTCGCCCGACTGCAGCGCCGTGAAGCGCTGCTGCGCGTTCAGCGGCACCCACTTGACCTTGGTGCCGTCGCCCAGCACCGCGGCGGCGATGGCGCGGCAGATATCGACGTCCAGGCCGCTCCAGTTGCCCTGGCTGTCGGCCGCCGAGAAACCGGCAAGGCCGGTATTGACGCCGCACACCACCTGGCCGCGCTTCTTGATCTCATCCAGCGTCTTGCCGGCCTGGGCCGGCAGTGCAGTCAGCGCACCGACCGCGAGCAGGCCCGTGACGGCCAGCTTGTTCGCGAGCTTCATCATCTTGTCTCTTCCTCCAAAGGAATTCGTCACCCGGCACGTGCCGACCCCGGCAAATGGATCGGCCGAGACCGACGCTGGGGCGCGGTCAATTTACACCGCGGGACATGCAGGGAGCATGCCAATCGCGCCGGCAGTGGTCCCGCAGACTGGCTCGACGTGACGCCGCAGCAACACCGCGCTGCAGCAGTTGGCGTTAACCCGCAGCGGGCACGGGCCGACGCACGACCGCCTCGGACGGCGTGCAGGTGACTCAGGCGGAGGGGGCGACAGTGCCGGGTGCCGTCGCCGGCAAGTCGCTACCGGACCTCGTCGCCGAGCCGGTCGGTCGGCCAGCGCAGCTGGTCGCGCAGCACGGCGCTCATCGGCATCTCGAGCGCCCGATTGTTGGGCGGAATCGGCTGCATGAACCACTTGTCGTATAGCCGGCCGACCGTGCCGTTGAGCATCAGCGCCGCCAGCTGACGATCGACGTACTGCTTCATCTCCGGATCGTCGGGCGGCAGGATCAGGGCGATCGGCTCGAGCAGCTGGTAGGTGCCGACCACCTTGTAGTCGCTCGGCTTCTCGGAGTTGGCACGCAGGCCGAAGTGCAGCACGTCGAGCGTGATGAAGGCGTCGGCCGTACCGGTGCGAACCGCATCGAGCGCCTCGCCGTAGCTGCCCAGCTCGGTCAGCGACATGCCCGGCAGCGTGCCGGCATCCAGCCGACGGCGCAGCAACGGAATCGAATTGGTGCCCTTGACCACCACCACCTTCTTGCCGCGCAGGTCGAAGAAGTCCTCGATCGGCGACGTGGTCCGGGCCAGGATGCGCGGGCCGGAAAAGAAGTACGGCATCGAGTACACCGCGCCCGCCTTGCGCCGCTGCGGGTCATTGATCGTGGTGCCGCATTCCATGTGCGCCTTGCCGGTGCGCACCATGTCGAAGCGCGTCTGCGCGGTCACCACCACGTACTCGGCGCGCAGTACGCGCTTCATGTCGCGCCGCAGGGCCTCGACGAGTTCGTTGCAGATGTCGATCGCGTAGCCGACGGCCTGGCCGTTGTACTGCATTGCGAACGGCGATGCGTCGACCCGATAACCGATGGTCACGACGCCACTGTCGCGGATGCGCTGCAGCGCCGGCGCCAGCTTCACGGCCGGCGCGGCGGCTGCCGGGGCAGGTGCGGCGGCCGGTGCCTGGGCCAAACTGGCTGCGGGCAGCAGGCTGGCGCACAGCAGGGCGCCGACGCAGGCAAGCGGCGCCGCCTGGCGCCACGGCGCAAACCGCCGGGCATGCGGCCCGCACGGGCGGTGGGGGTTCGTCATCTGGCGGCCTCCTCGGGTATGGGCTGGGTCGCGCTGGCGCACGCCGGGTGGGCGCGCCCGGATCGACATCGCGGCAGGCCTGGCGGCGCACGCACGACGCAATCTGCGCGATGCTAGTGCAGCGTGTGCCGCCGCGGTGCGTTTTGATGCGCGGATTAGCTGGCGCTTGTCGCCGCTTCTTCGCGCTCGCGGCTTTGCATGGCCCACAGCTGGGCGTAGGCCCCATTGGTCGCAAGCAGCGACTCATGCGTGCCGCGCTCGACGATGCGGCCATGGTCGAGCACGATGATCTGGTCGGCGCCGACGATAGTCGACAGCCGGTGCGCGATCACGAGCGTGGTGCGTTCGGAGGAGATCGCCTCGAGTTCGGCCTGGATCACCCGCTCGGTGCGCGAGTCCAGCGCGCTGGTGGCCTCGTCGAAGATCAGGATCGCCGGATCCTTCAGCAGCGTGCGGGCGATGGCCACGCGCTGCTTCTCCCCGCCGGAAAGCTTCAGCCCGCGTTCGCCGACGATCGTCTCGTAGCCATCGGGCAGCTTCTCGATGAACTGGTGGATGTGCGCGCTTTTCGCCGCCGCGACGACCTCGTCACGGGTGGCGCCGGGCCGACCGTAGGCGATGTTGTATTCGATCGTGTCGTTGAACAGCACCGTGTCCTGCGGCACGATGCCGATCGCTGCGCGCAGGCTGGACTGTGTCACCTCGCGCACGTCCTGGCCGTCGATCTGCACCGCGCCGCCATCGACGTCGTAGAAGCGGAACAGCAGGCGCGCCAGCGTGCTCTTGCCCGAGCCCGTGGCGCCGACCACGGCCGTGGTGCTGCCCGCCGGCACGGTGAAGTCCACGCCGTGCAGCACCTGGCGGCGCGGGTCGTAGGCGAAGTCCACCCGCTCGAAACGGATCTCGGCGCCGCGCAGCACCAGCGGCCGGGCATCGGGCGCATCGGCGATCTCGCGGTTCGCATCGAGCAGCCGGAACATGCGGTCCATGTCGGTCAGCGCCTGCTTGATCTCGCGGTAGATCACGCCGAGGAAGTTCAACGGCACGTACAGCTGCAGCATGAAGGCATTGACCAGCACCAGGTCGCCGATCGTCATGCTGCCGTTGCCCACCCCCACCGCGGCCCGCCACAGCATCAGCGTCAGTCCGACCGCGATGATCGCCTGCTGGCCTGCATTCAGCAGGTTCAATGACTGCTGGCTCTTGATCGCCGCCGTCTCCTGCTCGCGCAGCGTGCCGTCGTAGCGGCGCGCTTCGTACTCCTCGTTGCCGAAGTACTTCACCGTCTCGAAGTTCAGCAGCGAATCCACGGCGCGCGCGCTGGCCTTCGAGTCGAGCTCGTTCATCTCGCGCCGGAAGCGGGTGCGCCAGTTGGTCACGGTGAAGGTGAAGCCGACGTAGATCACCAGGCTGACGCCGACGATCACCGCAAACCACACCTCGTAGTTCAGCAGCAGGTAGCCGATCACCAGCGTCAGCTCGACCAGCGTCGGCAGGATCGAGTACAGCGTGAAGCTGATCAGCGAAGACACACCGCGGATGCCGTGATCGATCTCGCGCGTGACGCTGCCGGTGCGCCGCTCCAGATGGAAGCGCAGGCTGAGCGCGTGCAGGTGGCGAAAGGTCTTCAGCGCCAGCGTGCGCACCGACGCCTGCGTCACCTTGGCGAAGAAGAACTCGCGCAGCTCGGTGAAGACCGAGGTCGACAGCCGCAGCACGCCGTAGCCGACGATCAGCAGCAGCGGCACCGCGAGCAGCGCGCCCGGCTGGCCGAACTGCGGTGCGGTGGCGAAGGCATCGACGATGTGCTTGAGCAGCACCGGCACGCCGACCACCGTTACCTTGGCCGCGACCAGGCAGCCGATCGCGAACAGCACCCGGCCCTTGTAGGCCCACAGGTAGGGCAGCAGCAGGCCCAGGGTCTGCCAGTCGTCGCGTGCCTCGCCCGGCTGGCGCACCGGCGATGGCTCGCGGCCGCCGCGGTGGCCGCGCATCAGCGCTCCATCGCGGCGCGCGGCGCCGGTTGCGCAAGCGCACGGTCGTGCGCGGGTTCGGTCGTCATCTGCATGGCGCGATTATCCGCTGCCGACCGCAGCAGCCCGCGCGGTCGTGTGCCCCATGGAGCCGCCGCGCGTCCCCGCCGCGGTCCTTGCTATCGTCGGCGCCTCGCCCGTGATCGATCGCTCCCCATGACCGAAACCACCCGCCTGCCCGACGGCATTCCCGTGCTGCGCGTCATGCCGATGCCGGCCGATGCCAACATCCATGGCGATGTCTTCGGCGGCTGGATCATGGCGCAGGTCGATATCGCCGGCGCCGTGCCGGCCGCGCGCCGCGCCAATGGCCGGGTGGCCACCATCGCCGTGACCAGTTTCCTGTTCAAAAACCCGGTGTTCGTCGGCGACCTGCTGAGCTTCTACGCTCACGTGCTGAAGACCGGCACCACCTCGATCACGGTCGAGGTCGAGGTGTACGCCGAGCGCATGCGGCTGGAGACGGAGGTGGTCAAGGTCACCGAGGCCACTCTGGTCTACGTCGCCACCGGCCCGGATCGCAAGCCGCGCGCGCTGCCGCCGCTGCCGACCTGACCCGCGCGGGCGCTCCGCGGCCGACCGACACCGTGCATGGCTCGCGGCCGCGGCGGCAATGAGCGAGTGAAACCCGCGCCGCGGGTTTCCCCCGGCTCGCATTGCGCGCGCGCGCCGCGATGTGAGGGCGTTGTTTTGCGACCCCGGACATCGAATGACGCCTGCCCTGCCTTCTACCGTCGCGCCGATCCCTCTGCGCGCGCGCGTGCGCACCTTCATCGAGCATGCGCGCACGCAGCAGGTGATCATCGCGCTGATCCTGATCAACGCCGCGATCCTCGGGCTCGAAACGTCCGACGCGGTGATGACCGCCATCGGGCCGACGCTGATCGCGCTCGATCGCGCGCTGCTGACCGTGTTCGTGCTGGAGATCGCGCTGCGCCTGTACGCGCTCCGTGCCGCCTTCTTCCGCGATCCGTGGAGCGTGTTCGACTTCGTGGTGGTCGCGATTGCGCTGATCCCGGCCAGCGGCCCGTTCGCGGTGCTGCGCGCCCTACGCGTGCTGCGCGTGCTGCGGCTGCTGACGATGGTCCCGTCGATGCGGCGCGTGGTCGGCGCACTGCTGGCGGCGATCCCGGGCCTGGGGTCGATCGCCGCGGTGCTGCTGATCATCTACTACGTATTCGGGGTGATCGCGACCAAGCTCTTTGCCGACGCCTTTCCGCAGTGGTTCGGCACGCTCGGCGAGTCGCTCTACACGCTGTTCCAGGTGATGACGCTGGAAAGCTGGTCGATGGGCATCGCGCGGCCGGTGATGGAACAGTATCCGTACGCATGGGCGTTCTTCGTGCCGTTCATCCTGGTGGCGACGTTCACGATGCTCAACCTGTTCATCGCCATCATCGTCAACGCGATGCAGACCTTCAACCAGGAGCCGGAACACGCGCCTGCCGGCGTGCCGGCCGAGGCACCGGCGCAGGCCGAGCTGCGGCAGCTGCGCGCGGAGATCGCGGAACTGAAGACGCTGCTGATGCAGCGCCGCTGAGGCGGCCGGCGGCCGTCAGCGCACCGCGGCCAGTGCTTCGGGCACCCGCGGCGCCATCGGCTCGGTGGCCGAGCGCAGCTTGGCCCCGATCCAGCCGGCCGCCGCCCACAGGCGGGCGTCCTCGCCAGGGCGCGCCACCAGGCTCACGCCGAGCGGCAGGCCGCTTTCGCCGTGACCGAGCGAGGCCGGCACCGGCAGGTTGATCATCGGACAGCCGAGCAGGTGCCACGGCCGGTTGAAGACCGGGTCGCCGGTCGACGCCAGGCCCTTGGGCGCTTCACCCGGCGCGCTCGGCGTGATGATCAGGTCGGCGGCGCCGAACAGGCTGTCGATGGCGGCGATGCAGGCGCGCCGCAACTGCAGCGCGGCACCGTACTCGTCGACCGAGAGCGCGCGGCCCTGCTCGATCACCTCGATTAGCCGGCCCGACAACTGACCGCGCCGGTAGGCGAACTCCGCGGCCAGCGCACGCGCGGTTTCGAACAATTGCACCGCCTTCTGGGCAGCGAACAGGCCGTCGAACACGCGCGGCCAGGTCACGTCAGCGCGCCGCGCACCCCGCTGCAGCACGTGACGAAACACGTTCTCCAGCGCCGCCAGCATCGAGGGTGCGGCAGCGTTCGCCTGCGAGGTGGGCACCAGGCCGATGATCGGGCTGGCGCCGCGCTGCCCGTCGTGCGGCAGTTCCTTCCAGGCCGGCTTGGCGGCCATCACCGAAGCCGCCAAGGCGGCATCGTCGACACCGCGCGCGAACACGCCGACTTCGTCCATCAGGTCCGAGTTGGGCTTGACGCCGGCGCGCGGAATCACGTGCTGCGACGGCTTGTAGGCGACGATGCCGCAGTACGCGGCCGGCCGGATCACCGAGCCCGCGGTCTGCGTGCCGAGCGCAATCGGCGCGAAGTGCGCCGCCACCGCCGCCGCGCTGCCGCTGGAGGAGCCGCCCGGCGTGTGCGCCGGGTTGTGCGGATTGCGCGTCGGCCCCGGCGTGAAGTTGGCCAGTTCGGCCAGCACCGTCTTGCCCAGCACGAACGCGCCCGCCCCCTTCAGCTGCGCCACGCAGATGGCGTCGATATCAGGCCGATGTCCCTCGTAGATCGGCGAGCCGTAGGCGGTCGGCATCTCCTGCGTGTCGATGTTGTCCTTGACCGCGAACGGCACGCCGTGCAGCGGACCGCGGCGCGACACCAGGTGCAGCATGCGCGCGGTTGCCAGCGCGTGGTCAGCGTCGAACCAGGCGAACGCCTGCACCTCGGGCTCGCGTTCGCGGATGGCATCGATGAACGATCGCGTCACCGTCTCGGGTGAGGCCTCGCCGATGGAGATCATCTGCGCCAGCTTGGCGGCGGACAGACGGTTCAGCGGTTCTTTCACGGAAGCTCCGGTCGTTCGATGCGGCGCGCGCGGGCCGTGCGGCCCGGCTTCACGCAGTGACAAATTCCCATTTGATCGATATCGCCGTGACTACGCCGGCGCCCGCTCGACCGTGCTTCGACGGCCGCTCTGCGCCAGCCGGAGGCGGCCCCTGCACCGCTCGCGCGCACGACGCGCTCGACGTGTTTCAAGAGAGTCCCGCACGTTAATCGCGGGCACCGTTGCGTCAATCAGCCGTTCAGCCTGTGGCACGTGAGCGCATGCCGCACGTCCCGCGCGGGGCGGCGGTTCGCGGGTGCCGGTGCAAGCGCATCGGCCGCCGCGGCGCAGGCGCCCCGCCCAGCGCGCCAGTCGGCCGGCCGCGAACGCCCGCGACCCGTGCGCGGCGGCGCACGCGCTGGTTTGCTTCAGCGCGCGCGCGCTGGCGGCATCACGCAGTGGAAGAAAAGCCCGGCGCGAAACTCCGGCGCCGCCACCGTCGTCCCATAAACACTGGCGGCGAGCTTGGCCAGGCGCTGCTCGCCCTCCGCGCTCAGGCCGCTGGACTGGGCCATCGTGCGGATCGACGCCACGCTGTTTTCGAGCGGCACGCCGGCCGCGCGTGCGGCGAAGAAGTCGCTGGCGAAGCGGGTCAGCTGGTAGCAGCCATCGGCTGCCGACGGGTTCACGCGCTGCGCGGCGTTGGCTGCGCAGTGCTGCAGCCGCTCGGCCACGTAGCCGCGTAGGGAAGTGGGTTGGGCGCGGTACACCTCGGCCACCAGCCGCTCGGCCTGCGCGCGATAGGTGCGATCCGGCATCGACGGCAGCACCGCATCGAGCGCCGCCTGCTGGCTGGCGCCGCGCTGCATCTGCGCGATGACCGCGGTGCGGATGTCGGCATCGATCACGCACACCGCCAGCGCCACCACATCGGCCGTGGTGCTGCGCGGCAGCTCCTGCGCCCAGGCGGTCGGGCACGCCGCCGGACTCCCGGCCAGCAGCGCGGCCAGCGCGAGGAGCGAACGCACGCCGCGCGGCACCGGCGGTGGCAATCGAGTGGCGGGCAGCGCCGGCTTAGCGCGGCGCGCGCACGGGGCTGCGGGCGGCCGTCGCCGGCGCGGCGCCCTCGGCCGCGGCGCGCGGCTCCGACGTCGCACGCGCGGCATCGCCAGCCGCTTCGGGCGCCGGCGCGGTCTGGGCCACGACCAGCATGGGCGCCGCCAGCGAGGCGGTGGCGGTCAGCGCCGCCGACTGCTTGAGGAAGCGGCGGCGCGCCGGGAAGCGGTTGCGAAGGTTGGGCATGACGAGAGCGGCCTGAGCGGCGCCGTAGAACGCGATCGAGCTGGCATGCTAATCCACCGGCGGAGGCGGCGCCCGCATCCGTCCGGCGGACCGCGCCGCGGACGCGCTCTCAGCGCGAAGTGGTGGGGACATGGACGGCGCTGCCCGCGCCGGGTCGCTCGGCGCGCCAGAGCGGTGCGCCACAGCGGCGCTCAGCGGAACAGGTCGCTGTGCAGCCCATGGCGCTCGATCAGCCGGTAGAACTCGGTGCGGTTGCGGCGCGCGATGCGGGCTGCCTGCGACACGTTGCCGCCGGTGAGCTTGAGCAGCTGCACCAGGTATTCGCGCTCGAACTGCGCGCGCGCCTCGGCCAGCGGCAGGATGCCGCGCTGCGATTCGCCGCCTGCCGGCGAGGCCGACAACGCCCGCTCGATCAGCGTGGCGCTGATGAGCGGGCCGTCAGCGATCACCACGCACTGCTCGATCACGTTGAACAGCTGCCGCACGTTGCCGGGCCACGGCGCGTGCGTGAGGCGCTCCAGCGCCTCCGGCGCGAACGAGCGCGCCGGGCTGCGGTAGCGCGCCGACAGCAGGCCGAGGAAGTGCTGCGCCAGCAGCGGGATGTCCTCGCGCCGCGCATCCAGCGCCGGCACCGTCAGCCGCACCACGTTGAGCCGGTAGAACAGATCTTCGCGGAAGCTGCCGGCCTTCAGGCTCTGCGCCAGGTCGCGATGAGTGGCGGCGATGACGCGCACGTCGACCTCCACCTCGCGCGTGCCGCCGACCGGCCGCACCCTGCGTTCCTGCAGCACCCGCAGCAGCTTGGCCTGCAGCGACAGCGGCATGTCGCCGATCTCGTCGAGCAGCACGCTGCCGCCCTGCGCGGAGCGCAACAGCCCCGGATGCTCGGCCACCGCGCCGGTGAAGGCGCCGCGCACGTGCCCGAACAGTTCGCTCTCCAGCAACTGCTCGGGCAGCGCCGCGCAGTTGATGCCGACGAACGGCCGCGCCGCACGCGGACTGGCCGCGTGGATCGCGCGCGCCACCAGTTCCTTGCCGCTGCCCGAAGGCCCGACGATCAGCACCGTGGCATCGTGCCGCGCGATGCGCGCGATCTCGTCGATCAGCGCCAGCATCGCGTGGTTGCGGGTGACGATCTGCGCGCGCCAGCCGTCGGCCGGGCCTTCGGGCGCGCGCTGGGCGATGTGGCGCTTGACCTCCTCCACCAGCGCGCGGCCGTCGAACGGCTTGGTCAGGAACGCCGCCAGGCCCTCGCGCGTGGCGGCCACCGCGTCCGGGATCGAACCGTGCGCGGTCAGGATGATCACCGGCAGCAGCGGATCGATCTGCCGCATGCGCCGCGCCAGCGCCAGGCCGTTGCTGTTCTCGTCTTCCGCCTCGTCGTCGGCCGCGATGTCGGCGCCGTCCGGCACCGCGCTGCCGGGCACGATCGCCGCGATCCGTTCCGGCTGCAGCCGCAGGTCGACGATCGCCAGCTGCGGCCGCATCGCCTGCAGCCGGCCCAGCGCTTCGACCGCGGTGCGCGCCGTCACGGTCTGGAAGCCGGAGGCATCGAGCCGCATCGCGATCAGCGTCAGCAGCGACTCGTCGTCGTCGACGACCAGGATGCGCGGCACGGCAACCGCGGGCGGCAGGGTGGCGGGCATGGGCGTCACCGGCAGCGATCAGGGACGGCCATTGCCGGCGCCCCGGCCCGACAGATCGCGCTCGATCGCGCGCAGCGCCTCGAGCTTCTTCTCCGCTTCCTGCGCGCGCTTTTCCATGTCGCGCAGTCGCGCTTCGGTCAGTGCCAGCCGGGCTTCGTCCTCGCGCGCCTTGGTCTGCGCGCGCCGGCCGCTCGCTTCGGCGCGCCGCAGTTCATCCAGCCACAGCGCGACCACCGCCGCCAGGTCGCGCAGCGCGGGCGGGGTGTCCGTGGCGCGCGCCACCTCCTCGGCCAGGACCACCGCGCGCGCCTCGTCGCGCGCCGGGTGCTGCGGCTGTGCCAGCGCGATCGCCGCCTTCAGCCGCGCGCGCGGCTCGCTTGATGCCAGCAGCTTCTGCGTTTCGGCGTACAGCTCTGGGCCGGACATGCCGCGCAGGCGCTGCAGGTCGTCCACCAGCAGCAGGGGCGGCTCGGGCCAGATCACCGAAACCACGTGCGGCGACCGTGGCCGCCGGCTGCGCTGGCGCGGTCGGCGACGGCGTCGGCGTGGCGCACGCGGCCAGCAGCACCGCAGCGAGCACCGCGCCGTGGCGCCGCGCGGCGGTCCGCGCAGCGGCGCGCACTGCAAAAGCGACTTCAGGCCAACGCATGCTCTTCCACCTCGGCCAGCCGCGGCAGCTGCAGCGCGAACTGCGCGCCGCCCTTGCGACCCGGCTCCTGCACGCGCAGCCGGCCCCCGTGCGACTGCGCGATGTCGCGCGCGATCGCCAGACCGTAGCCGCTGCCCGGCGCACCGCTGGCCACGGCGGCCGAGCCCCGCACCGCAGGATCGAAGATCCGCTCTTCCTCGCCCGGCGCCACGCCGGGACCCTCATCGCTCACGGTCACCTTCACGTCCTGCTCCACCGTCTCCAGACGCACGTCGATCGCGCCGCCTCGCGGCGAGAACTTGATCGCATTGGACACCAGGTTGTCGATCACCACGCGCAGGCCGTCGGCGTCCCCCGCGACCCAGGCCGGCGCAGCGATCGCTTCGCGCAGCTGCAGCCACCGGTGACGCAGCGTCAGGTCGTGGTCGTGCAGCACCGCGCGCAGCACCTGTGCCAGGTCGACGCGCGCCACCGCGGCCGGGTGCGGCTGCGCGAGCGGCTCGGTATCCGGCGGCAGCGGCTGGTCGCCGCGCAGCAGGCTTTCGATACGCGCCAGCAGGCGATCGGTATTGCGGCGGATCACCTCGACCACGCTGCGCTGCGACGGCGTCAACGGCCCGTACAACTGCTCGTCGAGCGAGGCCGCACCCTCGGCGATCGAGGCGATCGGCGTCTTCAGGTCGTGCGACATGCTGCGCAGGAAGCGGCTGCGCGTCTGCTCCAGCATCGCCAATCGCGCGCGCAGCCACTCCAGTCGATCGCCGAGGCGGACGAAGTCAGTCGGGCCGCGCACCACCACCGGCGTTTCGAGGTCGCCCTCGCCCAGCCGCCGCATGGCTTGGCCCAGCGTGCGCACCGGGTTGCCGAGCAGCCACGCGAACAACAGCGCGAGGCCGAGCGCGAGCGGCAACGCGGTGCCGGCCAGGATCAGCAGCGTGCGCGTGACACCCTCCGGACGCGCCGCCAGTCGCGCCTGATCGTCGGCCCGCTGGCGCGCCGCGGTCTCGATCAGCGCCAGCGCGCGGTCCTGCAGATCGTCGAACTGCGCCAGCGCCGCCAGCGTACGACCATCGTCCAGCGCGGCGGCGACCCGCGCCTCCGCAGCGCGCGCATCGGTCAGCAATCGATCGTCCGGCGGTGAGTACGCCGACAGTCCGGTCAGCGCACCGAGCAGCCGCTCGCGTTGCGCGCGGTAGGCATCGCGCAGCGCCGGCCCGCCCAGCACCTGCGCCTGGCGCAGCGCCCGCTCCACGCCCACCAGCGCCTCGCGCGCGGCGCGCGTCTGCTCGCCATGCGCCAGTGCGCGCGCATTCGCCGCGCTGCTCTCCGCCGTGAACGCGTTGAGCTGGATCACCGCCAGGCCGAGTGCCACCGCCAGCGGCAGCAGCACGAGCGCGAACGCCGCCAGCAGCCAGGTGGCGAAGTTGCGGGGCAACGGAAGCAGCGAACGCATTGGAAGATGGGTGGATCGCAACGTGCCGACGACGGCAGCAGCGCGCTTGGCGTGCATGCGCACGCGGCATCAGAATCGTACGCGTCTGCGGGCGCAGGCGCCTCAGCGCACGCGGGTGAAGACGCGCTCCTTGCCCGACAGCCGGGACCGCAGCACAAGGCGCTCGGCGTCGGCGGTCAGCACGTCGTCGGTATCCGAGCGCGCGGCGTCGTTCAGCGGCAGCGTGCTGTCTGCGTAGCGCCAGGTCAGGCCGCGGCCCTCCAGTTCGACCGTGCCGGCGAAACGCCAGAACACCTCTCCGCCGCGCGCGGCTTCGCCGGAAAAACGCAGGGTCTGCGCGATCGTCACGCGCGTTGTCACAGGGCCGAGCGCGGGGTGATCGTCGGCGGCGCTCCAGCGCCCGACCAGCGCCAGCGGCGACAGCGATGGCTGCGCGCGCAGGCGCGCACCGGCAAGCAGCAGCAGCGCGGCGAGCAGGCGTCGCCGTGCCGCGCGCTGCGAGCGCAGCTCAGACAACCGGGTTCTCCAGCGTGCCGATGCCCTCGATCTCGATGCGCACGCGGTCCCCGGCACGCAGCCATTTGGGCGGATCGAAGGCCATCGCCACGCCGGCGGGTGTGCCCGTAGCGATCACGTCGCCCGGCTGCAGCGTGATGGTGGCCGACAGCGCTTCGATGATCGCCGGGATGTCGAACACGAGGTCCGAGCTGTTGCCGTCCTGGCGCAGCTCGTCGTTGACCCACAGCCTCACGCCGAGGCGGCTGCCATCGAGCTCGTCGCGCGTGACCAGCCACGGGCCCATCGGGCAGAAGGTGTCGCAGCTCTTGCCGATCAGCCACTGCTGGTGGCGCTTCTGCAGGTCGCGCGCGGTGACGTCGTTGACGATCGTGTAGCCGAACACGTGCTCCATCGCCTGCGCGCGGCTGATGCGCTTGCCCGCCTTGCCGATGACGACCGCCAGCTCCGCTTCGTAGTCGATCGCGCTCGATGCCTGCGGCATCTCGATCGCCGCGCCCGGGCCGACGACCGACTCGGGCACCTTGCTGAACGCCACCGCTGCCTTCGGGATCAGGTCATCGGCCGTCTTGGCGCCGTTGAAACCGCGCGCCGCTAGTTCCGCCGCGTGCGAGCGGTAGTTCAGCCCGATGCAGAACACGTTGCGGCGCGGGCGCGGCAGCGGCGCCTCGAGTCGAACGCCAGCCAGCGCGAGCGCAGCACCGGCTGCGGGCGGCATCGCACCGCCCGCGGCCACATGCTCGATCAGCGTCTGCAGGCCCTGCGCGGCATCGATCGCCAGCGGGGTGATGCGGTCGTGATCCACGCGGCCGACCTGGCGGCGGCCGGCGTGGTTGAAGGTGGCGAGTTTCATTGCGGGCGCGCGGCGACGTGAAGCGGGGCGCACAGTGTGCCCGACCCGGTCCGCCATTGCCGGAACCGCCGGCCGCGCCGGCATGGACGGCGCTGCGCCGCCTGCCTAAGCTCGCCGCGATGAAGGAACCCGAGATCTACTGCCCCAAGTGCGGCTGGCGCCCCCGCGCGGAGGACCGCTGGTCCTGCGTGCCGAGTTGCGGCACCGTGTGGAACACCTTCTGGACGCGTGGCGTGTGCCCCGGCTGCGGCATCGAATGGCATAGGACGCAGTGCCTGGCATGCGGCGAGGTGTCGCCGCACAAGGCCTGGTACCACTGGCCGGACGGGGACGAGCCGGCGGATGGGGAGTCCCGAGAAGCGCACGAAACCGCAAAGCAAAGCGCCGTCTGATGATCTATTAGACGACGACCGCTTTGGCGCTCCTGGTCAAAGTCAGCTGTCGGCCACGAGCCGACATGCGCGGCCGGCGCTCATTCAACGCGATAGCCGACGTTCAAGCGATCGGTCCGCAGCGCGGCAGTCACGACACTGGCATGGAGTGTCAAGCGACACCTAGAACTGACCCCCCCCTGGGTCAGCATTTTTTCATGTCGCCTGAGATGAAGATCCCGTCATCCAGCAGACTCAGAACGCCGGCGTTGTCGCGCTCCCTGTTGAACCGCGCCGGGCGGTGGCTCCTGTCGGGGGATGCTATGCGGCCTTTAGAGCAGCGCCGCTGCCCTCATCCAGACGGCGGGCATCAAGGGCCTTGATCAGGCTGCGCATTTGGCCGCAGCCGCGCAGCCTGCGCATGCGTTTGGACGCGTCGCTGAGCGCGCTGGCAACCCAGCGCATCACCATATCGCCGTCGCCCCAGCGCTTGACGTTGCGGCTGTAATGCGCCACCGAGCCGTTCAGGTTATCGATGGGATTGGTCGTCCGCAGCGTGCGTTACAGCGCGCCGGTGATGCCCAGAGCCTGCCCCGTCAGCGTCGCCTGCAGGCCCTCGCGCAGGCTTGCTGCGGCGCCCGGGTGCTTGGCCTGCAACGATGAAGCTAGGCGGCTGAGTTGCTTGTCGGCGAGTTCGGCGTCCGAGGCCGTTTAGGCGTCCTTCAGCGCCCGCTTGACGCTGGCGTGCACCTCCCGTGGCAGGTGCTCCAGCACGTTGCGCCGCTTGTGCTCCTGGCAGCGCTGCACGAGCGCACACGCGCCGAAGGTCTGCGCGATGGCCTTGCGCAGCGCCTTGCCGCCGTCGATCACCCACAGCCGCATGCGCGCGGCGTCCAGCCCGCGTTCGACCAGATCCGACAGCAGCGCGGCGACCACGCGCGTGGCCTCGGTGGAGCCCTCGCGCAGCCCCAGGACGTGCTTGTTTCCATGGGCATCGATGCCCAGGGCTAGCAGGATCATGCGGTCGCGGAGGTGGATGCCGTCGATCATCATGACCGGCAGGTCCACGTCGCCCAGCGGGCGTGTCAGCCATTGCTTGAGTTGCTCCTGGCTGAGTTGCACGAAGCGGCGCGACACCGCGCTCTTGGAGGCCGCGCGCGGCCGGTGGACCGCCGGCACCGGCTCCTGAGTGCTGGCGCAGCGCCGGGTGGACACGCCCGCGGCGATGGCGTCCATCGTGGCCGCGTCCAGCGGGTCGCTGCTGGCGGTCCACTGGAAGCTTCGCAGCGCCAGCTCGCCTTCGGTCATCGATCGCACCCGCGGGCGTCGCACCGCGACGCGCTGGCCGCCCAGCAGGACCTGGCTGGCGGTGGTGCCACCGCGCACGGCACGGCGGGTCGAGTCGGGCACGCCCTTGGGGCCGCACAGTGCGATGCGATCGGCTTCCATCATCGCGGCCAGCACCTTCTGGCCGGCGTCGTCAATGCACAGGCCCAGGAAGGCGTGGCGCACGTCGCGCAGCACGCCCTGCACGGGCAACGAAATCTGGACCGGCGCGGCAGGCGTGGCTCGCAGTGCGCGCTTCGTGTGAGACTTCATCCTGGTGGCTGCTTCGGTTGCTTGCGCGGCAGCCCGCATGCTCGCGCATGCGGGTCGAAGGAGCCACCACCTCAGTCCACGCGCTCAACAGACAGCGGGACATCGCCCAGGGATTGGCCGAATACGGTTACACGGAGTCCGGGTCCGGATACGTCGAAAGACTGCCGTTGGAGAACAAGTTTGGCCTCCACGTCCCGCGCCTTGATGCACCAGCTTGGTAAGCGATAGAAAGGAAGCGATGTCCACAACAGATCAAAAGAGCCAATGGCAGGAAACAGTGCGCGAGAATATCCGCGAGGACGCCTTGCTCAGCAAGGCGCACCTGTTGATGAACGCCCTGGCTGCCACGATTGCCAGCTATGGATTGTTTGCAAATAGTCCGGCCGTCGTCATTGGCGCCATGATCGTCGCTATGTTGTTGGGGCCTATTGTTGGCGTCTCATTAGCGTTGGTGGATAGCGATCCGAAGAGTCTTCTGAAGAGCCTGTTATCACTACTCTCTGGTGCGGTCGTGGTACTTGCTACCGCATTCATCATTGGAATTGTCCATAGGGACATGCCCATTACCAGCGAGATCATGGCGCGGACTGTCCCCAATTTTCTGGATCTAATGATTGCGTTGGCAGGCGGTGCAGCAGGTGCTTATGCAACCGTTTCTTTCCGGTTGAGTTTGGCCCTTGTGGGCGTTGCGATCGCGACGGCCTTGGTGCCGCCTTTGTCTTCTGTGAGTATTTTGCTCGCGCGCGGCGAAATCACCCTGGCGTTTGGCGCCCTTGAGCTGGCCGTTGTCAACTTGGTGGCTATCCAGTTTTCCGCCTCTGTCGTTCTGTGGCTAACCGGCTTCCGTCGCGTTACCCGCACCTCCGGGGAACCCATCACAAAGTTCCTAAAGCAGAATCTGCTGAGCATTGTCATCCTGGTGACGCTCGGCGTCTCGCTCTCAGTTAGTTCCCGTCATGCCATTGCCAAGCAACTCTTCGAGACCAAAACTCGATACGCCCTGCAACAGGAAATCAATTCCTCTTTGGGAAGCTACGTGACGGGGATACGCTTTGAGGAAGTGCCGGGGAAGACCATTGTCAGAGCAGTGGTGCGCGGCCCGAACCCACCTTCCGCGACGCAGGTCGCGGCCTTGGAGGATCGATTACCAACCCCACCCGATGGTACGACGGTGACACTGCGAATACGCTTCGTTCAGGTGATGATCATTGATCGAGACGGCCTATTTCACTCGGATACAGCATTTGGGACCGACGAGTAATTGGAAATCTGGTGACGGTCCAACAGCAGCATGCAGCGGATGGCGCTGAGCGCCGCTGCTGATGCTGGGCGTTGAGCGACCGCTTCCGGCATCGCTACGTCGGCTTCATGCGAATCCAGGCGAATCCGTAAGGCCGCAGTGGGTCGAAGAGTCAACTTCGCAGCTTGCCCGATTGCCGACACAACTCTCAGCGGAGTCGAAACCAATGGAACGGCGCAGCTTGAGCCTTGACGCGAAGATCGCCTAAGAAATCGCATACGAGCGACCTGCACGTCTAATCGAACACTCCGCTCAATGCAACTTGTCAAGGCAGATGTCCGAATCTGACACGTGGCTGAAGGCGGCGCCGAAATTGGGCGTCGTGGCCCTCGACCGCTTCGGGGCAAACCGAGTGTCAGCAACGTCGGTGCAAGCGTTGCCGGGCGACGCTACGGCCACGGGTGATGTTGAGGACTACATTACCCGTACCGGGCGGCCGCGGGCAACGAGTTCGTCGATACGCGCCATGACCAGCGCGCCGCTCGCCGAGTAGGGATCGAACTCCGGCCAGATGATCTTCGTCTGCGGGTCCACGTCGGACAAGCTCACGCGTGCCATGGACCAACCAGAGTAGCGCCGCTCGGTGATGCTTTGGCAGTAAAGCAGTTCCAGGTCCTTGTGGCGCGGGTCTGCATGAATGCGCGCATACAGATCCGTCACTTTTCTGCTCTCCCCTTCCAGCGCTTGCAAATACACACCCCGGCCCTCGCAGAGCATGCCCGTGATGTCGTTTTGCGTATTCCAGGCTTGCGCCTCGCGCAAGATCGAATCGGTCAGCGCAGCAGTTTGCAAGCCTACGGGTTTGCTCAAGTAGATCAGGCGGATCAGCATGCCTCGGATCTCTTAGACGACGTGGTGAGAACAGTTTGTCCGCCGACGGAATCAGGGCGATCGATAGGACGCAACCCATATTTGAAGCATACCAAGTGGCAGACCCCGGCCGTTGCGGAGGGCCGACTCGATCCCAGAAGACTTTAACCGGCCGCGATAGATCTCAAGTCTCGCGAAGCGCAACCTGCAGCATCACTCAAGTCCTTCTTGCTGAAGCCGCTCGGCGGTGGCTGATTGGCCATCTGCTGCTGTACGCGCTTCCTTAAGAGGCGCAGTTCGTGACCGCCTTCAAGCCGCGGCTGATCGGAAGCCGTTGTTTGTGATGATCATCTAGCCGGCCTCCACACCGTGCCGCGAGGCACGGCGGGGATAAAGTCAAGGTGCGTTTGACTTGACAACCCTGAAGGAGGCCGGGATGCGGAAGTTTATCGGCATTGATTTGCACTCCAACAACAGTGTGGTGGTGGTGACCGACGACGACGATCGGGTGGTGTACGAGAAGCGGTTGCCCAACGATCTGGCGGCGATTGCGGCGGTGCTGGCGGCGCATCGGGACGAGACGGTCGGGGTGGTGATCGAGTCGACCTACAACTGGTACTGGTTGGTGGATGGGCTGATGGACGCGGGCTACCGGGTGCATTTGGCGCACCCGGCGGCGATCAAAAAGTACGAGGGGCTGAAGCACAGCGGGGACTTTGCTGATGCGGCGTATCTGGCGCAACTGCTGCGGCTGGGGCTGCTGGCCGAGGGCTACGTCTATCCGCGCGAGCAGCGCGGAGCACGGGACCTGGCGCGCAAGCGCATGCAGCTGGTGCGTTATCGCACGGCCCAGGTGTTATCGATCGAGGGCATCCTGATGCGGCAGACGGGAAGCCGCATGAAGGGCGAGGCCGTCAAGCGGCTGACCGCCGAGCAAGTCGACGGGTTCGGTTTTGCGCGCGACGTTGCGCTTGCGCTGGAAGCGAACCGCGCCGTGAGCCAGGCGCTGGCGCAACAGATTGAGGTGCTGGAGAAGCGACTCAAGGAACGGGTGAGCTTGCGCCCCGAGTACCGCCTGTTGAAGACAGTGCCCGGCATCGGCGACACGCTGGCGACGACGATCATGCTGGAGACCGGATCGATCAGTCGCTTTTCGCAGGTCGGCAACTTCAGTTCCTACTGCCGCTGCGTGGACAGCACGAGGGAAAGCAACGGCAAGAAAAAGGGCGAAGGCAACACCCGCAACGGCAACAAGTACCTGTCGTGGGCGTTTGTAGAGGCAGCCAACTTCGCGCTGCGGTACTGCCCGCAGGCCAAGAGCTTCTACGAGCGCAAGAAGAGCAGGACAAATCGCATCGTGGCGCTCAAGGCGCTGGCGCACAAGTTGGCGCGGGCTTGTTACTACATGCTGCGAGACCAGCAGCCGTTCGATGTGAATCGATGCTTCGCGTAACAGTTTGGCCCGGGGCGGTGAGCCAGGAAAGCGGACTGGTGTGAATCCACCAGAGTGATTTGGACGCCGCCCTGGTGCCATCTGCATGAATGCAAATTGCTGAATCGCCCAAGCCGTGAGCCACCAAAGGACTGGCGTCGTCCACCCGGCGATAGCCACGCGCAGTGCAAGCGACCCCTTGGACACGGCTTGGCACCGAAGTTTCTCTGGGGCGGCAACCGCCGCCAGGGCGGTCGCAGAGCAGCGCGACTCGCTTGATCCCGACGGATGTCTGGTGCGATTCGCCTCGCAACCGACTAGTGAGAAACAGGACGCGGTCCAGTACTTGCAGAATTGAAGGGGGCTAGCGCTGTGAGCCTGAAGTGACGCAATTGAATTGCGACGTACTCGTTATGTCCCTTGACTCCGGCCGGCTAATGGATGTCTGCTTTGAGGCAGTAGGCAACAGCCGAGAAGGGTCGTACAGAGAGATCACCGGCGTCGCCGAAAGCAATCGGCCTGCGAGGCAACTGAGCGCGCCGCCGCAACGCTGGACTACGGGCTTCAGATCAGCTGGAATGTCGGCAGTGCGGCGCTCTGGCGATCGCGACTGGCGGCCAGGAGCCGTCGTCCAGGTCGCAGCGCGATCTGCATTCAAACCGGACATTCACCGCGAGGATTGCTGCCGCCGCTCTCACGTCGGCAGGAGATGCTGACGGGGAGGCACTGCAGGCAGCACCCGATCAATGAGGTGAGCAAGACGTCTCGACCACTCCGCGCGCACGCTCGAAGGGCAGATGCCGCGGCACCTGGACCTGGAGGAAGACAGCACAGGGTGCTTGCGGCGGGAGCCGTCACACTTGCGGCTAAGGCTGGACGATATAGTCAGGCGCGCCTCGAAGGAGGGACCATGACCAAGCTCACCCGAGCGGTGCCGAGCGCCACCGCCAGTCTGCTGCTTTGCCTGGCCGCATCGTCCGCCGCGAACGAACCACGCGACACCGGCAACCCCTGCGCCGCCTACCTCGAAGACCGTCACAACTATCGTCCGAGGACGCCAGCGGAGCGCCAGATCGCCGGGCGGCCGTTCCTCTACAACGGCGTGGACCGCATTGCGGCAGCGCCGGATCGGCCGATATCCTTGGCCGGCGAGTTCTCTGGTCCTTTCCGTGCCTCCTGCGTGATCTTTGAGGTCCGTTTCGCGGACCAGGGCAGCCGGCTCGCCGTGGTCGACGCCACCCCCAGGCTGATCTACCCGCCCGTTCGCAGCGATGCCATCGCCGCACGCTACAGCGCCGGGGAGGCCGTGCTGCGGCAGATTCCCTTCGAACGTGTGCTGCGCCAGAAGCCCAGTACCCAGGTGCCGCAACTCGTGGCCGTGCCGCTTTGGCCCGCCCATCCCTTTTACACCGGTGATCCGACACGCATCGCCGGGCCAACCGTCAACGAGCTGCAGCCGCTGGGCTATGGCCAGGCCGAACGCATCGCCTCCAGCGGCGACGTCGCCATCTACCGGATATCCGAGCAGCTCCAACGCAACGAGCTGGTGGTGAGGCTCGTCGTGCTGCGAAACATCGTCGAGCAGGAGCCCCTGTTGACGCTGCGCGAGGTCAGCACGAACTCGCCCGCCGGACCGATCACGCGCCAGGTGCCGGACGGCGCAGTCGGCGACATCTTCAGTGCGTTGATCGCGCCGTGGATGGAGCAGCGCGCACTGGCTCACCCCATGCCCGTGCGCCAGCTTCGCGCCGAGGTCCGGCACTACGCGCGCGGATTTCGGGTTCCGTTCGACGAGCGCAATGGCGAGGCGAGCGTGCCTTTCGTGGTCGACCCGACGACCACCAGGCCCACCGATCATCCGCTGTTCATCACCATTCACAGCAAACTGATCCACCCCGGTGGCGGCGCTACGGAGTGGGGGCACAGTGCTGCGCCGCCCGCCTACGCCAACATCACGGAACTGAAACAACGGCTCGCCGAGGCGCACATCAGCAAGGAGGAACGGGCCCGACGCACGCAGGCGAAGCAGGCGGAGGTAATCGCCGCCGAGCAGCGTTGGGCGGCCGACCAGGATGCCAAGCAGCGCGAAGCGCGTGCCCAGGGCAGCGACGCCAACCCGCTCGGCGCGCTCGGTTATCCCAACTCCCGTCTGCTGTTCAAGGAAGGTCGAACCACCTACTACCTCGCCGACCTCGCGTCACCCGATGGTGTCCTGAAGATCCGTCCGGTTGTGGCCGTTCACGACATCAGCGCCAACGAGCCCGTGCTGGATTTCGTCGACGCCGGTGGCGGCAGAGTGCGTTATGCGGATGCGCGCATCGCCTTTGTTCGCGCGCGCCTCGTTCCCGCCGCGCGCGAGCGCTGGCCGGACCTCAGCCGCCTCGACGTGCATCATCACGTGCGCAGCATGCCTCTCAGCGATACCGCCGAGTATCGGCGCGCCGGACCACGTGGTTACGGCTTCACTTTTGATCAGCCCGTGTTCGAGGAGCAGTACGCGCCCGACAAGTCTGGCACCTGGCGTCCCACATACGAGCAGGATGCTTCGCGCGGACGGCTCGTGGACTTGCGCCTGCGTGAGTACGGCCGCACGGTCGCGGAGGCACGCACGCTGCGTGGCACTCTCGATGACGACAAGCGGGTTGCCGCCCTCACGCCGGCGCAGCGCCGTGCAGAGCTGACCGCGCGCCGCGTGGCTGCTGCGGCGTCGCGCTCACCTCATTACGTGTACAAGTCCGACCGTTTCTGGGCCTCGCTGCCGCGCTTCTACATCGCCGAGCAGACGTTCAACGGCGACTTCGACAAGTTCCAGGTGAATGTGCAGTTCCCGCGACATTTCTTGGAGTTCGTGCACGCCTACTCGCGGCACTGCGAGGCCGAAATCAAGGCTGCCGGTAACTACCGCCATGACGTGCTCACCACGCAGCGGGTGACTATCGACGGTTACGGATTCGAAAGGTACAGGGGCCTGCCCGAGACAACGCACACTTACGTCCCTGAAGCGCTGATCCCAAAGTTCGATGAGTTCAGCCGCGTCGTCAGCGTGGCCAGTGCTGCCGAGGCCATGAGCCTTTTCCTGAATCCCAATGACATGGCAGCGATGGGTGCAAAGCTGCTGACCACTTCGCCTACGCAGCTCGTTAACTCGCTGGTGTTCGACATGCCCGGTTCGCAGGGCGCCAGTGGAGCGATCTTGTCCAATCTGCTCGGCCTCACCTACTCCTGGAATCAGTTCTTCCGTTCGACGAACTGCCGCAGCGCCACCGTGTACCAGATGCGCGAAAATTTGCTGCGCGCCGCCAACGGCGCCGCGTCGTTGCAGAAGGCGGGCCTGCGCGTGCCCAATGCCGCTGCCGAGAGCGAACCGCTGGCGCCTCCGCCCGGCCAGCGCACCGTGTTCGATGCCTGTTACGAGAACCACGAGTACAAGAAGGCCGACCTGTGCATCTGCATGGACATGCGCGGCGCAAAAGTGATGACGGCTGCGGAAAAGCAGAAGTACTTAGGCGACTTCCAGCGCTTCTACGACGAGATAGTCTTCTCGACAAAGTCGCGGGCGGACGATCCGCGCTGGCGGCTCTACGAGCTGCACAAGCAGTGCACGAGGTAGCCTCGCCTTCGCTCGAAGTCCCGCCCTTGCTAGGCAAAGGCCTGAGATCGGGGTCGGCCGTTGCGCATGACGAGTGACGGCTTGCACGCAAAGCGCCAGCCGCGCCATCCGGCCAGGACCGACCGAGAGCGCACCTGGACAGAATCGGCCCCAAGGCGGACGCTTCGCGGGTGCCTTGACGTGACCTAGCGTTCCGGTCGACGATCAAGGCCGTCAAATGAATCACGTCGCGCTATCGCGGCGAACGGTACCGCTAGTTCCAGACACGCACGAAGGGTGGCATGGATCTGTCGCGCATTCGCCCAACTACCGTTGCATTGGCCGTCGCCGCCGGGATCATGGCTCTTGTTGGAAGCTACACCGACAACGGCGGCTTTCAGCTTGCCGGTCTCATTGTTGGTGTAGTTGCTGCGATCACCGGATTCAATCAGGCCAGGTCGCGCGGCGAGTCTGTTGGTGGCAAGGCGTAGTGAGGCGCCTAGTTGATCGCTCAAGCGGGACGGTCAGTCGCTTTGTGCTGGAACCAGCTGCTTAGTTCGAGCGCTCATTGCGCGAACGGATGCCCGCTTCCGGCGTGAACGCGGTGGCTGCTTTCGGAAAGCGCTGATGGCCGCAAGGGGTCGACAGCACGTTAAGCCGAACGTCCCTGCAGCGGTCGTTGACCGCCGGACAACGAGCTGGTGGCGCTCCACCTGTTGACGATCGCGTGCCTTTGACCCAGATGATCGACACGAGCTGAGCTGCCTGTGACTACCTGACTGCTCACCATGTCGAGAACTTGCGCCGTTTCGACATGGGTCAGGCGAGTTCAAATTGGCGGGTCAATTCATCGCGATCGTGCACACTTCAGGATCAGCGCGGCCGTCGTCGAAGCGCCGGTGGTCGCGCGGATCCTCCAGTGCACGGCACGGCAAGCGCGGTCACCGCTTTGGGTGCAGGTTCGCGGCCACATTCGACAGCTGCGTTAACGCGGCTCGCTGCCGGGATGCCGTGACTGCTTGCGTTGGGTGCGGGCGAAGTCTGGTGAGGGGCCGCGAAGCGCATGCGGTTGCCTGTGCGAAAGTTGATGCATCCGAGCACGCGCGACAGAATCCGGGCTGCAAGACCTGATCGCCGCATGATCACGGCCATGCCCTCGCCGACCGGGGGCGGATGGAAGGGCTGCTCGATGAGCATCGATGTCGACCTGCAGTGGCCGATGCGGCATCTGGCCGCGTCTGGCGTGCCGATCCGGTCCAGGCGGGCCGTGCGGCTCTGGCTGGCCGCGGCTGCCGTCACTGCGGGTCTTGGGTCGGGCGGGGCGTGCGCCGCCGGTAGCTCGGGGTTCGAGGTGCAGCAGGTCGACATCATCGACCGCCAAGGTTTCGAGAAACCGATGCTCGCCGCCACGCTGATGTTGCCGGCCGGCTGGCAGCACCGCTCCGACCTGCGCTGGACACCTACGCAACGATGCGGTCTGCCATTCGGCATGACGTTGCAAGCGCAGAGCGCCGACGGTCTCAGCGCAATCCAGATCGTCCCCGGCGAGGTCTGGGGCGCCACGACCATGCCGATCGACGACGGCTGTCGGCGTGCGGCGTTCCGCGATGCGCAGTCGTACCTCCAGGACTGGGTGCGCCAGAACCGCCCTGGTGCGCGCTGGCTCGACTACCGGCCCATGCCCAAGCGCATCCGCCCGCCGCACGAGGTGGCCCAGCCGGGCATGCAGATTCGCACATGGTCCGATTCGGGCCAGGCACTGATCGGCTACGAGCTGAACGGCAAGCCGATGCGCGAGGTGGTGGCGGCGGACTTCAGCTTCACCGCCAGCGTGATGCAGATGATGCAGACCCAGACGCAGTCACTGTTCGGCGAGAGCCGAGGCGTGTTCAGCTGGCGCGCGCCCGAGGGCGAGCTCGAATTCCGGCGCGTCGACGCGGTGATCGGCAGCATGCGCCACGGCTACGAGTGGGCGTCGCGGGTACAGGAAGGCCTGGGCAAGATCGCGGCCGACAACCAGCGCACCGCAGCCGCGGTCGCGAACATCCACGCCCAGATCGGCATGGATACGATCCGCGTGATGGCACGGCGTGGCGAAGACGCGCGCCTGAGCCGCGAACAGGTCAACGAGATGTGGAACCGCGGCGTCGCCCAGCGCGACAGCGCTGACGACCGCATGCACCGCGAGCGCATCCGCGCGCTGCGCGAGGTGGAGCACTACAGCGACCCGGCGCGCCCGAGCGGCGTGGCCGAGTTGCCCAACAACTACCGCCACGCCTTCGCGCTGCGCAACGGTCACTACGTGTTGACCGACGACCCCAACTTCGACGCCCGACGCGCGCTCGGCGTCGACGGGCGCCGGCTCGAGCTGGCGCCGCGGTGATGCAACGCGCGCCACGGCGCCATCGACCTTAAGGGACACCACGCCGATGAACCCGACGATGAAGGCACGCACGATCGCCAAAGTGCACGCCGAGACTGGCCAACCGTGCCGCCGGTGCCACCCACCGCTCGGGACCCGCGCCCGCACGGCCGCGCTTGCCCTGGCGGCAGCTTTGCTCGTGCCGAGCGCTGGCGTGGGACAGAATAGCTTCGGCGGTACGGCGCCTGGACCCGATCCGCGGCCGCCCGCGACAACGCCGAAGCAGCCGGCGCCGGGCTCCATCGCGCCCGGGCCTACGCCGGGCGGCGGCATCGACCCCGAGCTGGCGCGCATGGAGGCAATCGAGCGCCAGGACATGGGCGTGGCGCCCCCGGCGCAACTGCACACAGGTGCGATGCACGGCCCGACGCCCACGAGCCTGCCTGGCGGGCGGCTGGTCACCACGCGCGAAATCTACGAACTGGTGCGCCGCACGCAGGGCGACCGCGCGACCGCGCCGCGCGTGTTCGACATCCTTGGCGGCCAGGAGCGCCTGCCTGGCGCGCTGCTCGCGCTGCCCGCGGCGCAGCCCGGCAGCTTCGACGACGCGACGCAGCGCGAGTTCGGCAACTTCCTGCAAGGCGTGGTGCAGGGCCGGCGCGATCTGCCGATGATCTTCTACTGTGCCAGTACGCAGTGCTGGCTGAGCTACAACGCGGCGCTGCGCGCCGTCCGCCTCGGCTACACGAACGTGCTGTGGTATCGCGGCGGGCTCGAGGCCTGGAAGCGCGCAGGGCTGCCGCTGCAGAAAGCCGACGGCGGGCCTGGCGGTGCAGGACCGCAAGGCGGCGCCCCCGGCCCTGCGCGGTGAGGCGCGCGTGGAACCCCGTAACCGGGCTGCACAGGCGATTTCCCAGAACCTGCTTGGCTGATGGGCTGAGGGTGGAGGTTTCCTGCCACGGAGCTTGTGCAACAGGTGCCCACAGGGCCAACCTCGCTCGCCACACCTCGGCGCCCTCCGGGCGGGCGTTGGACAAGCTTCAAAGAACGCCGCTCTACTGATCAAGCGTTTCCGAGCCAAGGGCAGCGCCGAAGCGCCTTCCCACCCGTCGTCGACTTGGTTAATGCGGAGATTTGGGCGTGCTCGATAGCTCAGTCGAGCTCGGTCCGCTTTCGAGTTCTCTACGAACGACTGCTTCCGGCGAGTTTGACTGACGGCACTGGGTCGAGAACCGCGCTTGCGAGCGTCCGGTCCCCGCCGGTCCGTTCAGCCTGCCACGGGACTGCGCTCCCGTGATTTTCGTCCGCGAGCAAGAGCACTCAAGCTGCCACACCGTGCACTGCCTCCTGCGCTAGGCACTTGCGCAGCTACCGCTTCACCGCTCTGGCCGGGCAAGCGCGGCGCCCATGACGACAGCTGCAGCCACGCCCCGGACACGGCGGTCCGGGGCGCGGCCTGCGGCTTTGGCGCCGTCGCGCTCGATCAGGCCAGATCGAAGCGATCCAGGTTCATCACCTTGGTCCAGGCGGCGACGAAGTCCTGCACGAACTTCGCCTGCGCATCGCCGCTCGCGTAGACCTCGGCCAGCGCGCGCAACTGCGAGTTGGAACCGAACACGAGGTCGACTACGGTGCCGGTCCATTTCAGCTCGCCGGTCTTGCGATCGCGCCCTTCGAGCACGCCGGCCGTGGCCGACTTCCGCCACTGCGTGCGCATGTCGAGCAGGTTGACGAAGAAGTCGTTGGTCAGCGTCTGCGGCCGTTGCGTGAAGACGCCATGCTTGGCGCCGCCCGCGTTGGCGTCGAGCACGCGCAGGCCGCCGACCAGCACGGTCATCTCGGGCGCGGTCAGGGTCAGCAGTTGCGCCTTGTCGACCAGCAACTCGGCGGCCAGGCTTTCCATCCCCTTGCGCACGTAGTTGCGGAAGCCGTCGGCCTTCGGCTCCAGTACCGCGAACGAGGCGACGTCGGTCTGCTCGGGCGTCGCGTCGGTGCGGCCCGGCGTGAACGGAACCGTGATCGCGTGGCCGGCCTGCTTCGCCGCCGCTTCGATCGCCGCGCCGCCGCCGAGCACGATCAGGTCGGCCAGCGAGATCTTCTTGCCGCCGGTGGCCGCCGCGTTGAAGTCCTTCTGGATGCCCTCCAGCGCGGACAGCACTTGCGCCAGCTCGGCGGGCTGGTTGACCTCCCAGTCCTTCTGCGGCGCGAGCCTGATTCGCGCGCCGTTGGCACCGCCGCGCTTGTCGCTGCCGCGAAAGGTAGCGGCCGACGCCCAGGCAGTCCGCACCAGTGGCGCAATGCCGAGGCCGGAGGCCAGCACCTTCGCCTTCAGTGCCGCGATGTCCTGCTCGTCGACCAGCGGATGGTCGACGGCGGGCACCGGGTCCTGCCAGATCAGCACTTCACTCGGCACCAGCTTGCCCTGGTAGCGGGCGCGCGGGCCCATGTCGCGGTGGGTCAGCTTGAACCAGGCGCGCGCGAAGGCGTCCGCGAAGGCCTGCGGGTCCTGGTGGAACCGGCGCGAGATCTTCTCGTAGGCCGGATCGAAGCGCAGCGACAGGTCGGCCGTGGTCATCATCGGGCGGGTGCTTCTTCGACGGATCGTGCGCGTCGGGGATCAGGTGCTCCGGCTTGCAGTCCTTCGGCGTCCACTGGTGCGCGCCGGCCGGGCTCTTCGTCAGCTCCCACTCGTAGCCGAACAGCATGTCGAAGTAGCCGTTGTCCCATTGGGTCGGGTTGGGCTTCCATGCGCCCTCGATGCCGCTGGTGGTGCTGTGCGCGCCCTTGCCGCTGCCGAAGACGTTCTTCCAGCCGAGGCCCTGTTCTTCGATGGAGGCGCCTTCGGGCTCGGCCCCGACCAGCTTCGGATCGCCGGCGCCATGCGCCTTGCCGAACGTATGGCCGCCGGCTACCAGCGCCACGGTCTCCTCGTCGTTCATGGCCATGCGGGCGAAGGTCTCGCGCACGTCGCGGCCCGAGGCCACCGGGTCGGGGTTGCCGTTGGGGCCTTCCGGGTTCACGTAGATCAGGCCCATCTGCACCGCGGCCAGCGGATTGGCCAGTTCGCGGTCGCCGCTGTAGCGTGCATCGCCCAGCCAGGTGGTTTCCGGACCCCAGTTGATGTCCTCCTCGGGTTCCCAGATGTCGGCACGACCGCCGCCGAAGCCGAATGTCTTGAAGCCCATCGACTCCAGCGCGACATTGCCGGCGAGGATGAAGAGGTCGGCCCACGACAGCCGGGCGCCGTACTTCTGCTTGATCGGCCACAGCAGACGGCGCGCCTTGTCAAGGTTGCCGTTGTCGGGCCAGCTGTTCAGCGGCGCAAAGCGCTGAGCACCGGTGCCGGCGCCGCCGCGCCCGTCGGCGATGCGATAGGTGCCGGCCGCGTGCCAGGACATGCGGATGAACAGCCCGCCGTAGTGGCCCCAGTCGGCCGGCCACCAGTCCTGCGAGTCGGTCATCAGCGCGCGCAGGTCGGCCACTACGGCATCGAGGTCGAGGGTCTTGAACGCCTCCGCGTAGTTGAACTCCTGATCCATCGGGTTCGACTTCGCCGAATGCTGGCGCAGGATCCCCAGGTTCAGCTGGTTGGGCCACCAGTCGCGGTTGCCCTTGGCACCCGCCATCGCCTGCGTGAGTGCGCCGGCTGCGAACGGGCATTTCGGATCGTTTGCCATGTGTCTCTCCTTTGTGGGTCCGTGAATAACGACCAGACATAGGCTAGGAGGTACCCGGCAAGAGAGCAAAGCAATTGTTTCGATCGAACCGATAGGCTGCGCATGCGCAGTCACCGCGCGCGCTCGGGCGTGGCGCGGCGTGGACCCGCCCTGCTTTGGCGCGACGTCCTGGATTACAGGAACAGGTCCGGCATCAACTGCGTGCTGCCCGGCACCACAGAGTATTTGCCGAGATCGGTCACGCCGGCCTTGGCCAGCACCTCGTCGTCGATGAAGAAGTTGCCGGTCACGCTCGTCGGCATGGTCAGGACCGCGTAGGCGGCGTCGGCCATGATCGCCGGCGTGCGGCAGTGCTCGGGCTTCACGCCGGGGATCATCTGCAGCGCCGCGGTCTCGATCACGGTGCGCGGCCACAGCGCGTTGGCGGCGATGCCCAGCGGTTTGAACTCCTCGGCGTGCCCGAGCACGCACAGGCTCATGCCGTACTTGGCCGTCGTGTAGGCCACATGCGGCGCAAACCACTTCGGCTCCATGTTCAGCGGCGGCGACAGCGTCAGCACGTGCGGATTGCGCTGCTGCTGCGCGCTTTGCTTCAAGTACGGCAGGCAGGCCTGCGTGACGAGGAAGGTGCCGCGCACGTTGACGCCGAACATCAGGTCGAAGCGCTTGATCGGCGTGGCCTCGGTCGGCGTCAAATTAATCGCGCTGGCGTTGTTGATGACGATGTCGATGCCGCCGAAGGTCTCGGCGGTTTGCCTGGCCGCTGCGATCACCTGCGCTTCCTCGCGGATGTCGACCTGCAGCGGCAAGCAGCGGCCGCCGGCCGCCTCGATCTCCTTGGCAGCCGTGAAGATCGTTCCCGGCAGCCTCGGGTTCGGCTCGGTGGTCTTGGCGGCGATGGCCACGTTGGCGCCATCGGCGGCGCAACGAGTGGCGATCGCCAGGCCGATGCCGCGCGAGGCGCCGGAGATGAAAATCGTCCTGCCCTTCAGTGTCATGGGTGGTCCTTTGTGGATTGTCGGGAGAGGTCGCCCAGGACGCCGACGTCTGCAGCGATCACCTCGGCGAGGCGCTCGGCCACGCGCGCATACAGCGCCGGCGCCGGATGAAAGCCGTCCTCGCAGAACAGCTCGGGATGGGCGATGCCGTCCATCGGCACGTGGCGGATTAAGTCGAGGCCGCGCGCCCAGCGCGCCTGCAGCCGGTTGTTGCGGCGGGCGGCCTGGCCGGCCCACCAGGCCAGCGGCTGTGGCACCGCGGGGAACAGTTCCATCTCCGGCAGCGCCGGGAACAGCACGCGCCGGACGCCGGCGTGCGCACGCAGCCACTCGGCCAGCTGGCGCCGCTTGCGCAGCGCAAAGCTGAACGCCTGCTCCTTGGTGATGTCGTTGACGCCACAGATCACCACCGCCACGTCGGCGGGGCGCACATGGCCGTGCATCACCTTGTGCAGCACGCCCTCGGAGGTCAGGCCGGACTCGGCCACCAGTTGCCAGTCGACGCGGCCCGCGAGCCGATGTGCCAGCTTGCGCGCCAGCGGCGCGGCCAGCGCCTCGTCCTGCGTGCGCGCGCCGACACCGGCCGCGCTCGAGTCGCCGGCCACCAGCAGGCGTAGTTGCGTTTCGCCCGCGCCGGCGCTGCCAGTGCGCTCGCCGTGCGGCTCGGGCAGTTCGACCGCGGTGCTCTTGAGACGATTTGCCTGCCGATAGAGCACCGGGGCGAGCGCGAGCTTGGCGGCGAAGTGGAGCATGGCGCGGTAGGTGACTCGGTGCTTCGGTGGCTCGGTGACTCGGGAATCCGGTGATCCGCCCTCAGCGACAAGAGCACGGCGGGTGACGCCGGCCCGAGGTTCACGCTCCCTTCGGCCACAGGATCATCTGCGTGCAGCGGAACAGCGCGATCGTCTTGCCGCTGGCGGCATGATCGGTCGACCGTGGCGCCGACACACGTGGGGTGGTGCAAGCCGTCAGGTGGCCCAGCACGTCCCACCGTATCCACACTGCCTTCGCGCGCGGTGCCGAGGAAGTTGGCTTTCAACTCGATCGTCGTGAAGTTCTGCGCGCCGTGCGGCAGGTGGGCGATGGTGGCGAAGCCGCACGCGGTCGCTGGCCAGCAGCGATGGCGCTGGCCGCATGCAGGCCGTTGAGGCCGCGAGGAAGCTGGCTGGATGTCCAGGCGCATCCGCACTTCCGCCTCGTCCACGTGCAGCACCTGCAGGCCGAACAGCGCCGGCAGGCAGGTGGCCGCGCGCGCCTGCAGGTCGGCGAGCGTGATTTCGGCGCGGCGCTTCATCGCGCAGTCTCAGCCGAAGCGCGAGAAGTCCGGCTTGCGCCGCTCGAAGAAGGCATTGAAGGCCTCCTTCGCCTCATCGGTGCGCAGCATGCGGGCGAAGCTCTTGGCCTCGTCCTGGATGAGCTTCTCGGTCACGCTGCGCCAGCCGGCCTTCATCAGGCGCTTGGTCTCGCGCACGCTGGTGGGCGGAAGATTGTTGAAGCGCAGCGCCTGCTTGCGCGCGTAATCGAGCACCTCGCCGGGCGGCAGGATGCGGTTGACGATGCGCATCTCCAGCGCCTCTTCGGCGCTCATCGGCTCGCCCAGCAGCAGCTTCTCTGCCGCCTTGTGGTAACCGGCGTTCAGCGGCACCAGCAGACTGGAGGCAAACTCGCTGCACAGGCCAAGGCTGACGAAAGGCATGGAGAACATCGCGTTGTCGGCGCAGTAGGCGAAGTCGCAATGCAGCAGCATGGTGGTGCCGATGCCGACCGCCGCGCCGTTGACCGCGGCAATCACCGGCTTTTCCGCGTAGCCGAGCGCCGCCATGAACTGGAAAACCGGCGCCTTCTCGTCGGCCGGCGGGTTCTTCATGAAGTCTTCGAGGTCGTTGCCGGCGGTGAAGATGTCCGGCTGGCCGTGGATCAGGATCGCGCGCACCGAGGGCTCGTCGTGCGCAGCACCGATCGCGTCGGCCATCTGCTGGTACATCGCCACCGTGAGCGCGTTCTTCTTCTCGGGCCGCGCGATCTCGATGGTCGCGACGCCGTCGGCGGTGTGGGTGCGGATGGTCATGCGGTCTCCGTGATGAAGGAATCGATCAGCGCCCGCGCTGGCGCTCCTGATGGACGAACTTGCGCAGCCCAGCAGCCGCCTGGTTCTGCACCTTGTCGCGCATCATCGGCGTCCAGCCCAGCAGCAGGCCGGGCAGGCCAAGCGCCTGGCGCGACCAGCGCCATAGCCCGAAGCGGTCGACCTGCTTGACGATGCGGCCGGCGGCGAAACGCATCTCGGTAACGACACGATTGGTCACCGGGCGACCGGTCTGGCTGAAGGTGTAATGGGCAACCCAGACCACGCGCGCCCCATCCTCGTTTTCCGCGACGACGTTGTAGCTGAGCGAGAAGTCCTGCGCACGCGCGAGCAGCATGTGCCACATTGCCCGCACCTCCTCCGCGCTGAGCAGCGGAAACACCGGGTCGCTGAACGTTGCGTGCTGCGCGTAGGTCATGCCCATGGTGTGCCAGTCGCCCAGGGCAAAGGCGTCGTAGAAACGTTCGGCCACGCTCATCGCTGTCGTCCGTCGCAAAGGGATCCGGACGTGATCATGCCTGCGCTGCGAACCGCCACAGCCACTCACCCGCGTGAGGCCACAGCGTGTCGCCGTGCTTGCGGCGGAAGAAGCCGAAGTGACCCACCCGGCGCACGCCCACAGCGCGCGGATCCAGCCGCGTCATTTCGCGCGGCGCATTGCGATAGAAGCCGTGCAGCGACTCGATGTTGCGGGCCGACATGTACTCGTCGTCGGTGAAGGACAGCGACAGGATCGGCGTCGTGACCGAGGCGAACGCGCGCTCGACCTCGGCCCCTTCCACACCCACCGCGTAGTCGCGGTGCAGGCACCAGGCGCGCCATTGCCGCATCACGCCCAGCGGCAGGTCGCCGATTTTCTTCAGACGCCGGCCGGGGAAGTAGCCGAACAGACGCAGCGCCGCCGGCGCGGCGACGTACCACAGCCACCACACGTAGCTGCGCAACTGAGGCGAGTTGTCCAGCCAGTAGCCGCTGCCCGTGGCCACCGTGACCATCGCCGTCACGCGCTCGCGGTTGGGCACCAGCCCCAGGATCTGTCCGCCGAGCGAGTGGCCGACCCACAGCAGAGGACGCCCGCCCAGGTGATCGCCCGCAAAGGCGACCAGCGCCGCGCAGTCTTTCTGCGCCCAGGTCAGCACGTCGGCCTCGAAGCCGCGCAGCGACGTGCGGAACTGGGCCGGCCGTGACGCGCCCATGCCGCGATAGTCGAACGTGACGACCCAGAACCCCTGCGCCGCCAGCCACTGTGCGAACGCCGCGTCGTAGTGCTGCTCCACGCCCATCCCCGAGACGATCAGCACGCCCGCGCGCGCGGTGTGCGCATCGCCGAAGGTGGTGGCGTGCAGCTCGAACCGGTCGGCGGTGGTGACGGTGGTCTTCTTCATCGCAGCGACTCCCGAGGAACACACGGACAGCGACCGCGCGGCTAGCACCGCGCACCGCACTGGACTCCGGCTGAGGCACAGCACCCGAAGGTGCCGTGCAGAGCGACGCAGTCGCGCCGCACGCACCTCGTCGTGGCGGGCGGAACAACGTGCAGCCGCCACCCGCTTCGACGCGATCCGGCGCCGCCGGTCGCGGCGAACAAATCAGACCGCTTTCGATGCACGTGCGATCGGCCGCAGGCCGATCGCGTACATCGAAAGCGCTACACCCTTTCGAAAATCCCCGCCGCCCCCATCCCGGTGCCGACGCACATCGTCACCATGCCGTACTTGAGCTGCTTGCGGCGCAGCGCATGCACGACGGTGGCGGCGCGGATGGCGCCGGTGGCGCCGAGCGGGTGGCCGAGCGCGATCGCGCCGCCCATCGGGTTGACCTTGCTCGCATCCAGCCCGAGGTCGCCGATCACCGCCAGCGCCTGTGCGGCGAAGGCCTCGTTCAGCTCGATCCAGTCGAGATCGTTCTGCGACAGGCCGGCGGCCTTCAGCGCCGCGGGAATCGCCTCCTTCGGCCCGATGCCCATGATCTCCGGCGGCACGCCGCGCACCGCGAACGAGACGAAGCGCGCCAGCGGCGTCAGGTCGAACTGCTTGAGGATCTTCTCCGACACCAGGATCAGCGCGCCGGCGCCGTCCGAGGTCTGCGAGCTGTTGCCGGCCGTGACCGACCCCTTGGCGGCGAACACCGGCCGCAGCTTGCCGAGCGCCTCGACCGTGGTGTCTGCGCGCGGGCCTTCGTCGAGCGCCACGGTGCGGCTGCGCACATCGAGCTGGTGCGTGCCGAGGTTGACGGACTTCTCCACCAGCTCGATCGGCGTGATCTCGCCAGCGAACTCGCCCGCCTTCTGCGCGGCGATCGCTTTCTGGTGCGAGGCGAGCGCGAAGGCGTCCTGCGCTTCACGCGTCACCTTCCAGCGCTCGGCGACCTTCTCGGCGGTCAGGCCCATGCCGTAGGCGATGCCGATGTTCTCGTCGCGATCGAACACGTGCGCGTTGATCGATGGCTTGTTGCCGGTCATCGGCACCATGCTCATCGACTCCACGCCGCCGGCGATCATCACGTCGGCCTCGCCGACGCGGATGCGGTCGGCCGCCATCTGCACCGCGGTGATGCCGCTGGCGCAGAAGCGGTTGACGGTCACGCCACCGACCGAGCTCGGCAGGCCCGCCAGCAGCACGCTCATGCGCGCCACGTTCAGGCCCTGCTCGCCCTCGGGCATGGCGCAGCCGATGATCGCGTCCTCGATCGTCTTCGGATCGAGGCTCGGCACCTGCTTCAGCGCGCCGCGCAGCGCCGCGATCAGCAGGTCGTCCGGCCGCAGGTTGCGGAAGCTGCCTTTCGGCGCCTTGCCGATCGGCGTGCGCGTGGCGGCGACGATGTAGGCGTCTTGCACTTGCTTGGTCATCTCTGGCTCCGGTATTCGATTCAGTTGCCGGGGGTTCCAAGGGGGCTGGCAAGCCCCCTTGCATCCACGAGGAACAGATGCAACGGGAAAGGCGGTCCGTAACGTCAGTTACGGACCGGTTTTCCCGATTGCATCATCCCCATCATTCGCTCCTGCGACTTGGGATGCGCGACGAGCTGCATGAAGAACTTGCGCTCCAGGTCGAGCAGCCACTGCTCGTCGACCAGCGAGCCGGCCTCGACGTCGCCGCCGCACATCACCTCCGCGATCGCCGAGGCGATGAAGAAGTCATGCTGGCTGATGAAGCCGCCGTCGCGCATGTTGACGAGCTGGTACTTGATCGTCGCCAGGCCGGTGCGGCCGGCCACCGGGAAGCCCTTGGGCACCAGCGGCGGGCGGTAGCCGCTGGCGTGCATCGCGAACGCGGTGCCGATCGCCGCCCACAGCAGCTCGTGGCTGTTGAAGACGATGATGTCGTCCGGCTTCAGATACCCCATCTGCTGCGCTTCGAGCGCGCTCTTGGCGACGTTGGCCATCGCGGCGTTCTGGAACCAGCCGCGCAGGTACGGGAACACGTCGGTCGTGCCGGCCTGCTGGGCGAGGCGCGCAGCATGCACGGCGCCTTCCTTGAGTCCGCCGGCGCCGGGGATCAGGCCCACGCCCACTTCCACCAAGCCGATGTAGCTCTCGAGGTTCGCCACGCGGCACGCGGTATGCAGCGCGAGCTCGCAGCCGCCGCCGAGCGCCATGCCGCTGACCGCGGCCACGGTCGGCACCTGCGCGTACTTCAGACGCATCATCGCGTCCTGCATCTGCTTCTCGGCCTCGCCGATCGCCTTCACGCCGCCGGACATGAACACCGGCAGCATGGCGTTCAGATCCGCACCGACCGAGAACGGCTCGTCCGGCGACCAGATCACCAGGCCCCGGTACTGCGCTTCTGCGAGCTCGACCGCCTTCAGCAGGTTGGCGATCACGCCCGGGCCGATCGCGTGCATCTTGCTCTTGATCGAGAACACCAGCACTTCAGCAGCCAGCCCGCTGTCGAGCGTGAAGATGCGGCCATCGGCGTCCTCGTGGATCGTCTTGCCGATCGTGTGTCCCGTGGCAGCGCCCTCGCCCGTCAGCGTGGCGCGCACGATCTGCCGCGCGTAGACCGGCAGCGTGGAGCGCGGCACGAAGGCCTTCTTGGCGGGGCTCCACGAGCCCGCGGCACTGTGCACGCCGTTGTTCTTGGCGACCGGGCCATCGAAGACCCACTTCGGCAGCGGCGCCTTGCTCAATGCCTCACCGGCGTCGATGTCGGCCTTCACCCACTCGGCGATCTGCGGCCAGCCGGCGGCCTGCCAGGTCTCGAACGGGCCGGTGCTCCAGCCGAAGCCCCAGCGCAGCGCGAAGTCGACGTCGCGCGCGGTGTCGGCGATCGATTCGAGGTGCACGGCGATGTAGTGGAACGCATCGCGGAAGATCGCCCACAGGAACTTGGCCTGCGGATGGTCGGTCTCGCGCAGCAGCTTGAGCCGCTCGGCGGCATCCTTCTTCTTCAGGATGCGGACAACGAGGTCATCGGCCTTGCCGGTGCTTTCCACGTACTCGGCCCGCTTGGGATCGAGCACCTTGATCGCCCTGCCCTCTTTCTTGTAGAAGCCCGCGCCCGCCTTCTGGCCGAGCGCACCTTTTTCCACCAGCGCCTTCAGGACCGGTGGCGTGGCGAAGTGAGCGGCAAACGGATCGATCGACGCCGGCAGCGTGTCCTGCATCGTCTTGATCACGTGCGCCATCGTGTCCAGGCCCACCACGTCGGCCGTGCGGAACGTGGCGCTCTTGGCGCGTCCCAATTTCGAGCCGGTGAGGTCGTCGACCACGTCGTACGGGATGCCGTACTTCTCGGCCTCCTTGATCGTGGCCAGCATGCCGAAGATGCCGACCCGGTTGGCGATGAAGTTCGGCGTGTCCTTCGCGCGCACCACGCCCTTGCCGAGCGTGCTGGTGAGGAAGGTCTCGAGGTCGTCGAGGATCTTCGGCTGAGTCGAGGGCGTCGGGATCAGCTCGACCAGGTGCATGTAGCGCGGCGGATTGAAGAAGTGCACGCCGCAGAAGCGCGCCTTCAACCCGGCGTCCATCACCTCGCTCAACTTGGCGATCGGCAGGCCCGAGGTGTTGGAGGCAAAGATCGCGTCCTCGCGCACGAACGGCCCGACCTTCTTGTACAGGTCGTGCTTCCAATCCATCCGCTCGGCGATCGCCTCGATGATCACGTCGCAACCGCGCAGCAGTTCGAGGTGCTCCTCGTAGTTGGCGGCCTCGATGAACTGGGCGTCGTCCTTGTTGCCGAGCGGCGCGGGGTTGAGCTTCTTCAGTCCTTCGATGGCCTTCAGGACGATGCCGTTCTTCGGCCCCTCTTTCGCGGGCAGGTCGAACAGCACCACCGGCACCTTGGCGTTGACGCAATGCGCAGCGATCTGCGCGCCCATCACGCCGGCGCCGAGCACGGCGACTTTGCGGACGACGAAGTTGGTCACGTTATTCTCCTGGTCTCTGTAATCGATGTGCGGCGCATGCTCAGAACGCCTCGGCCGGCAGTTCCATCAGGTTCTTCGCGCCCGAGCGCGCCGAGCGGATGTGGTACGCAGTCTCGGGCAGCAAGCGCTGGAAGTAGAAGCGCGCGACCGTGATCTTGTTGACGTAGAAGGGGTCAACCTGGTCGCCATCGGCCTTGATGCGGTCGAACGCGATGCGAGCCATCTTCGCCCAGAAGTAGGCGAACACCAGGTGGCCCACGACCCGCATGTAGTCGACCGCGGCAGCGCCCGCCTCGTCCTGGTTGCCGAACGCCTTCATGCCGAGTTCCATCGTCAGCTTGGTGACCTTGTCGCCGAGGTCCGCCAGCGGCGTGATGAACTCGTTCATGTCGGGCCGCGTACCGTACTGCTCGATGAAGGCGGTCACCATCGCGCCGAACTTGCGCAGCTTGGCGCCGTTGTCCATCAGCACCTTGCGGCCGAGCAGGTCGAGCGATTGGATCGTGTTGGTGCCCTCGTAGATCATGTTGATGCGCGCATCGCGCACGAACTGGTCCATGCCGGCTTGGCGGATATAGCCGTGGCCGCCGAACACCTGCAGGCAGTCCGACGCGCAGCGGAAGCCGTTGTCGGTCATGAAGGCTTTCACGATCGGCGTCATCAGCGCCATCATCTCGGCGCCGAACTTGCGGTCCTCCTCGGTCGCGCCGTGATACTGCTGGTCGGCCATCAGCGCGACCCAGTAGGCGAATGCGCGGCCGGCCTCGGTGTAGGCGCGCGCGGTCAGCAGCATCTTGCGCACGTCCGGGTGGTGGATGATGGGATCGGCCTGCGTGCCCGGGCTCTTGACGCCCGAAAGCGAGCGGCCCTGGATGCGGTCGCGCGCGTAGGCCGCAGCGTTCTGGTAGGCGACTTCGCTGATGCCCAGGCCCTGCACGCCCACGCCCAGCCGCGCGCCGTTCATCATCACGAACATCGCGTTCAGGCCCTTGTTGGGCTCGCCCACCAGCCAGCCGGTCGCACCGTCCAGGATCATCTGGCAGGTGCTGTTGCCGTGGATGCCCATCTTGTCTTCGATGCCGCCGCAATGGATGCCGTTGCGCGCACCGTTCTTGGCGTCCGCGCCTGCGCCCGCGGGCACGAACTTCGGCACGATGAACAGCGAAATCCCCTTCGTGCCCTGCGGTGCGTCGGGCAGGCGCGCCAGCACCAAATGGATGATGTTCTCCGCCATGTCGTGCTCGCCGGAGGAGATGAAGATCTTGGTGCCGGTGATCTTGTAGCTGCCGTCGGCCTGCGGTTCGGCCTTGCTGCGCAGCATGCCGAGGTCGGTGCCGCAGTGCGGCTCCGTCAGGCACATGGTGCCGGTCCACTGGCCGCTGACGAGCTTGGGCAGGTACAGGTCCTTCTGCGCCTTGGTGCCGTGCACGTGCAGACACTCGTAGGCACCGATGGTCAGGCCCGGATACATGGCCCACGCCTGGTTGGTCGAGTACTGCATCTCGTAGAAGGCGATCTGCAGCAGGTGCGGCAGCGCCTGGCCGCCGTACTCGTGCTCGGCCGCAAGGCCCTGCCAGCCGGCGGCGCGAAAGGTGTCGAACGCCTCCTTGAAGCCGGCCGGGGTCTTCACCTCGTGCTTGGCCGGGTCGTAGGTGCAGCCTTCCTCGTCGCCGCTCAGGTTGATCGGGTGCAGGACCTCGGCGCAGAACTTGCCGGCCTCCTCGACCACGTGATTGATGATGTCCGCGTCGATCTCGTGATAGCGCGGCATGGCCTTCAGGGTGTCGACGGCGCCGAGCACTTCGTGGATCACGAACTGCTGGTCGCGCAAGGGGGGCGTGTAGACGGGCATGGCAACTCCTACGTGGCTTTCGCAGCGCGTGTACGCGAGCCTGCGGCTCGCACGCGCTGCGCTTTGGTCGAAAGACGGGTCCCTCGCTTGTCGTCGAGGGCAGGTGTGCGCAGGCCGGGTGAGCGGCCCGAATTCAGCTGCGGCGAGCGCGCGCCTTCGGCGCGTCCCACGGTGCGAGGCTTCGGCGCCGCCCTGGCAGCCAGCGAGCGCTTGCCGGCGGCGGTGCCGTAGGTGTCGAGCATCCGCGCCAGCGCGGTGCGGGCGCGCTTGAGGCTGTCCTTCGAGTGCAGCAGGCGCGCATCCTGGTGCGCGACCAGCATCAGCCCGTAGATCTCGAACACCAGCTGGTCCGGATCCAGCTTGCGGTCCAGATGCCCCTCGGCGCGCGCCAGCTCGATCGCGTGCAGCAGTTCCCGCTTCCAGCCGGTCACGATGCGCACCATGGCGTCGTGCAGCGGCCCGACGCGGTCGTCGTATTCGCTGGCGCCGGCGATCAGCAGGCAGCCCTGCTGCAGTTCGCGGCCGAGCAGCGCGAGCCAGTTCTCCAGCAGCGCGCGCAGGCGCGGCAGGCCGCGCGCCGCGGCCACGGCCGGGCGCAGCACGTCGTCGACGAAGCGCGCCGCATACTCATTGAGCACTGCGAGTTGCAGGTCCTCGCGCGAGCCGAAGTGGGCGAACACGCCGCTCTTGCTCATTGCCAGCGCATCGGCGAGGGCACCGATGGTCAGGCCTTCCAGGCCGTCGCGGCGGGCGATCGCCAGCGCCGCCTCGACGATCGCCGCGCGCGTGGCATCGCCCTTGCGCGGGCGCAGCGGCGCGGTCAGCGAACGGAACGTGGTGGCCAGGGTCATGAGGTTCGGAGCAGGGGATCGCAGTCGAAACCGGCGGGGAGGACCACGCCCGATGACAAAACGATGACGGGCGTTCGGAGAAAACGAACGCTCGTACTATTTCCGAGATCGCCCGTGCGTGTCAACCGGACCGTTAGAGGAGCCGGCCTATTGGTGCAATGCACCGAGCAGGCGCCGCCGGCAAGAACTCCGCCGACCCGCCATGGGGAAAACGCGCGGTGCCGGGGCCTGTCCGCGGTCGTGCGGATGCCTCAGCCGCGCCGGCGCCCGGCGGTCCGCGCGCGCCCGGCAGGGCGCAGCCGGCGGCGACGGCGCGCCTGCCGCGAACTCGGCCGCCACGTGGTCGACGAACACGCGAACCTTGGCCGACAGGTGGTGCCGGCTCGGGTACACGGCCCAGATGTCGCCGCTGCCGCCCTCGTAGTCAGGCAGCACCCGCACCAGGCGGCCGTCGGCCACGGCCGCCGCGACGTGGAAGTCGGTCTCCAGCACGATGCCCTGCCCGGCCACGGCCGCCGCGACCAACACTTCGCCGCTGTTGGCATGCAGGCTGCCGGTGGCCTTCAGGTCGATCGACTCGCCCGCCGGACCGCGCAGCGTCCAGAGGCGCGGCGTGCGCGAGTAGGCGTAGGTCAGCAGGTCATGCTGCGCGAGGTCGGCGGCCGAGCGCGGCGTGCCGCGCCGTTTCAGGTAGGCCGGCGCGGCGCACATCACCAGATGCATCGTGCCGAGCTTGCGCGCGACGAGCTGCTCGCTGCCGACGGTGCCGATGCGGATGGCCAGGTCGAAACCCTCTTCCACCAGGTCGACGATGCGGTCGGCCACCACCACCTCGAACTTCACCTCGGGATACGTCGCATGGAAGCGCGCGATCGCCGGCGCGATGCGCTGTACGCCGATCGCGTGCGCGCAGGTCAGCTTCAGCGTGCCGCGCGGGCGGGCCGCATTCGACGCTGCGAGCTGCTCGGCCTCGTCGAGGTCGGCCAGCAAGGCCACGCCGCGCTCGAAGAAGGCCTGGCCGCTCTCGGTCAGCGACAGCTTGCGCGTGGTGCGGTTGAGCAACCGCGTCGACAGGTGCGCCTCGAGGTCGGCCACGCGCTGCGACAGCGCCGAGGTCGAGATCCCCATCCGCTCGGCCGCGCGCACGAAGCTGCCCGCTTCGACCACGCGCACGAAGGCCTCGATCCCGGCCAGGCGATCCATGCTGTCTCCTCGATTGCGCCGCGTCGCTGCGCACCTGGGCTGCGCAGGTGATGCAGGCGATCGGCCACTGACTATCCTGATATCTTGAATAAACATTCATTTATATCCATCTTTATCCGTCGAAGTCTGGTCAATACAGTCCTCCTCATGCGCTGCACCCCTTCCGCGGCGCTCCCACCGAACCTGAACGGAGATGACCACGATCGACACCCGCACCGCCCGCTATGCCGCGCTCGCCCTGCGCGTTTCGCTCGGCGTGATGTTCATTGCCCACGCGCTGCTGAAGCTCCTCGTCTTCACGCTGCCGGGCGCCGTGCAGTACTTCCAGTCGCTCGGCCTGCCCGGCGTGCTGGCTTACGTGACGTTCGGCGCCGAACTCGCCGGCGGCGTGCTGCTGATCCTCGGCGTGCAGACGCGCGCCGTGGCCGCGGCGCTGATCCCGATCCTGCTCGGCGCCACCTGGGTGCACGCCGGCAACGGCTGGGTATTCAGCGCGCCCAACGGCGGCCGGGAGTACCCGGCGTTCTGGACCGTGACGCTGGCGGTGCAGGCGCTGCTGGGCGCCGGCGCCTATGCGCTCGACGGCCGGCGCGTGCCCGCGCTGGCCCGGATGCAGACCGCCTGAGGCACGAATCGATCGCAGCGCGGCCCGGTCATGCACCAGGAGGCGCAAGCGGCCCCGGGAGCGATAACCACCCCCTGTCCCGGCCAATATCCGCCGAGCCAGCGAGGGTCGCGGCCGGAGGGCCCGCGATCTGACCGACGGAGAACCTGAATGACGCTGCCCACCCTCTTTCTTTCCCACGGCTCGCCGCTGCACGCGCGCGGCGGCTCGCGTGCGAGCGAGGGCTGGGCCGCCCTCGGCCAGCGTCTGCCGCGGCCGAAAGCGATCCTGGTCGCCTCGGCGCACTGGGAGACCGAGTTGCCGATGGTCTCCGCCAGCGCCAAGCCGGAAACGATCCACGACTTCGGCGGCTTTCCGCCCGACCTGTACCGGATGCACTACGCCGCGCCGGGCGCGCCGCAGGTGGCGCAGCGCGCAGTCGATCTGCTGAAGACGGCGGGCCTTACCGCCAGCAGCAATGGCTGCCGCGGCCTCGACCACGGCGCCTGGGTGCCGTTGCGCCACATGTATCCACAGGCCGACGTGCCGGTCGCGCAGGTCGCCGTGCAGCCGGGGCTGGGTGCCGCGCATCACCTGCGGCTCGGCCGCGCGCTTGCCCCACTGGCCGACGAGGGCGTGCTGCTGCTCGGTTCCGGCCACATCACGCACAACCTGCACGAGGTGATGGCCCTGCTGCGGCGGGGCGAGGCCGAGTTCGGCGTGGCGAGCGGCGCGGCGCCTTACGTCGAGGACTTCCGCCGATGGGTCGAAGCGGCGCTGCGCAGTCACGCTGACGACGATCTCGCGGCGTGGCTGGAACGCGCCCCGCAGGCACGCCGCGCGCATCCGAGCGACGAGCACTTCCTGCCGCTGCTCGTGGCCTACGGCGCAGCCGGTACCGGCGCGCAGGTCGAGCGCATCGACCTCGGCACCGAGGCGCAGGTGCTGGCGATGGATGGCTACGTGTTCACGCGGCACTGACCGCGGGCCGCGGCGCCGGGACTTCGTACAGCTGGCCCGCGCCGATCGCAACCACGCGGTCGCATGCTTCGCGCACGATCGGCGCGCCACCGGTGAACTCGCCGAACGCCGGCAGCAGCGTCAGTTCCTCGCGAACCCAGAAGCACGGCAGGCGCAGGCTGTCGTTGGCGCCGCCGTACAGGCGCACGCAGGGATGCAGGTGGCCGGCGAGAACATGAAGACCGGCGACGCGCTGCGGGTGATGGCACAGGGCCAGCGTGCCGAGCGGCCAGGGCTCCTGCACCACGCGCACGCCGAGATCGGCTGGCGGCGCGCCGGCGTGACGGTCGTGATTGCCCTCGACCAGCACCATGTCCACGTGCGGATGGCGCGCGCGCCAGTCGCGCAGCGCGGCCAGCGTGGCGGGCGCGTGCGCTTCGCGCGCATGGAACAAATCACCGAGAAACACCAGAAGGCCGGGGCCGGTGGCCGCCAGCAGCGTATCGAGCCGGCGCAGGTTGTCGGTGGTCGTGCCCTGCGGCACCGGCACGCCGCGCGCGCGGAAGGTGGCCGCCTTGCCGAAGTGCACATCGGCCACCACCAGCGCCCGGGTTTGCGGCAACAGCAGCGCGTGATCGGCCAGCAACTCGGCCGGCGTGCCGCCGGGCAGTGCGAGGCGCAGCCGCTCGGTCATCCGGGCAGCGCCGTGATCCGATAGCCGCGCGCGCGCAGGCCCTCGAGCAGGCCGGCCGGGCCGAAGAAGTGCAGCGTGCCCACCGCCACCACGTGCAGCCGGCCGCTGTTCGCGTAGCGCTCGATCGCCGCCAGCATGGCCGGATGACGACCGTCGATCACGCGCGCGGCGATCCAGCGCTCGCCGGCGTGGCGCGACTCGCTCATCGCTGCCAGGCGCCGCGTCATGCCGGCCTCGTCGGCGCCGCGCCAGGCAGTGACCAGGTCGCGGATCTCGCGCCCGCCGGCGCCGGTCTCGACGCTGGTCACGGCCTCGTCGAGATAGGCCAGCTGGAGGTCTGCAGGCGCCGAATCGAACAGCGCCAGTTGCAGGTCCACGCTCTCGATCTCGACCACCGGCAGGCCGGCGCTGCGCGCCAGCTCGAACAACTGGGCCTCGGTCGACAGCGAGGGGCTGAAGCCCAGGCGCATCGCCTCCATCACGACCAGGTTGTTGGCCACCACCCAGGGTTTCATCCGCCACAGCGCCTCGGGCACGAGGCCGAAGCGCGGCAGTAGCTTCTCCAGTCGCGCGCGCAGCGCCGCCGGCAGCGTTCGGTCGAGCCCGGGTGCATCGGCGGCGAGCAGTGCATGGCGCTGGAAGGCCGCCATCGTGCGCTGCGCGTCGGAGACATCGGCCTCGACCGCGATCACCTCTGCCGCGCGCACGCGACGCGACTGCGCCTCGGTCAGCTCGGTCATGCCGGCCTGGCCGACGTGGATCGTGCCCAGCAACAGCACGCGCGCATCGCCCTTGCGGGCCTCCCACATGAAGCCGCGCGGGGCTTGCGCATGCGCCGGCGCGGCGCTCGTGGCCACCACCAGTGCGACCGCGGCCAGGCAGCGCAGGATTACGTGCACGATGGCGAAGTTCATGGGCCGGGTCTCAGAGAGAATGCGCCGGGGAGGGGAATCCGGCGCGCGTGCGGCATCGCCGCTGGATGCCGCCGCTTGTTGCGGTGGAACCCGCGCGATTCTATCGACGCGCAGCCGCGCGCCAGGTATGCCGCGGATGCCGCGCGCTCATGAGTCAAGCGCTGAGGCAAGCGCGCACCAGGCGCGTGTACGGTGGAGCGGGCTTAACGCGTGAGCCGCGTGGCGCGCACCGGCGTGCGCAGGCGACGCCGCCCCTGCGCAAGGAGGAGGCCGGCCAGCAGCACGCCCGCCACGTCGGCCAGCCAGTCGATCAGATCGACCTCGCGTCCAGGGTTGAGCATTTGCGCCAGCTCGTCGGTGCCAGCCACCACGGCACACACAATGAGCACCGCCCAGAAGCGCCGCCCCGCAAACGCGACCCAGATCAGTGCGCCGAGGATGAAGAACAGCAGCACGTGCGCGACCTTGTCCCAGGGTGCGGCCACCGCGTCGACCGCGTAAGGCTGGGCGCCGTGGTAGTAGAGGTTGGCAATCAGGAACAGGGCGAGCGCGGCAGCCCACGCGCGGTCGCGCGGCGCCGGGTGCACCAGCCGCCGGATCAGCGCCTCAAGCATGCGCGGCCGTCCCGGGACCGGAGGCCGCAGCGCGGTACCGGTCTTGTTGCGGCAACGGGTCGGCTGCGTGCAGCCGCGCGCGCATCGGACTCATTCGCTGCCGGCACGCGCGCAAGGTCAGACCTTCTCCGCGGCTCCGCTGTGCTTGGCACCACCCGCCTTGCCGCCGGCCAGTGCCGCCGCCTGCAGCGACTTGCCGAAGCGCAGCACGCCGGCCTCGTCCTCGTCGCGCCGGGCGTCGTACATGCGTGCACGCATCAGCTTGCCCATGTCGTCGTTGTCGCTCAGCACGTAGCCGATGATCTCGCTGATGCCGCGCTCGCGCGCGCAGCTCTCCAGCGCATTCATCAGCGCGTGGCCGAGGCCGCGGCCCTGCCAGGCGTCCTCGATTGCCACGCCAAACTCGCAGGTACTGCCGTCCGGATTGCGCGTGTAGCGGGCGATGCCGCGGATCTCGCCGTCCGGATGATCGGCATTGGCGTCGATCGCGACGAACGCCATCTCGCGGTCGTAGTCGATCTGCGTGTAGCGCACCAGACGCTCCATGGTCAGTTCGCGCAGCGGCGCATGGAAACGCAGGTACATCGTCTGCGGCGACAGGCGCGAGATGAAGCGGCGCTCGGCCTCCAGGTCTTCGGGCCGGATCGGCCGCAACAGCACGGTGCCTACCGGTCTACAGGTGGTGCGTCGGCGGCGCCAGGTTCTTCGGGTAGGGATGGATCGCCAGGTGCGAGTAGGTGGCGTCCGGCGCCAACGGCCCGTCGCCCAGCATCACGCGCGCGTCGAGTGCGATCACGCCGTGCTCGTCGGTCAGCAGCGGGTTGATGTCCAGTTCGTGGATGCAGGGGATCTCGCAGGCAAGGTCGGAGATCTTCAGCAGCGTGCTCACCAGGGCATCGAGGTCGATCGCCGGCAGGCCGCGATAGCTGTCGAGCAGCTTCGACACCTTGGTGCGCGAGATCATGTCAAGCGCGAGGTAACGGTTCAGCGGCGGCAACGCCACGGCCGAATCGCGAAACACCTCGACCGCGATGCCGCCCAGGCCGAAGGTGATCACCGGGCCGAAGGTCGGATCGCGCGCCAGGCCGACGATCAGCTCGCGGCCATGCGGCCGGCGGATCATCTGCTGCACGTTGACGCCGATGAACTTGGCGGCCGGCGACCGCTCGGCCACGCGCGCCGAGATGGTGTCGAAGCCGTGCCGCACGTCATCGGCAGTGCGCAGCGACAACAGCACGCCGCCGACCTCGCTCTTGTGCGTGACGCCCTGCGCGACCACCTTGAGCACCACCGGAAAGCCGATCTCCTCCGCCAGCGCGACCGCCTCGTCGGCACTGCGTGCCAGCGCCGTGCGCGCAATGTTGATGCCGAAGGACTTGAGCAGCAGCTTGGAGTCGTTCTCGTCGAGCAGTGCGCGCCCCGACAGCAGCGCGCGCTCGACGATGCGGCGCGCGCCCACGATGTCGGTGTCGAACTCGTCCACGTGCGGCGGCGGCGTCTGCAGGCGCAGCTCGCGATTGCGCACGAAGCGCGAGAGATAGGAGAACGACTGCACGCCGCGCTCGGGACTGATCAGCGCCGGCACGCCGGCGGCCTTCATCACCGCGCGACCCTTGGCGGCGTCGGCCTCGCCCAGCCACACCGTCACCACCGGCTTGTCGGCTGCCTGGATTACCGGCAGCACCGCCTGCGCGGTCTCCGCCGAGGTGAGCTTGATGGTCGGCGTGAACAGCAGCAGCACGCCGTCGTTGGCCGGGTCGCTCAGCATGATCTTCATCGCCTCGGCGAAGCGGCCGGCATCGGCGTCGCCGATGATGTCGACCGGATTGCCGTGCGACCAGGTGACCGGCAGCGTCTCGTTGAGCTTTTCCAGCACTTCGGGCGAGAGCTTGGCCAGCTGCACGTCGGCATCGGCGGTGGCATCGGCCGCCAGCACGCCCGGGCCGCCGCCATTGGTGAGAATGGCGAGCCGGTTACCCGGCAGCCCGCGCGGCAGGCGCCCGGTGGCAAGCGACTCGGCCGCGGCGAACATCTGGTTGAAGGCGTCGACGCGGATCGCGCCGCCGCGCTTCAGGGCGATGTCGAACACCGCATCGTCGCCGACCAGCGCGCCGGTGTGGCTCATCGCCGCCTTCTGGCCGGTCATGTGGCGGCCGACCTTCAGCACCACCACCGGCTTGACCGAGGCCGCGGCACGGATGCTGCTCATGAAGGCGCGCGCATCGTGCACGCCCTCGATGTACAGCACGATGCTGCGGGTGGCCGGATCGAGCGCCAGGTAGTCGAGGATCTCGGAGAACTCGACGTCCGAGCCGGCGCCGGTCGAAATGACCGACGAGAAACCGAAGCCGGCGGTCCACGCGTAGTCGAGCAGCGCCGCCACCACCGCGCCAGACTGCGACACCAGCGCTACCGTGCCCGGGCGCGCCGGCGTGCGGGCAAAGGTCGCATTCAAGCCGATCTCCGGCCGCATGATGCCGAGGCAGTTCGGCCCGAGCAGGCGGATGCCCAAAGCGCGCGCGCGCGTCAGCGCCAGCTCCTGTAGGCGTCGTCCGTCGGGGCCGATCTCGGCGAAGCCGGCCGACAGCACCAGCACGGCGCGGATGCCGCGCGCGCCGGCGTCGTCGATCAGCCGCGGCACGGTACGCGCCGGGGTGACGATCACCACCAGCTCGGGCGCGATCGGCAAGGCCTCCAGCGACGGGTAGCAGCGAATGCCGCGCACCTGCGCGTGCTTCGGATTGACCGGGTAGACGTCGCCCTTGTAGCCGCCGTCGACGATGTTGTTGAACACATGCAGGCCGAGCGCATCGGCGCGTTCCGTGGCGCCGACCACCGCGACCGACCGTGGCGCCAGAGCGCCGCGCAGGTAATGCGACGTGAACATGCTTCCTCGACTGCGTGCCCGCTCGGGATGGCGGGGCACCTGAACCATGCCGGCCCGCCGATCCGGGTAGCGGTCGGCAGGGACTGCAACCGCAGGATGCGCCACCGGGTTGTCCGGCGATCGCCCGCTGGGCCGCATTGTTGATGCATCGCAACAATAGCGGTCCCAGGCGACCGCCGCAACGTCGCTCCCCTCTAATTCCGGGCGGTTGACCCCAATCAACGGCCTCGCGGCAAGCGCACCCTACCCTCGTTCCGAATGGTGGGATCAATCCACCCGGCAGGAGTCATGTCATGGCCATCCCAGCAACCGGACCCGCACCCTCGGTCTCGCGAGACGAGGTGCTCACGCATCTTCCGCAGCAGTTGCATCAGCGCCGCAGCGAACTGGCGGCGGCCCTGAGCGCGCGCCTGCACCACGACAGCATGGGCACGCACGACGAAGCGGGGCTGCCGCGGCGCGCCGATGAAACCGACGATGACGCCGCCGCCGAAACTGCGCGCGAGCGCGACGTCACCGACCTCGCACGCCTGACCGCCGAACTGGCCCAGGTGGATGCTGCGCTCGCGCGCGCCGGCCAGGGCGAACTCGGCGACTGCGTGGATTGTGGTGAGCCGATCGACCCGGCCCGCCTGCAGGTCAACCCGGCGGCGGCGCGCTGCGCCGAGTGCCAGGGATTTGCCGAACAGCGCCAGGCCCACGAGCGCCTGCTGGGCCACTGAGCCGACAGCCACGGCTCGCCGACCGCGCCTTTGACCTTAACCGGCGCCGACAAACCGCGCCATTTCACCCGCCACCTACCGCCCGCCGACCGGTTAGAGGAGTGCCTGCGATGGATGCCCTGAAACTGCTGTTCACTTCGGACGTCGGCCTCATGTCGCTTGGCGTGATCATCATCACGATCGGCATGGGCGTGTTCTTTACTCGCTGGTTCGCCAAGCAGGTCGAGCAGAGCGAAGCGCAGCGCCGCCGCTGAACTCCGCAGCCGCGACTCGCGCATCGAGTTACAGCGCGTCTGACGCGCCCTGGCGGTGGCATGGCAAGGGACGGCGCCGGTCGGCCGCCTTTGTCAGTACTTGATCGAGCAGCCGTACGCGGTCGTGCTGGCCGCGCTCACCGGCTTGCCGGCCTTCAATTCAGTCAGCGCCTGGACCACGTAGTTCTGCGCCGTCTTCACATCGGCCGCATTGGCCGAGCGCTTGTCATCGATCGCGCCGGCGTAGACCAGCGCGCCCTTCGGATCGATCACATACATGTGCGGCGTGGTGCGCGCGCCGTAGGCGCGGCCGACCTTGCCGTCGGCATCGAGCATCACCGCAGTCGGTGATGCGCCCTGCTCCTGCATCCATTTGCCGAGCGCGGCGGGCGCCATGTACTCGCCATGGTTGGAGTTGGTCGAGTTGATCGTCAGCCAGGCCACGTTGTCGGCGGTGAAGCGCTTCTGCAACGACTGCATGTTGCCGCTGCCGTAGTGCTTGACCACGAACGGGCAGTGCGGGTTGTTCCACTCCAGCACCACGTAGCGGCCGCGAAAGTCGGACAGGTTGACCGGCTTGCCGTCGATCGCCGTCAGCGCGAACGCCGGCGCGGACTGGCCAGGGGCCGGCTGCGCCTGCGCGCCGACTGCCGCCAGACCGATCGCGGCGGCCGCCAGCAGGTTGCGCAGGGATCGCAGGGTGTTTGTTCGCATCGTCATCGGTGTCGTCCTCGACAAGATCGCGTGGTCTTGATGCGCACTCAAAGGGCTCGCAGCGCCTCGAGCACCGCACCTTCGGTCAACAGCTCGGGCAGCACACGCACCTGGCCCTTGCTGTCGTACAGCACGTAAAGCGGTACGCCGTTGCGCTTGAAGCGCGCCAGCTCGCGCGTGATCTCCTCGTCGCGATTGGTCCAGTCGGCGCGCATGCGCGTCACGCCCTTGGCCTCGAACGCGCGGTTGACCGCCGCCTTGTTCAGCACGAGCTGCTTGTTCGCCTGGCAGGTCACGCACCAGGCCGCCGTGAAGTCGACGAAGACCGGCGTGCCGGCCGCCACCAGGCGCTCGTTCTCGGCCTTGGACCAGGCCGTCCAGCCTTGCGTCACCGACTTGCCGCCGGCGCGGGACTCGGGCGCGGCAGAGGCGTCGGTGCCGGTCGCCGCCAGGACCGCGTACATGGCCAGCCCGGCGGTGCCGAGTGCGACCCAGCGGAAGCCGCGCGCGCCCCGCTGCGACAGGCCCAAGGCCCAAGCCGCCATCCCCACCAGCACCAGCGCCGCCAGCGCCAGGCCGATGCTGTTGGCATCGACCTGCTGCGCCAGCACCCACAGCAGCCACACCACGGTGGCAAACATCGGGAACGCCATGATCTGCTTGAAGCGCTCCATCCAGGCGCCCGGACGCGGCAGCCGGGCCAGCAGCGCGGGGAACAGTGTCAGCAGCAGATACGGCGTAGCCATGCCCAGCCCCAGCACCGCGAACACCCCGAGCGCCACCGGTGCCGGCTGCGTGGCGGCGAAGCCGAGTGCCGCGCCCATGAATGGCGCCGTGCACGGCGCCGCCACGATGACCGCGAGCACGCCGGTCCAGAAGCTGCCGGTCACGCGCTCGCTCTGCAGACGGTTGGCCAGGTGGCTGCTAGCCAGTCCACCGCCGAAGCTGAACTCGAACGCGCCGAGCAGGTTCAGGCCGATGACGAAGAACAGCGTCGACAGCGCCGCCACCACCCACGGCGTCTGCAGCTGGAAGCCCCAGCCCAGTTGCGCACCGCCGGCACGCAGCGCCACCAGCAGCCCCGCCAGCAGCACGAAGCTCAGCACAACGCCGGCGGCAAAGGCCCAACCATGCCTCGCCAGCGACGCATGCCTGACCTGCGCCGCGTCGTTCGCGCGCTGATGCTGCAGCAGCGACAGCAGCTTGAGCGACAGCACCGGGAACACGCAGGGCATCAGGTTGAGGATCAGGCCGCCGATGAAGGCGCCGATCAGCGCGCCGAGCAGGCCGACCGACACCGACTGCGCGCCATCGGCGTACGTCACCGCGGTCGCCGCGCTGCCGCCCACGCTCGCCACCGTGCCGGCCATCAGCGGCACCTCGATCACGCCGGCCCAGCCGCCGCGATCGGCGCGCGCCGGGCCGCCATCGACCACGAGGACCCCCGCCAGCGCCTTGAAGTCGGGCGCCACCGGTTGCGCGGCGGTCAGGTACAGCGCGGCCTTGCCGTCCTCGGCGCGTAGCACCTGCGCCGCCGCCGGCTCGACGCGCGCCTCCTGCAGCGGGAAGAACACGACCTCGGCGGGCGACGACCGGGGCGCGAACGCCAGACGGATGCGCGTGTCCTCGAGGGTGGCGCTGGCGCCGTCGAGCGTCACCTTCTGCGGAATCTGCTGGCGTGTGGCGGCGAACAGCGCTGCGTGCTTCGACGTCCCGGCCGACGCGCTTACCGGTAGCGTGAGCTTGAGATCAGCACCGCCCGGAATGCAGACATCAGCGCAGATCAGCCAGTCGGCGCGCGCACTGATCGCCACGCTGTCGCCGACCGCCAGGCCGGTCGGCGGCGTCAGCGTCACCGGCAGCAACACCTCGCCGTCGTAGCCGAAATTCATCAGCGGGCCGACCGGAAAGCGCTGCGGCACGGGCCACTCGATCGGCCCCGCGGTCCAGCCCGGCGGCAGGGTCCACTTGATGGTGGTCGGCAGACCCGAATCGCCCGGCACCTGCCAGTAGGTGTGCCAATGCGGGTCGTGCTTGATGCGCAGGCCGGCCGGCAGCGGCTGGCCCGGCACGATCGCCGCGGTGGCGGAGACAAGCTCGGCCTCGGCGTGGTCGACCTTGACCGATTGCGCCTGCGCCGCGGCGGCACTCAGGGCAATGGCGCCGACTGCAAGGGCGAGACTGACAAAGCCGGAAGAAACAACGTGCCTGGCGCGATCGGCAAACCAGGCACACAGCGGGAGGGCGGGGGAAGACATGCTGCCTTTGTCCTTGATCGACGCGGTCAGGTTCCGTGCCGGACGAATGTCATCCGTCGGCCGGCACGCCCGGCCGCCGTGCGGGCAAACCACTAGGCGATGGCCGCGAACGACGCGCGCGCCGCGTCCAGGGTCTGCGCGATCACGGCGTCGTCGTGCGCGGCCGAAACGAAACCCGCTTCGAACGCCGACGGGGCCAGGTACACACCGCGCCCGAGCATCGCGTGGAAGAACGCGTTGAAGCGGTTCTTGTCCATGGCCATGATCTGCGCATAGCTTTGCGGCACCGTCGGCGCGAAGTAGATGCCGAACATGCCACCCACCGAGTCCGCGCAGAAGGGCACGCCGCTGGGCTTGGCCGCCGCGACCAGTCCGTCCATCAGCTTCGTGGTCTGTGCCGCCAGGGCGTCGTGGAACCCGGGACGCTGGATCAGCTTGAGCGTCGCCATCCCGCAGGCCACCGCCACCGGGTTGCCGCTCAACGTGCCGGCCTGATAGACGCCGCCCAGGGGCGCCAGGTGCTGCATCACCTCGCGCCGGCCACCAAAGGCCGCCACCGGCATGCCGCCACCGATCACCTTGCCGAGCACGGTGAGGTCAGGCTCGATGCCATAGATCGACTGGGCGCCACCGAGCGCCACGCGGAAGCCCGTCATCACCTCGTCGAACGCGAGGATCGCGCCATGCTGCGTGCACAGCCGCCGCATCGTCTGCAGGAACTCGGGCGTGGCGCGCACCAGGTTCATGTTGCCGGCGATCACTTCGACCATCACGCAGGCGATGTCATCGCCGTGCGCCTTGAACGCGTCTTCGAGCTGCTGCGGATCGTTGTAGTCAAGCACCAGCGTGTGCTGCGTGATCTCGGCCGGCACCCCGGCGCTGCTCGGATTGCCGAAGGTCAGCAGGCCGGAGCCGGCCTTCACCAGCAGGCTGTCGGCATGGCCGTGGTAACAGCCCTCGAACTTGATGATCTTGCGCCGTCCCTTGCCGCCGCCGGCGGCACCGCGCGCCAGGCGCAGCGCGCTCATCGCCGCCTCGGTCCCCGAGGACACCAGCCGCACCTGCTCGATCGACGGCACGAGCTTGATGATCTCCTCGGCCATCTCGACTTCGGCCTCGGTCGGCGCGCCGTAACTCAGGCCGCGCTCGATCGCCGCGTGCATCGCCGCCACGACCTCGGGATGCGTGTGGCCGACGATCATCGGCCCCCACGAACCGATGTAGTCGATGTAGCGCTTGCCATCGGCGTCCCAGAAGTGCGGACCGAGGGCGCGTGCGATGAAGCGCGGCGTACCGCCCACGGATCGAAAAGCACGCACCGGCGAATTGACGCCACCGGGAATGCTGCGCTGGGCGCGCTCGAACAGTTGCTGGTTGCGATCGACGGTCTGGTCCTTGGGGCTCATGCGAGGGGGCATCCTGGTGCGGTCGGTGGGATTAGAGTCGGTTGAGTTCGAGTCGGATACGCGCAGTGAGGGCACGGCTCAGTGGCGCTGCGCGCCATCGTCGGGTTCTGGAGCGGCGGCGGCGCTGTCGTCCTCGCCGTCATCATCGCTGGCATCGCTGCCGTCGTCGCCGGCCCAGAACAGGCGGTCGGGCATCGCGTCACCCATGCCCATGCGAAAGCCCCCGGCCAGCGACTGCGCCATGAAGTCGTTGGCTTCGCGCACGGCGTCGCCGACCTCGATGCCCTGCGCCAGCAGCGCAGCGATCGCCGCCGACAAGGTGTCGCCGGCGCCGCGAAACCGCAGCTCCACGCGCTCCACGCTTTCGCTCTGCACACTCTGCTCGGGGCCGAAGAGGCGGTTGATGACCAGGCTGCCGCTGGTCTCGGCCGAGGTGATCAGCACGTACTCCGCGCCCCATTCGAGCAGTTCGCGCGCGCAGCGCGCAGCGTCCCACTCCTCGGCCGCATCGTCATCGGCCGCCAGCGCGATCCAGCGGCGCGCCTGTTCGAGCGACAGCGTCATCACGGTCGACTGCGGCACGATCAGTTCGCGCAGCGCCGCCATCAGTTCGGCGTCGGCCGCCTCTTCCGAGCCGCTGCTGCTGGCCCGCACGGCGGGCAACGGATCGAACACCACCGGCAGTTCCGGGTAGTCGGACAGGATCTCGGCGATCGTCTGCGCGTTGTCGCTGGAGCCCACCGCGCCGACCTTGAAGGCCGCCACCGGCATGTCCTGCAACACGGCGCGCGCCTGGTCGTCGAGCCACTCGTCGTCGATCAGCAGCGCGTCCTCGACGCGCGTGCTGTCCTGCACGGCCACCGCGGTGATGGCGCAGGCCGCATGGCAACCCATCGAGGCACAGGTCAGGGCGTCGGCCAGCACGCCGCCCGCCCCCGTCGGGTCGGATGCGGAGAAGGTCAGCACGGTCGGCGGGGCGTGAATCGACATGAATGGCGGGACGCGAGAAGAGTTGGGCGTGGGAATCGGTGCCGTTCGGATGCTGCTTCGACCGACACAGGACCGATCCTGCGCCGACATCGTGATGTTTGTCGTGCCGCGCCGCGCGCCAGAGTCAACTGCGAGCGCCGCGCGTGTCGGGTAATCACCCGAACCCGCGACCCGTTCGACCGTGAGGCCGACCCAAGAGGCCGGGACTGCGGGCAAAGCACCCTGCTTTTCGAGGCAACGGCTATGATCCGCAGCACTCACTATGTTATCGAATTGACAGGACTTTTTTCGCTGATGACCACGAGCGAGGCAACTGCAAAAGCGCGAACCTGGATGTGCCTGATCTGCGGCTGGATCTATGACGAAGCCGCCGGCCTGCCGGACGAAGGCATTGCCCCGGGCACACGTTGGGACGACGTTCCACCGAACTGGACCTGCCCTGAATGCGGCGCCCGCAAAGAAGACTTCGAATTAGTCGAGATTTGACGCGCCACGCAGCGTTTACGGCGGGCGCTCCTGCCGCAACTGCAGCCCTGCGTCTCGCCGCGACGAGGAGGACACGTCGACATGTCCGCCCCTGATTTCTCCGATATCCGCGGCCGCAAGGTGATGGTGATCGACGACTCGAACACCATCCGGCGCAGCGCGGAAATCTTCCTCACCCAGGCCGGGTGCCAGGTCATCCTCGCGCAGGACGGCTTCGAAGCGCTGGCCAAGATCAACGATCACCAGCCGGTGATCATCTTCTGCGACATCCTGATGCCGCGCCTCGATGGCTACCAGACGTGCGCGCTGATCAAGCGCAGCCCGCGCTTCTCGAAGACGCCGGTGGTGATGCTTTCTTCCAAGGACGGCCTGTTCGATCGCGCGCGCGGCCGCATGGTCGGCTCCAGCGAGTACCTGACCAAGCCGTTCACCAAGGACAGCCTGCTGACGGCGGTGCGCCAGTTCTCGACGCCCGAACCCGCGCGCGCCACCGCCACCTGATTTCAAGGGACTTGCCCATGGCCATCAAGAAAGTCCTCATCGTCGACGACTCGCCGACCGAGCGCTACTTCCTCACCGAACTGCTGACCAAGAACGGCTTCGCCGTGTCCGCCGCGGAGAACGCCGAGGAAGCAGTGATCAAGCTGAAGTCCGCCACGCCCGACCTGATCCTGATGGACGTGGTGATGCCGGGGCAGAACGGCTTCCAGCTCACGCGCACGCTGTCCAAGGACCCGGCCACGCAGGCGATCCCGATCATCATCTGCACCAGCAAGAACCAGCAGACCGATCGCATCTGGGCCCTGCGCCAGGGCGCGCGCGACTACGTCAGCAAGCCGGTCAAGCCGGACGAACTGCTGGAGAAGATCGCGGCGCTCGGCTGAGGCCGGGCCGCGATCAGGCGCACCGATGGAAACCGGCATCAAGTCCGGCGCGAGCGGCCGCAGCAGGCTGCGCGACTTCTCGACCCAGCTCGCGGAGCGGCTGAAGGCCGCCACCAGCGCGCCCAACGAGCCGATGCGGCTCGCGGTGCGTATCGGCAGCCGCGGCTACCTGCTCGACATGAACGCCGCGGCCGAGATCGTCAGCGCGCCGGAGATCACGCCGGTGCCGTGGACTCGCCCGTGGTACCGCGGCCTGGCCAATGTCCGCGGCCGGCTGATCGGCGTGATCGACCTGATGCACCTGGCCGGCCAGGGCGCGCTGCCGGCGGACCAGTCGCAGCAGCTGCTGGTGTTCGGCGAGTCGCTGCGGGTTAATGCCGGCGTGCTCGTGACGCGCGCCTTCGGCCTGCGCAACCTCAACGACCTCGAGCCGCTCGGCGACGCCGCCGCGGATGCGCTGCCCTGGGAGGCCGCGCGCTGGCGCGACCTCGACGGCAACCAGCTCACGGAATTGAACCTCGGCGGCCTGGTGGCCTCCGAGGCGTTTGCAACGATCGGCATCTAGCGCCGCCGCGGACGCGGTGTCAGCGCGCATCGGCCGATGCGCGTGCACGCGACGCCCTGGAGAAGACCCATGGCCTTGGAACTCGGAACGAGCAGGAAGAAGCGCAGCAAGTCGGCAGGCGGCGGCAAGGATGACGCCGCGTTCCGGCCGTCGGAGTTCGCGCCGCCGTCGGGCGAGGACTCGCTGATCGCGCCGATCGCGCCGGCGCCGCGCGCCGCGCCGCTGACACGACGCCTGTCGCTCGCCAACCCGGACGGCGGCAAGCGCACGGCGGCGATGATCGACCGCTTCCTCGACTGGAAGCTGCCGGTGATCGGCGATCGCCCGATCGGCCTGCAGATCCAGGTGCTGCTGATCCTGCTGGTGCTGACCGCGGTCATCCTGGCCGGCACCATCGCGCTCGACCGGCGCCAGGCCGCCAACGGCGCAATCCAGATCGAACTGACGGGCGACACCCTGATGCACACGCAGCGCTTGGCGCGTTCGGCCCCCTACGCGCTGGAGGGCAGCCGCCAGGCCTTCGAGGACCTGCGCGACAGCCGCGACCGCATCGACGCCAACGTCGAGGCGCTCACCAACGGCGACCGCACGCGCGCCCTGAGCGCCGCCACCGCCACCATCCAGCCGGCGCTATCGCGCCTGGCCGACCGCTGGCGCGCCACGCAGGCGGCGTCCTCGGCCATCGCGGCGCAGGAAAAGGCGCTGCTGCAGTTCGGCGACGTGGTCAAGCGCATCAACACCATCAGCCCGCGCCTGCTGCAGCTGACCGAAGAGATCGCAGCCGCCAAGCTCGAACGCGGCGCCTCGGCGCGCGAGATCGCCGCCAGCGGTCAGCTCGTGATGCTGACCCAGCGCATGGGACGCAGCGCCAACGCGATCGTCGCCGGCGAGGGCGCCAACGCCGAACTGGCGCTGACCCTGGGCCGCGACATCAACCTGTTCCGCGACCTCACCGCAGCGCTGCTGCAGGGCTCGGACAGCCTGCGCATCGCGCCGGCCAGCGACCCCGAGACGCGCGCGCGGCTGCAGGAGCTGAGCAAGGTGTACGGCGAGTTCCACGGCTCGGTCGGGGGCGCGCTGTCGAACCTGCAGGCGATCTCGCAGGCCAAGGATGCCGAGCTGACCATCGTGCGCGAGGCCGAGCCGCTGCGGCAGGAAGTCACCGCGCTGCAGAAGATGTTCCAGAAAGAGCAGACCGAGCGCACCTTCAACTTCTGGGCGCTGGTGTTCTTCACGCTCGCCGCGCTGCTGCTGGCGGTGGCGATCGCCAAGGTGCTGCTGTCGGACACGCGGCGCCGCGCGGCCGAGGCCGAGTCGGAGCGGGCCCAGGCGCAGCGCCTGGAGGAAGAGGCCAAGCGCACCAACGAGCAGAACCAGGCCGCCATTCTTCGCCTGATGAACGAATTGCAGGAGGTTGCCGACGGCAACCTCACCGTGCAGGCCACGGTCACGGAAGACATCACCGGCGCCATCGCCGACTCGGTCAACTACACGGTGGAAGAACTGCGCGGTGCTGGTCAGCCGCATCGACGACGCCGCCGAGCAGGTCAACAACGCCTCCACCGCCGCACGCGACATCGCGACGCGCCTGCTGACCGCCTCCGAGCAGCAGTCACGCGAGATCAAGGACACCGGCGAGAAGGTGCTGAAGATGGCCTCGCAGATCAACGAGGTGTCGCGCAGCGCCGGTGAGTCGGCCAAGGTGGCGCGCAACTCGCTGGAAGCGGCCGAACGCGGCCAGCGCGCGGTGTACAACCAGATCGCCGGCATGAACGAGATCCGCGAACAGATCCAGGAAACTGCGAAGCGGATCAAGCGACTGGGCGAGTCGTCGCAGGAGATCGGCGAGATCGTGGAACTGATCTCGGACATTACCGAGCAGACCAACGTGCTGGCGCTGAACGCCGCCATCCAGGCGGCAAGCGGCCGGCGAAGCCGGCCGCGGCTTCACGGTGGTGGCCGAAGAGGTGCAGCGACTGGCCGATCGTTCCGGCGAGGCGACCAAGCAGATCGGCGCGCTGGTGCGCACGATTCAGACCGACACCCAGGACGCGGTGGCGGCCATGGAGAAAAGCACGCAGGGCGTGGTCGAGGGCACGAAGCTGTCCGACGCGGCGGGCACCGCACTGGCGGACATCGGCCGCGTTTCACGCCAGCTCGCCGAGCTGATCGAGCGCATTGCCGGCAACACTAACGAGCAGGCGCAGAGCGCCGGCGGCGTGGCGCAGTCGATCGAGCGGATTCTTTCGGTGACGGACCAGACCTCACAAGGCACGCGGCAGGCGGCGCAGTCGATCGGGCAACTGGCCACGCTGGCGCGCGAGCTGAAGTCGTCGGTGGCGCGGTTCCGGGTGGAGTAGGCGGTGGATATTGTTCGCGACCTCGGCCTCGCACGTGCATCGATGGATTCAGTCGGGTCGGAAGGGGTCTTGCGCGCGCCGCACTGCAAGTCAGGGGCCTTCGCTCCGGAGCGGCCGCGCGCTGCGGCCTGGGGCAAGAGCAACGAGCCGCGCGCGGTGCGCGCGGCGACTGAGGCGGACCGGTCCGCCTCGGAGGCAGCCAGAGGCAAGCGATGTCCGAAACACACAATCCGACTGAACTGATGGGCGCGTCGCAGGACATCGCGCCGCTGGCCTGGGTCATCGACGAGATCCGTGGGTCGCTCGCGCAAGCGGTCACGGGCGTCAAGTCGTATGTCGCCAACAAGCAGGACGCCGAGTCGCTGCGCAGTGCGCGTAACCAGGTGCACCAGGCCAACGGCGCGCTGCAGCTGCTCGACCTGCGCGGCGTGGCGCTTCTGACCGAGGCCATCGAGGCGCTGCTGCGGCGCTGGGAGTCCGAGCCGAAGGAATGCCTGCCGACCGCGGTGAAGACAGTCGAGACCGCGATCAACGCCGTGATCGCCTACCTCGAAGGACTGCTCGCGGGCCGTCCCAACCAGCCGATCCGGCTCTACCCGTACTACCGCGACGTGCTGACGCTGAACCGCGCGGCGCGCGTGCACCCGGCCGACCTGGTGTTCGCCGACCTGTCGCGCCGGCCCGCGTTCCACCAGATCGAGGTCAAGCCGCTCACCGCCGACCAACTGCGCGTGCGGCGCGTGGTATTCGAGGAAGGCCTGCTCGGCTTCCTGCGCGACGCCGAGGATCCGAAAGCACGGCGCCGCATGCGCGACGCGCTGATGGACCTGGAGCGGCTGCCGCAGCGCGGTCTGGCGCGCAGCTTCTGGTGGATCGTGCGCGGCCTGCTGGAGGCGCTCGATGCGCGCCAGGTGCAGGTCGACGTCGACCTGAAGCGCGTGCTGGCACGACTGAACCTGCAACTGCGACGCCTGATCGAAGGTGGCTCGGCGGTGGCCGAGCGGCTGATGACCGACACGCTGTATTACGTTGGTCGCGCCAGCGATGCCGTGCCGCGCGTGGCCGAGGTCAAGCGCCTGTACGGCCTGGAGGCGCTGATCCCGGCCGACTTCGAGCGCGCCACGCTGACCGCGATCGATGCCGACGCGCTGCGCGGCCTGCGCGACGCCCTCACCGGCGCCAAGACCATCTGGGGCCAGCTGGTCACCGGCAATGGCAGCGACGCCGCCAAGTTCTCGCACGAGATCAGCATGGCGCAGACGGCGGCGCAGCGGCTCGAGGCAGCACCGCTGGCGCGCGTGCTCGGCGCCATCGGCGAAGTCACCTCGGCGGCGCCGGCGGCCACCGCCCAGCGCGAATCGGTCGGCCTGGAAGTGGCCTCGGCGCTGCTGTTCGTCGAACTCGGCACCGATGAGCTGCCGCAGATCGATCCCGAATACGTCACGCGCGCGCAGACCGTGGTGCAGCGGCTGGCGGCTGCCAGTTCCGGCCGCGCGCTGCCCGACGGCGCGCCCTGGATGAGCGAGCTGGCCCGCCGTGCGCAAGACCGTCTCACCATGGGCTCGGTCGTCACCGAGACCCAGACCACGCTGCGCGAAATCGAGCAGCGCCTCGATCGCTTCTTCCGCAACCCGGTCGAGCGCGGCGAGCTGCTCGGCACGGTGCCGCTGTTCGACCAGGTGTGCGGCGTGCTGTCGGTGCTGGGCCACGACGAGCCGGTGGCGGCGCTTCGCAACGTGCAACAGTCGGTGAAGAACTTCGCCAACCCCGCCGTCGAGGCGCGACCCGAGGAGTTCCAGCGCATCGCGCAGAACCTGGGTGCGGTCGGCTTCTTCGTCGAGACGCTGTCGCAGGACGTCGAGCAGCCGCGCAACATGTTCCACTACGACCCCGGCACCGGCATGTTCTCGGCCGACCTCGGCCAGGGCCCGGTGGCCGACGACGAGCTCGACGCCGGCGACGAGTGGACCCCGCCGCAGGAGGAGCCCGTCGCGCCGGTGGCGGTGCGCAGCGCCGAGAACGTCGAGGCCGCCGCCGCCCAGCACCAGCAGGACGCACGCAACCTCGCGCTGCGGCTGGTGGCCGCGCCGCTGGACAACGCCGCGCTGCAGCTGCTGGCGCGCCTGCTGCCGCAACTGACCGCCGAAGCCGACCTGCTCGACGACACCGACCTGAAGGAGCGCGTGGTTCAGGCCGGCGCGCGCATGAAGAAGCTGCGCGAGGACCGCATGGTCGACGACGCCCAGGCGATCGCCGATCTGTTCGCGCCCGCGCCCGAGGCGCCGGTGCCCGAGCTGACCGCCCCGCTGCCCGACTCGCAGGCGGCGGCCGACCGCGAACTGCTCGACATCTTCATCGAGGAAGCCAACGAAGTGCTCGACGGCCTCGGCGAACAGCTCGCGCTGCTGCGCAGGGCGCCGACCGACCAGGCCACGCTCACCACCGCGCGCCGTGCCTTCCACACGCTCAAGGGCTCCAGCCGCATGGTGGGCTTGAAGCAGTTCGGCGAAGCCGCCTGGGGGGTGGAGCAGTGCTTCAACCTGTGGCTGGCGCAGGAGCGCGCTGCCACTGATGATCTGCTCGGCCTGGCCAGCGCGCTGGCCGGCGAGATGCGCGGCTGGATCGGCCGCATCGGGCAGAACCCGCGCACCGACCTGCCGGTCGCGCCGTGGGTGCAGGCGGCGCAACGCGTGCGCGAAGGTGGCGCATTCGACTCGGCCGCGCGCGGTGCTACATCTCGCGCCGATAGTGCCCCGAAGTCCCGGCAGGCGCCCCAGGCGCCGACCGCGCTGCGAAGATCGGCGCGCCCCCTCGGCAGCAGCTCGGGCGAAGACGGCAGCGCCGCACCGGTCGCGGACACCTTCGCGCTCGACCCGGACGCGCTGATCGCCGACACGGTGGTCGCAGCGGCCGACGTCGATGACGACCGGCCCGCCGCGGCCGCCGCCGGTGCGCCTCGCGCGCCTGACTCTCGATCGCGCGCCCCCCTGCCAGCGGCCACCCTCATCACGGAAGAGCCGAGCACGGCCGCGCGCGACGACGTGCGTCGCGTCGGCCCGATCGAGATCAGCCACGGCCTGTACTCGGTGTTCCTGACCGAGGCCGACGAAGCGATCCGCCTGCTCACGCAGGACGTCGCCGAGTGGCGCTTCGAACCCCTGCGCGCGGTGATCCCGGGCACGGTGCGGCGCGCGCATTCGCTCGCCGGAATCAGCGGCACCGTCGGCCTGGCGCCCGTGTGGGAGATCGTCGATCCCCTCGACGACGCCATGCACGCGCTGCAACGGGTCGCGCCCGATGGTGTCGAGCCCGTCCTCACGCCCGCGCAGTTCGACGTGCTCGACCAGGTGCTCGAGCGCGTGCGCGGCATGCTGCATCAATTCGCCGCCGGCATCTACCCGGACGCCGCGCCGCGCGAGGCGCAGGCGATCCGCGCCCTGCTCGACGAGATCAACGCCCGTCACGCCGCGCACTTCGAGGCGCTGGCGATGGCAAAGCTCGAAGCGGTGGCGCCGCCTGCGCAGTTGCGCGAGTTGACCGCCGACGGCGTCAGCGCTGCTGCCGCGCTGTCACCCGCGCTTGCCGCCGATCTGCTGCCCGACGCGTCAAACGTCGAGTCCCTGGTGGCCCTGCCGCTGCCGGACGACGATGCCGCCGCCGATTTCGATGGCATGCCCGTCGATGGCCTGCCCGTCGATGACCTGCCCGCGGCGATGTCCGACCCCGCCGTCGATGCACTGGCGGATGCCGTCGGCGCTCCCAAGACCGGCGCCACCGCCGACGTCGAACCCACGCTCGCCGCGGCGCCGGTCGCGCCTGCCTCCTTCGATGCCAAGCTGGCATACGACGACAGCGTGGACCCGGTGCTGCCGACGTTCATGCCGCTGACCGAGCCGACCGCGCCGGGCGATCCGGAGATCGACGCGCTGCTCGACGAGCTGCTCACACGCGAATCGGCTGCGCCGGCCACGCCGACACCGTCGGCGGCCGACATCGAGGCGTACGAGCCGGACAGCGAGCCGCTGGTGCCGGCCTTCATCGCGCCGGTCGCGCCGGCGGCACCCGCCGTCCCGCTGACGCTGGCCGACGACGAAGCAGAGTCCGACAGCACCACTGCGACCGCCGCCGCCAGCACCGTGCGCGACGAACTCGACGCCGACCTGCTGCCGGTGTTCCTGGCCGAGGCCGGCGACCTGATGCCGGCCGTGGCCACCAACCTGCGCGCGCTCGGCGACAACCCGAACGACCGCGAAGTGGCGCGCGACCTGATGCGCCAGTTGCACACGGTCAAGGGCAGCGCGCGCATGGCCGGCGCGATGCGCCTGGGCGAACTCGTGCACGACATGGAAACGCGCATCGAGTCGGCGATGCAGCTGGCGAGCGTGCCGGGCGTGATCGTCGACGACCTGCACGGCCAGTACGACCGCGCGATGCAGTTGTACGAAGCGCTGCAGCGCCCGCAGGCCGACGAGTCGGCCGTCACTGCGGCGCTCGCGCTCGACGCGGAAACGCCGGCCGGCGGCGCCGAGGTGATCGATCTCGCCGCTGCGCGCGACGAACGCGAAGAGCGGGCGGCCGGCGCACCGGGTGCCATGGCGGGCGGCAGCGCGACCGGCGCGCCGATGCCACCGAAGTCGATCCTGCCGCTCGGGCCGACCGCCCTGCCCCCGCCGCCGCCGGTGCAGCCAGCGAGCTTCATCCGCGTGCGTGCCGACGTGCTCGACAAGCTGGTCGACCAGGCCGGCGAGGTGTCGATCGCGCGCGCCAAGCTGGAAAACGAACTGGGCTCGATCAAGGGCGGCCTCACCGACCTGACCGAGAACATCTCGCGCCTGCGCACGCAGTTGCGCGAGGTGGAGATCCAGGCCGAGGCGCAGATCGCCGCGCGCGCCGACCGCCTCGACCGCGAATCCGAGACCTTCGACCCGCTCGAGTACGACCGCTACACGCGCCTGCAGGAACTCACGCGCCTGCTCGCCGAATCGGTGGAAGACGTGGCCATGGTGCAGGCGAACATGGTCAAGGGCCTGCAACTGGCCGACACCGACCTCACCGCGCAGTCGCGCCTGACGCGCGAACTGCAGCAGCAGCTGATGCGGGTGCGGCTGGTGCCGTTCGCCAACATCAGCGAGCGGCTGTACCGCGTGGCGCGGCAGACCGCCAAGGAGCTGGACAAGCGCGTGTCGCTGGAGGTTCGCGGCGGCACCACCGAGATCGACCGCGGCGTGCTGGAGCGCATGGGCGGCCCGTTCGAGCACATCGTGCGCAACGCCATCGTGCACGGCCTAGAGACCCCCGAGCAGCGCCAGGCGGCCGGCAAGGCCGAGACCGGTGAGCTGACGATCGAAGTGCGGCAGGAAGGCAACGAGATCATCGTGGTCTGCGCGGACGATGGCGCAGGCCTCAATCTGCCGCGCATTCGCGAGCGCGCAATCGAAAAGGGACTGCTCGGCCCGCAGCAGGCCGTGACCGATCGCGAACTGATGGAACTGGTCTTCGCGCCGGGCTTCTCCACCGCGGCCGAGGTCACCGAACTTGCCGGTCGCGGCGTCGGCATGGATGTGGTGCGCAACGAGCTGGCCTCGTTCGGCGGCCGCGTGGCCATCGCCAGCGAACCCGGCCGCGGCACGCGCTTCACGCTGTACCTGCCGCTGACGCTGGCAGTGACGCAGGTGGTGCTCGCCACCGTCGGCCACCGGCGCTATGCGATCCCGGCCGGCATGGTCGAGCAGGTGCGTCGCTTCAAGCCGGCACAGATCGTCGAAGCGCTTACGCGCGGCGAGCTGGAGATGGCGCCGATCGGCAACGTGGTGCTGCGCCCGCTCGGCCAACTGCTCGGCGAGGAAGTGGTGCTGCACCAGGGCAAGCAGGCGCCGGTGGTGCTGGTGCGCTCGGGCGAAGACCGGCTGGCGATCTATGCCGACGACCTGTCGTCCAACCAGGAGGTGGTGGTCAAGAGCGTGGGGCCGCAGGTCTCGCGCCTGGCTGGCATCCTCGGCGCGACCATCCTCGGCAACGGCGAGATCGTGCTGATCATCAACCCGGTGCAGCTGATCGCGCGCTCGCCCGAGCCGTGGCAGCCAGCCGCCGGCCTGCTACCGGCCGTGCCCACCACCGCGGTGGAGGCGCGTCGCGTGCAGGAACGCGCGGCCGAGTCCAGCGCCGGCAGCGTGGAAGCGCGCGGCCTGATCATGGTGGTCGACGATTCGCTCACCGTGCGCCGCGTGACCCAGCGCCTGCTCGAGCGCAACGGCTACGACGTCATGCTGGCCAAGGACGGCGTCGATGCGCTGCGCCAGTTGCAGGACGCCAAGCCCGACGTGATGCTGGTCGACATCGAGATGCCGCGCATGGACGGCTTCGACCTCACGCGCAACGTGCGCGCCAGCTCCGAGACGCGCGCGATCCCGATCATGATGATCACCTCGCGAACCGCCGAGAAGCACCGCAGCGTGGCCTTCGACGTGGGCGTCAACGAGTACCTCGGCAAGCCCTACCAGGAAGACGAACTGCTCGGGCTGATCAGGCGCTACATGGCAGAGCGGGCATCGGTCTGAGCGCGGCGGGTGGTGGTGGTCGCCCGCCCTCGTCTGTTTCAATGTTTCGATGCGATGCGTGTTTCGCTCTAACGACATGGCGCAGTTGCCTCGTTGCCGCGCGGGCCATCGAACCCGTGGCTCGTGCCGACGCGTGTCCCGCGGGACACGGTGCTGGGTTTAGCGACCTATCACTCGATCGAGCGCCGTGCAATTTCGCGAAGTGACCGTCGCCGACATGCCGGAGCTGTTCGAGGTTCGCGCGAGAACGCGCGAGAACGCGCTGACGATTGAGGAGTTGCAGCGGCTCGGCATCACTCCGCAAAGCGTCACTGAAAGCCTTGCGCAGTCCACCAAGGGCTGGGTGTACGTCGACGCCGACCGGATCGTCGCGTTCTCCATGGCCGATCGCGCGACCGGTGAGTTGCTCGTCATTGCGGTGCTCCCCGAGTACGAGGGCAGCGGCGTCGGCGGTCGGCTGATGGCGCTGGCTGAGGACTGGCTCGCGACAACGGGCTGCACGCGCGCGTGGCTGACGACAGATCTGGACACCACGCTGCGCGCCTTCGGCTTCTATCGCAAGCGGGGCTGGACCGACTGGAAGCTGGAGCGAGGTCTGCGGTGGATGGCGCTCGATCTGCGTTCAAAGCGACACCCAGCGCAGGGCGCCTGATCCACTGGCCTGCTGGGTCGGCCGGATAGCGACTTGTCCGGCAGCGAGCGTCGGCGCTTCGCGTTGCGCACCGACACGGCGACCGCGAGCACCGCCCCGACTCGGTGACTGGCGACGCGAGACGCGGCATGGCACCTGCGACTGCGCCGAGTGCTGATCAACCGTCCGCAGCGCTATCCTGCGCCGCATCCCCCCGACCGAATCACGAGAAATCGATGGGCGCTGACCCGCAGGCGAGCGCGGCGCTGTCCGACAGCGACCGCGCGCAACTGACGCAGCTCGAGGAGAGCCTATGGCGCGCAGCTACGCGCTTCGATCTCGGCTTCATGGAGAAGACACTGTCGCCGGACTTCTTCGAGTTTGGGCGCTCAGGCCGCGTGTGGTCGCACGAGCAGATCCTCGACATGGCCGGCCGCACGATCGACGCGACGCTGCCTCTGCCTAACCTGAGCGTCCGCTTGCTCGATGCCGACACCGCGCACTTGACCTACGACAGCGCAGTCGTCAGCGATGGCGTGGTCGAGCATGCGCATCGCAGCTCGATCTGGTCACGCACCGCGAGCGGCTGGATGCTGCGCTTCCACCAGGGCACGCCGTTTCGCCTGGCGCCCCACGCGCTGATGCGCTGGCACGAGCTCGTGCGCAGCCGCGATCTGCGCGGCCTGGCCGAGTTGCTGGCCGACGACGTGGTGTTCCACTCGCCGGTGGTGCACACGCCGCAGGCGGGCAAGGCGGTGACTACGCAATACCTGGCCGCAGCGCTGCGCGTGTTCTTCAACGACAGCTTCCGCTATGTGCGCGAAGTGGCTGGCGAACGCGACGCGGTGCTGGAGTTCGAGGTCGATATCGACGGCATCCAAGTCAACGGCGTCGACATGATCGCGTGGAACGCCGAGGGTCGGATCACCTCGTTCAAGGTGATGATCCGGCCGCTGAAGGCGATCAACCTGATCCACCAGAAGATGGCGGCGATGCTGCAGGCCAGGTCATAGCGGCGCCCTGGACGTCTGCCGGCCGCGCCGCCGTGCTGCGACTGGCGCCGTGGCCGGCGGAGTTCGTCGCACCGCCCGCTCGGGCCTGCAGCGGCCGGGCACACTGCGCTCTTTCCCACCGGAGGAGTCTTGCCATGCAAGCGATGCGTGCCCTGCTCGTCGTCCCGCTGCTGTGTCTGGCGATTGCCTCACCCGCGCAGGCGGCCGGTGACCCTCGCTCGACCGAGTTACTGACCGCGCAATCCAAGGCGATGGCGCCGCTGTCGATCTTCGACGGCCTCTGGCGCGGCCCCGCGACGATCACGCTGCCTGACGGCAAGACGTTGCAGCTCACCCAGACCGAGCGCGTGGGCAGCATGCTGGGCGGCACCCTCAAGGTGATCGAGGGCCGCGGCTACATGCCCGATGGGTCAGTCGGCTTCAACGCGTTCGCGGTGATCTCGTTCTCGCCGCAAACAGGCAAGTACGCGTTCCGCTCGCACGCGCAGGGCTACGCGGGCGACTTTCCGCTAGAGGTGCGGCCGGACGGCTTCACTTGGTCCACGCCGGCCGGGCCGGGCGCCACGATCCGCTACACGGCCACGCTCAAGGACGGCGTGTGGACCGAGATCGGCGAGCGCGTGGTCGAAGGCAAGCCGCCAGTGCGGATGTTCGAGATGCAGTTGAAACGCATCGGCAGCACCGACTGGCCTGCCGGCGGCGCCGTGCCGAAGGAGTAGTGACAAAGAAGTCGTGCCGACGCAACGCGCGGCGCCGATTGCAGGCGCGCCGCGCGAGTCGAGCGGCAGCCGATCGTCGATCGGCGGGTCCGCTTCGACCGGCGCACACTGAGCCGGCCGAAAGGTCCGGCTCAGTAGGTCTTGTAGGGCAGGAACTTCCCCGACATCACGATCTTCACGCGGTCGCCCTTCGGGTCCGGCTCGCGTGTCATGTCCATCCTGAAGTCGATCGCGGACATGATGCCGTCGCCGAACTCCTCGTGGATCAGTTCCTTGAACGTGGTGCCGTACACGTTGACCAGTTCGTAGAAGCGGTAGATCAGCGGATCGGTCGGCACGCTGGTCGGCAGCGAGCCCTTGTACGGCACCACCTGCAGCAGTTGCACGGCGTCGGCCGGCAGGCCGAAGATCTTGCCGATCTTCTTGGCCTGCTCCTCGGTAAAGGTCATCTGGCCGAGGCAGCCGGCCGTCACCCGACTCCTGTTGACAGGCCCGATCTCTTCCGCCACGATCGCCCCATCGCATGCCCTTCTTGATCTTGGCGGCGACGATCATCTCGGTGACGTCGTTGCGGTCCATGCCCGGTCTCCTTGGTGGATGGTGATTGCGAACTGCGGGGTCAGGCCACGCGCGCCAGCGGCGCCGGTGCCGGGGAATCGTCGTGCAGGCCGGGGGAGACTTCACGCGGCACCGCCGACGATCGCCGCTGGCACGCTTGGCTGCGCGTGACGAGGAAATCGATCAGGTGGTTGCGGATCCGGTAGTACTGCGGATCGTGATGCATGGTCAGGCGCGTGCGCTCGCGCGGCATCGTGTCGCGCACGATCTCCGCGATGCGGGCCCTGGGGCCGTTACTCATCAGCAGGATCTTGTCGGCCAGCAGGATCGCCTCGTCGACGTCGTGGGTGATCATGAACACGGTCTGGTGCGTGGCCTGAACGATCCGCAGCAGTTCGTCCTGGATGGTGCCGCGCGTGAGCGCATCGAGCGCGCCGAACGGCTCGTCCAGCAGCAGCATCTTCGGCTCGATGGCAAAGGCGCGCGCGATGCCGACACGCTGCTTCATGCCGCCCGACAGCTCGGCGGGCTTCTTGTGCTCGGCACCCTTCAGGCCGACCAGTTCGATGGACTTGCGCGCGTGCGCGACGATCTGCGCCTTGGGCCAGTCGGGCCAGCGGCTCTTCACGGCAAAGGCGATGTTCTTCTCCACCGTCAGCCACGGCATCAGTGCGTGGCCCTGGAACACCACGCCGCGGTCCAGGCTGGGGCCGGCGATCTCGCGGCCTTCCATGAAGCAGTGGCCATCGCTGGCGCTGTCCAGCCCCGCCAGCACGTTCAGGATGGTGGTCTTGCCGCAGCCCGAGTGGCCGATGATGCAGACGAACTCGCCGCGCGCGATGCCGAAGCTCACCTCTTCGAACACCGGCTCGCGCCCCTGCCCGGTAGCGCCGGGATAGCGCTTCGACGCAAGAAGCTCTCGATTGGACATGGGTTGCGTTCGTCGCCGATCAATCCACGTAGCTGACCGCGCGCTGCAGGCGGCCGAACATCCAGTCGAGCGCCATGCCCACCACGCCGATCACCAGGATCGCGAAGATCACATTGGTGAGCGACAGGTTGTTCCACTCGTTCCAGATGAAGTAGCCGATGCCGGTGCCGCCCACCAGCATCTCGGCAGCAACGATCACCAGCCAGGCAATGCCGATCGAGATGCGCATCCCCGTCAGGATGGTCGGCGCCGCCGCCGGCAGGATTACCTCGAAGCTCTTGCGCAGCGGCCCGACCTCGAGCGTCTTGGCCACGTTGATCCAGTCGCGCCGCACGCCGGCCACGCCGAAGGCGGTGTTGATCAGCATCGGCCACACCGAGCAGATGAAGATCACGAACACGCCGGATATGTTCGAGTCCTTGATCGTGTACAGCGCCAGCGGCATCCAGGCCAGCGGCGAAATGGGCTTGAGCACGTTGATGTACGGGTACAGCGACTGGTAGACCAGCGGCGACATGCCAAGCAGGAAGCCGAGCGGGATCGCCACCAGGCAGGCGATACCGAAGCCGAGCGCGACCCGCGCCAGCGAGTAGGCCAGTTGCAGGCCGATGCCCTTGTCGTTGGGGCCGTTGTCGTAGAACGGCTGCGACAGGTGATGGACCATGGTCGCGCCCATCTGCGCCAGCGTCGGAAAGCCGCTCGTCTTCTTGTCCGCGGCGCCGGCGGTCGGGTCCTTGCCCTGCAGCTTCAGGTACTCGATCTGCTCGGGCGTGAGGTTCGGCGCCGGCGCGCTGCTCGCCACCGGCTGCAGGGTGGCGATATGCCACACACCCAGCAGCAGCAGCAGGATCAGGCCGGAGAGCAGGCCGGCGCGCAGGGAGAGGGAGGTCATGGTGTCCGGTGCGCGTGTCATTCCCCGCGCCAAAGACGAAATCAGCACCCGCGCAAGGTGTGGATACCCGCTTGCGCGGGGATGACACGGCAGGCGATCAGGTCCGCTTGATCGCGAACGAGTCCACGTAGGCATCCGCCTTGGCCGGGTCGAACTCCTTCTTCATCACCGTGAACTTGCGGTAGCCATCGCCTGCCGGCAGCGGCATGCCCTGCTCCTTCATGAACTTCTTTGCATCGGTGAGCAGGAACACCTGCTCGGCGATCTGGCGGTAGTTCACGTTGCCCTTGACGTAGCCCCAGCGCTTCATCTGGCTCAGCATCCACACCGCCATCGAGTACCAGGGCACCGGATCGAAGTCGGCGCGGTCGGGCACGTTCTTCACGCCGCCCAGGCCGTCGGCGAATTTGCCGGTCAGCACCTGGGCGATGACCGCCTCGGGCTGGTTCAGGTACTGGGTGGGCGCGATGACCTTGGCGATCAGCTCGCGGTTGCGTGCCTCGCGCGCCATCGCCGCCGCCTCCAGCACTGCGCGGAACAGTGCCGCGTAGGTGTTGGGCGCTTCCTTGATCAGCGTCTCGGACAAGCCGAACGCGCAGCACGGATGGCCATCCCAGATCTCCTTGGACAGGATGTGGATGAAGCCCACCTCCTCGAACACCGCGCGCTGGTTGAACGGATCGGGGCCGAGAAAGCCGTCGATGTTCCCCGCCCGCAGATTGGCCACCATCTCCGGCGGCGGCACCACGCGGATCTGGATGTCGCGGTCCGGGTCCAGCCCGCTCTCCGCGACGTAATAGCGCAGCAGGAAGTTGTGCATCGAGTACTCGAAGGGCACCGCGAACTTGAAGCCCTTCCAGTCCTTGGGATCGCGCTTGTCCTTATGCTTGAGGTGCAGCGTGATCGCCTGGCCGTTGGTGTTCTGGATGGTGGCCACGCGCATCGGCTGCGCCACCGAACCCAGGCCCTGCGAGATCGCGATCGGCATCGGCGACAGGAAGTGGCTGGCGTCGTGCTCCTTGTTGAGCATCTTGTCGCGGATCAGCGCCCAGCCCGCGGTCTTGTTCAACTGCACGTTCAGGCCCTGGCGTTTATAGAAGCCCAGCGGCGCCGACATGATCAGCGGCGTGGCACAGGTGATTGCGATGAAGCCGATCTTGAGATCCGTCTTCTCCGGCGCCTTCTTGTCCTGCGCCATCGCCTGCAGCGAGGCCACCGGCAGCACGCTCGCCAGCGCGGCGCGCGCGGTGTTGGCGCCGACCGCCTTGATGAAGGCACGCCGCACCGAGTCCTGCGGGAACAGCGCCTTCATCAGCGTGGCTTCGATGAAGTCCTGCGAAAGCGACTCCGGATCGGTGGCACGCCGCGCCTCGGCGGCAGTCAGCGACGTATCGGCGGCCTGACTGGCCGCGTGCTCGGCCGCGCTGGCGTGCTGGCCGCAGGCGCAGCCCAGGCGTATCGGGCGATCGGCATCGAAAGGGCGAAACGGATTTCCCACGGAGTCCTCGGCGTCGGTTCATCGTTCGGCGCTCGCGCGCGCCACCGACCTCGATTTGCAGAAAGCGTGCCATCACCGCGTCGCGCTTCGACACGGCGCGCCGGCGCGCTGCAATCCGGCGATTCCGCCGCCCGATCCCGCTTACGTGCCCGATCCATCTCGAACTTGGTACGGCCGGCCGCAGCGATGCCCGATCGCAGTGCCGCTGCACTACGGCGCAGCTTCCCTGCGCCGGATGCCGCCGTGCAGACCAGCGCTGTGCCAGTCGGTCACGAGGTCAGCGAGACTGCGGTCGACCGCCGAGCAGCACCGTGCTGAGCGCCACCAGGATCAGCAGCAGCGCGGCGTAGTCCTGCCAGTACGGCGTCTCGCCCAGCAACCACAGGCTGGAGAACACGCCCACCACCGGGATCAGCATCACCGACAGTCCGCTCGCTGCCGGTGGCAGCGTGCGCGCCAGGCGCGCCCAGGCCACGTGGCAGAAGGCGATCGCGATCGCCATGTTGTAGACGATGCTGGCCCACTCGAACGGTGTGGGCGTGCGCCATGCCGCGCGCTCGAACAGCACGCTCGCCAGCGCCATCACCCCCAGCGTCAGCACCAGCATCCAGAAGGTCAGCGCGATGACCGGCATCGAGGTCAGATGGCGACGCATCAGATGCGTGCCGTAGCCCCAGGCCGCCGCCGCGATCAGGATCAGCAGCGTGCCCAGTGGCCGCCCCGACAGCGCCGCCAGTTCCGACGACAGCAGCAGCAGCGCACCGGCGCAGGCCGCCGCCACGCCGAGCAGGTGGATGCGCGGCACCCGCTCGCGATATACCAGCCAGCCGACGATCACGACCCACACCGGCATCGTGTAGCCGAGGATGGCGCTGCGACCGGCCGGCAGCATCTTCAAGCCGATGATCAGCAGCACGTGCCAGACGATCATGTTCGGTAGCGCGAGCTTGGCGATCTGCGGCCAGGCGCCCGCTGGCACGGCGAGCGGAATGCCGGCCACGCGCGCATACGCCCACAGCACGACCAGGCCGCCGGCGATGCACAGCACGCGGAAAAACAACGGCGGCAGGTCCTGCACGCCAGCCTTCATCACCGGCCAGTTCAAGCCCCAAGCCAGCGTGAGCAGCGCCAGCAGGATGAAATCGCGGCGGGACAGCGAGAGGGATGTCATTGACGCAGTGCGTGTGGCCGCGCCGATGGGGCAGCGGCGCGACCGTAGCACGCACACCCCGTCGTTCGCGCCGTCGCTTGCGCTGTCGTACGAGCTTTCGCCCGCACCACGCAGCCGCAAGGTCGCTGAGCGCGCTGCCTACAATGCGCGCATGACGACCTTCACCGCGAAACTCGCGCAGCGCTGGACGCAAGCCGACACGCTCCTGTGCGTCGGCCTCGACCCCGACATCGCCCGCTTCCCCGCCCACCTGCGCGAAGGCGACGACGCGATCTACGCCTTCTGCCGCGCCATCGTCGATGCCACCGCCGAATTCGCCTGCGCCTTCAAGCCTCAGATCGCCTACTTCGCCGCGGCGCGCGCCGAAGGGCAGCTCGAGCGCCTGATCGCGCATTGCCACAGCGTGCATCCGCAGGTGCCGGTGATCCTCGATGCCAAGCGCGGCGACATCGGCTCGACCGCCGAGCAGTACGCGCGCGAGGCCTTCGAGCGCTATGGCGCCGACGCCGTCACGCTGTCGCCGTTCATGGGTTTCGACTCGATCGAGCCGTACCTCGCCTACGCCGACCGCGGCGCCTTTCTGCTGTGCCGGACCAGCAATGCCGGCGGCAACGACCTGCAGATGCTGGATGTGGGCGGCGAGCGGCTGTTCGAGCGCGTGGCGCGCCTGACCGAGAGCGCCTGGAACCGCAACGGACAGCTCGGCCTGGTGGTCGGCGCCACTTATCCGGCCGAACTGGCGCGCGTGCGTGCGCTGGCGCCGTCGCTGCCGCTGCTGGTGCCGGGCATCGGCGCGCAGGGCGGCGACGTGCAGGCCAGCGTGCAGGCCGGACGCGATGCGCAGGGCGCGGGCATGGTGATCAACTCGTCGCGCGCCATCCTGTATGCCGGCAGCGGCGAGGATTTCGCGACCGCCGCCGCGGCCGCCGCACAGCGCACGCGCGACGAAATCAATCGCTACCGCGCCGGCTGAGCCGCCCGCCCAGCTCAGGCGCCGCACGCAGAAACAAAAACGCCGCACGGTGCGTGCGGCGTTGGCAGGGAAGCCGGCCGGACTAAAGCAGGGTGGCCGGGCGGCGCGGGCTGGCCTGCTGCACCGGAATGTGCGGCCGGGTCTGCGGGGAGACTGCGGCCACGTGCTCGGGGATCAGGCTGGCGGCCGCCATTTCCAGCACCACGCGCAGCTGCATCGGCTGCAGCGGCTTGCGCAACGCCATGGCCGGCATGGCGTCGCCGTAGCGGGCGATCGCGAAGCGCTCGGCATCGGCGCTCAGGCGCAACACGGCCAGGTGCTGCGCGTCGCTGGCGCGCGCACCGCGCGCCAGCAGCAGCGCGTGGTACGGCCGCTCGTCCACCACCTGCCACGGCAACTGCTCGGAGGCGAGCCAGTTGACGATCGCATGAATGGCGCGCGCATCGGCTTCGTCGAAGAACGCGAGGCCGAGCCGCAGCGGCGGCGCGACATGCGAAGTGGTCGTGGGTCGAAACAGCAGCATGGTGATTCGCAAGCAGCGTGAATGCAGACGCACTATGCATCGCGCGCGCCGTGCCGTCGTCCCCGTAACGTGGGAGTGCAGTGACGCCTGTCCGTGAAGGCGCGAGCGCGTTCAGACCAATGGTGGAGCAGCGTCGGCGCGAGTCGCCTGGTGCGCGCAACACGCGCGCGAATTGCCGGGTGATTGCGGCGCAGTTCGCAGCTTGCTGCTCGGGGTCACCCGGGAATCAGGCGAGGGTAGGACCGAAGAAAGCGAACATCTCGTCGACCAGTTCGTCCGGCGACTCCTCGGGGATGTAGTGCCCACCGGGCGTGGTGCGGCCGCTGACGCCGGGCAGCGTGCGTTCCTGCCAGTCGGAGACCGGCGTGAACAGCCGATTGACCACGCCGCGCGAGCCCCACAGCACGTGCACCGGACACTCGATGCGATGGGCGAGATCGGCGCGATCGTGCTCGAGGTCGATCGAGGCGGCCGCGCGGTAGTCCTCGCACATCGCGTGGATCGCGGCCGGATCGGCGAAGCAGCGTTCGTATTCGGCCAGCGCGCGCGCATCGAACAATTGCGTACCGGCCGAGCCCCAGCCGCCGACCTTGCGGTGCAGGTAGAAGATCGGGTCGGCACCGATCAGCCGCTCCGGCAGCGGCGCCGGCTGGATCAGGAAGAACCAGTGGTAGTAGGCCTCGGCGAACTCGCGCGTGGTGCGCTCGTACATCGTGAGCGTGGGCGAGATGTCGAGCAGCATCAGGCGCGCCACCGCCTGCGGCTGGTCGAGCGCCAGCCGGTGCGCAACGCGCCCGCCGCGGTCATGGCCGCACACGAAGTAGCGCGTGTGGCCGAGCGCTGCCATCAGCGCCTGCATGTCGGCCGCCATCGTGCGCTTGCTGTAGTTGGCATGGTCGGAGGCGCCCGGCGGCTTGGCCGAATCGCCGTAGCCGCGCAGGTCCGGCATCACGAGCCGGTAGTGCGCGGACAGGTGCGGCGCCACGCGATGCCAGATCGCATGCGTCTGCGGGAAGCCATGCATCAGCAAGAGCGGCGGGCGCGACGGGTCGCCCGCGACATCGACCCGGACCGCGATCTCGATGCCGTTGACCGGCAGCCGGCGCAGCGCGAAGCGTGAATCGAACAGCAGTGTGTCCATCGAGCCTCCCCGGTGCGATGCGTCCCAACGCCCGTGCAGCGCGCGGCGCGGTCTAGGTGCGATCGTCGTCAAGCAGATGGATCAGGCCGCGCAGCGCCACGATGATCGACCGCGTGCGCACCGCGGCCCGATCACCGTCGAGCAGGTGGCGCTCCGCCACCAGCGTCACCGTGGCTGCCCGCGCCGGCTGCAGCGCCCAGCCGAACCAGACCGTGCCGACCGGCTTGGCGCGCGAGCCGCCGCCCGGCCCGGCCACGCCGGTGACGGCCACCGCGATCTGCGCCGCGCTGCGCGCCAGCGCGCCCAGTGCCATCGCGCGCACGACCTCCTCGCTCACTGCGCCATACACGCGCAGCGTCGCCGCCGGGACGCCGAGCATCTGCTGCTTGGCCGCGTTCGAGTAGGTGACGAAGCCGCGGTCGAACCAGGCGCTTGAACCGGCGATCTGCGTGACGGCGAAGCCGATGCCGCCGCCGGTGCACGACTCGGCCGCCGCCAGCATCAGGCGGCGTGCCAGCAGCCGTGCGCCCAGTTCGGTGGCCAAGGCCTGGATGCGCGCAGCCGGACCCAACGGACCACCTTCGTGCTGCGCGCTCAGCGCTTCGCCCTTGGGGCGGCCCAGCGCGCTCAATGGACCGCCTTCGCGCTGCGCGCTCAGGGATTCGCCCTTGGGGCGGCCCGACGGGCTCATGCCAGCCTCGTCCACAGCGCAAACACCAGCAGCGTGAAGAACGCGGCCACCAGGTCGTCGAGCATCACGCCGATGCCGTTCTTGAAGCGGGCGTCGAGCCAGCGGATCGGCGGCGGCTTGACGATGTCGAAGAACCGAAACAGCAGGAACGCGACGGTGTGCTGCAGGCCCTTCAGCTCGACCGTGTCGGGCAGCATCACCAGCACGATCCAGAACGCGACGATCTCGTCGATCACGATGTGGCCCGAGTCCGCGCGGCCGAGTGCTTCGCCCGTGCGGTGCGCGGCCCAGGCGCCGAAGTACAGGGCAGCGATGATCAGGCCGAGCCACGCCAGGTCTGTGTAGAACAGGTCGAGCAGCACGAACAGCACCCAGCCGGCCAGCGTGCCCCAGGTGCCGGGTGCGAAGCGCGGCAGGCCGCTGCCGAAGCCGAGCGCAATGAAGTGCCACGGGCTGGCAAACAGGAAGCGGCGATCCGGCCGGCGCGGTGCCGCCGAGGCGGCGCCGGCGTCCGGGGCGGTGGTGCCGGTGGGGGATGCGCCGTCGGTCTCGTTCATCGCTGGGGACTGTACGCCGGGCGCGGGCCGGGGTCAGGCGAAGTGATCGAAGGCGGCGAACGCGCCTGTCAGCGCGCGGCCGTGCTCGTCGACCACCGTGAGCCCGGACTCGGCCGTGATCGTGCCGATGCGAGCCACCGACACGCCCGCCTGCGTCGCTGCCGACTGCACACGCCGGCGCGCAGCCTCAGGAGCGGTGAACAGCAGCTCGTAGTCGTCGCCGCCGGCCAGCGCACAGCGCTGCTGGATCGGGACCGGCTGGCGGCGCAGCGCCGGCGACAGCGGCACGGCCGGCCATGCGATGCGCGCGCCGACGCCCGAGCGCTCGCCGATGTGCGCCAGATCGCCGAGCAGCCCATCGGAGACATCGATACATGCCGTGGCGATGCCGCGCAGCGCCTGCCCGAGCGCCACGCGCGGCTCCGGGCGGTCGAGCCGTGCCTGCACCGCCGCGGCATCGACGAAATCCAGTTCCGCCAGGCCGCCGCCCGCAGCCGCCAGCGCCAGTGCGGCATCGCCCACCACGTTGGAGACGTACACCTCGTCGCCCGGCCGCGCGCCGCCGCGCGTCAGCGCCGCCCCGCGCGGCACCTCGCCGATGGCGGTGATGCACACGGTCAGCGGGCCGGCGCGGGTATCGAGGGTCGGTGCGCGTGTGGTGTCGCCGCCGGCCAGCACGCAGCCGTGCCGATCGGCCAGCGCCAGCAGGCCGCGCGCGAACGCCGCGAGCCAAGCCTCATCGGCCGCCGGTAACGCCAGCGCGAGGAAGAAGCAGCGCGGCGTGCTGCCTGCCGCCGCCAGATCGGACAGGTTGACCGCGAGCGCCTTGTGGCCGAGCGATTCCGGATCGCAGCCGGCGACGAAGTGGCGGCCTTCGAGCAGCAGGTCGGTGGTCACCGCAAGTTGGCGCTCGCCGAGGTCGAGCAACGCGCAGTCATCGCCAACGCCGGCCGCCACCAAGGAGCCGGCCGGCGGCGGACGCGTGAAGTAGCGGGCGATGAGTTCGAACTCGTTCATCGCGGACCGCCTTGCAACGTCAGTCGATGCAGCGCTCAGGCGCCGCCGCGCGTGGCCTCGGCCGGGCGCAGTTGCTGCGCGATCTTGTCGAGCACGCCGTTGACGTAGCGAAAGCCCTCGGTGCCGCCGAAGCTCTTGGCCAGTTCCACCGCCTCGTTGATCACCACGCGGTAGGGAATCTCGACACGGTGCTGCAACTCGTAGGCGCCGATCAGCAGGATGCCGTGCTCGATCGGCGACAGCTGATCGACCGGGCGGTCGAGATACGGTGCGAAGTGCGCGCGCAGCGCATCGGCCTGTTCGATACAGCCGTGCAGCACCTCGCGGTAATGGCGCATGTCGGTGCGCGCCTCGATGTCGGCGAACTCCTCGTGCTCCATCAGGTGGCCTTCGATGGCGGCGATGTCCTGCCCGCCGACCAGCCACTGGTACAGGCCCTGCAGCGCCGCCTCCCGCGCGCGCCGGCGCGCGCTGCGCGGATTGCCGCTGCGCGCCGGCCGCGTGGAGCCGCTGTCCTTGCCGCTGTCGTTGCCGGCGTCGGCCATGTCAGTCGTCGTCGCGCGCGAGGGCGCCGCCGGCGGCGTCGAGTTGCTCGTCACCCGCCTCGTCGAGCGCCCACAGCAGGTTGGCCATCTCCACCGCCACGCGCGCCGCATCGCGGCCCTTGTCGGTCATGCGCGCGCGCACCTGCTCGTCGGTGTCGCAGGTCAGGATCGCATTGGCCACCGGCACCCCGGTGTCGAGCGCAACGCGGCTGATGCCGGCGGCGGATTCGTTCGACACCACCTCGAAGTGATACGTGTCGCCGCGCACCACGGCGCCGACGGCGATCAGCGCATCGAAGTCCTGCGTCGCCGCCAGCTTGGCCAGCGACAGCGGCACTTCCAGCGCACCGGGCACGGTCACCTGCGTGATGTCGTCCTCGTCGACGCCGAGGTTCAGCAGTTCCTCGATGCAGGCCGCGGCGATCGCCTGGCCCGCGTACTCGTTGAAGCGCGCCTGCACGATGCCGACGCGCAGGCCGTCACCGTCGAGGTCGGGGGGGATGAAATCGATGGACATGCAACGAGTGTACGCGTGGCTGCGCGCCGCTCGGACGCGCGACGCTGCCGAAGCGGACGCTTAGCACCGTGGTCTTCGAGATTGTGGTCAGTGACGGACGATGGCGACGGCCGGGAGCGGACTACCGGATGGGCTGCGGTCGACCCAGTGCCGCAATCCGCAAATTCCAAAAGCGGTCCTCGCTAACCGCCGATAACGGACGGCAGAGTCGTCGCACGCAGCGGACCGTCAATCCGTGAACAGCAACGCGTACAGGGCCCGGGATCGGGGCGTGAGGTTGCGTGGGTCCGGACGCAGCACCTCCTCTTCAGGGACCAGCAGCTTCGCGTACACGGCCTCGTAGACACGCTTGACGACGCCCGGCGAGACCTCCTCGCGGTCATATCCAGGGAAGAACCCGAGCAATCGATAACCGGCACTCTCCAACGCCCGCTGCGCCTGTGGGATCTTCAGTGTCGCCATGGCATAGAGAAAGGCAGCCCCCATGGCGCGTCCGAGATCCTCGGTGCCTTTCATGGCAGCCGCAGCGAGGCGCGCGCCGCGGTGCTCTGGCGCCACGACGATCAGTCGGCCATAGATCGCCAGCGAATCGATCTCGCGCTCGAACGACCACATGCCGGCCAGCTGTCCGGCGGAAGTGAAGGGAACCGCGATGATGTCGCGGTCGTTCTCGCCGTCGAGCACCACTCTGCGGTGATAGAAGTCCTCGCGCAGATAGCAGCTCGCCACGCCGGTCGAGATCGCGGGATGCCAGACCCTGATCGCACTGATCAGCGTGGGAAGCATCTTGCGATCGAGTTCAGCGAAGCAGTAGCCTTCGGGCAACGGCACCAGCCTGGAGAGTTCACTGGTTGTCGGCCACTTCACGTCTCGACTCCCGGTCCGGCGCGCGTCGGTTCTGCGGGGAAGAGGAAGTCGAACAGCGCCCGCGCTCTTGGTGTGAGGTTGCGGGGATCGGGCCGCAGCAGTTCTTCCTCAGGCACCAGTACCTTGGCGTACACGCCCTCGAACACGCGCTTCACCACGCCCGGCTCGACTTCCTCCCGGTCATAACCCGAGGTGAAGCCGATCAGTTGCCAGCCGGCGGTCTCGAGGGCGGCCTGCATGTGCGGAATCTTGAGTGTGGCCATGCCGAAGAAGAACTCGGCGCCCATTGCCCGGCCAGCCAGTTCGGCCAGGGGCATGACCGACGAAGCCAGTTTGGCGCTCCGATGCTCCGGCGCAATCACGATCAGCCGTGCATACAGGGTCAGCGCATCCGGCTCTTGCTCCCAGGACCACATGCCCACAAGCTCATCGCCGCGCTTGAAAAGTCCGACCAGGATGGCCTTGTCTTCCTCGCCTTCCAGACAGACCTTGTCGGTGTAGAAGTCTTCGCGCAGGTAGCAGCTGCCACCGCCGACAGCAATGTCGGGGTGCCAGCGCGCGATGCAATCGATGAGCGCGGGTATCTCGGTGCGCTTCAGCCACTCGTACCGATAACCGTGCGGAAGCGGCGCCATGGTGGCGATCTGTTCGATCGTGGGCCATTTCATAGACGGCAATCCTCGGTCCGTGTGATCGCTGGTCGGCGAACTTCGCTCCAGAGCAGAGCCGACGCTGCACGCACTTCGAGGCTTGCTCAAGACGCGGCGCAGCACGGGCGCGGTCGACGTCCGCTGCAGGGACCCTCGGCTTCTCGCGCTGCCGGCCCGTTGCTGTCGTGCGATCGGACAAAGGGCAGACACCCGGAGTGAGGCGGCTGACCCAAGCGACTTGCTCTGAAAGCGGTCCGTCGAGCGGACCAAGCGCCCGTCTGTCCCGAATCGTTCGCTGGCCGCGTTGACTAGCGAATCACGCGCTTGGGCGTGGCCGCGGTGACCCGCGCCATCGAACCCAAGCTGGCTCTCAGTAGTGTGAAGCCGCTGCTGCGGCTCGATGATGATCGAGCCCGCGCGACAGCAGCAGGCTCACGTGCGCAGACTCGTCACTGCCGGTGACTGATCGTGCGGCAGACTGCGCCACTTCGCGCAACGCACACCGCGCCAGCGACTGCATGGGCGAAGGCGACGGCACCTCGGCAGCGGCACGAGAAGCCCGTTCCTTCCGGAGCGCGACACTGGCCTTGAGCAGCGCACGCAGGAAATCACGCAGGTCGCTCGCGCTATGCAGTGCCTGCGGAACGAACGCAATGTGGACCTCCTCGCACGCTGCCGTGTAATGCCCATGTCCCGCGGCTGTGAAATGCGGCCGGCCGTTCTTCCAGGTAATAAGTGCACCCGCCACTGTCTGCATCTGAACTCCGTCCCGGCAACGCGCCGCAAGCTGCTACAGGACCGACGCTAGTCGAGGCAGCGAACCGAGTACAGGTGCACAGCAATGCGACGATGCGCAGTTCACGTTGCTTCGTCCAAGACGCTTGCGAACGCTGCGCGACAACGTTGTCTTTGTTCAAGTCATCGAATCCAATGCACATGGACAAATGTTGGACGGTGCTCATAGGGAGGCGTCGGGGCATCGCGCATGCGCGGGGTGCGCGGGTGGCGGTGATGTAGCTTCCGTTCCTGCCGTTCACGGCGGCCGACTCACCGCTATGCCGCGTCGAGCGGATCAGTCCGCAGAACCAAGACGTGAGGCTGCTCATGTCTGAAACGCCCGGTTCGGGCCGTGCACAGAATCAGCCGACTCGCCGCGCTCCTGATCGCACCTAAAGGCTGCAAGGCAGCGCGGCGCCTTCTCGCGCCGCCCACACCAAACGAGTGCGCTGCGGACTTGCGCGGGCGACTGACGGAAATCAACCCGCTGCGCGTCGCGCCACCCCGCGCTCAGGCCTCGAGATACCCCGTGGTGTGCAGTCCGAAGCCCGCCATCGATGGCATCTTGCGCGGGCGGGCGAGCAGCTTCATGCGGCCCACACCCAGATCGCGCAGGATCTGCGCGCCGACGCCGTAGGTGCGCAGATCCATCTTCGCCGCGCGCGGCGTCGGCTGCGCGCCGGCCGCCAGCGCATTGAAGGCCCGCGCGCGGTCCAGCAGCGCGTCGGCGGACTCGCCGCAGTTGAGCAGCACGATCACGCCGCTTCCGGCCTGCGCGATCGCCTGCAGCGAGCGAGCGAACGTCCACGAGTGGGACGAGACGTCGGTGTCGATCAGGTCGAGCAGCGAGGTGGGCTCGTGCACCCGCACCAGCGCTTCGCTCGCCGCGTCGAGCGTGCCGCACACCAGCGCCAGGTGCACGCTGTGGCTGGGCTTGTCGCGGTAGGTGACCAGTTCGAACGGTCCGGCGGCGGTCTGCACGCGCCGCGCACCGACGCGTTCGATCATCGATTCGTTGGCGGCGCGGTAGTGGATCAGGTCGGCGATGGTGCCGATCTTCAGCCCGTGCTGCCGCGCGAAGGCGAGCAGATCGGGCAGGCGCGCCATGCTGCCGTCGTCGTTCATGATCTCGCAGATCACGGCGGCCGGATTCAGCCCGGCGAGCGCGGTCAGGTCGCAGCCGGCCTCGGTGTGCCCGGCGCGCATCAGCACGCCGCCCGGCTGCGCCACGATCGGGAACACATGGCCCGGTTGCACGATGTCGGCGGCGCGCGCATCGGGTCGGGTGGCGACCTGGATCGTGCGCGCCCGGTCGGCGGCCGAAATGCCGGTGGTCACGCCCTCGGCCGCCTCGATCGAGACCGTGAAGTTGGTGCCGTACTGCGTGCCGTTGACGCCGCCGAGTGCGGCCGTCATCGACGGCAGGTTCAGGCGCTGCGCCTGCGCTTCGGTCAGCGTCAGGCACACCAGGCCGCGCGCATGCTTGGCCATGAAGTTGATCTTCTCGGCCGACACGAAGTCGGCGGCGAACACGAGGTCGCCTTCGTTCTCGCGGTCTTCGTCATCCACCAGTACGACGATGTTGCCGCGCCGGATCTCCTCGATGATCTCGGCCGTCGGCGCCAGGTCGGTCGGTGCGGGCGAGCTCTTGGGCACGGCAGTGAGCATGGCGGACTCCACGGCGGCGCCGGGCGCCGCGCAGGCGGGAACTGAAAGCGGCGAAGTCTACGCGCGCCGCCTGTCGGTACTTGCCCCGCTGCGAATGCGGGACACCACTGCGTGCAAGCGAGCGACGACCGGTGTCGTTCGGCCGCTTGCGGGCCTGTGCGGCGTAGGCCGCGCCACGCGTTCTTCCGACGCAGCGCGATGCCGCTAGCGCTGGAAGATCGGTGCTGCGCCGGCGGGCAGCGCCCGCAGGTACTGCACCGGCCCGTGCACGCGGCCGTCGAGTGCCGCCGCCGCATGCCAGCCCCAGCGCGGGTCGTAAAGGAAGGCGCGTGCCAGCGCGACCAGATCGGCCTGCCCGCCAGCGATGATCGCCTCGGCCTGCTGCGGCTCGGTGATCAGGCCCACCGCGATCGTCGGCAGGCCCGTCGCGGCGCGAATCGCCTGCGCCAGCGGCACCTGGTAGCCGGGGCCGACCGCGATCTTCTGCTGCAGCGAGATGCCACCGCTGGACACGTCGAGCCAGTCGCAGCCGCGCTGCTTGAGTTGCTGCGCCAGTTCGATCGTCTGCGGCAGCGTCCAGCCCGGCGAGTCGGTGTGCTCGAGCCAGTCGGTGGCCGAGACGCGCACGCCGACCGGCAGGTGTGCCGGAAACGCGGCGCGTACCGCCTCGAACACCTCGAGCGGAAAACGCATGCGGTTCGGCAACGAGCCGCCGTACTCGTCGCCGCGCGCGTTGGCAATCGGCGACAGGAACTGGTGCAGCAGGTAGCCGTGCGCCATGTGGACTTCGATCGCATCGAAGCCCAGCCGTGCCGAGCGCGTGGCCGCCAGCGCGAACGCCGCACGCAGGCGCGCCAAGTCGTCCCGCGTGAGCGCGCGCGGCGGGCTGTCGCCCGGCTTGAACAGCACCTCGCTCGGCGCTTGCGGCACCCAGCCGCCCTCGTGCGGACGCCACTGCGGTCCGCTCTCCCAGGGCGCGCGGCTGGACGCCTTGCGGCCGGCATGCGCGAGCTGGATCGCCAGCTTGGCCGGCGACACGGCGCGCAGCATCTGCATCAGCGAAGCCAGCGCGGCCTCGTTCGCTTCCGAGTACAGCCCGAGGTCGCCCGGCGTGATGCGGCCCTCGGCGCTGACGGCGGTGGCCTCGATGCACACGAGGCCGGCGCCGGACAGCGCGAGCGCGCCCAGGTGGGCGTGGTGCCAGGGCTGCGCATTGCCCTCGACCGCCGAATACATGCACATCGGCGACACCATGATGCGGTTGGGCAGAGTGAGCTGGCGCAGGGTCAGCGGTTCGAACAGGGCGGGCATCGGCAGGGGAGCGTGAGTGAGGATCGGGTGGGCGGGCGGGACGTGGGCGGCGAGCGCCGCGGCGCGGTTCACAGGTGGGCCGCGTACACGCTGAGGTTCCACAGGTTGTGCGCGGCGATCGGCAGCAGCAGCGAGCCGGTGCGCGCCCGCAGCCAAAGGTACAGCAAGGCCGCCGGCAGCACCCCCAGCACGGTGCCAAGCGAGATGCCGTGCAGCGCGAGGAACGCCAACGTGACCAGCAGGCCGCCCCAGCCGATGCGCGCGCCCATCACGTCCCAGCGCGCATGACGCGGTCCGACGGCACGGTCGGCCATCGCCAGCAGCACGCCGCGGAACACGGTCTCCTCGACCAGGCCAGGCAGCGTGCCCTGGTACAGCCAGGTCTCCAGCGGCACGCCGGGCAGGCGAAAGCTCGACAGGCTCATCGCTGCGTAGTTGATGCCGAGCGTGGCCACGGTCAGGCCGAGCGCAATCGGCAGCGAGCCGCGCGCCTGCGCCAGCGTGAGGCCGGCGTCGGCCCAGTCGAGCAGGCCGCGGCGCACCAGCAGCGCCACAACCCCCAACACGCCGGCCAGGCCCAGCAGCGGCCCGCTCCAGTCCCAAAGGTCGCCGATCCAGCGCTCGCCCGGCACGATCTGCGGCAGCGCGCTCAGCGCGAGGAACAGCGCGAGCGTGGCCACCGCCGCCACCGCCCACGCGCGCAGCGCCGGATCGCGTGCGCCGAACAGCCACAGCAGCGCGAGCGCCGCCAGCGCGATCCAGGGCGAGGCGGCGAGCATGCGACGCTAGTCGCGCGGCGCAGCGAGCATGCGCTCGACGTAGCGGGCGATCAGGTCGATCTCGAGATTGACGCGCGAGCCCGGCTGCAGCAGGCGCAACGTGGTGACCTGGTGCGTGTGCGGAATGATGTTGATCGAGATGTCGCAGCCGCCGTCTGCTCCGGCTGAGTCGGCCACGTCGGTGACGCGATTGACGGTCAGGCTCACGCCGTTGACCGCGACCGAGCCCTTGTAGGCCATGAACCTTCCAAGGTCGCGGGGCGCGCGCACCACCAGTTCCCAGGATTCCGCCACCGGCGCCATCGTCTGCACGATGCCGATGCCGTCCACGTGCCCGGACACCAGATGTCCGCCGAGCTTGTCGCCCAGGCGCAGCGACGTCTCGACATTGACCTCGCCGGCCGCATCGAGCCCCGCGGTCTTGCTCAGGCTTTCGCGCGAGACATCGACCGTGAAGCGCGCGCCGTTCACGGTGGTGGCGGTCATGCAGGCGCCGTTCAGGGCGATGCTGTCGCCCACCTCGGCGGCGAAGCCGGGCACCGCGCCGGCGTCGAGCGACAGCCGCACGCCGCCCTCATTGCCCGCAAGCGGTTCGACGCGCTCGATGCGCGCCACGCCCATCACCAGTCCGGTAAACATCGCCCTCGCCCTCAGTTCAGTCGCGCGAGGATGCGCACATCCTCGCCCACCTGCGTCACTTCGCGGAACGCGAGCCGACGCGCCTGCGCCAGGTCTTCCAACGCCGACAGATGCACCATGCCCTGCGCCTGGCCGATCAGCATCGGCGCCAGGTACACCAGCAGTTCATCGGCCAGGTTCTCGCGTACCAGCGACCCGTTCAGCTTGTAGCCGGCCTCGGCATGCAGTTCGTTGACGCCGCGCCGCGCGAGTTCCGACAGCAGCGCGGGCAAGTCGACCTTGCCTTGCGGGTTGGGCAGCTCGATCACCTGCGCGTTGACGGCACCCAGACGAGCGCGCCGTTCACTGTCGGCGATCGCGCAGGCCACCAGCACCGGGCTGCCGTCGAAAAAGCGCGCGCTGGGGTCGGCCTCGAGCCGGCTGTCGACCAGCACCTTGAGCGGCTGGCGCGGCGTCTCGACCAGCCGCACGGTCAGCTGCGGATTGTCGGCCTGCAACGTGCCGATGCCGGTCAGCACCGCGCAGGCGCGCGCACGCCAGGCATGGCCGTCGGCGCGCGCCGCATCCGAGGTGATCCACTGCGACACGCCGTTGTCGAGCGCGGTCTTGCCGTCCAGGCTGGCGGCGATCTTCAGGCGCAGCCAAGGCCGGCCGCGGTTCATGCGCGAGAAAAAGCCGATGTTGACTTCGGTCGCCTCGGACTCGAGCAGGCCGCAGCGCACGTCGACGCCGTTGTCGCGCAGCATCGCCAGTCCGCGCCCGGCCACCAGCGGGTTCGGGTCCTCGACCGCGGCGATCACGCGCGCCAGGCGCGCCTCGATCAGCGCGGTCGCACAGGGCGGCGTGCGACCGAAGTGCGAGCACGGCTCCAAGGTCACGTAGGCGGTGGCGCCATGCAGGTCGTGGCCGTTGCGACGTGCATCCAGCAGCGCCTCGACCTCGGCGTGATTGGAGCCCGGCGCCTGCGTGAAACCTTCACCCAGGATGCGGCCCTCGCGCACGATCACGCAGCCGACGCGCGGATTGGGCGTGGCGATGACCATCGACTTGGCGGCCAGCGCGAGCGCGCGCCGCATGAACTCGTGATCGGAGGGGGTGTACACGCGGCGATGGTAGCGCTTTGCGTGTACGCGAGCCTTCGGCTCGCACGTGCACGCACAGGGATGAAGTCAGGGGGCTACGCTCCGCCCTGTTCAACTGCGACGCGCGAGGACGGTCATCGTCGTGTCACGTGCCCGGACGCGGAGATGGAGGCGAGCAGGCGCATAGGGAACGTCCGTGCAGGCTCCACTGCACCATTGCCACAGCGCAGGCTCGGCGACGAGCGCTGATGACGCATTGACACTGGCACGCCGGAGAACACAGAACCCTCGGCGCGGCGCTCAGTGGCTCGCGCCACGTAGCGCGAGCCTCGTGCCGCCGTCACCTTCAGCAGCGGGAGCCGGCCTTGCCGGTCCCGCCGAAATCACGACGGCGCATGGCGTGCACGTGCGAGCCCGCCGGGCTCGCGTCCACGCACAGCGCTGAACGCTCAACGCACCGTGAGCCGCTTGCTCATCACGGTGGCGCGCTTGGGCAACGCGAGCTTGAGAACGCCGTTCTCGAAGTTCGCCTCGGCGCCTTCCTCGGTCACCTCGGCCGGCAGCTCGAACGTGCGCGCGTAGCTGGCGGCGTAGCGCTCGGTGTGCAGCGCGCGCTCGCCGTCCTTGGCTTCGCGCTGCGACTTCGTCTCGGCGGCGATCGCGACGCGTGCGCCTTCGATATCGATGCTGATGTCTTCCTTCTTCACGCCCGGCAGATCGACCAGGACCTCGTAGCGGTCGCCCTTGTCGATCACGTCCATGCGCGCGCGCACGGCAGCAGGCAGCTCGGTGCTGCGTGCCGCGGGGGCACCGGCGCGCTGGAAGAAGTCGTTGAAGAACTCGTCGAACAGCGACGGGAAAGCCTCGCGGCGGGTGATCACGTTGGCCATGGTGTGCTCCTCGATCGTCGGATCGGTGACGCTGGGTTCAAGGGATGGGCCGGTCGGCCACGCCAAGTTATCTAGGGCGGCTTCCGCGCATTTCAAGCGCCAGCCGCTGACGCGGTACGCATGCAAAGAAATGAGGCCGCGTTGCGCGGCCTCGATGTGCAGGACCGAATCTGAACGATCGACCCCACCGCGGTCGGACCCGCCACTTGATGACTGCCTGCGGCGGTCACCGCCCGCTCTCGCGTCACGCGCCGGCGTCCCGCCAGTGCGTCGGCGACCGCACACATCAGCGCGGCGCCATCGGGTTGTCGCCGGCTGCCGGCGACAGCTCAGCGGATCGCCAGCCGCTTGCTGGAGGTCGGCGCCCGTTTCGGCAATGTCAGCTTCAGCACGCCGTTCTCGTACGCGGCCTCGGCACCGTCTTCGGTGACTTCGGCCGGCAACTCGAAGTTGCGCGCATAGCTGGTCGCCATGCGCTCGGTGTGGAGCAGCTTGTCGCCCTCCTTCACTTCCTTCTCGGAGGTCATCTCGGCGCTGATCGCCACGCGATCACCTTCCACCGAGACGTTGATGTCTTCCTTCTTCACGCCCGGCAGGTCGACCGTGATCTCGAAGGCCTTGCCCTTGTCGACCACGTCCATCCTGGCCCGCGCGACCGCCGGCATCTCGGCCATGCGTGCCGGCATCCAACCCGGGCGCATCCAGGCGTCGTTGAAGAAGTCGTCGAACAGTGAACCGAACAGGTCACGTCGCGCGAGCGGCGTGGTGGTCGGGGTAGTGAGCGAAGTGTTCATATGTCCTCCATCCAGTGCGGGGCGGACCCAGAAACGGCTCACGATGCCGAACCGTGGGGCCATCGACCCCGAGCGGCACTGCAATTGAAATGTAGGTCGCGGCGCGTCGGATTCAATGCCGCGCGTCACAGGCCGCAGCGCCGCTTGACCGCGATCAAGCGACCAGGCGTCCGGCGTCGCCGCGCGGTACCCGTCGGTCGGTGCAGCGGCTCAGCGCGCCACGCGCGCGACGACGTTGGGTTGAACCTGCCCGGCGACCGACTGCAGCCAGGCGACGGCCTTCACACCCGCGCCGTTGAGGGCCACCGCCGGCGCGCCGGCCGCACCCGCCTCGCTTTCCAGCAGCGCCGCGGCCGAGGCAACCGGCGTGGTGCCGGTGATGGTGGCGTAGTACAGGTCGGGCACGCCGCCGGTGCCGGTTTGTGTCCAGACCAGGATCGCGTTGCCGATGGCATCGCTTGCTGCGCGCAGGTTGCGCGCCGCGCCAGACAGTCCGGTGCCCACCTGGACCGGCTGGCTCCAGTTGCCGGTCGCCGCGGCCCAGCGGCTGGCGAACAGCGTGTCGGCCTGCTGCCAAGCGACCAGCGCCGTGCTGTTCGGACCCACCATCAACTGCGCGCTGCTCACGGCCTCGGTGCGTGCATCGATCAGGTCGGACGACTGGTCCCAGTTGGAGGCGTTGCCGGCCTTGGAGCGCAGGTCGTAGACGTTGTTGAACTCCTGCTCCCAGGTCGCAACGAACAGGTTGGGGCCGTAGGCCACGACACGCGGCGCGCGCTGGTCGGTCTGCGCCGCATCGACATCGAGGATGGTGCCGAAGGCCGTGCCGAGTGGCGGCATCACGCGCGATTTCAGGCGGCCGGCGAGCGCAGTGCCCTCGCGCCAGAGGATCATGATGCGACCGTCATCGTCGATCGCGACCGCCGGCTGGCTGCCGGGGATCGAGGTCGCGGTCTGCACCGTCGGCAGCGCCGACCAGCCTGCAACGCTGCTGTTCGAGCGATGGGCGACCACCTGGCGCACGCCGTTCACCACCTCGGACCACGCGGCGACACGCTGCCCGGCGGCGTTCGCCGCAAAAGCCAGGTCGTCGCGTTGCGCGCCTGCGCGCGGCAGTGACACCACGTCGGACTCCCAGGCGCCGCCGATGCGACCGGCCGACCCGACGCGCTCGCCGCCGCCCACCACGCGCAGCCAGGCCGCGCTGGTGATGCCGCTGGCGAGCGCCACGCTGGTGAGCGTGACCACCTGGTCGGTCGCCGCATCACCCGCCAGCGGCGCTTCGACCAGGCGCGTCGCTGCGAAGCCGCTGCCCGCATCCTCGCGCGCGAGTACCGCGGGTGCAGCCAGCGCCGATTGCCCGGGCGGCACGAACCCCGTCTGGCTCCACAGCACCGCCGCCAGCCCCGCGTTGTCGACCAGCACCGAGGGCGCCGTGACGCCGCCCGGGTTGGTGGCGATGGCCACCACCGGCCCCCACGCGACGTTGCCTGGCGGCGGGGGTGGCGGCAGGACGCCGCCGCCTCCGCCGTTGCTGCTGCCGCAGCCCGCCAGGACCATCGGCAGCGCAGCCACGAACAGCGCAGCGGCTCGCCGGCACGACGCGGATGCGGCGGCCATGCGCTCAGCCCGAGCGTCGCCGCTTGGCCGCCTTGCTGGCAGGACGCACTTCCTTGACGACCTCGGCGAACTCGTCGACATCTTCGAAACTCCGGTAGACGGATGCGAAGCGGATGTACGCCACCTTGTCGAGGCGCTTCAACTCGCGCATCACCAGTTCGCCCAGCTTGTCGGACTTGATCTCGCGCTGGGCCAGCGACAGCAGCTTTTCCTCGATGCGGCCGATCGCATCGTCGACCGCCTCGCGCGGCACCGGGCGCTTGCGCAGCGCCAGCAGCATCGACGAGCGCAGCTTCTCTCGGTCGTACTCGGCGCGGCTGCCGCCGCGCTTGATCAGCGTCGGCATCGACAGCTCGACCCGCTCGTAGGTCGTGAAGCGCTTGTCGCACGACAGGCAGCGGCGCCGGCGGCGGATGGTGGCGCCCTCGTCCGACGCGCGCGAGTCGATGACCTGCGTGTCGGGGTGCTGGCAGAAGGGGCACTTCAATGAAATCTCCCTCGCGTACGCGACCCTTCGGGTCGCACGTGCGCTCGGTCGAGTTCGATCAGCGGTCCGCCCTTCGGGCGGCCGGGCGGGCGGCCCGATACCAACTGCAACGAAACGATGCTGCGCATCGCCGGGGCGGCACGGACGATCATTGCAGTGAAGGTCGCGTGCCGCATGCTCAGCCGCCGTACACCGGGAAGCGCGCGGTGAGCTTCCCGACTTCGGCGCGCACGCGCGCCAGCGTGGCCGGGTCGCGCGGGTTGTCGAGCACGTCGGCGATCAGGTTCGCGGTCTGCTCGGCCTCGGCCTCCTTGAAGCCGCGCGTGGTCATCGCCGGGCTGCCCAGGCGGATGCCGCTGGTGACCATCGGCTTTTCCGGGTCCTTGGGAATCGCGTTCTTGTTGATCGTGATGTGCGCGCTGCCCAGCGCCGCCTCGGCGTCCTTGCCGGTGATCTGCTTGGCACGCAGGTCCACCAGCATCAGGTGGCTCTCGGTGCGGCCGCTGACGATGCGCAGGCCGCGCTTGACCAGCGTCTCGGCCATCACGCGCGCGTTGACGAGCACCTGTTGCTGGTAGGCCTTGAACTCGGGGGCCAGCGCCTCCTTGAACGCGACCGCCTTGGCGGCGATCACGTGCATCAGCGGGCCGCCCTGGGTGCCGGGGAACACGGCGCTGTTGATCTGCTTTTCCAGATGCGGCTTCGTCAGGATCATGCCGCCGCGCGGGCCGCGCAGCGTCTTGTGCGTGGTACTCGTGACGATGTCGGCGTGCGGCACCGGGCTCGGGTAGACGCCGGCGGCGATCAGGCCGGCGTAGTGCGCCATGTCGACCATGAAGTAGGCGCCGACATCCTTGGCCACCTTGGCGAAGCGCGCCCAGTCGAAGCGCAGCGAGTAGGCGCTGGCGCCAGCAATGATCAGCTTCGGCTTGTGCTGGTGCGCGGCGGCTTCCATCGCGTCGTAGTCGATCGCCTCGTCGGCGTTCAGGCCGTAGCTCGCCACCTTGAACCACTTGCCGGAGATGTTCAGCGGCATGCCGTGCGTCAGGTGGCCGCCCTCGGCCAGACTCAGGCCCATGATCGCGTCGCCCGGGTTGAGCAGCGCCAGGAACACCGCGCCGTTGGCTTGCGCGCCCGAGTGCGGCTGCACATTGGCGCCGATCTCGCGCGCCGAACAGCTGCTTTAGGCGTTCGATCGCCAGAGTTTCGGCCACGTCCACGTGCTCGCAGCCGCCGTAGTAGCGCTTGCCGGGGTAGCCCTCGGCGTACTTGTTGGTCAGCTGCGTGCCCTGCGCGGCCATGACCGCGGGGCTGGCGTAGTTCTCGGAGGCGATCAGCTCGATGTGCGCTTCCTGGCGCGCGTTCTCGGCGGTGATGGCGGCCCACATCTCGGGGTCGACGGTGGCGATGCTGTGCGTGGTTCGATTGAACATGGTGGTTTGTGCCTCGGCAAGTTGACGATCAGAGACCGCGATCAGTCCATCGTGCCCAGGCGAACGGCAGGTAGGGTCCGCGGACCCGAGCTTCGTGCTCCCTGGTGGTGACCCACCTGGACGCCAGTTACACGAAGCGGGATGGCAAAGAAATTATGCCAGTCGGCCGGGTTGGACACGCCGCCGACCGGATCGCGGTCAGAAGACGTAGCGCAGCGCCGCCAGGCCAAGCGCCAGCCCGACGACCGGTGCGGCGAAGCCCAGTGCCGTGCCCCGCCCGACCGCGCTGCCGCCTGCGACCCAGGCCAGGGTGGCCTTCAGCAGCAGGTTGGACGCAACCGCCAGCGCCAACGCGGTGGCCGCCACCGTGGCGCTGACCGCCTGCGTGTTGAACAGCTGCAGAACCGAGAGCGTGATCGCGTCGACGTCGGTCAGTCCGGAGACGAACGCCAGGCCGTATAGCCCGCCTGCTCCCACCCGCTCGGCGGCCCAGGCCGACACGATGAGGATCACCGCATAGCCGGCGGCGAACAGCAGCGCCGCGCCGAGCTGGGTCGGATTGCTGTAGGCCTGCGCATCCGGCGGCGCGTGCGCCTGCGCGGCGGCGGCCGCGCGCCAGCGCAGCGCGATCGCCGGCGCGGCCAGTACCAGCGCCGGCAGCAGCACCAGCGCGGCACGGGTGAATATCTCGGGCGCGACGATCAGCGTCAGCAGCAGCACGCGCCCGAACATGGTGGTGTTGGCCAGCAGGATCACCACCAGCGACGCCGCCAGCGGTTGGGTACCGGCCCGCGCCTGGCGCGCATAGGCGAGCGTGGTCGCGGTGCTCGAGGCCAGGCCGCCCAGCAGGCCCGTCATCAGCAGGCCGCGCCGGACCCAGGTCAAGCGCCACGCGACATAGCCCGACAGGCTGACGCCGGCGATCAGCACCACCATCAACCAGATGTGGAACGGGTTGAGCGCGCCATAGGGTCCGAGCGGCTCGTTCGGCAGCAGCGGCAGGATCACCGCCGTGATGGCCCCGAACTGCAGGATCGAGCGCAGATCGGTCGGCGTGAGGCGATTGGCTACGCCTTCGAGCTCGACCTTGAAGTGCAGCAACGCGGTCATGGCGATGCCGACCGCCACGATCACCATCGTGTGACCGTAGGCGTTGGCGGCGCCGAGTCCGAACACCGTGAGCGCGGCCACCGTGGTGGTGGTGCCCGAATCGTCGACCACCGTCGCCGGGTCGACCAGGTGGGCGCCGGCCACCAGGCCGCCGATGGCGAGCGCACCGGCGGCGATCACCAGGCCGCTGGTGCTCGCCTGCGCCAGCACGCCGCACAGCGTGCCGAACACCGCGATCAACGCAAAGGTGCGCAGCCCCGCCTTGGTGTGCGGATTGCGTTCGCGCTCAAGCCCCACCAGCAGGCCCACCGCCGCGCTGGTCGCGAACACCACGACCAAGTCGATCGCATCGTTCATTGAATGAGTTTAGGCAGTGCGCAGTCGGTCACCTTGCGCATGCGCAGGACGCGGGCGTTGACCGGGAGCGCGGGACGCGACGCGACAAGACACGACCTGGCGCGGCGGTTCATTGCAGCGACCCGCCGCTGCCAGCGGGGCAGGCACGCCAACGGGCCGCATCGACCTGCCGCCTGCGCGCCGGGCAACCCGGCGCACGCGTCAGGCGCCCGCCAGCTCGTCGCGTGCGCTGTCCAGGTGGGCGACGTCGCCCCAGCTGTCGATCGCCAGACGAAGAAGGGAATCCGGCGGTGCCAGCTCGGCATGCAGCCGGTTGATGCCGGCGTTGAGCATCACGTGCTCGCGCGGCGCATCCCAGCCGAGACCGCGCGCGTGGCGATAGGCAATGTCGAGCGTGCCGCCATGCGCGACCACCACCACCGTGCGACCGGGCTGCGCCGCAGCGACGTCACGCAACGCCTCCAGCACGCGCGCGATGAACTGTGCGCCGGACTCGCCGTCGGGAATGGCCCAGGCCGGATCACGCTCCCGCCAGCGACGGAACTGCAGCGGCCAGCGAGTCGAGATCTCTTCCAGGGTGTGGCCCTGGAAGCAGCCGAAGTCCCGCTCGCGCAGCCGCACATCGAACTGCAACGGCAAGTCAACGGCGGCGGCGAGCGGTTGCGCGGTCAAGGCCGCGCGTGCCAGATCGCTCGCGACCACGGCGTCGATACGCTCGCCGGACAGGCGCTCCGCCAGCCGCGCCGCCTGCCACACGCCACGCGACGACAACGGTACGTCGAGCTGGCCCTGGATCCGCCCCTCGGCGTTCCAGGCGGTCTCGCCGTGGCGGATCAGCAGCAGGGTGGTCGTGGCGATCTCGCCCTCGCGCAATGCAGCGCCATCGGCCGCGGGCGGGTCAGGCCACGCCTAGGCGCGGATTCAGCGTGTAGGTGCCGGTGATCGAGGCCTGCGCCAGCACCCGGCCCGCCATCGCGCGGCGCACGTCGGCGCCACCGAAGCGACCCTGCAGCGGCAGTTGCGCGACGTCGAGCGCATACACCGTGAACACGTAGTAATGGATGATCGAATCGTTCCACGGCGGGCACGGGCCGTCGTAGCCGTAGTAGTCGCCTTCCATGTCGTGGTCGCCGGCGAACCACGCCGTGTAGTCGTTCACACCCTGGCGCGTGCCGTGCGCCGCGGCCGGCCCCGCCTTGCCGCGCGGCGTCACGACGTGCGAGAAGGCGCCGGCCTCGATCGCGGTCATGGTGGGCGCGATGTCGATCAGCGACCAATGGAAGAAGTCGATCCGCGGCAGCGTGGCCGGGATCTCGCGGCCTTCCTGGTTGACGTCGTCCGGCTTGCTCGGCACGTCGCCGTCGTGGCAGATCACGACAAAGGACTTGGTGCCCGCCGGCGCCTCGTGCCACGCGAGGTGCGGATTGCGGTTCGACGACAGCTTCACGTGATGCGCCGCGTCGGGCACCGCGAAGGCATACTCACCCGGGATGCGACTCCCGTCGGCAAACGACTGGCTCGTCAGTTTCATCGTGTTCTCCTGCATCACTTATCGCGTCGACCCGGCGCGCAACCAGAACGTCACCGGCCCCTCATTGATCAATGCCACCTGCATCATGGCACCGAACCTGCCGGTCGCCACCACCGGGTGATCCTGGCGCGCCGCTGCCACGAAGTGGTCGAACAGCCGCTCGCCGAGTTCGGGCGGGGCGGCCGGCGTGAAGCTCGGCCGGGTGCCGCTGTGGGTGTCGGCGGCGAGCGTGAACTGCGGCACGATCAGCAGGCCGCCACCGACATCGCGCAGGCTGCGGTTCATCTTGCCAGCGTCGTCGGCGAACACGCGGTAGCCGAGCAGCTTGGCCAGCAGCGCATCGGCCTCGCGCTCGCTGTCGTCGCGCTCGGCGCACACCAGCGCGAGCAGCCCGCTGCCGATGGCGCCGACCACCTCGCCCGCCACCTGCACGCGCGCCTGCGACACCCGCTGGATCAGCGCAATCATCGAATAATTCTAGGAGGGACCGCGGGACGGCTGCCGCGGCCGATCGAGCCGCCGATCGCGTCGCCAATGAAGCCACCAACCGAACCGCCGTTGGCGCCCGACGGCGCACAGCCGACCGCAGCGTCAGCCGACGGTCACCCGCGCCCACTTGCGCTTGCCGATCTGGATCACGTAGGTGCCGGGCTTGACCACGAGCGCGCGGTCGCCGACCTTGTCGCCGTCGATCTTCACGCCGCCCTGCTCGATGTTGCGGACCGCCTCGCTGTTCGACGGCGCCAGTTGCGCCTGCTTGAGCAGCGCGGCGATGCCGATGCCGGTGCCATCCGCTGCCACGCGCACCTCGGGCATGTCGTCCGGTGCGGCACCGCCCTTGAAGCGGGCCACGAACTCGGCCTCGGCCTCCTCTGCCGCACTCGCCGAATGAAACCGCGTGACGATCTCCTTCGCCAGCAGCACCTTGATGTCGCGCGGATTGCGGCCGCCTTCGCAGTCGCGCTTGAACTGCGCGATCTCGTCGTTGCTGCGCATCGACATGAGGTCGTACCAGCGCCACATCAGGGCGTCCGAGATGCTCATCACCTTGCCGAACATCTCGGCCGGCTTCTCGGTGATGCCGATGTAGTTGTTCTTGCTCTTGCTCATCTTCTCGACGCCGTCGAGACCTTCGAGCAGGGGCATGGTCAGGATGCACTGCGGCTCCTGCCCGTAGTGGCGCTGCAGTTCGCGCCCGACCAGCAGGTTGAACTTCTGGTCGGTGCCGCCGAGTTCGATGTCCGAACGCAGCGCGACCGAGTCGTAGCCCTGCATCAGCGGATACAGCAGTTCGTGCATCGCGATCGGCAGGCCGTCCGCGTAGCGCTTGGCGAAGTCGTCGCGCTCGAGCAGCCGGGCCAGCGTGTACTTGGCGGCGAGCTTGATCAGGCCGGCCGCGCCCAACGGCTCGCTCCACTCGGAGTTGTAGCGGATCTCGGTCCGCTCGCGATCGAGCACCAGTGCGGCCTGCTCGAAGTAGGTCCTGGCGTTGACCTCGATCTGCTCGCGCGTCAGCGGCGGCCGCGTCGTGTTGCGCCCGGAGGGGTCGCCGATCATCGAGGTGAAGTCGCCGATCAGGAAGATCACCGTGTGGCCGAGGTCCTGCAGCTGGCGCAGCTTGTTCAGCACCACGGTGTGGCCGATGTGGATGTCAGGCGCGGTGGGGTCGAGCCCCAGCTTGCAGCGCAGCGGCGTGTTGTCCCGCCGCGAGCGCGCCAGTTTCTGGGCGAACTCGGACTCGATCAGCAACTCATCGCAGCCGCGTTTGACACGCGCCAGCGCGTGCTCGACCTCGGTCGTGATGGGCAGCAGCGGCGACGCGGTGGCGGGGGACTTGGCTTCGGTGGACATCGACAGATGCAGCGGATGCAGCAGATGCGCGGCCGGCTCCGCCGGATGCGGGATGGGCTGCAGGATGACAGGAATGAACGCGGCGCAGTCTAATTGATGCGTCACACCGAGCCGGCGCGGCCGCAAGGCCGTCAAGCCAGCGTCCGTCGAGGAAAGCGTCCCATGCCCGCCCGCGATCTGTTCATCGGCCTGATGTCCGGCACCAGCCTCGACGGCGTGGACGCCGTGCTGGCCGACTTCTCCCAGGCGCGCCCCACCCTGCTGGCGCACACCCACCACGACTTCGCCACCGAATTGCGAGCCGAGTTGCTGCACCTGAACGCGCCGGGTGACAACGAACTGCATCGGGCGAGCGTGGCAGCCCAGCACCTGGCACGCAGCTATGCATCGATCGTCGAGGACCTGCTGCTGCACGCGGATGTCGAGGCGAACCAGGTCCGCGCCATCGGCGCGCACGGCCAGACGCTGCGTCATCGGCCGGACGCCGGCTACACACTGCAATTGAACGCGCCAGCCACGTTGGCGGAGTTGACCGGCATCGACGTGGTGGCCGACTTCCGCGCGCGCGACGTGGCTGCCGGCGGCCAGGGCGCACCGCTGGTGCCGGCCTTTCATGCCGCCGCGTTCGAGAGCGCGCATGCACGCGCCGTCGTCAACATCGGCGGCATCGCCAACATCACCGGCCTGCCGGCCGGCGGCGCCGGCACGGTGATCGGGTTCGACTGCGGCCCCGGCAATGTGCTGATCGATGCCTGGGCCCAGGAGCATCTGCATCAGCCACTCGACCGTGGCGGTCAGTGGGCGGCAAGTGGCGCGGTCAACGACTCGCTGCTGGCCGCGCTTCTCGAGGAGCCGTATCTCGCGCTGCCGCCCCCCAAGAGCACGGGCCGCGAGGTATTCAACCTCGGCTGGCTGCGCCAGCGCCTGGCGACGCAGGCGGTGGTCGGCCAACGAGTGCCGGCGCAGGACGTGCAGGCCACGCTGACGCGCTTTACCGCGCGCGCAATCGGCGATGCGATCGCCCGCCACTGCGCGGATGCGGCCGATGTCGTCGTGTGCGGCGGCGGCGCATTCAACCGGGTGCTGATGGCGATGCTGGCCGACGAGTGCGGCGGCCGCTCGGTGCGCTCGAGTGCGGACTTCGGCATTGCGCCCGACCAGGTGGAAGCGTTGGCGTTCGCATGGCTCGCGCACGCGCACGTGCTGCGGATGCCCGGCAATCTGCCGAGCGTTACCGGCGCGCGCGGGGCACGCATTTTGGGGGCGCTTTATCCGCGGTAGGTGCGGGACACGCCAAGTACGCGACCGACGGCGCGCCCGTCCGGTCCAGACCGCGCGCGGCGCCAAAGAAAACGGGGCGCCGCAGCGCCCCGCTTTCCGAGCACGATCCGACGTGCCGTCAGACCGAAAACGACGAGCCGCAGCCGCAGGTGGTCTGCGCGTTCGGGTTCTTGATGACGAACTGCGCGCCTTCGAGGTCTTCCTTGTAATCGATCTCGGCGCCGACCAGGTACTGGTAGCTCATCGAGTCGATCAGCAGCGTCACCCCGTTCTTGACCATCGCGGTGTCGTCTTCGTTGGTGACTTCATCGAACGTGAAGCCGTACTGGAAGCCGGAGCAGCCGCCGCCCTGCACGAAGACGCGCAGCTTGAGTTCCGGATTGCCTTCCTCGTCGATCAGTTGCTTGACCTTGGCCGCCGCGGAATCAGAAAAGTTCAGCGGGGCGGGCATCTCCACAGCAGCATTCATCGCGCTCTCCCAAGAAACGTGACCTGATTATAGGAGCGGAAGGCGCGCTCGCGCGCTGCTTCACCCTGCCGCCGACTCCACTTTGGGCTCGGTTTTGCCCTCCGGCCGGACTTCGGACTTGGCGCCCGCTACCGCCAGTTTCAAGGTGGGGGGCGGCGAAGAACGCGTTGCGGTATTGCCGTCGTCGTGGACCAGCGTGCCGTCGACCACGGCGCCATGGTGCATTTCCAGCGCCTTGTAACGAACGTCGCCGGTGATGCGGGCCTTGGGCTGGAGTTCGAGCAGTTCGGTCGTGTGCACCGGGCCGACGATCCGGCCGGCGACCACGACGTGCGAGGCCTGCACCTCGCCCTCCACCAGGCCAGTCTCGCTGATGACCAGCATGCCGGCCTTGTCGCCGTCGGCGCTGCGCACCGCGCCGCGCACCGTGCCGTCGATGCGCAGGCCGCCCGCGAACGACAAGTCGCCGACGATCGTCGAGCCGGTGCCGATCAGGCTCGCGATCTGCGAGGGCGTGGACTTCTTGCCGAACATGAGGACCTCCTGCGTGCGACGGGACGTAAGGGACTGCAGACGTAAGGAACTACAGGTTGAACGACTGCTGCGTCTGAGTCTGGCCGCCGGCAAGGATCTTCACAAGCACCGAACGGGCTACCGCGCCCGGCGGCAGGGCAAACGATCCCTCGATTCGCTGGTAGTGCCGAAACGAAAGATGGAGCAGCCGCTCGGCCGGCGCCTCCGGCTCGGGGATCGAGAGCACGAAGTTGCGCGGCCCTTGCGCAAAATTGACCTGCAACTGCACCGTGCCGACGAAGTCGCGCTCGGGCTTGCCGGACTGCTGCACCAGCAGGCGGTAGCGCATCTGGTTGGGCTCACCTTCCGGCTGAACGCGGAAGCTGCGAATCACCACGCCCTTGTTGCCGATACCGGCCGGCAGCAGGCTCTCGAAGAACGCGAGGTCTTCCCTGAGCCGGTTGGACTCGTTCTCCAGCGTGCCCACCTGGCGCGCCAGCTGCTCCTGGGCGGCGCGCTCGACCTTCAGCTGCGCTTCGTGCGCGGTGGCCAGCGCTGCAAAGCGTTCGCGCTCGGCGGTCACCTCGCGCAACGACGACTGCAGGCGCTCGATATCAGCGAGCAACTCCTTGCGATCCGGCCCGGCAAAGTTACGGCCGTACTCGTAGATGCCGACACCCGCGGCGGCAGCGGCGGCCAGCACGACAAAGCCGAGCACAGCGCGCAATGGCCAGGGCAGCTGCGAGCGCACGGTCACGCTCGGGGCGCTGACCGACATCTTGCGCATGAACAGCTTCCACTTCATTGGCGCTTGGACTCCGGATGGGCATTGAATCCGCGCAAGCTGCCGCGGGATCGGAGGGACCGGCGGGCCGCCGCGACATCGCAACAACGTGAAAACGGCTATCGGCAGCGCTGCAACGTCTGCTGTCGCGCGCGTGGCGGCATCGTGGCGCGTTGCCCTCCGGAAAAGTATAGAAGCGAGCGCTGGCTGGCCGCCGCGTTGCATTACGCGCGAAGGCGGTAAAACTCGTCGACCGGATGGACCCGCCTCGACCGCGCCGGGGCAATGGCAAAGCGCAGGCCAAAATGCAAAGCGGCTCCCTGGGGAGCCGCTTGCACGATGCGCCGAAGATTAGCGCTTCGAGAACTGCTTGCGCCGGCGCGCCTTGCGCAGACCAACTTTCTTGCGCTCGACCTCGCGCGCGTCGCGCGTGACCAGACCCGCTTTGGACAGGGCCGGCTTGAGCGTCGCGTCGTAGTCGATCAGCGCCCGCGTGATGCCGTGACGCACTGCGCCGGCCTGACCGGACTCGCCGCCGCCATCGACATTGACCTGAATGTCGAACGAGGTCTGATTGCCGGTCAATTCGAGCGGTTGCCGCACGATCATGCGACCCGTCTCGCGATGGAAATACTGGTCCAGCGGACGGCCGTTGACCGTGATCGCGCCACTGCCGCGCTTGATGAAGACCCGAGCGACGGAGCTCTTGCGACGGCCGGTGCCGTAGTTGTAGTTGCCGATCATGGGGATCCTCAGACTTCCAGTACCTTGGGCTGTTGCGCGCGGTGCGGATGCTCTTGATCAGCGTAGATCTTCAGTTTCTTGATCATCGCGTAGCCGAGCGGGCCTTTGGGAAGCATGCCCTTGACCGCGATCTGCAGAGCGCGGCCAGGGAAGCGTCCCTGCATCTTCCCGAAGCTCGTTTCGTAGACGCCGCCCGGGTAGGTCGAATGACGGTAATAGATCTTGTCCGTCGTCTTCTGGCCCCCGACCTTGATCTTCGCGGCGTTGACCACGACGATGAAGTCGCCCGTGTCCACATGCGGGGTGTACTCGGGCTTGTGCTTGCCGCGCAGGCGGACGGCGATCTCCGCGGCCAAGCGGCCGAGGATCTTGTCGCTGGCATCAACCACAAACCAGTCATGCCGCACTTCGTGCGGTTTGGCGCTGAACGTCTTCATGGCACTCTCTGAAAGCGCGGCGTTGGACCGGCGGTTGTGGCGCCATTCGAACGGCGCCTCCCGGCTCGATGCTGGCCACACCCCGAAATCAGTCGGATGGCAAACCTGTCAGACGATCCAGTTGCCGGGGATCGGGCCAAGCCCTGAACACTGCTGACAATCCGCCGGAAAGAATCGAGGCGGGTTGACTGAATCGGGAAAAGCTCAGCATTTTAGCCAAGCACGGCAGGCCGACGCAAGCCGCCCCGCCGGCTTTGCCGTAAAGGCCCGTCAAGACAGCGCCAAGCGACTGACAAACCAAGGAAAAGCGACCGATGGAGTGCAACGTCAAGTGGAGCGGCGAGGGGATGAGCTTCATCGCCGAAACCGGCAGCGGCCACCTCGTGGCGATGGACGGCGCGCCGGAGGGCGGTGGCCGCAACCTCGCGCCGCGACCGATGGAAATGGTGCTGCTCGGCACCGGCGGTTGTACCGCTTATGACGTGGTGCTGATCCTCAAGCGCGGCCGGCACGACGTACGCGGCTGCGAGGTGAGGCTCGTCGCCGAGCGCGCACCGGACGACCCCAAGGTATTCACGCGCATCGAATTCCGGTTCACGGTGCGCGGCAAAGGCCTGAAGCCCGAAATCGTCGAGCGCGCGGTGAAGCTGTCGCACGACAAGTACTGCTCGGCGTCGGCCATGCTAGCCAAGACGGCCGTCATCGAGACGACGATCGACGTCATCGAAGCCGACTGACCCGGCGCCGCTAGATCCGATGCGCGGTGGCCGTCATCACCCGCGCGGCCAGCCGCATCGCCGTTCGCAGCGGCAGCGGCAGGTCGACGCCGCCGAGATTGAGTGCCGTTTCACCGTGACTGATCTCGTCGGCCTTCATCTGTTCGACGATGGCGCGCGACGCGGAATCGCTCGCTGGCAGGCGATCGAGGTGACCCTCGAGGTGCTGCTCGACCTGGCGCTCCGTTTCAGCCATGAATCCCAGGCTCATGCGATCACCCAGGCGCGCGGCCACGAGGCCGATCGCAAACGCGCCGCCGTACCAGAGCGGATTGAGCAGGCTGGTCCGACCGCCGAGTTCGTCTATGCGACGCTGGGTCCACGCGAGGTGGTCGGCCTCCTCGCGCGCGGCATGCAGGAACGTGGCGCGCAGGCGCGCATCCGGCGTGCCCAGCGCCTGCGCTTCGTACAACGCTTGCGCGCAGATCTCGCCGACGTGGTTGACGCGCATCAGAGCGGCCGCCTCCTCCCGCTCGGCATCGCTCATCGCCGGCGCCGACGGGTCGTCGACCACCGCGTCGGCCGGGTAGGGCCGACTGGCGGGCGGGTTGCCGCTCAAGGTGCGCAGCGTTCGATCGACCAGCGCAAGCACCTGATCGAGGGGCGATAGCAGGGACGTGGCGGACATGGGCAGGCTCGCTCCGTGCGTTGCAAATGTGTTGCGAAAAACAAACGACGCCCGTGCCAAGCGTCGCGGCGATGAGTACCGTCAGCCGCATTCTGCCGGAGCCACCGTTATCCTTGCCCGGCTAGCAAAAAACATCAAACACAGGAGACGTTTCATGCGCAAGTCGCTCTTGGCCGCTGCCCTCGCCCTGGCATTCCCGCTCGCTCACGCACAGTCTGCCTCGACCGGCTCGATCGAGTTGTACGGCGTCGTCGATGTCGGCCTCGAGCGCTCCGACGTCGGAACCGAGTCCGCGACGCGCCTGCAAAGCGGCCTCTCCGCCGGCTCGCGCTGGGGCATCCGCGGTCGCGAAAACCTCGGCGGCGGCTACACCGCGATCTTCACGCTCGAAAGCCGCATCGAGCTCGACAACGGCTCGACGTCCAACAACGGCGCGGTGTACTACTGCCGCCCGGCCGGCTCGACGGCGACACCTTCCTGCCCGGGCGTGGGCTCGATCGGTCTGACCGGCGCCACGGCGGCTGCCGTGTCGGGCGCCCTGAACGCCATCAGCAACGACCTCCTCACCCAGTTCGCCAACGTCAACAGCGTCGGCGCGCTGTTCGATCGCCAGGCGTTCGTCGGCCTGATCACGCCGTTCGGCGCGGTGCTGGCCGGCCGCCAATACACGCCCGGCTACGAAATCGTCAACAAGTTCAATTCCTTCGCGGACGCGACGGCCGGCCAGTTCGGCCAGGAGTTCTCGACGCTGACCATCCGGGCCAACAACGCGCTCCAGTACCGGGCCGAGATGAGCGGCTTCACGCTGTCGCTGATGTACGGCTTTGGCGGTACCGAGATCAACCGCAGCGAGCGCGCCTCCGACCCGCAGACCGGCGACGACTTCTACGGCGCGAACTTCCAGTACGCCACGAACACCTTCTCGGTCGGCGTTGGCTACAACCACAACTACGTGCTGACCCGGCGCGACCCCACCAAGGCCGACACCGGCATGGAAACCCTGAACGTCGGCGGCACGCTGACGCTGGGCTCGGCCAAGCTGTTCGCGCAGTACATGACGCGCAAGAACGACAACCCGCTGGTGACGCCGCTCGACCTGCAGCAGATCGTCATTGCCGGCGGCACGCCGGCCGGCATCAACACGCTGCTGCAACCGCTGATCGCGCGCGCCAACCGTATCGACCTCGACGGCATGCGCGGCTTCGTCGGCCCGACCGACACCACGATCTACCACCTCGGCCTCGACTGGCGCCTGGGCAACGGCAACCTGCGCTTCGCCTACAACAACGCCAAGGACACCGCGCGCTCCGAGTGGGCCACGGAAGACGCCAAGGTCAACCACTTTGCGCTCGGCTACTTCTACGACATGTCCCGCCGCACGACGCTCTATGGCGTCTACGGGCTGGCACAGAACAGCGGCCAGTCGCGCATGGCCCTCGGTGCCGCAGGCTATGCCGGCGGCTGGACCACCGGCTTCGGCGAAGACGCCACCGCGATCCAGCTCGGTATGCGGCACTCGTTCTGATCGATTGCCGCTGCGACGTCGGTCGCAATCTTGGACGGGGCGCTGCGGCGCCCCGTTTTGTTTCCCGGGCATGACCGCTTTTGCGCTGTGGTTCGCGCGCCGATTTGGCCTCTTTGCTGTTGCACAAATCCCACAAGAAGACGGCTCATTGCACGTTTAGGCGACCTCGGCTTTTGCCCATGCAACCCTTTCCTGAAAGAATCAGCGTCAACTTCCGATGGAAGTTCGCATCAAGGCGCTTGGCGGCAGATTCCTTGGCCAAGGTGACCTCGGTGGAAGCCTTGGTGGTCCTTTTCTCAACATGGAGATACACATGAAAAAAAGTCTTCTCGCACTGGCTGTGCTGAGCGCCTTTGCAGGCGTCGCCAGCGCGCAGTCGAGCATCACGCTGTACGGTCGCGTTGACGCCGGCTACACGCGCTTCGATCCGAAGCAGGGCAATACAAGCGACATCTCGGCCACCTCGGGCCTGGCATCCGGCGTTCTGGGCGGCAGCCGCTGGGGCATCCGCGGCAGCGAAGACCTCGGTGGCGGCATGAGAGGCGTGTTCGTCCTCGAGAGCGGCTTCGGCATGGACGATGGCACCAGCGGCCAAGGCGGCCGCCTGTTCGGTCGCCAGGCCTACATGGGCGTGACCGGCGGCTTCGGTGGCCTCGTGATGGGCCGCATGGCCGCGTTCTCGTCGGGCACCGGCGACTTCGACAAGTTCGGTTCGCTCGACCCGTTCCGCACCGGCGCCGGCATCCTGGGCTTCCAGAAAGTCATGGGTTCCGCCAACTCGCTGCGGCTGGACAACGCCATTGCCTACGTGACCCCGAACATGGGCGGCTTCAGCGCCGGTGTCGGCTACACGTTCCGTCTGTCCGGCCAGGAAATCGTGGGTGGCTCGGGCGCCAACAACAACGGCTACGTCAGCTACGTCAACTTCAGCTCCGGCCCGTTCTACGGCGTCGTGACGTATGACAGCTTCAAGCTGGGCGAAGTCGCGACCGACCCGACGCAGAAGCACCTGCAGATCGGCGCGTCCTGGGACTTCAAGTTCATGAAGCTGTCGGCCGCGTACGCCGATGAAACGAACCAGTTCGCGGCAGGCCCCGCCGGCGTCGGCTTTGCCGGCACCGTGCTCGGCACCACGAACTCGACCGGCACGCAGACGCTGCAGGCCAACGGCGCGGACGCCCAAGCCCTGGCGTTTGGCGTGATCGTTCCGTTCGGCGCACACAGCATCCGTGGCGCGTACCACATGCGCGATGTCGATGCGACCGCGACGACGGGCGAAGCGGAGCGCACCGGCTGGTCGCTTGGCTATGAGTACGCCCTGTCGCGCCGCACGACCTTCTACGCCTACTACGGCGACGTGTCGGACAAGAAGGCGTACAAGATCGGCAACTGGGGCGGTGCCACTCAGGGCTTCCTGGGCCTGAGCCACACGTTTTAAGCAAGGCAGTCCCGCTGCAAAAAGGCCGCTCCTCGGAGCGGCCTTTTTTTCGTCCCTACGCGCCGGTACGTTGGCACGTTGGCAACATCACGCGACAACGGTCAACGCGCGGCAGCCGCCGCGCCGGTGCCCGATGTGTCGAGTTCACCCAGCCGCACGCGACGAAACACCACGTCGTCCGCGCTGCGGGCCTGCGTGTACCGCCGGCAGTGCGCCTGGAACTCGGGATCGGCGAGCGCGGAACGCGCCGTGATCGCGGTGCGCGCCGCCTCGATCAGCACGCCATCCTGCAGCAGCGCCAGGTGCGCGGTGGCCGGCTCGCCGGCGGGCAGGAGCCCCGCGTGGGCCGCCGCGGACAGCGCATCGGCCGCCATCTTGCGATAGGTGGTCCACTTGCCTCCCACCACCGAGATCAGCCCGCCGCATTCGGTCAGCACGGCGTGCTCGCGCGAGATGCGCGCGGTCGAGCCGGAGCGCTTCAGCGAATACAGCGGGCGCAGGCCGGTAAAGCCCGCCCGCACGTCGGCGCGGCCGATCGGCTGCGCCAGGTACTCGGCCGCCGTGGCGAGCAGGAACTCGATCTCGGGCTCCGACGGGCGCGGCTCGAACGGCGCGTCCGTTCGGCCCTGGTCGGTCGTGCCGATCAGCAGCCGACCTTTCCATGGCACCACGAACAGCACGCGACCGTCGCGCGTCTTGGGAATCAGCAGCGCCGAGTCAGCCGGCATGAAGTGGCGATCCACCACCACGTGCGACCCCTGGCTGACGCGGATCAGCGGCGGCGCCGCGGGCAGCGCGAGGCGGCGGATGGCATCGACCCAGACGCCGGCGGCGTTGAACACGCAGCGCGTGTTCAGCACGAAGCGTTCGCCGGTCTCGGCGTCCTGCGCCTGCACCGCGCACACGCCGCGCGCGTCGGTCACGAGGCCCGCGCAGCCGACATAGTTGATTGCCACCGCGCCCAGCGCGACCGCGGTCTGCATCAGCGCGATGCACATCAGCGCATCGTCGAACTGGGCGTCCCAGTAGGCGATGCCGCCGCGCAGGCCGGTGCGCTTGATGCCGGGCAGCCGCGCCACGGTCTGCGACGGTGACAGCCAGCGCGTGGGGCCGATGCTCGCGCTGCCGGCCAGCAGGTCGTACAGGCCGAGGCCGACGCGCAGCGTCAGCCGATCGAGCTGCGAATAGCAAGGGACCACGAACTCGAGCGGATGCACCAGTTGCGGCGCGATGCGCAGCAGCGTGGCGCGTTCGGCCAGCGCTTCGCGCACCAGCTTGACGTTGCCCTGCGCCAGGTAGCGCACGCCGCCGTGGATCAGCTTGGTACTGCGGCTGGAGGTGCCGCGCCCGAAGTCGCCGGACTCGATCAGCGCCACGCGCAAGCCGCGCTGCGCCGCATCCACCGCCAGGCCGAGCCCGGTGGCGCCGCCGCCGATGATGACCGCGTCCCACGGCTGCGGCTCGCGCAGCGCCTGCAGCAGGCGTTCGCGCTCGATCGGCCAAGACTGTAGCCGGCGCGCTCGATGGCGTTGACCGATCATGCTTGATCCAGCTCGTTCGATCCAATCTCGCGCCCGCGCCACCGTGCGCTGCCACTGACGCAGGCGCTCGGCGCGCTCGGCGGCCGCCATGCTCGGCTCGAAGCGGCGCTCGGCGCGCCACAGCGACGCCAGCTCGTCCTCGCCCTGCCAGAACCCGACCGCGAGGCCGGCCAGGTAGGCGGCACCGAGCGCAGTGGTCTCGGTCACCGCCGGCCGCACCACCGGCACGCCCATCACGTCGGCCTGGAACTGCATCAGCAGGTCATTGCGCGCCGCGCCGCCATCGACGCGCAGTTCGCGGATCGGCTGGCCGGCATCGCGCTGCATCGCCGCCAGCACCTCGGCCGACTGCAGCGCGATCGATTCCAGCGCGGCACGCGCGACGTGCGCGCGGCTGGTGCCGCGCGTGAGGCCGATCAGCAGGCCGCGCGCATTCGGGTCCCAGTGCGGCGCGCCGAGGCCGGCGAACGCCGGCACGAAAGTCACGCCACCGCTGTCGGGCGCCTGCATCGCCAGCGCCTCGATGTCCTCGGCCCGCGCGATGATGCCGAGCCCGTCACGCAGCCACTGCACCACGGCGCCGCCGATGAAGACGCTGCCTTCCAGCGCGTATGTGCGGCTGCCGGTCGTCGAGTTGCCACGCGCCGTGGTCGAGCAGCCGGTTGGCGAGGCGACCGGCGCGTGTGCCGGTGTTCATCAGCATGAAGCAGCCGGTGCCGTAGGTGTTCTTGGCGATGCCGGGCGTCAAGCACGCCTGGCCGAAGAGCGCCGCCTGCTGGTCGCCGGCGATGCCGGCGATCGGGATCGCGCACCGAACAGCGCCGTCGGCCTGCGCCGAACGACGCCGCTGCGTCGCGCGCACACTCCGGCAGCACCGCGCGCGGCACGCCGAACAGGTCGCAGCAGCTCGTCGTCCCAGTCGCCCGTGGCGGATGTTGAGCAGCAGCGTGCGCGACGCGTTGGTGGCATCGGTGACGTGCAGCGCGCCGCCGGTGAGGTTCCAGATCAGCCAGGTGTCGACCGTGCCGAACGCCAGTTCGCCGCGTTCCGCGCGGGCGCGCGCCCCGGGCACCGAGTCGAGCAGCCACGCGATCTTGGTGGCCGAGAAGTACGGATCGAGCAGCAGGCCGGTCTTGCGCCGTGACCTCGGGCTCGAGGCCGCGCGCACGCAACTCGGCGCAGGCTCGGCGGTGCGCCGGTCCTGCCAGACGATGGCGTTGGCGAGCGGGCGGCCGGAGGCGCGTTCCCACAGCACCACGGTCTCGCGCTGGTTGGTGACGCCGATCGCCGCCACGTCGTGCGCCTGCGCACCGGCCCGCTGCAGCGCCTGCTGCGCGCACAGCAGCTGGCTCGACCAGATCTCGAGGGGATCGTGCTCGACCCAGCCCGGCTGCGGAAAGATCTGGCGGAACTCCTGCTGCGCGGAGGCCACCGGGCGACCGGCACGATCGAATACGATCGCGCGCGAGCTGGTGGTGCCCTGGTCGAGCGCGAGGACGTAGCGGCTCATCGGATCGGCGGCGGCGCGGCGGCACGCGGCGTGCGTCGGTCTGTCATCGCGGCCGACTATAGACGTCGCGCGCGCTTGTGCGGCAGACTCGCCGCACCGTCCGGCCGGCGGCTTGACCCGCCGCAACGAGCCGCATCCACTCACAAGAGACAAGCGGCGCCGACGACCACCAGGAGACTCATTCATGCGCATCACGTCCTTGCTGGCGGCCGCCGCCGGCGTCTTCAGTCTGCTCATCGCACCGCTCGCGCAGGCCCAGGCCTGGCCGACCAAGCCGGTGCGCATCGTGGTGCCGTTCCCGGCGGGTGGCACCACCGACATCGTGGCGCGCCTGCTGGCGGTGGAACTGAACAAGGCCTGGGGCCAGCCGGTGGTGATCGAGAACCGCGCCGGGGCCGGCGGCAACATCGGCTCCGAGGCCGTGGCCAAGTCGGCGCCCGACGGCTACACGCTGCTGATGGCCACGGTCGGCACGCACTCGATCAACCTGCCGCTGTTCGAGGCCAACAAGCAGAAGCTGCCCTACCACCCGCTGAACGACTTCGCCGCGATCACCAACGTCGCGGCCGTACCCAACGTGATGGTGGTGCCGGCGGCGCTGCCGGTGAACACGGTCGCGGAGTTCATCGCACTGGCGCGCAGCAAGCCGGGCAGCCTGAACATGGCCTCCAGCGGCAACGGGACCTCGATCCACCTCACCGGCGAGCTGTTCAAGTCGCTCACCAAGACCTACATGGTCCACCTGCCCTATCGCGGCTCGGCCCCGGCACTCCAGGACCTGATCGCCGGCAACACGCAGGTGATGTTCGACAACCTGCCCTCGGCCCTGCCGCACATCCGCAGCGGCCGCCTGAAGGCACTCGCGGTCACCAGCGCGCAGCGTTCGCCGGCGCTGCCCAACGTGCCCACCATCGAGGAGGCCGCCCAGCTCAAGGGCTTCGATGCCAGCGCATGGTTCGGCCTGCTGGCGCCCGCCGGCACGCCGCCGGCGGTGGTCGGCAAGGTGCAGCAGGACGTCGCGCGCATCCTGGCGACGCCCGAGATGCGCGAGCGCTTTGCCGCGCAGGGCGCCGTGCCGGTGGGCGACACGCCGGCCCAGTTCACGGCCTTCATCCGCAGCGAGATCGACAAGTGGACCCAGGTGGTCAAGTTCTCCGGGGCGCGGGTTGACTGATCCGGTCGCCTACCGCGCGCGCGTGCTCGACGCCCTGGTCGACGCGCTGCGCGGATTTGCAGACGACCCGGGCTTTCACGCCGCGTTCGAGGGCGGCTCGGCCGCCACCGGACGCCTCGACGAGTACTCCGACATCGACCTGTGCGTGGTCGCCGAGGCCACGCTCAACGCGGCGCTGTTCACGGCCGTCGAAGCAGCGCTGCGCGCGATTGCTCCGATCGGTCACGTATGGGGAGTGGCCGATGCGCCCTGGCCGGGCTTCGCACAGAAGTTCTACCTGCTCGACGGCGCGCCGCGCTTCTTTGCACTCGATTGCTCGCTGATGCTGCCGGCGACCGGCGTGCAGTTCCTCGAAGTCGAACGGCATGGCGCAGCCCGCGTGCTGATCGACCCGCGCCAGTGGATCAAGCCGCAGACGCTGGATCGCACCGCGCACGCGGTGCGCAGCGAGCGGCGGCGTACGCAGAACCTGGCCGCCTGGCCGGTGTACCGATTGCTGGTGGACAAGGAGCTGGCGCGCGGCCGGCCGCTCGACGCCTTCGGCTTCTACCAGGCGCTGCTGCGCATGCTGGTCGAGGCGGCCGGCCTGCTGCACCGACCCGATCGCTTCGACTACGGCTGGCGTTACCTGCACCACGACCTGCCGGCCCCGCTGCAGACGCAGCTCGAGCAACTGGCCTACGTGGGTCGGCTCGACGATCTCGCCGCGCGCCTGCCGCAGGCCGACACGCTGCATCGCAATCTGCACGCGGCACTCGCCGCGTCGCTCGGCGCACTGCCTGCCTTGGCCGCCGGCGCGACGCCGACTGCCGCAGTGCAATGACGTTGTTGGCAGTGCGCAACGCCACCATCGCGTGTCACTTGAGCGCCACCTGTCGACCGAATAATCGTTACACGCTCGTCTTTATTCGCTGACCGCAACACGGCGTCAGCGGATTAACGTGAATGCGCGTTGGGTGAATCACAGGCAGCGGCCCGTCAGGCCGCAACGGAGCAGGCGATGCAGATGCGGGTGCGCGAGAGCGGCGAAAACCTCCTGATCGAGCTGACCGGCATCGCCGGCCGACAGCAATCGGTCCTGCAGGCGCTCAGCGCCTGCCGCGAGCAGACCACCGACGACCCGGCCCTGGCCACCGCGGAGGTCAGCGTGCGCTCAAGCAGCAACGACATGCGCATCCGGTTGCGGCCGCAACCGGGCCTGCGGGTCGAGCCCACCACGATCTATCGCTGCCTGCGCTCGGCGCTGATGGCCGAAGCGCCGGGCTCCCCTGCCGCTGCGGTCGTAGCAGTCGCCGCTGGCTGACGTGCGCGCGCAAGCGCTGATCGACCAGCTTGCGCTGTCACCGCATCCCGAAGGCGGCTGGTATCGCCGGCTGTATCGCTCCGCCACCGACGTCGTCGGACCCGCCGGCCCGCGCGCCGCGCTGACCACCATCGTCTACCTGCTGCGCGCCGGTGAAACCGGCCGCTGGCATCGCGTCCGCGCCGACGAAGCCTGGCATTTCTACGACGGCGCGCCGCTCGACCTGTGGGTGGCCGATGCGCAGCTCGAATCGATCGAAGCACGCCGGCTCGGCCCGGTCGATCTGGCCCTGCCGGTCAGTGTGGTGCCGGCCGGCTGCTGGCAGGCCGCGCGCTCGCAGGGCGACTACTCGCTGGTCGGCTGCACGGTGGCGCCGGGGTTCGAGTTCGCCGACTTCACCCTGCTTGCCGACGATGCGTCGCTCAGCGACCGGCTGCGTCGCTCGCACCCGGAACACACCGACCTGTTCTGAGCCTGCGCCGCCCGCTACCGACGTTCCGTAGCGCGGCCCGCATCCAGCCGGCGGGCCTCAGAACCGGTAGCCGACGCCGAGCGTCAGGACCGGATACAGCTTGTACTTGTTGACCTCGATCTGGAACTGCGCTTCCTCGGCGCGGATGTCCGACTGCAACTGATTGCACGCCAGCGGCGGCACGAGCGGACTGCAGGTCCCGGTGAGCGAGGCAGTCGGCTTCTGATAGAACGCGCCGACGTCGGCGCTGAAGAACAGGCCGCCGCCACTCGGTTGCGAACCCCAGCCCAGGCCGACATACGGGCTGGCCTTGTCCCAGTGCACTGCGGCGTTCAGCGAGCCGACCGCCGCCGCCGGGTAGCTGATGCCGTTGATCTCGATCGTGCCCGACTGGCCCTGGCCGGTCGCCTCGAGCTGGTTGTTGTTGTAGACCGCGCCGGCGCTCAGCCGGAAGCTGCCGGCGAACGGATGCAGGTCGAGCAGCAGCGCGCCGTTGCTGAGCTTGAGCTTGCCTTCGTAGCTGATGTTCGACTGCACCTCGTCGCGCGCGTACGAGCCGGTGGCCAGTTGCGCGCGCAGGCCGAAGGTCGAACCGAAGCCGACGCCGACTTCGGCGCCCAGCCCGGTGGTGCCGGCGCGCGCCGACAGTGACTGCGCCTGCACCGGCGCGCCGAGTGCCAGCAGACCGGTGGTCATCACGAGACAGGCAAGGGCGCGCATCGGCATCTCCGTGGAGGCGCCGCCCGGCTCACCCCGCGCCGGTGGCGGGGCCTGAGGTTCCAGGCGGCAGTCCGAAGACGATAGAAACGCAGACCGCTGCATGGTCCGACAAGATGCGGCCGAGATCGGGTCCATCTTGGCGCCCGGCCGACGGCACGCGCCCGCTGCGTCGTTCGAACAGATGGTCGTTGAGCACCTCGACCCGCTCGACGTAGCCGAGCGCGTTCCGGCTCTGCGGCACGAACTCCTCGGACACCAGCACGTGGTCGATGCGCTCGGGCTCGCCGCCGTGCAGGATCGTGAAGGCCGTGTCGCGGCCGCGCCCCGGCGCCAGGCGCTGCTCGACGTCGAGCGCGTTGAACAGCATGCAGTCGCGCTGCGCGCGGTCCTCGCGCTTCCACGAGGTGTCGGCCACGATCTGCGTGGTCACCGCTGTGGGCGCGTCGTTGAAGTCACCCGCCACCACCAGCGGCGTGCGGTTGCGCAGCGTGGTGTCGATCACCAGGCGCCGCACTGCGGCCGCCTCGGCGCCGCGCACGATCAGCGAGCGCAGCTGCGCGCGCGCTTCGGCGCGCAGGTCGTCGCGCGCCTCGTGCTCGGCGAAGTCAGGCCGGCGCGACTTCAGGTGCACGTTCAGCAGCGTCAGCTCCGCGGGGCCCTCACCCGCGAGCGAGGCCGGCAGCGGCACGTGCGCCAGCAGCAGCGGGCGCGAGAAGCGCGTGTGGTCCTCCTGCTCGGGCACCGCGACGGCGCAGCCTGGCGGCAGGTCGACCAGCGACTCGATGCGCGGCTGCCACGGCTTGCGCCACACCAGGCCGAGTCGCGGCAGCGTGTTCTGCTGGTCGGCCAGCGGCACCGCATGCGACCAGTCGCGGCCCTGCGAGACGGTCTGGCGCACGACATCGGCCAGCGCCTGCTCGTGGAACACCTCCTGCACCAGCACGAAGTCGGCGGCTAGGCGATCGAGCATCGCGCCCAGCCATTGCGTCTTGGCGAGGTACTCGTCGGCGCTGTACGGCGCCCAGGTGTCGTAGGTGCGCCGCCCGGGCAGCGTCAGGTTCAGGCAGTTCAGCGTGGCGATGCGGATCGCGTTCATGGCGGCTCCCGGCGGCGTGTCACGGTCCGCGTCCGCTGCGCCCGGTCAGGGATCGGGCTTGCGGGGCAGGCCGTCGTTGACGGTGAACCAGTCGACATGCGTGTCGTAGAAGCCATGCATCTGCGGCAGGCGGTCGAGCGGCCCCGCGATGTTGGCACGCGCCACGTGCACTTCGCCCGGCCAGCGCGCCGAGCGGAACAGCAGGCTCGATCCGCACAGGCGGCAGAAACCGCGCTCGGCCTGCGGCGACGAGGCGTACCACGCCAGCGCATCGTCCTGCACGTCGAGCGCGAATCGCTGCGCATCGATCGACACCCAGGTCACGAAGGCCGCGCCATGCGCACGCTGGCACAGCGTGCAGTGGCAGTGCGCGATCCAGCGCGTCGGCAAGCGCAGCGTGAAGCGGACCGCGCCGCATAGGCAGGCGCCGTGGGCCACGCCCGGCGACGCTGCCGGTGGCGTGTCCTGCGGTGAATCGTGCGGCGGGCACATCGCGCGCGTCGTTTCACTGCGGCCGCTGCAGCGCCAGCCGCACCGCCAGGCCCAGGAACAGCACGCCGAGTGCGCGATCCAGCCAGCGGCGCGCCGCGTCGGCCCGCTGCAGCCGCGCGCCGAGACGACCCGCCGCCCAGGCGACCGGCACGATCACGAGCAGGCTGTTGAGCGCAAAGATCACGCCCAGCAGGGCCAGTGCCAGCGCCTTGCTCGACGCCTGCGGCGCCACGAACTGCGGCAACAGCGCGAGGAAGAACAGCGCGACCTTGGGGTTCAGCGCGTTGGTGATGAAGCCCTGCCAGAACACCGCGCTCGCGCCGCCGGCCGCCGGCGGCGCCGCCACGGGCACCGGCGCCGGGCGCGCCAGCAGCAGCCGAGCGCCGAGCCAGGCCAGATAGGCCGCGCCGGCGAGCTTGACGACCTCGAACGCCGTGCTCGATGCCGCCAGCAGCGCAGCCACGCCGAGCGCCACCGCTGCGGTATGTACGAGGCATCCCGCTGCCACGCCGAGCGCAGCCGCCACCCCGGCGCGCACGCCCTGTGCGGCGGCCCGGCCAACGATGAACAACAGGTCCAGACCGGGCGTGATGTTCAGCAGCAGCCCGGCCGCGATGAACAGGGGCAGGTCGACGATGCCGAGGGTCACCTGCCACCTCCGCGCGAGGATCGCCTACTTGGCGGCCGGCTTGAGCGGGGCGTGGCTCAGGTCGGCGATTTCCTTCTCGCCGGTCGCGTTGTCCACGAGCTCGGGAATGATGTGGCCGACGAAGAACCCGATGCTTATGTTCAACCGCACGTAGCGCACCTGGCCCTTGTCGAGCGTGAAGGTCAGCTTTCGCTCGACCTCGGTCGAGGTGCTGATCTCGATCGGTCCGGGCGGCCGATCCGCCCAGAAGAACCCATTGGGCACCGCCGAGCCGACGGTCACGCCATTGAGCTTCACCTCCGGCTGCACCGCGGCGCCGAATACGGTCGTGCGATAGAACACCACGCGCCCCTGATCGGCGGCCAGCGTGGGGATCGAGGACTTCATCTCCGTGAACTTCGGCCCGGAGGCGCACCCGACCAGCACGGCGGCGGCGGCGAATGCAAGAACCAGCCTCAGCAGCGGTTTCATCTGTCTCTCCTTGGTGATGGGAATCGAGGTCAGCGCTTGATCAGCAGCGTCGGGACCGCAGACAGCGCAACGAACGACTTCTCGACGGGCAGGTAGAAGCCGACCAGCTTCTCGCCATCGGCCACGACCCAAGCCTCGTGCATGTGCGTGCCCTCGACCGTCAGCACCGCGTCGATCGGTCGGTACACCTTGCCCTGGGGCACCGTGCCGACGAAGGTGAACCGCGTCCCTGCCCGGACCGTGCGCGTGTACCCGGTGTCGAGCTTGACTTCGGTGTCGCGCTCGACCGTGATGACGGTCGGTTCGCCTTCCGCCGACGTCAGGGTCGTCGGCTGCATCTGCACTGAAGCGCACGCGCCGAGGATCAAGGCGCCGAACAAAAGCACTCCAATGCGAGCTCCGTGGCCCAGACGCACTCGCCCGAACGTTCTTTCGAGTCTGTTCATCGCCGCCTCCCGTGGCCGATAGCCTAGGTCAGCGTCGGCGCAGCGGCCAGCGATGCGTGGCCCGGCGGCAACGCCGCGCGCCGGAGGATCTTGCGCAAGCTCAGCCAGCGTCTAAATTCGCCGCGCCGATGCAGAGCACCATCGATGCACCCTCTACCGCCGCTCTTCCATCAGCGCCAGCAGGTTGTTGTCCGGGTCGCGGAAGAACGCCATCCACAGTTCGTGATCGGGCATCTTGGCGACCCGGTGGGGTTCCTGCTCGAAGTACACGCCGGCCGCCTTCAGTGCGGCCACCATCGGCTCGATCTGCTCCGTGCGCAGGTAGATGCAGAACGACGCATGGCCGGGGCCGCGCGGCTCGTGGCCGCCTTCGAGCAGCAGCCGCACGCCACTGCAGTCGAAGAACACCTGTTCGGCGAAGCGAAACAGCAGCGGCAGTCCGAGGGCGTCGCGATAGAACGCCTCGGCGCGGTCGGCGTCCGACACGTGCAGCGCGATCTGGCCGATCGCGCCCAGCCCGGTGCCCTGCGTGTCAGTGCTCATGGCCGCTCGGTCCGATCACTCGACGTCTTCGTCGGCATCGTCAGCGAAGCGGGGCTTGCGGGTGAAGCCGCGCGCCTCGTCGCTGCCCTGGTAGCCGGGGCGGTCTCGCGGCGCGGGCCGGTCGCTGCGCGGCGCCGGGCCCTCGATCACCTGCATCAGTTGCAAAACCAGGCGCAGCGCCTTGTTGACCGAGGCATCGCCGCGGAACACGCGGGCGACATCCGGATCGAGGTTGACGGTGAAGCCGCGGCCGGCGGCGCCGCGCGGCGCCTCGCTGTCGTCGGTGCGACGCGGGCGGGCGGCGCGCTCGTACGGATTGCCGTAGGCGCTGCGCGCGGGCGCGGCGCCTTCGTCACGCGCGTAACTGCGGCGCGGGGCGGCGCCCTCGGCGGCACGCGGTGCGTAGGCACGCTTGGGTGCGCCTGCCGCGTCGCCGCGCGGGGCGTACGCGCGCTTGGGCGCATCGCCATCGCGGGGCGCGTAGGCCCGCTTCGGGGCATCGCCGGTGCGGGGCGCGTAGGCACGCTTTGGCGCGTCACCGGTGCGCGGGGCGTAGGCACGCTTCGGCGCCTCGCCATCGCGCGCGTACGGCTTGCGTGCCGGTCGGTCGCTGCGTTCGGCGCGGGCCGGCGGACCGGACTTGGTGAACTTCTTCATCATTGGCTTTCTCACCGCTTGCCGCGGCATCGGAATCGTCAGCGCCGAGACGCCCGGCACACACGCTTCGAACTGTACGCGTACCACCCACCCAAGAAAAAGCGGCGACCCTGTCGCCGCTTTCGTCGCCCTTGTGAAGGGCCGCAGCGCGCGGCCGCTCCGGAGCGAAGGCCCTCTGATCGATCACTTCGGGTGCCCGTGCGAGCGCGCAGCGCTCGCGTACACCCGAAGTGCCGCTACGCGGCCTTCTTCTCGTCACGCAGCTCGCGCCGCAGGATCTTGCCGACGTTGGTCTTCGGCAGGTCGCTGCGGAACTCGATGTACTTGGGCTTCTTGTAGCCAGTGAGTTGTTCCTTGCAGTACTCCATCACGTCGCGCTCGGTCAGTGCCGGATCCTTCTTCACCACGAACAGCTTGACCGCCTCGCCCGCGTGCTCGTCGGGCACGCCCACCGCCGCGCACTCGAGCACGCCCGGATGGCCGGCCACCACGCCCTCGATCTCGTTCGGGTACACGTTGAAGCCCGACACCAGGATCATGTCCTTCTTGCGGTCGACGATCTTGGTAAAGCCGGTCTCGTCCATGATGCCGATGTCACCGGAGCGGAAGAAGCCGTCGGGCGTCATCACCTTGGCGGTCTCGTCCGGCCGGTTCCAGTAGCCGGCCATTACCTGCGGGCCGCGGATCGCGATCTCGCCTGTCGAGCCCAGCGGCAGGTGCTTGCCGTCGTCGTCGAGGATCGCGATGTCGGTGCTCGGCACCGGCAGGCCGATGGTGCCGGTGAACTTGTCGGTGTCGGTGCGGTTGGCGGTCGCCACCGGCGAGGTCTCGCTCAAGCCGTAGCCCTCTGCGATCGGGCAGCCGGTGGCTTCCAGCCAGCGCTTGGCCACGGCTTCCTGCACGGCCATGCCGCCGCCGGCACTCAGGATCAGCCGCGAGAAGTTGAGCTTCTTGAAGTCCTCGTTGTTCAGCAGCGCGTTGAACAGCGTGTTGACCGCCGGGAACACGTGGAACGTGTACTTCTGCAGTTCCTTGACGAAGCCGGGGATGTCGCGCGGGTTGGGAATCAGCACGCAGTGACCGCCGATGCGCATGCTCATCATCGCGCACACCGTGAGCGCGAAGATGTGATACAGCGGCAACGCGGTGATGGTGACCGGAAACTCACCGGGCTTGAGCTTCTTCAGCGCCGGCTGGTACCAGGCCTCGCTCTGCAGCATGTTGGCGATGATGTTCCGGTGCAGCAGCGTGGCACCCTTGCTCACGCCGGTGGTGCCGCCGGTGTATTGCAGGAAGGCCACGTCGTCGTGCCCGACGGTCACCGGCTTGAGGTTTATCTTCAGGCCGTCGGACAGCACGTCGAGGAACTTGTGCGTGTTCGGCAGCGAGTACTCGGGCACCATCTTCTTGACGTTGCGCACGACGAAGTTGACCAGCAGCCCCTTGGCAAAGCCGAGCAGGTCGCCCATCGAGCAGACCACCACCAGCTTGCTCGGCACCTTGTCCAGCACCTGCTGCAGCGTGGTCGCAAAGTTCTCGAGGATGAAGATCGCGTCCGCGCCGGAGTCCTTCAGCTGGTGCTCCAGTTCGCGCGGCGTGTACAGCGGGTTGACGTTGACCACCGTGCAGCCGGCGCGCAGCACGCCCGCCATTACCACCGGGTACTGCAGGACGTTGGGCATCATGATCGCCACGCGCTTGCCCTTGCCCAGGCCCTTGCTCTGCAGCCAGGCACCGATCGCGGCAGAGTTGGTATCGAGATCGCGGTAGCTCAGCGTCGCGCCCATGCACGAGTAGGCCGGCTGGCTGCCGTACTTCTTGAACGCCTCGTCCAGCAACTGGACCAGCGACTGGTACTGGTTGGGGTCGATGTCGGCGGGCACGCCCGGCGGATAGTTCTTGACCCAGAAACGGTCGACTGCACCCATGGCTTGTCTCCTCGCGTTGGCGCGACTGTGTGGTTATCGAAAGCGCGCCCTGGGCCGGGCGCAAGACCGCGCGAATCATAGCCGCGGCCCCTGAGCGCAACACTGTACGGTGACTGCGGTTCGCGCGTGTGATCGCGCTCAATGCTGCACGTGCGACGCATGCGGCGCGAGGCTTTCGCCTCATCCCAAACCCTTCGCCTCGCCTCAGCGCGACGCCGGCAACCCTGCCTCGGCACCCGGTGGAAGCAGCGCCCGCAATGCGGCATCGCGCTGCGCTCTGGGCAGCGCTGCGAGTCGCTCGGTCGCGGCGAAGAAGCGCGGCAGGTCGCCGCCATGCTGCGCCAGCAGCGCCTCGAACGCCGGCACCAGGTCGTTGTAGGCGCCTACCGCGGCCAAGTGCGCGCTGTTGAGCTCGCGGTTGAAGAAGCGGTCGTAGCCGGCGAAGCCACCCCACTCCTCGCGCTTGATGCGCTGGTAGGCCGCTTGCAGATCGGCAAACACGACGCGCTTGCGTTCGCGCTTGACGTCATCACCGGCGCTGTCGGCAAAGGCCGCGGCCAGCTTTGCCCGGTGCGCCAGCAGCAGCGCCAGGAAGCCGGCCCGCCGCTGCTCGTACTGCGCATAGGCCTGCGCCAGCGCCGGATCGGCACGGTGCGCGATCCAGCGCCGCACGCCGGCGCGCTCGACCGCGTTGGCGAAGCTCTCGTTGAACACCGTGTCGTCCTTCACGTACAGCACCTGGTGCGCCAGCTCGTGGAAGATCAGCCGCGCCAGTTCGGCTTCGGGCCAGTGGATGAAGGTGTTGAGCAGCGGATCGCCGCCGAGCCAGTTGGTCCAGCCGAGCGTCGAGTAGGCCGGCACCGAAGCCACGTTGACGTCGTAGCCCTGTGCCTGCAGCTCGGCTGCGGTGCGCTGCGCCGCGGCCTGGTCGAAGTAGCCGCGATAGCCGGCGCAGCCGAACAGCGGATAGCACCAGGTCTTCAGGGACAGCGACAGCTCGGGCGTGGCGAACACGTTCCACACCACCGCCGGGCGCTTCAGGTCCGCGTAGGCCGTATAGCTGGCGTTGTCGGGCAGGCCCAGCTCGCTTGCCGCGAACGCGCGCATCTGGCGCGCCGCGGTCAGGCGCTTGCGCAGGTCATCGGGCGTGGCTGGATCCTGCAGCCAGGCATCGATCGGCCGCGCCGCCGACATCAACGACAGATGGCCCTGGGCCGCCTGCGCGTAATAGCCGACGGTCGAGCAGCCGGCACCGGCCGCGACGACTCCTGCCAGCAGCGCGAGCAAGGCAATCCGGCCGGTACGGGTCCGAGGCATCCAGCGCCACATCGAGGCGAACACCGGCCGATTCTGCCAGCGCCGCCACACTGCCACGCGCCAGCGGCACCGGCGCACGCGCGTCGCACCATGAGCGCCGGCCGTGTGGCGGTCCGCCGCGCGCTATGCGTCCAGCCGCAGCACGCGCCGCAGCTTGCCGCTGCGCGGCGCTGCCAGCGGGCGCGCATCGGTGACCTCGATCGTCAACCGGCCGATGCCCTGTGCCTTCAGGTACGCGCTCACAGCCGCCCGCACGCGCGCGCCGGCGCCGCGATCCGCAGCGCCAAGCCGCACTTCGAGCCGATTCGCACCGCGCTGGATCGCCTGGTACTCGTGCACGTGCGCATGCTCCTCGAGCACCGTGGCCAGCACCAGCGGCAGCACGCGCACCGGTAGCCGGCCGCGCCGCGGAAACGAGAGGATGTCGTCGCAGCGCCCCTCGACCTGGATCGCCGGCAGCGCCGAACCGCAGGCACACGGATGCGGCAGCACGGTGATCGAGTCGCCGAGGTCGTAGCGGATCAGCGGCTGCACGCGATTGACCAGGTTGGTCAGCAGCACGCTGTGCGAGGCGGTACCCGGCGCCACCGCGGCATAGTGCTCGTCGACCGGCTCCAGCAGCACCCAGTCGGCATTCACATGCAGGTTTCCGTGGCCGCAGTCCCAGGCGATCGACATGAACTCGCTGGCGCCGTAGGCATTGCGCACGCGGCAGCCGAAGCTGCGCTGCAGCCGCGTGCGCACGCGCGTCGACAGGGTCTCGCCGCCGACCCACAGTTCGGTCAGTGCCAGATGCAGGCGGCCGGCGTCCTGCTCGTCGGCCAGCACCTCGGCCGCGGTCGGGTAGGTGGCGAGCAGGGTCGGCGCGAACGAGGCGAGCTCGGCCACCAGCCCGTCGATCGGCTGCAGCAACGATATCGCGCGCACGCTGCCGGCCAGCCACGGCGCGTTGCGCCGCAGGTGCTCGACCGTGGCCACGCCCGAGAAGTGGCCCCCGGTGGCGGCCACCATCGCATAGCGCTCGCCGGCCAGCACGCGCGTAGCCAGCAGCGCCGGTGACGCCAGTTCGCGGAAGCGGAACAGTTCGAGCGCCTGATACACCGCGAGCGCCTCGCGGTCGTGCAGGAAGATCGCCGGCGCGCCGGTGCTGCCGGAACTGGTCCAGACCGCGTAGCGGCCATCGAGCAGCGTGCCTACGCGCGACAGGTCGGCGAGGAACGCGTCGATGCGCGACCGCGTCAGCGTGCGGTCGGTCAGGCTGGCCTCCAGGTCCGCCATCAGCTCGGGCTTGGTGAGCGGCGGCAGGTCGGCCATCGTCAGGTTCAGGCTGGGCGGCAGGCCGCGATAGCGGCGCCGGTACAGCGGCGACAGCGCACGCGCCATCGCAATCTGCGCGTGCAGCCGCTGCTCGCTGCGACGCAGGATATCGATCGGCCGCAGCCAGCCGCCGAGAGCGGCGTCCCACGCCAACTCGGTCCATCGCAGCGCGGCGGCCGGACTCAGCACGCCGAACGACCTCAGGTCGGCAGTTGCCGTGGTGGTCATCGCACCCACTCCGCACCGGAACTCCTCTGGGTCATTGTGGGCGGTGCGCGCGCCCGCGACCATGACGCAGGGCAGTGAGACATCCTGGGTCAACCTTTCTGCGCGGAGGCGAGCGCGAGGGCGCCGCCGTGAAGGCTTGGGTCGTAGGGTTTGCGGTCGATCCAGGCGCGCCAGATGACGCGCAGCCAGGCGCGCGCCAGGATGCGGATGGCATGGGGGTGATCGCAGCCGCGGCCTCGCGCGGCTTGGTAGAGGCTGCGAGCCCAGTCGTTGGCGTGGCGCGAGTTGTCGGCCAAGCAGGTGATGGCTTGGCGCAACCGGTGGTTGCACGCCCAGCGGAAGGCCACGCTGCGGGTCTTGCCGGACTGATACGTCACGGGCACGGTGCCTGCTTCAGCGGCCAGCAGATCGGCGTTGGGGAAGCGCTCTCGCACGTCGCCCAGCTCGGCCAGGATCTGGGCGGCGCAGACTTGGCCGGCGCGGGGGAAGGACATCATCAGCAGGCCATCGGGCAGCGCATGCATGAACTGTTCGATGTGGCGCGTGAGACCCGCGATCTGAGTCACGATGGGCACGAGCACGGCGACTTGCGCACGCACGACCTCGGCCATGGCCCGCTCGGTTTGCTCGCCCGCGCGGCCGCTGGCTGCGGCGCGCAACCGCGCCAGCAAGTCAGCCGCGCTGCGCCGACCGCTGTAGTGCTGGGCCTTGCAGAAGCGCTGCAACTGCGCTTCGGTGAGTCGCTGGGCGCAACTGGGCGACGGATAGCGGCGCAGGAACGCCAAACCGATGGGCGAGGCCACGTCTGCAAAGATCGCCGCTGCGCCGGGCCAGAAGGCCTGCAGCGTGCTGGTGAGCTGGTTGGCCGCGGCCACGCGCGCGGCGACAAGATCGTCGCGCGAGCGCACCAGCGCACGCAGCGCGCGGATGGCGTCGGACTGCTGAGCCAGTGCGCGCCAGCGGTGGCCGTCGGTGCGCAGCAGGTCGGCCAGCAGGTAGGCATCGCTGGCGTCGCTCTTGGCGCCGTGGCTGCGGTAGCGAGGGCGACTGGCCTTGACCGCGTTGGGGTGGATCGGGAACACCTCGTGGCCGGCGTCCACGAGTGCGTCGACGATCAGCCCCGAGGGTCGCTCGATGGCGATGCGCAGGCGTTGGCCCCAGCGCGCCAGTCGGCGCATCAAATCGGCCAAGCCGTCGCGATCATGGGCGACCTCGAAGCGCTCGAGGACCGAGCCGGCGGCATCGATGATGCACACCGCGTGCGTGTGCACGGCCCAGTCCAGCCCGACAAAGACATCGTTGCTCATGGACAGACTCCTTGGGGTTGCGGTATGACTACCCGTGTCGGAAGGCGCGGCGGGGAGCTCATAAACAGGCGCTCCAGCTGGGTTGGCGTGGCGCTACATCTTGGGGCCCGTCGTGGCCTTCCGGCACCCTGTGGGCTGCGGGTCTCACAGGGGCCTTGCAAAGGCAAGCGCACCAGGCAGTCACCGCAGGGGCACGGAAGTCGGTGGACACCCTCGGCGGCAACGCACCGAGCTGTCAAGAAGCCCGCACCCAAAGCGCAGCGCGTTGAACACGGGTTGACCACCGGGTGCTTCGCAGTTGTGGACAACCCGCCTCCCGGCCTGAGAAGGGCCAGTCGGGTTGTCCACAACCAAGCCCGGTGGACAACCCTGCACCGCGCTACTCGATCGGCCCTCATCGGCCGAGAGGTTGCCTTATGAGCGCGCATGTGCGGCGCGCCGGGCACGACTGTGCAAGACAGCGCCGGCGGTCGCGCCGCAGCACGCGCCGGCGGCCGCCGGATCACCTGGCCCAGGTCAGCCGGACCGGGTCAGCCCGGCCGCATCACGCGGCCGTCGGCCGCGCCAGCAGCGCCCGATTGCGTCCGGCCCGCTTGGCCTCGTACAGCGCCTCATCAGCGCACTGGATCAGCGCCTCGGGGACGGTACCCTGCTCCGGGAAGATCGCTACGCCGATCGAGACCGTGACTGCGCCCAGCGGCGCGCCGCGGAAGCTGGGCATCAGCTCGCTCACGCGGCTGCGCACCCGCTCGGCGCACTCAAGCGCCATCCGCTCGTCGGTCTCGGGCAGCAGCGCGAGGAACTCCTCGCCGCCGTAGCGGCAGACGATGTCTTCCAGCCGCAGGCTCTTGGCAAGCGCCGCCGCCACCAGCTTCAGCACCGTGTCGCCCGCCTCATGGCCGTGGCGGTCGTTGAAGTGCTTGAAGTGGTCGATGTCGATCATGAACACCGCGATCGGCTTGTTGCGGCGGCGGCAACGGCTGATCTCGCGCTCGAACGCCTCTTCGGTGAAGCGGCGGTTGACCAGCCCCGTCAGCGGATCGCGCGAGGCCTGCGCCCGCAGGTTCTCGCGCAGCTTGGCGTTGGACATCGCCAGCGCCACGTGCTCGGTCATCGTGCGCAGGAAGCTCTCGCGGTTCTCCAGCTGCAGCGGATCGTCCTCCGGCAGGCCGTCGTACTCGACGTGCATCAGGCCGAAGTTCTCACCTTGCGCCACCATCGGCAGGCAGATGTAGCCGCCGCGCGGCGCCTTGTGCACATGGCCGCAGTGCAGCGCATGGTGGGCGTCAGTCACGTGGTAGGCGCGGCCGCGGCGCAGCGCCCAGCAGGCCTCGGCCCCGAACACGCTGTCGCGCAGCTCGTCGTCGTGCCAGGCAAAGATCGCCTCCAGCGCGGTGCGGCTGTCGTTGGCCTGGTACAGCGCGCCGCGCGTGCCCGGCAGCAGCTGCGGCACGAAGTGCGCGGCCACCCGGTGCACCTCCTGCGGCGTCTGGCAGGTCTGCAGCAGATCGCGCATGTCCGACAGCGCGGCGTTCTGGCGGTTGACTTCCTCCAGCGCGGCCACCGTGACCTGCAGACGCTTGTTGAGCTGGCGCGCCGATTCCTCGGCCTCGACCCGCTCGCTGATGTCGCGCGTAGTCGAAAGCACGCAGCGTTCGCCGTCGATGGTGACGATCGAGGCCGACAGCAGGCAGTGCGAAACAGCGCCGTCGTGGCGGCGCTGCCTGAACGGGAAGTTCGACAGCGTGGCATTGACGCGCAGCAGGCGCAGCGCCTCACCGCGCTGCGCCGGATCGGCCCAGCTACCCAGCTCGAGCACCGTGCGGCCGAGCACGTCTTCGCGCGGCCGACCCACCGTGCGGCAGAAGGCCTCGTTGACCTCGACGATGCGACCGTCATCCAGGCGCGAAACCACCATGTGATCGACGGCATTGCGAAAGGCGGCGCCAAACTTAGCCTCGGAGGCGCGCAGCGCGTCCCCCGCGGCGCGTTGCTCGGTGACATCGCGCACGGTCCACATCACGCCCGGCTCGCCCGCCATGTCGATGCGCGCGGCAGTGGCGACCACCTGCCGGATGGCGCCGTCCTTGCGCCGCATCTCGGCCGGGAAGTCGCGCACGCGCCCGCCGATCTCGATCTGGCGCAGGATCTCCTCGCGCTGCTCGGGGCGCGTCCACAGCCGCAGCTCCTGCGCGGTGCGGCCGATCGCTTCCTCGCGCGTGTAGCCGCTGAGCTGCTCGAAACCCTCGTTGACGTCGACGAAACGGTGGTCGGACAGTCGCACGATGGACAGGTAGTCGGCACTGTGGCGGAACGCCGCCTCGAACTTGGCTTGCTGGGCCAGGCGGTCGCGCTCGGCCGCCAATACGTCGGTCACGTCACGCAGGTAGACAACCAGGCCGGCCAGGTGGCCATCGCGATCACGCAGCGAGCGCACCGAGCGCTGCAGCGTGATTGCGCGCGGCTCGTGCAGCAGCAGCCGTATCGAACCGGCATCGGCGACCTGGTCGGAGGTGACGTACAGCTCGCTCGCTTCACAGCGAGCGGCCAGCGCGCGGTCGAACTCGGCCAGCGGCATGCCGACGATCGCCTCCGGCGCCAGCCCGGTCAGCGCGTGCAACGCGCTGTTGGCATGGGTGGCGCGGCCCGCCGCATCGAAGGCGATGAAGCCATCCGGGCTGAGCTCGAAGATCGCGTTCATCTGCGCGCTCAGACGCGCCGCCTCACGCGCCGCGCTCTCCGCCTGCTCGGTGGCGCGCTTCAGTTCGGTGATGTCGACGCGGAAGCCGACCACGCCACCGTCCGGCGTGCGGCGCTCGGCGATGCGCAACCAGCGACCGTCCGGCAGCTTCTGCTCGATCGTGGAGTCGGCGCTGCGGTGGTTGGCCAGCCGCTCGGCGATCCATTGCTCCTCGCGCCCGCGGGCGGCCGGGTACTGGCCGCGCACCACGCCGGCGCGGATGATGTCCTCGAAGCGGCTGCCGGACTCGATCAGATCGGCCGAGGCGCGGTAGATCTCGCGATAGCGCTCGTTAAACAGCACGAGACGGTCGTCGCGGTCGTAGAGGACGAAGCCGTCCTCCAGCGATTCGATCGCCACGCGCAGCTGTTCGCCTGCGGCTTCGGCCCGCGCGCGCTCCGCCCGGAGCGCCTCGGCCGCGTTCCGCTCGGCATCGATGTCTTTGAAGACGCCGCGCAGCGAGACGAGCCGGCCGTCGGCGAACACCGGCTCGCCGAGGGCCCGCACCCAGATCTCGCGCCCGCGCGCGGTGACGAGCTTCAGTTCCAGGTCCCAGGGCTCGCCATTGGAGATCGCGCGCTCGACTGCGCGCTCGATCACCGGCTGGTGCTCGGGCGCGTAGAACTCGACTGCGCGCGCCATATCGACCGGCGTGCCGCGCTCGACCTCATGGATGTCGTAGGTGACGTCGGACCACAGCGGCGTGCGGGTCGCCAGATCGACCTGCCAGACGCCGAGCCGGGCGATGCGCCCGGCAGCCGCCAGCAGGGCGTTCAACTGGCCCAGTTCGCGCGCGGTCGTCTCGAAGCGCTCGCGCGCGGCGCGCTGCGCCGTCACGTCGCTCTCGGTGGAGACGTAGCGGACGACGCGCCCGCTGGCGTCGCGCACCGGCTGCACTTCGAGCAGCACCCAGTACGGCCGGCCGTCCTTGTGGTAGTTGAGGATCTCGATGCCGCTGAAGCCCTCGCCGCGCGCCAGGCAGGCGCGGATCTGCTGCACCGTGGCGGGGTCGGTGCCCGGCCCCTGCAGCACCGCGCCGGGCTTGCGGCCGCGGATCTCATCGATCGTGTAGCCCGTCAGGCGCGTGAACCCCGCGTTGATCCACTCGACCCGGCCCTCGGCATCGGCGACCACGACCGCGCTCGAGGTCATCGCCGCGACCTCGGCCAGATCGAGGCCGCCAAAGGCGGCACCCGGCTGCGAGACCGGGGTCAGTGGAGTCAGCGGAAAGCCGTCGTTGAGTTTCATCGGTAGACAGCGCGAAGTACGCCGCAAGGCGCGGCGGCGGTGAGCGACAGCAGGATCGAGGACATCATGGCGGCAGGCTGCGTGCGCACGGACGCAGGCTCCTGAAGCTACGACACCCGGTCCGGCCGAAGCGATGGAATTCGGCGGCGATCCCGCGGCAATTCAGCGATGCGCCGGCACCAGGTCTGGGGGCAAACGCCACGACGGACACGACGGCCTCGCCGCGCCGCCGCCGCCGTGCGTCAGCCCACGGAGGCGGCGAGTTTGCGCGCCAGTGCGGCGCAGTGCGCCAGAAGTTCCTCGGGGGCGCAGTCGGTGTCGACGGTGTGCCAAGGCGGCTCGTCGGGCGCGCGCGGCTCGTGCCACAGGCGCTGTCGCGCCAGCACGTCGAGCGTCGCGTCCGACGGATCGCGCCCGGCAGCAGTGCGCGCGGCCACGCGGGCGTCGAGGACGGCCGGCGGCGCCTCGCAGGCCACGACCGTCGCCGGGCAGCTGCGCGCGGTGGCGATGCGCGCGAGGTCGCGCCGCTCGGCGGCGCGCAGCGACGCCGCATCGACGACGACCGACACGCGGGCCTCCAGCAACGTGGCCGCGAGCAACTGCAGGCGGTCGTAGGTCAGTTCGGTCATCCGCGGCGCATACAGGGCTTCGGCACCGCGGGCGGTGGCCGCCATGCCCGCCAGCCGCTTGCGCTCGACGTCCGAGCGCACGCGCAGCGCGCCGAGCTGCGCCGCCAGTTCGAGCGCGACCGTCGACTTGCCGCTGCCCGACAGGCCCGTCATCACGATCAGTTGCGGCGCCTGGCGCGACTGCGCCAGCCCTTCGGCCAGCGTCAGGTAGTGCGCGAAGGTCCGCTGCGCACGCACGCGCACGATCGGCGGCGCCGCAGGCTGCTGCACGCGCAGCAGCGCCACCTTGGCGCGCACCAGCGCCCGGTACACCGCGTAGAAGTGCAGCAGCGCCACGCCGTCGTAGTCGCCGGTGGCCTCCAGATAGCCGCTCAGCATGCGCCAGGCAAGCGGGCTCTGGCCATGGTCGAGCAGGTCCATGAACAGGAAGGCGACGTCGCTCACCACGTCGATCCAGCGCAGTTCCTGGTTGAACTCGAGTGCATCGAACAGGACCGGCCGGCCATTGACCAGCACCACGTTGCCCAGGTGCAGGTCACCATGGCCCTCGCGCACGAAGCCCGCCCGCCGGCGCGACTCGATGAACTCCCGCTGGCGCTCGAACCGATGCCGCGTCCAGTCGGCCAGTGCATCGACGCGGGCGCGGTCGATCGCGGCGTGGCAATCGGCCCGCACCTGGGCGAGGTTGCCCTCGACCCAGCGCTGCACGGTTCCGGGCGTGCCGAATGGCGAGTCGTCCTCCGCGCACGCCGCCGTCCGATGCAGCTCGGCGATCGCGGTCGACAGCGCATCGATGTGCGCGGCCGTCAGTTCGCTGCGCGCCGCGACCTGATCCAGCACCTGCGCCGGATCGAACCGGCACATCCGCAGCAGATGCTCGATCGGCTCTGCCGTGCCGCCGATCTGCGGCGCGTCGAGCGTGCCGGTGACCGGCTGCACGTCGAGGTAGAGCTGCGGCGCCGTGCGGCGGTTCAGCCGCAGTTCCTCGGCGCAGAAATGCGCGCGCAGCGCCAGCGTGGAGAAGTCGACGAAGCCGAAGTTGACCGGTTTCTTCAGCTTGTAGGCGTAATCGCCGGCCAGCAGCACCGACGAGATGTGCGTCTCGATCAGCGCATCCGCGCCGAGCACGCGCCTGAGCGCCGCGACGAGCGTGGCGTGGTCGGCGAGGGACAGGACCGCGGGCATGTTCGAACGATCGCGCGCCCGCCGAGGCCACGCTTGACGGTCGTCAACGCGGCGGATAACCGTCGTCCCGCCAGCGGTCAGCGCGCCAGCGCAACCTCGACCAGGCAGTCGTAGAAGGTCGGCGCACGGCCGATGTCGGTCAGCGCCTGGCTGGTGAGCTCGTTGGCATTCTTGCCGTCGCGCGCCAGCTTCTTCCACCAGATCGACAGCGCCACCACCACGCCGCGCCGTGCACGCTCGGTGACGACCGCGCGCAATTGCAGTTCACCGCGGTCGTTGAACACGCGCACCGTGCTGCCGTCGGCGATGCCGCGCGCCGCGGCATCGTCCGGGTGGATCTCCAGCGTCGGCTCGCCCTCGGTGTTGCGCAGGCTCTGCACGTTGACGAAGGTGGAGTTCAGGAAGTTGCGCGCCGGCGGCGAGATCATCGCCAGCGGATAGCGCGCAGCGAGTGCCGCGTGGCTGGTCGGTCCTTCGTTCGGCGGCACGTAGCGGGGCAACGGATCGAGGCCGAGGTCGGCCAGGCGCTGGCTGTAGAACTCACACCTGCCGCTCGGCGTCGGGAAGCCGCCTTCCGCGAACGGCGCGTAGGTCGCCGGCACGCCGATGCGCTGCCAGCCGTCGCGCTTGGCCACCTGCCAGTCGTAGTGGGCGGTCGGACCGGTCGTACGGAACGCCTTGGCAGCGATCTTCTCGTCACTCTCTGCAAAGCACGCGTCGGTGAAGCCCATCGCACGCGCCAGCCGGCGGAAGATCTCGGTGTTGGGCAGTGCCTCGCCCAGCGGATCGATGGCCCGGTTGTTGGCCATCACGTACAGGTGGCCGTAGGGCTTGACTACGTCCACGTGCTCGAGCTGCGTGGTGGCCGGCAGCAGCCAGTCGGCATAGTCGGCGGTGTCGGTCTGGAAGTGCTCGAGAACGACGGTGAACAGATCCTCGCGTGCGAAGCCGGCCGCGACCTCGCGCGACTGCGGCGCGACCGCCACCGGGTTGCTGTTGTAGACGATGAGCGCCTCGATGGGCACATGCGTCGGCGGGTCGGCCCGCAGCAGGTCATGGCCGATCGTGCTCATGTTGATCGTGCGTGGCCGGCGGCCAGCCAGCAGGTCCGGGCGGTACAGCGCATCGGTGTCGACGTTGAACATGCCGCTGGTGGACAGCAGCACACCGCCCGCAGGATCGCGCCAGTGCCCCGCCAACGCCGGCAGGCAGGCCACCGCGCGCACCGCATTGCCGCCGCCCGCGACTCGCTGCATGCCGTAGTTCAGTCGGATCGCCGCCGGGCGGATGTGCCAGTAGTCGTGCGCCAGTTGCTCGACCTCGCTCGAATCGATGCCGCAGATCGACGCCACGCGCACTGGGTCGAACTGCGTCGCGCGCTCGGCGAGCTGCTCGAAACCGAGCGTGTGGCGGGCGATGTAGTCGCGATCGAGCCAGCCTTCGCGGATCAGCACGTGCATCAGCCCGAGCGCGAGCGCGCCGTCGGTGCCGGGCAGCAGCGCGATGTGCTGGTGGCACTTCTCGGCCGTCAGCGAGCGGTACGGATCGATCGCAATCAGCTTCGCGCCGCGCCGCTTGGCCTCCTGCGCGCGCGTCCACAGGTGCAGGTTGGAGGCGATCGCGTTGGTGCCCCAGAACACGATCAGCCTCGCGTCCTGGAAGTTCTCGACGTCCGGCCCGGTGCGCGTGCCGAGCGTGTAGTTCATCGCCTCGGCGCCGGCGGTGGCGCAGATGGTGCGGTCGAGGAAGCTGGCGCCGACCTTGTGGAAGAAGCGCTGCGCCATGCTTTCGCCCTGCACCAGGCCCATGGTGCCGGCATAGCTGTACGGCACGATGCGCTGCGGATCAACCGCGGCGATCTGCTTCAGGCGCGCCGCGATGGCGGCGATCGCCTCGTCCCAGCTCGCACGCTCGAACTTCCCTTCGCCCTTGCGCCCGACGCGCCGCAGCGGATGCAGCAGCCGGTCGCAGTGGTAGGTGCGCTCCAGGTACTTGCTGACCTTGGTGCAGAGCACGCCGGCGGTCGGACCATGCGCTGCGCTGCCGGCGACCTTGACCGCCACGCGCTTGCCGGCGCGCTCTTCGACCGTCACCTCCATTGCGCAGGTGTCGGGGCAGTCGTGCGGGCAGGCGGCCTTGATGGTGGAGGTCGACATCGGGACAGACGATCCGAAGGCGGTCGACCTGGAAGCGTCGCGTCGACCCCGAGGCCTGTATCAGCCTCGCGTCGCCGACCATATCAGAACCGGCGTGGCGGCCGGCACGCGTGAACTCCGGGAGGCCGCCGTCACGCGGCGCTCCCGGAGCCCGGAGCATCACAGCTTGCTTTGCGAGCCGGAAGCCAGCTGTTGCTCGCGCGCTGCCGCACCCGCCTTGGCGATCTGCGCTTCCTGTGCCAGCGTTCCAGCGTCGCCGTCGGTCAAGCCGAGGCGCTGCGCCTCGCGCAGTTCCGCCATCACTTCCTTGCGGCTGCGGCTCGAGGGCTCGGACTTGAAGCGGTAGCCCTCGTCCTGCATGAGCTCACCGCGCGCCCGTGCCTGGTCGAGCTCGGCCCTGACCTGCGCGCGGGTCAGCGTCGAGTGCGAATCGGAGAACCACGAGGGGATCTCGTTGGGGCCATCCGCAAAGGCACCCAGGGAAACGAAGGCCAGCGAAACGGCGACGAAAGCCTTTGACTTGAGCATGATGGACTCCATCTGAAGTTGCTACAGCTGAGGACGCTTGAGAGCCGCTGCATCCTTCGTGCGGGATCCGCCGGGGCGTCTCGGGGCCGGGCCGGGGGAACCGGGTCCGGCGCTCGCTCCGCTGCGGGCGTCTCACCCACACATACGGGGCATCGTCGGCCGACCGGCCACCCCGCGGAATATTCGACAAACGCACGCGAGCACGGCAGTGACATGGACGCGGACTGGAGCGACGCTGCGCGCCCGTTCGCCACCGATGCCACCATGCCTCGCGAGGACGTGCCGCTGACCGAGTTGCTGCAGCTGGCTGCCCAGGGGGAACGCGCTGCGCTCGACAACGTGTTCACGGCGCTGTATCCGGAGCTGCGCAAGATCGCGCATGCCAGGCTGCGCACGCAGGGCGACGTGGCCACGCTGGACACCACCTCGCTGGTGCACGAGAGCTTCCTGCGGCTGGTCGACGCCGCCCAGCTGGCGCTGGTCGACCGCAAGCACTTCTTCACCTACGCGGCGAAGACGATGCGCAACATCATCATCGACTTTGCCCGCGAGCACTTCGCCGAGCGTCGCGGCGGCGGCCACGCCGATCTGCGTCTCGACACCGCGCTGGCCAACGAGATGCAGGAGGTCGATGGCGATGCGACGCTGATCCGGGTGCACGACGCGCTGCTCGCTCTGGAGGCGGTCGATCCGGAGCTGGCGCGCGTGGTCGAGATGCGCTACTTCGCCGGCTACAGCGAGATCGAGGTGGCCGAGCTGATGGGCACGTCGGAGCGCACCGTGCGCCGGCAATGGGACAAGGCGCGCGCCTTCCTGCTGGCCTCGCTGCGCGAGTAGTCGCGCGGGCCGGTCGGGCGGCGGATTTCCGTATGTGGGCTGCGGAAGCCGAACCGATGAACGTCTCGACCGTCACGTGGCACGAGCTGTCCGGCCTGCTGGACGAGGCGCTCGACCTGCCATCGTCGCTACGGGCCGCCTGGCTCGAACAGCAGCGCTTGCTTCGACCCGACCTCGCGCCGTCGCTCGACCGCCTGCTCGCGGCCCACGCCACGGCCGAGACGGCCGACGTGCTCGCGCGCCTGCCGACACTCGGTTCGAGCGCTGCGCCGCCTGCAGGCGGCGCCGGACTCGTCGCGGGCGAGCACGTGGGTCCGTATCGGCTGATCCGCGAAGTCGGCTGCGGCGGCATGGCCGACGTCTGGCTCGCCGAGCGCAGCGACGGCGCGTTCGAACGGAAGGTGGCGCTCAAGCTGCCGCGCATCAGCCGCCTGCGCAGCGACCTCGCCGTGCGCTTCGCGCGCGAGTGCGACATCCTGGCGCGCCTCGAACACCCCCACATCGCGCGGCTCTACGACGCCGGGGTCGACGCATCGCACCTGCCGTACCTGGCGATGGAGTTCGTCGACGGCGCACCGATCACCAGCTATTGCGATGCGCTGCGGCTCGACGTGCCAGCGCGGCTGCGGCTCTTCGCGCAGGCGCTCGATGCCGTGCAGTTCGCGCATGCCAACCTGGTGATCCACCGCGACATCAAGCCGTCGAACATCATCGTCAGCGCCGACGGCCAGGTGCGGCTGCTCGACTTCGGCATCGCCAAGCTGCTGGCCGATGACGACCTGGCGCGCGAGTCGAAGCTGACGCAGCTCAGCGGCCGCGCACTGACGCCGGACTATGCAAGCCCCGAGCAGATCCGCGGCCAGCCGCTGACGACCGGCACCGACGTCTACTCGCTCGGGGTCGTGTTGTTCGAGCTGTTGACCGGCGGCCGACCGTACCGGCTGACGCACGACTCGCCCGCGCAACTGGAGCAGGCGATCCTCACCGCCGACCCGGCCCGGCCCAGCACCCGGGTCGACGAGGCCGCCGCACAGAAGCGCGCAACGACGGCGCGAGGCCTGGCACGAGCGCTGGCGGGGGATCTCGACACGATCATCCTCAAAGCACTGGCCAAGGAACCGGCGCGGCGCTATCCGACCGTCGGCGCGCTGGCGGCGGACCTGCAGCGGCATCTGGCGGGCGAGGCGGTGCGGGCCCGCCCCGCCTCCTTCGGCTATCGCGCGCAGAAATTCGTCGTGCGCAACCGGATCGCTGTCGGCGCCGCCAGCGCGGTTGTCGTGGCCTTGATCGCCGCCACCGCGGTGTCGCTGTGGCAAATGCAGCTGGCGCGCGCGCAGGCGCAGCGCGCCGAGCAGGTCAAGCGCCTGGTGCTGTCGATCTTCGAGGAGGCCGACACCTACTCCGCCTCGGGTGGCAGCCGCCAGACCACCGCGGTCGACCTGCTCGTGCAGGCGCTCGCACAACTGAGCGGCGCCGTCATCAGCGATCCGGCGATCCGCGTCGAACTGCTGACGTCGATCGGCATCAGCCTGACCGGCCTCGGCGCCAACACGGAGGCCGCCCAGGTCCTCGAGGAGGCCGCCGCGCTCGGGCGCGGTCGCCTCGGGGCGGACCACCCGCGCACGCTGACCGCCCAGATGCACTGGGGCGGCGCGCGCGTGCTGCTCGGCGAGTTCGCGCAGGCGGCGCCGCTGCTAGATGCGGCCGAGGACGGCCTGCGCCGGCGCGCCGACACATCCGGACTGATGGCGGCGTTGCGATGGAAGTCCTACCTGCGCGCCCTCGAGCGGCGCGTCGACGAGTCGGTCGCGCTGGCGGCCGAAGCGGTGCAGGTGGCCGAGACCTCACCGGTACCGGTCGACCGGCGCGAACTGCTCGACGCCTACCTCACCCTGGCCGGCGCCATGGGCACCGCGCATCGCGCCGGCCGCCTGGCTCCGGCGCGCCGGGCCTACGAACTGGCGAGCGAGATCCACGGCGAGCGGCCGACCGTGCCGCTGCTGCACGCCCACTCGATGTACGCCTACGCGCTGACGCTGGAGGGCGATCCTTCGGCTGGTGTGGCCGAACTGCAGGCACTGGTGCCGCAGCAGATCCGCCTGCTCGGGCCGGACCACCTCGAGGTGATCGTCTCCTACACGCGGATCGGCCTGGCGGCGCTGACGACGGGCGACGCCGCCACCGCGATCGACGCCTACCGCGCCGCGCTGGCAGCGGAACTTCGCAAGGCGGGCGGCGTGCCGACGCGCGGCGTCGGCCAGCGGCGCTACCAGCTCGGCAATGCGCTGCTCGATGCGCGCCGCGACCCCGAGGCCGAAGCCGAGCTGCGCGAGGCCGTGTCGCTGCTGTCGCCTTTCCTGCCGCCCGAGAGCAGCGACCGACAGGTGGCGCATGCGGCGCTGGCGCTGGCGATCGCGCGCCGCGGCCGCCTCGCGGAGGCGGAGGCCGAAGCGATGCACGCACAGGGACGGCCGCTCGGCGCCACGCTGGACGACGCCGTGATCGCCCTGCGCCTCGGGCGCGTGCGCCTGCTGCAGGGTCGCCCCGCGGAAGCGCTCGCGCTGCTGCGACCCGCGACAGACTTTGCGGCCCAGCAGGCGCTGCCGCTGGCGCACGCGAAGCTGCGCGCCGCCCTCGGCGCGGCGCTGCTCGACGCCGGCAACCCGGCCGCTGCGCGCACCGAACTGCAGAAGGCACGTGCGCTGTTCGAGTCACTGCAGCCGCGGCGCTCGCCCGATCACGCCGACGTGCTGGTCGACCTCGCCCGCGCCCAACGGGCACTCGGCGAGGCCGATCCGCAGCGCATGGTGCACCGCTGAGCAGCGCCGGGCCCCGAGTGCTTGGCATCGCGATGCGTGCTGATCAGCTGATCGGCGCGGCCAGCGATCGTCGACAGTAGAGTGCGAAACAGGTCAGAAGGACCGACAGCGAACCGAAGCAGTTACTCGGTACGCGTGGGATCGACCCGCAGCTGCCCCCCAGTTCGGCCAGAAGCAGGCTCCCAATGAACGACCGGCAGCAGTCGCTCAACGTCGTGCTTCCGATGTCGCCAGACGTTGCTGTCGACTATCGCCCGGCCCCTCATGCGCGGCCTAAACTCACCGCGCGTACGGGCTGCAAGCCGGGTTGCCCTGGAGGTCGGTCCACTGGTCTTCCGGTTGGGATCTATCCCGGTAAAGCTGGCGACTATGGTCTGGATAAGTGACGCGATCGATCTGCGCTCTTGTCCCGACTACCAAGACCTTCGCTGGTCGTGGGCTCTTGTTCCACAGTGAGTGCCCAACTGGCTCGCCGGCCCTGAAAGTAGCCGCATCGCCCGGCAGTAGCAGGGACTCGGTCGTTCCTTCAATCACCGTGACCTCACCCTCAAGTACATAGACGAGTTCATCTTCGTCGCTATGCCAATGCGTGATGGACGATCGCGTTCCGGGCTGCAAGACGTGGATAAACGCCCCGAACTGCGTAAGACGTCCGGGCTCAGTGAGCCAGCATTCGAGATTTGGCTTTTCCTTGTCGAAGTACTCAATCTTCTCGATCTGCTGATCAGCTGGTCGGACGACTGGCATGAAGACCTCTGGAAAAACGTGGGGGCGAGTTTCCAACGCCCAGTGATGAGCTTGGTCTGCACGGCCGCGCCGATTCGACCCGCCTGATCGAGTTCGCCTGGCCCACTCAGGGGCGGCACAACTCCTCGGTCTTCAACGGCAATCGGCCGCAAGTCGCCTCATCGCAGCGACGCAGCGCCGAGATTGCAGCCGATCTGAAGCCCGGCGTCCAGTGTCGCAGCGGCGCGCGCAGTTGCCTCACAGGACGGCTGCTTTCGGCGATGCCATTGATCGCGCTGTCCGACCCTGTCCTGACGTTCGGCGCCCGCAAGGGGTGACACCAAGCAGTCGCCTGCGGGACCGTATCTCGAGCAGCCTACGGCAGGCCAGCGCCGGGCGCAGCACCAGGGCAGCCAGCCGCCGCATCAACGCCAGCCCACTGCCGCGCGCGTCAACGATCCCGCACCCTTTCGAACGGCACCAGACCAAATGCGGCCTGTTGCCGTTTGACCGCGAACCACTTCAGCCGTAGCAGAACACGTCAAGCTTGTTGCCGTCGAGATCGCGGAAGTAGCCGGCATAGAAGCCGTCACCACCCTCGGCGCGCAGGCCGACTGGGCCTTCGTCGGCGCCGCCGAGCTCAAGCGCCCTCCTGTGGATGCGCTCGACCTTGTCGCGCGAATCGACTGCAATGCCGACCATCACGCCGTTGCCCACCGTGGCCGGCCGGCCGTCGTATGGCTTGAAGACGCAGAGCATCGGCTTGTCCATGGCCGCAGCCCAGCCGTAGCCGCGGCCGCCGAATTCCATCAAGCGCGTAATGCCGATCTCGGCCAGTAGCGTGTCGTAGAACGCCGCGGCGCGCGGTAGGTCGTTGGTGCCGAGGGTGACGTAGCCGATCATCGCAGTCTCCTTCACGTCAGAATTGACGCTCCAATTTGAACACTGCCACGCTGGTCCGCAATCTGGCGATGGGCGCTTGCTTGGGATGGCCAGCGTACGAGCGCCCACTCGCCGTTTGGTGAAACCCCGAAAATCGCGCGTGGATGGCGGGGGTGCAAGGCTAGTCAGCCGACCGTCGCCAGTACCCGCTTCTGGCCGATCTGAGAAGTCGCCAGGCCTCCCGCAAGCGGACATCGACCGGCGCGATCGACTGCGCACGACCACGCGAACTGCCGGGCTAACAGCGCTCAGCGCTCGGGCGGTTGCGCCGCGATCAGCCGCTCGAAGAACGCCTCGCAGGCGGCCACCTGCTCGTAGGTGATGAACTCGTCCGGCTTGTGCGCCTGGTCGATCGATCCCGGGCCGAGCACCACGGTCGGAATTCCCGCACGCTGGAACACGCTGGCCTCGGTGGCAAAGCTGACTGCGCCGGCGCCCAGATGCGCAGTGCGCGCCAGATCCATCGCCCAGCGCACCACCGGCGCTGCCGGATCGATACCGAAGGCCGGCAGGTCCATGCCCATCTTGATCGCGATGTCGGCCTCGGGCGCCAAACGCTTCATCTGCGGCAGCAGTTCGTTGCGCGCGTAGTCGAGGATCGGCTGCGTCATCGCGTCGTGCGGCGTGGCCGGGATGTTGCGCATCTCGAAGTCGAACTGGCAGTCCTTCGGCACCACGTTGACGGCGATGCCGCCGTGGATGACACCGGTCTGCAGCGTCGAGTGCGGGATCGCGAAGCGCGCGTCCTTCGGCTCCTCGCGCGCGAGCCGGTCGGCCTGCGCGCGGATGAACGCGATCAGCAGCGCCGCGTACTCGATCGCATTGACCGCGGTCGGCGCGAGAGCCGAGTGTGCCTCGCGGCCGCGCACCTTGCAGCAGAAGTCGCGTTTGCCCTTGTGGGCAACGATGGCGCGCATGTCGGTCGGTTCGCCGATGACGCAACCGGCGGGCCGTATGCCGGCGTCGGTCAGGTCGGCCACCAGTGTGTTGACGCCAAGGAAGGTGGTTTCCTCGTCGAAGGTCAGCGACAGGTGCACCGGCATCGCCTGCTGCGCGGCGAGGAATCTGGGCGCCCACGCCAGCGCGATCGCAATGAAGCCTTTCATGTCCGCGGTGCCGCGGCCGTGGATGCGCCCATCCCGGTGGTGCGCCTTGAACGGGTCGGTCGACCACTCCTGGCCCTCGACCGGCACCGTGTCGGTGTGGCCCGACAGCACGATGCCCGCGGTCTTCGCGCGCTCCGGCTCGTCGGCCAGCGTGCAGAACAGGTTGGCTTTCTTGCGGCTGGCGTCGTAGACCAGGCGCGGCTTCAGGCCAAGGGCGGCCAGGTGGTCGCGCGCGAGTTCGATCACGCCGAGGTTGGAATCGCGGCTGACCGTCGGGATGGCGATCAGCCGGTCGATCATGCCCAGCGCCTGCGGCGAAGGCGCGGTCCCGGAAGCGTTGCGTGCGTCCATTCGCGGCAGTCTACTGCCGGGCTCGTAGGCTGCGACAGCGCGCGAACGGGCGGACGAGCGAATCTCGTCAAGTCTGCGCGGCCGACCCGCCGTGTAGCCCGGGTAGCATGTCCTTTCGCACCGACGTATCAGGCAGGTATCGCCATGCAATTGATCGATCGTGTCGTCCAGTTCCGTGCCGAGATCCAGCAGATCCGGCGCGACATCCATGCGCATCCGGAACTGCGCTACGAGGAAAACCGCACCAGCGACCTGGTGGCGACGCAGCTGGCGCGCTGGGGCATCGAGGTGCATCGGGGCCTGGGCGGCACCGGCGTGGTCGGCGTCATCCGCAACGGCACATCGGGCAAGGCCATCGGACTGCGCGCCGACATGGACGCACTGCCGATCCAGGAGGCCAACACCTTCGCGCATGCATCCACGCACACCGGCAAGATGCACGCCTGCGGGCACGACGGCCACACCGCGATGCTGCTCGGCGCCGCCAAGTACCTGGCGGAGACCAAACCGTTCGACGGCACCGTCAATCTGATCTTCCAGCCGGCCGAGGAAGGCGGCGCCGGCGCACAGAAGATGATCGACGACGGTCTGTTCGAGCGCTTCCCTTGCGATGCCGTGTTCGGCATGCATAGCTGGCCGGGGCTGATGGTCGGACAGTTCGGCTTCGCACCGGGGCCGATGATGGCCAGTGGCAACCAGTTCTTCATCGCGATCACCGGCAAGGGCGCGCATGGCGCGATGCCGCACCTGGGCGTGGATCCGGTGTTCGTCGCGATCCAGGTCGCGCAGGGGCTGCAGGGCATCGTCACGCGCGTCAAGAAGCCGATCGACCCGGCCGTCCTGTCGATCACGATCATCAAGGCGGGCGATGCGACCAACGTCGTGCCCGACACCGCGCAGATCGCCGGCACTGTGCGCACGTTCGACGACCGCGTGACCGACCTGATCGAGTCGCAGATGCGTCGCGTCGCGCAGATGACCGCAGAGGCGCACGGCGCGACCGCCGAGCTGAAGTTCGACCGCTACTACCCGCCCACGGTGAACCATGCGGCTGAATCAGCCTTCGCCGGCGACGTGGCGGCCGAGATCGTCGGCGAAGACAACGTGGTGCGCGCGGTCGAGCCGACCATGGGCTCGGAGGATTTCTCCTTCATGCTGCGCGCGCGGCCCGGGGCTTATCTCTGGATCGGCAACGGCGATGGCTCGCACCGCGCCGCCGGCCACGGTCTGGGGCCGTGCATGCTGCATAACCCGAGCTTCGACTTCAACGACGACCTGCTCCCGCTCGGCGCGACTTACTGGATCCGGCTGGTCGAGAAGTTCCTGGCGTACTGAAGCGTCGATACGGCGGCCGGCGCCGAGCCCTCAGCCCAGCCGATACCGCGCGCGCATCCGGGCGTTGCGGAACACCAGCGCCGAGGCCGCGGTGAACAGCGCCACCGCCACCAGGATCGCCACGAGGCGCAGCACCGGCTGGCCCATCGAGATGCGCACCGCCGCGAACTCGGCCAGCGTGCGTAGCCACTCGATGGCGCCGATGACCAGCGCCACCTGCATCGTGCGCGCCGCCCAGGCGCGCGGCACTGCCAGCAGCAAAGGCAGCAGCGCGCTCGCCACCGCCAGCGCCAGTTGATCGGCGCGGAAAAAATGCGCGGCCAGCAGCACGCAGGCCAGGATCGGCAGCATCAATCGCAACAGCACCATGTCCTTGCTCCGCTGGCCGCCTCCACGCAGCCGACAGCGCAGTGTCCCGTCGCCACCGCCGGGCGCGCTTGATCGCGATCAGCCGCGGCCGCCGCCTACCTCTTTCGGATCGGCGGCGCGCACGCGCGCGCCGCTTCTGACGCGGCCATGACGACGTCTTGACGGCGGCATGACCCGGCGTGCACGTGCCGCGTTTGCGGCGCTGTCATGCCCACGCCACCGCCAGCGCCGAGCGTTCCGGTCGGCGACAGGCGTCGCGACGACTCCGCGCACGCCACGCCACCCCATTCACGGAGGCCCAAACGATGATCAACCGACTGAACCAAGTCTGCGGCGCGCTGCTCGCCGCGGCCAGCGTAGCCATGTTGCCGTTGCCAGCACAGGCCAGCGACAACGAGCGCGACGACCGCCGCGGCAAGCCCGCCCACTACGACGACGACGGCCGCAAAGGCCAGGATGAACCGATCCAGCTCGGACCGCGCCCGTTCTACCTGGTCGACGGCATGGAGGACGGTCCGCTCAAGCACCGGCTGATGCAGTGCAAGGACGGCCCCTTCCGCCGGACCGACTTCTCGATCGGGCATCGCGGCGCGGCGTTGCAGTTCCCGGAGCACACCAAGGAGTCGTACGAGGCGGGCGCACGGCAGGGCGCGGGCATCGTCGAGTGCGACGTGACCTTCACAAAGGACGGGCATCTCGTGTGCCGTCACGCAGAGAACGACCTGCACACGACCACGAACATCTTGGTCACGCCGCTCGCCGAGAAGTGCACCAAGAAATTCACGCCCGCAACCTTCGCGCCCGACGGGACACGCCTGACCCCGGCCAGCGCCGAGTGCAGGGCGTCCGACCTCACGCTCGCCGAGTTCAAGTCGCTTACCGGCAAGATGGACGCGTCCAATGCGAATGCCCGCACCCCGGCGGAGTACCTCGGCGGCACGGCGTCCTGGCGCACTGATCTGTACACCGGGCGCGGCACCCTGATGACGCTGCGCGAGAGCATCGAGCTCAATCAGATGCTGGGCGTGAAGCACACCCCCGAGCTGAAGGAGAGCGTTGTCGATCCGGCCACGGGCAAGAAACGCATCGAGGAGGTCTTCAAGAACCCGACGACCCGGACCCCGCAGGAGAACTACGCACAGGCGTTCGCCGACACACTCGCTGCAGCGGGCGTCCGGCCGCGCGACGCCTGGGCGCAGTCCTTCAACGTCGATGACGTTCTGTACTGGGTCAAGAACACACGCTACGGCCGGCAGGCGGTCTACCTGCTCGACTACGACGCCACTGACCCGGTCAACGACATCGTGGTCCAACCGCCCTACAACCAGATGGACCGAATGGCGTACTTCCACATGCTCAAGCGAAACGGCGTGCGCATCATTGCTCCGCCGGTGCCGGCACTTCTCGCCGTGGATGCGAACGGCCGCGTCGTGCCGTCGAAACTCGCGCGCGACCTGAAGACCGTGGGCTTCGACATCATCACCTGGACGCTGGAGCGCTCGGACCTGCGCAAGGGCGCCGCAGCCGCCCCGGGCAACCCCACGTACTACTTCGACTTCGATCCGAACAACGCCGCGATCAGGAAGGACAGCGACGTGTACAAGGCACTCGACGTGCTGGCGCGCGAGGTGAAGGTCCTCGGCATCTTCTCCGACTGGCCGGCCACCGTCACCTATTACGCCAACTGCATGGGCCTGAAGTAGAAAGTCGCGGCGGCCTCTGGCCGCCATCGACCCCACGCGCCGCGCCCCGTCGCCGATGACGGTCCGCGGCGCGCGTCGTTTCAGCGCAAGGCGCGGCGGATCGCCGGAGCCTGCGCCTGCGGCGGCCGCACCGATTCCACCACCGGCCGCTTGGCCGCCAGCCAGAGCCGCAGCAACGCCATCGCCTGCGGCTCCGACAGGAAGCGCATCTTGTCGTCGGCGCCGAGCGCCTCGAAACCTTCGCTGGTCGCGCGCTCGACCAGCGCCAGTCGGCGGGCGCCGCGCAGCCCTTGCTGAGTGTCGCGCGCGCCCATCGCGCCGCTGACCGGGCGCGCGATGCGCCGCTCGGTCACCGCGTCGTCGAAGCGCACCAGAGCGACGCCCCGCTCGGCGTAGCGCTGCGCGCGCCGCAGGATCGCCGGTGTCCACACTTCTTCCGGCACCGCGAACAATCCCCAGGCGCGCAGCCGCGCGCCGAGCGACGGCAGGCTGCCCGCGACCGACAGCGGCACCGCCACCAGCAGCGGCAGCAGCACCGGCAGCAGCCAAAGCACGTCGTGCGTGCCCAGTTCGACCGCGGCGGCGGCAAGCCACACCGCCGCGACCAGCGCGTGCGGGCCGTGCAGGCGCAATGCCTCACGCCATGAGGTCGCTTCGGCCTCGCGCGGCGGCGAATGCCACTTGATCTTCCATCCGGTGGCCGCTGCCAGCACGAACTGGGCGTGGAACATCATGCGCACCGGCGCCAGCAGCACACTGATCGCCAGCTCAAGCGCGGCGCCCGCCAGCAGGCGCAGCGTGCCGCCGAAACGACGCTGCTCGCGCCGGATGAACACCAACGCCAGCGCCAGTCCTTTCGGCAGCACCAGCATCGTCGCGGTCGCGATGAACAGCGCCGTCATCGCGCCGCCACCCGTGGCCAGCTGGCCGAGCAGGCCGGCACCGTCGTCGGCGCCGCTGGCGATCGCCAGCAGCGAGGACAGCAGCAGGAACGCCAGCCAGAGCGGCGCCGACACATACGACAGCAGCCCGGTGACGAACATCGCGCGGTGGACCGGGTGCAGCCCCGGCTCGCCCACCAGGCGCGCGTTCTGCAGATTGCCGTTGCACCAGCGGCGGTCGCGCTGCATCTCGGTGGCGAGGCTCGGCGGCAGCTGCTCGTAGCTGCCGGGCAGGTCGTGCGCGACCCACACGTGCCAGCCGGCGCGACGCATCAGCGCGGCCTCGACGAAGTCGTGCGACAGGATCTCGCCGTCGAGCGCGCCGCGGCCGATCACCGAGTGCGGCAGCGGCGCCAGCGCGCAGTGCTGCATGAAGGGTTCGACGCGGATGATCGCGTTGTGGCCCCAGTAGTGCGACTCGCCGAGCTGCCAGTACTGCATGCCGGCGGTGAACAGCGGCCCGGTCACGCGCTGCAGGAACTGCTGCACGCGGCCGTGCAGCGTGTCGCCGCCGAGAGCGCGCGGTGCGGTCTGGATGATGCCTGCCGCGGGGTGCGCCTCCATCATCCGCACCAGCGCCAGCAGCGCCTCGCCGCTCATCACGCTGTCGGCATCGAGCACCACCATGTAGCGGTAGTCACGACCGAAGCGGCGGCACCAGTCGGCCACGTTGCCGGCCTTCTTCTTCGACTTGCGCGCACGCCAGCGGTGAAACAGGTTCGACGCGCCCAGCGTGCTGCGCAGCGCCGTGCCACTTTTTCCCCGGCCGCGACTTCTCTGCACGGGGCGCAGGGTCGGCGCTCTGTCGGACAGGACGTGGAAGTCGAACAGCGAGCCGGCACCGGTGGCGTTGAGCGACTCCATCGTCGCGCGCAGTCCGGCAAACACGGTGGCCACGTGCTCGTTGCAGATCGGCATCACGACCGCGGTGCGCGCACGCGGCGAGATCGGCGCGCGCGCGTCGACGCTGCGCGTCGGTGCCAGTGCATCGCCGCCGCGCAGCAGCACCACGAAGCCCGTGACCGCGGTCCAGAAGCCGGCCGCGATCCAGCCGAACAGCAGCGTGAAAAGGGCTAGCACCACGACGTGCAGCACGCCGACCTCGGCCGCCGGCCAGGCCGACCAGAGCGCCGCCGCGGCACCCAGCGCGGACGTCGCGATCAGGCTCACCAGCACGCGGCGGCGGCGCTGCGCGCGCGCCTGCCAGCGGCGCAGGTCGGCGGCTTCGATCGCGGAGTCGAGCGGCATTTCGGCCGGACCTGCATCGCGGCCGCGCAGCGCATCGAGCAGCCCGCGCAGCGGCCGCGCGCGCCAGGGCCGCGCCGCCATCGAACTGCGGTTCAGGCGCGGCGTGCTGCGCGCGGCATCGCGCTCGGCGCGGTCGCGCTGCGCATTGGCGCGCTCGGCAGCGAGGTCACTGGCAATGCGGCGCAGGCGCGCGTCGTGCAGATCGCGCACGTCGTCATGCACTGCGTCGCCGCCGTCGGCGGCCAGATCGGGGGGCGCGGCGCCAAGGTCGGTCACTGGACGGGGAGCAACAGGGTCCATGTTTCGCTGAGGGTCTCGTAACGGGATTCGGTAACTGGCGCGGCGGCGGCCGCAGCGGGCGCGCTGCTCGGCACGGGATCGACCCGGCGGCGCAGGTAGGCGCGCAGTTCGAGCGGCTCGGCCGCGCTCGGCGCATCGAGCGCGCGCTGCACGCGCAGCGCCAGGCGCCAGCCGCCGGTGACTTCGTTGCGATAGGCGATCGCCTCGCGCACCGTGGTGTCCGCGCCGGCGGTCACCACCGGCTCGACCTTCGCATCGGCGGGCAGTGCACTCAACGCGGGACCGACGAAGTCGAGCACGAGCTTTTCCTCGCCCGCTGCCAGCTTTCCGTAGCTGCGGCCGCGACGCGTCTGCGCCACCCACGACGTGCCCGGCCGCGCCTCCTGCTTCATCTGCCAGTGCACGCGATAGGCCAGGTCGAGCGGCTCGCCCGGCTTGGGCAGCGCATCGGGCATCCAGTAGGCGACGATGTTATCGTGGATCTCCTCGTCGGTCGGCAGTTGCACGAGTTCGACGCGGCCCGCGCCCCAGGCGCCGATCGGCTCGATCCACGCACTCGGCCGCAGCTCGTAGCGCGCTTCCAGGTCTTCGTAGTTGGTGAACGTGCGGTCGCGCTGCATCAGGCCGAAGCCGCGCGGATCGGTCGTGCCGAACGACGTCGTCAGCACGCCCTGCTTGCGTGCGAACTGCGGATTGACCAGCGGCCGCCACAGCCACTCGCCGCTGCCCGCATGGACGCTCAGGCCATCGGAGTCATGCACTTCGGGGCGGAAGTCGCCGGCGTCCGGCTGATTCTCGCCGTGCAGGAACATGCTGGTCAGCGGCGCCAGGCCCAGCGTGGCGATGTTCTCTGCCCCAGCGCGCAGGTACAGCCGCGCGCGCACCTGCATCACGGTGCTCTCACCCGGCGTGATCGTGAACGTGTAGGCGCCGGCGGCGCGCGGCGAGTCGAGCAGCGCGTGGATGGTCAGCGCCTTCGCCTCGGACGTCGGCCGCTCGAGCCAGAACTCGACGAAGCGCGGGAACTCCTCACCCTGCGTGGGCGTGCCCGGCCGCGCCACGGTGTCGATCGCCAGTGCGCGCGCCGACAGGCCGTAGCGCTGGCCCTGCCCCAGCGCGCGGAAGTAGCTCGCACCGAGGAACACCACCAGCTCGTCCCGGTAAGCGGCGTTGTTCAGCGGGTAGTGAACGCGAAAGCCGGCGAAGCCGAACTTTGGCCAGGCGGCGGGGTCGAGCCGGTTCCTGCCGTAGTCGAAGTCGCGCGGATCGACGCCGAGTTCGCGCGTCCCCTCGGCACTCACCTCGTGCACGCGCACCGGATCGGCAAACAGCCAGCCTGGGTGGAAGAACTGCACCTCGAACGGCAGGCCGGCCTCGCGCCACAGCGCGCGCTCCGGGCGGAAGCGGATGTCGCGATGGCCGTCGTACTTCAGCGCGGCCAGATCGGCGGGCAGCCTGCCCTCGGGCTTGACGTAAGGCTGCGCGGCCAGCGCGCGGGCGCGCTGCGCGACCGCGGCAAACGCGTCGGGCAGCGCCGCTTGCGTCGACGGCCCGGTGCTCGCCGTTGGCGTCGACTGCGCAAGCGCCGAGCGCGGCGCGAGCATCACCGCCCACAGTGCCAGTGCCAGTGCGCAGCACGTCGCTACAGCACGACCGCCGCCTCGGCGCGACGGCGCGCGCCCTGGCAGGCCGTCAGTGCAGCGGTGGGTCGTTTCATCGGGTCCATCGAGGGAAATCGGTGGGTCGCGAGCGCAGGCGCAGCCGCCGGGGGACGCCCGCGCGGACAGCCTTTGGCGAGACTCCCTCTTCTCCATGCAGTTCTGATGCCACCCGCATGCCTGCTGGGTCTGCAGACCACGCCCGGCGATGACACGGTATTCGGGTTCGAAAAGACCCCGGATTCGTCGCTGCGGGACGACAGAAAGACGCATCGGGCATCTGGCCGATGCGCCTCGGAGAGGTCCGAAAAGTGACGTCAAGTCACGGATTCGATTGATGAAGGTGCGGATAACGCAAGGTCTCTGCCGCAGTGCAGCGACACCCGTCGCCTGTCGCCGGTCACCGACAAATTGCAGACGCTGGGTCCAGTCGCCGCCTGTTGCGAGCGGTCAAGTCGGGGCGCACTGCCCGACCTAGGTTGAAGTGGGTGGCCGCAACCGCGACCTTGAAGCAAGGAGGATGCGATGATACGCCGACTCACGACCACGAACACGAACGATGCGCACGACCACAGGAAGGAACTGCTGAAGACCGCGGCGGGCCACCCGGCCGGCCGCCATCGCGGCAGTCACGCACCTGCGGCGGGCGAAGCCCAGCGGCTACCCGCCGCCGCGCCGGTCCATCGGCCACGCCGGCCGCGACCGACCCAGCCGAAGATGTAGTGCAAGACGCCGGTGGTGGCGGGGCGATGCAGCCCACCCCGCCGTTGCGGCACTCGGCCTCGGCTGATCCTTAGGTCCAGCGCCGCTAGCCGGTGAACGCCTCAGGGCGTCGTGCGCCCGCGCACGACCTTGATCCGTCCGCCGTCGGCCAGGCGATCGCTCGGGTACACGATCACCTGCTCGCCCGCAGCCAGCCCACTCGATACCGAGGACTGCAATGGACCGCGTGCGCTCACCTTGACCGCGCGCTGCTCGGCCCGTGCGCCGCGAATCACGAACACAGCCCAGTCCTCGCCGGTCGCGCCGGGTGGGCGAAACAGCGCTGCCACAGGCACCACCGTGGCGGCGCTCTGCTCGAGCACGATGATGCGGGCATCGACCCGGAACTGATCCCCGAGTGCCTGCCACTGTTCGGCCGGTGTCACGAGATCGACGATCACGTTGACCCGCTGCTCCTCCACGCCGAGCGCCGAGACCTTGGTGAACACCACCCGGCTCCACCCGCTGCACGCGCGCCTCGAGCTCGCCCGCACCCGCCCCAGCGCAGGATTCGCGCCCGCTGGCGCCGCCTGCCATCCGCACGCCCTCGGTCGACAGGACACGTCGATCACTCGACTTCCAGCGACGCGCGGATCGCCCACTTCGACGCAGCGGCGCTGCCGAGCGCGGCCACCGGCACCTCGCTTTCGACTGCAGCACGCGCACCACCACGGCCGTCCACTCGGCGAAACCATCGGCAACGCGGCACGCCCGGCCGCTTGATCGCGGCGCCTTCCTGCGCCCGCATCAGCGCCGCGCGGGCCTGCGCCACGTCGTGCGCCGCGCCGTCGCGCGCAAAGCGCGCCGCCTCCAGCGCCTTGGCCTGCACCCGCACCGACAACTGCGCCTGGTCGAGCGCGGACGGCGAGACGAAGCCTTCCGGCCTGCATGACCTCCAGCTGACGCGCTCGCGGTCGGCCAGCGCCTTCGGCGGCCAGCGAGACCATCCTCGCGCGCCGGCGCGTTCGCGCCGCATGCTGCCAGCATCGCCTTCGGCGGCGCCGAAGCGCTCGTTCGGCTCGCGGAACGTCGAGCATCGATCGTGCGCCGGCGCGGTTCGACCATCAGGTGGCCACCGACCTCCCCGGCCTTCGACCGCCATCCCCCTCGCTCAGCGCGATCCGGCGCAGGCGTGCCGGCGACGCGGGCTGGCGACCCACGTAGCGCTCGCGCACGCGGGTCTTGCCATCCTCCTCGATCGCCAATTCAAAGGGCCCGCTGCGCACCTCGGCCGCATCGACCACCAGCGGCTGCCGGGCGGAAGCGCCCAGGACCAGCGCCCGGCGAGCAGTCCACGGCCGCCGACCAGGCCGAGCCAGGGTCTTGCGCGACATCAGCAACTCACTTCCTTACTCGCCGCGGTCTGAGTCCGCTTCGGCCAGCCCTCCAGGTGCCAGCAGGTCGATCTGCCGCCGCACCAGCAGGCGCGCCGAGAGCAGCGACCGACACCAGCACCGCCAGGCTGCGAAGCGCATAGGTTACGCGGCGTGATCTTGACCGGGATGCGGAACAGGATGATAACTCGAGCGCCGTGAATGGCCAGACCAGCCCGTAGCCCGCCAGCCAGCCGAGCGGCAGCGCCACCAGCACCTCGAGCGCCAGTTCGCCCAGCAGCAGGATCCGAGGACCTCTCCGGGCGGGTGAATGCCGAGCACGCGCAGGCTGGCCAGCTCGCGGCCGCGCTCGGAGAGCGACATGCGCGCGGCGTTGTACACCACGCCGAATCGATAACCGCGCCCAGCAGCAGGGAGACCGAAAGCAAACGATCAGCACGTTCTCTCGGCGATCGACTCGCAGACGTTGCGCGATCGTGCGACCTCGCTCACCACGACGACCGCGATCGCGCGGCGTCTGCTCGAGGCGCGCGGAACAGGCCTTCGCGCGCCTCCGGCGCGACCGCCAGGCGCGCGCCCCGGACAGCCACGTCGCCATCGCCCAGCAGCGCGATTGAGCGCATCGAGCTGCATGTAGCCTGCGCGCCGATGTATCCGTGGACCACGCCGCCACGACCAGTTCGGCACGCGCGTGCGTGCCCCCGCCCTCCGCACCTCGACCCGGATCGCCGGCGGCGAGCTTTACGCCCAGCACGGTCGGCCAGGGCGATCGGTCGCGATGCCCGTCTCCGGCAGCACCACGCGGCTAGCAGTAGGCCGCGTCATCAGCGTCGGCTCGAGGCTGCCGTCGGGCACCAGGCCTTCGATCGCCGGTGCGATAGCTGCGAGCTGGCCTGCGCCACGCACGACGCGGCACGCGGAACGGCTCCCCCGGGCATACGCCCGGCACGCGCGCGAGCGTGCGGCGCAGCGCGCCGCCCGTGGCTCCACGCCAGCACGATGCCGACGTCGTTGCGCTGCGCGATCCGGTGAACTGCGACGTCGACCATCGTAGTCGATCGCATCGCGTCAACAAGCGCCGACGATCATGATAGCGCACCGCGCCAGCGCCACGCCGAGCGACACCGACGACGCACGGTCTTGCCGGGCCGGCGCTCAGATCTGGCGCAGCACGATCCGGGTCGGCTGGTCGATGTAGCGGCGCCGAGCCCGAGGCGTTCGACCAGCGTGCGGCCGGTAGCGTCTTCGGTGCTGGCGGACGCATCGCCTCCGGCCGGCGGCAGCCGCGCCGGCGCCGCCAGCACCGCAAAGCTCGCGCCGCCGAACGTGCTGCCGCGAGCGCCACCGCCGCCCACCCATCCCGTGATCCACGCCGGCCAAGCCGGAACTCGAGGAACGGAAAGCGGTAGAACTTCATGTAGACGCCGGACAGCCATGGTGCCCCAGCCACGGCACCGCGGCCAGACGCCGATCACCGATCCCGACCAGCGCGATCGCCGGCCACCATCAGCGCAGTAGTGGCCGCGCGATCGCGCGACCCGATAGCCGAACGCCTTCAGGATACGCGATCTGGTCGCGCTGCATCCGCGACCAGCCGCGCCGACCGCACCACGTTGAGCAGGAACGCGCGCAACCGACGAGGAAGATCGCCGGCAGCACCAGCCCGAAAGGCCTTCAGCTGCCGATCTCGTGCATCGAGGAATCCCGTGCGAAAGCTGATCGCTTTCGCGCATATGGCGCCGAAGCCCGCCGTAGCGCGCTCGACCGATGCGATCGCAGCCGTCAGCACCGCGCCATCACGGTGCTCGCGCGCAGCACAGCCGGAACGTCGCCGCGTTGAACGCGCCATCCATGTCCAGCGCGGCTTCCAGCGCGCTGCGGTCCGATCCACAGCACCGCCGAAGCGCTCTGTCGTCGGGGAAGGTGCTGCCGCGGCTGGGCGCGGAGATGAACTCCGGCGACGAGCACCGTGCCGACCACGCGTGACCAGCGCGCACGCTTGCCGTGACACCGTGGCCGGAGGCGTCACGCCGGGCTCGAAGCCGATTGCGCCTGGGCGAAAGGCTTCGCTGACCACCACCTCGTTTGGCCCGTCCGCGCGTGGGCAGGCGGCCACGCGCGCAGGGTCAGGCGATTGAGCCGCGCCGGGCGCGCAATCGAGCCGGCATGCGACGAGCAGCGCGGCTCGCACCGATCGTCAAGCCGGGCAAGTCGAAAGCTTCGCGTAGCCGCGCCGCGCGTCTCCACCGCTGTCACGCCCTCGATCGCGGCCAGCCGCAGCGCCACCGGCTCCGGCGCGCGCTTGAGCTGGCGACCCAGGCATCGGCGAAGCGCGTTGCTCGCGGTAGTAGTGCGTCGCTGCGTCGCCGGCCAGCGAACTCGTAGCGTGGCCGTGCGACATCGACCAGCGTTGGCGATGCCCGCCGGCGATCACCAGCGCGATCGCCAGCGCCTGCCCGCGCAAATGCCACAGGTCGCGGATCAGCCTTGCGGGTCAGTGCGCGCACTCCACCAGTGCAGGTCCTTCGCCGCCACGCTGGGTGGTGTTGGCTCTTCACCGCGACGATGCGGCCGTCGGCCGAGATGCAGCACGCGGTCGGCCATGCCGCGCGATGGCGGCGTTGTGGGTGATCACCACCGTGGTGGTGCCCAGCTCGCGGTTGATCCGCTCGATCACCTCCAGCACCAGCACGCCGGTCTCGAGTCGAGCGCGCCGGTGGGCTCGTCGCACAGCAGCACCTCCGGGCGCTTGGCGATCGCGCGCGCGATCGCCACGCGCTGCTGCTCGCCGCCCGAGAGCTGCGCCGGGAAGTGATCGAGCCGGTCGGCCAGACCCACCAGCGCCAGCGCGTCCTCGGGCGTCATCGGCTGCGCCGCGATCTCGGTCACCAGCGCCACGTTCTCGCGCGCGGTCAGGCTGGGGATCAGGTTGTAGAACTGGAACACGAAGCCGACGTGCTCGCGGCGGAAGCGCGGTCAGCTCGCCTCGTCGTCGCGCCGATCAGGTCGTGTCGCCCTGGACCAGACGTGGCCGGCGGTGGGCGCGTCGAGCCCGCCGAGGATGTTGAGCAGGGTCGACTTGCCGCTGCCCGACGGGCCCAGCAGGACCACGAACTCGCCGGCGTAGAGCTCGAGATCGACGCCGCGCAGGGCGTGCACCTCGACGTCGCCCATCCGGTAGACCTTGGTCAGGCCGCGGGCGCTGAACACCGCTTGCGGCGCACGCGCGACTGACTCGACAGATGACGGGGCAAGGGCACACACGACCACAGCGACTCAATAGCCGACAGTCACACTTTGCGCTCGCGGGGCCACCCTGCGGTGACGCTGGTCAAGCATGCGTAGAGCGCACGCTTCAATCCGTCATTTCCCTGAGTCAGCGTCGGCCGCTGATTCGAGTCAAGCGATGCGCCGATCGCGTGCTCGCGGTGCGCCCGCGTTCATACACTCTGCATGAAGCGGGTTCCGTGCGGCAGTTGGCAAGCCGCTTCTCCAGTCCACGCTGCCGCACTCGATGCAGGAGGTGTGGCATGCGTGCGGGGACCTTGTCCCACGACCGGCCGGCCGCGGCGCCAGCCGACGCGATCCCCTTGCACGCGTGGCACTCGCTGCCCACCACCGAGGCGCTGACCGCGCTCGATGGCGCGCCCGACGGACTCTCGGCCGACGAAGTGCGCGCCCGTCTCGCGCAGCACGGCCGCAACGAACTGCCGCCGCCGCCCAGGCGCAGCGCGTGGATGCGCTTCCTGCTGCAGTTCCACAACCTGCTGATCTACACACTCATTGCTGCCGGGGTGGTCACGCTGCTACTGGCGCACTACGTGGACAGCGCGGTGATCTTCGGCGTAGTGATCGTCAACGCCATCATCGGCTTCATCCAGGAAGGCAAGGCCGAGCGCGCGCTGGAGGCGGTGAGCGCGATGCTGGCCAGCCACGCGATCGTGCTGCGCGACGGCACGCGCCACGAAATCGAGGCGGCCGAACTCGTGCCCGGCGACATCGTGCTGCTCGCCTCCGGCGACAAGGTGCCGGCCGACCTGCGCCTGCTGAAGGCGCGCAACCTGCAGATCGACGAGGCGGCGCTCACCGGCGAGTCGATGCCGGTCTCCAAGACAGCCGCTAGCCGGTCGGCCGAAGCGGTCACTCCCCGACCGCCGCGCCATGGCCTACACGGGCACCGTGGCCGTGTACGGGCAGGCCGCGTGGTGTCGCGGTCGGCCACCGGCTCGCGCACCGAGATCGGCCGCATCGGCGCGCTGCCCTCGGCGGAGCGTGGGAGTCGCCACGCCGCCGCTCACACACCGGCTCGCCCGGCTTCGCAGCGCCTGCTCGCCGCTGTTCACGCGTATTGGCGCGGAGCTGACGCTTCCTGTTCGGCTACCTGCGTCCGCGGCCAGGCCGGGCACAGATGTTCCTCGCGGTCCTCGCCGCTGGCGGTGGCCGCCATCCCCGAGGGGCTGCCGGCGATCGTCACCATCACGCTGGCGATCGGCAACAGCGCATGCCGCGCACGCAACACCTTCGTGCGCCGGCTCCAGGCGGTCGAGACGCTGGGCAACGCCACGGTGATCTGCTCCGACAAGACCGGCACGCTGACGCAGAACCAGATCGACGGCGGTGCGCGCACTATGCTGGGCACGCGCAAGGTAACCGTCAGCCGGCGCGGGATACGATCCGAGGGGCGGTTTCGAGTTGGACGAACCGCACCTGGCGGTCGGCACCCGACGTTGAGCCGCAACGTCCTTGGGGGCTGACGCTGCTGTGCAACGACGCCCACTTGCGCCACGCCGACGGTGCCTGGACCCTGACCGGCGACCCGACCGAAGGCGCGCTGCTCACCCTCGCGCTGAAGGCCGGGCTCGATCTCACCACCGAGCAGGCTGCGCTGCCGCGGGTGGACGCGATCCCGTTCGAGTCCGAGCACCGCTACATGGCCACGCTGCACCATGACCACGCCGGGCGTGCGCGCGTGTATCTCAAGGGCGCGCCCGAGCAGGTGCTGTCACTGTGCACCACCACGGCAGATGGCGTGCCGCTCGATCACGCGCACTGGGAGGCGCAGATCGAAGCGGCCGCGCGCTCCGGCCAGCGCGAGCAATA
>JAXHLD010000041.1:0-26998 GCA_034522655.1 Burkholderiaceae bacterium
ACTTCTCGACGCTCTTGATCGGCGCGAAGCGCATGTTGGGGCAGGCCACCGCCTCGCAGATGGCTTCGGCATCGTTACCGTGGTCTTCGGATTCGCCGGTAGGGATCAGCGAGGACTTGGGCATCATGATGCGCGGCTCATGCCCGAGCGGCTGCAGCTGGCGCGCCAGCTGGTAGGCGCCCGAACAGGCTTCCATGCCGACCAGACACCGCGGCAACTGCACCATCAGTTCGATGAGCTTGCCGCGGCCTAGTGTCTTGCGCAGCACGGTCTTGCCGTGTGCGTCGACGCCATGCACACTGAAGACGCTCTTGGCCAGATCGATGCCGACAGTGGTGATCTCTCCCATGACTGCCTCCTCTGAAGTGACGTGCCAGATTCGGCCCATCGACGTTCGCACAACCTGCGGCGGCGCACGGTGCGGCAGTATCATCTCGTTCGTAGGCCTTCAAGACATGCATCCCTTCGAAGGATCCCTGGACCGTCCTTCACCGCAATGGTGGCACCATCGTCGTCCGCATGGTGACAGGCGGACTCGAGCCCAAACCCCGAAGCTCCTCCGGTCGTTTTGGTCACTGTTCGAAGGAACCGGTGGAACAGTTGAGGCTCTGCTATGCGGACCTTCTGCGTGCTAAGGAGCACGATGACGGCTGCTACTTGGCCCTCCTACTCCGGTACAGAAACCAGTACTCACCACCGCCGATCACCGGCAACGAGCTTGTCCTTCGAGAGTGCAAGCGTAACGGTGACGGAGAATTCAATACGGATGAACGAGATTTTCGAACGCCTTGCCAAGCAGAATCATGAGTGGGGCATCTCTCAGTACAACGCACTCACAAACCAGTCCGCCCGCCTCCAAGAAATTCGCCAGTTGCTTCAAGAGCAGCACTCGCGTATATCCGTCAAGATCCAAGGGCATGAGCCTGGTACTACGGCTCGCACACTCTCTGAGCAGCAGCTCTCATTCCTGGCTCGCGTTCTTGCAAAGTCTGAGGCCTAACCCTTCTTCAAGGACTTCCAATGCAGGTCGGGACGTTGAGCGCCAGCGCTCGCGCCAGCGGGCGTTGCATGTTGCTGGGTGGTCCGGTTGCGGCGGGTGTTGATTTCCTCATTGGGTGTGCTGCCTTGCGCCTGGTGTCTTGTCAGAAGCGGACTGCAGTTCTTCAACCGGCCTTATGGCGTCGTGACGTGTCGGACGCGGGCCACCATACGAGTCGCACGTGGGATCCCAATTCGCTGTCGGTCAAGCCGCAGCGCGCGCTGATCGGGCGCGGCTGCGTGTGTGCTGACCAAAGGGTTAGCCGGGGTGTTCCCACGTTCGGTCTGACCTCTGAGCGATGCCAGGGCGCAGTGCTCGAGACGGTTCAGGTGATGGCCGCCGTGACGGGCATCGGTGAGGGACCGCTGTTGGTCATTCCTTTAGCGTCTGCTTCCGGCAACGCTGAAGGACAGCTACGGGTCGTCAGTACGCGAAGCCCTGCGGCCCGGTAGCGGTCGTTGATCGACAGACAACCTGCCGATGGGGCGCCGGCCAAGTGCCAGTGACGTATTGCCGCTTTGGCGGCGGTGAAGTCCGTTGTCGCGATAGCCAACTGACAGGCTCGGACAGATGCGACTCGCGCTAATCGGCCCTCGGGAGTCGTTGCGGTTCTCAGCGACTTTGCCCTAATGGCAGACTTCCTTGCCATCGACGCCGACGCCCATGGAGCCTGACGACATCGCATCCCGCCTGCGGGCACAGAACGCACCGGAGTCTCATCTTCGGCGGTTCCGTGCGCTCGAGGCGCTTGCCAGAAGCGAACCGGCGCTGCGCGCGCTGGCCTTGGTCGGTTCGTACGCGAAGGGCGTGGGGGATCGTGTCTCCGATCTCGATCTCGTCGCGCTAGTTGATGCTGGTTGCGCCGACCACGTGCTGGCCAGTGCGCACGATGTACTTCGGTCAGACGATGTGCTGAACGAGTTCTCCGGTCGGCACCCCGGCAGCGGCTTCTGGAAACTGGTCTACCTGGACTTCGCCAGTGTCGAGTTCCACGTGTTCGAGCCGACCTCGCCCTTTCGCCTGCGGCGGCCGTATCTGCCGATCTGGGACCCGGCAGCGCTGCTTCCCACGCTGGTCGTCGACGGCGAGCCGGTCCGCCACGAGGACTTCGAGGCGTATGAATACGGTGACGACGGATTGCTGTGGGAACTCGTCGACTGCGTCAAGTGGCTGTCCCGCGGCAACCGCGCGCTCGCCAAGCGCCACATCAAGAAGATCGCGTCGAAGCTGCAGGTCGGCGATGAAAGCGGGTAAGGCCCGCAAGGTGGCGCGAGTGCTGCGGGCGCTTTGATCTGACCGCTTACCGGCGGCGGGACAGCATCGGTGAAGATCGGCCAATACCTGTCCTCTGCTCCTGCCCCTCAGTTCGCCCGATTGCGGACGTCCCTGAGTTTCTCAGGACCCTGCAGCGCCGGCTAAGCTGAGCTCTTGCATCACTTCACCGCGACGCGGAGCTATGTCCTTCGTCGACTTGTTCTCGGACAGTGCCGACCGCTACGCCGCTGCGCCAAGGTACCCGGACGCGCTGGATCGATTTCCATTGCTCGGTCGTCGCCGTCGCTCGACGCCGCCTGGGGACTGCGGTACAGGCAACGGTCAGGCTGCAGTCGATCTTGCACGGCATTTCAAGACCGTCTGGGCCACCGATCCCAGCCAGGCGCAGATTGACCAAGCGATCCCTTGCCACGGAGTCATCTACTCCGTGCAGCCAGCGGAGAGAGTCTCCTTTGCAGATCACAGCGTTGACGCGATCACGGTCGCTCAGGCCCTGCATTGGTTTGAACTGGAACGGTTCTTCCCGGAGGCGCGCCGCGTCCTGAAGCCTGGTGGTTTCTCTTGCGCCTGGGGCTACAGCCTGGTCGCACGTCGAACCGGCCATCGACGCAGTGATGCAAGCATCGATTCTCGAAGACCGATTCGCAAGTACTGGGCCGATCAGAACGCCGCACTGTGGGAAGGCTACAAGAACGTGCACTTGCCGTTCAAAGCCGTGGACGCGCCATCGTTCTCGATTCGCATGGAGTGGACGCTGCTGGAGTACATGGCCTACGTCCATACATGGTCCGCAACCCGACGGGCGATTCAAGCCGACGGCCCCAGCTTTTTCGAAGCCGCATGCAAACGGATGGACCAGGCGTGGGGAGGACAGGACCGGGTGCGACAGGTCAAAGTGCCGCTGGCGGTGATTGCTGGCGTGGCCACTAGTTCGGCCGCCTAGCCGATATTGGAGATCGCGGCGAAAATCTCGGCAGAGCCGACACCGCGACCAACCGTGGACGGTGATCCTGGATCAACGGCACCATCGCACGGGATAGGCGTCAGGCGCACTCGCAACGCCGCGTCTACCGAGGCTATTCTCGCTTAATGCCTCACCGGGATAGGGCGCACGGTGGAGGCGGGATGATCGGACTCGGTGCGCCCTATAGCGCGTTGCTGCACAGGGAAAGCCTTTGGCGCCCACAAGATGACACTTGCGCTTCAGTCTCCAGTTTCGCTAGCGGACAGGGCGCGCTTCGCGCGAATTGCCGGTGGCATGTACCTTCTCACAGTCGCTTTGGCGATCTTTGGTGAAGCGTATGTCCGAGCACTCTTCTCGTTGGCGAAAGCGCGGCAAGGACTGCTGCCAACCTGATCGAGTCGAATCTCTTGTACCGAGTTGGTTTGGTGACAGACCTCCTGACCTTCACAGGAGTTGCGGTTCTTGTCTGGTCGCTGTATCAGTTGCTGCGTGAGGTTGACCATCGGCTGGCAGCGTTGGCTGTGCTCTTTCGACTTGTCGAGCTCGGTGTGCACTTCTCGGCCATCGGCCTCGGAGTGGTTGCGTTATCGCTACTTGCTGGCGGCGAGTACACGCACGGGTTCGAGGCTCAGCAAGTACACGGCTTGGTGGGCATGGCGCTCAGGGCGCAGATGGCTGGTCTTGGCATAGGATTCATTCCGCTGGGCCTAGGCTCAGCCCTCTTCGCTCTGCTGCTGCTCCGCTCAGGCTATGTTCCGAGGCTCCTTGCTGCATGGGGTGTCTTTGCATCACTGCTCTTGGCGGCATACTCGTTCGGGGTGGTCCTCTCGCCGAAGACCAGCGACTACTTCGGCGTGTGCCGACGCTGCTGCGGCGTGTCGTGGCCTGCTTCTGGACAGCCGGCGGCGATCCCGGTGAGCAGGCCGGAGAGCTCGGTGACGGGAAACGTCGGGGGAGACATGGGTAACACCGGTTCGACAACCGGCACGGCTGTCGACTGCTCACCGACTGCTCCGGCAAAGTCGAGCGACAGCGACGGGTCGGACAGCGCGATCAATGGCATCGCAGAAAGCAGCCGTCCTGCGAGGCAACCTTGCGCAGCGACTCGATTTCTGGACGCGTCGCGTGAAATCGGCTTGAATGACGCACCACACTTTGCTGAAAACCACGTCAGACGACAGCGATGGCATCCACCCGGGAAGAACTGTTGCGCTCGCAATAGCACCCAGCCAGGTTCGCGAAGACGGATATCTCACACTGCCCAGGTCGTTCGGTGTGTACCGGCTGACCGGAAGCCGCAACAACGGAATTGACGCTCCGTTCGGCAATCACCCCATTAGGCAACGCGAACTTGTCGCTGAATACGGTGGCGCATCTCTTGAGGCGCTCTTTTTAGAGCGGCCGTTCGCCGAAGAACTCGCGTCGCTACGGAACGCCCGGACACGGTAGCAGTACAACGCGGCTTTCTACGGGAGAAATCCTTGAGAGATGACTGGGCACCCGCAGTGGTTACTCATACTTCCGAGTATGTTCATCTTTGGGTTTCGCAAAGAGCGCAGGTCACTCAAGTGCCGCTTCCTCTCCGGACACGACAGCAGGGCATCGCACTAACTCCTGCGGAGCGGTACATCGTGCTTGCGAAGACAGCCGGCCGCTGTCACGTATGTGGTGGGCCGATTGAGGGCTTGAACTGGCACGCCGATCACGTTCTGGCACATAGCGGGGGCGGGGCTCACTCCGTGGACAACTACCTGGCCGCGCATCCGATCTGCAACAACTACCGCTGGGACTACCTGGACGAGGAGTTCCGCGAGATTCTTCGACTCGGTGTGTGGCTCCGGAACGCAGATCGAGGAGTAAGAGTGGGGCTGTGGGTCGAGCAGCGGCCGATGCCTTAGGTGCGCCACGACGAATTGCGCTACAGCGCGAGCCGCGGCTTGGCAGCGGTCGTTGACCCACGGGCAAATTGCCTGCAGAAGTCTGCCGATCTGACGAGGGTTGTGCGGCGCAAGCGAAGACTGAGCGGCGGCATGCGGACATCGGTTGTGCCTCGCTTGACGGCCACTTGCTGCCGTTCAGGTCGGGCCCCAAAATGCTTCAATAGCGCGCAGTCGCTGACCTCGCGCCCTCGCCAGTTTTTCGTTCAGCCGCCTCAGGGGATCACGACGAGACGCTCGGCGAGAGTTCGACCGTGACCGCAAACCGAATCGACATTACCAGGGCACTGCGTATGCTCTGCGCCGATTGGCTCATGCAACTGGGGCGCGATGCAGGCCTCCCTTTCGGCCAATACGGCTCAAGCGGTGACTCGTTCACGATCGGGTCGCCTGGCGAGTTGAATGTCGTCGCTCATTTCATCGAGGCCGAGCCGTACCTCCGCTTCGTAAGCAGCGATCCTCAGCAACAATCGCTGATCGACGCGCTGGCGATAGAGGCCGCATCGCGAGATAAAGCAGCAACTCGGCTCGATTGTCTGGCGCTCAGCCTCGTGTTCTGCACCGGACTACCGATTGCTGCGCATTTCTCCCTGGGCTCATTCATGAGCGGTTGAGCAAACAGACTCGCATAGTCGGCTGGCGACGGCTGGGATCAAATGTCCTAATCGAGTTTGCGGAGGAGTTGCCGAAGGACTGGGATCCGAAGAACGCGCTCTTCGCACCCAAAGCTCTAGTCCACGTGCACATAGCAGTGCCCGCTCCTTGTGTCGGCAACTTCTCTTCACACATCGCCCATGCTGTACTTGAAACAACCGCGGCGATTTGCCAGCTTCGCACTGGGCCGCGCTGTTTCATTGCCGCCCAGCGCTTTCCCGACTCGCCCGGAATTGGCAGCGGAAGTGCAGGCGCGCCAGCTGGATCAGAGTGTCGGCACGCTCGCCCGAAAGCACGTTCCCCTCGACATCTTCACCTTTGTCGGTGTTCCAGGCGGGTTCGAGTGCTTTAGCGACTTTTGAGCAGCATTTGTTGACCTTCGAGACGCTGCCAAGCACCAAGAGCACGACGCAGTCGCCTGCATCCTCTATGTGGTTGTGGCCGAGTGTCTAACGACGTTAAGCACGCCGTGGCGCGACTCCAAGCTCACCAAACGCTTCATTGAATTCTTCGATGGTCTCATGCCAGACGAACTAGACGAGATGGTCGCGCATGGCAACTTCGGGGCGTTCTGGGAATACCGGCGCGGCACGCGAACCGCGCGCGCGCTACGGCGAGAGATGCTGGAGCAGATTTCAGTATCGGTCCGGCAACCTTCACGCTGGCCTACGACCGAGTCCGCGGCCTGGCTTCGGATTCCCGATACGGGCGAGGACGTACGTCGCGCGCTCGCCGACTTCGCGGAAGGTCAATTCCTACGTTCTATTGAGTTCCCCGCGATCCACGTGGTCGGTCACCCCAACTCTCGTAGCTGTTCCGCGCTTGCGGCGAGTGGGGGGCCATGGTGATAGGAGACAGCAACGTCGGAAGACATCTTTAACGCAACGTTGAGCGACAGCTGTTGCTCGTTCCCTTTTTCTGCTTCCGGCGATGCTAAGAGGCGGCAGGGGGTCGACTGCGCAATTGGCGACCCGGCAACCTAGCGGTAATCGGACGCCGAGCAGCGCAAGGAAGACAAAGCTCATCTAGGCAAGCGATTAAGCGGGATGAGCCGTCCTCGGCGTCGAACCAGTGGGCCGTACACCTCTGCACTACGCTGCGCATGAGGGGGATGCGGAGAGAGTCCGCCAGCTTCTGGCATCCGGTTTGACCGCTGACGCGGCTGACGACAACGGTTGGACACCGCTGCACTTCGCCGCGCAAAGTAACGCGGCGGCTGTGACAGATCTTTTGCTCAAGGCCGGGGCTTCCGTAGAAATGCGTGATGTCCACGGGAATACTCCGCTATTCACTGCGGTGTTCAACTCCCGGGGCAATGGAGAGATCGTCCAGCTGCTTCGCAATTGCGGCGCGGATCCCTACGTGCAGAACAACCACGGGGTGTCGCCATTGAGGTTGGCGCGCACGATCGACAACTTCGATGTTCGGCGGTTCTTTGATGATCTGCCTGAGGGGAGTGACGGCTAGTCGGACGTTCAGGCCACAGGGAGACGTCGCACGCGCTCGCAAAGAGTGCCCTGTCATCGAACGTCCGGTCTCGTGTTCGATACGAACGTCGGCTTTGCGACATCCTGGAGTTCGGCAACGGATCGAGAGCTCAAGAAAGCACACTGCGCAGCAGCGGTCGTTGACCGCCGGACAGCGCGCTGATGCCACTCTGCCGGCCTTGCGCGACTTGAGCGATTAGCCCGAGCATTCAGCGGCGGCTTGCGGGCAACGGGCCTGGCTCTCTGTTCGGCCATGAGCCATCATTGGCGAACTACCGCTTGCCTGCGACTCGTGCCGACGAGCGACGGGGAACATTCGGCCGATCTCTCCGGTGCGCGCGAATGGCGCAGGCAGGAGAACTCGATCAGGACCGGCAGTGGGAAGCGTCGCTATGAAGCCTACGCCGCGGCCTTCAGCATGAAGTCGACGTGCACTCCGGTGTACGGAAACTCGATTCGGCCCTCATCATCTTTGCGCAACACCCCGGCCCGCAGCAGCAAGTGCACATCCGAGTGCACCGCGCGGACGTCGCGGCCGACGCGCCTCGCGGCCTCTCGCAACGTCACCGGCCCAGCGCCGGTCAGTGTCTGCACGAGCGCCATGCGGTTGGGTGCGAGCACCTTCCAAAGCAGCTCGAACGACTCGAACGAGATCCGCTGTTCCTGCCGCTTGCCCGAAAACGCAGCCTTTACGCGCTGCTTGAAGGATTCGGTCGAATCGACCGTGATCGTCACAGCACCCATTTCATTCCCCTTTCCATGCGGCAACGTCGGCCAGGAAGTCGTCGAGCAATTGGTCGACGGAAACGAACACGTAGGTCGTCTCCCCGCCGCCTATGTGCCTGTGGTCGCCTTTGCCAGACTCGTTGTCGTAACGCAGCACGCACTCGCTCTCGACGACGTAGGCGAGCCGATACTTGAAGCTGTGGGTCGAGCCGCTGAGCGGCTCCGGCAACCTCCAGACGATCACTTCGATAAAGCCGACCTCCAGCACGCGGCGTTCACGCATCAGGAGGTCGGCCTTCATGTTGTTCATGCTAGCAACACCTGCGAGCCGTTGTCAATGTCAGCAACAGGGCGTGCCGGGCCACCCTCCTGGACGATTTCGCCCGCGCGAGTGTCGGCTCAGGCTTGCTGGCTCCTGGCGCTCGGGACATCCTCCCCGCAAAGCTCACTGTCCGCTTCGGGACCTGCACTTCGGCGGGTTGGAGTTCCGCTCCGGGTCGACAGCGCTAGAAGCCGCGCGGCCCGGCAGCAGTCGTTGACCGCCAGACGACGAAAGCAGATGGCGCTCCGCCGGCCTGGCGACGTCTGGGCGATTAGCGCGAAGATTTAGTACCGGATTGTGCGTGTGGCCACCGGCGGTCACAACGCCGGCTTGCCCGCGGCGCCGCCCGCCGGCTGGCGCCGCAAACACCATCCAAACAAGGGATACCCGCCGATCTTCACTGGCGGCGCATCGGCGTGCTCTGCTATGACTATGTCCCGGCTGTAACCGATTCGACACTATCCGCGAGGCCTAGCGTGGCGCAGAACCCGCAGGACGACGACGATCTGCCCGACGAACTCGGCGCCGCGCTGGCCGCCGAAGGCGCCGGCGTCGACACCATGTTCGCCAGCACCTACCGCGAGCTGCGCCTGCTCGCACGGGCGCGGCTGCGCGGCGGCGGCCGCGACGTGGTGCTCGACACCACCGCCCTGGTGCACGAGACCTTTCTCAAGCTGTCCGCCAACCAGGCGGTGCAGTTTCCGGATCGGCCGCGCTTTCTCGTTTATGCAGGACGGGTGATGCGCTCGGTGATCGTCGACCTGGCCCGGCAGCGGGCCACCGACAGGCGTGGCGGCGACGTCAAGCAGGTGACCTTCACCGCCGAGCTCGCCGACCACAGCGCCGATGCTTCCGAGATCGTGCGCGTGCACGAGGCGCTGATCGCCCTGGAGAAAGTCGATCAACGGATGGCCAAGGTGGTGGAGCTGCGCTACTTCGGCGGGCTGACGGAAGTGGAGATCGCGGAGGCGCTCGGCGTGACCGATCGCACCGTGCGGCGCGACTGGGAGCAGGCGCGCCTGTTCCTCGCCGACGCGCTGAAGAACTAAGCGGGCTTCGCCGGGGAGCAACGGCGATGACTGACCAATTTGATCTGGCGCCGGCCGATTGGGCCACGCTGCGCCGCCTGCTCGACGATGCGCTGGAGCGGCCGGTGGCAGAGCGCGAGACCTGGGTCGAGCACCTCGATGCGCAGTTCGACGCCTTCAAGCCGCGCCTGCGCGCGCTGCTGCAGCACGCCTCGCGCGGCACCGGCGCGTTGCCGCTCGACACCCTGCCCAAGGTCGAGACAGCGCAGTTCCTGGCCGAGCGGCGCCGCGCCGCCGATGCCCCGCAGGCCGGCGTCGAGGTCGGCCCGTACCGCCTGATTCGCCGGCTGGGCGAAGGCGGCATGGGCGAGGTCTGGCTGGCCGAGCGCAGCGACATGCTGCAGCGGCGCCAGGTCGCGCTCAAGCTGGCGCGCCTGCTCACCGGCCGCGCGGCACTGGCCGAGCGCATGGCGCGCGAGCGCGAGATCCTGGCCGGCCTGAACCACCCGAACATCGCCCGTCTGTATGACGCCGGCCTGACTGCCGACGGCCAGCCCTACCTGGCGCTGGAGTACGTCCAGGGCGAGCGCATCGACGCCTACTGCCAGCGCAAGGCGCTGGTGGTGGCGGCGCGGTTGCAGCTGTTCCTGCAGGTCGCACGGGCCGTGGCGCATGCGCACGCGCATCTGGTCGTGCATCGGGACCTGAAGCCCGCCAACATCCTCGTCACCGAGGCCGACGAGGTGAAGCTGCTGGACTTCGGCATCGCCAAGCTGCTCGACGACGGCCGTGCGCAGGAGACCGAACTGACCCATCTGGCCGGGCGTGCGCTCACGCCGGACTACGCCGCGCCCGAGCAGATTCTCGGCCAGCCGATCAGCATCGCGGCCGACGTCTATGCGCTCGGCGTGGTGTTGTTCGAACTGCTGACCGGCAGCCGCCCGTACCAGCTCAAGCGCGACTCGCGCGCAGCGCTGGAAGAGGCGATCGCACAGGCGCAGGTGCACCGGCCGAGCAGCGTGGTGACGGAGGCCAAGCTCAGGAAGCGCCTGCGTGGCGACCTGGACACCATCGTGCTCAAGGCGCTCAAGCGCCTGCCCACCGAGCGCTACAGCAGCGTCGAGGCGCTGGCCGATGACATCGAGCGGCACCTGGACCAGCGGCCGGTGCGGGCGCAGCCCGACTCGGCCAGCTATCGGCTGCACAAGTTCGTCGCGCGTAACAGGCTCGCCGTCGGCGCCGGCAGCGCGGTAACCCTCGCGCTCGTCGTCGGTGCCGGCGTGGCGCTCTGGCAGGCGAACGAAGCACGCCAGCAGCAAGCGCGCGCCGACATGGAGATGCAGATCGCGCGCAAGGCCGAGAAGATCGCGAACGCGCACGCGACGCTGTCCGACATGATCGCCAATGATCTCGGCAAGCAGCGCTCCACCACCGATATCGAGGCGCAGATCGAGCGCGCAGCGGAGCTCGCGCGCACCCAGTACGCCGGCGATGTCATGGTCCGCGCCCACCTGCTGGAGAGCCTGGCGGGTCGCTACCGGCGGATCGGCAACGTTGGCCGCTCCCGTGCGCTCTCGCAAGAAGCCGAAGCCGCCGCACGGGAAGCGGGCGAGGTCGAGCTGATCGCGCAGATCACGTGCCAACGCGCCCGCGACTCGGCACAGGCAGGACGACTGGCCGATGCCCGGCGCGAGGTGGCCTCGCAGATCACCGCGCTGGATCAGTTGGAGCCGGCGCCGTTGGGAACATTGGTCCGGTGCCTGGCTGACGCGTCTGCCATTGACCGCCTGACCGGCGATACCCGAGGCGCCATTGCAGCAGCAGAGCGAATCCGCGACATCGATCAGGCGGCCGGAATCGAAGGCTCCATCAACCACGCCGGCACCTTGATGATCCTGGCCCGTGCCCACGCGATGGAGGGTCGGTATCGAGAGGCGGTGGATTCGATCCAGAAGGGCTTGGCGATCCACGCTCGCGTTGGATCGGATCGCTCGCCCGGCGCCAACAATCTGCGCTCCACCTTGGCGGTCATGGAGTTGGACGGTGGACAGCCACGGGTCGCCGCAGACATCCTGGACAAGCTATTGCGAGACCATCGGTCCCGCGGCGGCTCCGACGAAGCCATGGCAACCGTCGCTTACCAGCACGCGCTGTCAGTGTTGCGATCGGGTCAGCACGACGGCGTGTTGGAAGCAGTCGAGCGCAGCCTTGCCGCCGCGCGCCGGCGCGACGACGCTGGACTGGTCCGCGCCACGTCGCTCGCCCTCGGTCAAGCCTTGGCAGCGTCGGGCCGACACGGAGAAGCGCGCAGCTTGATGGATGCGACTGCCAGCCTGTACACCAGTATTCGAAGCGAGCTGGGCTATCCCGCGCGACTGTTTGCGCTTGCACGCGCTGACATCGAACTCGCGCGGGGCGATGTCGCTGCGGCGATCGGTTCGCTGGACGAGGCCGAACGCATCTTGCGGCGCAACGCTGGCGATCTCGACCCGACCTGGCGCCAGCTTTCAGCGCTGCGCGCTCGTGCAGCGTTGGTGGGGCAGCAGCCTGCGCCGGCGCTGGAGCACGCGTCGAACGCGCTTCGTCTGGCTCGACAACAGGCGTTGGAATCGCAGGCCAGCCTGTACATCGGCGAGGGCCTGCTGCTGGTGGCACAAGCGAAAGCCGCCCTCGGGGACACATCAGCAGCGGCCGATGCGCAGGAGGCACTGCGCCACTTCGAAGCAACGGCGGCCTCCTCTCATCCAGGCGTCGACGTCGCGCGAGGGCTCGCGGGTCGTTGATCCGCGCGGACGATCCGTCGAAGCGGCGAGCCGCCCGCTCCCGCGAATCTTCTCGTCGGACCGATGTCGTGTCCGGCCCGCGGCGTCCAGTTCGTTCTAGTCGGTAGCCACGCGGCTGTGCGCCCTTGCACCTGGCCGCCGCTCTGGAGTCCGACATGTCCTTTTTGCTACCTTGGCCGCGCTCGCGCCGGCTTGCACGCCTGTTCGAGGGGCGCAGTGACCGTGCCTGACCTCCTCGGCTGGACCGCCGCCGCGCTGATGGTGGCGACCTTCGGCTGCCGCGAGGCACGCCTGATGCGACCGCTGGCCGTGGCGACCAATGTCGCCTTCATCGGCTACGGCGCGCTCGCGGCCCTGCCGCCGGTGCTGGCCCTGCATCTGCTGCTTCTGCCGGTCAACCTGTGGCGCTGGGCGCAGGTGGCGGGCACGCCAGCGCGCCTGGCGCGGGCTCTGGCGTGGCTGGAAGCAAGTGCGGCCCTTTGCGCACGTCCGCGGCAACCGGGTGTGGGCATGACGCTGCTGCGCGGCACGACGCTGTGTGTGGCGGTGCTGCTTCTGTCGGCGTAAGTCGTGTCCTTCACCCGACTTCTCCTGGTCGCATGTCCGGATTCACCAGCGGGCCGCGTTCTCACCATCAACGCAGGAGGAGCCAAGATGACCCACCCGGACGCACAGCTTCAAGGCGGACACATGCAGCGGCCGACAGGCCCCGCGCCGATTGACGCCGGCATGAGGCAGCGGCGCCAGCCGAGGCGTGCCGGCCTGGCCGCGACCCTGGCGCTCTGCGCTGGCCTGATCGTCGCTGCGCTGCCACTGCCTGCGCTAACGGCCAACGGCGCCGCACTTGCCGACCTGGCGCGCTCGATCCATCGCATGCAGGCGGCCTGCGAACGGCGCGCACAGGCGCGCTGCGACATGCTCGCCGCCGACATCGCCATGGCGGCCGATGCGTCGCCACGACGCGCGGGCGAGCGCGACGCGCTGCGGCGCCGGGCGTCTGCGGTCGATCCGGACGACGCCCTCCGCGCAACCGCGGCCCGCAGCGGACCGGCTATCGCCCGCACGGATTGATCGACACGCCGCGGTCCGACGCGTTGGATCGATCGGTCCGGCTTGCGGACGGCGGCTGCGCGATCCTCGCCTGACTCCACAAACCTGAGATACGCCGCCCTCATGCGCCCGACCACCGATCCCCCTCGCGCCATTGCCCAACGCGCCGTCTACGCGGGGCGAGCCGCTGCGTTGTTCGTCGCCGCGCTGCTGGTCGCCTGCGGCAGCGGCGGCCCATCGGGCGCGGGCAGCCCGCCGGTGCCGTCACCGTCGCCGGCGCCGTCGCCCTCTCCTTCACCGTCGCCGACACCTGCACCGAGCTTCACCGTCGGTGGCGCGGTCAGCGGACTGCGCGGGGCGAGCGGGGTCGTGCTCGCGCTGGGCAGCGAGCAACTCACGGTCGCCGTCGACGGGCCATTTGCGTTCGCGGGCGCGATGCCGAGCGGCACCTCTTATCAAGTGGCAGTCGCCAGCCAGCCGACGTCCCCATGGCAGACCTGCACGGTCGCCAACGGCAGCGGCACCGTCACTGCAACGGTCACCAACGTCACGGTCACCTGCAGCACCAACGGCTACCCGGTCGGCGGCAACGTCAGCGGTCTCAACGGCGCGGCCGGACTGATATTGCGCAACAACGGCGGCGATGACCTCGCCATCAGCAGCGATGGCGCGTTCATGTTCCCGACGCTGGTTGCCAGCGGCGGCAGCTATCAGGCCACCGTCGCCGCGGCGCCGACCGGGCTCGTATGCGCGGTCGGCCAGTCGGCCGGCACCATCACCGACAGCGCGATCAGCAACATCGCTGTCACCTGCTCGCCCGCCGGCTTCCTGGTCGGCGGCACCGTCAGCGGCTTGCTGCCGCAGGATCCGACCGCCAGCGGTCTGGTGCTCGACAACAACGCGGGCGACCGCCTCACGCTGCGCCAGGATGGCCCGTTCACCTTCGGCGCGCGCGTCGCGCAGGGCGCCAGCTACACGGTGTCGGTGGCGGTGCAGCCGAACGCGCCGGCGCAGACCTGTGTGGTCGAACCCGGCACCGGCCATGGCGGCCCGATGACGGCCGACGTCGACACGGTGCGGGTCCGCTGCCTGGCGCTTGCCACCGCGGGTACCTTCGATCCGAGCTTCGGCACCGCGGGCGTGGTGCGGGTCGACGTGGGCGATGCGCTCGGCGCAGATGCCCAACCGGCGCTGCTGCGGCAGGCCGACGGCCGGTTGGTGATCGCGTCCACCTCGACCCTCATCACGCAGTCGGACTTCGCACTCGTGCGGCTGGGCACCGACGGCGTGCGCGATCGCGGCTTCGACGGCGGCCGCAATGATGGCTTCGTGCTCACCGACCTCGCGGCAGGCAGTTCGACGAGCGCGGACATCGTGCGCGCGATCGGCCGCCAGAGCGACGGCCGCATCGTGGTCGGCGGCTACACGTCGACCTGGGACTTCGCGCTGGTGCGCTACACGGCGGACGGCGCGCTCGATACCAGCTTCGGCAGCGGTGGCGTAGCTCGGGTGAACCTCAACACGATCGACTACGGCCTGGCGCTGGCGATCGACGCCAGCGACCGCATCGTGGTCGCCGGCACCACGGTCAACATCAACGAGAACTTCGCCGTGCTGCGCTTCACCGCCGACGGCCAGCCCGATACCACCTTCAACGGCGGCGATCCGGCCAACACGTCGGGCGGCGTGGTCACCGACTTCAACCGCGACGACCGCGCGCAGGCGGTCGCGATCCAGGCCGACGGCCGCATCGTCGCCGCCGGCTATGCGGGCGGTGCCGCCAGCGACTTCGCCGTGGCGCGCTACCTGCCCGACGGCAGCCTCGACACCAGCTTCGGCACGGCCGGCACCGGCAAGGTCACCACGCAGCTCGGCAGCGTGGATCGCGCCACAGCGATGGTGATCCAGCCCGATGGCGCGATCCTCGTCGGCGGCCATACCGGCGCCGCGTCGCTGACCAACTTCGCGCTGGTGCGCTACACCAGCGGTGGCGCGCTCGACACCAGCTTCGACGCCGACGGCATCGTCATCACCGATCTGGCCGGCAACGACGACCGCCTGCTGGCGCTTGCGCTCGACACGAGCGGCCGCGTGATCGCCGTGGGCTACGCGTCCAACGGCCTGAACAACGACGTCGGCATCGTGCGCTACCTGCCGAATGGCGCGCGTGACACGAGCTTCGGCAGCGCTGGCGTGGTGGTCTCCCCGATCGGCGGCGGCAACGACCGCGCCACCGCCGTCATCGTGCAGGCCGACGGCCGCATCGTGGTGGCGGGCGAAACCGACAACGGCAGCAGCGGCAGCCAGGTCAACGTCGATGTGGCGGTGATCCGCCTGCTGCCGTGAGCGCGGACTCGGGGCGCCGTGCGCTGCACTCGCCCGCATCGGTCACGCCTGCGAGCGAGCAGCTGAACGACACCGACCGGCGCTGCCGGTCATCGGCCGCCGCTGCAGTGGTTGTTGGATCGGCCTGTCCGGTCTGGCGCCCCGATCGCGTTTCTCCCAGCATGCCGCCGCGGTTCAGGGCGATTCCAGTCCGACGCAGTCGAGCCACGCAGATCGAGGAGCAGCACATGAGGACGAAGTTCGAACAAGGCATCTGTCGGCGGGCCTGCACCGCCGCAGCGCCGGCCCTGGCGCTGCTGATGACGACCGTACCGATCCATGCCGCGGACGACCCGGCGGCACCCGCCGGTGCGCCAGTTGCCGCCTACGGGAAACAGGGCTTCGCGCAGACCCTTGAGCAGTTCGCCAGCAAGGGCGACACCGACGCCGCACGATGGGCCGGCGACATGCTGCTGCGCGTCGAACGCCTGTCGGGTGGAACCGTGCAGCGCGACCTGCCGCGCGCGGTTGCCTGGGTCAAGCGTGCCGCCAACGCCGCCAACGCCGCCAACGCCGGCGACAACGCGGCAACCGCAACCCTGCAGCAGATCGCGCCGGTGGAGACACCGCGTGATCCGGTGTACGTGCCAGGGCCGAGCGGCTGCTGAGGGTTGTCGTGGACCGCAACCCGGCCGCACCAGGACGCAGCTTGCCGACCACAGCGTCTGTCGACGCATCACGGCGCAGCACAATGGGCTCCCTTTCATGGCACAGGTCTGCACTGATGGACATCACGATCGAACCACTCCACCAGCATCCGCAGTTGCGCCCGGCCGTGGCGCAGCTGATCTACGACGAGTTCTGGACCCACGACCCGGACGCCAGTCCCGCCTGGATGGAGGGCCGGCTAAGCGAAGCGGCCGACCACGCGCGCCTGCCGCTGTCGCTGGTGGCGATGGCCGACGGCGCGATGGTCGGCACCATCAACCTGATCGACAACGACGACGACAAACGCCCGCACCTGTGGCCGTGGCTCGCGGCGCTGGCGGTGGTACCCGCCTGGCGCAATCGCGGCGTGGGCTCTCAGTTGGTAAACGCGCTTTTGCAGGCGGCCGCAGCGCTGGATATCGACACCGTGTACTTCGGCACCGACGGCCCCGGCTTTTACCAACGGCTCGGCGCGGTGGTGCATGAGCAGGTGAGCCTGACGTTTTGCGTCATGCGATTCGACGCAGTGAAAGCGCGGCAACCGAGCTGAGCGTGGCGCGCATCGGTCCTGTCCGGCGTTAATCGCCAGACAACTCGGCGTGCCCCCTTGGTTGCACGTGCTGCGGCGTGAGCTTCGTTGAGTTGCACTGGCGACGTCTGCAGTACGTGCAACCAAGGGAGCAGGCCGGCCTGCTCGCTGACAACTCTTTCGTCTAGGAGCAAGCGATGGGCATGCGGTTTCAGCGATTCGTTCTTCCCCGCCTCGGCACCGTTCTGGTCGTGGCCTTGACGCTCGCCGGTTGCGGTGGTGGAAGCGACGATGCGGGACCGTCGGGCCCCGCATCGGGCCCTGCATCGGGGCCGCAGATCACGCGTATCGGCGCTGCCGGCGGCACAGCGCCCGGCCCCGGCGGCAGCCGGGCGGCGGTGCCCGCAGGCGCGCTGGCGCAAGACGTCGACATCGGCATCGAAACTTCCGATGCCGGTGCACCGCCGCTGCCCACGGACGCAACGCGCATCGGCACCGTCTACGCGTTCACGCCGCACGGCACCACGTTCGCGCAACCGGTCAGCGTGACCGTGCCGTTCGACCTAGCCCAGTTGCCCGCCGGCTCGACGCCTGCGCTGTACAAGACCACGGCCGGTCGCGCTGGCTGGTCCGAGGTGCCGGGCGCGGTCGTCAACGGTGCCACGATGGTGGGCAGCGTGACGAGCTTTTCCAACCTCGCCGTCGTGATCCCGCCACTCATCAAAGCCGATCCGCGCTACCAGTGGGAGTTCGGCATCTATACCGGCAACGGTTTGGCGGCCTTCATCCCGCCGCAAGGCAGCGGCGAGCAAGTGGGCGGCGTGCTCTCGGTATTGGCTGACCTCGGCCAGCAGCCGCTGGATCTGATCCTGCCCTTGCTGGGGCAGACGCTGCCAAAGGACGGACGTGCCAACGGCTATGTGTTCGCCCAAGGCAATGGCGTCACCTACGGCACGCTGGCCGAAGCACCGTTCGGCGCGCTCGACACTCCCGACCCGATCGGCAGCCGCGCCCGCTTGAAGCAGTGGCAGAGTTTCAAGAAGGTGGCTGACAACGCCACTTTGACCTTCACGCTGACCTCTGTAGTACTGCGGCTCGAGGACTACCTGCCGGCGCTGAACCGGCGCGGCGAGCGCCTGCAGGCCGAGGCCATGCTGTCCGTCGGCGCCTACCTCGGCACGGATCGCTCGAAGTATTTCTATTACCGCGGCGGCCGCGTCACGGCCTGGGGCGAGCGAGGCACATGGAATTATCGCGCGCCGAATTTCAGCTTCTCGCGCGGGGCACTCTGGGACGATTCACTCTTCGAGCAGACGGTCGAGCCGATCGCCTATTCGTCGGCGAACGAGACCTGTGTCGGTGAACTCGTGCGTGTCACCTTCAAGCAGCCTCGCACCTACTCGATCGACCTGTCGAGCGTGCCCACCGGCGCGGAGTTCACCGTGCGTGCCGACGTCGAAACGGCGGCCATGAATGCCAAGGGCGGCCGCAGCATCGGCGACTGCCAGGGCTCGCACGCCTACGCCTACTTGCGCGACCCGCAGGAAGTGGGCGGGCCGATGATCGAGACCACCGGCCTGCTCCCCGCTGCCACGCCCTCGACCGACTCGCCACCGCGCGACGCCTACGAGCCGCCGGCCAGTTGCCCCGGCGGCACCGTCCCGGCCGCGGGCACGCTGCAGTTCAGCACGGGCTTCTTCGCAGTCAACGAAGCCGCGGGCAGTGCGCCTTCGATCCTGGTGACGCGTACCGGCGGCAGCACCGGCGCGGTATCGGCCACCTTTGCCACACTCAATGGCACCGCGGTCGCAGGCACCGACTACGCGTCGGTGCTGACGACAGTGCACTTCGGCGACGGCGACAGCGGCACGCGCGTGGTCGAGGTACCGATCATTCCGAACAGCCTGGACCAGGTCGACCGCACCGTGCTGCTGGCCTTGAGTGAGCCGGGAGGCTGTGCGGCACTCGGCGCGCCCTCCAGCGCGGTGCTCACGATCGAGGATGACGATCCGCCGCAACTGACCTTCACGGTGGGCGGCACCGTCACCGGCCTGGCGGGCAGCGGGCTGACCATTGCCAACCTCACCAGAACGCAGGCGATCACGGCCAACGGTTCGTTCCAGCTCGATACGCCGCTGGCCACCGGCAGCGTCTATCTGATCCAGGTGACGGCACAGCCGCAGAACCCGCGCCAGAGCTGCGTGGTGACCAACGGCGACGGCACGGTCGCCAACGCCAACATCACCAACGTGCAGATCACTTGCACCACGCTGCCTGAGCCCGGCAGCCTGGATCCGGGCTTCGGCACCGGCGGCCGAGCCTGGTTCAGCGACGCGGGCACGGTGCCTTACGACACCGAACTGGCGCGCCAGTCCGACGGCAAACTTCTGGTGGTCAACGGCAGCAACCGGCTGTGGCGCCTGCTGCCCGACGGCAAGCCCGACCTGGCCTTCGGCACGGCGGGTGACGGCAGCGTCACGGTCACACTGGGCCAGGCCACGGCCTTCCAGTGTGTCGGGTGTCACGGTGCTGTCCGATAGCCGGATCCTCGTCGTCGGCCTGGCGCCAGTGGCAACCAGCGGGCGACCCGACATGCTGGTGGCGCGCTACACCGCCGACGGCACACTGGACACCAGCTTCGCCGGCGGAGCGCGGCATGGCCACGTTCGACTTCGGCAGTTGGAACGACGGTGCTTCGCGCGTGCTGGTGCAGGCCGACGGCAGTCTGATCCTGCTTGCCGGCGCGCGTCGGCAACTCATGGGCAATGGCGCGACCAACTTCGCGGTGTTCAGGCTCACCGCCACGGGCGATTGGACAGCGCCTACGGCAGTGGCGGCTGGGCACGTGCCAACGTGGCCGGCAACTACGATGTACCGCGTGCCGCGGTGCTTACGCCTGACGGCGGCGTGGTGCTGGTGGGCCGCGTGGCCAGCAGCGGGGGTGCCGACGCCGACGTCGGTATCGTCAAGTTCGCCGCCGCCAGGGGCTGCCGACACGTCGCTTCGGCTCCGGCGGGAACGGCATCGTCCGTCTCGTCATCGATGGCAGACCACGAAGAGGCGCGCGACATCGCGCGGTACAGCCAGACGGCAAGCATGCGTGGTGCTGGGTGACAAACGGCTCGCACAGCCGAGGCCGTGCTGTGGCTGGCACGTTACTCGGCAGGCGGGCAGCTCGACACCACCTTCGGCACCAACGGCATCGCAACGACGGCGCCCACGCCGATCGAGCGGCTTTGCGCTGGCCGTGCAGGATGACGGCCGCATCTGGGTGGCCGGCGAAACCCACACCGGCAACAGCGCGCAGGCTGACTACGGCCTGGCGCGCTTCACCGCCGGCGGACCAGCCCGATACCACCTTCAACAACGGCGCGGTGCTGGCACTGGACCTGTTCGGCGGCTTTGACAAGCCGGGTGCGATGTTGCAGCAGCCCGACGGCCGTCTGGCAATGGCCGGGCTTGCCTACAACGGCAGTTCGCTCGGGCTGGGTCTGATGCGGGTGCTGCCGTAGCGCAACGGGCACTGTGAACCCGCTGACCCACCCTGACGCTGCTCGGCTGGGCCGCCGCGGCGTTGATGGTGGCCACCTTTGCCTGTCACGACGCGTGCTGCATGCGGCCCTTGGCGGTGGCCACCAACCTGGCCTTCATCGGCTATGGCGCGGCGGCAGCCCTTCCGCCGGTGTTGGCTCTGCACCTGTTGCTGTTGCCGATCAATCTGTGGCGCTGGGCCGAAGGCGTACGTGCGATCAAACCGCAGCCGCAGCCGCAGCCTGAGCAGGCTTCCCTGCGCCCTGGCCATGCGGATTGATGCGCTTCAACTTGTTTTGCCCGACACCATGACACCCTCCGATTGTCCCGCTGTTCGAGGCGCCGCAATACGTCGCGGCCGCCGCCGAACTCATCCACAACGAGTTCTGGCGCAACGTGCCAGGTGCCAGCGTCGAAAGCATGGCGGCGAGGTTGGCCTGTGGCGTGCGGGCCGACGCCCTGCGCTGTCTCTGCTGGCCCTGCACCAAGGGCAGGTCATCGGCGTGGTCAACCTGGTCGACAACGACGACAAGCAGCATCGGAAATGGCACCCCTGGCTGGCCGGCATGGTGGTGGCCGAAACCTGGCGCGGGCAGGGCGGGGGATCGGCGTTGGTGCACGCGATTCTGCTGCGGGCTCGCGAGCTTCGTTACTCGCGCGTCTACTTCGGCACCGACTGGCCCGGCTTCTACGCCCGGCTCGGCGCGGTTCATCACGAACAGCCCCCGGCAGACTTCTGGTTCATGCGCTTCGATCTGTAGTAAGAGACAGTCGGGTGGATGACTCGAAGTTACTTGCGGCAACTTCGGCGCAGTGAACGTGCGCCGTCCACGCATCGGCGCAGCAAGTGCAGTGGGGCCATGGATGGAGCCATTTGCCGGAGCCGTTCTCACAGCAGCGCGTCGCTGAACGTCGGCTTCCGGAGAATCGGCAGGTCCGCAACGGGTCGAGAGCACTGTCTGACAGGTCGGCGCAAAGCTGCCGGTCCATCGGGCAACGCGATATGTCGATGCGCCTCTGGACGTGCGCCCTGAGATCGGCTTGAAAGTTCGGAGTGCGGCGCCGTGACGGCTGCCAAGTGCGGCTCCGCCTTGCGTACCGGCGGCCTCGCCCTGGCGCCACCACTTTCACGAGGACCAGCCATGATCTCGACTTGCATGGCTTCCTGTACGAGATCGGCAAGGACCATAAGGAGGCTTGTGACGGGGCCGCCCACACCACCGCGTGCCGGCGGGCACGGGAGCCAGTCAGCTCGCCCCGCTGTTGACCTCGTCCACCTGCCCGTTCAGCGTCCAGTAGTCGTACAAGACGCCCAGCAGCAGCAGCCCGCCGGTCAGCAGCCACAGCAGCCCGGTGAGCCATTTGCCGAGGTAGAAGCGGTGGACGCCGAAGATGCCCAGGAAGGTCAGCGGCACCCAGCTGACCGTTGTAGCTCTTTGCGGCCGGCCACGTAGGCGGCGGTCGGCGTTCGCGGTCCACTGGTCGGGGATCAGGAGCAGGTCGATGATCCAGCCGATGAACACCAGGCCTAGCGTGAAGAACCACATCGTGCCAGTGAGTTGGCTGCGCCGTAGTAGAAGCGGCGCGCGCCCATGAAGCCGAAGATCCAGAGCAGCGTAGCCGATGGTCTGCTCGGTGGGTGTCGGCGATTGGCGGTCATGGCGGGTCCTGTTCGTCATCGAGGGAAGGCGTGAGTGTGACCCGGACAGCCCAGCCACGACGAGCGCGACCAGGCCGATCACCAGCGCCGGCACCGCCAGCGCTGCGGCGACGCAGCGCCTGCACCTACTCCGGCGGGCCCAGGCTGGCTTCAAGCAGGCGCTCGTTGCGCTCATTGGCCTTGAAGGCGAAGTCGAGCCGGTCGCCGGCGACCGGCACCGCGCCAATGATCAGTTCCAGCACAGACTTTAGGTTCGATGGCCCTGCCTGCCAAAGTCAGCTTGCGGCAGTCCCCGGGGAAACCTGCTCACGGCCACGAGCGGCCGGTCGGAGGATGGAGCCACAGACGCGGTCAGCGGTCGTACGAGCCGACGGAAGTCGAGCACTGGACGGCTGCGGATTCCTCAGCTCAAATGCCCGTCTATCAGGTGTTCGGGCAGAGCGACGCGCGATCTCATCAGCGCGAAGAGCTTTGCTTCATCGACGCATTTACTGCTTTGCTCCAGTCCCGGCCACAGGGATTCCGACCCCGGTTACAAACACAGAAAGACTGTCGAGCGTGAAGAAAGTGCGCTGCCCCACGTTGCATCGACCCTAATCGGCGGCTCACCACGATGACCGAAGCGGACTACCTCGCGTACGTCGATGCGTCTTCTGCGACCGCCCTCGAGCGCGAAGTGCGCGACGATGGCCTCAAGATGATCGCTGGCGCTTTCGCCTCGAATATTCGTGCACTTCATTTACTGGCACTGTTGCCTCAGTATCTCCTCACATACGCAGCCGTTCGGATCGAGCGCGCGCGACAACCTGACTCGAATGTTGTGCAAGCACAGAAAGCTGCCGTTTCCTACATGCGTGAACTCGCGAGCGATGAACAGATGTCGGATTGCCTGGAAGCTACGCGACGGGCAGTGCTCGTGGATACGTGGGGCGCATTCGACTGTCTTTCAAACGACACCCTTGAGCTTGTATGTCTTTCTCCCTGCTACAGCTCCGCCCTCGGGGACTTAAGACAATCGGCGATGCTTTTCGAAAGACGTTCCCTACGCGAGATCGTGAACTGCGCGAGATATTTGAAAGGAATGATCTAGTCGAACTCTCCGAATTGAGGCACGTCATTCTTCATAGGGGAGGGCCAAGTTGATGAGCCCATAAGCCAAAAGTCAGTTGGACGACCTGATGTTCTCCTCGGCGGCGTCCGCCTTCGAGGGATCTGCGCCGAAGACTTCGGCCTTGTCTGCGTATCGCCGCCGCGCGTGAATTGCTTCTGCTTGTCCAAGATGAGAGATCTCCGTGAATTGAGCAACAAGCGCTGTGAGGCGACAACGCGCTGAGCGACCCGGAGAACACGGGCGGCACAAACGTGGCAACAGCAGCTGACGCGGCGCCGAGCGCTTGCTGTTGATCGCACTGCGAGCGGCTGCTTCGCGGAGGATTGACCGACAGCAACGGGTCGATACCGCGCGCGATGCGCGCCAGCCGTTGTTGACCGCCGGGCAAATCCGCGACGGGTACTGGTTCGCCGTAGAGGCAGTCTCTTGCGCGTACAGAGCGGCAGCTGCCTTGAACCGCGCGCCCATTCCGGCGAAGAAAGTCAGCGCAACGATTGCAGCAAATGGGCGTGCCATGGCGCCGGCGGTGGTGATGGCAGTTAGCGTCACGCGCGGGTTACCACTGCGGCAAAGCGCCAGCCATGCGACGTGAGCGACTACGTAGTAGGTCCGCGCCGCGTAGAGGCTTCGGCTTCGGTAACCAGGGAGGTCGATAAGCGCGAAGCCGACAACGTTGACCCGCGCTGTAGTCCAGCTTGCCGACCCCGGCCGCCCATGGGCGACATCCGTCGGCGCGCCAGCCGGATCAGTTGCTCGGCGGGGTCGATCTCGTCGGTCGTTTTGCCGCTGTCGAAGTACCTGGCCATGGCTGGGTTTAGTTGCTTGAGCAGAGCGGCGAACGCTTCGGCCGTCGCGCCTGACCAGCATGGTGAAGCGCGTTGTGGCTGTCTGCTGCGGTAGCCGCGCATGCGATCGGCCCCATCGACCCTACCGCTCACCTCGCCGCTGCTCGTCGATCAGCGCTTCGATGTTCTTCACGCGGTGAATTCCTGCTGCACCGCCGGTCCAGCGTGATGCGGCAGCAGTTCACCGACGCGGCTGGCCCGTTTTGTCGGTTACCGCTTCAGTACGTCCTTCAGGTCCCTATACGGACTGGTGGCCGTTGAACTGGGCGGTCTGGATCAGGCCGGATCGCCGCGGCCCGCTGCTGATCAGCGGCCGGCGGCAACAGCCAGTTCTTCCGCTGGCGACGGCCTGATCTGCTGCTCGTCGTGGTTGTTCGTCGGCATCGGTAGTCGGTGTCGGCCAGACATCGTGAGCGCCGTCCAGCGCCGAGGCTGTAGTCGATTCGCCTGCTGGCGCCATCGGTCACCGTCGTTGCGCCAGCCAGTTCGCGCAGCGTCCTGCGTTGCACTGCGCGCCTCGGCGCTGCTGCAGGCGCTCGACGTCGTCCAAGTCGCGGATGTCGCGCTCCACCACAGACAACTGCCGGCATGAGCGCGATCGGCTTCGGTCGCGATCGCGTCGTTGGCCGCCTGCACTCTACGACCTTGTCCTGGCCGGCTGCGACCATGAGGCCGACTTCGTCACCCTTCGCGAAGTGCTCCAGCGCGAAGTTGTTCGACACCAGGTGCCCCGTCCACGGCGGTCGTCGGCAGGATCGGCGCCGTGGCCGAGGAAGCGCCGGGCGCGCCCGCCGGCGCGGCTGGGGTGAAGTCGTAGATCACGGCCTTCAGGTGCTCGCGTGGCCCGGCGGCATAGGCCCAGGTAGGCGCGTGGGTCTTGCCGGTGCCCGGGTGCCAGCATCGCCATCGCGGTTGTCCGGCTGGAGGATCGGTGGAGCGAAGACGTTGTCCTTGAGCGCATCCACCAGCGGGTGCAACCGCGCTGGCCTACCGGCCAGACTCCAGCCGGCCAGCGTCGCGCGTCGCCAGGCCTGCGCGCCCTGAACACCGCTCTTGCCGTAGAACAGGCGCAGTGCCCGGGACGTCGGCGATGAGGACCTGGCCAGCAGGCCGGGTGGGGACGGCCTTGTCGATCACGGCCGCCGGCGGCACCGGCGCTCGCGCGAGCGTGCGGCAGTGCGCGCAGGCCCATTTGCCGCGGATGTGGCGCTCCACGGCGAGCAGATCGGCGGTCCAGCTTCTCGGCGACGTCCTCGCCAACGCGCTTCATCGGCGCGCCGCGACCGCGTCGGTGTGCTCGGGGCTCGTGCGGGATCGCGCTCGCGGGAGGCTCGCCGGTACGCTGCGCCTGGCGTGCGCTTCGGTTCGTCGACGCTGCGGCAGGCTGCGCGCAGTTGTTCAACTGCGCCTCGGCCGCCGCGATGGTCTTCGCCTCGATCGCCTCGTCGAGCAGGTCGCCGCTGCGCCAAGCGTTCGCTGCGCCGGCCAGACTTCTGGCGCTTCAGTTGCGCGAACCGCGAGCGCAAGCTTCGTCGACTCCTCGCGGGCGTTCGGCGGCCAGCCGAGATCTCCTGCTGGCGGTGGCGTCGCGCTGCTGGTAGGCCACGAGCAGTGCCGGAGTCGGGCTTGGGCCCATCCGGGCGAGCTGTGGCCTCGTTGGGCAAGGCGGCAGCGGCGCGCCGCCCATCATGAGCGGCAGCGCCGCTGCTCGATGTGGCGCGCATGCCATCCATCGGCTCGGCGATTGCGCGCGCTACGGCGATTCTGAATGATCTGCCGCGTGACGCTGTGCGAGCGTCAGGTCATGCGGATGACGCCCGGCCTCGCCGACGATGTCACCGCAGACCGAACAGCGAGGGCATCGACCGCTGCGCGCAAGCCGGCCGTCGAGGCCAGGCCGCCGTGGCGAAGCTGCCTGGTGCAGCAGGCGGCGCGCGGGCCACAGACCGATGCCGTCGTGCATGAACTCGAGGCGGTCGCTGCGGCGGTTGCGGAGATGAGGCGGGTGCACGGCCTGGCGGCGCCGAAGACGGCGACGACGCGGGCCAGCGCGGTGTCCAGGCCGCCCGCATGTCCAGCGGCTCGACCCGCAGCCAGCATCACCATGCGGATCAGCAGCTCGGTGCACCAGGCGGCGATGCGCGCGGCTGACAGCGGCCACTGCACGCGGATCGCGGTCGTGCCGCGCGTGTAGCTCATGCGGATGGCATCGGCGGCGCCACCGGCCACGCGAGGGTCGGCAGCGGGCAGTGCGACGAACGGCGGGAAGCGGGTGGCGTCCGACGTCGGCGATGCACCGGGCTGCTGCCGTGGTGTGCCCGGCTTCGACGCTCAGCGGCGGATAGCAGTTGGACATCGAAGTCATGGGCCAGGCGCGACGGCGGCCATCGAGGACGCCCGGCTTGCCGGCTCGCGGATACGCCTTCGCCTTGAACTGCGGACGCCGCTGGCCGGCTGTTCGCCTTTGGAAAGCGAGATCCATGTCCACTGGAAGTTAGCGACACCAGCCGTCGACGTCATGTCGCCGTGCTCAAGCAGATGCGGTTCGGCGAGCCGGTTAACGGAAGCTCAAGCGCACCAGATCGCCGACGCCACATTGTCCAGGTCGAGTTCGGCACGCCAGTCGACCAGCATGGCAACCGGTGCACACGGTTGCGCCGACGGGCACCGGCGTGCGGCAGATCACATCGAATGGTCGATCAACGCGCGCTCCCGACAGTTCCGAGCAGGCCGTAAACTCTGCCTTTGGCGATGGAGGTACGAGGCGGCGCGCTTCGACACCAAATTGCTGGCGCAGTCGCGCTACCACGGGCAGTTCCAAACTGTTGACGATCGCGCGCCGTTTACCCACAAGAGATCGTCACGAGCTGACCCGCCTGTGACCGGGTGACGGCCAGAACTACGTCGAGAACTTGCGGGTCGTCGTCATGGGTCGGCGAATCAATCAGGCGGGTCAATTCGGCCTGATCGTGCACAGCCATTGGTGATGACCGAACAACACGACGAGTTAAGCAACATCAAAAA
>JAXHLD010000042.1:0-10978 GCA_034522655.1 Burkholderiaceae bacterium
CACGAGCGCAGCCTGCCGACGACACGCTGCGCACCCTCACGGTGAAAGGCGGGATGCCGATCGTCCTCGGCCCCATGGCGGCACTCAACGACAAAACCGTCTACGCAAAGACGCCCAAGGGCAGCGCCGAAGTGGCCGCCCGCGGCGGCGGCCTGACCATGGCGGCACGCCGCATCCTGATCATGATCGACGGCAAGCGCTCGCTCGGCGAGTTGTCGGCCATGCTGCGGTCGAGCGAGATCGAATCCGTGATCGGCCTGCTCGAAGCGCAGGGCTTCATCCAGCGTTCGAGCGGCGCCTCCGGCGGCCCGCCCACCGTGTTCGGCAACACCCGCATCGACGAGCCGGCGCGCGAATTGCCGCCGCTGCCGCGCGAGACCCTGGACGTCAACACGGTGTCTAACGAAATCGACGACCGGCCGCTGCTGACCATCGAAGAAGCCAAGCGGCGCGCAGTGCGCGAACTGAACGACCGGCTCGGCCCGGAGGCGGAGATCATGGCGGTGCGGCTGGAGCAGACCCGCAGCGCCGACGAGTTGCGCGACCGCCTGCGCGAAGCCGAGCGGCTGGTGGCCGGTTTGCTGGGCGAGGCCGCCGCCGCCGACTACCTGCGCGCGCTGCGCCGGCGCTGATGCGGTGCGACCGCTCCGGTCCGGCGGCCGCGGCGGCGTAAAGTCAGCGCTGCTTCCGCGCCACGCGGGCGGACCGTTTCGCCACCTGCGGTTCGCTGCCCGACGTTGACTGCGGACTCGCAATGCGCGGCGCGACCGCAGGTCGCACCGGCGCATCCCACCACTTCGCCCGATGACTGCGATGCAATTCGACGCCTCCATCTGCTACCTGAACGGCATCTACCAGCCGCTGGCCGAGGCCAAGGTCTCGGTGCTCGACCGCGGCTTCATCTTCGGCGACGGCATCTATGAGGTGGTGCCGGTGTACTACCGCACGCCGTTCCGCTTCGCGCAGCACATGACGCGCTTCGAGCGCAGCACGCGCGAGATCGGCCTCACCAATCCGCTGTCGCGCGAAGAGTGGCTCGACCTCGTGCAGCAGCTCGTGGCGCGCAACGCCGGCGAGCACCAGTTCGTCTACTGGCAGGTGACGCGCGGCGTGGCCAGGCGCGACTTCGCCTTCCCGAAGGACGCGGTACCCACTGTGTTCGCCATGACCACGCCGTTTGCGCGGCCGTCCGCGGTGCAGCGCACGCAGGGACTCACCGCCGTCACACGGCGCGACGAGCGATGGCTGCGCTGCGACGTCAAGAGCGTGTCGCTGCTCGGCGCCGTGCTGGCGCGGCAGTACGCGAGCGAACAGGGTGCCGATGAAGTGGTCCAGTTCCGCGACGGCCTTCTCACCGAAGGCTCGGCCAGCAACATGTGGGTGGTGCGCGACGGCACGCTAATCGGCGCGCAGAAGGACAACCTGATCCTGGAAGGCATCCGCTACGGGTTCATCGAGGAACTGTGCGCGCAGGCCGGCGTGCCGTTCAAGGTCGCGCACCTGACCCAGGACGAGGTCGCGACCGCCGACGAGCTGATGCTCAGCGCAGCCACGCGCGAGATCCTGCCGATCACGCGTCTGGACGGCCGGCCGGTTGGAAGCCGCCGCCCCGGCCCCATCTACACCAAGTTGCGCGTGGGCTACGACGCCGCCATCGAGGCGCTGAAGCAGCCGCGCTCCGCCTGACCCCGGATGAAGACGATCACCACCCCCGAAGGCGAATCGCCGCTCACGTTCCCGACCGATTTCCCGATCAAGGTCATGGGCAAGCGGGTGGATCACTTCGCGCAGGAGATCGTGCGCGTGGTGCGCATGCACGCGCCGGACTTCGACGCCGCCACGATCGAGCTGCGCGCTTCCAGCGGCGGTAACTACCTCTCGGTGACCGCCACCATCCGCGCCACGTCCCGCGCGCAACTCGACGCGCTGTACCGCGAGCTGACCAGCCATCCGCTGGTCAAGGTCGTGCTGTAGCGATGCCCGTCGTCCGCCAGCTCGGCCGCGCCGACTACCTCGCCACCTGGGAGGCGATGCGCACGTTCACCGCGCAGCGCGATGCGCACACGCCCGACGAGTTGTGGGTGATCGAGCATCCGCCGGTGTACACGCTCGGCCAAGCAGGCAAGCGCGATCACCTGCTGGCGCCGGGCCACATCCCCGTCATCGCCACCGATCGCGGCGGCCAGGTCACCTACCACGGCCCCGGCCAGGTGGTGATCTATCCGCTGATCGACCTGCGGCGCCTGGGCATCTACGTGAAAGAACTGGTGTTCCGCATCGAGCAGGCAGTGATCCAGACGCTCGCCGCCTATGGCGTCGACGGCCGCCGCGTGAAAGGCGCGCCCGGCGTCTACGTGCCGTGGCTGGCGAGCACGGCCACCGGCGAGCTGGCGGGGATGGCGAAGATCGCCGCGCTCGGCATCAAGGTCACCGGCGGCTGCAGCTATCACGGCGTTGCGCTGAACGTGGCGATGGACCTCGAGCCCTTTGCGCGCATCAACCCCTGCGGCTACGCCGGCTTGCCGACGGTCGACCTCGCTACACTTGGCGCTTCCGTCACCTGGCAGCAGGCCGCCGATTCGCTGGCCGAGCGCCTGGCACAGCATCTGGCGCCGCGCACCGCGCCTGCCGCCGCAGCAATCACCGCATGAGCACCCCCGACACCCCCGCGCCCGACGTCGTATCCGCCACGGCGCCCGCCGATCCGTTCGCCAAGAAGAAGGGCGACGCCAAGACCGGCGTCGTGTTCAAGAAGTTTCCGGTCGAGGTCGTGGCCGCGCGCGAGACGCAGGCGCCGCTGCGCAAGCCGGACTGGCTGCGCGTGAAGGCCGGCTCGGCCAACACCCGCTTCTACGAGATCAAGAACATCCTGCGCGAGCACCGCCTGCACACGGTGTGCGAGGAAGCGAGCTGCCCCAACATCGGCGAGTGCTTCGGCAAGGGCACCGCCACCTTCATGATCATGGGCGACAAGTGCACGCGCCGCTGCACGTTCTGCGACGTCGCCCACGGCCGCCCGCAGCCGCTCGACATCGAAGAGCCGGCCAATCTCGCCAAGACCATCGCTGCGCTGAAGCTCGCCTACGTCGTGATCACCTCGGTCGACCGCGACGACCTCAAGGACGGCGGCGCGCACCACTTCGTCGACTGCATCCGCGCCGTGCGCGAGAAGTCCCCCGCGACCAGGATCGAAGTGCTGGTACCCGACTTTCGCGGCCGGCTCGACCGCGCGCTCGAGATCCTCGAAGCCGCGCCGCCCGACGTGATGAACCACAACATGGAAACCGTGCCGCGCCTGTACAAGGTGGCGCGGCCGGGCTCCGACTATGCGCACTCGCTGCGGCTGCTGCAGGATTTCAAGCGCCGCGTGCCGGGCGTGCCGACCAAGAGCGGGCTGATGCTGGGCCTGGGCGAGAACGACGACGAGATCCTGGACGCGATGCGCGACCTGCGCGCGCACGACGTCGACATGCTCACGCTTGGCCAGTACCTGGCGCCGAGCCACAGCCACTACCCGGTGCAGCGCTACGTGCACCCCGACACGTTCGCGATGTTCCAGCGCGAAGGGCTGGCGATGGGATTCAACCACGTCGCCTCGGGTGCGCTGGTGCGGTCGAGCTATCACGCCGACCAGCAGGCGCATCACGCGGGCTTCGTTGTCGAGAACATCGCTAAACCCGACTGAACATCGCTAAAGGCGACTGACGGCGGCGCGAATGACCTCACTGAAGGTCCCGGTCGTTCGCGAGATCGCCCAGAAGTGCCCTGGCGAGTGGCGACTTCACTGGCTCGGGCCAGTCGGCGACCCCACCTATCCGAAGATCGAGGTTCGATTCCAGAAGCTGGTCCCCGGCACCAAGCCGCACACGGCAACGGGTGGCATCCGTAGCTGCATCGCAAGCGTGGGGCAGCTTCCCGTCCTCCTGATCGGGAGCCTCTGGCGCGACGGCCGAATGACAGCAACGGCGGCGAACGGCGAACAAGCATTGACAGTCGGATTCGATGCCAGCCAGGCACGCTGGGTCCGTTTCAAGGACCTCGAACTGCGTCGCCGCGGCTATCCGTTGGTCGTGGCCGATCGCGAAGGGGACTGGTTCCTCGCGATCCCCAATCGCAACGACCCGCTCGCCTACGTCGTGCCCGCAGCCGAGGTGGTTCGCTTCTACTACGCCCCCAGCACCATGCTGGCGCTCGCCACATTCTCCGGACACTTCCTTGGCGACATCGAACACAGCTCCGTCATCAATCCCGAGCGCAGCTTCATCGCTGATCAAGGCCGGCATGTCGGCATCTGCCTGCGCCCGACGTTCTTCAATGCCGAGGCGCCCCATATCGCACGCATCCTCTTCGGCGCCCCGGCACGACAGGGCGCGGCCTTGATCTTTCAGAGCCTTCAGCAAGGCGCGTTGCAGCGCCGCAGCAGCCATCTGAAGAACGGACCTCCCGTTCACCGGCCCAACGACCTGGACGTGCAACTCGGTTCGGTTCGGCACCGGCAAGCTCCTGCGGCACCTGATCCTCAGCATCTCCACCTGCACCGCGCGCTTCCCGTTCGACCGGCTGACCGTGGGCCGTGACAACTCCGGCAAGTCCACCGAGCCCGACCCGGCCCTGGGCGATGAGGGACGCAAGCCGGCCTGGGTGATGCCTTTGCGCAAAGACGCCGGCGTCGACAAGCAACTGCAAAGTCAGGAGAAGGCGCGCCGCGAGATGCGCTCGTATCGCATTCCTGTCGGCAACGAACAGTTTCCAGGGCTCGCGAAGATCGCCGTCGCTCTGAGTTATCCGGAGTTCAACCGCTACCGCGCAGCGTTGCGCGGCGCGAAGCCACTGGACGCAGCGCTCTTGAACCACCTCGCCACGACGCCCGGCGACTTCAGCAAGTTCTCGGTGCCGCCGGCGCGCGCGACGCTGGAGCCGCCGAAGGCGAAGCGAGAAGCGCTTGGGCCCTCCCACGAACTGATCCTCGGCATCGTCGACGCGCTGTCCGCGACCGAGGGCTTCTCTGCCAGCGTGCGCGACCTCGGCGCCTACAGCCAGATCCCGCTGGACTCGCGCCTGTCCAGCCGCCAGTGGGCGTACCTGGATCGCCAGAAGGGGCTGCTTCGCAACGTGATGGCCGCCGATATCCGGCACCGGGATGCGTGGTATCTCGCCCTCGACGTCGACGCGCGGCCCGGCGAAGGCAAGTGTCTGCTGCTGGTGTTCAGCGAGGATGCGGCCTGGCTCGCCGCCGAACGTGTGGCGCAGATCATCGTCGAGTTGCGCGATCGCCGCTGGATCGCGCGATCGCAGGCACTTGCTGAGGGCGCGCGGGTGCAGCGGTTCCCACACCAGAGTTCGAGCCCGCAGCGGTTCGCGCAGCGAATTGCCGACTTCATTCGCCGGGCTTCGGTAGAACCGCCGCCACCTTCGGTCTGACCGGCGCGCATCGCGGCGTCAACGGACCGAGGCACCGGCGTTGCCCATCAGAAAACGAGCGCCGGCTTGACTGAGCGCCGGCCGAAACGTGTGTTTCTCGGCACTCGATGGTGCCAGGTTGCGCACGCCAGTGCATGACGCCCGTCGGAGTGGCTAGCATCCTGCGGGCTGAAATGGCGCCAACTTAGGAGACGATGATGTCAGGCTCTTCAGGCAGTGGTGGCGGCGGCGACTTCACGCCCGACCGTCAGGATTGCTCGCAACTTGTTCTGGAAACGCAGCTGAGCTCACCCAAACCCACCGTCGTCGCAGGTCTTGAGGTCGATCAGGTGCTGGCGGTGGACGTGCGCAACATGAATGGCGCCAACGTCGTGGTGGTGCTGGCGGGCCGCGAGGTGGCCGGCGGGTTGGCGTCGCCGGCGGTGCAGCGGCTGCGTGAATGCATCGAGCAGGGCTATCGCTTCAAAGCCATCGTGCTCCTGATCAACCAAGGCCAGGTCCGCGTCCGAGTCCAGGCGGCGTGATGGGCACGGAGTCGGTCGTGGATGTGGCGGTGGCAGGCGGCACCTACCGCGAGCGTTGCTTGCGCCCTCATTGGGCGGAGATCTACGGCTCGGGCGGACGCGCTGCCAGCGCCTTGGCCAGCATCGGCGTCCGGGTTGCGTTCCACACCTACCTGGACTCAATCGCGGCCGACGTCCTGGCCGCGCGCGGTGCGCTCGAGCGGTTTACCGTCGTGCCGTCCGCCACACCTGCCACGGTGTGCTTCGACTACGACCATGGCCTGGCCACCCCGCGCATCACGGGTGTGCCCCCCGAACTACCAGCGCCGCTGTCGGTCACCGCAGAGCGTGTCCTGCGCTTCGGCATGCTCGACGGCGATGCGGTGGTCCGCGCTCGGCAAGCGGTGTACGACCCGCAGGATGCAACCTCGCCGGTTCAGTTTCACGCCAACGGCTCCACCGCCGAGCGACTCGCTATCGTCCTGAATAGCCACGAGGCCCGCTTGCTTCTGGGTTCCAGGGAAACGCGCGCCGAGACCTTGGCGATGGGCGTGGCGGCCGCTTCGGGCGCCGACGTCGTGGTCATCAAGCAGGGGGCACAGGGCGCCAGCGTCGTCGATAGCGGACGCGTGACACAGGTCGCGGCGTATGCCTCACAGCGCGTCTGGAAGATCGGCTCGGGCGACGCCTTTGCCGCCTACTTCGCCTATGGCTGGATGGTGCGCCGCCTGGACGCAGCCGCCAGCGCCGATCTCGCCTCCCGCGCCACGGCGTACTACTGCGAGACCCGGGGCTTTGCGACCGAAGGCACGCTGCAACGTTTCGCTCCGCACGCGGTCGCGCCCTCACACCGCTTCATCGAGGGTCGCCAGCCGATGGTCTACCTGGCCGGCCCCTTCTTCACGCTGGCGCAGGTGTGGTTGGTCGAACAGGCGCCGCGGTGATCTGCGCGCGGCCGGGATGACGGTGTTTTCGCCGTACCACGACGTGGGCCACGGTTCAGCGGATGATGTCGCACCGAAGGACCTCGAAGCGCTACGGCAGGCCGACCTCGTCTACGCCATCGGTGACGGCATCGATGCCGGGACCGTCTATGAGGTCGGCTATGCGAGGGCGCTCGACAAGCCCGTGGTCATCTATGTCGAGCATGAGATGGCAGAAGACCTGAAGATGATGGAAGGGTCGGCCTGCCTGATCGAGAACGACTACGTGACGTCGATCTACCGTGCGCTGTGGTGCGCTTGCCAGCTGTGAAGCGCGCGCTATTGCTCAGCGGTGGCCTGGACTCGCTGGCGATCGCCCACTGGTTGCGCCCCGAACTCGCGGTCACGATCGACTATGGCCAGCTGGCGGCTGCTGCCGAGATCGTGGCCGCAACCCAGATCTGTCGCACGCTCGGCATCGACCACCACGTCGTCAGCGTCGACTGTCGTGCGCTGGGCTCGGGTGACATGGCGGGCCGCCGCCCTGTCGCGCTGGCCCCGGCCTCGGAGTGGTGGCCGTACCGCAACCAGCTGCTGATCACACTCGCCGCCATGTGGGCGATACCGCGCGGCGTCGGGCAGCTGCTCATCGGCACGGTCGCCTCGGATGGCAGCCACGCGGACGGGCGTCCAGTTCATCCATCGGATCAACGCCCTGCTCGGATGCCAGGAGGGGGCGCTACAGGTGGCTGCGCCTGCTCTGGCCATGACGACCGTTGAGTTGCTGCGCCGCGCCCAAGTGCCGCAGTCGTTGCTCGGGTGGGCGCACAGCTGCCACAAGGCCGAGGTCGCCTGTGGCAACTGCCGCGGCTGCAACAAGTACTTCGCGGTGCTCAGGGAGATGGACGATGAACTGGCCTGACCTCGGCGAACCGCGGCCACGACCTGTCACGCGCGCTTACGCCGCTGCGCCAGCGACGACGGGGCCCAGCCTGGCGTTGCCGCGTCCCCCGTCCGGTGGGCCTGCATTCGATGACGTCTTGGAGCGCCGCCGCACCTGCCGCGAGTTCCGTCAGATCGATCGAGGCGAACTGCTGCAACTGCTGGGATACACCCTGTGGTGGTCGGCGCGTGTGCAGCAGTCCTTGCCGCCTGAAGGCGGTGCGCCACGGTCATTGCGGCCGGCGCCCTCGGCGGGCGCGGTGCACCCGGTTCACATCGTCGTTCAGCTCCCGCAAGAGTCTGCCGGCTACCGGTACGACCCGGCACGCCACGCGCTCGCGCAGCTGCCCGGGGCCGCCGCCGTGACCCGCGCCCGATGCGCTGCGGAACAGATCTATCCGGCCGCCGATGCTGCGCTGTTGCTGTTCATCGCGGAGCCCGGCCTGACCGCCGCCAGATACGAGGCACCGGAGAGCCTGGTGTGGCGCGACGCCGGGGCGCTGCAGGGCGTGATGGCCGTCGCCGCGGCCGCTGCAGGCGCAGGCTTTTCGCTGCTCGGACTGACCGGCGACGCCTTCGCGGAATCGTTAATCCGTCAGCGCGACGTCCACGGGGTCGGCATGGCCTACCTCGGCGCGGCCGCGTTGCGCTGACTCGCGGTCGGTGTGAGTGGCGCGCCAGTGCATCAGTCGCGCCACCGAGCGCGGCGATGCCATCATCTCGTGCCAGATCACGGCATCCAGTTCCGACGCCCGCACGCCCATCGCTCGGCTTGTCGCCAGGAACTTCGCCTCCAGCGCGAGGTAATCGCGCGGCACCTTCAGTTCGGGATCCAGGAAGCCGCCCAAGGCGCCGGCGCGCAGCACATGGATGTCGATGATCGCCACATCGTCCGCATCGAGCCAGTTGCGCGCGATCCACGAGGCGGTCTTGAAGCCCACCCCTTCCAGTTGCAGCAGCCAGTCGCGCAACGCGCGCCCGGTCGTCGTCGGCGCATCGTTTACGGCGAGACAATGCAGTGCATGCGACAGGTAGCGTGCCTTCTGTCGCGCAAAGCGGTACCGCACCGCACGTCCGTCGATCGTCAGAGGCTGGCGCAGCAATTGCTCGAGCTCGGACGCCGTTGGTGCGCCCGCGAACACGCCGGCCGCCTTGAGCTGATGGAACGCAGCTAGACCGACACGCGCGGGCAGGCCATGCCCGCCGAGCAAGCACGCGCCGACCTCTTCCGCCAGGGTTGCGCCGAGGCGATGGCCGAGCGGACCGCGCAGCAGACGTCGTGCGAGCACCTGATATGCCCAGTACGCCGGTGTGGGGAACGCCTCAACTAGCCCCCAGCGAACGCCGGGCAGCACCTCCGAGTCCGCCGCCGGCAGCTCGAACTGCACCGTGGTCGGACCGACGTAGACGACAGCTGCCTGCGTCATGGCGCCGATCCCGAATCCGGGTAGCGCGTGTTCAGCAGCCCGAGCAGGTGAGCTCGTTCCGGCACCGGCAGTCCGTCGAAGCGGGCCAGCCATCGTTCATGGCGCCGCCTGATGGTCTGGCGCTCCCGGAACGAGTGACCGAGGTACGACGCGTCATGCAACACAGGGGGTGGCGCGAAGTTGGTCCATACGCGCTCTTCGCGAACACCCCGGTGGGTCTGGGCCGGGAAGGCGCAGACGGTCCAGTCGGACAGGTGCTCGCGGTAGAGCGCGTTGTCGTAGCCCGACAGCAAGACCCGACACGGCAGGGATCGCAGCACCTGCAGCAGTGCGACGTGGTCCGCATCGCGGTACTCGTAGCGATAGACGCGAGACCGGCGCCGCGTCGAGGCCACATAAGGCGGATCGGCGTAGACCAGCTCGTCGCCAACGAACGGGTAGGAGGAAAGGAACTCGACCGCGTCGCGTTGCACCAGCTCGACATGGCGCGGCTTGAACTGCTGCCAGCGCGCAATGACCTGGGGGTCCAGGTCGACGCCAATGTTGATGGCGGCGGGCCGCTTGCTGCGCATGACCGCGCCCCCGCCGAGGTGCGACTCGATGTAGACACGATGCGGGGGCATCATGTTGATCAGTCGCTGGTAACACTTGCCTTTGCCGCCCGGGTAGCGCATGCACGGATCATCGTCAGAATCGACGCTGATGTCAAGCGCAGCCGAAGGCACCGTCCTCTCTCGAGGACGCCGTACCAGAGATGACCAAAAGAGGCTCCCTACCTGCTGAACCCGGCAGCACAAAGCTGGGCGACAAGCCCCTCCCGATGAAGACTCCACCCGTTGACTACGCGGCGCTCGAACCCGACGACCACTATCTCGCGGACCTTGGCCGGGGAATCTGGCTGATGGACAACCACCGCTGGGCTCTACTGGTCTGGGAAAGGCACAGACGAGGCCGCAGATTCGATCTGGTGCACGTCGACCACCACTTCGATGCCTGCGACGACTTCTCGGCTGACGCCACCACGGCGGAGGCGGTCTGCAACGCGACTCTCGAACAGATCGCTCGCATCCTTGAGGAAGGAAAACTCGTCCGATTCGATTCCTTCATTGCCCCCGCAGTCGCGCGCAAACTCGTCGGAACAGTTCACTTCTACTGCACTGAGAGCGACCACGACGTTGAACTCGGCCTATATCAGCCGCTTGTGGACCGCGCGGAGGCTTCGCAGGTCATTCACGAGTCAGTCGAGTCTCGGCAGCGGCGCGCTTCGAACGGCCCATCCTGTTTGATCTATGTCTTGACTTGTTCAATCGATCCGACAACTGGGGCGAAGGCGACCTGTGGCCCGAAGCGGAGATCACCGAGTTCCTGCGCGCTTTGAGGCCACTGGTCACCGTGGCAGAGGTTGTCACGGTGTCGCTGTCATTTGACTATTCAGGCACGCCGCAGGACACGAGGTGGCTTGCGCAGTTGGTCTGTCCGATTCTGCTTGCGTTTCGAGCGGAGACGGTCGGTCGCAGCGAAGGAGCCACTGGCGCAGAAGGGATTCGTAGTGAGCACCGTTCCCGACTCGGTTGTGCATGACGGGAAGCGATTTCCAGTTCATCCCACACGTTCTGGTATCTGGCTCCGAGTCGGATCGACTACCAGCCAGGTGAACCCGGTGTAAGGCCGCTCGACTTCGCCTTGCTCCTGCACAACGCGATCATCGGGCGCGGCGTCGTCGTGCCGATGACTGTCCTGTTGCAGGACCTTCCGCCCAGCA